>JAHHDR010000030.1 GCA_019739215.1 Rhizobium sp.
ACTCCTGGGCCATTTTTCCTCTCCGGGACTGAAGGACTTAACCGGAGAGGCGGAGAAGAAGGGTGGATGAAGCGGGCGTGAGTGGAGGTCAGCCGCCCGCCCCCTCCATCCCCTTGCGGATGACGCTTCTGAGGGTGTCGATCGGAAGCAGGGAAGCCCCGTCGTCATAGTGCCAGAAGGTCCATCCGTTGCATGCGTCGAGACCCTGGACGAGCGCTTTGCACCAAGCCGTGTGGATCGAGCCGGCGGAGTCCCGCCGGAGGCGAGCGTGCCATCGGCGCGGACGATGGCCGCTATGGCGGCGCTCTGCTATCGGTCAGCACCGTGCCCGGGACTGGATCGAGCCCGCCTTCCACCAGCGTGTTGAAGGCGACGCGCGGCTCGGCCCTCTTGCCGGTCATGACCGTCAGCTCGGCGCCTTGCCGAGCGGCTCGACGGCTGCTATGCGCGCCGTGGCGGCGTCGATGTAATCCTGTTCGCGCTCGATGCCGACGAAGTTGCGGCCGAGGCGCTTGGCGACGGCGCCCGTTGTGCCGGAGCCGAAGAACGGATCGAGCACGACGTCGCCGGGCCTGGATGAGGCCATCAGCACGCGGGCGATCAGGGCTTCCGGCTTCTGGGTCGGGTGGGCCTTCTTGCCGTCGGCGCCCTTCAGGCGTTCGCCGCCGGAGCAGATCGGGAACAGCCAGTCCGAGCGCATCTGCACGTCGTCATTGGCAGCCTTCATCGCATCGTAGTTGAAGGTGTAGCTCTTGGCGCTGGCATCGCGGCTCGCCCAGATCATCGTCTCATGCGCGTTCTGGAAGCGTCGGCCCTTGAAGTTGGGCATCGGGTTGGTCTTGCGCCAGACGACGTCGTTGAGGATCCAGAAGCTGAGATCCTGCAAGGCCGAGCCGACGCGGAAGATGTTGTGGTAGGAGCCGATGACCCAGATCGTGCCGTTGGGCTTCAGCACGCGGCGGCAGGCGAGCAGCCAGGCGCGGGTGAAGGCATCATAGGCCTCGAAACTCGCGAACTGGTCCCATGCGTCGTCGCAGGCATCGACAAGGCTCTGGTCCGGACGATGCAGCGCACCGCCAAGCTGGAGATTGTAGGGCGGGTCGGCAAAGATGACGTCGACGGACTTGTCCGGCAGCCGCTCAAGGGCTGCAACGCAATCGCCCTTGATGATCGTGTTGAGCCAGGAAGCGCCGGTCGTCAGCCCTTGGGAAACCTCGGACGAGAGAGCGCGCGAAGACAAAGCCGCCATGTGATACTCACCAATACGCAATACGCTTTTACTGACTGTTATGGTTACCGATCCTGGTTACCAAAGCCTGAATGGACGTGCCGGTTCGGGAAAATATTTCGTGGCCGGCTGTCTTGCGGATCCGCCGCGCGGCTTGTGCGTGTCGAATATCGCGGCCGATCCGCCCGTATATCGGCTACCGGTGACAAGGTTTGCTCGCCACACGACATGCAACGAAACGGGAGACCGCCTTGAACAGCGCAAAGACATCAGCGGCAGATGCATCTGCCACCGGCCTCCAGCGACCGGCGTGGCAGACGGCGGTCATCATCCTGGCCGTGCTCTTTGCCCTTTCGGAAACAGTCTATCTCGTCCTCGGCGGCGTCGCCCGCATATGTCTTGCCGAGAGTGCCGCCTGCGGGCTGCTGGCGACGGGTATCAGCCAGACGCTGTTCGTGAACGCCACCGACGTCAGCGGCGTACCGGTGTTCTCCAACATTTTTGCCATCGGACTGCCCGGGTTCAACAACCTGTTCTACCTCTTCATCTCCGGGCTCGGCGTCGACGGCATCGGCCAGCTTCTGTCGACCGTCGCGGCCTCCGTGCTGATCGGCTTCATGATCACATGGGGCTACGTCGCGGCATCGGCCGGCCGGGGCGCGATGACTCGACTGCTGCTCGCCAGCGGCTTCGCAGTCGCATGGTGGGTGCTCTACAACAATACCGAGGCGTCGGTGTACACGACCAGCTTCCTTGCGCTGGCTTCGTCGCGCTATCTCGAAATCCCGCTCGGCACTTTCAGCCTGTTCGTCGCCTCGTTCTTTGCCGGTCGCCGCCGCTGATCAGCCGCGCGGATCCCCTGCGACCGCCCCTCTGCGCCCGCGTCGACACGGCTTCCCCCATCATGCCCATGCAAGCCGATCCTCCCGGTCGCGCTCGCGGAGACGGAGCGCGGCGAGACCTTCGTCGACCGGACCGCCCATGCCAATGCCTTCAACGGCGCCGAGCGCATCCTGGCCGAAAGCGCGATCGTGTCGCATCTGGTGGCCGCCGGCAAGGTGAAGATCGTTCCGGCCGATTACGACCTCGATACCGGCGTGGTCGATTTCCTGCACAAGGCCTGACCGACGACAGGACACGACGCGAGCTTCGCTGTGATCAGCAAGGTCGAAGTGGAGGCACGCAGCGGAGCTCTGCCGCGCCCATCAGCCGGGCTGATGTCTGACCCGCGGCAACTTTGATTGGACGGCGCGGCAAAACCCGACCAACCTGCCTGAGGTCAAAGGGCAGGCAGGAGCGTACCGATGTTGAAAATCTATGGCGTCTACCAGTCGAGAGCGTCGCGCAACTACTGGATGGCGCACGAACTCGGGATCGAATTCGAAAGCGTGCCCGTCGTCCAGGTCCGCCGCGTGGCCGATCCGGCAGCACCGGATGCACCATTGCACACGAGATCGGCTGCATTCCTGGCGATCAATCCGAATGGACATATCCCGACGATCGACGACGACGGGCTGGCGCTGTGGGAATCGATTGCCATCAATCTCTATCTCTCGCGCAAGCATGGCGGCCCGCTCGCGGCACGCTCCCTTGCCGAGGAGGGGCAGATTGCAAACTGGTCGTTCTGGGCGGTCAACGAGATCGAGCAGGAAGCGGCCAAGATCGTGCTGACCCATGACAACGCATTGCAGGACACGCCGGGCGGACGGGACACGCTGGCGGTCAGCACGCGGTTGCTGAAGCGGCCCTTCGAGATCCTCAACCAGCATCTGGCGACGAAGGACTATCTCGTCGGCGACCGCTTCACCGTGGCGGATCTCAACGTTGCCGAGATCTGCCGCTATGCGATGACGGAGCCAGCGCTGACGGGAGCCAACCCCAATGTTGTGGCCTGGTACGAGCGCTGCCACGACCGGCCGGCCTTCCGCGACATGTGGGCGGCGCGGGCGCTGGAGGGCTGATAGACTGCCTCAGGATCAGAGCAGAAGATCGGCCGAGAAATCGCCGAGCGCACCATCGAAGTGGATGACGAACTCGCGGTTCTTGTCATTGTCGCGGTTGATGATCAGCCAGGTGGTGTCGAACTGGTCTTCGTAGATGGTGATGCCGCCGGGTTTGAGGTTGTTGACAAAGCCGCGCTCCAGATCGCTCTCGCCGTCGGTATATTGCACGAATTCAACGACCTTCAGGGCCTGGATGCCCTTTTTCATGTTGTTGCCGTCGAAATCCCTGAAGTCGATCTTGTCCTCGCCGGGTTTGAAATCGGGAAGGAAGACCTCCGCGGGCTGGGTGCCGCCCTTGCCGATGGTCTGGATGACGAAGCGGTCGCTGCCGGCGCCGCCCTCGGCGAGATCGCGGTGATCGGCGAGAATGAGACGGTCGTTGCCGTCGTCGCCATACATCCAGTCCGCACCGTTGCCACCGTTGAGGACATCGTCACCGGAGCCGCCATAAAGTTCGTCGCGGCCCTGCCTGGTGTTGATGACGTCATTGCCGCCGCGGCCGAAGACGCGCTCCTCATTCCCACCGCGATTGCCCTTGTCAGCGCCGTTGATGCGGTCGTCACGGCTTTCGCCGATGATGTTCAGCACGTGGAAATCGGGGTGATCGAGTTCGCTGGCCTTCAGCACTTCCTTCGTGCGGTCGAAGATCACGTAGCTGTCCTGCTTGAGCACGTCGACCAGACGTTCGCCTGTCATGGTGGTCAGGCCATCGAGGGACTTGATGGCGCTGTTGAGGCCGCCCACATGATGCGGCGACAGCTGGTCGTCGAGATTGTCAACCAGCCTGCGGCCGTTCTCGTAGATGTAGACGTTCTCGGCCGCCATGCTCTTGGAGCGCGGGTTCCAGCTGTGCGGAACGACACCGTAGACGAGGTCGTTCTGGATGCCGAAATTGAACAGGTCGCGGTTGGTATTGTTCGACAGATAGGGGCTGGCAATGCCGAGATAGGTGGAATTCTTGAACGCATCGCCCCACTGGTTGTCGGACTTGTCGGCGATGATGTTCGTGACAGCGCCCCCGAGGCTGATGCCGGTAAACGTCGTCTCCAGGTCGTTCGCATTCTGGTAGATCTTCAACGCGTCGAGCAGCTTGTCGAACTGCTTCGCATAGGATTTCACGGCCGAGATGTCGTAATAATCCTTGATGTCGCTGAACTTGTCGGTGCCGCGGAATGCCACGATCAACTGGTCGTCCTGTTCGAGCACGATCGCCTTGCCGCGATTGTTCGGGCTCGTATAGGTATCGCCGTTCTGCTTGATGCCGAGATCGGACATCTTGAGTTGAGTCCAGCCGTCCGGGCCGGACTTTCCGAAGGCCGCGTTCGCCGCCTGGAGGATTGTCCCGAACTCTTCGTAACTGCGATCACCAAACAGACCCACAACCGTACCCCACGCGCTACCGGCACCGGCAGCCGGCGCACAAGTTTCCATACGGATGTATATATACAGCCGCAACAGGGCCGAAACCCCTTGACCGCAGCATCAGGGGAGGAAGCGTGTCGAAAATTGGGCGGTTGTTGCATTTAGCGGCGGATCGCTTCCCCTATTTCGCATGCTGTGTGTCTCAAGCCGATGCAGAGAATGTCATCTGGGCAGGCCGTATCAACAGTCGAAACGATGCTTGCGGCCTGACCCCTGGTCCGCGAATCATGGCCATTCGCGGCGCATCCGTTCGATCTCGGTGGCGGTCGGCGGCGGCGATGCCCTGATGCTGCGCGGGTCAATACCGATGTCGCGAAGCTGGTGGTCGGACAGCCGGGCGAGTTCAGGCGGAAGCTCTCCGGCGCTCATGGAATCGAAGGCATGAAACAGGCGGCCAGCGAACAGCGACAGCCGGGCGATTAAGGTCGATCGCGGGGAATGGGAGATATCGGCGAACATGGCGGCCTCACATGGTTTATGTCAAGTCAAACTTGAAGCTTACGGATTGTCTTCAGTATGCCACATTGACCTTAAAGAGAGAAATGAGTAGTTCTTTCTCAATCAGTGAATTTTCCTTGAAGGTAAAAATGATCTCTCTGCCCGGAACTCGCGCGCTCAGGACGCTGGTGTCGGCCGGGCGGCATCTCAATTTCACGCGGGCGGCGGACGAACTGAACCTGACGCCCGCTGCGGTCAGCTACCAGATCAAGGAAATCGAAGAGCGGCTCGGCATACGCCTCTTCGTCCGCTCCAGCCGGTCGATTCACCTCACAGCCGAGGGCGAGGTGCTGTGCGAGGCGGCAGCGGAGGCGCTCGACATCGTCAACCGCGCCGTGGCCCGGGCGCGAAAACTGTCGCGCAGCGTCACAACCCAGCTCAAGGTCACTGTCGACCCGCATTTTGCGACCAAATGGCTGATGCGGCGCGTCGACACATTCCGCAAGCTGCAGCCCGGCATCGAACTCCGCTTCGAAGTGTCCTACGAGGTTCGCGAGTTCGACCTCGACGACATCGACGTGGCGATCCGCTTCGGCAGCGGGAAATATCCCGGATTGATTGCCAACCGCCTGTTCGACAATGTCGTCGTGCCCGTTTGCAGCCCTCGATTGCTGAAATCGGGTCGTCCGCTTTCAGAACCGCGCGACCTGCTGCACCATACACTGGCCCATATAGAGTGGTCGCGTCAGGGCGTGACCTGGCCGAACTGGGCGATGTGGATGGCGGCCGCCGGAATACACGACTATGACGACGGCCGCACGGTGGTGTTCGCCACGTCATCCGACGCGGTGGAGTCGGCACTCTCAGGCGAAACCGTTGCGCTGGCGGATTTCGCGATGATCGCCAACGACCTCTCCGAAGGCCGGCTGGTGCGGCCCTTCGAACTCAGCATCCGGGCGCCGGCCGAATTTGCCTATTTCCTTGTTTATCCCAAGGGCTCGGCATCCGACCCGCGCATCATCGCATTTCGCGACTGGCTGCTGGAGGCGGCCGCCGCGGAATCTGCGCCCGCAACGGCCTGAGCCACCTCAGCCGGCCACGCCCGGTACATCGTTGAGATCATGCCACACCGGAATGCCGCGCTCATGGGCGATCCTGACATCGTTGTCGGCACCCTTGGAGTCACCTGGCAGGCGCAGCACGCCGTCACAGAGCGCCAGCAAGCGATGCGCGACCGGGTGGAAGATCTCTTCATAGAGGTCGTCGCCCACATGCTCGCCGCCCGCCGCATTCCAGACGGGCAACGCCACCCATTCGCCGATCACAGGCGTATGGCCGGCCTTGAAAAGCGCGTAGGACGGCGCTTCCAGCCGCCGCAGATTGGCGGCCATCCGAACGGGGTCGTCCGACGTGCCCGAGCGATAGGGTCCCGCGATCAGTATCAACATGTCCATCTCCGTTTGCATGAAACTGTATATCTTTGCACGAATTTACTTGAATTCAGATCATTTTTCGTGCAATTTCGCGATAATTCGTGTAATTTCATGCAGGAGTCAAGGGAAATGTTGACGACCGAACGCAAGGCATTGTTTCTTGATCGCCTCCGGTCGGACGGCAGGCTGGTCGCCAAGAGCCTCGCGGAGGAACTGGGCCTGTCGGAAGATACCATTCGTCGCGACCTCAGGGAGATGGCGGCAGACGGGCTTCTCGCGCGGGTTCACGGCGGAGCGATGCCGCTGCAGCCGGGACTGCCGGATTTCGCCGCGCGCAAGTCGGTGGCGTCAGACGAGAAGAAGCGCCTGGGCCAGGCCGCTGCGACGCTGGTGCGGCAGGGCCAGACCGTGTTCATCGATGGCGGCACCACCAATGCGGAGATCGCCCGCGCCCTGCCCCGCGACACTGCCTTCACCGTGGTCACTCATAGCCCGACGATCGCCGCCGAGCTCGAACATCACCCGAGCGCAGAGGTCATCCTCATCGGCGGCCGGGTCTACAAGCATTCCATGGTCGCCGTCGGCTCGATGGCCAGCGCCGCCATCGCAACCATGCGCCCCGATCTGTTCTTCCTCGGGGCAACCGCCGCCCATGTCCGCCACGGCTTCACGACAGGCGATTTCGAGGAGGCCGCCATCAAGCGCCAGATCGCCTTGCAGTCGACGCGTACCTACGTGGCGCTGACCTCCGACAAGCTCGGTCGCGCCTCGCCGGTGACCATCATGCCGCTCGAGGCGGCGGCCGGCATCATCCTCTCGCAGCAGGCGGGAACCGAGCAGCGCGAGGAACTTGTCAGCGCCGGCATCGCGGTCGTGCCGGCATGAGGCATCCGTCCCGAGGTGATGGACAACGCCGCCGGGGTCGAATAGAACCACGTTCATGAACGTTGTTCACAGCATAGTTCCACGCGGAGAATCACCATGCTGGCCGATGCCGACCTCAAAGCCATCCGGGATGCCGGACTGATAGACGACACCAAACTCGCGGAGATCCGGACGTTTCTCGATCGACGCAGTCCCGACCTGACCCGCCAGACCGCCCCGCGCTTCGACCTGACGCATGTCCTGTGGTACGCGGGCGCGCTGATCGTCATCGGCGCCTTGGGCCTTTTCACCAACGAGGCCTTCAATCGCATGGGCGGCTGGGCGCTGGCGGGATGCGGCGCGGCCTATCTGGTCGCATTCCTGGCCTCCGGTCACATGCTTTGGCGCAACGCGACCCTTCGCATCCCTGCGGGACTGTTGATCGCCATCGCCGTTTCCATGGTGCCGCTGATCATCTACGGGGTGCAGGACGGGCTGGACCTCTGGAAACACGCGATGGGCGATCCGGGCCAGTACGGCGGCTTCTTCACCTACATCAAGGGCACTTGGATCTACATGGAGATCGGCGCAATCGGCGCGGCCATGATCGCCACCTGGCGATACCCCTTTCCGTTCATCCTGGTGATCGCCGCCGTGGCGCTGTGGTTCATGTCGATGGACCTGGCGCTGTGGTTCACACGCGAGCCGGGAAACTATACCGATTTCGACACGCGCAGGGCTGTCTCGCTCTATTTCGGGCTCGGCATGATCGTGGTGGCCTGGGCCGTCGACATATTGAGACGCAAAGGTCCCGATTTCGCCTTCTGGCTCCACATATTCGGGGTGATGACATTCTGGTGCGGCATGACCTTTTCCGACAGCAGCACGGAACTGATGAAGTTCGTCTATTGCCTCATCAATGTTGCGATGATCGGCGTCAGCCTGTTTCTCAACCGCCGGGTCTATGCCGTGTTCGGGGCGATCGGCGTGGCGACCTATCTCGGATATCTCGCCAATGAGGTGTTCAAGGAGGTTCTGATGTTCTCCTTCGCGCTGTCGTTCATCGGTCTTGCGGTGATCGGCCTCGGGCTGTTGCTCAATCGCCACCGCGGACGGGTGATGTTGGCGATGGACACGCTGGTGCCACAGTCCTTGTCATGGCTGCGACCGGATCACGCCCGTGCCGCTTCGTTGCAGTAGCCCCTGTCAACGGTCGGTGGGTGTTGCTATAGACATCCATCGACCAGCCCGGTGACAGACCTTGAAATCCAGCATCTTCGCAGCAAGCGCATTCCTCATTCTCTCCATCGGGCTGACCGGCTGTGGCACGCGCCCCGGACCGGAGGTGCTGGAGACCGTTTCTGCGGTGCCGGATGACGCAAAGCAGGTGCGGGTCTATGCCGTGACCACCCGGAACCGCATCAATCCCGACAGCAATGTGTTCGACGCCGGCAAGGCGACGGCACCGAACTATGCCGAATTGACGGTTTCGATCCCCCCGACGCACAAGCCGTCGCAGATCGAGTGGCCAAAGGGGCGGAAGGCCAATCCGGCCAAGGACTTCGCCGTGACAGGACAGGCGGTGCTTTCGGAGGCGGCGTTCCGCGAGGCCATCCATCCAGGCAAGGCCGGTTCGAACCGGGTCGGGATTTTCGTCCACGGCTACAACTACAATTTCCAGGAATCGCTGTTCCGGCTGGCGCAGATATCGCATGATGCCCGCCTCGACGGCACGCCGATCCTGTTTTCCTGGCCATCGCAGGCCGCGGTCGCCGGCTATGTAGCGGACAAGGAATCGGCAACCTATTCCCGCGACTATCTCGCGGCGTTGATGACGGAGGCCGTGGCTGGCCGCAGCGACAAGGACGTCATGGTGTTCGGCCATTCCATGGGTGGATGGCTCGTGGTCGAGGCATTGCGGCAGTTGAAGCTGCAGGGGCGCGACGACGTGCTCGCCAAACTCAACGTCGTGCTTGCCGCGCCCGATATCGACGAAGACGTGTTCCGCACGCAGATGGCGGTTATCGGCAAGATGAAGAATCCGATGACCATCCTCGTATCCGGCGACGACCGGGCGCTCGCCGTCTCCAGGCTGATCAGTGCCAGCAGCAACCGCGTCGGCACGCTCAATGTCAACGATCCCAAGGTCCAGCAGGCAGCCGTCGCCAGCGGCGTGACGCTGATCGACATATCCCAGGTGGAACCCTCCGATTCGGCTCACCACAACCGGTTCGTCGACCTCGTCGGCCTCTATCCGTCGCTGGCGGCCGGCACGGAGGACAAGGGGCTGCGCAAGGCGGGCGCGTTCGTCTTCGACGCGGCGGGCGCGACCATTTCCAGCCCGTTCCGGATCGTGTCGGGCGCACTGAACCAATAGGCCCCTGACGTCAACTTTCGGTGAGAGGGTGGAAATCCCCGCCTCGCAAGCCCATTCTGCGGAGAACAGAAGGAGCAACATCATGAACCGACGTGCCAGTACTCTCCTCTCCGCGGGGCTGGTGGCTGCCCTCGTGGCCAGCGCAGCGCTTGCCCATCACGGCTGGTCCTGGGCGGAGGGCGACCAGATCGAACTGACCGGGACCGTCCGCAAGGTCGTCATCGCCCCGCCGCATCCGACGATCGACCTGACCGCCACCGATGGCGTCGACTGGCATATCGAACTCGGCAACCCGCGCCAGACCGAACGCTCCGGCTTCAACGCAGAGTCCGTCAAGCTTGGCGAGACAGTGACCGTGCTCGGCAACCGGTCGCAGGATCCGGACGAAAAGCGGCTGAAGGCGGTGCGGGTGACGGTGGGCGACAGAGTCTATGACATCTATCCGGAGCGGATCAACAAGAGCTGACGCCGGTGGAGCCTCTGGCGTGGCTCGAATGGTTCGGAAGCCTGCCATTCGCGGCTTTTCTTCGGCGGAACGTGACGGCCTATGTCTTCGTCAACGCCGCCCATATCCTCGGCATCAGCCTGCTCTTGGGCGCGATCCTGCCGCTCGACTTGAGACTGATGGGCATCATCCGCGTGGGTACCCTTTCTGAACTTGTGCCGCTTCTGATGCGAGTCGCCGCCACTGGATTGGCGCTGGCGTCGCTCACGGGCCTGATGCTGTTCAGCGTCAAGCCGGCGGAATATGCCGGCAATCCCGCGTTTCTGATCAAGATGGGATTGTTGGCGCTCGGTATGATCAACGTTGCCGCGCTCCATCGGAACGTCAACTGGCCCATGGCGAAGCGCGGCGCGACGCCAAGCGTCACCTTGCGTCTTCTGGCAGGGCTGTCTTTCGCCACCTGGCTTGCCGCCCTTCTGGCCGGTCGCTGGATCGGGTTCGTTTGACGCACTCGCAGACCGTCGAACCGTCGATCGCTCTTACCTGTCGCTTACTTCCCATCGCGGGTTGATCCAAGGCTGCTGGTTCGAGCGCGCCAGTCTCGGCTTGCCGAGGATATGGTCGGCCGCCTTCTCGCCGGTCATGATCGAGGGACCGTTGAGATTGCCATAGGTGAGCTTTGGGAAGATCGACGAGTCGGCGACGCGCAGGCCCTCGACGCCGATGACCCGGGTGTCCGGATCGACCACCGCCATGGGGTCCTCCTTTGAACCCATCTTGCAGGTACCGCAGGGGTGATAGGCGCTCTCCAGATGCTCGCGCAGGAAGGCGTCGATCTCGGCGTCGGACTGGACTTTTTCCCCGGGCTGGATTTCCGGGCCACGGAAATCGTCGAAGGCCTTCTGGCTGAAAATCTCGCGGGTGAGCCGGACGCAATGGCGAAACTTGATCCAGTCTTCCTCGTGGCTCATGTAGTTGAACTTGATGACAGGATCGACCATCGGGTCGGGCGAGCGCAACGTCACGTTCCCACGCGACTTGGAATGGTTATAGCCGACATGGACCTGGAAGCCGTGGCTCTTGGCCGCCGCCCTGCCATCATAGGAGATTGCCACCGGCAGGAAATGGAACTGGATGTCGGGCTGGCGGACACCCGGCGCTGACCGCACGAAAGCGCAGCTTTCGAACTGGTTGGAGGTGCCCAGCCCGTATTTGCCGAACAGCCACTGGGCGCCGGCTACGCCCTGCCAGAACCAGGGCAGCCATGAATAGAGCGACACCGGCTTGGTGGAGATCTGCTGGAAATAGAATTCCATGTGATCCATGAGGTTGGCGCCGACGCCGGGACGATCGACCTTCACCTCGATGCCCATCTCCTTGAGGTGGGCCGCCGGGCCGATGCCCGAGAGCATCAGCAGCTTCGGCGAATTGAAGGACGAGGCCGAGATGATGACTTCCCTGTTCGCCTTGACGATCTCGATGCGGCCGCCGCGCTCGATCTCGACGCCGGTCGCCCGGCCGTTCTCCAGAATGATCCGGCGGGCAAAGCAGCGCACGAGCTCGACATTGTCGCGCTTCATCGCCGGACGGAGATAGGCGGAGGCGGCGGACCAGCGGCGACCGTTATGGATCGTCTGCTCCATCAGGCCGAAGCCTTCCTGCTTCTCGCCGTTATAGTCCTCGGTGGTCTCGAAACCGGCCTGGCGGCCCGCCTCGACGAAGGCGCGCACCAATGGGTTCTTGGCCGGTCCACGCTGGACATGCAGCGGCCCGTCGGTGCCACGCCAGCCGTCCTGTCCGCCCTTGGAATGTTCCTGCCGCTTGAAATAGGGTAGCACGTCGGCATAGGACCAGCCGGTCGCGCCGCTCTCGTCCCAACTGTCGAAATCCTCGGCCGAGCCACGGACATAGACCATGCCGTTGATCGAGGACGACCCGCCGATGACCTTTCCGCGCGGCGCGGTGATGCGGCGGCTATTGAGGTTCGGCTCGGGCTCGGAGAGATAGCCCCAGTTGTACATTTTCATGCTCATCGGCCAGGCCAGTGCCGCCGGCATCTGGATGAACGGCCCCCTGTCGGAGCCGCCATATTCCAGCACGAGCACCGTGTTCCTGCCATCCTCGGAGAGGCGATAGGCGAGCGCGGAGCCTGCGGAGCCCGAACCGACGATGATGTAATCTGCCTGCATGAAATTCCCCTGGGCTCTCTGCGGAACCTCACCTGAAACCATTGCCCGAGGGATACCCCTCACCAAGTTCATCCAGCCAATCGGCTACGCCTCTTGGGGATGAACTATCCTCTCCCACAAGGGGAGAGGTAAACTCCGCTGCACCACCTCACCAAATGGGAGGCCGCAATCGTGGCACCCCTACCTCTCCACTTGTGGGAGAGGATACGAAGGCCGGGTGAACGTCAGTGAACCCTTGGCCGAAGTTGGTGAGGGGGCATTCCCCCGCCCTCAATACGGCGCCTCGACCTTGCCCATCGCCACATACACCGTCTTCAATTCAGAATAGTGATTGATCGCGGCCAGCGAATTCTCGCGACCGAAACCCGACTGCTTCACCCCGCCAAAGGGGATTTCCACCGGGCAGAGATTGTAGGTGTTGATCCAAACCGTGCCGGCCTCCAGCTGGTCCACGACGCGATGCGCCCGCGTCATGTCCGAGGTGAAGACGCCGCCGGAGAGGCCGAACTCGGTGGCGTTGGCCCGCTCGAGCACCTCGGCTTCATTGTCGAAATCGAGCACGCACATGACCGGCCCGAAAATCTCTTCGCGGGCAATCGTCATGCCGTCGGTCACGTCGGCAAACACAGTCGGCTGGATGTAGCAACCATCAGCGGAGACCGCATTCGGAATCGAGCCGCCGGTCACCAGCGTCGCGCCTTCGGCCTTGCCCTTTTCGATATAGCCCAGGATCTTTTCCTGCTGGGCACGATTGATGACCGGGCCCATCTGGGTGGCGTAATCCTCGGGGTCGCCGATGGTGATCGCCTCGGTCCGGGCCTTGAGCCGCTTGAGAAATTCGCCCTTGACGCTCTTCTGGACGAAGACGCGGGTGCCGTTGGAGCAGACCTGGCCAGTCGAATAGAAATTTCCGAGCATGGCGCCGCCGACGGCGGAGTCGATATCGGCGTCGTCGAAGACGATCAGCGGTGACTTGCCACCGAGTTCCATCGTCACATGCTTGAGGGCGCCGGCAGCGGCTTCCGCCACCTTGCGGCCTGTCGGCACCGAGCCGGTGAGCGACACCTTGTTGACATCAGGATGGTTGACCAGCAGCGGGCCGGTCGAGCGGTCGCCCTGGATAACGTTGTAGAGACCCCTGGGCAGACCGGCTTCGATCAGGATCTCGGCGATCTTCAGCGCGCC
The DNA here is from genome assembly GCA_019739215.1 of Rhizobium sp. GTDB lineage: Bacteria > Pseudomonadota > Alphaproteobacteria > Rhizobiales > Rhizobiaceae > Rhizobium_E. The sequence goes on from JAHHDR010000030.1 coordinate 13,585, forward strand.
GAGCGGGGTGTTCTCTGAAGGCTTGAACACCATGGCATTGCCGCAGATCAGCGCCGGCGCACCCTTCCAGCAGGCGATCTGCTGGGGGTAGTTCCAGGCGCCGATGCCGACGCAGACGCCGAGCGGGATGCGCTTGGTATAGGCCCAGTCGGCACCGAGCGGAATGTGCTCGCCATTGAGCGCAGCACCCGCGACACCGCCGAAGAATTCGAACGAGTCCGCGCCCGAGGTCGGGTCGGCGACGATGGTTTCCTGGATCGGCTTGCCGGTATCGAGCGTCTCGAGGTGCGAGAGTTCCTCGTTGCGCTCGCGCATGATCTCGGCGGCGCGCTTGAGGATACGGCCGCGTGCGGTCGGGCTCATCCTGGCCCATTCGACCTGCGCCTTCTTCGCCGAGGCAACCGCCCGCTCGACGATGGCGGGCGTGGCGGCATGCAGCCGCGCGATCACTTCCCCGGTCGCGGGATAGATGCTCTCGAACACCGCGCCTGCGGTATCCTCGACATAGTCGCCATCAATGAAATGACTGGCCTTCGGCTGTGCGCGCATACTGATCCCCTACCCCGGCCATCGCCGGAATTCACGTTGTCGAGAGCATATAGGCGACGGACTTCCGGCGCATCCTATTTGGCGGGCCAGATTCCGTTCCGTTTGCGACAGAACTCCGTCTCTCGCTCGATAGGCTTGTCACGACGCGTGATCGCGTCATTCCCCACGCGGATACCGCTTGGATTCCTCGAGATTGTCGAGGTTCATGTGGTTGCGCATGTAGCGCTCCGAGGCCTTCTGCAGCGGCTGGTGGTCCCACGGATAATAGGCACCGTTGCGGAGCGCTTCATAGACGACCCAGCGCCGTGCCTGGCTTTCGCGCACCTCGGCGTCAAAGCGCGCCAGGTCCCAACGGGCCAGTGCCTTCGACTGGAATTCGCCAAGCGTCGCGGCATGGGCCGGGTCGGCTGCGAGATTGTTCATCTCGGTCGGATCGCTGTCGAGATCAAACAACTGATCAGGGTCGAGCGAGCAGTGAATGTATTTCCACCTGCCCTCGCGAATGCCGATCATCGGCGCATAGGAGCCCTCTGCGGCATATTCCATCAGGACAGGCGACGTTCGCTCGCCGCCCCTGATGACGGGCACAAGGCTTTCGCCGTCGGTCCAGGGCATGATCTCGTCCATGGAGATGCCGGCAAGGTCGGCCAGGGTCGGCGTGACATCGAGGTTGGAGACCGGCGCGAGATGCGCGCCGGGGGACACGCCGGGGCCGGCCACCATCAGCGGCACGCGGGCGGAGCCTTCGAGGAAACTCATCTTGAACCACATGCCGCGCTCGCCGAGCATATCGCCATGGTCCGAGCAGAACAGGATGACGGTGTCGTCGAGCATGCGGGTGCGGGTTAGCGTATCCACCAGTTCGCCGACCTTCTCATCGAGATAGGAAATATTGGCGAAATAGGCCTGGCGCGAGCGGCGGACGTCTTCGCCAGAGATGGCGAACTTCTGGTAGTCGCAGGCGAGCATCAGCCGCTTGGAATGCGGATCCTGCTGATCGAACGGGATCGGTGGCACAGTGGGTTCGAGGTGCTCGCACCCCTCGTAGAGATCCCAGAACTTCCGCCGGGCGACATAGGGGTCGTGCGGGTGGGTGAAGGACACCGTGACGCACCACGGACGGCGCTCGGCGTCGTCGTTCTCTCGAGCGAGGTGGTAGAGCTTCTGGTTGGCGAGGAAGGCGACCTCGTCGTCATACTCCATCTGGTTGGTGATCTCCGCCACGCCGGCGCCGGTCACCGAACCCATGTTGTGATACCACCAGTCGATGCGCTCGCCCGGCTTGCGATAATCCGGCGTCCAGCCGAAATCGGCCGGGTAGATATCCGTGGTCAGCCGCTCCTCGAAGCCGTGCAACTGGTCGGGACCGACGAAATGCATCTTGCCCGACAGAGCGGTGTAGTAGCCGGCTCGGCGCAGGTGATGCGCGTAGGTCGGGATCGACGAGACATATTCGGCAGCATTGTCATAGACCCGCGTCCGGCTCGGCAACTGGCCCGCCATGAAGGAGGCGCGCGCCGGGGCACAAAGCGGCGAGGACGTGTAGTTGTTGACAAAGCGGGCGGAACGCGCGGCAAGCGCCTTCAGGTGAGGCGCATGCAGAAAATCGGCAGGACCATCGGGAAAGAAAGTCCCATTCAGCTGGTCGACCATGATGATGAGAATATTGGGCTTGTTGCGTGCCATTGCTGCCTGTCCGATTTGGAGTCGACGCAGTAAACCGAATTCGCACGGCCATTTCACCACTGGAAGTGGCGTTTTACGATCGCATTTGCGACACCGCGCCGTATTGACGGAGATGATAGAGAAAATTGTCCCCACATGTCACAAAACCTTCATCCCCGGAGAACGATTTATCAAAGATTTCAAGCAACTCTGCGGCCAAAGAAACAAGACTGTCGCAGTGGAGTTTGCATGCCTGCCGCCGAACGGATCGCCTTTCCGCTGCTCTATGCCGGAGAAAAACTGCTGACCTTGGGCAAGGCGGTCCTGGACTCCGCTTTCCAGCCGATCGTCGAGGTCTCGACCGGCGCCGTCTTCGGCTATGAAAGCCTGATCCGCGGTCATGAGCAGCTCGGCTTCAAGTCGCCGATCGAACTGATCGACCGGATGGCCGAAGCCGGACAGCTCGCCGCACTCGACCAGTTGATGGCGGGTCGCGCACTGGGCAAGTTCACCGCCCTGCCCGATTTCCGCAACACGACGCTGTTCCTCAACCTCGACGTCAGGCTGATCCCACAGGGCGAGGCGCTGCTCGACACGATGCTCAGGCACCTTCGCATCCACTCGATCCCGCCGTCCTCGATCTGCTTCGAACTGTCCGAGCGCTTCGACAACACGGCGATTCCGGAATTCGCGGCGCTGGTGACCAAGATGCGACGTTCGGGCTTCAAGATAGCCATCGACGATTTCGGCGTCGGCCGCGGCGAACTCAAGCTGCTCTGCGACTTTCCCGTGGACTATCTCAAGATCGACCGTCACTTCATCGACGGCGTCGACGAGGCTCCCCGCAAGCAGCATCTGGTGCGCAACATCGTCAACATCGCCCATACGCTGGGCATCCGGGTGATCGCGGAGGGCGTGGAGACCGAGGCGGAATTCCTATCATGCCGGGAGTTCGGGGTGGACATGGTGCAGGGCTACTATATCGCCCGCCCGTCCGTGAATGTCGACGACCAGCGCTCAAGCTTCCCGCAGTTGCGCGACCAGTCCCGAAGCCGGAACTCGACGATCTCGCTCGACGAACTGCTGATCCGCAAGCAGATCGAAAACCTGCCCTTCGTCTACGAAAACGACCCGATCGAGAATGTCTTCGAGATCTTCCGGAAGAACGCGCAGAACAACTATTTTCCGGTGCTCAACGTCAACAACGAGCCGCGCGGGATCATCCAGGAATCCCAGCTCAAGGAATTCATCTATCACCCTTTCGGCCGCGACCTGCTCAAGAACCGGGACTACCTGCGGCCGGTCTCGCATTTCGTGAAAAACGCCCCGATCGTCAGCCTCGATTCCGACACCCAGGACCTGATAGCCGCCTTTGCCAACATGGATGGCTGCGACTGCGTGCTGCTGACGGAAAACATGCGCCATGCCGGAACGATTTCGGCAGCGTCGCTGATCCGCATCCTCAACGAGAAGCAGCTCAAGACCGCGCTGGACCAGAACCCGCTCACCGGCCTGCCGGGCAATATCGCGATCGCCAACTACCTCAAGAACAGTTGCGGCGATGCCGAGCAGGCGCGCTATCTCTGCTACTGCGATTTCGACAACTTCAAACCGTTCAACGACCGGTACGGTTTCCATGCCGGCGACCACGCAATCACGCTCTTTGCCGCCCTGATGCGCCGTTACTTCTTTCTCGACAACGAGTTCTCCGGTCACATCGGCGGTGACGACTTCTTCGTCGGCCTGCAGGGCCTCACCGAAGAAGAGGTCCTGCACCCGCTGGGTCGACTTCTCGGGGACTTCGCCGCCGAGGTCATGACGCTCTATTCCAGCCAGGAGCGCGCCGACGGCTACATCATGGGCCATGGTCGCGATGGCGTGGAGACGAAGATACCGCTGATGCGCTGCTCGATCGGCGTGTTGGAAATCCCCGAGGGCGTCGTCATCAGCGACATCGACCGGATCAGCAGCGAGATCGCTCATGTCAAGGCGCTGGCCAAGAGAAGTCCCGCCGGGCTCAGCATGCTTCGTTTCGGCGCTGCGCTCGACGCCGCGGCCTGAGGAGACCGTCCGGCGCGGCAACCCAACCGACGGAGCGACAGGCGCGGGCTTTTCATCGGCGCCGATCCGGCCTATCTCCATCCTGCACTGACAGGAGGAAGCGGATGTCCCTGCCCACCGAAATGCGTTTCATCGACCTGCCGCAGACCGGGGCGCCGGAGGTCATGCGACTGGCGCGCGGACCCCTGCCCGACCTCCGGCCCGGCGAGATCCTGATCCGCGTCGAAGCCGCCGGCGTCAACCGCCCCGATGTCGCCCAGCGGTCCGGAGGCTATCCGCCGCCGCCCGGCGCCAGTCCCATTCTCGGCCTCGAGGTCGCGGGCGAGGTCGTGGCCATCGGCACGGGCGCGGAAGGCTTTGCGATCGGCGACAAGGTTTGTGCGCTGGCCAATGGCGGGGGCTATGCCGACTATTGCGCCGTGCCCGCCACCCAGGCGCTGCCATGGCCGCGGGGCTACGACGCGATCCGTGCCGCCGCACTGCCGGAAACCTATTTCACTGTCTGGGCCAATCTCTTCATGATGGCCGGATTGCAGGGCGGCGAAACCGTTCTGGTCCATGGCGGATCGAGCGGCATCGGCACGACGGCCATCCAGCTGGCCAGGGCGACTGGTGCCAACGTGTTCACCACTGTCGGAAACGAGGCGAAGGCCAAGGCCTGCGTGAAACTCGGTGCGACGCGCGCCATCAACTACAGGACCGAGGATTTCGCCGCCGTCATCAAGGCCGAGACCAGGGGCGGCGTCGACGTCATCCTCGACATGATCGCAGCTTCCTATTTCGAGAAGAATCTCGCCTCGCTGGCGAAGGACGGCCGGCTCTCCATCATCTCGCTGCTCGGCGGCGCCGTCGTCGAAAACGCCAACCTTGCGCCGATCATGGTCAAGCGGCTTCATGTCATGGGGTCTACCATGCGCCCACGCACGGCAAAGGAGAAGCAAGAGATCCGCGACCAGTTGCGCGACCGAGTGTGGCCCCTGCTGGAATCAGGAGATATCGCACCCGTCATTCATTCGGTGTTCGATCTGGACAAGGTGGTCGAGGCGCACCAACTGATGGAAACAAGCGATCATATCGGCAAGATCATGCTGACGGTGGCTTGAAAACCGATGCCCCTGACGATGGGTCGCCGCATTGCGATCGGGTGGCCAATCGTGTACGCAGCCGAATACATTTCCGAGAGAACCTGTTCCGATGCCTGGTTTTGACCTGATCCTCTTTGACTGCGACGGCGTGCTCGTCGATTCCGAAATCATCGCCGCCGAAGTCGAATCCAAGCTGCTGCGCGATGCGGGCTTCGATATCACCGCCGAGGACATGTGCATCCGCTTTGCCGGAATGGACTGGAAGAGCATCCTGCTGACCATCGAGCAGGAATCCGACATTCCGGTCTCCGCGCAGCTTCTGGACAAGTCGGAAAAGCTGCTCGACGCGACGCTGAACAAGCGCGTGAAGATGATCGAGGGCGTGCGCTATGCGCTGGCCAAGATCACGGAGCCGCGCTGCATCTGCTCGAATTCATCGTCGCATCGTCTCGACCTGATGCTGACGAAGGTCGGGCTGAAACCCTATTTCGAGGGCCATATCTATTCGGCCAAGGATCTCGGACCGGACCGCACCAAGCCGCGCCCGGACATCTATTTCCATGGCGCCAAGCAGTTCGGCGCCGATCCGTCGCGCTGCCTCGTCGTCGAGGATTCGGTCCATGGCGTGCACGCGGCGCGCGCTGCGGGGATGCGGGTCATCGGCTTCACAGGCGGCAGCCATACCTATCCCACCCACGCCGACCGCCTGACCGATGCCGGAGCCGAGACGGTGATCGCGCGCATGGTGGAATTGCCGCAGATGGTGGATGCGCTGAGAAGCTTCAAGGAACTGGTGTAGCGGCCGCCGGGCGGCGCGCTTTCGGCTCACCGCGTGTTGTAGGGACCCTCGTCGATCCCTGCGAACAGCCGTGTCATGCCGCCGGCCGTGGTCAGCACCACATTGTCCTTCGTGTAGATGAATTGGGCGCTGCCCTGACCGGGCGGAATTGTGACCTGGAACTTCTCGAGCTCGGAATAAAGCGTGCTGTCGCCATCGGTGGCGGCGACGCGGATCGGCAGCGTATAGGTTCCATCCTTGCCCGACGGGCCCGTGATGACGCGGCCGCGCACGACCACGGTGACGACCAGGCCTTCCGCAGAACGGCGGCATTGCCGCGTCGTCGCGTCGAGCGTGGCCTGGATCACGAGCTTGTTCGGATCTGCGAGACCCTGCACGTCCTTCTTCACGCCACGGCCATATTCGCGGTAAACCGCAGTGCCTTCGCGGAGATAGACCTGCGGGCACGCGCCCTGCATGACCACGATGTTGGGATCGTTGCCGGCGGTGTCGCTCGGCTGGTCCTTCTTCACGCTCGACAACATGCCACCGGTGTCGGTGGAGCTGCAGGCGGCGAGTCCGGCCAGCAGTCCAAGCGCGACTATCTTCTTAACAACACTGCCAGACACGTCCACGCCACCCCATCGTCTAGGCTGCCACTCGTTTCGAGACACAGCAATCAGTCGCAATTTCAGGCCTTTTCATGGCCAAGGTGATCGGTCTATATCAGCCGCGAAACAAAAAATCGACTGAGCCGCTGAATTATTCAAGCCAAAAAAACCCGGCGTTCCGGGCGCAATCCGGATAGGACCCGGGGAGCGTTGTTGCTAGAACAGCCGGCGACAGGAAACACGCTTTTCGAGGATGTGACGTGCGCTATGTTTCGACGCGGGGCGAAGCCCCGGAACTGGGCTTCTCCGATGCATTGCTGACCGGGCTCGCCCGCGACGGCGGCCTCTACGTGCCGAAGGAAATGGCCGCATTTCTCCCGGAAGGACATCCGTGCGTTGCGCGGCAAGAGCTACCAGGAGATCGCGCTGGCCGTGCTGACGCCGTTCGCCGGCAAGGGACATCGCCGTCGAGGACCTCAAGGCGATGATCGACGCCGCCTACGCGACGTTTCAAGCACCCTGCCGTGGCGCCCTTGGGTGCAGAGCGGGGCGAACTCCTTCATCCTCGAGCTCTTCCATGGCACGACGCTGGCGTTCAAGGACGTGGCGATGCAATTGCTGGCGCGGCTCATGGATCATGCGCTGGCCGCCCGCGGCGATCGCGCGACAATCGTGGGCGCCACCTCCGGCGACACCGGCGGCGCTGCGATCGACGCCTTCGGCGGCCGGGAACGCACCGATCTCTTCATCTTCTTCCCGCATGAGAAGGTCCTCCCCGGTCCAGCAGCGCCAGATGACGACGACCGCGCACACCAATGTTCATGCGGTCGCCATCCGGGGCACGTTCGACGACTGCCAGAAACCTCGTCAAGGCGATGTTCAACGACCACGGCTTCCGCGACAGGATGCAACTCGCCGGCGTCAACTCGATCAACTGGGCGCGGATCATGGCCCAGATCGTCTATTATTTCACGGCCGCGATTTCGCTGGGCGGACCTGACCGCAAGGTGTCCTTCACGGTGCCGACCGGCAATTTCGGCGATATTTTCGCCGGCTATGCGGCCAAGCGCATGGGCCTGCCGATCGGCAAGCTGGTGGTCGCCACCAACGAAAACGACATCATGGCCAGGACGCTGAAGACCGGGCGATACGAGATGAAGGGCGTCAAGGCGACGATGTCGCCGTCGATGGATATCCAGATCTCGTCCAACTTCGAGCGCCTGCTTTTCGAGGCCTATGACCGTGACCCGCAGAAGGTCCGTTCGGCCATGGACGGCCTCAAGCAATCCGGCGCCTTCGAGATCGAAAAGCATGCGATGAAGGCGATCGCCAAGGACTTCCGCGCGGGTCGCGTGAGCGAAAAACAGGTCGCCAAGACAATCAAGGACACGCTTTCCCAGACCGGATACCTGCTCGATCCGCATACCGCCGTGGGCGTTTTCACTGCGAAAAAGTTCGAGAAATCCAGCGCTCCCATGGTGACGCTCGCCACCGCGCACCCGGCAAAATTCCCCTTGGCAGTAAAAACCGCTTGCGGTATTGATCCAGCCTTGCCATCGTGGCTGGACGGACTGATGCACAGGGAGGAGCGCTTCGAAGTGCTGGATGCGGACATAAAGACGGTGGAAGAGTTCATCGCCCAGCGTGCCCGGATCGGGAACTGACGCGGCGCCTTTTTAGAAGCGATGAATGTTGAAGTAACCAGACTCCCCTCGGGGCTCACCGTCGTCACCGAAACCATGCCGCATCTGGAGAGCGTCGCTCTCGGCGTATGGGTGAAGTCCGGCTCCCGCAACGAGGCCGAGAACGAGCACGGGATCGCTCATCTTCTCGAGCACATGGCCTTCAAGGGCACAGCGCGCCGGTCGGCGCGCGACATTGCCGAGCAGATCGAGAATGTCGGCGGCGAAGTCAACGCCGCGACCTCGACGGAATCCACGTCCTACTATGCCCGCGTACTGCGGGACGACATGCCGCTCGCGGTTGACATTCTCGCCGACATCCTGATTGAATCGGCCTTCGAGAAGGAAGAACTGGAGCGCGAGAAGCACGTCATCCTGCAGGAAATCGGCGCTGCCAACGACACGCCCGACGACATCGTCTTCGACAAGTTCTCGGAAGCCGCCTATTTCCGCCAGACCATCGGCCGCCCGATCCTCGGCACGCCGGAATCGGTGATGAGCTTCGAGCCCTCCCAGATCCGCAACTACCTGTCGCGCAACTATCTTACCGAGCGGATGTATGTCGTGGCCGCCGGTGCGGTCGCGCATGACGAATTCGTCCGCGAGGTCGAGAAGCGCTTTGCCGGACTCCCCACCCATTCGGCCGAACCGCAGATCATGGAGCCGGCCCGCTATATCGGCGGCAGCGTGCGCGAAGCCCGCGACCTGATGGATGCCCAGGTGCTGATCGGCTTCGAAGGCAAGGCCTATCACGCACGCGATTTCTACTGTTCGCAGATCCTCGCCAACGTGCTGGGCGGCGGCATGTCGTCGCGGCTCTTCCAGGAAGTGCGCGAGTTCCGCGGCCTTTGCTATTCCGTCTATGCATTCCACTGGGGTTTTTCGGATACCGGGATCTTCGGCGTCCACGCCGCGACCGGCGGCGAGAACCTGCCGGAACTGATGCCCGTGATCATCGACGAACTCCGCAAGTCCTCCGACCGTATCCATCAGGAGGAGATCGATCGCGCCCGCGCCCAGATCCGTGCGCAGCTCCTGATGGGCCAGGAGAGCCCCGCTGCCCGCGCCGGCCAGATCGCGCGCCAGATGATGCTGTACGGGCGGCCGATCTCCAACTCGGAACTGATGGACCGCTTGTCCGGGATCACCACCGATCGCCTGACCGATCTCGCCGGCCGCCTGTTCTTCAACACCGCACCGACGCTTTCCGCCATCGGGCCGGTTGACGAACTGGCCTCGATGGACGAAATTTCCCAGCTGCTGAACAGCAGCACCGCACCGGGACACAAGACCGCGGCCGAATAGGACCGATATCCAGGCGACATCAATGGCAAGATCAGTCTTCGGTTTCTTGTCGAGGCCCGGAATGTCGGAGGAGGTGTCGGGTGCCGACCATTTCCTCCGCCTGCCGCGCAACACCGATTATCGCGCCTGGTACAAGCTTCGCAGCGAAAGCCGCGCCTTCCTCGAGAAATGGGAGCCAAGCTGGGATTCGGACGCCCTGACCGAAAGCAGCTTTCGCGCCCGCGTCATCCGTTCGGCCCAGGAATTTGCGTCCGGCGTTGCCATACCGCTGTTTCTCTTCTGCCGGAAGGATCACGAACTGGTCGGCGGGCTCACGATCGGCCATGTGCGCCGCGGCGCGGCGCAATCCTGCATGATCGGCTACTGGATGGGCGAGCGCCATGCCGGGCACGGCCACATGACCGCGGGACTGGATCTGGCGATCGGCTACATCTTCGGCCAACTCGCCTTGCACAGGATCGAGGCAGCCTGTATTCCGGAAAACGACCGTTCCATCCGACTGCTTGAAAAAGCCGGATTTCAGCGTGAAGGCTATATGAAAGAATATTTGAAGATCAGGGGGGAGTGGCGCGATCACCTGCTCTATGCCCTGGTCTCCAGCGATTTCAACAAGAGCGGGAAGCCAATCGTCTGATGCTGAATACGAGGGAGCAGCAAGCCTCCGGCCGGGGCCGGGTTGGCGCATGTCTTGGCATGCTGCTTCTTGTCATCCTGGTGCTGCTGCCGGTGCAGGCGATGGCGCTAGAAGCGGTCAAGATATCGCGCGAGGACAAAGCGCTCGACCTGACGAAGGTCGTCGAGCTCTACAGCAACCAGGGCGAGGCTTTCCAGGTTTCCACCGCAGCCGGCACCGACGGAATCGTGCGCCGCATTGAGGTGAGAGCCAGTTCCGACAGACATGCCGGAGACTGGGCCGTGTTCGCGCTCGCCAATGTCTCGGACGAGCAGCTCGAGCGCCTGATCGTCGCGCCGCACTATCGGCTCGTGAACTCCAAGATCCTCTGGCCGGACCTTGGCTCCGACCGCATCGTCGCCATCACGCCGAGCGAGGGCTTTGCGCTGGACCGCGAGCCGTCGAACGATGCCGACGTGTTCTCGATCACGCTGAACCCCGGCGCCGTCATCACCTTCGTGGCAGAGGTCACGTCCCCGCAATTGCCGCAGCTCTATCTCTGGGAACCGGAAGCCTACAAGGATACGGTCAACGCATTCACGCTCTATCGCGGCATCGTGCTGGGGATCGCCGGGCTTCTGGCCGTGTTCCTGACCAATCTCTTCGTCATCAAGGGCACGTCGATGCTGCCCGCGACGGCTGCGCTCGCCTGGGCGGTCCTGGCCTATGTCTGTGTCGATTTCGGCTTTCTCGAACAGCTTTTCGGCCGCAATGCGCTCGATGAACAGATCTGGCGCTCGGGCGCGGAGGTGGCGCTCGCATCCAGCCTCGTCATCTTCCTGTTCACCTATCTCAACCTCAGCCGCTGGCACGCCAATCTCGCCTATGCCACGCTCGCCTGGGTGCTGGGTCTGGGCACGCTGTTCGGCGTGGCGATCTACGACCCCTCCATCGCGTCCGGCATTGCCCGCATCTCCTTCGCACTGACTGCCCTTGTCGGCATCATGCTGATCGTGTTTCTCGGCTTCAATCGCTATGACCGCGCGATCCTGCTGATACCGTCCTGGCTCGTCATCATCGCCTGGATGCTGGCAGCGTGGCTTGCCATTACCGGCCAGCTCGACAATGATATCGTCCAGCCAGCGCTGGCGTTCGGCCTGGTGCTGATCGTGCTGCTGATCGGCTTCACTGTGATGCAGCATGCCTTTGCCGGCGGCGCCTACCAGCAGGGACTGTTCTCCGATCTCGAGCGCCAGTCGCTGGCGCTCACCGGTTCTGGCGATACGATCTGGGATTGGGACGTCGGCCGCGACCGGGTGACGACCATCCCCGACATCGCCCTTAAACTCGGCGCCGTGCCCGGCGCACTGCATGGTCCGGCCCGCAACTGGCTGCCCCGCCTGCACCCCGACGACCGGGACCGGTTCCGCGCGACGCTGGACATCCTGCTCGCCCAGAAGCGTGGCCGGCTCAATCACGATTTCCGGCTGCGTGCCGAGGACGGGCAGTATCACTGGCTTTCCATCCGCGCCCGGCCGGTGCTGGCGGGCAACGGCGAGATCAGCCGCTGCGTCGGGATCGTCGAGGACGTGACCGAACAGAAGAACATCGTCAATCGCCTGCTCAACGATGCGCTGAGCGACAACCTGACCGGATTGCCCAATCGCCAGCTCTTTCTCGACCGGCTAGGCGCGCTGCTGGCGCTCGCCGCCGCCGAGGAGAGGATGCGGCCCACGGTGCTGACGGTCGACATCGACCGCTACAAGCAGGTCAATGATTCCCTCGGAATTGCCGCCGGCGACAATATCCTGATCGCACTGACCCGCCGCCTGCGCCGCCTGCTCAAGCCGCAGGACACGCTCGGCCGGCTCTCGGGCGACGAATTCGGCATCATCCTCACCTCGGAGACCGATCCGGCGCGGATCGCAGATTTCGCCGACGCGGTCGCCAAGGCGATCTCCGTGCCGATCAATTTCGCCAATGAAGAGTTCGTGCTCACCGCATCGATCGGCATCGTTTCCTGGACCGACCCGAACGTGAATGCCGAGGGACTGCTCAACGATGCGGAACTGGCGATGTATCGCGCCAAGAAATCCGGCGGTGATCGGGTCGAGCCGTTCCAGCCCTCCTTCCGCATGGCGGTGTCGGACCGGCTGCAACTGGAAAGCGACCTGCGGCGGGCGCTTGAGCGCCGCGAGATCTCGATGGTCTACCAGCCGATCGTCCGGCTGGACGATGCCGAGATCGCCGGGTTCGAGGCGCTGATGCGCTGGGATCACCCGCGCCGCGGCAACGTGCCACCGAGCGAGTTCATCCCGATCGCCGAAAGCTCGAACTTCATCTCGGAACTGGGCTTGTTCGCCATCGAGCGCGCCACCGCGGATCTGTCGATCTGGCTGGCGCAGATGGGCGACATTCCGTTCTTCATGTCTGTCAACGTGTCCAGCGCGCAGTTGATGAACTCCAATCTCGCCGATGACGTCCGACGCGCGCTGGCCCATGCCGACTGCCCGCCCGACAGGCTGAAGCTGGAACTGACCGAAACCATCGTCATGGAGAACCCGGAACAGTCGCGGCTGGTGCTTGAGAGCCTTCGCGACGCCGGCGTCAGCCTGGCGATCGACGATTTCGGCACCGGCTTTTCCTCGCTCGGCTACATCACCCGATTCCCCTTCGACACGATCAAGATCGATAGGTCACTGGTTCGCGACCCCTCGGAGAAGCGCGACGTGCTGCTCCGTTCCATCGTGTCGATGGCCAACGAACTCGGCATGTCGCTGGTGGCGGAAGGCATCGAGACCGAGGAGGATGCCATCAAGCTCGGCGAAATGGGTTGCCAATACGGACAGAGCTTCTATTTCGGCCCGCCGATCGGCTCGGATTCGGTGCAGCGGTTGCTGCGCGAACGGTTTCCACTGCTGAAGCGGGGCTGACCTCCATGCAGATCCGAATGCTCATTGTCTGCCGCCCAGGCCACGGGATCGCATCATGACGGGCATGCCGCAAACCAACTGGGCCAAAAGCTATGGCTACCATTTCCGGGACTGCACCGTTCCATCCAGCCTCGACGAGGTGCGGTCGGTCGTGGCCGGGTCGGCACGGATCAAGGCGCTCGGCTCGCGCCATTCCTTCAATCCGATCGCCGATGGCGAGAAAGCCCTGATCCTCGACAGCTTGCCACTCGACCCGCGCCTGTCGGACGACCGCCGCAGTGCCTCGATCGCGGGGCATGCGACTTATGGCGACCTCTCGAGGTTCCTGGCGTCGCACGACCTCGCCGTCCACAACCTCGCTTCGCTGCCGCATATTTCCATTGCCGGAGCGATCGCCACCGCCACCCACGGTTCGGGCAGCGGCCACGGCAATCTCGCCACCGCTGTCTCTGCACTCGAGTTCGTCGCGGCCGACGGCAGCATCGTCAAAGTCCGGCGCGGCGACCCGGACTTCGAGGGCATGGTCGTGCATCTCGGCGTGCTCGGCATCGTCACCCGCGTGACGCTTGACGTCCTGCCTGCCTTCGAGATCACCCAGACGGTCTACGAGGGTCTCACGACACGGTCGCTCTGCGATAATCTCGACGCCATCCTGGATGGCGGCTACAGCGTCAGCGCATTCACCACCTGGCGGGACGACAGCGCGCAGATCTGGGTCAAGGACACGCCCTCGATCGAGCCGGTCCCCGGCACGCTGCATGGAGCGACGCGCGCCACGCTCAAGCGTCATCCGATTTTGGGCATGGACCCCGTCAATGCCACCGACCAGTTCTCGGTGGCCGGCGCGTGGTCGGATCGCCTCCCGCATTTCAAGATGGGGTTCACGCCAAGCAATGGCGATGAGATCCAGTCGGAATTCCATGTTCCGCGTCGCCATGGCGCTGCTGCGATTTTGGCATTGGCGAAGATCCGCGACCAGTTGGCACCGATGGTGCAGGTCAACGAGTTTCGCGCGGTGGCCGCCGACGACCTGTGGATGAGCCCGCAATATGAACGCGACACGCTGTCACTGCATTTCACGTGGTTGCCCGATGAAGCCGGCGTGAAGGCTGCCGTCCACCATGTCGAGGAGGCGCTTGCGCCTTTCGAACCCCTGCCCCACTGGGGCAAGGTGTTCTCGCCCGCCCCTGTCGGCGCGCACTATGCGAAACTGGCGCAGTTTGAGCAATTGCGACGCCGGCTGGATCCGACGGGCAAATTCTCGAATCCCTGGATCGAGGAGATTGTGTTCGGCAGGGCAGCCGTGACCTGACTGCCCTACGCACCTGATCGCGCTACGCGATGGCGACGATCTCGAGTTCCTGCTCACCAAGGGTCGCAAGGTCTCCCACGGCCTTGCCCATCAGAGCACGCGCCACCGGTGAAACGAAGGAAATCGACCCCGCCTTGGGGTCCGCCTCGTCTTCCCCGACGATACGATAGGTCTGGACGCGACCATCGTCGCGGGCGAACGTCACCGTGCTGCCGAAGGCGACAGTCCCGGCTGACCCGGGATCCGGGATCACCTGCGCGGTGCTGACCCGCTCGGAGAGATAGCGCGCATCACGCAAGGGTATGGCCGCCTGGCGCCGGCGCTCATTGACGTCCTCGACGAGGCTTGCCTCTTCATAGGCCGCACGCGCCTCCTCAAGTTGACGTTCGAGCAGTTTCAAACCCGCGGCCGTGACGAGGTTGGGGTGTGGAGAAATCTCGCGGTCGGGAAGCAGGGTTTCCGACGCGGTCTCGGCACTCTCCTCCTTCATGAAGGCAACGCTCAATCTGTAACTCCGTTCATTGTCTGCGCAACGCGCATGTATCGCACGGACCCGCTGCTTCTGGAAGTGCGCAACGAGGGCGGCAGGAACGGGCAGCGCTCCGGGGTAAGCCCCCGTCCATCAGGTGCATGTCGGCGAAGTGGAGCCAGGCACGCGGCCGCTCCGTCGTTCATCCATGGCCCGCCTGCATCGACAGCATCGCCGGATGAATACCCATCAGGGCAAGCGCCCGATCATACTTGTCGTCGAGGCTGTTGTCGAAGATGAGGTTCTCGTCGGCCGGGCAGGTCAGCCAGCCATTGTTGGCGATTTCGCTCTCGATCTGGCCGGCGCCCCAGCCCGCATAGCCGAGCAGCAGCGAGGCCTTCTTCGGCCCCCTTCCGCGCGACATCGCGCGGATGATGTCGACAGTGGCGGTCAGGCAGATTTCTTCACTGACCGGGATCGAAGACTGTGTCAGGTAATCGTCGGTGTGCAACACGAAGCCGCGGCCGGATTCCACCGGCCCGCCCTTCTGGATCGGGAAGTCGCGTGTCTCGTCGGGCAACAGGATGGCATCCTCGTCGCCAACGATCTTCAGATGCGTGAGAACATCGACAAAGCTCAACTGCTGCGGCTGGTTGATGACGAAGCCCATGGCACCCTCGGCCGAGTGGGCGCAGATGTAGACGACGGACCTGCAGAAGTTGCTGTCGGCCATCCCCGGCATGGCGATCAGGAACTGACCGTCAAGGAAGCCACGCTCGCCCTTGCTCTTCAACGTATGGAGATCGACCATGACCAACAGCCTATCAATTCGCGGTGAAATGAAAAGGACCAAGATGCGCGACGCGACAAAATTTCGTAGTAAGACGGCATCATGATCCGAGGCCAACACTTGGATCGCCAGAACCGGAACCTTCCACCCCATGCATTTCGTCCGCGCCACCTTTGCAATTCTTTTTTGTTTTCTGATGCTTGTCCCCGTCGCAGCGCAGTCTGCAACCACCGACTGGACGGTCTCCGAGGGTGGCCGCATGCGGCTCGTCGCCCTCTCACAGCCGCGCAACGGCGTCATTACCGCGCTGCTCCAGATCGAACCGAAGGATGGCTGGAAAACCTACTGGCGCAATCCCGGCGATGCCGGCATGGCCCCCGAACTCGACTTCTCACGCTCGACCAATCTCCGTTTCAAGTCCATCGCCTATCCGGTTCCGGAGATCGGCAAGGATGAAGCCGGGCGGTTCATCGGCTATCACCATCCCGTCAGCCTGGTCATCGAATTCGAAAAGCCCGACGAGGGCGCGCCGGCGATGATCGATCTCAAGGCCCTTGTCGGAATCTGCGAGACCGTCTGCCTGCCCTTCATGGCGGAGTTCCGGCTCCCGCTCGATCCTTCGGTTCCGGAGGGAGAAGAATTCTCGGCACTGCTGCTGGCACAGTCGCAACTGCCGGAGAAGCCACGTGCCGACTTTGCCATCCGCAGCCTCATGAAGTCCGCCGATGGGAAGTTCCTGGTGGCCCATGTGACGATCCCCGACGAGGCGCCGGTGGAGGCAGCCGCGGCAGCGTCACGCGGCGTCAGCCTCGGAAAGGATCCCGCGATCACCGTCGAAGGGCGCGCCGCCCGGGTTTCCATTCCGGTGAAACGGATCGAGCAAACCGGGGAGCCGCATCAGATAACGCTGCTGGTCAAGGCCGGCAGGCGTGCTATCGAGTCAACCCTTGCCGTCGACTAGCGTTTGACTGTATCCCACAGCCCACTGACGGACATTTGGAGAAGATGAGAATGACGATCTCGATCGGAGATACACTGCCTTCGGCAACGCTCAAGGAAAAGACATCGGAGGGCGTGGCAGATGTCGATCTTTCAGCGTTTCTCCAGGGCCGGAAGATCGTGCTTTTCGCGGTGCCGGGGGCATTCACGCCGACCTGTTCGATGAACCATCTGCCGGGCTTCCTTGAGAATCGCGACAGCTTCCACGCCAAGGGCGTCGACGAGATCGTGGTGATTGCCGTCAACGACCATCATGTGATGCAGGCCTGGGCCAAGGCATCCGGCGGCGAAGGCAAGATCCGCTTCTTCGCCGACGGCTCGGCCGTGCTGACCAAGGCGCTCGGACTTGAGAATGACATGTCGGCCGGCGGAATGGGCATCCGCTCCAAGCGCTATTCGATGCTGATCGAGGACGGCAAGGTGACCCAGCTCAACGTCGAGGATTCGCCGGGCAAGGCCGAGGTGTCCGGCGCAGCCACACTGCTCGGCCAGCTCTGAGCCAAACCGGCAGGCGGGGTCGACGGAAACGGCAATACCGTCCCGTCGACCCCGCCTGACGACTCACTGCGTCTGGTGATGCTTGTGGGCATCTTCGGTCTTGTTGGCCGCCTCGACCTTGAACTCGACCTCGACATCGCCGGCCTTTTCGAATGACAGTACGGCCTTGACCGACTCGCCTTCCTTGAACGGCGCCTTCAGCCCCATGAACATGACATGCAGGCCACCGGGGCTTCAGCTCGACGGTGGCGCCGGCAGCGATTTCAAGGCCGCCGGGGATCTCGGCCATTTTCATCACACCATCCTCGACCTTCATCTCGTGAATCTGGGTCATTGCGGAGACATCGGCGGGAACCGTGACCTTGACCAGCCGGTCTGGCTCGGCGCCGGTGTTGACGATCTTCATGAAGCCACCGGCGACCGGCTGGCCGGCAAGGGTGGCCTTGGCCCAGGGATGCTTGATTTCGAGGCTGCCAAGCTTGTAGCCATGGGCGAGCGCAAGTGTCGCCGAAAGGGTGATCGCGACGAGCGTCGCGGCGATGCGGGTCAATACAGTCATTTCATCATATCCTTCATAGTTGATTGAACCGGCGCGACTGGCGCGCCACTGAATCAGCCGAAGAAGGACGGTGGACCACGGACCGGCGAGCCCGGCCTGACATCCTCGCGCGCCAGCACAGACCGGGCGGCGGGAAAATCGAGGGTGAGGAAACCTATGCCAGCCGGCGCATGGTCCAGCGGAGGCGGCGGCACGAGCGGCGGCCGAAGCGATAAGGCAAGCTTCGCAGCCATGCCGGTGGGGGCCGTTGGGCTGGTCCTGCCCGGATTCGTCCTGGCCAGCGCCGCCCATGCAAAGCAGCGAAAACGATCCATCCGGCAGGACATAGGCTGCGTCCCAACGATGCGGGCTGGGCGACGAGCGGTGTGTGGCCGAAGCCGAGGGACAGGAGCAGCATGGCGCAGAAGATGCGCAGCCAGGCCGCTGTTCTGGTGTGTCTGATCGCCATGGTCATTCCCGTTGACATCGCTCTAGCGCGCGAGGCGCCGGTTGGCAATGCGGCAAACAGGACGGCGGGCCCAGAACGGCCCGCCGATTGCATAATGTTTGCGCCAGTGCAATTGCGGTGCAATGCGCCGGCGCGTTCCTGCCAGATCAGTTCGTGCCCTTGAGTTCGACCGGGAAGAACAGCGTTTCGCCCGAGGAATCGTCGACGCCGTCATTGTCGGTGACGGCATAGGCCTTGCCCGAGGCGTCGAAGGCAAAACCCTCGATCTTGTCGACAACGTAACCGTTCAGGAGCCTTAAGGTCGGGCAGGAAGTCGTGGACCAGCGTCTTCTTGACGGTCGGAAGGTCGCCGCCGAGCTTGGCCGGCTTCAGTTCGGACAGCGCAACGCTGAACAGCTTCTTGACCTTGGCGGCGTCGCCGATCTGGTTGTCACGCTCGATGATGTAGGCATTGTCGCCATGGATGGCGATTTCGGACAGGCCGATCCAGCCTTCGCCCTTGGGCTCGAGCGGATAGCGCACGGCGCCCCATTCCTTCGCCGAAGGCTTGTAGGACACGAGCTTCACTGTGCCTTTCGGATCGTCCTTCCATTCCCGCTGGACGGCCATCCAGAGAACGGTGTCATCGCCCGAACCCACCACGGCGATACCCTCGAAGCCGAAGCGGGTTTCGCCGGCGAGCAGTTCGGCCGGCAGTGCGATCTCCTGCTTGATCTTGCCCTTCTTGTCGACATGGTAGAGCGCGTGCGGCACGAGCTTGTCGGAATTGCCTTCCGAGGCAAGCCAGAAGCCACCGTCGCCGTCGGTGGCGATGCCTTCGATGTCGAGTTTCTGGGCATTGGCGCCATCGCGGGTCACCCACGAGCTTGTCGGTGATGACCGCAGGCGTACGGGTCGCGTCGATGGTGAAGATCGCCGGCTGGCTGCCATAGACCGAGTCCGAGACGGCATAGAGGAAGCCGGGCTTTTCCGGGACCGCGGCCAGACCGGACAGGGCGCCCCCAGCCGATGACAGTGCCGTCCTTGCCTTCGGAAACGAGTTGCGGATAGGCGGGCGTGCCCTCGGCCATTTCGTAGATCATGACATGCGATCGGGCCAGGCCGTCCTCGATGAGATCCACTTCATTGGCCGTGACCAGCAGCTTGCGCGCGGGAATGGCGACCGCGCCTTCGGGGGAGACGCCAGACGGCAGAAGCTGCGTGAGAACGGGCTCGGCGCCTGTATCCTTGTAGACCGCGGCAACGGAGGCGCGTTCGGCGAGGACGACAAAGTATTTCTGGCCGTCGATCTCGAAGCTTTCCAGGCCTTCCGGCTCGACGCCCTTGGACTTTGCACGCTTTTCCGGGAAGTGGCCGATACGCGCGATTGCCAGTTCGAGCGATGCGCCGGACTCGTAGAGCACGTTGCCGGTCGTATCGAAGATGGTGAAACCGCGCGAGCCACCTTCGTAGTCGCCCTCGTTGGCGACGACCAGGCGATCATCGCCAAGCCACTTGATGGCGTCGGGCTCGCGGGGAATGCCCTCCTTCTTTTCCGAGAAATCGAGCTTGCCGTCGGTAGAGGCGTCGATGCCCTCAAGGTCGGCCGTTCCGGCGGAAAAATGAGTCTTGATCGCGCCGGTCTTGCCGTCGATGATGACGATGTGGTTGTTTTCCTGCAGGGTCAGCGCGATTTCGCCCCTGGAATTGATGGCAACGAATTCAGGCTCCGGATCGTCGCCCGCGATGGTGGCCAGGCCGGTCAGCACGATATGCTTGATGCCAGCGCAATCAACGGCACCGTTCTTCAGCGGCGCAATGACAAGGTCGCCGGCCGGAAGCTGCGGCAGGACGCCGTCGTTGAGATCCTCGTCACGCTCGTTCTCGATGGCGACGGCGGCGAAGGTCGCGTCCGGCGAAACGGCGATCGAGTCGGGCTGGCCGCCGAGATCGCAGGTCGCTTCCACGGCCTTCGACGCGAGATCAATGGTTTCGAGCTTGCCTGACGGCTTGACCTTGCTTTCCGACGTGTTGACGGCAACGAGTGCCTTGCCACCGGTGACCGCGACCGACGTCGGCTCGCCATCAAGCATGACCGAACCGAGTGCCTTCGGTGCCTTTGCGTCGGTGATGTCGATCAGGCCGATCGCCTTCAGCGGGCTCGATGTATAGACCAGCATATTGCCGTCTTCGGTCGCGGCGATGATTTCAGCCGACGTCACCGCCTTGGCGTCGATGCTTTCGGGCGTGTTGGCGGCGACCGGAAAGGACGCCACGCGATTGAAGACCGGCTCGGCCTGGGCAAAGGCGGCAGTCGAGGCCAGAAGTGCCGCGACTGCCGCAGTCGTTGAAAAGTATTTCGTCATCGAAAGTCCCTCCGTGTTCGCTAGGAAGGTCTTTGCGCATGCGCATGACAGGCAGATGACAGTGCCGGGCATGCGGAGCCTGTTGGCACCCGGTCGGTCAGAACCTTTTCTTGAACGGCGCCATGCCCTCGCGCGCCAGTTCGTCGGCGCGTTCGTTCTCCGGATGGCCGGCATGACCCTTGACCCAGTGCAGGGTCACCTTGTGGCGGTGCTGCGCCTCTTCGAGCGCCTGCCAGAGCTCGACATTCTTGACCGGCTTCTTGTCCGCTGTCCTCCAGCCGTTCTTCTTCCAGCCGTGGATCCATTTGGTGATGCCGTCCTTGACGTAGACGCTGTCGGTATAGAGATCGACCTCGCAGGGACTCTTCAGCGCCTGCAGGGCCGAGATCGCGGCCATGAGTTCCATGCGGTTGTTGGTGGTATTGGCTTCGCCGCCATTCAACTCCTTGACGGTTTCGCCATGACGCAGGATCGCGCCCCAGCCGCCCGGGCCGGGATTGCCCGAGCAGGCGCCGTCGGTGAAGACATCCACTTGCTTCATGCCGACACCTTCAGGTCGAGGCCGTACTCCGCCACGCTCTTCACATTGCGATGGAATCGCAGCTTGCGGAGATATTCCTTCGGGTCCTTTTTGGTCACCATCGCGCCCGGCGGGGTCATGATCCAGTCATAGAGACGGGTCAGCAGGAATCGCAGCGCCGAGCCGCGGCAGAGAAGTGGCAGCGCCTCGGCTTCGGCCGCCGAAAGCGGACGGACAGACTGGTAGCCCTCGATGAGCGCCATGCCTTTTGTGATGTTGTAGGACCAGTCCTTCTCGAAGCACCAGGCATTCAGGCAGACCGACAGGTCATAGGCGAGGAAGTCGTTGCAGGCGAAATAGAAGTCGATCAGGCCCGAGAGCTTGTCGTCGAGGAAGAAGACGTTGTCAGGGAACAGATCGGCGTGGATGACGCCCTCGGGCAGATTCTTTGGCCAATGGCTCTCGAGGTGGTCAAGCTCGGCGGCGATCTCGCCCTTCAGGCCGGGTTCGACCTCGTCGGCGCGTGTCTCAGACTTGTCCCACAGCGGACGCCAGCCCGAGACCGACAGTGCATTCTTACGGCTGATCCCGAACCCCTGCCCCGCAAGATGCATACGCGCCAGCGCCTCGCCGACCTGCCGGCAATGATGGGCGGCGGGCTTGCGCAGCCACATGCCTTCGAGGAACGAAATCAGCGCCGCCGGCCGACCTGCCAATTCGCCGAGTTGCTCGCCGTCCTTGCGCGCCACCGGCAACGGGCAGGACAGGCCGCGATCGGCGAGATGCTGCATCAGTCCAAGAAAGAAGGGCAGGTCCGCGGGATCGACGCGCTTCTCGTAGAGCGTGAGGATATAGGGCGCCTTGGTCGTATGGAGCAGGAAATTGGAATTCTCGACGCCTTCGGCGATGCCCTTGTAGGACATGAGCGACCCTGCGTCGTACTGCGCGAGAAAGCGTTCGAGTTCGTCTTCGGTAATATCGGTATAGACTGCCAACGAACAGATTCCCTTTGATGCTTGGTCAGGCGACGCGCTCCAATCTGCTATGTCAGAAGCGTTTGCGCCGCAACCGTTTGCGACGATTTCCAACAGGATGGGGCGGATTTGGAATGGGTCGCATCCACCCTCACCAACTTCAGCCGACGGTTCGCTTTGGTCGACGGGCCTTCATATCCTCTCCCACCGGCGGAGAGGTAGCGTGCCGCGAGCCAAGTCCTTGGTCGAGGCAACGCGGTGCGACGAACCTCCCTCTCCCCTTGTGGGAGAGGATAGCAAGCCCGTTTGAGCCGGAGGCGAAGACCTGGGCGCGCTAGGTGAGGGGTAATCGTATGCCTCACCGTCTACCGGCCCTTCGCATGGCTCCGGGCGTTCGTCACTGAAATTGATCCACCGGATCAATTTCTCCCGCTCGCGCGGGACCGTTCCTCACCCATTCACCCACGCCATGTCCTCATGCGTCAACTCGATGTGCCGAAGCTCGCGGTTGACCGGGAAGTGCTCGTTTTCCTCCGCCATCTCGGCGAGTTCGACCGTCGCGTCGTAGCGCTCGCGGAAGGCCTCAATGATCTCGTTGACGATCACTTCCGGTGCCGAGGCTCCGGCGGACAGGCCCACGGTGCGAAGCGGGCCGACGGCATCCCAGTCTATCTCGGACGCACGCTGGACCAGCAGCGACTGCCGGGCGCCGGCCTTGAGCGCCACTTCGACGAGGCGCTTGGAATTGGACGAGTTCGGCGCACCGACGATAAGGAAGAGATCGGTGCCGGGGGCGGCGAGCTTGACCGCCTCCTGGCGGTTGGTCGTGGCGTAGCAGATCGATTCGGCGGCAGGGTCGTGGAGCTTGGGGAAACGTTCCTTCAGCTTGGCGATCACGCCCTCGCTGTCTTCTACCGAGAGCGTGGTCTGGGTGACATAGCCGAGATTGTCCGGGTCGGGCGGTGTGTATCGCTCGGCGTCGGCGACGGTGTCGACCAACGAGACGGCGCCTTCCGGCAACTGACCCATCGTGCCGATGACCTCCGGATGGCCTTCATGGCCGATCAGGATGACGTGGCGGCCGAGGCGCTGGTGGCGAAGGGCCTGCTTGTGGACCTTGGAGACAAGCGGGCAGGTCGCATCGAGATAGAACAGGTTGCGCGCCCGCGCGTCAGCCGGCACCGACTTCGGCACGCCATGGGCGGAGAACACCACCGGCTGGGCGCGATGTTCAGGGGGGATCTCGTCGAGTTCCTCGACGAAGATTGCGCCCTTGGCTTCCAGTCCTTCGACCACGTAGCGATTGTGCACGATCTCGTGGCGGACATAGACCGGCGCGCCATAGGCCTTGATGGCCAGCACGACGATCTGGATTGCACGATCAACGCCGGCGCAGAAACCGCGCGGGCCACAGAGGCGGATGGTAAGAGGCGGTCGGTTCATTTCGGCTTTCATTGCGTCGTGTTCGTTTCGGTCGCCGGCTTGCAGCAGTCGGTGGCCTCGAAATAGGGATTGGCGAAGGCGATTGTAACCGCAAGCGCAATCAGCGCCGGCAAGCCCTGTATCATCAGGATGCGGCGAGATACCGAATAGCCGCCATAAAGGGCGGCGACGATGACACAGCCCAGAAAGAAGACCTTGATGTCGAAGGCAAACAGCGCGCTGGCGACCAGGATCGACCAGACCAGGCCGGCGGCGAGGAAACCGTTGTAGAGGCCCTGATTGGCCGCAAGCACTTTTGTCTTTTCCGCATCTGCCGGCGTGTTGCGGAAAATCTTGAGACCGAGCGGCCGGGTCCAGAGGAACATTTCCAGCACGAGGAAGAAGACGTGCTGCGCCGCGACCACGAGCACCAGAATGTCTGAGAGAAGGTACATGGTCCGGGCCCCCGATATCGTCCTTCTCTATCGCGCCTTCCGGCGGAATGCCAGCACCGAAACGACCACCAGCACCACCGCCAGACCATACCAGGTCATGGCGTAGCCGAGATGGTTGTTGGGCAGGTCGATCTGGGTGACGCCACCCTTCGGCCAGCCACCGGGGTTGGGCGCATCACCTGCATCGATGAAGAAGGGCACGAGTGTTCCCGGTTCGATGGCGGCATTCGCTGCCATGGCGTCGAGATCCTTCCAGAAATAGAGCTTCTTTTCGGGTTCGTTCTCCGGCACGACCCAGGACGGCTTGGCGTCCAGCCTCGACCGCGCCAGACCCATGATCGTCACCGCCCCCTGTACCTGACCGTCGCTGCGGCTGGTCGGATCCTTAAACGCATCGGACACGAAGCCGCGGTTGACGAAGATCGTGCGGCCATCGGCCAGAACGAGGGGCGTGTAGACATGGTAGCCGACCTCGCCGTCCCTGGTGGCGAAGAAGTACTGCTCCCTGCCGTGATCGAATGTCCCGGTGACTGTGGCCGGCAGGTAGTCGATATCGGCGGCCGGCCGCGACTCGATATCCGCGATCGACGCCGGCGTGGCGTGTTGCCGCGCGTCTATCTCGGCAACGAGTTGTTCTTTCCATTGCAGCCGGTAGAGCTGCCATTTGCCAAGGGAGATCAGGATGACGAGCGCGATACCCAGGGCGACCACGAGACCGGCCCCCGGCCGGTGGCGCGTGTCAGCCACGGTCGATCTCGCCCTGGCGGGCATTGTGCCGATATTGCAGCGCGATGAGCAGCGCCTTCAGCACCCTGAGCAACCAGAGGCAGAGGCCGAGCGTGAGCGGAAGCCACAGCACGAAGTGGACCCACATCGGCGGATTGTAGTTGACCTCCGTCCAGAGCGCGAGGCCGACCACGATGAAACCGATGATCAGGATCACGAAGACGGACGGCCCGTCGCCCGCGTCGGCGAAGGCGTAGTCCAGCCCGCAGTTTTTGCATTCGGGACGGAGCTTGACCAATCCGTCGAACAGCTTTCCCTGGCCGCAGCGTGGGCAGGCGCAGGCCAATCCGGCTCGGAGCGGATCGATCGGCGGGAACAGGGCTCTGTCTTGCACATCGGGTGAATTTGTCATGCGGTCACCGATAGCCGATCGAGGCCTGGAAGGGAATGCGACATCAACGACTGATGACGTCGGCCCATTCCGGGTGGCGCTCGACCTGGGACTTGAAGAACGGGCATAGCGGGATGATCTTCCAGCCACCGTTACGGGCCTCATCGACGGCATGCTCGGCAAGGCGCGCGCCGACGCCCTGGCCGCGATAGATGTCCGGCACTTCCGTGTGATCGATGATGATCAGGCGCGGTGACGCACGCGAAAACGTCATGATAGCCTGCTGGCCCTCTGCGCCCACAACGTAACGGCCGCCCTTCGGGCTGTCCTCACCGCGGATATCATCCATAAGCCTGCTCCAGGTCTCGAAACGAAAGCAGGCGGCCCCACTGGACCGCCCGTGTCATTAAATCATCTGCCGGCGCCGAGCTCAATGGGCGAGCGGCGCACCCCAGCCACCCCAGATATAGATGGAGAAGAAGAGGAACAGCCAGACGACGTCTACGAAATGCCAGTACCAGGCAGCCGCCTCGAAGCCGAAGTGCTTTTCCGGCGTGAAGCCGCCGGCAAGCGCCCGGAATAGGCAGACAAGCAGGAAGACCGTGCCGACGAAGACGTGGAAACCGTGGAAACCGGTCGCCATGAAAAAGGTCGCGCCGTAGATCGAATCGCGGAAGCCAAACGGCGCGTGCATGTACTCGTAGACCTGCACGTAGCTGAACAGCGCGCCAAGTGCGACTGTGAGGACCAGGCCCTGGATCAGGCCCTTGCGGTCGCCATGCAGCAGGGCGTGGTGCGCCCAGGTCACCGTCGTGCCCGAGAGCAGCAGGATGACGGTGTTGTAGAGCGGCAGGTGCCAGGGGTCCAGGACCTCGAGGCCCCTCGGCGGCCACTGCCCACCGAGGAACTCGGTACGGCTCGCCTGGATGGCTTCGGATGCGTAGAGGCTGGCGTCGAAGAAGGCCCAGAACCAGGCAACGAAGAACATCACCTCAGAAGCGATGAACATGATCATGCCGTAGCGCAGGTGTATCGACACCACGCGGGTGTGATGGCCTTCATTGCCTTCCTTGATCGTGTCCGCCCACCAGGCGAACATCGAATAGAGCGTGATGACCAGACCGATGGCGAACAGCCAGAACTTGAAGGTCGCCGCCATATCGATGCCGAAAAGCTGGAACTCCGCGCCCTGAAGCCAGCGCATGTAGCAGACCGCGCCGAACATGAGCACGAAGGCGCCGATCGAGCTCAGGATCGGCCACGGGCTCGGATCGATGATGTGATAGTCGTGTTGTTTGCCTTCAGCACTGGCCATGTCTTATCCCCGGCTATTTCCCCGCTGCGCGGCCCTCGGCCGCACAGCCGAACTACAGATTCTGCGACTTGCCGTCCGCCTTGATTACCGCGACAGGCTGGGGCTTGTCACTGGGGTAGAAGGTGTAGGACAGCGTGATGACTTTGAGATTCTTCGTTTCCGGCTGATCGACGATGTCCGGATCGACGAAGAAGACGACGGGCATGTCCCGCGTTTCACCGGGCTTGAGCGTCAGATCGGTGAAGCAGAAGCATTCGAGCTTGTTGAAATAGGCACCGGCCGCCATCGGCGTCACGTTGAACACGGCCCGGCCGGTCTCAACCTTGTCGGACGGATTGGTAATGCGGAAATTGACCTGCACCGTCTCGCCGATCTTCGGCTCGACGAAGCGGTCGACGGCCTCGAATCCCCAGCTCAACTGCGACGCCATGTTGGTATCAAGTTCGACACGAATCTTGCGGTCGAGGATGACCGAGGACGCCTGCTCTACCCGCTGCGTCGTGCCATTATAGCCGGTCACACGGCAGAACATGTCGTAGAGCGGCACGGCTGCGTAGCTCATGCCGACCATGGAGGCGACGAACACACCGCAGGCAATCACCACCGCGGTATTGTTGCGACCCTTGACCTTGCTGTCCTGGGCAGTCTGGATGCTCATTGTGCGGCTCCGGGTACCATCTTGATGATCGTAACGGCATAGAAGATCACGACGAGAGCGCCGAGCGCCACTGCGATCGCGATGCTGCGATTGCGCCTCGATTTGCGCTGCGCATCGGTCAGATCGACTTTCTCGATCATGTCATAGGCCTCCCTTCAGGCCCGCCCATAGCGTGATCGCGTAATGATCGACCATGAGACAGGAGAAGATGGCGAAGAGATACAGGATGGAATAGGCGAAGAGTTTCTTTGCCGGCACCATGTTGGCGTCGCCATCGGGCATCCGGCGACAGAGAATCGACAGCCAAATGAACGCGGCACCCAACACGCCGGCGACCGCGCCATAGGCGACCGAGGCGAAGCCAAGCACGGCAGGCGCGATGCCGGCCGCCGCCGTCAAAACGGCATAGATCACGATCTGGTCCTTGGTGACCTTTTCGCCGGACACGTTCGGCAGCATCGGCACGCCGACGGCGCCGTAGTCGCGCATCTTGAAGAGCGCGAGCGCCCAGAAATGTGCCGGGGTCCACAGGAAGATGATCAGGAACAGGACGATGCTCTCGATCGACACCCCGCCCGTGACCGCGGCCCAGCCGATCATCGGCGGAAATGCGCCGGCGGCGCCACCGATCACGATGTTCTGCGGCGTCCAGCGCTTGAGCCACATCGTATAGATGACGGCGTAGAAGAAGATGGTGAAGGCGAGCAGGCCTGCGGCAAGCCTATTGACGGCCAGGCCGAGCACCACGACCGAGAAACCAGAGAGCGTGATGCCGAAGGCGAGCGCCTCGCCCGGCAATATCCGACCGGACGGGAATCGGGCGGCCCGCTGTGCGGGTCATCACGGCGTCGATATCGGCGTCGTACCACATGTTGAGCGCGCCCGAGGCGCCAGCGCCCGACGGCAATGCACAGGATCGCGATGAAGCCGATGACCGGATTGATGTGGCCGGGAGCAACTAGCATGCCGGCGAGCGCCGTGAAGATGACGAGCGACATCACCCGCGGCTTGAGAAGCTCGAAATAGTCACGGAACGTCGCTTCCGAGATCCGGATCGGATCGGTCGCCGTCACGCTTGCTTCGCTTTCGATCAACGCCATGAAATCAATGCTCTCGTCTCAAGGAGGAAACCGCCCGAAGGCGGTTTCCGGATTGTCTGCCAGCGCTCACTTGATGCGCGGAAGCTGTTCCCACTGGTGATAGGGAGGCGGCGAGGACAACTGCCATTCCAGCGTATCTGCACCCTCGCCCCACGGATTGTCGCCGGCGACGCGCTTCTTCATGAAGGCCTCGATGATGCCGACGAAGAAGATCAGAACCGCGACCATCGAGATGTAGGAGCCGATGGAGGACACGTAGGTTCCAGCCGGCATAGGCATCCGGGTAGTCGATGTAGCGGCGCGGCATGCCGGCAAGGCCGAGGAAGTGCTGCGGGAAGAAGATCAGGTTCACGCCGACGAACATGACCCAGAAGTGCAGCTTGCCGAGGAATCTCGTTGTACATGTAGCCGAACATCTTCGGGAACCAGTAGTACCAGGCCGCGAAGATCGCGAAGACTGCGCCGAGCGACAGAACGTAGTGGAAGTGCGCGACCACGTAGTAGGTGTCGTGCAGGACACGGTCGAGGCCGGCATTGGCAAGCTGCACGCCGGTGACGCCGCCGACGGTGAACAGGAAGATGAAGCCGATCGCCCAGATCATCGGCGTGCGGAACTCGATCGAGCCGCCCCACATGGTGGCGATCCACGAGAAGATCTTCACGCCCGTGGGCACCGCGATGACCATGGTCGCGAACACGAAGTAGCGCTGCGCCTGGAGCGACATGCCCACCGTGTACATGTGGTGCGCCCAAACGATGAAGCCGACGCCGCCGATCGCGGCCATGGCGTAGGCCATGCCAAGATACCCGAAGACGGGCTTTCGGGAGAAGGTCGAGACGATGTGGCTGATGATGCCGAAGCCCGGCAGGATCAGGATGTAGACCTCGGGATGGCCGAAGAACCAGAACAGGTGCTGGAACAGGATCGGGTCACCGCCGCCTGCGGGCGAGAAGAAGGTCGTGCCGAAATTGCGGTCGGTCAGCAGCATGGTGATGCGCGCCTGCGAGAACCGGCAGCGACAGCAGCAGCAGGAAGGCGGTGATCAGCACCGACCAGGCGAAAAGCGGCATCTTGTGCATGGTCATGCCCGGCGCGCGCATGTTGAGGATCGTGGTGATGAAGTTGATCGCGCCGAGGATCGACGACGCACCGGCAATGTGCAGCGCGAGGATCGCCAGATCGACATGCCGGCCCGGCTGAACCGGTTGTCGACAGCGGGCGGATAGATGCGTCCAGCCGCCACCCACGCCGAAGCCGCCGGCCTGCCGGTCGTCGAACATCGACAGCAGCAGCAGAAGGAAGGCGGGCGGAACGCAGCCAGAAGGAGATGTTGTTCATGCGCGGGAACGCCATGTCAGGCGCGCCGATCATGATCGGCACCATCCAGTTGGCGAAGCCGCCGATCAGTGCCGGCATGACCATGAAGAAGATCATGATCAGGGCGTGGGCGGTGGTGAACACGTTGAACATGTGCTTGCCGGCATCGAGCGCGGCACCGGCCTCGACGCCGTAGACCATCTGGGCCAGGCCGTGGAAGATCTGGATGCCGGGCTCCTGGAGCTCCATGCGCATCAGAACCGACAGAAAGCCACGCCACAACGCCCGCGAAGATCGCGAAGATCAGGTAGAGGGTGCCGATGTCCTTGTGGTTGGTGGAGAAGAACCACCGGGCGACGAAGCCGGGCTTGTGATCATGGATGCGCGTCGTGCGCGTCATGACCGGCGTGGGTATCGTGAGCGGAATGTCCAGCCATTGTGGTCACTTTCCTTCAGAAAAATCAGTTTGCGCCAGCGACATCAACGGACTTGGAGCCGTCGACGGCGGCCAGCAGGGCCTTGTTGGCACCGGACAGGTCGGTCGCCGCGGCTGCAAGCCAGGCCTGGTACTTGTCTTCGGAAACGACCCGGATGGCGATGGGCATGAACGCATGGTCCTTGCCGCACAGCTCCGAACACTGGCCGTAGTAGAGGCCTTCGCGATCCGCCTTGAACCATGTCTCGTTCATCCGGCCCGGAACGGCGTCGATCTTGATGCCGAAGGACGGCATGGCGAAAGCGTGGATCACATCTTCGGGATCGGCGGTGACGATCAAACGCACGACCTTGCCGACCGGGATGACGAGGTCGTTGTCGACGGCCAGAAGGCGCGGATAGGCGGCCTTGTCTTCCTTGCCGTAGCTCGCACGGTCCTTGTCCTCAAGGATCAGCGAATCGAAGGACGGGCCACTCTCGACGGAGGTGTATTCGTAGGACCACTTCCACTGCGTGGCGATCGCCTTTAGCGTCAGGTCCGGCTTCTCCGGCAGGGTGAGCTGGTTGGTCAGAATCTGGAACGAGGGCACCGCGAAGAACAGCAGAATGACCACCGGGCCGACGGTCCAGACGACCTCGATCAGGGTGTTGTGGCTCGTCTTGGAGGGAACCGGATTGGCCGAGCGGCGGAACTTGACCGAGACGATCACCAGGAGGGCGAGGACGAACAGCGTGATGGGAACAATGAACCACAGTGTATAGTGGTTGAACCAGCGCACTTCAGATGCCAGACTTGTCGCGGCCGCCTGGAGATCAAGCTGCCACGGATGCGGCTGATCTGCGAGAGCGCTTGTCGCAGACAGAAGGCCGGAACAGAAGGCCAGCGCCGCAAGAGCTTTGGTGTTCACGAATATTCTCCCCAAGTGTTTGATCCGGGTCAAACCTAGAACGCAGAATCCCTGCAATAAGGCCCTCTTAAAACCATAGTTTTCGGCGTGCCGCAACAGGCACGTCCGCGGTTTCATGCGGCATTTTTGCGCAATATCAAGCCCTTCAATCCTACTCCAGCATCAAGATCATGGCCAGCGCGAATTCCTCATTGCCGTCAGCGGTTTGCCGCCTTTCCGCCTCACTGGTGGTATTGAAGCTTGGGGCCGGACGGCGGGCGTCTGGTCAGGGCGGCGCAAGGCCGGTCGACCAGGTTGGGCCCGCGTGCGGAAGCGCACATGGAAAAAGGCGTGGTCGCGCGCTCCGACCGCACTATGATAGCGATCCATGATTCGAAGCCGAGGTCCTTATGGTTTTTCGTAGTCTCCCGCGCACGCTCGCCGTGGCCCTCGCCCTGTCGTCGGCCGCCTTGCCCGCCATGGCCCAGCAGCAGACGCAGCAGCCATCGCAGCAGCCGGGCGTGGTGAAGTCCAACCATGGCGCCTGGTCGATCGTTTGCGACACACCCGCCGGCGCCAATGGCGAACAATGCGCGCTGATGCAGAACGTGATCGCCGACGACCGGCCCGAGGTCGGCCTGTCCGTCGTGATCCTCAAGACCGCGGACCGCAAGGCCACCATCCTGCGCGTGCTCGCGCCGCTTGGCGTGCTGCTGCCCAACGGGCTCGGCCTGAATGTCGATGGCAACGATATCGGCAAGGCCTATTTCGTCCGCTGCTTCTCCGATGGCTGCTATTCGGAAGTCGTGCTCGACGACACCAAGGTCAAGGATGACGAGCAGACGCTGAAGGTGCTGCTCGCCGGAAAGACCGCGACCTTCATCGTCTTCCAATCGCCCGAGGAGGGCGTCGGTATTCCCGTCGACCTGAATGGTTTCCGCGCGGGGTACGAGGCGCTGCCGTAGTCAATCGGGGTCGGCAGGTGAGATGAGTTTGATTGTCGGAAAATATGTGCGATATTTCGAAACGTCCCGCGTGAGAAGCGGGACGCCAATCGTGGCGGCGTGAGCGCCAATGAAGAAGTCTGGTAGAACACCCGTGCGAGTTCCACCTGCCCGCCGGTATCGAATGAACGCTTTCCCTGCCAGGAAAAGCGCGGCCTTCGGAATATCCACGATGTCAAGGTCGGCTTGCGCAATGAAATTGTCCAATTCCTCTATGGCGGAATAGCGAGCCGACAATTCTGCGTAGATTATGCTGTTGATGAGTAACCGCCCCTTCAATGAGGCAGCCAGGAGAGTGGAGCTCGATCGAGCCGCCCACTCGGAATCATTGGCAGCAACATCAATCAGCACATTTGAGTCGACAATTATCAATCTTCACCGCGGAGCAAAGCCATGATTTCATCG
Organism: Rhizobium sp.; assembly: GCA_019739215.1. GTDB lineage: Bacteria > Pseudomonadota > Alphaproteobacteria > Rhizobiales > Rhizobiaceae > Rhizobium_E. Next base: position 45,897 of record JAHHDR010000030.1, read on the forward strand.
GTGCTGGGGCCTGGTCCCGCATGCCCGCGAAGCCTCTCGAATCTGTCCAAAGGCTTGGCATCATTGGCCGGGACCAGCACGATACTACCGTTTTCGGCGCGCTTGAAGTCCACGACACTGCCGGGTGCAATACCGAGATAGTCCCGGACCGCTTTGGGAATAGTCACCTGGCCCTTTGCCGTCACTGTCGTCGCCATAACCCCGCTCCGGTAATACCTCGTTCTCACATTGTATTACCGCTTGCTTGAATCCACAAGGGGCGTCTCCACTTGCCACACCATGCCCGCGGACATACATGGGTAGCGAAACAAATCAGGACGATGACCGTGAAAACCGACCTTCTCTCCAATTTCGACATCAGCGAAGCGGCGGTCGAGTCCTTCGTGTCCGATACGCTCAAGGGCGCCGACGACGGCGAACTCTATCTCGAATATTCGCAATCGGAGTCGCTGACCTTCGACAATGGCCGCCTTAAGGGCGGCAGCTTCAACACAGACCAGGGTTTTGGCCTGCGCGCGGTGGCCGGCGAGGCAGTCGGCTACGCGCATTCCGGCGAAATGTCCGAGGGTGCGCTCAAGCGCGCCGGCGAGGCGGTCACCGCGGTCACGCGAGGCTATTCCGGCAGCTATGCGGCCGCGCCGGCCCGGACCAATTCCCGGCGGTACGGCGACGAGAACCCGATTGGCGCGCCGAGTTTCGAGGAGAAGGTGACGCTGCTGACGGAGATCGACAGCTACCTGCGCGCCGCCGACCCCAAGGTTCGACAGGTCACCGCGTCGATTGCGGCGTCTTGGGAGACGATCGAGATCATCCGCGCCGACGGCAGCCGGATGCGCGACATCCGGCCGATGACACGGATGAACTTCTCGGTGGTGACCGGCGAAGGCACGAAACAGGAGAGCGGCTCCTACGGCTTCGGCGGCCGCAAGCCATTCTCGGAAATCCTCACCGAGGAAAGCTGGAAGTCGGGCGCCGACGAGGCGTTGCGCCAGGCGCTGGTCAACCTGTCGGCCGACGACGCGCCGGCAGGCGCGATGGATGTCGTGCTCGGCAACGGCTGGCCGGGGGTGATGCTGCATGAAGCGGTGGGACACGGACTGGAAGGCGATTTCAACCGCAAGAAGACATCCGCCTTCGCCGGGCTGATGGGCGAAATGGTGGCCGCTCCCGGCGTCACGGTGGTCGACGACGGCACGATCGACGGTGCGCGCGGTTCGATCACGATCGACGACGAGGGCACTGCCGCCGGCTACAACGTCCTGATCGAGGACGGCAGGCTCGTGGGCTACATGCAGGACCGGCAGAATGCCCGTCTCATGGGCATGAAGGCGACCGGCAACGGGCGCCGGCAATCCTATGCCCATGTGCCGATGCCGCGCATGACAAACACCTACATGCTGTCGGGCGACAAGACGGCAGAGGAAATCATCGCCTCGGTCAAGAAGGGGCTCTACGCCGTATCCTTCGGTGGCGGCCAGGTCGACATTACCTCGGGCAAGTTCGTGTTTTCCTGCACCGAGGCCTACATGATCGAAAACGGCAGGATCGGCCGGCCGGTCAAGGGTGCAATGCTGATCGGCAACGGACCCGACGCCATGAAGCGCATCACCATGGTCGGCAACGACACCAAGCTCGACACCGGAATCGGCAATTGCGGCAAGGGCGGCCAGTGGGTGCCGGTGGGTGTCGGCCAGCCGCATCTGAGGATGAACGACGTCACCGTGGGCGGCACGCGGACCTGACCGTCACGTCCGGTCGAGCAGCCAGTCCGCGAGCAGGCGCGCCGCCGGCCGCTCCGCGATGCCGGGGGTCGAGACGAGGTAGAATGCATCCCTCGGCACGAGCGGGGCAATGTCCAGCTCGACCATCCGGCCTTCGCGCACAAGATCGCCGGTGATCGATTCCCATCCCAGCATCACGCCCTGCCCGTCCAGCGCGGCCTGCGTCGCCTGCACGTAGTTGGTGAAGCGCCGGCTGGGCGCCCGCCCCTCGGCCAGCCTCAGGCTCCTGAGATAGGCCGGCCAGCCGATCCAGGCCTGATCGTCGGCTGCGACATGCAACAGGGTGGCTTGGTTGACGGCGATGCTGTCTGCCACCATCCGGTCCCGATAGGCGGCACTGCAGACCGGCACGACACGCTCGTCGAACAGTTTTTCCACCACGCCATCCGCCCATTTGCCATCGCCATAGCGGATCGCCAGATCGATCGCGGGGTTGAGCCGCGGGGCGCCCTGCTGGGTGGTCATGACATTGACGCTGGCCAGCGGATGCTCGGCCGAAAATCGCGCCAACCGCGGCATCAGCCAGTAAGTTGCGACGCCGACCGAGCAGGCGACCGTCGTCGATTCCTCGCTGGCCTGCATCCTGCCGATATGGTCGATCGCGTCGGCGATGCGACCCAGGCCCTCGATGACGGCATTCTCGAGGATGCGGCCGGCCTCGGTGCGTGTCGCGGGCCGCGTCGAGCGGTCGAGCAGCCGCGTTCCGACATGATCCTCGAGCTGGCGAAGCGACTGGCTGACCGCCGGCTGCGTAACGTTCAGCTCCGCCGCCGCACGCTGCACGCTGCCGCAGCGGATCACGGCCTCGAAGACCGTGAGAAGGCGGAGCGGCGGCAGGGATGATCGCATCAATATAATTCCTGGGTTATTTTATGATAGAATTTTCCTCTCTTCATGAAAAGCCATTTTCCCAGTAATCACAGCATGTCAGTCGGCAAAAGGCTCCCCGGGACCGCGCCGCTTAAATATTAGCCAGGCAGGATAAAAAATGGACATCAGTCTCTCCCATGTCGTGCGGCTCACCGACAATGGCATGCATGTGCCGCTACTCGACGGCACCACGGCCTATTTCAACAACTACTGGCTGCGCGACAATTGCCCGACCTCGTTCGACAGCCAGACACGCGAGCGGACATTCGACATCTTCCACGAGGCGGAAGCACCGCGTCCGGCCAGGGTCGAGGTTACGGATGGCGCGCTCAGGATCGAATGGGCCGGAAGCGGCCATCTCACCCGCCACGAGCTTACCTTCCTCGCCGGATACAGCAAGGGCGCGCCGCGTCCCGATCCGGCCGACCTGCCGCGCCGTGCCTGGTATTCCGACCACTATCCCGCGATTGCCCGCTTCCCGCAGCCCGAACTGCTGAAGGACAAGGCGCTGGTCGCCCGATGGGTCGAAGCGATGCTGGTGGACGGCGTGGCCATCATCACCGGCATGCCCGACTCGAATGAGGGCCTCGACGATCTCGCGCGGCTGATCGGCCATATCCGCCCGACCTTCTTCGGCGAATATTTCGACGTCCGCACCCATATCAAGCCGACCAACCTCGCCTATACGGCCAAGGCGCTGGAAATGCATACCGACACGCCGGCCGAGGACGTTGCGCCGGGCATCCAGTTTCTGCATTGCCGGGCCAATTCGGTCTCGGGCGGCGCCAACCTCTTCCTCGACGGCGTGGCCGTGGCCAATGACCTGAAGCGAGAATTTCCCGAGGATTTCAAGCTGCTCGCGGAAACCGACGTCGGCTATTACTGCGAACACGACCATTACGACATGCGCTCGCGCCAGCGGGTGATCGAGCTCGACGAGCATGGCGAAGTGTCGGGCGTGACAATCAGCCAGCACATGTTCGACATATCAGACCTGAGCCAGGAGTTCCTCGATCGCTTCTACCCGGCCTTCTGCCGCTTCGGCCGCATGCTGCAGTCTGACAAGTACCTGATGCGCTTCCGGCTGGAGGCGACCGAGTGCATCGTGTTCGACAATCACCGCATCGTCCATGGCCGCGCAGCATACTCGGCGACCGAGGGAGATCGATATCTGCGGGGCTGCTACACGGATCGCGGCGAGATGCGCAGCACCTATCGGGCGCTGACGACTGAAGGGCGGTTCAAGGGCTGACCCGCTTGCCGCTCATCACTTGGTGAGGGGCCAAAACCTCAAGCCACTGCCGCCCCCGGCGCCATTCCCGCCAGCGCCTTGTCCTTCAGCTCCCGGAACTTGCCTGATGCGTCGGAGAGCTTGCGGTCCCATTCCGGGTTCGGCACCTGGCCCTCGATGGCCTCGAAATAGACAGCCATCAGGGCCGCGATCGCGAAGGGCTCCAGCACCGCGGCCTTGAAGGCCCAGGCGAAGACGATTGCCGCGACGAAGGACCAGCCGGCAATCTGGCCGGGCATGACGTAGAACAGCGTCGCCATCGGCGCCAGCATCACCAGGAAGATGACGAACGCAAGCACGTAGAGCATCAGCGTCAGCCAGATCGCGTTCTTGACCATGCGCTTGCCATTCTGGGCGTAGAGCACCAGCGCCTGGCGCGAAGTCTCCCAGGGATTGGTCGAGCCGACCTTGACGTTGTAGCCGAGGATGATTTCGTCGACATAAGTCAGCGAGATTCGGACAATGGTGTTGAAGAAGCCGAGCAGGCCCTGCAATCCAGGGATCGGCAGGACCATGGCGATGCCGCCGACGAGGCCGGTGATGGCGCGGATCACGCCCTTGATCAACTGGTCGAGCACGAAGAGCAGGTTGGCCTCGCCGAATCGGGCGGCGACGACCTCGCGGGCATGCATGATCTGGCCTTGTCCCTGCGGCAGGAGCTTGCCCTGCATCAGTTCGACCATCACCGCGATATGACCCGCCTTGAGGATGTAGAGGATGTATTCCCGCACCCAGTAGAGCGCCACCGAGACCAGCCCGAAACCGAAGATTCCGCCCCAGAATGAGAACGCCGTGGGATCATCGCTGACATGGCCGACTCCATAGCCGATCGCGGCGCCGCCGCCGGTCGCGACGATATAGGCGAAGGTGATGCCGAAATAGACCAACATGCGCAGCAGGATGAAGGGAAAGGTGCGGGCCAGGAGTCCAAGGGTGCGGCCGATTGAAAAGTCCCACATGCCCGCCGTCTCTCCTTTGCTAGAATCCCAGGCTTCTTTGAACCCTGCGCCAGATCCGCATGACCGGCGACTTCGACCATGGAACGCGGCCCGCCTTCAGTCTATTCGCCGACTCCTCGAGAAGCTTTCCGATTCCGGGCTCGTCCGCAAGCCGGTCCATGTCGTAGGTCCGGATGTCCAGCCGGTCGCGGCCGAACAGGCGGCCCTCCACCGGCATGGGATGAAGGCGCGGCCCGAGCCGGGCGACAAGATCGGTTTTCGAGCGACGCATACCAGGGCGCATCGCGATCGAGCGTCACGGTCTCGCGGAACTCCACCCCCGTCGCCTTCATCGCCGTGACGATCCTCTCGATATCCTCGGGCCTGTGGCAGGCGGTGAAGAGGCGCGAGAACATCATGTCGCTCTTCTTCGGCTCGTGGCCGACCTTTGCCGAGAGCGCGCGGAGGTAATCCGTGAGCTCGATCGGGAAGGAAAAGTTCTTCGACCTGTCAATCGCGGGTGCCATGCCATCGAGGCCGAGGATGTCGCGGCAGAAGGCGGTGTAGATGTCCCGCTTCGCCGCGCGCGTCGCCTCGTAGTCGAGCACGGCAAGCCGCAGCTTCGGGTGATCGAGGATGGGCCCGAGTTCGGCGAGCGGATTGAGCGGCTCGGACTTTTCGGGATCCCTGAGCTGCCTTGCGGCATAATCGGGGAAAGAGCGCGTGCGGCCGTTCTTCACCGTCTCGCCCCAGACCGACATCAGCAGGGTGAAGGGATCGCGCAGCGTATAGGCGATCATGATGTCCGGCTGGCCCAGCACCTTGCCGAGCTTGACGAAATCCTTCGCCGACCACTTGCGGAAACCCTCCGAGGAGATCAGCAGGTTGGCGTTCTTCCCGAGCGCCTCTTGGGAGGCCTTCTTCAGCCGCTTGAACAGGGCGCCCTCGCCGGCCAGGACCTCGTCCTTCGAGGACACGACCTGGTGATGGGCGTTCTGCGCGCGAAGCGACACGACCGGATAGAGCCAGCCTCTTGCCAGCAATTGCTTGCGGTTGCGGTAGAAATTGGACTGGAGGTAGGTGGTCGCCGTCTTGCGCGGGCCGACATGGATGACGAACATGGCGTTACCTGAACCTGTTGGCGAGCCGGCGCCAGATCATCAGCGCCGAACGCGCTGCACCGGCCATCCGCATGCGTATGCCGCCCGGCTTGAACTTGCGGCTGAAATCGTCGAGCAGGGCACGGACCCTGGAATCGGCCTCGAGAATTTCGGTGTCGTAGTGTTCGAATTGAGCCGGGCCGTCGAGAAAGAGTTTCGGGCCGGGCGCCGGCACCATGACCGGCGCAAATTTCCTGAGCAGCTTGCGCTCCATCCTGACGAGCGTCTCGTCATCGCGCGCCACCGTCGTCGAGCGTCGGGCCGAGGGGACGGCGGCGACGGCCGAGACAATCTCCTGCCGCGTCCTGTCATTGACCATATGCCGGAAGATCTGGCCGATATGGACCCGGTCGCCGCCCTTCCAGCGGCCGGCGCGCAGCACCATGGCCCGCATGAACTCCGTCAATTCCAGAGGCTCGCGATCATTGGCCGAGCCCGCATCGTCGTGCGGCAGCTTGCCCACGCCGAGCACGTCGACGCAGAATACATCGAAAATGTCGCGGTCCTGCCGCCGGATCTCGTCATAGAGCAGGACTGTCAGCGTGGAATCGTCGACGGCGGCGAATTTCTCGATGTCGGACAGCGGATCGAGCGCGCGCGATTTTCCGGCCTTGCGGACCTGTTCCTCGTAATGCTCGGGGAAGGATTTCGGGCCGCCGGTCTTCACCTTCTGCGCCCAGATCGAATAGACGAGCGAGACCGGGTCGCGCAGCGTGTAGACGATCTTCAGCTCATGCGGCGCGACAAGCGCGCGCAACCTTTCGAGCGCGTTCGGCCGCCACTTGTCGAACCCTTCCGAAGACAGCAGGACGTTGAGATTGTTCTCGGACGCCCTGTCGAGGATCTTCCGGATCTGGGCGACCTTTCGGCTGCCGTCGTCGAGGATGTCCTTCTGACTGTCAGACAGGTCGTGATGGGCGATCGCGACGCGCTCGCCCGTCTGAGGATAAAGCCAGCCGGCCTTTTCGAGGGCTGCGGCATTGTGGTGGAAGTTCCTCTGCAGCCAGGTCGTCGCGGTCTTGTGCGGCCCGACATGAAGAACCAGCATCAGATGAGCTCCGTGCTCGCGATCTTGATGCCGAAGCCTTCAAGGCCGACATAGTGGCGCTCGCGCGACGACATCAGCCGGATCGAGGCGATGCCGAGATCCTTCAGGATCTGCGCGCCGAGGCCGATTTCGAGCCATTCGCTGTCACGTGCCTGAGCTTCCGAATGGCCCTCGCGGCCATGACCCATCTTCCTGTTGTGTTCGACCGTGCCGACGCCCACCGAGCCCTCCCGGAGATAGATGACGACTCCACGGCCTTCCTCGGCGATGCGCGCCAGAAAGCGGTCGACCGGGCGAGGACTGCCGAAGACGTCAGCGGCGACACTTTCCATGTGGAGGCGGACCAGAACGTCCTCGCCGTCGCGGATGTCGCCGAAGATCACAGCCAGATGCTGCATCGGATCCCAGGGCAGCGAATAGGTATGCGCCTCGGCCTGGCCCTGCGGCGTATCGATCGAAAAGGAGGCGACGCGCTCGATCAGCGTCTCCTTGCGCTGGCGATAGGCGATCAGGTCGGCGACCGTGACCTGCTTAAGGCCATGCTCCTCGGCAAAGTCCTGGACCTGCGGGCCGCGCTTGACGGTGCCGTCATCATTGACCAGTTCGCAGATCACGCCGATCGGTGGCAGGCTGGCGAGACGGCACAGGTCGACAGCGGCTTCGGTATGGCCGGAGCGCATGAGAACGCCACCTTCGCGGGCGACCAGCGGGAAAATATGGCCGGGACGCACGAAATCCGAGGCGCTGACATTGGGGTTGGCGAGATTGCGGACGGTGACCGTGCGGTCGTCGGCCGAAATGCCGGTCGTGGTGCCGTGCTTGAAATCCACCGAGACGGTGAAGGCTGTGGTGTGGGCCGAGTCGTTTTTCCGCCACCATGGCGTTGAGGTTCAGCCGCTTGGCTTCTTCGCGCGGCATCGGTGTGCAGACGATGCCGGACGTGTGGCGCACGATGAAGGCCATCTTCTCGGGCGTACAGTGCACGGCGGCGACGATCAGGTCGCCCTCGTTCTCGCGCCCGTCGTCATCCATGACAACCACGATCTCGCCGCGCTCGAAGGCGCGGATTGCATCGACGACGCGCTTCTGGTCGTAAGCCATTCTCGTATACCCCTGATTTAATCCAACCGGCCGGTCTGGCCCCTGTCGCGCAGATAATGATCGGCAATGATGCAGGCAAGCATCGCTTCTCCGACAGGAACGGCGCGGATTCCGACACAGGGGTCGTGACGGCCCTTGGTGCGGAGTGAAAACATTGTTGCCATCGGCGTCGATCGAGAGCCGCTCGGTCAGGATCGACGAGGTGGGCTTGACGGCGAAGCGGGCGACGATGGCCTGGCCTGTGGAAATGCCGCCGAGGATGCCGCCGGCATGGTTGGACAGGAAGATCGGTTTGCCGTCATTGCCCATCCGCATCTGGTCGGCATTTTCCTCTCCTGTGATCGCAGCCGCGTCGAAGCCGTTGCCAATCTCGACACCCTTGACGGCGTTGATCGACATCAGGCCCGAGGCGATGTCCTGGTCGAGCTTGCCGTAGATCGGCGCGCCAAGACCGGCGGGAACGCCTTCGGCCACGACCTCGATAACCGCGCCGACGGAGGAGCCGGTCTTGCGGATGCCGGAAAGGTATTCCTCCCAGACCGGCACGATCTCGGGGTCGGGGGCGAAGAACGGATTGTTGCCGACCTCGTCCCAGGTCCAGTTCTTACGGTTGATCCTGTGGGTGCCGATCTGCACCAGGGCGCCGCGGATGGTCACCCCGGGCAGGACCTTGCGGGCAAGGCCGCCAGCCGCAACGCGGGCGGCCGTCTCGCGGGCCGAGGAGCGGCCGCCGCCGCGATAGTCGCGGATGCCGTATTTGGTGTCATAGGTGAAATCGGCGTGGCCCGGACGGTACTGGCGGGCAATCTCGCCATAGTCCTTCGAGCGCTGGTCCGTGTTCTCGATCATCATCGAGACCGGCGTGCCCGTGGTGATCAGCGTTTCGCCGTCGGCATCGGGCATGACCCCGGAGAGCACCTTGACGATATCGTCCTCGCGGCGCTGGGTGACGAAGCTCGACTGGCCGGGCTTGCGCTTGTCCATCCAGTGCTGGATTTCCGCAAGGGTGAAGCGGATGCCGGGCGGGCAGCCGTCGACAACGCAGCCGAGCGCCGGCCCGTGGCTTTCCCCCCAGGTCGTGACGCGAAAGAGATGTCCGAATGTATTGTGCGACATGAGTGATGTTTCTGGACCAGCTTTGGGGCTGCCAGCGGCCAACCCCGTTGTTTCCCGCGCGCACTCTTAGAGCCTTGTCCAGCAAAATAGAAGGGGAAAAGCACAGGGGAGCCGGGTGGGGGCCGGCTTGAACACACGCGAATTCCTGTTAACACTTCGGGCCGGAATAACCCAATTTCGAAGAAAATTTCGCCACATTCAGGAGCGAGACATGGTCAAACCAAACGTTGCAAAGAAAAACGTCCAGGGAACACCCATGCGCTTCATCCTTGCTCTCTTTCTCGGATTGTCCGGGTTGCTGAATCCGCTCAGTGCTTCTGCCGAAAGCGCCGACGTGGAGGCCGTGATCGAAGGGGTCGACGAGGACAAGCTGACAGTGACGCTTGACGACGGCAAGAAGTACCAGGCGCCCGAGGAGTTCAATTTCGACGGGCTCAAGAAGGGCGTGAAGGTCGTCGTCTTCTATACCGAGACCGATGGCAGGCGTGTGATCAACGACCTGCAGGTCGTGGAATAGCGGTACGCAGGATATGATATTCAGCAAGGATTAACAGGGCGCTGTTAGCGTTCGGGTTCAGTCAAGGGAATCCGGACCGGAACATGCTTCGCCTGATCAAGAGCCTGACATCGCCCGCCGTCAAACGCGCCGTCATCACGACGGGCCTCGAAGTGTCGGCCGTCCTCGATTCGCTCGGGCTTTCGGGCGGCGCGCGCGGGCGCGGGGCGATCTTCACGCTGCATCACGTCCGGCCGCGTTTCCAGAGGCCGTTCCACCCCAATGACATCCTGGAGATAACGCCCGACTTCCTCGACGAGGCGCTGGGCACGCTCAGGGCGCGCGGCTACGACTTCATCCGCATTGAAGACATGCCGGACAGGCTGGCATCGAATGCCTCGACGCCGTTCGCCTGCTTCACCCTCGATGACGGCAACCGCAACAACAAGTCGGATGCCGCGCCGGTTTTCATCCGGCACAACGCGCCTTTCACGATCTTCATCACCAAAGGTTTCATCGAAGCAACGCATTCGCTGTGGTGGGAGACCCTGGAGGCCCTGCTCAACAAGACGCCGGCGATCGACTTCGATTTCGGCCTCGGCCCCGAGCCGGTACCCACGGCCACGCCGGCGCAGAAGCTGGCCGCCTACCAGCGGATCACCGACTTCGTCAGTTCCGCCGATGAAGCCCGCGCCGTGGAGCAACTCGATACCGAGGCCCGGAAGCACGGCGTCGATCCGCTGAAGATCACGCGGGAACTCACCATGCGTGCGGGCGAATTGCGCGAGCTGGCCGGCAACACACTGGTCTCCTACGGTGCGCACACGGTAAGTCACCGTGGACTGGCGCGGCTTTCCGACAGCGCATCCCGGCGCGAGATCGCCGAATCGATTGCCGCCGTCGAAACGCTGACAGGCAAGTCCGCGAATGCCTTCGCCTATACCTATGGTGACTCCCGATCCGTCTCGCCACGCGAGCGGCAGATCCTGCGCGATCTCGGCATGCGGATCGGCGTGACGACGCGACCGGGCGTTCTAACGCCGGAGATGGCAACCGACATGACGGCGCTGCCACGCATTTCTTTCAATGGCCTGTACCAGAAGAGCCGCTATGTCCGGGCGCTGGCGAGCGGGATACCGTTCAGGGTGATGAAGTAGACGGCGGAGCCGATGTTCGATCTCTGTTTGGAGATTCTGAACAATCTGCTTGCAATCCCATCTCATTGGAGCAGACGGAAACAATGGCTGGTGGCTTCAGGTCTTGTTCTCTGCCTCGTCTTGATCTGCCTTATCGCAATCAAAAGAGGTTGATAGGACGAGATTGATCCGAGGTGCGATATCTACGGATACATCCGCATCTTTTCCCATCCATCTTCCGTCCGGCGGAACTCGACGCGGTCATGGAGCCGGAAGGGCCTGTCGTGCCAGAATTCCATCGAAGCGGGCCTGAGCCGGAAGCCGGACCAGTGGGCCGGACGCGGGATGTGACCTATGCCGAACTTCACGGTATATTCGGCGACCGCCTTTTCGAGCGCGAAGCGACTTTCCAGCTCGCGGGACTGTCTGGAGGCCCACGCCCCGATGCGGCTGCCGCGGGGACGGGATTCAAAATAGGCATCGGCCTCGGCGTCGGACACGATCTCGATATTGCCACGCACCCGGACCTGCCGGCGCAGCGACTTCCAGTGGAACACCATCGCCGCCTTGCTTTGGCCGAGCAGTTCCTGCCCCTTCTGGCTCTCGAAATTTGTGTAGAACACAAAACCGTCCCGATCGAAGCCTTTAAGCAAGACCATGCGGACATTCGGCATGCCGTCGGCGTCGACCGTTGCGAGCGCAAGCGCATTCGGGTCGTTCGGCTCGCTTGTTTCCGCGTCCTTCAGCCATGTGCCGAACAGGGAATAGGGTTCGTTTTCCTGGGTGAAGTCACTGGTTGTTAACTCATTTCCGCTCATGATGTGGAAAATGCCCTATCCTAGTTTCGAGTTTGCAGGCGTAGTTTGCCACACATATCAAAGCCACACGGCGGCCAAAAGGCCCCTGTCGCAACTGCAGCAAAGTTTGCTGCGGTCATAGCGGCGCCTTTGATGCTCGCAAGCTGCATGGGCCTGGGCGTCGATGGCACCGACACCAAACTCACCACGAGCTCCGTCGACAACCCTTCGAGCCGCGCGCCGGCCGACACCGTCTCGGACGAAGTCACCATCCGCAACGCCGTTTCTTCCGCCGACTTGAGCCGCATGACGGAAAGCGTATCGATCCCGTGGGCGAACACGACGACCGGAAGCGCCGGCGTGATCAACTCGATCCGCGAGGAGAACAACGGCTCCTATGTCTGCCGGACCTTCATCACGACGCGCCACTCCTATCGCGGCATTTCCAATTATGGCGGCAAGGCCTGCCTGGTCGGCTCGGGTGAGTGGCAGGTCGTCGCCTTCACTGAACTTGCATGATCCGGCGTGATTTACCGAACGGATACGAAGATTTGCCATAACTCAAGAAACTGAACCATGACAGACAGAGCCCGATCCATGGCCGGCGAAAACAGGATGCGCGATCCCTACACCGTTCTTGGCGTCAGCCGCTCGGCCGACCAGGGCGAGATCAAGGCTGCATGGCGGGCCATGGCGAAGAAGCTTCACCCCGACCAGAACCGCAGCGACCCCAATGCGCAGAGCCGATTCACGGAAGTCGGCCGTGCCTATGACCTGCTGCGGGACCCCGAGAAACGCCGACGCTACGACGACATGCTCAACCGCACGTCCTTCGGCGGCGGCCAGGGGGCACCAGCGGGCGGCTCACCTTTCGGCGGCGGGATGAACGCGGGCGCGAGCCGCGCCGCCAAGGAGCCGACCTTCATGGAGCGCCGGGCGGAGAAGGCACGCATGGAGGCCGAAGCGCGCGCGCGCGCCGAGGCGGAAGCGAGGATGCGGGAAGAGGCAGAAGCCAAGGCGCGCCTGAAGGCGCAGGCCGAGGCCCGGGCACGCGCCGAGGCAGAAGACCCCAAGCAGGACGATGCGCCGTCAATGGCGGCGGAAGACGAGGCGGTTTCTCCCGAACAGCACGAGCAGTTCTTCGAGAAGCTGTTCGGCAGCCGAAGACAGCAGAATTCCACCGCAGACGCGGCCGGTCCCAAGCGCAGGATCGACGATCACCCGGAAGCGGACGCGCCACCAAAGGCGCCTGAAAGCAGCCAGGCGTCGCCGGAGGCACAGGAGCGAACCGCTGGCGCCGAGCGCGGCGAGAGGGTCCAGGAATTCGCCGCGCAATATACGTACCGCACGGAAAGCGAAGAGCACGCTGCCGAGAGCGCCTCGCCCGCACGCAACCTGCTGAGCTATCTCGTCAAGCGGCTGACAGGCCAGGTGGCCCCTCCGGACAGGGCGCCGGATCACAATATCGATGCCCATGTGACGATCGAGGACCTCATCAACCGGGTCAATCCCACGATCACGCTGGCTGACGGAAAGGTCCTCAGCGTCCCGCTGCCGGAAGACGCCATGGATGGAACGACGGTGCGGATGGACGGCTACGGCCACAAGCTGCCCGGAATGAAGCGCGGCGACGTGGTCGTCACGCTGCGCATCAAGCCTCACAAATGGTACCGGGTCGACCATTACGACCTGAGGACCTTCCAGGACATCGACATCGAGAATGCGGTCCTCGGGTGCGACACGACCGTGGAGACGCCGGACGGACCGGTCCGCGTCCGTGTTCCGGAATGGTCCGGTTCGGACCGCACGATCAAGGTCGAGGGCAAGGGCCTGCCTCGGGGCGGCGGCCGCAGGGGCAACCTCATCGTCGAGGTGCGGGTCATGCTCTGGGATCGTCCCGACCAGAAGGTCGTGGATCTCATGCGGGCGATGCGCCAGGGCCTGTTCCTGTGACGATCGGGTGAAATCGGCTGTTGATAAGCGCGGGTTGCGGGCTGTGGCACCGCGTCACGGCAACACCAAATCTTGCTTTCGCTAACATTTGATGATCTGAGCGGCGCTTGAACCGCCTGTCCGCCTGTGCGATAGGCGACAACGGATTTTCAGTTCTGGAGGGCATTCATGACCGGATTGATGGCGGGCAAGCGCGGCATCATCATGGGCGTTGCCAACAATCGCTCGATCGCCTGGGGTATTGCCAAGTCGATTCATGCGCAGGGTGGCGAGATTGCCTTCACCTATCAGGGCGAGGCGTTGCGGAAGCGCGTCGAGCCGCTGGCTGCCGAAATCGGCGCCATCGTGGCCGGAGATTGCGATGTCAGCGACGAGGCATCGATCGATGCCGCCTTCGCAGAGATCGAGAAGATCTGGGGCAAGATCGACTTCCTGGTGCATGCCATCGGATTCTCGGACAAGGACGAACTGACGGGCCGCTATGTCGATACGACACCGGACAATTTTGCCAAGACGATGCAGATCTCGGTCTATTCGTTCACGTCCGTTGCGCGTCGCGCCGAGAAACTGATGACATCAGGCGGCGCGATGCTGACGCTGACCTATTACGGCGCCGAGAAAGTGATGCCGAACTACAATGTCATGGGCGTGGCCAAGGCGGCGCTCGAGGCGAGCGTGAAATATCTCGCCGTCGACCTCGGCCCGAAGAACATCCGCGTCAACGCGATCTCCGCGGGGCCGATCAAGACACTGGCGGCTTCGGGGATTGGCGACTTCCGCTATATCCTCAAGTGGAACGAATACAACGCGCCGCTGCGTCGCACCGTGACCATCGAGGAAGTCGGCGACGTCGGCCTCTACATGCTCTCCGACCTGTCGCGCGCTGTCACAGGCGAGACACATCATGCTGATAGCGGCTATCACGTCGTCGGCATGAAAGCCGTCGACGCCCCGGATATTTCCGTCGTCAAGGAGTGAGGGCAACCTCAGCGCATTCCATGCCCGTGACCCACTACATCATCCGTCACGGGCAGACCGACTGGAATGCCGAAGCCCGCCTCCAGGGCCAGAAGAACATTCCGCTCAACGATTTCGGCCGCCAGCAGGCGCGCGACAATGGCGTGCGGCTCAAGGCCCTCGCCGGTACGCTGGACGGCTATGATTTCGTCGCCAGCCCGCTGGACCGGGCGCGCGAAACGATGGAACTCGCACGCCGCGCCGCCGGACTCGACCCGCTCACCTACCGGATCGATGAGCGGCTCAAGGAAATCTGCTTCGGGGACTGGGAAGGCTTTACGGGCCGCGAGATCAAGGCCCTCAATCGCGAACGGCATCGCGAACGGCAGCAGAAGAAGTGGGATTTCCTGCCGCCGGGCGAACTGGCCGAGAGCTACGAGATCCTGTCCTGGCGGGTCGGCTCATGGCTCAAGTCGTTGAACCAGCCCACCGTTGCCGTCTGCCACGGCGGCGTCATCCGCTGCATCTTCAAACTCGTCGGCGGCGTCGCGCGCGAGGATGCGGCCAATATCGACATTCCGCAGGATCGGGTGCTGGTCTATTCGGCCGACCGCGTGGAATGGGCCTGATCTCCAATCTCAGTTCTGACCGAAGATAACGGGCGCCACGTCGATGGCCTCGCCGGCCGATGGCGCGCTCATCAGCGAGTATTGCAATTGCCGCGGCCCGTCGCCTTCGGCAATGCTGCGCAAATTCTGCGTATCCGGGAACTGCCAGGCGGCGGTCGTGTCGGAAAATGTCACGCATCCCTGGCTGAGGATCGAGCCGAAGGCGTATTGCACCACGTAATAGCCGTCTGGAATTCCCTTCAGCGCGGCGCTGGCATGCGGATACATGTAGACCGCTGCAATCAGTCGCTTGGAGAAAGCGCTCCGCACCTTGACGATGGCCGCCTGCTGCGTGTCGTTCATGATGGAGATCTCGTGGCCCGGCGCAACCCGCGGATTGATCCGGTAGAGCACCTCGCCGTTCTCGGGCTCCTTCCAGCAGTTCCGCACCGTCGGCTTGCGCGGTTCGTAGTCACCCTGGATGGCTGCGGCCACCGTGTTGACCGCCGGAACCGACACCTCGACCGAACGCGTCCTCGCCTCAACCACCTCGTCCGACTGCATCGCCTGCAGCGCCACGCCGCCAATGCCGACGGGCAGGATCGCAGCAAGCATCAGATGCGTCATTGCCGCGAGCGGCTTGATGCGCCAGGGGTCCTTGAGCTTGATCTTCCTGGGATTGGCGCCCCGCGCCTCCATGTCCTCGACGAGTTCCCGGGCACCCTCGGCGATCTCCGGATCGGAGGCATCGGTGAGCTTGGTCGCCAGGGCATAGCTGAGCTTGCGGTTTCCCTGCGCGGCGAAGGCGCGGCTGTTCTGCCAGAGAAGATCCTCTTCCGCCTCGCGGTCGCGCGTGCCGCCCATCGCGTTCCTGGCGATGGCGCGCAGCGTCCGAAAAGGCGCTGATGGCACCGCCCACCAGCCGAACAGCGCTGTCGAAAAAGAGGCACGGACCGACTCGGTCTGGGCACAGCGCGTGCAGAAGACGCCTGTCGTCGGCCGGTGGAAGGAGAAGAACAGGATGCTGAAGATGCGGTCGAAGGTCAGCGCGCGCGGCTGTGCCGTGACCTTGGCGCAGCGCGAGCACTTGACCGGGTGGATGCCCAGCCAGGAGTGCTCCGCATCCTCGAGCGTGAAGCGCCGGTCGTAACGGGCGCGGGCCTCGTCGTCGGAGAGGATCTTGTAGGCATTGTAGATCTTGTGGAACTGGAATTCCGAGGCACCGGTCGCGGTATCCGGGTGGGTCTGTTTGGCAAGCCGGCGATAGGCAAGCTTGATCTCGTCCGGGTCGGCCGCCGGCGAGACTCCCAAGGCGCGATAGAGGCCCTCAGGATCGCTATGTCGCATGCCGCCCGCCCTCAGTGCAAATCATGTCGACAGTAGACGATATTCTATCGCGTTTCCACAGCCGCTCGACGCTCGACTGTGGTTGGGCGGCGGCCGTTGCATCGGTGCACTTCGCGGGTGCCAGATACGACAATGCCCGCGCAGTCGCGCGGGCATTGTCTTGTGTCGAAAATTTGCGAATCAGAGCCTGGCGAAGCGCGAAGCACCGTTCAGCACGCCCTTGGCGATCATGGCGGCCAGCACCAGCTTGAGCGCGTCACCGAGCAGGAAGGGCACGACACCGCCGAGCCAGGCCTTCTCGGCGCCGATCAGCGTGGCGAGCCAGGCAAAGCCGAGCGCCATGATGATGACCTCGCCGACGATCAGCGTGGCAACCATGCCAGCCCAGCGGCGCGTGACGCCGCGATCGGCAAGGTAGCTCATCGCCGCGGCGGCGATCAGGAACCCGATAAGATAGCCACCGGTCGGGCCGACGAGTTTGGCAAATCCCGAGCCGAAATTCGAAAAGACCGGCAGCCCTGCAATGCCTTCCAGAAGGTAGAGGGCGATAGTGGCGGTTGCCATGCGGAACCCGAAGGTGACGCCGATCAGCATCACGGCCAGCGTCTGGAGCGTCATCGGAACCGGAAAGAACGGAACCGAGATCTGCGTCATGGCGGCCATGAACAGCGAGCCGGCGACGACGATCGCCGACTTCTTGGCGAGCGAGCCGCCAACGAGCGCCTCGAGGGTTGAAATGGTGGTTGCCTGAGCCATGCGGAGTCTCCCCGTCCCGGTTAACATGGCCCTTTCTGTCATATATCGGCGCCATATTGCAATCGCGAAATTGGTCGCGGAAGGGCCGCGAGGGCACCTGTTGAAAACGGCACCGGCACGATTTACCGCGCTTCGCGCAAAGTCTAAGGTCGGCGCATGACGACTATCCTGTATGAACACCCGGTCTTTCTCGAACATCACGTTCCACCGGGACATCCCGAACGGCCGGACCGGCTGAGGGCGCTCAATGCGCTCCTGGAACACGAGAATTTCCAGCCGCTCCAACGCCGCGAGGCGCCGATCGCCAACGAGGATGCCGTGACACTCGCGCATCCCGAATCCTATCTCCTCGACGTGATGCACATGATGCCGGAGGAAGGCGTGCGGCAGATCGAGGCCGACACCCATGCCAGCCCCGAAAGCCTCAAGGCGGCGCTGACCGGGATCGGCGGCGCCATGGCCGGCGTCGACGACGTCTTCGCCGGCAAGGCCGACAATGTCTTCGTCGCCAGCCGGCCGCCGGGACATCATGCCGAGCGCGACAAGGTCATGGGCTTCTGCCTGTTCAACAATGCTGCGATCGCGGCACGGCACGCACAGAAGGTCCACGGCGTCGAGCGCGTGGCGATTATCGATTTCGACGTCCATCACGGCAATGGAACCCAGGACATCTTCCAGTCCGACGGAAGCGTGCTCTACTGCTCCACGCACCAGATGCCGCTCTATCCGGGAACCGGCGCCAAGGACGAGACAGGCGTGGGCAATATCGTCAATGCGCCGCTCCATGCCAATGATGGCAGTGCCGATTTCCGGGATGCCGTGCGAAGCCGGATCATGCCGGCGCTCCACAATTTCCGGCCGGACCTGGTGATCATCTCCGCAGGCTTCGACGCGCACCATCGCGATCCGCTGGCCCAGATCAACCTCGTCGGAGAGGATTTCGACTGGGTCACGGGCCAGTTGATGGACGTCGCAGGCAAATATGCCGGCAACCGGGTCGTCAGCATCCTGGAGGGCGGGTATGATCTAGAGGGCCTGGCCGAATCGGCCGGCCTGCATATCTGCCGGCTGATGAAGGGGTAATCGCAGCATGACCGCCGAGACGTCCGACGTGATTACACTGTCCTTCGAGCAGGCGGTGAGCGAACTCGAAAACATTGTCGCGCGCCTCGAACGCGGCGATGTGCCGCTCGACCAGTCGATCGAGATCTACGAGCGCGGCGAGGCGCTGAAGAAGCATTGCGAGACCCTGCTCAACGCTGCCGAAGCGCGGATCGAGAAGATCCGGCTCGATCGCAACGGCAAACCGGTCGGTACCGAACCGCTGGACCGCGAATAAAAGCGCATCAGGCGATTCCGATCTTGGCGCCGATGCTGTAGCGTCTCCGACAAATGGAGATCTGGCCATGAACCGCGTCGCTCGTCTTGCCCCGGGCCTTGCACTTGCCCTGTGCCTGCCACTATCCCTGTCGCTCGGCGCATCGACCGCGCTCGCCAATGACACGACCGCCGAACTCAAGACCGGCGGGCTGCAATACACGCGCAGCGATTCGATCTCGATGGAAGAGGAGACGCTCTACATCTCGCCCCGGCAGGTGCGCGTGGACTATGTCTACCGCAACACGTCGGACAAGCCGGTCGAGACCTATGTCGCGTTCCCGATGCCGGACATTGCCGGCGGACCCGAGCAGAACGTGGATGCCGGCGACATCGAGAATGACAATTTCCTCGGCTTCACGGTGATGCAGGACGGCGCCGCGATCGAGCCATCGTTGCAGCAGCGGGTGTATGTCGGCGCTCTCGACATGACGGAGGTGCTGCGCGAAGCCGGCGTGCCGATGAACCCGCAGAGCCAGAGGGCGCGAGCGGCGCTCGGAAAGCTGCCGCTTGAGACCATCGAGAACTGGCTGACGCGCGGGCTGATCATACCCGACATCTATGACGACGGATCGGGCATGAAGACGGAGTACGCCCCGATGTGGACTCTGAAGTCGGCTTATTATTGGAAAACAAGCTTTCCGGTCGGCAAGGAAATCGGCGTATCGCACACCTATCGTCCGAGCGTGGGCAGCACGGTCGCCACAACGTATCTGGACGAGAACGACCAGCCGAAGGGCGAGCGCTACGAGGAATACAGGCGCAAGTTCTGCATCGACGATGCCTTCGTGAAACTCGCCCGGCAATCGAACGAGCTGATGCGCAACAACGAGCCGTACCTGGTCGAGAACTGGATGTCCTACGTACTGAGCACCGGGGCCAACTGGTACGGGCCGATCAAGAAGTTCACCCTAATCGTCGACAAGGGCGAAGAGGACAACTTCGTCAGCTTCTGCGGCGAAGGTGTCAAGAAGACCGGGCCGACCACGTTCGAGATGACGAAGACCGACTTTCTTCCGGAAAAGGATCTCGACATCCTGCTGCTGGTGCCGACCGGCGCGCCCTGAGCCCACCGGGGCCACCCCGAAACAATTGAAACAATAAAGCGCCCCGCTCTGAAACAGGCCTGAAACGGTGTGGAGGCATCTTTCCATTCCAGTCAGAGCATGCCCGGTCCGCCGACAACAAGGTCGCGCGGGGCGGGTTTTTTGCATTAAATATCTGATATTATTATATAATTTTTCCGCATTGTTCCCCGGGGAACACCGCATCCAGCCTTCCTCCGGCATCCTTTGCGGCATGAAGCAGGCGTAACACCACCCCTGCTGTTGAGGAGAAAATCACATGCCGAAGATCATCAAGGACGACATCAACACGACCTGGACCATCAACGGGGACAGCAAGACCTGGACACTGCAGCCGCAGGCGTCGATCACCGTCAACAACATGGCGGCCATCCACGTTCTCGACACCAGCCTCGCCAACACGCTCAAGCTAAAGGGCGACATCGTCGCATCCGGCGCCGGCGGACAGGGCGTTGACGTCGATGGCGTCAACACCAGGATCATGATCGGCCGACAGGCCGAGATCGATGCCGACCGGGGCATCGACGCCACGGCCAATGGCCTTAGGGTCATCAACAAGGGCGAGATCGACGGCCTGCACTACGGGATCGCGAACTCGGGTTCGTCGACGATCAGGAATTCCGGCGACATCAGCGGCGATTCCGCCATCTCGACCCTCGGCACAAGCAAGGTGATCAACAGCGAAGACGGCATGATCCAAGGCGACTTCGCCGGCGTCATCATGACGGCGGGCAGCAACGCAATGCTGACCAACCACGGCCTGATCTCGGGCAACGACTTTGCGATCCGCATGCTGACCGGCGGCGAGAACGAGCTGGTCAACACCGGCACCATTCATGGCAACATCCTGTTCGGAGTCGGCGACGATTTGCTTGACAGCAGGAAGGGCACGATCGACGGCACGGTGGCCGGCGGCGATGGCGACGACGTCTACAGGATCGGCAAGAATGACATTTCGATCGTCGAAGAGGCGGATGACGGTTTCGACACCGTCTACTCGATGATCTCCTACGAACTGTCGGACGACATCGAGCAGCTCATCCTGACGGGCAAGAGAGACGTCGATGCCTTCGGCAATGACGATGACAACGTGCTCGTCGGCAACAAGGGTGACAACCACATCCGCGGTCGCGGCGGTGACGACGAGATCGCCGGCGGCCGCGGCGACGATCAACTCTGGGGCGAAGCTGGCAACGATACGTTCATCTTCAAGATCGGCGACGGCCAGGATACGATCCAGGATTTCGACGCCGGCGACGACCGCATTCACCTCGAAGGTTTCGAAGGCTTGACCGATTTCGCGGCGCTTGAGTCCGAGATGTTCAAGAACGGCAGCGACGTCTGGATCGAACTGGGTGATGACGTGCTGATCCTGCGGAACACGGACACATCCGAACTCGATGCCTCCCACTTCAGCTTCGCGGCGTAAGGAGATCGAGATGTCCAAGTATGTGAAGAACAAGGACAGCAGCGATCCCTGGATGATCGACGAGAGCAGCCAGGGCTGGACCCTCGGCAAAAAGGCCACCATCTCCGTGGCCAACGAGGCGGCGATCAACATCCTGCTCGGAAGCGACAACAACATGATCAAGCTGGCCGGCGATCTCGATGCCAGCGGCGCAGGCTCGGATGGCCTGCGCATCATGGGGGACGCCACGACGGTGGAGATCAAGAAGTCCTCGCAGATCAAGGCGGAGGACGGCATCTTCAACGCGTCCACCGGCAGCCGGATCGAAACCTTCGGGACCATAGAGGCGACTGACCGCGGGATCGTTTCAGACGGCGGGCTCGACCTGGTCAATGGCGGCAGGATCAAGGCTGACGAAGCGATCGCACTGTTCGGCGAATCCTCTGTGAAGAACCTCAACGGTGGCGTGATCGAGGGCGATGCGCTCGGCGTGCGGCTCGTCACCCTGACAGAGACGAAGCTGGAGAACTACGGCAAGATCCTTGCCGACGGGCTGGCGGTGAACATCTCCGGCACCGGCGACGGCTACCTGATGAACGAGGGTAGGATTGTCGGCGATGTGCAGTTCGGCAGCGGCAACGACTATTTCAACAATGTCGAGGGCAAGACCACCGGCCAGGTGGCGGGCGGTCATGGCAGCGATGACTACTATATCGGAAAGAACAAGGTCGAGCTCGTCGAGAATTTCGACGAAGGCCATGACCGTGTCTTTTCCTATGCAAACTGGAAGCTCGGCGAGAACTTCGAAGAAATCTATGTTCTCGGCGACAAGAACATCAATGCGACCGGCAATGATCTGGGCAACGTCGTGCGCGGCAATCCCTCGGACAACATCCTGCGCGGCAAAGGCGGGCATGACTATCTCGAAGGCCATGCCGGCGACGACACTCTCATCGGCGGCAGTGGCAGCGACTACTTCATCTTCCGCGAAGGGTACGACCGCGATACCGTGGCCGACTTCGATCCCGCCGAGGACGTCCTGGCGATCATCAGCCTTGTCAGCGATTTCGCGGAACTGTCATCGCTGATCAGCCAGCATGGCGACGATACATGGATATCGTTCGGAAGTGGCGACCGCCTGATCCTCAGGGGGATCGACGCCGCCGACGTGACCGAGGACGTCGTCGCGTTCAATATCCCAATGTAGCCGGCAGACATCATCCGCACTCGAAAGCAGGCGCCACGACGTCGCGGCGCCTGATCTATTCAGCCGCGCCGATCGCCATCGGCTTCTGGCCGAGCATGTCGAAGACGGTGGCGACGATGCCCTTGCGGTCGAGACCAGCGAGGGCATTCATGGTCTCGGGCTTGGCCTGTTCGACGAAGACGTCGGGCATGCAGAGCGGCCGGACCTTGAGCCGGCCGTCGAGCAGGCCCTCATGGGCGAGGAAATGCAGGACATGGCTGCCGAAGCCGCCGATGGCGCCCTCTTCGACCGTCACCAGCACCTCATGGTGGCGGGCCAACTGGCGGATCAGGTCGTGGTCAAGCGGCTTGGCGAAACGGGCGTCGGCGACCGTGGTCGAGAGGCCGGCGGCGTCGAGATCCTCGGCCGCGAGCAACGAATCCGCCAGCCGCGTGCCGAAGGAGAGGATCGCGACCTTGGAACCCTGCTTGACGACACGTCCCTTGCCGATCTCGAGGATAGAACCCCGGGCCGGCATGTCGATGCCGACGCCCTCGCCGCGCGGATAACGGAAGGAGATCGGGCCATCGTCGTATGCTGCCGCGGTGCGGACCATGTGCTTCAGTTCAGCCTCGTCCGCCGCAGCCATCACCACGAAGCCGGGCAGCGTCGCGAGATAGGTGGTGTCGAAGGAGCCGGCATGGGTCGGGCCGTCGGCGCCGACATAGCCGGCGCGGTCGATGGGGAACCGCACAGGCAGCTTCTGGATCGCCACGTCATGGACGACCTGGTCATAGGCGCGCTGCAGGAAGGTTGAGTAAATCGCGACGAACGGCTTGAACCCTTCGGCGGCGAGGCCGGCAGCGAAGGTCACGCCATGCTGTTCGGCAATGCCGACATCGAAGGTGCGTTCGGGAAAGACGTCCGCCAGCTTGCCGAGGCCCGTGCCATCGGGCATGGCCGCGGTGATGCCGACGATCTTCTCGTCGTGGCGTGCTTCCTCGACCAGTGCGTCGGCGAAGACCGCCGTATAGGCCGGCGCGTTGGGCTTGGCCTTGGCCTGGGTGCCGGTGATGACGTCGAATTTGTTGACGCCGTGATATTTGTCGGCGGCGGCTTCGGCCGGGGCATAGCCCTTGCCCTTCTGGGTTACGACATGGATCAGCACCGGCCCGTTGCCATTGTCGCGGACATTGCGCAGGACGGGCAGCAGGTGATCGAAGGAGTGACCGTCGATCGGACCGATATGGTAGAATCCGAGTTCCTCGAACAGCGTGCCGCCGGTGACGTAGCCACGGGCATGCTCGACGGCGCGGGTGATGGCGCGGTCGATGTTCTTGCCGAGATAGGCCGTCATCTTTTTGCCGATCTCGCGGAAGCCGAGATAGGTGCGGCCCGAGGCGAGGCGCGCGAGATAGGCGCTCATCGCACCGGTCGGTGGCGCAATCGACATGTCGTTGTCGTTGAGGATGACGATCAGCCGGGCATCAAGTGAGCCGGCATTGTTGAGCGCCTCATAGGCCATGCCGCCCGACATCGCGCCATCGCCGATAACGGAGATCACATTGCGCTTCGAGCCATCGAGCGCGGTGGCGACAGCCATGCCGAGGCCAGCCGAGATCGAGGTCGAGGAATGGGCGGCGCCGAAGGGATCGTATTCGCTCTCCGCGCGGCGGGTGAAGCCGGAAAGGCCGTGTTCCTGCCTGAGCGTGCGGATGCGGTCACGGCGGCCGGTCAGGATCTTGTGCGGATAACACTGGTGCCCGACGTCGAAGATCAGCCGGTCATGCGGCGTGTTGAAGACCTTGTGGATGGCGATCGTGAGCTCCACGACACCCAGGCCGGCGCCGAGGTGGCCGCCGGTGCTGGAGACCGCATCGATCATTTCCTCGCGCAGTTCGGCGGCAAGCTGCGGCATGTCCTTGTCGTCGAGACCGCGCAGGTCTTCCGGCAGATTGACCTTGTCGAGGAGCGGGGTGGTCGATGCTTCTTTCACGATGGTTCCTGTTCGCCCGTAGTGCGGAGACCCCAAGGCCCTAAGCCGCCGCGCTTTTTAGCGCGTTACGGGCTTTTTTCAACCTGACAACGGGCAATTTATGACGCCGGAGCGGAAAGTACAAACTTTACATCGCATTCCGCTGCTGCAATTTGACGCGACCTTGGCGATCAACACCGGGGAGATCGCTCGGTTCCGTCCTACCCGTGTGGCGGATCTGCTGTCGCCCTCCTCAAGCCCCCAGTGCCGCCCTCAGTGCCCTGATTGCCGCGAGCGCGGTCCTGGTTCGGCGGACATTGGTGAAATCCGGCCAGGTGGAGAGCTTGACGGCGACAAAGTCCGCCTCGCGGTCGACGTAGATCAACTGCCCGAAGACGCCGCGGCACATGACCACCGGCTTGCCGGCCTCCTCGATCCAGAACTGGTTGTGATAGGCGCCGCCGGGCAAGGCGATGCGGTAGTCCCGGCCAAAGTTGGCATGGTTGCCGTTCGGCAGGTCCTCGATGAAGCGCCACGGCACGATCTGCCGGCCGTGGGCAGTGCCGCCATTGGCAATGAGTTGCCCGAAGCGGCCGTAATCCCTCAGCGTGGCATTGAAGCCGCCGTCGGCCAGCCCGTAGCCGGCGCGGTCAACGGTGAAATAGGCGTCCTCCTCCGCGCCCATCGGCGCCCAGAGCTCGCGGCTGACGAGATCGTGCAGCATCAAGCCGGAAATGCGCTGGAGGATGAAGCCGATGACGTCGGTCTCGATCGAGCGGTAGCGGAAGGATTCGCCATGCGCGGCCTCGAACTCGGTCAGTTCCGAAATGAGCTGCCACATCGTCTCCGGCCAGCCGGGCACGAGATCCTTCCAGCCGCAGGCGCGATCGACCTTGGCGATGTGGGAATCCGGCGCCGTATAGGTCTCGTCGAACAGGACGCCCGATGTCATGTCCATCACCTGCTGCACGGTGGCGCCGCGATAGGCGGTCCGTTCCAGTTCGGGCAGGTAGTCGGTGACTGGCGCGGCGAAATCAAGCTCGCCCCTGCCGTTGAGGATGGCGGCGACGGTGCCGACCACGGACTTCGCCACCGACTGCGACAGGTGGGTCGTGCGCCGCTGCATGCCGTTCATGTAGACTTCGACGACGGCGGCGCCCTTGGAGAGCACCAGGAAGCCGTCGGTATAGCTGTCCTCGAGGAAACCGCCAATGGTGAGATGCTCGCCATCGGCCTCGAAGGGCAGTTCCATCAGGTTCTGCGGCGCCTCGGGCAGCGGCATGACCGGCCCCGGACCGCGCCAGACTTCGGCCGTCGGCACCATCTGGCGGACGTTCTGGAAAGCCCAGCGGTTAAAGGGCGCCGCGTCCCAGTCGCTGCGCGGGATGAGCGGCCCGCCGGGATTGCGCGGGTCGCGATAGTGCTTGAGATCGGTCATGCTCGTTCCTCAGTCGGCGGGCAGCGGGATGAATTCTTCCTCGTCGCCGGGCACGATGTCGAACCTGCCGCTCCGCCATTCCTCCTTGGCCTGCTCGATGCGCTCCTTGGACGAGGAGACGAAGTTCCACCAGATGTAGCGTTTCGATTCCATGGTCTCGCCGCCGAACAGCATGACATGGCAGGGCTCGTCGCCGGTGACCAGATCGACGGTGTCGCCCGGCCGGAAGACCAGAAGCTGGTCGGCATGGTAGCGCGTGCCGGCAACGCTGAGCGAACCGGAGAGAATGTAGGCCGCACGCTCGTCGGCGCCGGCATGGAAGGGACAGGCCGAATGCGGCTCGATACGGAGATCGACATAGAGCGTGTCGGTCGGCGTCGGAACCGGCGATGTCAGCCCCTGGAAGCGTCCGATCACCACCCGGCCGGAATAGCCGCGGTCGGCGAAGGAGGGCATCGTCTCTACCGCCTGATGGAGGAAGGCTGGATCCATTTCCTCATGGCTGTCGGGCAGCGCCAGCCAGGTCTGCAGGCCGGAGAGCGCGTAGTCCTTGCCGCGCAGGTCGTCCGGCGTGCGCTCGGAATGGACGATGCCGCGTCCCGCCGTCATCAGGTTGAGATCGCCGGGGCGGATCACCATCCCGGTGCCGAGGCTGTCGCGGTGACTCATTTCGCCGTCGAACAGGTAGGTGACCGTCGACAGGCCGATATGCGGATGCGGACGGACATCGACCGCCTGGCCTGCCTTGAGGACCGCCGGACCCATGCGGTCGAAGAAGATGAAGGGGCCGACCAGGCGGCGCTTGGCGGTGGGGAGCGCGCGGCGGACCTCGAAATTACCGATGTCCGACGTGCGGGGAATGATCAGCATCTCGACCTGGTCGACGCCGGCGCTGTCGCCAGGGTCAGGATCGTGGCCGGGGAAGAAGGACATGAGAATCTCCTGATCAGAACGGAAATGTCTGATATAGGCGCCTTCGAAAGCACATTCACCCATTCCTGCATCCCGTCCCGGAAATTGCAATGCCCCAACAACGCCTCGACCATATACTCGTCCAACGCGGCCTCTTCGAAAGCCGATCTCGGGCCCGTGATGCGGTCGATCGAGGCACGGTGACCGTTGCTGGCGGCGTCGCCGTCAAGGCCGGGCAACTGATCGAAGACGATGCGGAGATCTCTGTCGATGATCCGGCACAAGCCTATGTCTCGCGCGGGGCTCTGAAGCTGATTGCGGCGCTTGACCATTTTGGGCTTTCGCCTGATGGCCTCGATTGCCTTGATGTCGGCGCATCCACCGGTGGCTTCACACAAGTGCTGCTTGAGCGCGGCGCGAAACATGTGATGGCGCTCGATGTCGGCCATGCGCAACTGGCGTCGAAAGTGGCCGAGGATCCGCGTGTCACCAATCTCGAGGGCATCAATTCGCGTGAGCTTGCCGCGAACATGCTCGATGCGCCGGTGCAGGCAATCGTCGCAGATGTGTCCTTTATCTCGCTGAAGCTTGCCTTGCCGCCGGCACTTGAAATGGCCGAGCCGGGCTCCTGGGTCGCCATGCTGGTGAAGCCGCAATTCGAGGCCGGCCGCGAGAATGTCGGCAAGGGCGGCATGCTCAGGGACCCATCGACCGCGCCTGACATCGCTGATGATCTCGAGAGCTGGCTGAATTCACTTGGCGGATGGCAGAGCCTCGGTGTAATCCCCTCGCCCATCACAGGCGCGGACGGGAACCGGGAGTTCCTGCTCGCCGGAAGGAAATCATGAGCACCGAAACCTTGGACATTGCGGCGGTCGGAGCCGAGGGCGATGGCATCGCGCGCACTGCCGCTGGTGTCGTCTTCGTCCCCTTCACGCTGCCCGGAGAGACCGTCGCCGTGGCGCGCGTCAAGAACCACGGCATGCCGATGTCGTGGTCGAAGACGTCTCCCGAGCGGGTCGAGCCCCGCTGTCGCCATTTCGGGCCGGAGGGCAAGGGCGGCGCCTGCGGCGGCTGTTCGCTGCAACATTGGGCGGACGGGCCCTATCAGGACTTCAAGCGCCAACTGGTGATCGATGCGCTGGCGGCGCAAGGCATCGAGATCGATGTGGCCCCGATCGTCGCCTGCCTGCCGAACGAACGGCGGCGCGTGACCATGACCGCGCGGCTGACCGACAAGGGCGTCGTTCTTGGCTTCCTGCAGGCGGGAACGCATGCCATCGTGCCGGTCGAGGAATGTCCCATCTCCATGCCGGCGATCGTCGGCCGGCTGGACATTGTCAGGCGGCTGGTGGCGGCGCTGGGCTCCGGTTCGGAACCCTTCCGGATCGCGATCGGCGCGACCCTGTCCGGCCTCGACGTCAACATGCTCGACATGAAGAAGCCGGACGCAAGGAAACGCCAGGCGGCAACCGACATCATGCTGCGGGAGCCGGGCATCGCCCGGATCTCGGTGGAAGGCGAGATCATCGTCGAACCCCACAAGCCGCTGCTCGACATCGGCGGTGTTTCCACCGTCCTGCCGCCGGGCAGCTTCACCCAGGCAACGGTGCGTGCCGAGGACGCCATGTCTGCGCTGGTCACCGCGCATCTCGGCAAATCCAAGCGGGTCGTCGACTTGTTCTCCGGCATCGGCACCTTCGCACTGCGTCTCGCACGCAAAAGCGCGGTCCATGCCGTTGAATTCGACGCGCCGGCACTGGGGGCGCTCGACCACGCCGCACGCCATGCCCAGGGGCTGAAGCCTGTTACCACGGAGCGGCGCGACCTCTTCCGCCGGCCGATGCAGCCGCTCGATCTCAAGTCGTTTGACGGGCTCTGCTTCGACCCGCCCCGCGCCGGTGCCGACCAGCAGTGTCGCGAGATCACCCGGTCGAAGGTGCAGAAGATCGCCGCCGTGTCCTGCAATCCCACGACGCTGGCGCGTGATCTGAAGATCCTGATCGACGGCGGCTATGCGCTGAAATCGGTGACGCCGATCGACCAGTTCCTGTGGTCGAGCCATGTCGAGGCGGTGGCGCTTCTGGAGCGGTGAGCGTTTGACCTTGTCGCCAATCCCGTGCAACTTGCCGCTTTGAGTGCGGAGGTTGGGTAATGGCCGGCATTTCATCAGAAGTCTCGTTGGTCGGAACCGGGCTCAAGCTCTTTGCCATCCTCCTTGTCTCGCTGGTGGCGGGTACGACATTCGGCATATGGCAAGGCTATGATCCGGCGGGATTGCCGCCCGAAGCCTTCATGCTCATGCACCAGGGCGCGGTCAGAGGATTGAACCTGCTTTTGCCGGCAACCGCTGCTGTCGCCATCGGGCTCACAATTCTTCTGGCGATACGCGCGCGGCGCAACAGGCCTGTCCTGACGGCCTATGCCCTGGCCATTCTCCTGATGATCGTCGCCGGCCTGATAACCCGGCTTGCCAACCAGCCGATCAACGCCGAGGTCATGACCTGGAGCGCGGGTGCGATCCCGGCCGGTTGGGAGGCGCTGCGGGACAGTTGGTGGCAATGGCATGTCACGCGCACTATCATTACCATCGTGGCCGAAATCGTGCTGGTTCTCGCGGTCCTGTTCGATCGCAGATACTAACGCCGCCTTGTGATCGCATGCAGCGCCAGCAGATCGTTGGCCACGGTCGCGCCCGCCAGCGCGGTGATCTCGGCGTGATCATAGGGCGGTGACACCTCGACGACGTCCATGCCGACCACGTTGACGCCCGCGAGGTTGCGCAGGACTTCCTGCGCCTGATAGCTGGTCAGGCCGCCGGGCACGGGCGTGCCGGTGCCCGGTGCTGCGGAAGGATCAAGACAGTCGATGTCGAAGGTGATGTAGCAGGCGTTGTCGCCGACGATCCGCTTGACCTTTGCAGCCACCGCCTCCGGCCCGATCTTCTGCACCTCGATCGCATTGATGATGTTGAAGCCGAGCGGGTCGGGATTGTGGGTGCGGATGCCGACCTGGGCCGACCGGGACGGATCCACCAGTCCGTCGCGGGCGGCGTACCACATCATCGTGCCGTGGTCGATGCGATCGCCCTCGTCCGCCCAGGTGTCGGTGTGTGCGTCGAACTGGATGACGCTGAGCGTGCCATGCCTGGCGGCGTGCGCCTTGAGCAGCGGATAGGTGATGTAGTGGTCGCCGCCGAGCGTCAGCAGTCCCGCGCCTGATTCGAGGATGACGGAAGCCTGCTCGGTTATACGCGCGGCGATTTCGGCCGGGCGGCCGGGGTCGAAGAGGCAATCGCCATAATCAACCACGGAGAGTTCGTCATAGGGATCGAAGTCCCAGGGCCAGGGTCCGGACCAGGCCATATGGGCCGAGGCTGCACGCAGCCCCCGCGGTCCAAAGCGGGTGCCCGGCCGATTGGTGACGGACAGGTCGAGCGGAATGCCCCAGACGGCGACGTCGACACCCGAAAGGTCGCGCGTGTAGCGACGGCGCATGAAGGAGAGTGCGCCGGCATAAGTGGCCTCTATCTCGGTGCCGCGATCGCGCGGGCGGGTGAAGGCCAGGTCACCAAGCCTTGGCGTGAGGTCGAGTGGATCGGACATGAGCGCTCTCCGGTTTCATCGGGAAGCTAGTCCAGCGCCCGCCCCGCTTCAACGCTTCTTGTCGAGAAAGCTCTCGTAGAGCGCCGAAGCCTCGTCGGACCGCAGGCATTCGATGAACAGCTTCATCTCCTCGTCCATCCGGTCGCGGATGTCATGTGATTCACCGCGCAGGAGTTGGCGCGAGAGCCGGAGCGCCTGCCGGGGCTTGGCCGCGAGCTGGCTTGCAGCCTCGAGCGTCGCGGTCTCCAGCCCTTCCTCATCGACGACCTTCCAGACAAGGCCCGCCTCGCGCGCGTCCTCGGCGGTGAAGGGCAGGCCGGCGACGAGAAGGGCGAAGGCGCGCTGCTGCCCCATCAGCCGCGGAGCGATGAGGCTCGAGGCTGCTTCGGGGACCACCGCGAGATCCGTGAAGGGCGTGCGGAAGACAGTGCGCGCCGTGGCGAAGGTCATGTCGCAATGCATGTTGATCGTTGTGCCGATGCCGATGGCAACGCCGTCGACGCCCGACAGGAGCGGTTTGCCGAAGCTTGCAAGCTGATGGAGGAAGGCCTTCACGTTCCTCGCCTGGTCCGGGTCATCTGAAATCGCGAGGAAATCTGCGAGGTCGTTGCCGGCCGAGAAGCAACCGGGCATGCCGAACAGGACGACGGCCTGGACGGCGTCGTCTTCATTGGCATCGCCGAGCGCCACCGCCATCGCGCCATACATGTCGCGGGTGATCGCGTTCTTCTTGTCGGGCCGCGTCATGCGGATGACGACAATGCCGGGATGGGCTTGCGGCCGTTCGATGGTGATGTCCTGTGTCATGGTATTCCTCAGGCGAGAGCAAGGCGGGCAGCGGCGAGGCTGTCTGCGCCGTGGATGATGCGATCCTTCAGAGTGGCCGTCTCCGAGATCAGGTTCTCGGCGGCGAACCTGGCGAGCGCGATCCTGCCCTCGTCACGGCCGTCCCCCCCTTCGGCCAGGCCACCCTTGGCGAGGTAGCAGCCGGTCAGCACCAGGCCGAACAGCCGTTGATAGGCGGTGGCGCCCGACAGAGCCTCGACCATGCGGCCCTCGCCGGTCGCGGCCAACACCCATTCCGTCGTCGCTTCGAGGTCGGCGATCGCGGCGGCCAGCCGCTCCGCCGTACTGCCGAAGCCGTCACGGTTGGACGCGCGCACATCCTCCGCCAACTGCCGGAGCTCGACGATGAAGCCCCGGACATGGGCGCCACCCGATTGCGGCAGCTTGCGGCCGATCAGGTCGATTGCCTGGATGCCGTTGGTGCCTTCGTAGATCGGCGCGATGCGCGCGTCGCGATAGAGCCGGGCGGCGCCTGTCTCCTCGATGAAGCCCATGCCGCCATGAACCTGGATGCCGAGCGAGGACACGTCGACGCCCGCGTCGGTGGGAATGCTCTTGGCGAGCGGCGTCAGCAGACTGGCGCGCTCCTGCCAGAATTGCTTCTCGTCGCCTTCCGAATGGTCGGCCATGTCGACCGCATGGGCGCAGGCATAGGCTATGGCGCGGGCGCCCTGCGTGACGCGCTTTCATCGTCGTCAGCATGCGGGCGACATCGGGATGCTCGATGATCGGGCTCATGCCCTGCCCCTGCCAGCCCGGCGCGCGTCCCTGCGTGCCGTTCGCGGGCGAAGGCGATCGCCTTCTGCGTTGCCGCCTCGGCGATCGCCGACGCCCTGCACGCCGACCATCAGCCGGGCGTTGTTCATCATGGTGAACATGCAGGCAAGGCCCTTGTTCTCCTCGCCGACCAGCCAGCCGACGGCGCCCGGTTCGTCACCGAACTTTCCATCGCCATAGATCATGGTGCAGGTGGGCGAGCCGTGAATGCCGAGCTTGTGCTCGATCGAGTGCACGTGGACATCGTTGCGGCGGACCAAGGCGTGCCGTCGTCGTTGACGAGGAACTTCGGCACGACGAAGAGCGAGATTCCCTTCGATCCGGCCGGCGCGTCGGGCAGGCGCGCCAGGACGAGGTGGATGATGTTGTCGGTGAGATCATGCTCGCCATAGGTGATGAAGATCTTCTGCCCGAAGATGCGGTAGGTGCCGTCGTCCCGGCGCTCGGCGCGGGTCTTCATGAAGCCGAGATCGGAGCCTGCGTGCGGGCTCTGTGAGGTTCATCGTGAACCCATCCACTCGCCGGAGACCATTTTCGGCAGGTAGATGTCCTTCGGATCGCGTCGCTGGCATGGGCGTCGAAGCGCCTCGACGGCGCCCATGGTCAGCGTCGGCGCCGATGGCGAAGGCCATGGCGCAGGAATTCCACATCTCGAAGGTGCGCAACGAGCAGCATATGCGGCAGGGCCTGGCCGCCGAATTCCTCGGGCGCGGTCAGCGCGTTCCAGCCGCCCTGCGCCCAGGCGCGATAGAGGTCCGCCCAGCCCTCGGGCGTGACCACACTGTGCCCCTCGACCAGCCGCGCACCCATGGTGTCGCCGATCTCGCCGAGCGGCGCGACCTCCGCATCGGCAAAGCGACCCGCCTCGGACAGGACCGCTTCCACCAGGTCCTCGCTGAGGTCGCCGAACCTGCCGGCGGCAAGACCCGATCCCAGGCCCGCGACATGTTTCAACGTAAACAGGATCTCTTCAAACCGGCGCCTTGTACATGCGTTCCTCCACATCGTCCCGGCAGGATAGGGATTCGCGACGAACAGTCCAGCGCCCCGAGGTAATGGCTACTAGCTTTTTACGTAAACGTCAATTTGACGTCATGCTGTTGCGAAACTGTCATGAAAGCGGCCTAAGGACTGGCGCAGTCCGCATGGCAGCCCGAGCATGGAACTTCCCCAAATCAGCATTCCCGGTCTTGTCTGGGCGCATTGTTTCGATCCAGACAGCGGTACCTGCCACAGGGTCGCGACGGATATTCGACTGTCTGAGCTTCTCGCACATGACGGTTTCGTGTGGCTTCACCTCGGACTGTCCGACATCCGCGTGCCGGCGATGATCGCAGACCTGCCGGGCATGACACCGGAGGCGGTGCAGGCCCTGGTAAGCCGGGATGCGCATGCGACGCTCACCGTGTCGGCCAATGTCGTCTGCGGCACATTGGTGGACTTCCAGCGGGACTTCGACGAGATGTCCTCCGAGATCGGATGGGCTGCACTTTGCCGCGACAGACCGGCTGATCGTGACGACCCGGCTGCAACCCGCTTCGCAGCATTCGACCGTGCGCGCGGCGCCATCGAGAAGAGCGCGCGGATCCGCGGCCCGCTTGATGTGCTCGCGGCACTCGTCGTCGAGTTCCAGCGCACCGTGATCGGCCTGGTTCACGAGGTCAACGACGAACTGAACCTGATCGAAGATTATGTCTACGAGGACGCCGAGCGCGACGAAACGCGGCGGCTGCCCCCTGCCCGCCGGATGATCGTGAAGCTGCACCGGCATCTGCGAACCGAACTGGCTCTGCTCCGCCGGGTCACGACAGCGGACGAGGATGAAGTCCCCGCCAATTTCCAGGACATCGCCCGACAACTCAGCGACCGGATCGAGACGGTCGAGCGCGACGTCTATTCGCTTCAGGAACGGGCGAGGCTGCTGCATGAGGATATTGATTCGAAAGCAGCGCGCCAGACGAACCGGCACCTCTACATTCCTGTCGATGCTGACCGCCTTCCTGATGCCGCCGACACTGGTGACCGGCTTCTTCGGCATGAACACCGAGAACCTACCCTTCGCCCACACCGATGGCGGCACGGGCTTTGCCGCGATGATCATCCTGCTGTCCGTCGCCTTCGCCTGGTGGCTGCTCGGCGGTTTCGCATCCTCTGAGCGCTGTTTCGCGGTCTCACTGGCAATTCGAAAAGACACCCGCCGGCGGGGCGGCACCGGGAATGCAGAAGATGCCACCCCAGTGATAGCCGACGCCGCGCGGCGTGCGGACCCTGAACCACTTGTAGCCTTCCCCACCACACGTCAGGGTCCTCCAGGATCTCGATCGAATCGCCCTCCCGGATGCTGGCGACGCGCGAGAATTCCTGCCCTGGCCCGGAGCGCAGAACGCCCCCGTACGACGTTCCGTACAGATTGACCGCGCTATCGTTCGGGGCTTCGGATGCTTCCCGTTCGGTCTCGATCATGGTCTGCACAGCACCGGTGCAGTCAGCGTCGAGGTTGCCCCACATGTCCTGATCTTCAAAGCACTGTCCCATCGTCTGGTTGTCGCCGCAGAGCGCGCGTGCGCGTTGCGAACAATAGTCGTCCTGGGCGGACGACGCCGGCGCCCACAAGAGGAACGGCATAAGCGCCGGCAGCGCAATCTTCCAGACATGTCTCACGATGCTATCTCTCCCGATGGCAGGCCAGTCCTGCGCGCCGCGCGACCCCGTCACGCGGGCGATCGCATGGATCGATCCTGCCCATCACCGAGGACCGGCTCAAGGTCAAACCGGGAGAAAGCAGGGAAGCACCCAGGAATGGTCGATCCGGGGACCGCCGCCGGCCTGCATCCGGCGCGCGACCACTCGCTAAAGTTTTAGCCGTCCAAATAAATGGAAGGAAATCTCCTGGTGATAGAGACAATTCCGATAAGGGGGAATTTGCAATGTCCATGCCACAAAGGGCCATCGGGCCCGACGTCAATCCGCTGTTCATCGCCGCCCGCGCCGACGAGGTCGTGCTCGAGCCGGCACCGATCAATCCCGACTGGATCGTCTCGGGCACGCCTGTCGCCCGCGCGGGCCTGCACTCGCCCAGCATCGACGGCCGCGCCTCGACGCATATCTGGGACTGCACGGAAGGCAGTTTCTGGTGGACCTTCGGCGACGACGAGACTGTCGTCATCCTTGAGGGCCATGTACGGGTGACCACCGAACAGGGCGAGGTCCGCGCACTCGGGCCCGGCGAGATCGCCTATTTCGCCGGCGGCACCCGCGCCCTGTGGGAAGTGGAGGGCTATGTCCGCAAGATAGCCTTCTGCCGGCAGGTCATGACCCCGGCCACCATGTTGCGCGCCTTGCTCGGCAGGATGCGCCGCGCGGTCGGCGGCCAAACGGCGGCGGTGCCGATGCTCGGCACTTTCGCGGCGGTCATCCCGCTCTGATACCGGATAGGCGGCCGGCAATAGCCGGTTGTCGCCGGCTGTTAACGTTTTGAAAACCATATTGCCACAGGATCGTCACAGAACGTCCGGATAAGGTGGCAATGTTCAAAGTTGCACTATCAGCCCTCGCCGCAGCCGCGCTCCTTGCGTGCGGCGTGGCACGCGCCGCGGACGACGAGCCGTGGAAAGACCCCTCCACCGCACTGGTGATCGATGCCTACGAGCTCAACACGATCGACTGGAGCAAGCTCGTCACCAACAAGCGCGTCGCCGGCTTCATCTCCAAGGCTTCCGACGGACTGCCGGAGGTTTATGATTGCCGCAAGCCGCACCGGGGCGACAGCGCCAATCACTGCAAGACGATGTGGCGCAAATACGCCGTCAGCCGCGAACTCTACCAGACCCGGCGCATGCTGGCCAAGGCGCACGGGCTGCTCTGGGGCGCCTACCATCTGGCAAGGCCCGGCAACCCGATCGACCAGGCCAATCACTTCCTCGATTATGCCGAGCCTTCAGCCGACGAGATGATGGTGCTCGACCTCGAGGGCCTGGATACGTCGGAGTTCATGTCACTCGAGGACGCCGAGATCTTCGCCCGTCACGTCAAGACGCGCACGGGCCGGTATCCGGTGCTCTACACCAACCACATCACCGCCCGTCATATTGCAGTCAACCGCCGGCAACTGAAGGTGCTGTCGCGGCTGCCGCTCTGGTATGCGCGCTACAAACCGGAAATCAAGGGCGTGTTCCCGATGGGCAACTGGCAGAACTACCTGCTCTGGCAGTTTGCCGCAGCGCCGAACTGCAGCGCGAAGTCCTGTCCGATGCGGATCGCGGGCACCTTGCGCGACATCGACGTCAACACCGCGCCGATGAGCGCGAAGGCACTCGCCGCGGTCTGGCCCCAGGGCGGGCTGGTCGAGGAACGCGCACCGGACCTGCAGCATCTCGTGATTGCCTCGGTGACGCTGGGAACGACCACCCTGCCCCCGGCCGCTGCGGAGGCGCGCGCATGGATCCGTCGCAAGCCGACGGAGGTGACCGCGCTGAACTATCAGGATTTCTAGGCTATTTCGCACTTGCGGCAAGCTTCGGGAAACCTCGGATATCTAGCGTCTGACTGGTAATTTCAGCGTACCGGTCATTGTGATGCAAGAAATACTGACAGACCTACAGAGCGCCATGAGCAAGCTGCAATATGTGGACGACAGGAAGGTGGTGGTGCCGAAGCAGGCAATCCACTCGGAATTCCTGCGCACAGGGCGGATCGATCGGAACCGACCCAACTGGTCGGAGTTCGAAAAGCGCTACCTGAGCTATGAGGAAGTCGCCCAGCGCACCGGCAAGGTCCTCGTCGCCGCCGGGAGCCGGACGCATGAGCGCCTCAACGGCTTCCACAAGTCGATCAATTTCCCCAAGCTGCTGTTTCACCGGACACTCTCGGGCACGCCGCATCTTGGCTACTGTCACGTGACGGCGTCGAAAACGAACTTTGCCGAGTTCGACGACATCAAGTGGGCGTTCTACATCGCCAATTTCTCGGCCGACATCACCCCTGACAATCTCAAGTTCGAACACGTGAACATGCGTGCCGAGCGAATGTATTTCGCGGTCGCGGTTGAGCGTGACGACGACAGCCAGAAGCTCGCGATCAATCGCAAGGTCCGCGGCAACGGCATCCTGTTCCGGACCGACGACCCGAAGACCGCACTGAAGAACGTGCTGCTGCTCGGCGCCAAGCACGAGGCGCTGCGCAAGATCATCCGCGCCCTGTAACGCGCGCGCGCCAACGATTGCGTCACGCTTGGCAAAGCCCTACACGGGCGCTATAGCCCGTCCGACGAATGAACGATGGCGGACATGGCTGAAATCATCGACATCGCGGCGGACCATGGCCGGGCCATCGCCCGCGGCTGCGCGGTATTGGCCGACGGCGAGCCGGTGGCCATTCCCACCGAGACCGTCTACGGCCTCGCTGCCGACGCCACCAATTCCGATGCGATCAGCCGCATCTACGAGGTGAAGGGCAGGCCGCGCTTCAATCCGCTCATCGCGCATATGTCGGGAATGACCATGGCCGAGCGACATGCGATGTTCGATCCGGTGTCGCGCCGGCTTGCGGACAGGTTCTGGCCAGGCCCGCTGACGCTGGTTCTGCCCCTGGCGCCGACAAGCGGAATCCATCCACTCTGCACGGCCGGCCTCGATAGCGTGGGCATCCGCGTGCCGATGGGCTTTGCCGGCGAACTGATCGAAGCCTATGGCCGTCCGCTGGCGGCGCCGAGCGCCAATACGTCGGGCAAGGTCAGCCCCACCTCGGCCGCCCATGTCGACGCCGATCTCGGCAGCAGGATCCGGCTGATCCTCGACGGCGGAGCAGCCGGCGTCGGCGTCGAGAGCACGATCATCAAGGTCGAGGGCGATCAGGTGCGCCTGCTGCGTCCCGGCGGGCTGGCGGTCGAGGAGATCGAGGCCCTGATCGGCCACCCCGTGGTCCGGCAGGAAGTTGCGGGTGCGACGATCGAAGCGCCCGGCATGCTGGCATCGCACTATGCGCCCGAGGCCGGCGTCAGGATGAATGCCGCAACCGTCGACAACGGCGAGATCCTCATCAACTTCGCGGGCCAGCGGATCGGCGGCGCCGACCGTGCCGCCGCAACCTTCGACCTGAGCCGCTCGGGCTCCTTGCGTGAGGCGGCCGCCAATCTGTTCGCCATCATGAAGGCGGCCGACAGGCTGCCCTCAACGGGCATCGCCTTCGCACCGATCCCCCGAGACGGCCTCGGCGAGGCCATCAACGACCGTATTGCGCGCGCGGCGGCGCCCAGACCGGAAGCACCCAGGCCGGACGCGCCCACATTGGAGACAAAGGATGCAACCTGACCTGATCGGGCGCTTCGCGGAGATTGTCGGCGCGGGCCATGCGATCACCGATCCGTCAGTGATCGCGCCCAGGCTCGTCGAGACCCGCGGGCTCTATCGCGGCACATCGCCTCTGCTGCTCCGGCCCGGAAGCACGCGGGAGGTCGCCGACATCTTGGCGCTGGCGACTGCGACCGGCACGGCGATCGTGCCGCAATCCGGCAATACCGGTCACGTCGGCGGGCAGACGCCGCGTGCGGGCCGGGAGGACGTTCTGCTCTCACTCGAACGGATGAACCGCGTGCGCGAGATCGATCTCGCGGCCGGGACGATGACGGTGGATGGGGGCTGCATTCTCGACAATCTGCACCGGGTGGCGGAAGAGCACGGCCGGATCTTTCCTCTGTCGCTGGGCTCGCAGGGCAGTTGCCAGATCGGCGGCAACCTCTCCACCAATGCCGGCGGCACGCAGGTGCTGGCCTACGGCAATGCGCGGCAGCTCTGCCTCGGGCTTGAAGTCGTGCTGCCGACTGGCGAGATCTGGGACGGGCTCAGGAAACTCAAGAAGGACAATACCGGATACGACCTGCGCGACCTGTTCATCGGCGCCGAGGGCACGCTCGGTGTGGTCACGGCCGCCGTGCTGAAACTCTTTCCCCGGCCACGCGGGCATCAGGTGGCCTTTGCGGGCCTCGACAGCGCGGAAAAGGCGCTCGCTTTCTTCAAGCTGGCGCAGGAGACCTGCGGCAACGCGCTGACCGGCTTTGAACTGATGGTCCGGCTGGGCGTCGAGTTCACGACACGCCACATTCCCGGTGTGCGGGATCCGCTCGATGCTGCCTATCCGTGGTACGTGCTGGTCGACATCTCGACGACGGACGAGGAAGCAAGCGCGGTGCGGATGATGGAGTGCCTGCTTTCACAGGCGCTCGAGGCCGATCTGGTGCGGGATGCCGCCATCGCCATGTCGGCCGCGCAGGCGCGCGCCTTCTGGCATCTCCGCGAAAGCATGTCCGAGGCGCAGAAGCCCGAGGGCGGCTCGATCAAGCATGATGTTTCCGTGCCGGTCTCCGACATACCCGCGTTCATGGCCGAAGCCCAGCAGGCGGTGACGGCCCGCATTCCCGGAGCCCGGATCTGCGCCTTCGGCCATCTGGGAGACGGCAATATCCATTACAACATTTCCCAACCCGTCGGCGCAGACAAGCAGACCTTCATCGACCGCTGGCGCGAGGTCAACGAGATCGTCCACGGCCTGGTCCTCAAGTTCAACGGCTCGATCTCCGCCGAACACGGAATCGGCCAGTTGAAGCGTGATGAACTCGCCGCCATCCGCTCGCCGATCGAAATCGACCTGATGCGCCGCATCAAGCGCGCGTTCGATCCCGCCAACATCATGAATCCAGACAAGGTGTTGAGGTCGACATGACGTCGCCTGTCCGGCTCAACCTGAGGCTGACCTTCCCCGGTGGCGCGCCGCTGAGCCATGGCAAGGCGGAATTGATGGAATTGATCCGCGAGACCGGGTCGATCCGCCAGGCGGCGCAGCGGATGGAAATGTCCTACCGCCGCGCCTGGCTGTTGGTCGACGAGTTGAACCACATGTTCCGCGAACCAGCGGTCGAGACCAAGCAGGGCGGAAAGAGCGGTGGCGGCGCCGCTCTGACGGCATTCGGCGAGGAATTGCTGACGCGGTGGCGGGCGATGGAGGCCCGCGCATACGAAAACACTGGCGGACGATCTGGAATGGCTGGCCGCCTGGCGTTCCGATCAGGTTCCGGAGCCCGGCGCTCGGTAAACCGAGCCGCCATCCACCGCGACCGCCTTGAACATGGCATGGACACGAAGCCCGGCGCGAAGCCCGAGCCTTTCGGCGGACA
This sequence comes from Rhizobium sp., assembly GCA_019739215.1. Lineage (GTDB taxonomy): Bacteria > Pseudomonadota > Alphaproteobacteria > Rhizobiales > Rhizobiaceae > Rhizobium_E. The sequence continues at coordinate 86,028 of JAHHDR010000030.1, forward strand.
GCGACGTGATCCGCGCGACAAGTCGCTGGCCGTGGCAATCGAGCGTCGCAAGGACGTGATGGCCATCGGCCTCGAGCGCCACGATGGTGCCCGGCAACTGGTTGAGCGCGCTGAGATCGGAATGCCTTTCCAGCGAAATCATCACGTCGGTCGCCGGAACGCGGATGCGCACGGGCGTCCCCTCCGGCAGGTTCACGGGCTGAAGTGTCAGAACTTCGTCATCGATCTTCGCCATGCTCAGGCCGAAGCGGGTATCGTGGCCGACGACGTACGCCTCGATGATCGATTGTGCCGCGGGGCCGTCGTCTCCGGACGTCAGTTCGGGGAAGACCTCGCCGGGCCGACCCGTGGCCTTCACCCTGCCCTCGTCGAGCAGCACCACGCAATCGGCCAGCCGAGCCACCTCGTCCAGGGCATGGCTGACATAGATGACCGGTATCCTGATCTCGTCGCGCACCCGCTCGATATAGGGCAGGATTTCCTGCCGGCGGGCCCGGTCGAGCGCCGAGAGCGGCTCGTCCATCAGGATCAGGCGTGGATTGGACAGCAGAGCGCGGCCGATGGCCACCCGCTGCTTCTCTCCGCCCGAGAGCGTCGCGGGCCGCTGGGCGAGCAGCCTTTCGATGCCGAGAAGCTGGACGACTTCGTCCTCCCGGATCGTCTGCTCGCCGCGCGGCGCGAAAAACCGGCCATAGAGCAGGTTCTGGCGTGCCGTCAGGTGCGGGAAAAGGCGCCCTTCCTGGAAGACATAGCCGATGCGCCTCTTGTGGGGCGGAACGAACAAACCCCTGGACGTGTCGGTCCAGGTTACGTCTCCGAAGGTGATGACCGCGTCATCCGGCCGGGTCAGACCGGCGATGATCTGGACGAGCGACGTCTTGCCGGACCCCGACGGACCGAAGAGTGCGGTCAGTCCCGCCACCGGCTCGAACGCAGCGTCGATCACGAAATCGCCCTGCCGATGACGAACCTTCACGGCGATCATGCGGCCGCTCCGATGCGTCGGGCAACCCACCGCGAGACAAAACCGGCCAGCAAGATGGCGGAAAGCGATATCAGGACGGAGAAGACCGTCAGACGGTAGGCCATGAGTTCGCCATCGGGATCCTGAAGCGCGACATGGATGGCGGAGGCCAGCGTCTGCGTCTCGCCGGGAATGGCCGAGACGAAGGTGATGGTGGCTCCGAACTCGCCCAGCGAACGGGCGAAGGAGAGCACGGTGCCGGCGATGATGCCGGGCAGGCTGAGCGGCAAGGTCACGGTCAGGAACACCATGAGGGGATTGGCGCCGAGCGTGCCGGCAGCCTGCTCAAGCCGACGGTCGATCGCCTCCATGGACAGCAGGATCGCCTGCACCAGAAGCGGAAAACCCATGACGGCCGCGGCCACGGCGGCCCCGGTCCAGCGGAAAGACAGGACGATGCCGATGCTTTCCAGCGCGCCACCGAGCACGCCACGGCGGCCGAACGCCATCAGAAGAAGGTAGCCTGTGACAACCGGCGGCAGGATGAGCGGCAACGCAACCATGGCGTTCAACAGCGCCTTGCCGCGAAAGCGACCGCGGGCCAGGAGCCAGGCAACGAGAACACCGAGCGGGAGGCTGCTGGCAACGGCGAGCGAAGCGACCTGGATGCTCAGGCGGATCGCGGTCCATTCATCGTCGGTGAACCCCATCCACGACGCATTCACGAAGAGACGAGCGCCGTGAAGCCTGCATCCCTGAAGATCTTCGCGGCTTCCGGACCAAGGAGATACTTGAGAAAGGCGATCTTCTCCGCATTGGCGGAGGCCTCGACCGGCGCGACCGGATAGACGATCGGCGAATGGCTTTCCTCGTCGAACGTGTCGATCACCTTCACGTCCTTGTCGGCCCTGGCATCCGTCTCATAGACAATGCCGAGCGGGGCCTCGCCCGACGACACCAGCTTGAGGGCTGCGCGGACGTTGTCGGACCCGGCGACCTTCGACGCGACATCGTCCCAGACGCCATAGAACATCAGCGCTTCCCGGCCGTATTGGCCTGCGGGGACGCTTTTGGGTTCGCCCATGGCGAGGCGGTCGGTGCCCAGCGTCGCGGCGAGCGGAAAATCCCTGCCGATCTTGAGCGAGATGCTGGAATCGGCCGGTGCCACGAGCACCAGCCGATTGCCGAGAAAGTTCACGGCGGCATCCTGCTTCACCGTGTCCCTTTCGATGAGATAGGTCATCCACTTGCTGTCGGCCGAGATGAAGACGTCCGCCGGAGCCCCAGCCTCGATCTGCTTGGCAAGCTGCGAACTCGACGCATAGGAGATCGAAACCTTCGATCCGCCGCCGGCCTCGTAGGCCGCTGCCGCCTTGTCAAGCGAACCCTTCATGCTTGCGGCGGCAAAGACCGTGAGGTCCGCCGCCATGGCAGGGATGGCGGTACCGGCCGTCAGGGCCACCGCCGCCAGCAGAGAAAGCAACAGGTTCCGGCGCTTCATCATTTCCATCTCCCGATCGTTATATCCCAACGGATATTACGCATGTCCTGCGAATGCAAGTCCTGCAATCGGTGGACGATCAGGCGCTCTTCAACTGTGCTATGGAAAGGAGGGTGTCGGCGCTGATCGAACTGCTGCCGGAGAACAGGCCGAGCGTGGGGTCGCTGCCCGAATTGTTGGTGAGATCGTACATCGCCGTGAAGCGGCTGATGAATTTCTCGAGCTCGTCCGGGTCCTGCATTTCCTCGAGATCGAGATATTTCTCGATGATCGCGGCCTGCTTTTCGATGTCCATCGACGACATCTCGCTCGGCAGGCTGAAGGCGGTCCGGAACACTTCGAGCAGCGCCGTGTCGCCAAGGATGTCATAGGGCGTGTTGATATCGGGCACCATGCGCTTGAAATAGAGCGCGAGGCGGGCGCCGTTATTGTCGTTGCCGGCCTCCACTTCCAGCGTCTGCTGGAGATAGAGATGGTCGGTCATCTCCATGCCGTAGCGGCCCTGGATTCCGCTCTCCTTGAAGGTTATCTCGCCGTTCTTGTCAAAATTAAACGAGGAGAGGATCTGGGCGTAGCGGTGATCGTCCTGCTGGTTGACGAAACTGTCCGGGTCGTCGAGGTCGGACTCGAAGACCTGCTTCACGAAATCGTCGGTGACGTCATCGGCATTGATGCCATTCGCCACGAGGACGAAATCCACCAGCCGGCGGTCGGCGAGAAATTCCGAAGCCGTCTGGATATTCTGTATCCGCTCCGAATAGTATTCGGCTTCCTTATCGGCCGCCTCGCGATTGTCGCTGTTGCCGAAGCGGGTCTTGACGACGATATAGTCCCTGGCCGTCTGCGTTAGCAGAAGCTGGGACTGGGCCAAGCGCGGCGCCGACTTCTCGCCATCGGCGCCGAAGTTGAACGCCTCGGCCAGTTCGCGGTAGCGCGTATCCTTCTGTGCGTTGGCGAAACTCTCGGGATCGGACAGGTCGCTCGTCAGCGCCTGGGCAATGACGTTGTCCTTGACCTCGTCCGGATCGAAACCGAAGGCCGCAAGCACGAAGTCATAGATGCGGGGCGTTGACTGCAACTCTTCGATGCTGTCCATCGTGCCAATGTAGTTGCGGTAATACTCGAAAAGCTCCGCGTCCTTGACTTCCTGCTTGTCGTCGTAGCGCTCCATGTACTGACCGGAGGTCTGGGCGATCTGGATGGCCGTCTGCGCGGTCGCACCAGACAGCGTGCCATCGGTGGCAAAACCGAAGGCGCGGGTCAGGGCCTCATAAGCTTCCCCGCCCATGGTGGTGGCGTAGTTGTTCGGGTCGTTGAGATCGCTCGTCAGGATGTTGGTGATCGTGCTCTTGAGCGTTATGTCCTCCAGCCCGAAGGCCGTCTTGACATAGGAGAGCATCCTGGAATCGTTGACGAGTTCATCGGCGGTCGTGATCGAGCCGATCTTGCCCTCGTAGTAGGCCTTGTTTAGATCCGCCTCGGTCTGGACCGTCCGGCTCGGAACATAGAATGCGTATGCGCCGACAACGGCGTCGATCTGGCTCGCGTCCTGTGCCTGAACGCCGACATCGAGCGTGCCCGAGGCGTTGAAATTGAAATGTGCCGTCAGTGCCTGCAGCGTGCTCTTGTTGCTTGCCGTGGTCGTGTTGACATAGCTCGCGGGATCATTGAGATCGCTGGTGAGCACCTGCGTCAGGTGGTCCTTGCTCCAGTATTTCGTATCGAGATCGAAGGCCTTGAGCACATAGTTGCGCATGCGCTCGTTGCCAAGAAGCTGGTCCACCGAGGTAACGGCGCCGATATTCGCCCGGTAGTTGGCCGTCTCGGTCGCCACCCCCTCCGCTTCGTCCTCGATCGCGCCCTTGAAGCTGTCGATCACTTCCTCGATCTGACGCTTGGTCTGCGTAACTGCGGTGTCGGAGGAGAACTGGAACGAACTTGCGAACTGCCGGTAGCGCTGGTCGGTCAGCTTGTTGGCGAAGGAGTCGCTGTCGCTGAGGTCGCTCTCCAGCACCTTCTTCATGAAGGCCTTGGCATAGGTCATGTCTTCGAGACCATGCGCCTTCATGGCGTAGGAATAGAGCCTGTAGTCATCGAGAAACTCGTCGAGGTCGGTGACGGTCCCGATCTTCTCATTGTAATACTCGCGCTCGCGCGCGACCTGGCTCGACTGGGATACCCTTTCGAGGTTGCCCCGGATGTCGCGGTTGATCAGGTCGTAGCTGAGAAAGGTGGAGAGCATTTCTGTCCATTCCAATGGCCCTGCCATCATGACACGAATGTCTTATCCGAACCTTACTGCGCACAACCGCCATTTGCCGACAATTCCATTCAAAGTGGTCCCAGTCCGTTCACTTTCTGCAAACCCAGTCTCGTTTCGAATTGATAACCATCTGGCCAAGCAAAGTTTTCTTAACCGCGAATGTTAAGCCGCGTCTCACGGCGACCCGATACCCTGAGGGCATAAGAGGACAGAACGTCCCGAAAAACCTGAGAGATGATCTCTCGACAAAACAGGGTCGAAATCGATGCAGAACACAGTTTACCAGCCGGCTTGGGCCACGAGCATTCTAAGGCTCGACCCGGGTCTGTTCCCCCAGAACTTTCGCTACGAGATCGAGGACACCAAAGAGCAGGTGTCGATCACGCTGGACGAACGCGGCGCCGTGCTGAGGCGCTCCCTGCCGGCGAGCGGACTGCCATTGACGATCGCGCTTCCGTCGCGGGTCTTCAAGGGCGTTGCAGCGCGCGCCATCGACCACGGCAATGGCGACGTCACGGTGACACTCGAGCTGCACCATACCGATCCGAGCCTGTGCGTTCCTCTGCTCGTTGCCCACGATCTCTTTGACATTGCCGCAGACTGGCGATCCTGGTCGGAGGCCTATGGCATCCCGATGCTGATGGTCGAGGCAGACGGCGTTGCCCGCGAACTCGACGAGCACCTGCTCACCGCCGGCAGCCGTCCCCCAAAGCCACGCCGCCGGCATTCCTACTTCGCCGATCGCCGTCCGCGCTTCCTCGTGCGTCGCAAAGTGGGAAGCCTCGGCATCAGCATGAAGATCCAGGGACGCGAGATCTTTCCGCGCAACTGAGCGCGGTCTCAGGCACGAATGCAAATGGCGCCCAAGGGCGCCATTTCAGTGTCCGGCAGGTGCCGAATCTCAGAGGCTGAAATTGCTCGCCGTCAGGTCGACGGCATCGTCGAGCTCGATCTTCATGTCGGCGGTGCCGTTTCCGTCGATATCGATCTCGATGATCGTCTTTGTACCATCCTTGTCCCAGCGCACTTCCGCACCGGTGCCGGTGAAGGCCGCACCCTCCGCTGCGAGGAAATCGAAGGTGTCGGCCGCGAGCAGGGCCGTCAGATCGAACTTGTCGTCAGCGACGGCAAAGTCCGTGATGATGTCGAACGTGTCGGCGGCCGTGCCGCTGTCTTCCTTGACGAGGTAGACGTAGGTGTCCTTGCCCGCGCCGCCGGTCAGCGTATCGGCACCGGCACCGCCGGTGATCTTGTCGACACCGGCGCCGCCCTCGATCTTGTCCTTGCCGGCGCCGCCCAGCAGCGTGTCGTCGCCGTCGCCGCCGTAGATCTCGTCGTTGTCCGCACCGCCATCAATGGTGTCGTTGCCGGCATCACCGTAGAGCTTGTCGGCGCCGTCGCCACCATTCAGCGTGTCGTTGCCTTCACCGCCGCGAATGGTGTCCTTGCCCTTGCCGCCGTCGACCTTGTCGTTGCCGGCATCACCGTAGAGCGTGTCGTCGCCATCGCCGCCATCAATCTCGTCGTCGCCTTCGGCGCCGTTGATCGTGTCATTGCCGGCGCCGCCATCGACCGTATCGTTGCCGGCGTCTGCACGGAGGATATCGTCTCCGCTTCCGCCGAAGATCGTGTCGTCGCCCTTGCCGCCCTCGATCGTATCGTTGCCGGCACCGCCGTCGATACGGTCAGCGCCACCGCCGGCGTCGATGATGTCATCGCCGTCTCCGCCGAAAATCCTGTCATCACCCCCGCCAGCGTCGATCGTATCGTTGCCCGAACCGCCGTCGATGACATCATGCGTGCTGCCGCCGGTGATCGTGTCGTTGCCCTTGCCGCCGCTGAGATTGTTCTCGCCGCTGCCGCCGGTGATCGTGTCGTCGCCACCGCCGCCATCGATCTTGTCGTTGCCGCCGCGGCCGACCAGCTTGTTGGCGAGGTTGTCGCCGAAGATCGTGTCGTCGCCGTCAGAGCCGACGACATTCTCGACGCTACGAAGCCTGACGTCTCCGCCATTGTTGCCGAACCTGCTGACGCCACCCAGATCCGCCTTCATGCCACCCGTGGTCATGTAAAGCGTGTCGGAACCGTCGCCGGCCAGAACGTTGATGTCGCCCTTGCCGCCGTCGGTGTAGATCTTGTCGTCGAACGCAGAAAGCTTGAGATCGGTGTAGAGGCCATTGAGGCCGACCACCACGGCTTCTTCCGCCTTGTGAGCGGAATAGCTCTCGTCGGGGAAGAACATCGCCACCCATGCATAGAGGTAGCGCTTCATCATCTCGCTGTTGTGCGGAATGTCCACCGTCGTTGCAGTATCGCGCTCGGCATTGTCGAATTTAGGCGACTTGTCGTCGCCGGAAGTGTCTGTCGCATCCGCCGCGGCACGTTCCACTGGTGCGGCCTCCAGCATCGCTGACGCGGCTCGCGTGGCGTGCTGTGTTTCGTTCGCCTCCTTGGCGACAATACCCGACTCGACGGTTTCGGTGGTGACGACGTCGCCGGTGTCGATCAGCAACTCGGCCAGGTCGAATTCGAGCGCTTCGTCGATCGACAGCGACACGCTGTCCGGCACGACGGGCTCGAAGGCCGAGAAATCGTAGGACTCGGTCTCGAGTGACTCAAAGATCGATTCGAGCCATTCCTCGCCGTTCTGTTCGACAAGGTCCTTGAAATAAGAAATTTTCATCAATTCCGCCATGAATCCAGCATCCAGCGCCATAAATACCTTACCCCGCCCCAGAGTGAGATCACGTTCCAGTTGTTCCTTTCCATACCCTGCCATCCAAGTCAATTTGAAGGTTTTCGCCGTCACGGAGAGTCGGCATACCATTCCGTGCCGCACTGAGCGGCGGCAAATGCTGAATCTTACGGCAGCGCCCGCCCATCGGCCGGTTCCCGCGGGAACATCTCCGCCATCCGGCCTGCGTTAACTTGAAATCAACAATTCCAGCCTGAGGCACAAAACTGCAACAGGCGGAAGAAAGCCCGGCTGAGCTTGTCCCGCAGCCGGGCTTTTTCGTTGTTCAGGCCACGGCCACGGCAAGGAGGAGTCCTGCGAAGAAGATCGCGCCCACCGTGTGATTGAACTTGAACAGGGCGAGGCATTGCGCCGGGTCGTGGATATCGAGAACAATGATCTGGTAGCCGAGCAGGACAAGGGCCGCCAGCAGGCCAAGCCATGCCGGCCAGGCTGCCCCGGCCAGGATCAGCGCCACCGCGAATGCCAGCAGCGTGATGCCATAGAAGAGGGTCAGCCAGATCCGGGTATTGCGGCCGAAATAGAGCGCGGTGGATCGCACGCCGATCAAGGCATCGTCTTCCTTGTCCAGATGCGCGTAGATCGTGTCGTAGCCGATCGTCCAGGCAATCGAGCCAACATAAAGCGCAACGGCGGCAACGGACAGGCTGCCGAATTCGGCCGCCCAGCCCATCAGCGCGCCCCAGGAGAAGGCAAGGCCCAGGAAGAATTGCGGCCAGTCGGTGAAGCGCTTGGCGAAGGGATAGATCGCAACGATTGCCAGCGACAGCACGCCGAGCACAATCGAGAACCCGTTGAAGCTGAGCAGGACCAGCAGCCCCACGACCGTCTGGAGCACCATGAAAACCTTGGCCTGCAGGCGCGTGACCCGACCCGACGGCAGCGGACGCGACCGCGTGCGCGCCACCGCCATGTCTATCTCATGGTCGACGAGATCGTTGTAGGTGCAGCCGGCGCCGCGCATCGCCACGGCTCCCGCAAAGAACAGGAAAAGATGCCAGGTCAGCCGGGAGAGCGAGAACTGGCCCGCGCTCGCTGCGGCCCCAGCCGCGAGCGTCGCCGACCAGAAACAGGGCCACATCAGCAATTGCCATCCGATGGGGCGGTCCCAGCGTGCGAGTTGCGCGTAGGGCCAGAGGCCTCGCGGCAGAGCGCGATAGACCCAGTTTCCTGATGGCGCGTCGGCGACGCGGCCGTTGTCGAAGAATGAGAAGTTCATGCACCGGAGGCTGTAGCCGAACGGGCCTGCCAGTCAAGCGGCGAATCCGCGCAATCTCAGTCGATCCTGAAGTCGAAGCGATAGGTCGCGGAGACGCCGATCAGGAATTGGTCCCGGTCGCCGCGCTCGCGAACGAGGCTCGAATCGGCCCACCGGCCCGAGAAGCCGCGAATATTCCGCAAACAGGCTCGTGTCGATCTTCTCCGTCGCCTTCCAATTGATCGCGGCGCCGAGGCCCGCAGACTGGAGACCGCCATCTGGATTGTACTTCTTCAGTCCCGACCGCGCCGATTCTTTCGCGTTCACGCCGTAGTAGGCATCCATGTAGCCCTCGGTCGCGAAGGAGAGACGCGGACCGGCGGAGATCCGCACGGTGTCGGTCACATCGGCGAAGGCATCGACCGCGACGTCGGCAACGATGCCGTCGTGGCTGCGAATGCCGCGACGCAGTTCGGTGCGGAACCGCATCCAGTCCGTGGGATAGACCTCGGCGAAGGCGCCGGCCTCGAGGCCGAGCTTGACCCGCGACAGGCCCCTGAGGTCGGAGGACGTGTCCTTGTCGCGCGGCATGACCAGTTTGCCGACGATGCCAGCGGCGCCCGGCGCCGCTGGCATCGTCGGCAAACTGGTCATGCCGCGCGACAAGGACACGTCCTCCGACCTCAGGGGCCTGTCGCGGGTCAAGCTCGGCCTCGAGGCCGGCGCCTTCGCCGAGGTCTATCCCACGGACTGGATGCGGTTCCGCACCGAACTGCGTCGCGGCATTCGCAGCCACGACGGCATCGTTGCCGACGTCGCGGTCGATGCCTTCGCCGATGTGACCGACACCGTGCGGATCTCCGCCGGTCCGCGTCTCTCCTTCGCGACCGAGGGCTACATGGATGCCTACTACGGCGTGAACGCGAAAGAATCGGCGCGGTCGGGACTGAAGAAGTACAATCCAGATGGCGGTCTCCAGTCTGCGGGCCTCGGCGCCGCGATCAATTGGAAGGCGACGGAGAAGATCGACACGAGCCTGTTTGCGGAATATTCGCGGCTTCTCGGGCCGGTGGGCCGATTCGAGCCTCGTTCGCGAGCGCGGCGACCGGGACCAATTCCTGATCGGCGTCTCCGCGACCTATCGCTTCGACTTCAGGATCGACTGAGATTGCGCGGATTCGCCGCTTGACTGGCAGGCCCGTTCGGCTACAGCCTCCGGTGCATGAACTTCTCATTCTTCGACAACGGCCGCGTCGCCGACGCGCCATCAGGAAACTGGGTCTATCGCGCTCTGCCGCGAGGCCTCTGGCCCTACGCGCAACTCGCACGCTGGGACCGCCCCATCGGATGGCAATTGCTGATGTGGCCCTGTTTCTGGTCGGCGACGCTCGCGGCTGGGGCCGCAGCGAGCGCGGGCCAGTTCTCGCTCTCCCGGCTGACCTGGCATCTTTTCCTGTTCTTTGCGGGAGCCGTGGCGATGCGCGGCGCCGGCTGCACCTACAACGATCTCGTCGACCATGAGATAGACATGGCGGTGGCGCGCACGCGGTCGCGTCCGCTGCCGTCGGGTCGGGTCACGCGCCTGCAGGCCAAGGTTTTCATGGTGCTCCAGACGGTCGTGGGGCTGCTGGTCCTGCTCAGCTTCAACGGGTTCTCGATTGTGCTCGGCGTGCTGTCGCTGGCAATCGTTGCGATCTATCCCTTCGCCAAGCGCTTCACCGACTGGCCGCAATTCTTCCTGGGCCTTGCCTTCTCCTGGGGCGCGCTGATGGGCTGGGCGGCCGAATTCGGCAGCCTGTCCGTTGCCGCCGTTGCGCTTTATGTTGGCTCGATTGCCTGGACGATCGGCTACGACACGATCTACGCGCATCTGGACAAGGAAGACGATGCCTTGATCGGCGTGCGATCCACCGCGCTCTATTTCGGCCGCAATACCCGGATCTGGCTGACCCTCTTCTATGGCATCACGCTGCTGGCATTCGCGGTGGCGCTGATCCTGGCCGGGGCAGCCTGGCCGGCATGGCTTGGCCTGCTGGCGGCCCTTGTCCTGCTCGGCTACCAGATCATTGTTCTCGATATCCACGACCCGGCGCAATGCCTCGCCCTGTTCAAGTTCAATCACACGGTGGGCGCGATCTTCTTCGCAGGACTCCTCCTTGCCGTGGCCGTGGCCTGAACAACGAAAAAGCCCGGCTGCGGGACAAGCTCAGCCGGGCTTTCTTCCGCCTGTTGCAGTTTTGTGCCTCAGGCTGGAATTGTTGATTTCAAGTTAACGCAGGCCGGATGGCGGAGATGTTCCCGCGGGAACCGGCCGATGGGCGGGCGCTGCCGTAAGATTCAGCATTTGCCGCCGCTCAGTGCGGCACGGAATGGTATGCCGACTCTCCGTGACGGCGAAAACCTTCAAATTGACTTGGATGGCAGGGTATGGAAAGGAACAACTGGAACGTGATCTCACTCTGGGGCGGGGTAAGGTATTTATGGCGCTGGATGCTGGATTCATGGCGGAATTGATGAAAATTTCTTATTTCAAGGACCTTGTCGAACAGAACGGCGAGGAATGGCTCGAATCGATCTTTGAGTCACTCGAGACCGAGTCCTACGATTTCTCGGCCTTCGAGCCCGTCGTGCCGGACAGCGTGTCGCTGTCGATCGACGAAGCGCTCGAATTCGACCTGGCCGAGTTGCTGATCGACACCGGCGACGTCGTCACCACCGAAACCGTCGAGTCGGGTATTGTCGCCAAGGAGGCGAACGAAACACAGCACGCCACGCGAGCCGCGTCAGCGATGCTGGAGGCCGCACCAGTGGAACGTGCCGCGGCGGATGCGACAGACACTTCCGGCGACGACAAGTCGCCTAAATTCGACAATGCCGAGCGCGATACTGCAACGACGGTGGACATTCCGCACAACAGCGAGATGATGAAGCGCTACCTCTATGCATGGGTGGCGATGTTCTTCCCCGACGAGAGCTATTCCGCTCACAAGGCGGAAGAAGCCGTGGTGGTCGGCCTCAATGGCCTCTACACCGATCTCAAGCTTTCTGCGTTCGACGACAAGATCTACACCGACGGCGGCAAGGGCGACATCAACGTTCTGGCCGGCGACGGTTCCGACACGCTTTACATGACCACGGGTGGCATGAAGGCGGATCTGGGTGGCGTCAGCAGGTTCGGCAACAATGGCGGAGACGTCAGGCTTCGTAGCGTCGAGAATGTCGTCGGCTCTGACGGCGACGACACGATCTTCGGCGACAACCTCGCCAACAAGCTGGTCGGCCGCGGCGGCAACGACAAGATCGATGGCGGCGGTGGCGACGACACGATCACCGGCGGCAGCGGCGAGAACAATCTCAGCGGCGGCAAGGGCAACGACACGATCACCGGCGGCAGCACGCATGATGTCATCGACGGCGGTTCGGGCAACGATACGATCGACGCTGGCGGGGGTGATGACAGGATTTTCGGCGGAGACGGCGATGACATCATCGACGCCGGCGGTGGCGCTGACCGTATCGACGGCGGTGCCGGCAACGATACGATCGAGGGCGGCAAGGGCGACGACACGATCTTCGGCGGAAGCGGAGACGATATCCTCCGTGCAGACGCCGGCAACGATACGGTCGATGGCGGCGCCGGCAATGACACGATCAACGGCGCCGAAGGCGACGACGAGATTGATGGCGGCGATGGCGACGACACGCTCTACGGTGATGCCGGCAACGACAAGGTCGACGGCGGCAAGGGCAAGGACACCATTCGCGGCGGTGAAGGCAACGACACGCTGAATGGTGGCGACGGCGCCGACAAGCTCTACGGTGATGCCGGCAACGACACCATTGATGGCGGTGCGGACAACGACGAGATCTACGGCGGCGACGGCGACGACACGCTGCTGGGCGGCGCCGGCAAGGACAAGATCGAGGGCGGCGCCGGTGTCGACAAGATCACCGGCGGTGCCGGTGCCGATACGCTGACCGGCGGCGCGGGCAAGGACACCTACGTCTACCTCGTCAAGGAAGACAGCGGCACGGCCGCCGACACGTTCGACATCATCACGGACTTTGCCGTCGCTGACGACAAGTTCGATCTGACGGCCCTGCTCGCGGCCGACACCTTCGATTTCCTCGCAGCGGAGGGTGCGGCCTTCACCGGCACCGGTGCGGAAGTGCGCTGGGACAAGGATGGTACAAAGACGATCATCGAGATCGATATCGACGGAAACGGCACCGCCGACATGAAGATCGAGCTCGACGATGCCGTCGACCTGACGGCGAGCAATTTCAGCCTCTGAGATTCGGCACCTGCCGGACACTGAAATGGCGCCCTTGGGCGCCATTTGCATTCGTGCCTGAGACCGCGCTCAGTTGCGCGGAAAGATCTCGCGTCCCTGGATCTTCATGCTGATGCCGAGGCTTCCCACTTTGCGACGCACGAGGAAGCGCGGACGGCGATCGGCGAAGTAGGAATGCCGGCGGCGTGGCTTTGGGGGACGGCTGCCGGCGGTGAGCAGGTGCTCGTCGAGTTCGCGGGCAACGCCGTCTGCCTCGACCATCAGCATCGGGATGCCATAGGCCTCCGACCAGGATCGCCAGTCTGCGGCAATGTCAAAGAGATCGTGGGCAACGAGCAGAGGAACGCACAGGCTCGGATCGGTATGGTGCAGCTCGAGTGTCACCGTGACGTCGCCATTGCCGTGGTCGATGGCGCGCGCTGCAACGCCCTTGAAGACCCGCGACGGAAGCGCGATCGTCAATGGCAGTCCGCTCGCCGGCAGGGAGCGCCTCAGCACGGCGCCGCGTTCGTCCAGCGTGATCGACACCTGCTCTTTGGTGTCCTCGATCTCGTAGCGAAAGTTCTGGGGGAACAGACCCGGGTCGAGCCTTAGAATGCTCGTGGCCCAAGCCGGCTGGTAAACTGTGTTCTGCATCGATTTCGACCCTGTTTTGTCGAGAGATCATCTCTCAGGTTTTTCGGGACGTTCTGTCCTCTTATGCCCTCAGGGTATCGGGTCGCCGTGAGACGCGGCTTAACATTCGCGGTTAAGAAAACTTTGCTTGGCCAGATGGTTATCAATTCGAAACGAGACTGGGTTTGCAGAAAGTGAACGGACTGGGACCACTTTGAATGGAATTGTCGGCAAATGGCGGTTGTGCGCAGTAAGGTTCGGATAAGACATTCGTGTCATGATGGCAGGGCCATTGGAATGGACAGAAATGCTCTCCACCTTTCTCAGCTACGACCTGATCAACCGCGACATCCGGGGCAACCTCGAAAGGGTATCCCAGTCGAGCCAGGTCGCGCGCGAGCGCGAGTATTACAATGAGAAGATCGGGACCGTCACCGACCTCGACGAGTTTCTCGATGACTACAGGCTCTATTCCTACGCCATGAAGGCGCATGGTCTCGAAGACATGACCTATGCCAAGGCCTTCATGAAGAAGGTGCTGGAGAGCGACCTCAGCGACAGCGACTCCTTCGCCAACAAGCTGACCGACCAGCGCTACCGGCAGTTCGCAAGTTCGTTCCAGTTCTCCTCCGACACCGCAGTTACGCAGACCAAGCGTCAGATCGAGGAAGTGATCGACAGCTTCAAGGGCGCGATCGAGGACGAAGCGGAGGGGGTGGCGACCGAGACGGCCAACTACCGGGCGAATATCGGCGCCGTTACCTCGGTGGACCAGCTTCTTGGCAACGAGCGCATGCGCAACTATGTGCTCAAGGCCTTCGATCTCGATACGAAATACTGGAGCAAGGACCACCTGACGCAGGTGCTCACCAGCGATCTCAATGATCCCGCGAGCTATGTCAACACGACCACGGCAAGCAACAAGAGCACGCTGCAGGCACTGACGGCACATTTCAATTTCAACGCCTCGGGCACGCTCGATGTCGGCGTTCAGGCACAGGACGCGAGCCAGATCGACGCCGTTGTCGGCGCATACGCATTCTATGTTCCGAGCCGGACGGTCCAGACCGAGGCGGATCTAAACAAGGCCTACTACGAGGGCAAGATCGGCTCGATCACGACCGCCGATGAACTCGTCAACGATTCCAGGATGCTCTCCTATGTCAAGACGGCCTTCGGGCTGGAGGACATAACGCTCAAGAGCACGATCACCAACATCCTGACGAGCGATCTCAACGACCCGAACAACTACGCCACCACCATGGGCGGGGAAGCTTATGAGGCCCTGACCCGCGCCTTCGGTTTTGCCACCGATGGCACGCTGTCTGGTGCGACCGCGCAGACGGCCATCCAGATCGCCCAGACCTCCGGTCAGTACATGGAGCGCTACGACGACAAGCAGGAAGTCAAGGACGCGGAGCTTTTCGAGTATTACCGCAACTACATTGGCACGATGGACAGCATCGAAGAGTTGCAGTCAACGCCCCGCATCTATGACTTCGTGCTTGCGGCCTTCGGTTTCGATCCGGACGAGGTCAAGGACAACGTCATTGCCCAGGCGCTGACGAGCGACCTGTCCGATCCCGAGAGTTTCGCCAACGCACAGAAGGATACGCGCTACCGCGAACTGGCCGAGGCGTTCAACTTCGGCGCCGATGGCGAGAAGTCGGCGCCGCGCTTGGCCCAGTCCCAGCTTCTGCTAACGCAGACGGCCAGGGACTATATCGTCGTCAAGACCCGCTTCGGCAACAGCGACAATCGCGAGGCGGCCGATAAGGAAGCCGAATACTATTCGGAGCGGATACAGAATATCCAGACGGCTTCGGAATTTCTCGCCGACCGCCGGCTGGTGGATTTCGTCCTCGTGGCGAATGGCATCAATGCCGATGACGTCACCGACGATTTCGTGAAGCAGGTCTTCGAGTCCGACCTCGACGACCCGGACAGTTTCGTCAACCAGCAGGACGATCACCGCTACGCCCAGATCCTCTCCTCGTTTAATTTTGACAAGAACGGCGAGATAACCTTCAAGGAGAGCGGAATCCAGGGCCGCTACGGCATGGAGATGACCGACCATCTCTATCTCCAGCAGACGCTGGAAGTGGAGGCCGGCAACGACAATAACGGCGCCCGCCTCGCGCTCTATTTCAAGCGCATGGTGCCCGATATCAACACGCCCTATGACATCCTTGGCGACACGGCGCTGCTCGAAGTGTTCCGGACCGCCTTCAGCCTGCCGAGCGAGATGTCGTCGATGGACATCGAAAAGCAGGCCGCGATCATCGAGAAATATCTCGATCTCGAGGAAATGCAGGACCCGGACGAGCTCGAGAAATTCATCAGCCGCTTCACGGCGATGTACGATCTCACCAACAATTCGGGCAGCGACCCCACGCTCGGCCTGTTCTCCGGCAGCAGTTCGATCAGCGCCGACACCCTCCTTTCCATAGCACAGTTGAAGAGCGCCTGATCGTCCACCGATTGCAGGACTTGCATTCGCAGGACATGCGTAATATCCGTTGGGAT
Organism: Rhizobium sp.; assembly: GCA_019739215.1. Lineage (GTDB taxonomy): Bacteria > Pseudomonadota > Alphaproteobacteria > Rhizobiales > Rhizobiaceae > Rhizobium_E. Next base: position 102,145 of record JAHHDR010000030.1, read on the forward strand.
ATAACGATCGGGAGATGGAAATGATGAAGCGCCGGAACCTGTTGCTTTCTCTGCTGGCGGCGGTGGCCCTGACGGCCGGTACCGCCATCCCTGCCATGGCGGCGGACCTCACGGTCTTTGCCGCCGCAAGCATGAAGGGTTCGCTTGACAAGGCGGCAGCGGCCTACGAGGCCGGCGGCGGATCGAAGGTTTCGATCTCCTATGCGTCGAGTTCGCAGCTTGCCAAGCAGATCGAGGCTGGGGCTCCGGCGGACGTCTTCATCTCGGCCGACAGCAAGTGGATGACCTATCTCATCGAAAGGGACACGGTGAAGCAGGATGCCGCCGTGAACTTTCTCGGCAATCGGCTGGTGCTCGTGGCACCGGCCGATTCCAGCATCTCGCTCAAGATCGGCAGGGATTTTCCGCTCGCCGCGACGCTGGGCACCGACCGCCTCGCCATGGGCGAACCCAAAAGCGTCCCCGCAGGCCAATACGGCCGGGAAGCGCTGATGTTCTATGGCGTCTGGGACGATGTCGCGTCGAAGGTCGCCGGGTCCGACAACGTCCGCGCAGCCCTCAAGCTGGTGTCGTCGGGCGAGGCCCCGCTCGGCATTGTCTATGAGACGGATGCCAGGGCCGACAAGGACGTGAAGGTGATCGACACGTTCGACGAGGAAAGCCATTCGCCGATCGTCTATCCGGTCGCGCCGGTCGAGGCCTCCGCCAATGCGGAGAAGATCGCCTTTCTCAAGTATCTCCTTGGTCCGGAAGCCGCGAAGATCTTCAGGGATGCAGGCTTCACGGCGCTCGTCTCTTCGTGAATGCGTCGTGGATGGGGTTCACCGACGATGAATGGACCGCGATCCGCCTGAGCATCCAGGTCGCTTCGCTCGCCGTTGCCAGCAGCCTCCCG
>JAHHDR010000031.1 GCA_019739215.1 Rhizobium sp.
TCCTGCTCGTCGTCTACGTCGGCGCGGTGGCGGTGCTCTTCCTCTTCGTCGTCATGATGCTGGACGTCGATTTCGCGTGAGCTGCGCTCCGGCGTGCTGCAATATGCGCCGATCGGTGCGTCTCGATCGGCATCATCCTCGCGGCTCGAGCTGATCGTCGTGGTCGGTGGCAGCGTGCTCAACCCGCAGGCCGCCAGAATCGATTACCATGCCGATCCCGTCACCGGCCGATGCGCACCAACACCCGGCGCTCGGGCGACGTGCTCTATACGCGCTACGTCTTCTTCTTCCAGCTTGCCGGTCTCGTGCTGCTGGTGGCCATGATCGGCGCCATCGTGCTGACGCTGACGTCACCGCACCGGACATCAAGCGGCAGAACATTCCACGCAGGTCGGCCGCACGCCGAAGACCGCCGTCACGTCGGTCAAGTCGAAGCCGGGCGCAGGGCTCTGAAGGCGGAACGGATCAAGGAAGAATATGGAAATCGCTTTCGGCCACTACCTGACGGTCAGCGCGATCCTCTTCACGCTGGGCGTCTTCGGCATCTTCCTCAACCGGAAGAACGTCATCATCATCCTGATGTCGGTCGAGCTCATCCTGCTCGCGGTCAACATCAACATGGTGGCGTTCTCGGCTTTCCTGAACGATCATCGCCGGCCAGGTCTTCGCGCTGTTCATTCTGACCGTCGCGGCCGCCGAAGCGGCCATCGGTCTTGCAATACTCGTTGTCTTCTACCGCAACCGCGGATCGATCGCGGTCGAAGACGTCAACATGATGAAGGGCTGAAGGCGTATGATCTACAAGGCTATCGTCTTCCTTCCCCTGATCGGCGCCTGATCGCCGGGCTGTTCGGCCGGTCGATCGGCGCCAAGGCTTCGGAATATGTCACGACCGGTCTGATCGATCGTGGTCGCCGTCCTGTCGCTGGATCGTTTTCTTCTTCGTCGCGCTTGCCCATGGGCGAGCCGGGCGCAGGTCGATCAAGGTCGACCGTCATGCGCTGGGTGCAGTCCGGCGGCATCGACGTCGATGGGCCTTGCGCATCGATACGCTGACGGCCGTCATGTTCGTCGTCGTCAACACCGTGTCGACGCTGGTGCACGTCTATTCGATCGGCTACATGCATCACGATCCGCATCGGCCGCGCTTCTTCGCCTATCTTTCGCTGTTCACCTTCGCCATGCTGATGCTGGTGACCTCCGACAACCTGCTGCAGATGTTCTTCGGCTGGGAAGGCGTTGGTCTGGCGTCGCTACCTGCTGATCGGCTTCTGGTACAAGAAGCCGTCGGCCAGTCGCTGCGGCCATGAAGGCGTTCATCGTCAACCGCGTCGGCGACTTCGGCTTCGCGCTCGGCATCTTCGGCGTCTTCGTGCTGTTCGGTTCGATCAATCTCGACCATCTTCGCTGCCGCCGCCCTATCTGCCGGCTGACGGTGCACGCTTCGACGGAACACCGTCATCACCTGTTCGGCATCAGCTGGACAAGGCATGCGATGACCGGCGTCTGCCTGCTGCTGTTCATGGGCGCCATGGGCAAGTCGGCGCAGTTCCTGCTGCACACCTGGTTGCCGGACGCGATGGAAGGCCCGACCCCGGTCTCGGCCCTCATTCACGCCGCAACCATGGTGACCGCCGGCGTCTTCCTGGTTGCCCGCATGTCGCCGCTGTTCGAATCTCGCATATCGCAGCTGACGGTCGTGACGCTGGTCGGCGCCATCACCGCCTTCTTCGCGGCGACCGTCGGCCTGGTGCAGAACGATATCAAGCGCGTCATCGCCTATTCGACCTGCTCGCAGCTCGGCTACATGTTCGTGGCGCTCGGCGTCGGCTGCTTATGGCGCGGCGATCTTCCACCTCTTCACCCATGCCTTCTTCAAGGCGCTGCTGTTCCTCTGCGCCGGCTCGGTCATCCATGCCGTCATCGACGAGCAGGACATGCGCCACATGGGCGGGCTGCGCAAGCACATCCCCATCACCTTCTGGACTGATGATCGATCGGCACGCTCGCGCTGACCGGCGTGGGCATTCCGGGCACGTGCTCTGGCTTTGCCGGCTTCTTCTCCAAGGACGCGATCATCGAGATCCGCTTTGCGGCCCACAGCCGTTGGCAGGCTTTGCCTTCGCGCTGCTGGTCATCGCGGCGCTGTTCACCAGCTTCTACTCCTGGCGCCTGATCTTCATGACCTTCTACGGCAAGCCGCGCGCCTCGGCATGACGTGATGCACTCATGTGCCACGAGTCGCCGAAGCGTCATGCTGTGCCGCTCTATCATCCTCGCGGTCGGCGCGTCGTCGCCGGTGTTGTGTTCCAAGATCTATTTCTTCGGCCATGCACATATGCCGAGTTCTGGAAGGGCTGCGCTCTTCACGCTGCCGGCAACTGATCCTTGAGAGTTCCACCACGTGCCGCTGTGGGTGAAGTGGTCGCCGTTCTCGCCATGGCTGCTTGGCTTCGTCACCGCCTGGTACATGTATATCCGTCGCCGGATGCCCGGCTGTCTGGCGCCAACCAGCGCGGCCTCTACAGTTCCTGCTTGAACAAGTGGTATTTCGACGAGCTCTACGATTCTCTCTTCGTGCGTTCCGCCAAGTGGCTCGGCACGCTTCCTGTGGAAGCAGGGTCGACGTGACCGTCATCGACCACATCGGTCCGAACGGCTCGCGGCCCGCGTCGTGGTGCGTCACCGCAGGTGGTCAAGCCTGCAGATCCGGCTACCTCTATCACTACGCCTTTGCGATGCTGATCGGCGATCGCGGCGCTTGTCACCTGGATGATGCTCGGGAGTGCGTTCTGATGATCCGACTGGCCAATCTCTCACCGGTCACCTTCCTGCCGCTGCGGTCGGCGCCTGCTCTTGCTGCTGACCGGGACGGCGACGACGGCTCGCCAAATGTCTCTACGATCTCGCTGCTTCACCCGGTCGTTCACCTTCATGCGTGTCGCTGTGTCTGGATCGGCTTCGACAACTCCGAACCCCGGCTTCCAGTTCGTCGAGAACATCGCACTGGTCGGCAACATCGCATCGCCTATCATGGGCGTCGACGGCATCTCCATGCTGTTCGTCGTCTGACGGCGCTTCCTGATGCCGTTCTGCGTGCTGGCAAGCTGGCAGCTCGGTTGAAGACGCGGCTCAAGGAATACATGATCGCCTTCCTGCTGCTCGAACGCTCATGATCGGCGTCTTCGTGGCGCTGGATCGTTGCTGTTCTACGTCTTCTTCGAGGCACGCTGATCCCGATGTTCATCATCATCGGTGTCTGGGGCGGCAAGGACCGGCGTCTACGCGTCCTACAAGTTCTTCCTCTATACGCTGCTCGGCTCGGTGCTGATGCTGCTCGCCATCATGGCGATGTACTGGCAGTGCTGGCACCACCGACATCCCGACGCTGCTCGACATAGCTTCCCGCCCGGGATGCAGACGTGGCTATGGCTGGCCTTCTTCGCGTCCTTCGCGGTCAAGATGCCGATGTGGCCGGTCCACACCTGGCTGCCCGACGCGCACGTCCAGGCGCCGACGGCCGGTTCCGTCATTCTGGCGGGCATCCTGCTGAAGCTCGGCGGCTACGGCTTCATCCGCTTCTCGCTGCGATGTTCCCGCTGGCCTCGGACTATTTTGCGACCCTTCGTCTTCGCGCTGTCGTCTCGCCATCATCTACACCTCGCTGGTGGCGCTGATGCAGGACGACATCAAGAAGCTGATCGCCTATTCCTCGGTCGCCCACATGGGCTTACGTGACCATGGGCATCTTTGCCGCCAACGAGCAGGGCGTGCAGGGCGCGATCATTCCAGATGCTGTCGCACGGCATCGTCTCGGGCGCGCTGTTCCTCTGCGTCGGCGTCGTCTACGACCGGATGCATACCCGCGAGATCGCCGCCTATGGCGGCCTCGTCGAACAACATGCCGAAATATGCCGTCGCCTTCATGGTTTTCACCATGGCCAATGTCGGTCTGCCCGGCACCTCGGGCTTCGTCGGCGAATTCCTGACGCTGATCGGCGTATTCCGCGTCAACACCTGGTCGCGTTCTTCGCCACTCGGCGTCATCCTCTCGGCGGCCTACGCGCTGTGGCTCTACCGCCGCGTCGATTTTCGGCGCGCTGGAGAAGGAAAGCTCAAGGGTCATGCTCGATCTCGCCCCGCGAACAGCGTCATCCTCTATCCCGCTGGTCGCGCTGACCATCCTGTTCGGCGTCTATCCGGCTCCGGTTCTTCGATGCGACGGCGGCTTCGGTCGACCTTCTGGTGAACAACTACTACGGCTGCCATGCCAGGCCGCGCGCATGACGTCGCGCCGCTGCGACTAGGACCTCGTGACATGACTGCTGAAAGCCGTCTCGCAAGCATGCACCTCTCGACGCCGGAGATGATCCTCGCCGTCGGCGCGCTGGTCCTGCTGCATGATTGGCGTCTTCGCGGGCGACAAGTCCATCCGACGGTGCCTGGCTCTCCGTGCTGGCTGCATCGTCGCCGGTGCTGCTGGATCCTTTCGCCCGCGACGGGGCATGGCTTTGCGGCGGCTTTCGTCGCCGACGCCTTCGCGCGCTTCATGAAGCTGCTGGTCGCTGATCGGGTCGGCTCGCGCTGGTCATGTCCTTTCGCGGCCGAGCCGGAGACGGTCGACAAGTTCGAGTATCCGGTCTCTGTCGTGCTGGCGACGCTCGGCATGATGCTGATGATCTCGGCCAACAGACCTGATCTCGCTCTACATGTCGCTCGAACTGCAGTCGCTGGCGCTCTACGTCGTCTGCGGCGATGAACCGGGAAATCGGCGGTCGACCGAGGCGGGCCTGAAATATTTCGTGCTCGGCGCTGCTCGCTCCGGCATGCTGCTCTACGGCATGTCGCTGGTTTACGGCTTCACCGGCATACCGGCTTTACCGAAATCGCCGGCTGCTGGCGGCCGAGACCCGCTCGCTCGGCCTCGTCTTCGGCCTCGTGTTCGTCTCTTGCCGGCCTCGCGTTCAAGATCTCGGCCGTGCCGTTCCACATGTGGACGCCTGACGTCTACGAGGGCGCGCCGACACCGGTCACCGCCTTCTTTGCCGCCGCTCCCAAGGTCGGCGGCCATGGCGCTGTCGGTCCGCATCGTCGATCGATCGCCTTTCAGCCGGTTTTCGCCGACTGGCGGCAGATCGTCGTCTTCATCTCGATCGCCTCGATGGTGCTCGGCTGCATTCGCTGCCATTGGCCAGGTCAATATCAAGCGCCTGATGGCCTATTCGTCGATCGGTCCATGTCGGCTACGCGCTGGTCGGTCTGGCTGCCGGCAACCAGGCAGGTGTCTCCGGCGTCGCGCTCTACATGGCGATCTACATGGTGATGACCCTCGGCTCCTTCGCCGTGCATTCTCGCCATGCGCACGCCTGATGGTCGAGCCTCTCGAGCGAATGTCGACGACCTGGCCGGGCTTTCGACCACCAACCCCGGCATGGCGGTCGTGCTGACGATCCTGATGTTCTCGCTTGCCGGCATTCCGCCGCTTGCCGGCTTCTTCGCCAAGTATTTCGTGTTCATGGCGGCGATCAAGGCGGGCCTCTATGCGCTTTCGGTCATCGGCGTTCTGGCGTCGGTCGTCGGCGCCTACTATTACCTGCGCATCGTCAAGCTGATGTGGTTCGATGCGTCGGTCACGACCATCGGCCGCGTCCCCGGGGCATTGAAGCTGGTCTACAGCCTGTCGGGCCTGTTCGTCGTCGGTTACGTTCTCTTCGGCGGCCGGATTGGCCTTGCGGCCGAATCTGCGGCCAAAGCGCTGTTCTGATGTCGCTTGTTCCGGGCGCCTATCGGCTGGATTCGTTCCGGCACGTCGCGCTCGATGACGTCGGCTCCACCAACACCGAGTGCCTGGAGCGTGCGCGGGCAGGAGATCCGGGCCGCCTCTGGGTCACCGCACGCCGCCAGCTCGGTGGTCGCGGTCGCCGGGGCAGGGCCTGGGTCTCGGAGGCGGGCAACCTCTATGCTTCGCTTCTGCTGGTCGACGCGGCGCCACAGTCCGCACTCGCCTCGCTGCCGCTCGTCGTCGCACTGGCGCTTCATCGTGCCATCTCCGCCGAAATGCCGTTTGCTGGCGATCGCATCCGCATCAAGTGGCCGAATGACATCCTGGTCGATGGCCGCAAGGTCTCCGGCATCCTTATCGAGGCCGAAGGCCTGTCGTCGGGCCGCAACGCCATCGTCATCGGCTGCGGGGTCAACATAGCCCATAAGCCCGAAAATCCGCTGTATCCGGCGACCTCGCTTTCGGAGGCTGGCGCTTCGACCGGACCCGAAGCACTCTTCGCTCGGCTGATGGTCGAACTCGCTGACGCGCTGGATGTCTGGCAGGCAGGCGAGGGCGTCGATGCCATCGTCAGCGGACTGGAAAGCGCACGTACACGGCATCGGCCAACCGATCACCGTGAATTTGCCAGACCGTTCGCTATCGGGCATATTCGCCGGCATCGAGAAGGACGGGCTGCTTGCATTGCGCCTCGATACTGGCGAGACGCTCCGCATCGCCTCCGGCGATGTCTTTTTTCCTCCTATAGTGTGAGTGGACCTGATGGCCGGCACGGATGAATTGGTATTTCTGCCGCTTGGCGGCGTCGGCGAGATCGGGATGAACCTCGCTCTCTACGGCTTTGGCCCGCCGACGCGTCGGCAATGGATCATGGTCGATTGCGGCGTGTACCTTTGCCGGGCTCGGACCTGCCTGGCGTCGATCTCGTGTCTGCCCGATATCCGCTATCGTCGCCGGAGCAGAAGAAGAACCTGCTTGCGGCATCTTCATCACCCACGCCCATGAGGACCACTACGGCGCGCTCAACGATCTCTGGCCGGAGCCTCGGCGTGCCGCGTCTACGCGTCTCGGCCTTCACCGCCGGTCATCCTCGAGGCCAAGCGCGCCTATGACGGCAAGCCGTGCGCGAAGATCCCGGTCCTGACCCCGTTCAAGCCGGGCATGATCGCATCACGGTCGGCCCGTTCGACGATCGAGGCCGGTCGAGCGTCGCCCATTCGATCCCCGAGCCGATGTCGCTCGTCATCCGCACGCCCCTCGGCAATGTCGTCCACACCGGCGACTGGAAGATTGACGACTGGACGCCGTCTCATCGGGCCAGTGGCACCGACGAGGCGCGGTTCCGCGCCATCGGCGACGAGGGCGTCCTCGCCCTGATCTGCGACTCCACCAACGCGCTGCGTGACGGCGATCTCGCCCTCGGAGCACTTGAAGTCTCCGCAGGGGCTGCGCCAGATCATCGAGAAGGCCGAGGGTCAGCGTGGCCATCACCACCTTCTCCTCCAATGTCGGCCGTATCCAGCTCCATCGCGCATGGCCGCCGAAGCTGGCCGGCCGCGAAGTGCTGCTGCTGGGCACGTCGATGAGGCGGACGACGGAGGTGGCGCGCGATCTCGGCCTGATGGAGGGAATCAAGCCGTTTATTGCCGAGGACGAGTTCGGGTTCCTGCCACGCGACAAAGCAGTCGTCGTCCTGACTGGCAGTCAGGGAGAGGCGCGCGCGGCGCTCGCCAAGATCGCCCGCGACGAGATGCGCAACATCGCCTTCACCAAGGGTGACACCTTTGTCTTCTCGTCGCGCACGATACCCGGCAATGAAAAGGCGATCCTCGACATCAAGAATGCCTTGATCGACCAGGGAATGATCGTGATTTCGGACACGGATGCGCTGGTCCATGTCTCGGGCCATCCACGCCGCGGCGAACTCGAACAGATGTACCAGTGGGTGCGTCCGGGAATCGTCGTGCCGGTCCATGGCGAGGCGGCGCATCTTCATGCCCATGCCGAGTTTGCCAGGTCGCGGAACATCGGCCAGGTCGCCGAGGTTCGCAACGGGCTCATGCTCAGGCTGGCGCCGGGAACGGCTGAGGTCATCGGTGAAGTGCCCGCACGGGCGCATCTTCAAGGATGGCAATCTTCTCGGTGATTTTGACGAAATGGGAATCGGCGATCGCCGAAAACTGTCCTTCGTGGGCCATGTCGCGGTGAACGTCATTCTCGATAGCCGCTACGACTTCCTCGCCGACCCCGACATTACGGCGATCGGTCTTCCTGCCTTCGATGAAGACGGCGACGATCTCGAGGACATCATCTATGACGCCGTGCTTGGTGCCGTAGAGAGCATCCCGCGTCCGCGTCGCAAGGATCTCGATATGCTCAAGGAGGCGGTGCGGCGATCGGTCCGGGCGGCAGCCAACCAGAGTTGGGGTAAGAAGCCGGTCGTCACCGTTTTCGTCACCCGGGTCTAGCCATGGTCAGCTTCATCTCCCTATTCGCCGAATATTTCATCTGTTGGTGGATTACGCTCTTCATGGTTCTGCCGATCGGGCTCAGGACCCAGGCCGATGCCAATGACGTCGTGGTCGGCACCGTGAAAAGCGCCCCGGCGCGATTCCGCTTCTGGCGCGTGTTCCTGCTGAACACGGTTGTGTCTGCGGTGATCTATGCGATCTGGTACACGGCAACGGCGGTCTACGGACTGAATATGATGTCGTTTCCCCGCATCGTTCCAGACTTCTCGAACTGAAACGCTCTCGGCCGCCAGTCACAAAACTGTCATCCCGGCGCGCTATTGGCATGAGCAGTTGAAGCTGCGAAATGCGGGCAAAAAAAAACAAGGCTGAAAAGCCTTGTTTTCAAAATATTTCGCGTGATCCTATTCCCTTGCGGGGGCAGCGAACAAGCGCGCCTAAGATCCCATCCTCCCAAGACTTGACCGCGAAGAAGTGGCTTGGAGTTGGTCTCCATGCCTGTTTTATGGTCTGACCCTAGCTCAAAGAATAAGCGCTGTCATCCGGTTTTTTGCAAAAATGAGACAGTGTCGGCAAAAAATTCCGTTGACAAAAATAATCGAGCGCTTGTAGCGGATGGGAGTCAACCTTGATCGGTCGGCCGTCAAAAGCCCTCATTTTCCTGCATATTTTCATTTTTTCCGATCCGTGACGTATGGGTGCGGGCGATCGCCCAGACGGCCGGCAATCGCTCCGTGGACTGTCGGTCTGTCATACAGGGCATACTTCCGCCACATTTGGTTGATCGGCACACGGTGCCGGTTTGCTTCGCCGGCTTTAGCCGCTATGAAGCCATCGACAAGCACCCCGCAAACCCGCGATTCCCCGGAACGCCGAAAATACCGGAACCGTCATGCGCCTTTCCCGCTACTTCCTGCCCATCCTCAAAGAGAACCCCAAGGAAGCCGAGATCGTCTCGCACCGGCTGATGCTGCGCGCCGGCATGATCCGCCAGCAGAGCCAGGGGATCTATTCGTGGCTGCCGCTCGGCAAGCGCGTGCTCGACAAGGTAAACAGGATCATCCGTGAGGAGCAGAACAGGTCCGGCGCCATCGAACTCATCATGCCGACGCTGCAGTCGGCCGACCTTTGGCGCGAAAGCGGCCGTTACGATGCCTACGGTAAGGAGATGCTGCGCATCAAGGACCGCCAGGACCGCGACATGCTCTACGGTCCGACCAACGAGGAGATGATCACCGAGATCTTCCGGTCTTATGTGAAGTCCTACAAGGACCTGCCGCTCAATCTCTACCATATTCAGCTCAAGTTCCGCGACGAGGTGCGGCCCCGCTTCGGCACGATGCGCTCGCGCGAATTCCTGATGAAGGACGCCTATTCTTTCGACCTGACCAAGGAAGGCGCCGAACATTCCTATCGCAAGATGTTTGCGGCCTATCTGCGTACCTTTGACCGCCTCGGATTGCGCGCGATCCCCATGCGCGCCGACACCGGCCCGATTGGCGGCAATCTCAGCCACGAGTTCATCATTCTCGCCGATACCGGCGAGTCGGAGGTCTTCTCGCATCGCGACTTCGTGAATTTCGACATTCCGGCAGCGGAGACGGATTTCGACGATGTCGACGGCCTGCAGGCAATATTCGACAAGTGGACTTCGGTCTACGCAGCGACGTCGGAAATGCATGACGAGGCCGCGTTCGATGCCATCCCCGAATCGGATCGCCTGTCGGCGCGCGGCATCGAGGTGGGCCACATCTTCTATTTCGGCACGAAGTATTCCGAGCCCATGGGCGCCCAGGTCCAGGGCCCGGACGGCAAGCAGCATCCGGTTCACATGGGCTCTTATGGCATCGGTCCGACGCGCCTTGTTCCGGCCATCATCGAAGCCTCACATGACGAGAACGGAATCATCTGGCCGAAATCGGTGGCGCCTTTCGACGTGTCGATCATCAACATGAAGACCGGCGATGCAGCCTGCGACTCGGCCAGCGGGGATCTCTATGCCAGACTCGGCAAGGTGGGGCTTGACGTGATCTATGACGACACCGATGACCGGGCGGGCGCCAAGTTCGCCACGGCCGACCTAATCGGCATTCCCACACAGGTCATCGTTGGACCGCGTTCGATCGCCAATGGCGAGGTCGAGCTCAAGGACCGCAAGTCTGGCGCACGCGAGACCCTGTCTATTGAGGCCGCGATCAACAAGTTGGCATCGTCCGGTTGAACGGAGCAGGCATGGTCACTGAAATGGCGGACGGGGAAGCCACGGAGAATACCGCGGCAAAGGCCAGGGCGCCGTCGGTCCGCCCATTCTCTTCGTTCGAGAGAATGGTAGCGCTGCGCTATCTGAGGCCGCGCCGCAAGGAAGCGTTCATCTCGGTCATTGCCGGATTCTCATTTTTCGGCATCATGCTGGGCGTTGCGACCTTGATCATCGTCATGGCCGTCATGAACGGTTTCCGTACCGAACTGATCACCCGGATCCTTGGCATCAACGGCCATATGATTGTCCAGCCGATCGATGGCGTGCTGGATGATTATGCCGCGCTTTCGGACAAGTACCGCAAGGTCGAGGGCGTTCGGGACGCGATCCCGCTGATCGAAGGTCAGACGCTCGCCTCCGGCAAAGCCGGCGCCGGCACCGGTGCGCTGGTCAGGGGTGTGCGCGCCGACGACATGACGCGCCTGAAAATGGTCGCCGACAACATCCAGCAGGGCGATCTCGTCGGTTTCGCCGCGGGTGAGGGCGTCGCGATTGGCAGCCGCATGGCAGCCAATCTGGGGCTTTCCGCCGGTGATACGATCACGCTGATTTCCCCAGAGGGCGACGTCACCCCGATGGGCGTCAATCCGCGCGTAAAGTCCTACAAGGTCTCGGCCATCTTCGAGATCGGCATGTCGGAATATGATGCCTCGATCATCTTCATGCCGTTCGAGGAGGCTCAACTTTATTTCAACCAGGACGGCATTGCGCAGTCGATCGAGGTTTTTCTCGATCATCCAGAGGCCATCGACGAGATGCGGCCGAAACTTGAGGCCGCCTCGGAACGCTCGATCTTCATCACCGACTGGCGCCAGCGCAACCGCACCTTCTTTTCGGCACTGGCCGTCGAGCGCAACGTCATGTTCATGATCCTGACGCTGATCGTGCTGGTCGCCGCGCTCAACATCATATCCGGCCTCATCATGCTGGTGAAGGACAAGGGCACCGACATCGCGATTCTGCGGACCATGGGTGCGACATCGGGCTCCATCATGCGAATCTTCTTCATGACGGGTGCGACGATCGGCGTGGTGGGAACCTTTGCGGGCGTCGCGCTCGGGGTTCTCGTCTGTCTGAATGTGGAGAGCATCAGGCAGTTCTTTTCATGGCTCTCGGGAACGACGATCTTCAACCCCGAACTCTACTTCCTGAGTCAGCTTCCTGCCGAAATGAATGCCGGCGAGACCGTCAGCGTGGTGATCATGACGCTGAGCCTGTCCTTCCTCGCAACGATCATTCCCGCGTGGCGCGCTTCCCGCATCGATCCGGTGCAGGCGCTGAGATATGAGTGACATGGCCGAAACCGAAATCCTGAAGATCGACAATGTATCGCGTCACTATGGCGAGGGCGAAACGCGTCTCGACATCCTGAAAGACACCAGTTTCACACTGCGCAAGGGCGAAATTGTCGGGTTGGTGGCGCCTTCTGGAACCGGCAAGTCGACGCTTCTGCATCTCGCGGGTCTGCTGGAGCGACCGGATGAGGGGGAAGTTTTCATCAACGGGGCCAGCTGCGGGCAACTCTTGTCGACGCGGACCGCACGTCGATCCGCCGCATGGAGATCGGCTTCGTCTACCAGTTCCATCACCTTCTGCCGGAATTCTCGGCACTCGAGAATGTCATTGATGCCGCAGATGATCGCCGGTCTTTCGTCCGCGGAGGCCGCGGAGCGCGCTCAGCAATTGCTGGAATATCTCCGTGTCGGCCATCGCTCCGAACATCGGCCGGCGGAACTATCGGGCGGGGAACAGCAGCGGGTCGCGATTTGCGCGCGCCGTGGCCAATGCCCCCCTGCTGCTTCTGGCGGACGAACCGACCGGCAATCTCGACCCGGTGACGGCACACTATGTCTTCGAGGCACTGGAGGCCCTGGTCCGCCAGTCGGGACTTGCGGCACTGATCGCAACCCACAATCACGAGCTCGCATCGCGGATGGACCGTCGGGTCACACTGTCCGAAGGCAAGGTCGTCGAGGTCTGAGGCGGCTTACTTCAGCTTGAAGCGCTGTTCCACACTCGTCGTCTTCTTGGAATTGGTGTCGTTGAAACACATATTTGAGGACGTAGTCCTCCCGCCGGGGACGGCAGAGACAATCGAGCGACAGCGGGGGTGAAGATCTCGAAGAGTGGCTCACGGGCATCGATCTTGAAGTTTCCGAACGCCTTCTGCTCGGCGAGAAGCTCGCCTCCGGGGTTTCGGAGCTCGAAATCCACCGTGAACGCGCTGGTCACGCCTGCACCATCGGCGATCCAGGCGAGCCCGATCGGCTCGGCATAGGTGATCAGCGACGAGCCGGCCGGAAACTCGTTGCTCGCCACACGGTCATAAGCTGCCGAACATCAGCGGCTTCTCGCTGACGAAAAAAGGCCTTGCGAATGTCGAAGGGAATGCCCGCCGAGGCCGCTGCCAGCGACTGGCGCATCTTGTCATAGGCCGCCGGTCCGTCACCTTTCGCAATCAGACCTTCCGCTTCCTCGGCAAGCTTCGCCACCTCGCCAGCATGAGCGAAAGAGGCCGTGAGCAACGGCAGCGACAGCATGACCACCCGCGCGATTGCCAGCATCCGTTCACCTTTCAGAATCACCACATAACAGAGATTAGACGCTGGTGCTGGAGTGAGGGTCAAGAACGGCGACGCTCAACATTTCGTCACCTGGCTGTTGAAAGGACGTTCCGCAACCAGTCGGATGCGGCTGCCGCGACCGGCTCGGTCGTCGCTGGCGACATGGCGTCACCGGCCAGCACATGGCGGGATGGATCCTCCACGCCCTGGACTTCGAGAAGCTTCCACGAGCCGCCCCATCGCGCAGCAATGCCGCGGGTGATCGCCGGATCGACCACCGCGTCGTCGGGCGAGATCAGGAACAGTGCCGGGGTGCCAATCTGTTCGACCGGAGCATTGACAGCGAGCCTGACCGTCTCCGCCATCGGCAGGATAGCCTCCACCGGGTACGTCGTCGTCCAGTAGAGCCGCTGGAGATGGCTCTGGGGCTCGAAGCTGCGGGTCTCGCCGAGAACGAGGCGGGATATCTCGCGGGCAAAGGGCAGCGTCAGCAGCGAGGCACCGAAAGCCCGCACGCCGAAATTCGGCGAGCACAGGATCACGGCCTCGATGCGGTCCCGAAAGGCTGGTTGCGCAAGCGCCCAGGTGGTCAGCGCGCCGCCCGTCGACGTGCCCATGATCACGACCCTGTCACCCAGCCGTTCGCCGATCGCAAGCGCCTCGGCAAAGTCGTTCACCCAGGCATTGACGCTGGCATCCGCCATCGGTCTCGTCGTCGTGCCGTGTCCGGCCAGGCGCGTGAAATAGAGATTGGCGCCCATCTCCGCGGCAATGAGGTCGGGCAGCGGACGCATCTCGCCCGGCGACGCCGAGAAGCCATGGATATAGACGATGGCGATCGGCGTCTTCGCCTTCGTCGACGGATCTGCCCAGACAATGTCCTTGTGCTGGTTTGGCTGAATGCCGGCAACCTTCGCTTCCGAGCTCTCGAGGTAGTCGTCGAGATCGGCACCGATCGCTTTCGGGTCAAAGGTGATCCTGGTATCCACGGGCGTTCGCGGCCCGAGCAGCCATGCTGCGCCCAGCAGCAGGACAAGGCAGACAAGGGCGATCGCGATGGGAAAAAGGATTTTAGGCGCCCTCATCTCTCAATGCCTCCCCGCGTCCGCAGTCTCGGGCGCGAGGATATGATAGCATGCGAATGAGGCTTCCTTGCCCGAAATCACTGTGCTAGACGCATTCTATGGCAGGATTTCTTTCAAAATTGTTTGGATTGGGTGGCGGCAGTGATTCCGCTGGATCTGGCGGCAAGGAACGCATGGAGCGGATCGGCGAATACGCCGTCTATGCGACGCCGATCAAGGAAGGTGGGCAGTGGCGCCTGGCCGGCCGCATCGAACATGATGCAGCCGAAGGGGTGATGGTCCGGCGGTTTATTCGCGCCGATCTGTTTTCCAGCCAGGACGACGCGATCGAGACCACGTTCCGCAAGGCAAAACAGATCATCGACCAGCATGGCGCGACGCTGTTCGGCGATGGCGCCGCCGATCGCACCGTGTGACCCCGTAGGGGCAAGGCGCCCGGGCGCCTTCTATCGCCCTGTCAGGTCATCTCCAGAGCCCTTGGGCCTTCAGCAACCCGATACCGGTTTCGCACGCGCCCGGGGCCAGCCCGAGCGCGGCATGTGACGTCCTTAGCCCAGGTAATCCGGTTCCTGCCGTTCGAGCAGCGTCTTGAGGTCGGCCAGGTGTCGTTCGGCCTGGCCTGGATAGTCCTCGATTTCCTGCGCCACCTTCTCGGCGACCTCGTCCGATAGAACGCGAAGTTTCTGGCCAGTCTGCAGCGCCTTGATATAGGTCTCCGCGGCGCGCTCGAAATAATACATCCGGTTGAACGTGTCGGCGACGGACTTGCCGATCACCAGCACGCCGTGACTGCCCATGATCATCACCTTGTGTTTCGGGTCCTTGAGCAGACGCGCGCAACGTTCACCTTCGTCCTCGAAGGCAAGCCCGCCGTAATTCTCGTCGATGACGTAGCGGCCGAAGAAGGTGGCGCAATTCTGGTCGATCGGCAGCAGGCGGGAATCGGCGAGTGAAGCGAGGACTGTGGCATGGATCGAATGGACATGCATGACGCAGCGTGCATGCGGCAGGTGCCGGTGGATCGAGCCGTGAAGGCCCCATGCGGTCGGATCCGGGGCGTCGGGCTGGTCCATGGTCTGCGGATCATTGGCGTCGAGCAGCAAAAGCGAGGATGCCTTGATCAGGGAGAAATGCACCTGGTTCGGGTTCATGAGGAACCGCGTGCCCTCGTCGTTGACGGCGAGCGAGAAGTGGTTGGCCACGGCTTCGTGGAGATTGAGCCGTGCCGTCCAGCGAAAGGCAGCCGCGAGGTCGACGCGTTCCTGGTAGTGGGGCAGGTTGGTCAGTTTTCCGATCGGTGCGATGCTAGCGCTCATATGGTCTCTCCTTTGGGTGGGGGAGGATGCGCCGGCCCGGCAGTCCGGTCAATGCAGGCGGCCACCAGCCGGGCCGCCGCCTGCGCAAATTATTCGGGGTCAGAGGGCGATCCGGAATTTTGCAAAGCCTTCGGCACCCTCGCCGGCATCCTCGATCTTGACGCTCTTGACGTCGCCGATGAATTCCCGCGCCTTCGGTCCGGTCTCGAACACAACCGTGGTCCCCGGCATGGCGGAGAATTTCCAGTTGGCATCCGCCGACGGATTGATCGTGCCTTGCTGGATGATGAAGCGGACCAGCACGTCGCGGTTTGTGTCCGGCGCGACCAGCACCACCTTGTCGTCCTTGATGTCGGGGAAATTGCCGCCGCCGCCGGCGCGGTAATTGTTGGTCGCGACGAGGAATTTCTGTGCGGGATCGACCGGTTTTCCATCGAAGCTGAGGTTCTTGATGCGGCTCGAACCCGCATTCACGACATTTCCGTCCTTGTCGTATCTCGGCTTCTGGCTGAGATCGATCTCGTAGGTCACGCCGTCGATGACGTCGAAGTTATAGGACGGGAAGGCGGTGTTGATCAGTTCTGCATCCCTGGTGCTAGCCTCGACCTGGTTGAAGATGCCGGCCGACATTTCCAGCCAGTTCTTCACCTGGTCGCCGGTAATGACCACGGCGCGAAGCGTGTTGGGATAAAGGTAGAGGTCGGCGACATTCTTGATCGCCACGTCGCCCACCGGCACATTGGTGTAATACTCTGCGCCACCGCGGCCGCCGGCCTTGAAGGGCGCCGCCGCCGACAGGATCGGCAGGTCGCTATACTCCGAGTTCTTCATCAGGTCCCGGACATACCAGGTCTGGGCCTGGCTGACGATCTGCACCGAGGGATCGTCGGCGACCAGCGCGAAATAGGAGTAGAGCGGCGCCGATGTCTTTCCGACCGGACGCCTGATATAGGCGAGGGTGGCCTCGTGTTCTTCCTTGACCGCGGCGAGCACCTCCGGCTTGTCGGCCACGTCGGCGACCACCTTCCTGTCATCGCGGTGGTAGATCCCGCGGGCTTCGGTGGTGAAGTCCACCACTTTCCACTTGCCTCCGTCCTGTTCGATGAGCAGGTCGATCAGGCCGAGATGCGAGCCCCAGAAGCCGCCCATGACCGTCGGCTTGCCCTGGAGCGCGCCCTTGACCGGATCGACCCCCGCAATGCCGTCCCAGGTCTTCGGACCGGGGAAGACGAGATGCTGGTGGCCGGTGAAGATCGCATCGATCCCGTCCACGCCGGCAAGATAGAGCGAGGCGTTCTCCATGCGCTCCTTCTCGCCCGTCGCGTCGATGCCGGAATGCGAGAGCGCAATCACGATATCGGCACCTTCTTCCTTCATCTGCGGCACCCAGGCGCGGGCCGCCTGCACGATGTCGCGGGTGTTGGCCTTGCCTTCCAGGTTCTTGGAATCCCACACCATGATCTGCGGAGGCACGAAGCCGATAAAGCCGACCTTGACCTTGTGCTGCGCGCCGGCGCCATCCGTGATCGTCTTCTCGACGATGACATAGGGCTTGATGAACAACTCGTCTTGCCGCCCATCGGCCGCAAGCTGGCCCTTGGTCAGGTTCGCGCAGACGTAAGGGAAGTTCGCGCCCTTGGTCGTGTTGAACAGGAAGTCGAGGCCGTAGTTGAATTCGTGATTGCCGAGCGTGCCGCAGTCGTAACCGAGCGTGTTCATCGCCTTGATGACCGGATGGATGTCGCCGTCCTTCATACCGCGCTCATAGGCGATAAAGTCGCCGAGCGGATTGCCCTGGAGGAAATCGCCGTTGTCGATCAGCATCGAGTTGCCGGCTTCGGCGCGGATGGTGTCGATGATGGTTGCCGTGCGCGACAGGCCGAGCTTGTCGTCGCGCGCATCGGCATAATAATCGTAAGGGTAGACCGCGACATGGATGTCAGTCGTCTCCATGATGCGGAGATGCGCCTGGTTGGCGGCCGCATGGACTGCGAAAGGATGCAGCACGACCAGCGCCGAGGTGGCGGCCATTCCCTTCAGGAGTGAGCGGCGGGTGGAATTGATATCCGGCAGTCTGGTCATGACATTTCCTTTCGAAGGTTCTTGTCGAAGGCAAGGATTGGCCTGTTATCCGCTACGCGCCTTTCATGACGGATTTTTTACCGTTTGATAAAAGCTGCTGGACGCAGCATTGGCAAGTCCGTTGGCGGGCCGCTGCGACACCCCCATCTAGCGGCGACGGGGCGGCGCCGGAGAGGCAACGGGCGCGACCCCCAATTCGTCGCCGAATTTCTGATGAAAACTCATATTTCTCCCTTAATTCATATTTTAACCATTTGCCCGAACCTCCGCCTCACAGCTGGGTGGGGCCATGACGTGCTCGCGATGCGTCGGGATCACACCGCGCAGGGGCTGGATGGCAAGAATTCCAGTTTTCCTCATTGAAGCGAGATTTGTATGAAAAAGCTCCGGATTGCGCATCAGCTCTTCGTGCTGGTGGGAACGTTGATGGCGGCCTTTGCCGTCGCGGTCTATCTCCAGCTCACGTCATTTACCCAGGATATCTACCGCGAGCGCTTCGACATGCTGCGGACCCAGGTCGAGTCTGCGGTCTCCCTGCTTGACCAGTACAACGAACGCGTCAAGGCGGGCGAAATGACGCTCGAGGCGGCGCAGGCCGAGGCCTACCGGGTTCTCGCCAGGGCGAAATACGAGCCGAATGGCTATCTCTTCGGCAACGACTACGACGTCGTGATGAAACTGCACCCCAATGCCAAGCTGATTGGCAAGAGCATGTCCGATTCCGTCGACAAGAATGGCGTGCGCTTCAGCTACGACATGACCCGTGTCGGCCGCAACGGCGGCGGCATCACCTATTATGATTGGGGCAAGCCCGGCCAGCCGGAGGATGTGACCTTCCTCAAGGCGGCCTACTCGCTCGCCTATGAGCCCTGGAAGATCGTGGTCGGCACGGGTGTCTATATCGACGACCTGCAGGCACAGGTCCGGGCGACCGTGATCAAGGCACTCGCCGCGTGCGGGGCACTGTTCCTGCTCGGGCTGGGGATCGCCTTCTACGTGATCCGCGGCATCACCAGACCGTTGTCCGGTGTCCACGACGCGCTCGGCGCCGTTGCCGACGAGAACACTGGCGTCATCGTGCCGCATAGCGAATGGACCAACGAGATCGGCCAGATGGCGCGCGCCACTGTTGCCCTCCAGGAGAAGGTTCGCGAACGTCACGCCGCCGCAGACCGTGAAGCCGCCCAGCAACGGGAGATCGAAGGCGAGCGCGCGAAGAACCTACGCGACCGCGAGCAGGAGTCGGTGTCGCAGAGCCATGCCGTGTCGTCGATCGGACGCGCCCTGGAAACGCTGGCGCAGGGCGACCTCACCGCGCGCTGCGGCGATCTAGGCCCGCATTATGCCGGCCTGCGCGACAATTTCAACGATGCGCTGTCCCGCCTGGAAGCGGCGATGGCGAAGGTCAGCGCCAAGGCCGGCGACATCTCGATGAGCAAGGAGGAGATCCGCCGAGCGTCCGGTCAGCTCTCGCAGCGCACCGAGCAGCAGGCCGCGAACCTCGAGGAAACGTCGGCCGCCCTGGAGGAACTGGCGGTCACGGTGCGACAGACCGCCGACGGCGCCCATGAGGCGAGCCAGCGCGTGCAGGCCGTCAGCGCCGAAGCCAGCCGCAGCGATGGCGTGGTTACCCAGGCGATCAGTGCGATGAGCGGTATCGAGCAATCGTCGGCCGAGATCTCCAAGATCATCGGCGTGATCGACGAAATCGCCTTCCAGACCAACCTGCTGGCCTTGAACGCCGGCGTCGAGGCGGCGCGTGCCGGCGAGTCCGGCAAGGGCTTTGCCGTGGTCGCCCAGGAGGTGCGCGAACTGGCCCAGCGCTCCGCCGCCGCCGCCAAGGAGATCAAGGACCAGATCGCCCGCTCTTCCGGCCAGGTCGACAACGGTGTTCGCCTCGTCGGTGAGGCCGGAGAAGCCCTCAAGCGCATCTCCGAACAGGTCAAGGCGGCCACCGAGATCGTCGGCAAGATCGCCCACAGCGCCTCCGAGCAGGACACGACGCTGCGTTCGATCGCGTCGTCGATCAACCAGCTCGACGCGGCGACCCAGCAGAACGCAGCCATGGCGGAGGAAACCACCGCCGCCGCCGAATCGCTTGCCCACGACACCGACGAACTTGTCGGCCTGATCCGCGCCTTCCAGGTCGGAAGCATCGTCACGGCCCAAGGGCGCCGCGCAGCCTAGTTCCGCACCGACGCGACTGTCAGGGGCCGCAGTCAATCCTGCGGCCCCTTTGCGTCAAAGCGCCGCGAGATTCGGCCTGTCGATGATCTCGCGCAGCGCAAAGCTCGAATTGATCTTGACGACATGGGGCAGGGCGGAGAGCCAGTCCCTGTGGATGCGCTCATAGTCCTCCAGATCCTTGCAGGCCACGCGCAGGATATAGTCGTACTCGCCGGACATGAGGTAGCAGACCAGGATGTTGGGTACGCGCTTCACGGCGGCCTCGAACTCTGCGAGCGTCTTGGCGAACTGCCCCGACAGGGAGATATGGACGATGACCATCATCTTGTAGTCGAGTGCCTTGTGCGACACTCGGGCATGGTAGCCGGAAATCACGCCGGTCTTCTCGAGGATATCGAGCCGACGCGAGCAGGACGACGCGGATAGGCCGATCCGGTCGGCGAGGTCGGCATTGGAGATCCGCCCATTTTCCTGGAGTGTCTTCAAGATGGCAAGATCGATGTGATCCAGCTTGTCCATTGGTGGAACCTTCGAATTAATCGTTTTGATTTGCAACAATATTCGAACGCGACCCCTGAATCAAACCGTCTTTGCAAGGACATTTCGCGTCTTTTGCGCTCTAATCCACGCACAAATCCAACCCGCCCAACAAGCAAAGACAGGGGAAAATCCAATGCGCGTCGGTTGCCCGAAGGAAATTAAGAATCACGAATATCGCGTCGGCCTGACGCCGGCTTCGGTCCGCGAATATGTCGCGCACGGCCATTCAGTGCTGGTCGAGACCAATGCCGGCGCCGGCATCGGCGCCTCCGACGCCGACTATGTGGCCGCCGGCGCCAAGATCGCCACCACCGCGTCCGAGGTGTTCCAGAACTCCGACATGATCGTCAAGGTCAAGGAGCCCCAGCCGTCCGAATGGGTACAGTTGCGCGAAGGCCAGATTCTCTACACCTATCTTCACCTCGCCCCGGATCCCGAGCAGACCAAGGGCCTGCTCGCGTCCGGCGTCACCGCCGTCGCCTATGAGACCGTGACCGACGACCGTGGCGGCCTGCCGCTGCTGGCACCGATGTCGGAAGTCGCCGGCCGCCTGTCCATCCAGGCGGGCGCCACCGCGCTGCAGAAGGCCCATGGCGGTCGCGGCGTGCTGCTGGGCGGCGTGCCGGGCGTGCTGCCGGGCAAAGTCGTCGTCATCGGTGGCGGCGTGGTCGGCCTGCATGCCGCCCGTATGGCCGTTGGCCTCGGCGCCGACGTCACCATCCTCGACCGGTCGCTGCCGCGCCTGCGTCAGCTCGACGATATCTTCAACGGTCAGGTTCATACCCGATTCTCCTCGATCGATGCGCTGGAAGGCGAAGTGTTCCGCGCCGACCTCGTCATCGGTGCCGTGCTGATCCCGGGCGCTGCCGCGCCGAAGCTGGTCACCCGGGCGATGCTCTCAGGCATGAAGAAGGGGGCAGTGATCGTCGACGTCGCCATCGACCAGGGCGGCTGCTTCGAGACCTCGCATTCCACGACCCATTCCGACCCGACCTACGAGGTCGACGGCATCATTCACTACTGCGTCGCCAACATGCCGGGCGCCGTTCCGGTGACTTCCGCGCACGCGCTGAACAACGCCACGATCAGCCAGGGCCTGGCGCTGGCCGACCGCGGCATCCAGGCGATCCTCGCCGACAAGCACCTGCGCAACGGCCTCAACGTCCATAAGGGCAAGATCACCAACCGCCCGGTCGCCGAGGCGCTGGGCCTGCAGATGTTCGAACCGGAAGTTGCGCTGGCTGCCTGATCCGAGGTTACAGACGTCTCGCGGCCGGTGGAGCGATCCGCCGGCCGCTTGTGTATTGCGACGTGAAAAGAGGCGTCAGGGGATTCGGAACACTGTGGGCTCGCTGCGCGACAGTTGGACCGAGATCCGACTGCCGACGGAGATCGGTCTGCCGGCGTCGTCGTGCTCTCGAACCACCGAAGCCGTTTGCGCGCTGTTGTCCGCCGGCGAACGATAGGTGAAGGTCGCGAACAGTCGCGGCTTGACCACGATGTCGGAGCGGGTCGCCATCTTCTCCCTGAGGCGGTCGCATTCATCGACCTCGACCGGTATCGCATGCGCGCGTTCAAAGGCGGCGCAGAGCGATCGCACCGCCGTCACCTCCGCCGTTGTGGTTTCATAGGCCCACCAGTTTCGCAGCGGATCCCAGAGAAAGAGATAGGCGAGCGCGGCAATCAGCAGTGCATATTGCCAGGCATAGCGTTGCCGGAGGAACTGGAATGCGGCTTTCTTCGCCACCATGTCAGCCTTTGAAGACCTTGAGCAACTCGTCGTCGCTGAGCGGCCTGACAAGCGAGTCGGACGTCGACACCGGCGAAAAGCCGAACATCTGGTAGAGCTGGACGGCGCGCGGGTGATCGAGATTGTTGGTGGTGACAGTGACCTTCTGTGGCTCATGCGCCCAGGCGGCGTAGAGCGCCTGCAGCAGGAACCACTTGCCGACGCCAAGTCCCAGAGCATGTTCCATCAGGCCGAAGTGACAGAACTCGACATGGTCGTCATGCCGGAAGAACTCGTAGAAGCCGCCGGGTGCGCCATTGACATAGAGCACGGCGATCTCCGTGCGCTTGTCGTGCAGGATGCCTCGCAACTTGTCTTCCGACAGTCGCAGGCGCTCGACCCAATGCCAGCGGCGGCCGACCTGATCGTAGATGTATCGGTAGTAGGAAAGCGGAATCTCCGGCACGCGCATGACGGCAGTCGTGATATTGACGGGAAGCGCCAGGCTCTGACGGGGCGGCGTGGTCATTTCCAGCCGCGTGATGTGCGCCTTCAGCGCCCGCGGCTTCTTCGTGGCAGTCGACATATACGATCAATCCTTGCCGGTAACGACGGGGGTGTCGCTGCGACCGCCCCATTCGGTCCATGAGCCATCATAGAGCGTGTTGTCGGTATGGCCAAGGGAGGCAAGCGACAGCGTGATGATCGCGGCCGTGATACCTGAGCCGCAGGAGGTGACGACGGGCCGGCCCAGGTCGATGCCTGCGTCTTCGATCGCCGCCTTCAACTCGGGCAGGGACTTGAGGCGGCCATTCTCGGTCAATTGCATCACCGGCATGCTCCTGGCGCCGGGCATGTGGCCGGAGCGCAGGCTCGCGCGCGGTTCGGGATCGGTGCCGGCGAACCGGCCGGCGCTTCGGGCGTCGGCGATCTGGACACTGCCGGAGGCGACGATCTGCTTCATCATGTCGAGTGAGGTAACCCGCGACGCATCGAAATTCGCCCGGAATATTGCTGGCGCCGGCTCCGGCAGTTCCGTCGTCACAGGCCGACCTTCGCGCTTCCAGCCGTCCATGCCGCCATCGAGGACGAAGACGTTCCCGGCACCCATCGTGCGAAACAGCCACCAGACACGCGGCGAGGCGAACATGCCGATACCGTCATAGACCACGATCGTATCTGTCTCGCGTATTCCCATCCTGCCGACGGCATCTGCGAAAACCTGGGGGTCCGGCACCATATGCGGCAGGTCTGTCGAATGGTCGGCGATGGCATCCTGGTCGAAGAGAACGGCGCCCGGAATATGGCCTTCCGCATATTCCTCGGCCGCATTGCGCTTCTGTGCAGGCAGGTAGAAGGAGGCGTCGACGAGGCGAAAATCAGGCGCGCCAAGGTTCTTTTCCACCCAGTCGGATGATACGACGAAGGGGCTTTTCTGTTGGGACATTTGGTCTCCTCCGACTGGCTACACTTACGTAAGGCAAAATTTACTTCTGGGTGTCAAATCTTATCCGGAAGCGCCTGTTTTCCTTACCTTTCTTCTCGATCTTGACGATGTGAATGGTCCCCACCTCTTGAGTTTCCGACACATGCGTGCCACCGCAGGGCTGGCTGTCGACGGAAGCATTCTCGCCCATGCAGACGAGGCTGACCCGTCCCATGCCGGACGGTGGCCGGACATTCTTGGACTTCACGATACCGGGATTGGCGACGAGATCCGCGTCGGTGATCCATTGCACATAGACAGGGTGATTGGCGGTAACGATTTCCATCATCCGGGCCGTGATCTCGTCCTTGTCGATCGTCTCGGCCATGTCGAAGTCCACCCGGCTCTCATCCTCGCCGACTGCGGCACCGGTGATGGGAAACTGGCAGACGACGGACAGGATATGGCAGGCGGTGTGCATGCGCATGAGCTTGTAGCGCCTGGCCCAGTCGACATGCAGGGTCAGCGCCTCGCCAACGGCGGGCCGCGGCTGGCCGTCGAGTGGCATATGGAGGATGACGCTCTTGTCCTCGCCGTGCACGGTGATGCCAAGCTCGATCTTCGAACCATCGGCGCGCTCGAGGAAGCCGCTGTCCCCGGGCTGGCCGCCCGACGTTGCGTAGAAGCAGGTCTGGTCAAGTTCGATGGCGCCATTGTCTCGCACTGCCGTGACAGTGCCTTCCGCCGTCGAGAGGTAGAAGTCGTCACGAAAGAGGAGCAATGTCGGCATGGTCTCAGACCGGCTCGTAAGGAGGGACGATGTCGGATTTCCGCGCGATCCAGCCCGGGATCGGCAGGGCCCTTGGACGAGAGAAACTCCGGATTGAAAAGCTTGGACTGGTAGCGGTTGCCGTAGTCGCAAAGGATCGTCACGATGGTATGGCCCGGTCCGAGGTCCCTGGCAAGGCGGATCGCACCGGCGATGTTGATCCCCGACGAGCCGCCAAGGCACATGCCTTCCTCCTCGATCAGGTCGAAAACCAGCGGAATCGCCTCGGAATCGGGAATCCGGTAGGAATAGTCCGGCTTGAAGCCCTCGAGATTGGCGGTGATGCGGCCCTGGCCGATGCCTTCGGTGATCGAGGAGCCGGGCGCCTTGAACTCGCCTGATGTGTAATATTCGTGCAGGGCCGCGCCCTCGGGGTCGGCCAGTCCGATCTTGATGTCGGCATTAAAGCCCTTGAGGCCCGCCGCCACGCCGGCCAGCGTGCCGCCTGAACCGACCGCGCAGATGAAGCCGTCGATCTCGCCATTGGTGTCCGACCAGATCTCGGGCGCGGTGGTCTCGATATGCGCCTGGCGGTTGATGACATTGTCGAACTGGTTGGCCCAGACGGCACCGTTCGGCTCGGTTTTCGCCAGTTCGTCGGCAAGCCGGCCCGACAGCTTCACATAATTGTTGGGGTTCTTGTAGGGCACCGCCGGGACTTCAACCAGTTCAGCGCCAAGCAGACGCAACGCGTCCTTCTTCTCCTGGCTCTGGGTCTCGGGGATGACGATGACGGTGCGGTAGCCGAGCGCCCTGGCAACCATGGCCAGCCCGATTCCGGTATTGCCGGCGGTGCCTTCGACGATGACGCCACCGGGCCTCAACACGCCGCGCTTCTCCGCATCGCGAATGATGTAGAGCGCCGCCCGATCCTTCACCGACTGGCCGGGATTGAGGAACTCGGCCTTGCCGTAGATCGTGCAGCCCGTGAGGTTTGAGGCTTTGCGGAGCTTGATGAGCGGCGTGTTGCCGATGGCTTCGAGGACAGTGTCGTGCGCCGGCATGGATTCCATCCGTTTTGGGTGAGGCGAAAATATGTGCCGGCTATTTCATGGGCAAGGGTGACGACGCAAGAAATATGTTGCTGGCCGGTTGGCCAGGAGGAGAAAAGCGTTTCACGGGAAGGGCTGGAGTGTTGCTGGTCTTCGGTGGCGCCGTACACAAACGCGCGGTGGTGCCGCGCGCGCCGTTTCTGCGCCAGGCGTCGTTGGTCAGACAAGGGCCATCAGTACATCGACGTCTTGTAGTCTGCCTCGAGTTCCTCATCGAGCTTGCGCATCTCGCTCTCGTCGGTGGGCGCCCCGGTAGTCTGGTCCAGGACGATCTTTGACAGGGACGGCATCTCGCTGCGATCCTGGAAATGCGAGGGGTCCCAGAGATGCGAGCGGCGGAAAGCCTTGGCGCAATGCAGGAAGACTTCGCTCACCTGCACCACGATTGCGAGCTTTGGCGTGCGGCCTTCGATGCTCATGCTTTCGAGGATCCGCGGATCGGTCACCAGGCTTGCCCGGCCGTTGACCCGCAATGTGTCGTCGAAACCGGGTATGATGAACAGAAGCCCGACGTTGGGATTGGCGATGATATTGGAAAGCGTATCGAGACGGTTGTTGCCGGGACGGTCCGGTATTGCCAGCGTATGCGCATCGAGGATGCGGACGAAGCCGACCGGATCACCCCGCGGACTGACATCGGCTCTCTGGTCCATGTTCTGGGTGCCGATGCAGAGGAATGGTGACCGTCGGATGAAGGCCTGCGCATGCTTGTCGAGAAACCCCAGGCATTTCTGGGCGGCCAGCGGATGGGTCGCATGAAACAGGCCGCGAAGGGATTGCTCATCGCTGATGACAAATTGCGGATCGAATTCGAATTGCTTGGTCATGATGCCTCCCAAAGACGGGTGGGCGTTCGCAGCGTCGCAGATGACCACCGCTTGTCCGCGGTCGAGTTTCGGCCTTGCTCGACTGAAAGTTCAAACGCACTCCCTTTGTGGTACGTACCTCATGATCAAGCGACTGGTCAAGGTGCGGCCAGCGCGGGAGCACGGGAAGCCGGACGTCCCTCGAACTGCGCGAGTCATGGGAGAGCCGACCCTTGTCCGCCGCCCCCAATCATGCGAAAGGGCGGCCATGACCCAATCTCGCCCGCTCGACCATCTCGTGCTGCCCGTGACTGATCTCGCGACTGCCCGGTTGCGACTGGTCGCGCTCGGCTTCACGGTGGCGGCTGATGCGCGCCATCCCTTCGGCACCGAGAACGCCTGCGTCTATTTCTCCGATCGCACCTATCTCGAACCGCTCGCCATAGGCAATGACGCGGATTGCGAGGCGTCGGCGCGGGCGGGAAACCAGTTCACCGGCCGTGACCGCGCCTTCCGCTTCCGCAACGGCGAGGAAGGGTTTGCAAGCGTTGCGCTGGGTACGGACGACGCGGACGCCGATCACCAGTCCTTTCGCGCGGCCGGTTTGTGCGGCGGGGACCAGTTGCGCTTCTCCCGCACGATGAAATTGCCCGATGGCACCGAGGTCGAGCCGCAGTTCACGCTGTCCTTCTCCGCTGATCTCAGGTCGCCCGATTTCCATGCGTTCACTTGCGAGCGGGCGAACCTGCCGCCGGTCGATCGCTCGATGCTGGAGCGCCACGATAATGGAGCGACGGCCATCGCCGAGGTGGTGCTGTCTGAACAGGACCCGAGTGCTTTTGTCGGCTATCTCCAGGCGGTGACAGGAGGCGAGGTGTCGGCTCCTGTCAGCGGCCGGCTCGAATTGCAGGTCGCAGACAGCCGGATCAGCGTTCTCGATCCCGCCACGCTTCAGAACGAGTTCGGCGTGCCGCGCTCCTCGGAACGCGGCCTGCGCGGCGAGGCGGTGGTGTTCAGGGTCGCAGACCTTGCGGCGACGGAAAGGCTGCTGGCTGGTAATGGCGTCAGGCACATGAGATCCGGCGGCAAGATACTGGTGCCGCGTGAGCCCGGGCAGGGCACTCTTTTCGCATTTTCGGAGTGACATCGATGTCGAAGACCAATGCATCCGTGACCGTGGGCGAGGGCGCCAGGCAGGTGAATTTCTCCAATAGCGGAAAATTGACCATCATAGCGGGCCCTTGCCAGATGGAGACGCGGGAGCACGCGTTTATGCTGGCTGGCAAGCTCACCGAGATCTGCGACAATCTCGGGATCGGCCTTGTCTACAAGTCGTCCTTCGACAAGGCCAACCGCACCTCTCTCTCGGGCCAGCGGGGCATCGGCCTCGAAAAGTCGCTCGAAGTCTTCGCCGACCTCAAGAAGGAATTCGGCTTTCCTGTTCTGACCGACATCCACACCGAGGAACAATGCGCCGAGGTTGCCGGCGTGGTCGACATCCTGCAGATCCCTGCCTTCCTCTCGCGCCAGACCGACCTGCTGGTGGCGGCGGCGAAGACCGGCCGCGTCATCAACGTCAAGAAGGGCCAGTTCCTGGCGCCGTGGGACATGAAGAACGTGCTGGCCAAGCTCAATGACAGCGGCAATCCGAACATCCTCCTCTGCGAGCGCGGCGCTTCCTTCGGCTACAACACGCTGGTCTCCGACATGCGCGCGCTGCCGATCATGGCGGCGATGGGCGCGCCCGTGATCTTCGATGCTACCCATTCGGTGCAGCAGCCGGGCGGGCAGGGTGCCTCCACCGGCGGTGACCGGACCATGGTGCCGGTGCTGGCACGCGCAGCCGTCGCTGTCGGTGTGGCGGGCGTCTTCATGGAAACCCATCAGGATCCCGACAACGCACCCTCGGACGGGCCGAACATGGTGCGGCTGGAGGACATGCCGCGCCTGCTCGAGACGCTGCTGGCACTGGATACGATCGCCAAGGCTGCCTGAGCCGGCGAGTCGCGCCAGTGCTTCCTCATCAGGCGGCGCGGCGCGCCCGTGCCGCGATCGTCGTCACCTCGAAGCGCGTGACGATGTCTTCCAGTGCGTGGATCTGATCGTCGAGGTCCTTGCAGGCGACATTTGTCTGCGCGGTCATTGCGGCATTGCGCTGGGTGACCTCGTCCATGCCATGGATCGACGCGTTGATCTCGCGAATGGCCGCGGACTGTTCCTGAGACGACGTGACCACCGCGTCGATCATCTGTCCGACATTGCGCACCTTGGTCTCGATGTCCGACAAGGCGTCGCCGGTCCTGTTCACCAGCCCGACGCCGGCGCCGACCTGTTCGGACGAGGCGGAGACCAGGGCCTTGATTTCCTTGGCCGCAGTGGCGGAACGCGAGGCCAGTTCCCGAACTTCCTGCGCCACGACCGCGAAGCCCTTTCCGGCCTCGCCCGCGCGGGCGGCTTCCACCCCGGCATTGAGCGCCAAGAGGTTGGTCTGGAACGCGATTTCGTCGATGACATTGATGATCTGGCCGATCTGCCCGGAAGATCCTTCGATCCTCTGCATGGCGCTGATCGCCTCGCGCATCAGCCCGCTGCATTCCGCCGCGGCATTGCGGGTCTCGCTCATCATCCGGCTGGCGGAGGCGGACTGGTTCGACGCGTTCGCGACGGCTTCTGTAACTTCTGTCAACGCGGCCGACGTTTCTTCGATGGTTGCTGCCTGCTGCTCGGTGCGGTCGGCGAGCGAACCCATCGCCTGGGATATGTCGCCCGAAGACTGGCGTAGAGTCTTCGCCGAGCCCGCGACTGCGCCCATCGAGCCGGCCAGCGTGTCCGCACTCGCATTGAAGGTCGTGCGCAACTGGTCGTATGCGGCAGCGAAATGTCCCGCAATCCGGAAGGACAGGTTGCCGCGCGAAAGTTCGCCCAGCGCTTCGGACAGTTGGTCGATCGCTGCATCGCGCTCGAGATCGGCAGCCGACCGGTCCGCGGCCAGGCGACGCTCGCGCTCGATTTCAGCCTCCTTGGCTTCGGCGGTGCGCATGTGGATTTCGCGCCGTTCGAGCGAATTCTGACGGAAGACGACGACCGCCTGCGCCATCTGGCCGATCTCGTCGGTGCGGTCGGCATAGGGCACCGCGTCGGAAAAATCGCCCCCCGCGAGACCGCTCATGTACCGCGTCATCCCGTCGAGCGGCAGCACCGCGCGGCGGCGGAAGAAATAAAGGCCAGCCAGCAGCAAAAGGAACGAGGCCAGCGCAGCCGTCGCGGCGGCCGCCGTCCAGGTGACGATTTCGGCGGCGGCGTTGCTTTCCTCGCCCTTGAGGAACGTGTCCGACTTGCCGACGAGCAGCTCGACGGCCTCCTGGTGTACATGGAAGGCGGTCTTGAGCTGCGTGATCGCCGCTTTGGCAGCCTCGGCGTCCTTTGCCAGCAGCGCCGGAATGACGTCTCCATCCATGACCTGCCAGTAGAGATCGCCGCGCGCTATCACCTCATTGTTCAGTTCGTCCTTGAGTGCTTGGGGCAGGCGGGTGGTCTGCCAATAGGCCCGGCGGTCGTCGTAGGCTCTGCGAAGGTTGGCGATCTTGGCCAGATTGGCGTCGACCAGGTCGGAAAAATCCGCGGCCCTCATGCGCCAGCATGTAGGATTCGACGACGAAGAGCGGCGGCGGCAGGATGTCGGCGATCAGGTCCTTGCCATAGATGATCTGCTCGTAGATCGGTCCGTTGACCTTGAGCCGCTCCAGCGCCATCTGCTGCAGACCGAATGATGCAACCATGCCCAGCGATACGGCGATCCCGACTGCAGCGAGATTGCGGGCGATTGTGAACTTCATCATTGCCTCCCAGGCGACCGACGCCGCCTTCCCCAGTTCGATCAGCATCCGGATGTCTCTGTCGCAACATCGACAAGTGTATACATAGTACTTTATGGTTAAACCTTCCTTTCACTGGCGGTGAGACCATGCGCTCTCTGCGGCGCCCGGCCTTGCAACTGCCATTGTAATTTTGCAAATCTCCGCTAAGGGAGTGGCGAGTTCACGCTACAGCCGAAAGGGACACGTTCATGACCGCCATCATCGATATTCTGGGCAGGGAAATTCTCGACAGCCGCGGCAACCCGACGGTTGAAGTCGACGTCCTGCTGGAGGACGGCAGCCTTGGCCGTGCAGCGGTTCCATCGGGCGCCTCCACTGGCGCCCATGAAGCGGTCGAGCTTCGCGACGGCGGCAAGCGCTATCTCGGCAAGGGCGTCGAAAAGGCGATCGAGGCCGTCAACGGCGAGATCTTCGAAGCGATCTCGGGCATGGAAGCCGAGAACCAGCGTGATATCGACGCCGCGATGATCGAGCTCGACGGTACGCACAACAAGGGCCGGATCGGCGCCAATGCCATCCTCGGCGTGTCTCTGGCTGTCGCCAAGGCGGCCGCGCTCGCGTCCGGCCTGCAGCTCTATCGCTATATCGGCGGCGTCAACGCCCACACCCTGCCGGTGCCGATGATGAACATCATCAATGGCGGTGCACATGCCGACAACCCGATCGATTTCCAGGAGTTCATGATCCTGCCGGTCGGCGCCGAAACGCTGCGCGATGCCGTGCGCATGGGCTCGGAAGTGTTCCATACCCTGAAGAAGGAGCTTTCCGCGCAGGGCCACAACACCAATGTCGGCGATGAAGGCGGCTTCGCACCCAATCTCGCAAGCGCCCCCGATGCGCTCGACTTCATCATGAAGTCGATCGAGAAGGCGGGCTACCGTCCCGGCGAAGACATCTATCTCGGCCTCGACTGCGCCTCGACCGAGTTCTTCAAGAACGGCAAGTACGACATGGAAGGCGAGGGCAAGGTGCGCGAGCCGGGCGAGATGGCCCAGTATCTTGCAGATCTCGCGGCGAAATATCCGATTGCCTCGATCGAGGACGGCATGGCGGAAGACGATTGGGAAGGCTGGAAGGCGCTGACAGACCTTTGTGGCAAGACGGTACAGCTTGTCGGCGACGACCTGTTCGTCACCAACACCAAGCGCCTCTCGGATGGCATCAAGATGGGGGTCGCCAACTCGATCCTCGTCAAGGTCAACCAGATCGGCTCGCTGACCGAGACGCTGGAAGCGGTCGAGATGGCCCACAAGGCCGGCTACACCGCCGTCATGTCGCACCGCTCGGGCGAGACCGAGGACTCGACGATCGCCGATCTCGCCGTTGCCACCAACTGCGGCCAGATCAAGACCGGCTCGCTGGCACGCTCCGACCGGACTGCCAAATACAACCAGCTTATCCGCATCGAGCAGGAACTCGGCTCCGCAGCCCGTTACGCCGGCCGGTCGATGCTCAAGAGCTGACACCTTAAGCCATTTGAATCACTTTCGAATCCGGGCGCTAGCGATGGCGCCCGGATTTCTTATGGTGCGTGCAACATGCTCAACGCTTGCTTAATCATTTTGATTCAAGGTGATTCCGTAATGTATTGCGTACAAGGCCGGCCATGTGGACCAAGCAGCATAAGAAGCGCCATCTCGGGCGTCTGGTGACGCCGATTCTGGCTGCGATTTTCTTCGCCTATTTCGGCTATCACGTGGTCAATGGCGATCTCGGCATTGAGGCCGCCAAGGGATTCGAGCAGCGCCGTATCGAGCGGCTGGCAGAACTCGAAGACCTGATAAAGCAGCGCAAGGACCTCGAGCGCGAAGTGGCGCTGATGAGCGACGGCTCCCTCGAAAGGGACATCCTCGACGAGAAGGCCCGCTATGCGCTGAACGTCTCACGCATCGATGAGATCGTCATTTTCAAGTAAGCCATTGAAATGTCTTGTGTGCGTCGCAGCGCAATCCGTATTGCGCCGCAACGTCAATTAACCGATACGAAGTTAATTAACATTTTTGTATGATATTTCAGTGACTTAATTGACATGATAGCCATGCATTTATGGCATTGCTGTGGTCTGAATCTTTCTCTATCCTCGCCGCAATTCCAGAGTTCCAGGGAGGACTGAATGGCCCCGCGAAAGTCCGCGACAACGACCGCCCGCAAACCGGCAGCAGCCAAATCTCCGAAGTCCGACATCAAGGCCCCGGCCATTGCGGAATTCGCCAAGGGCGATGAACTCAAGGCCTATCGCGAGATGCTGCTGATCCGTCGTTTCGAGGAGAAGGCCGGCCAGCTCTACGGCATGGGCTTCATCGGTGGCTTCTGTCACCTCTACATTGGTCAGGAGGCTGTCGTTGTCGGCATGCAGATGGCGCTCAAGGACGGCGACCAGATGATCACCGGCTATCGCGACCACGGCCATATGCTGGCCATGGGCATGAGCGCGCGCGGCGTGATGGCCGAGCTGACCGGACGCCGTGGCGGCCTGTCCAAGGGCAAGGGTGGCTCCATGCACATGTTCTCCAAGGAAAAGAACTTCTACGGCGGCCACGGCATCGTCGGCGCCCAGGTGTCGCTCGGCACCGGTTTGGGCTTTGCCAACCAGTATCGCAGCAACGGCAATGTCTCCTGCGCCTTCTTCGGCGACGGCGCGGCCAACCAGGGCCAGGTCTACGAGAGCTTCAACATGGCGGCGCTCTGGAAGCTGCCGGTGCTCTACGTCATCGAGAACAACCGCTATGCGATGGGTACGTCCGTGAGCCGCGCTTCGGCGCAGACGGACTTCTCCCAGCGCGGCGCTTCCTTCAATATACCGGGCATGCAGGTGGACGGCATGGATGTTCGCGCGGTCAAGGCTGCCACGGACGAGGCTGCCGAGCACGCCCGCTCCGGCAAGGGCCCGATGATCATGGAAATGATGACCTATCGCTATCGCGGTCATTCCATGTCCGATCCGGCCAAGTACCGGTCCAAGGACGAAGTGCAGAAGATGCGCTCCGAGCACGATCCGATCGAGCAGGTGCGCGCGCGCCTTCTTGAAAAGAAGTGGGCAAGCGAAGACGACTTGAAGGCGATCGACAAGGACTGCCGCGACATCGTCGCCGATGCCGCCGATTTCGCCCAGGCCGATCCCGAGCCGGATGTCTCCGAGCTCTACACGGATATCCTGCTCGAGGCGTGATTTTCGCTGGCCGGTATCCTGACCGGCCGCATTCCTTTCGGACCATTTTCGCCGGCACCGACGTTCAATTCCGGATCGCCGCACAGAACCACAGGTGAGGACCATGCCGATCGAAATTCTCATGCCTGCGCTTTCGCCGACGATGGAAGAGGGCACCCTCTCCAAGTGGCTGAAGAACGAGGGCGACACGGTGAAGTCGGGCGACGTGATCGCCGAGATCGAGACCGACAAGGCGACCATGGAGGTCGAGGCCGTCGACGAGGGGACCATCGGCAAGATCCTGATTGCCGCCGGCACCGAGAACGTCAAGGTCAACACCGCGATCGCGGTGCTGCTGGGCGAGGGCGAAAGTGCTGCCGACATCGGTGCCGGCGACACGCCGGCGGTGAAGGCCGAAGCCAAGCCAGCCGATGCGCCGAAGGTGCCCGAATCGGAGAAGCCAACCCAGCAGGGCTCCGCGTCAGCGCCCGTCCCGGCTGCGCCGAAGGTCGAGGCAGCGGCCGATCCCGCCGTTCCGCCCGGCACCGAGATGGTTCCGACGACGGTCCGCGAAGCGTTGCGCGACGCCATGGCCGAGGAAATGCGCGCCAACCCCGATGTCTTCGTCATGGGTGAGGAAGTCGCCGAATACCAGGGCGCCTATAAGGTGACGCAGGGCCTGCTGCAGGAATTCGGCGCCAAGCGCGTCGTCGATACCCCGATCACCGAACACGGCTTCGCCGGCCTCGGCGTCGGCGCGGCGATGGCCGGCCTTCGCCCGATCGTCGAATTCATGACCTTCAACTTCGCCATGCAGGCCATCGACCAGATCATCAATTCCGCTGCCAAGACGCTCTACATGTCCGGCGGCCAGATGGGCGCGCCAATCGTGTTCCGTGGCCCGAACGGTGCCGCCGCCCGCGTCGGCGCCCAGCACAGCCAGGATTTCGCTGCCTGGTACAGCCATATTCCGGGTCTCAAGGTCGTGCAGCCCTATACGGCCGCTGACGCCAAGGGCCTGCTCAAGGCCGCGATCCGCGACCCGAACCCGATCATCTTCCTCGAGAACGAAATCCTCTACGGCCAGACCTTCGACGTGCCCAAGGGTGATTTCGTGCTGCCGATCGGCAAGGCCCGCCTGCACCGTCCAGGCAAGGACGTCACGATGGTCTCCTGGGGCATCGGCATGAGCTATGCGCTGAAAGCGATCGCCGAATTGGAAAAAATCGGCATCGACGTCGAACTGATCGATCTCAGGACCATCCGCCCGATGGACCTTCCCGCGATCATCGAGTCCGTCAAGAAGACGGGCCGCCTGGTCACGGTCGAGGAAGGCTATCCCCAGTCATCGGTCGGTGACTTCATCGCCAACCGCGTCAGCCGCGAGGCCTTCGACTACCTCGACGCGCCCGTGATCACCATCGCCGGCAAGGATGTGCCGATGCCTTACGCGGCCAATCTCGAAAAGCTGGCTCTGCCGAATGTCGGCGAAGTCGTCGATGCGGTCAAAGCCGTCTGCTACAAGTAACAGGGAGGCAAGGTCATGCCCATCAACATCACCATGCCAGCCTTGTCGCCGACCATGGAAGAGGGCAACCTCGCCAAGTGGCTGGTCAAGGAAGGCGATAGCGTCAAGTCTGGCGATGTGATCGCCGAAATCGAGACCGACAAGGCCACGATGGAAGTCGAGGCTGTCGATGAAGGCACCGTCGCCAAGATCGTCGTTGCCGCCGGCACCGAAGGCGTCAAGGTCAACAGCGTAATCGCGATCCTGGCCGCGGAGGGCGAAGACGTGAAGGCGGCCGCCGCCGGCGGCGGTGCGGCTCCTGCCGCCGCGCCGAAGGCGGAGGCATCGCCCGCTGCAGCAGCCCCGGCTCCCGCGGCTGCACCCGCCGCAACTCCTGCCCCGCAGGCCGTTGCCGCGGCACCCGCGAACGCAGGCGGAGACCGCACTTTTTCCTCCCCGCTTGCCCGCCGTCTCGCGAAGGAAGCCGGCCTAGACATTTCCGCCATTTCCGGTTCCGGCCCGCACGGCCGCGTCGTCAAGACCGATGTCGAAAAGGCGGTGGCGTCCGGTGGGGCGAAGTCTGCACCGGCAGGCGCCCTTGCCGCCGGCGCGCCCGCAGCCGGTATCGCAGCCTCTGGTGCAGCCCCCCTCGCCAAGGGCATGAGCGAGGAAGCCGTCCTCAAGCTCTTCGAGGCGGGTTCCTACGAGCTCGTACCGCATGACGGCATGCGCAAGACGATCGCCCGGCGGCTGCAGGAATCCAAGCAGACGATCCCGCATTTCTACGTGTCGGTCGACTGCGAACTCGACGCGCTTCTGGCGCTCCGCGCCCAGCTCAACGACGCGGCACCGAAGAAGGGCGACCAGCCAGCCTACAAGCTCTCGGTCAACGACATGGTGATCAAGGCCATGGCGCTGGCGCTCCGCGACGTGCCGGATGCCAATGTCTCCTGGACCGATGCGAACATGGTCAAGCACAAGCATGCCGACGTCGGCGTCGCCGTCTCGATCCCCGGCGGCCTGATCACCCCGATCATCCGCCAGGCGGAGCTCAAGAGCCTGTCGGCGATCTCCAACGAGATGAAGGACCTCGGCAAGCGCGCCAAGGAACGCAAGCTCAAGCCCGAGGAATACCAGGGCGGAACCACTGCCGTTTCCAATATGGGAATGATGGGCGTTTCCAACTTCGCCGCCGTGGTCAACCCGCCGCACGCAACGATCCTCGCGGTCGGTGCCGGGCAGGAGCGTGTGGATCGTCAAGAACAAGCAGATGGTGATCGCACAGGTGATGACGGTGACGCTGTCAACCGACCACCGCGCCGTGGACGGAGCGCTGGGTGCCGAGCTTCTGGGGGCGTTCAAGCGCTACATCGAGAACCCGATGGGGATGCTGGTGTAGCTCGGTTCAATCGCGTGCATATGTCCTGGCATCGTGTCATCAGGCGCCTATATTTGAGGGGCCTGTTGCAGGCAGGCAGAGATGGAGGCATGGCATGGCGAAAGAACCGGACAATATGATCATTTCCGTTGCTGCGCGAAATTAGAAGCGAGATGCAGGAGCGGTTGGACCCGGGTGGAACAGCAACTCGACAAGCTCGAAAGTGGCCAGAAGGACGATCCGCCAGGCTCTGACGGCGGATACGATGATGTCCAAGTTCGTCACCGGCGACTTCGAAGAGCGGATCTTCGAACTCGAGCGCAAGGTTGAGGCGCTCACGAAGGGCAAATGACAGCTGTAAGGCGATGCAGGAGCGGTAAATGATTGGTTTGCGGGCAATATGAAGACAAATCCTGTGCTACGGCGACAGCCTGACCTGGGGCGTGGATGCGGAAAACGGCACCCGACATGCCTATGAGGACCGTTGGACGTCCGTGCTCCAGAAAGGCCTCGGCCATGGCGTGCGCGTCATCGCGGAGGGGACTCAATGGCCGCACGGACGGTCTATGACGATCACACCGCCGACTGCGACCGCAAATGGCGCCCGCGTGCTGCCGACGATCCTGCACACCCATGCGCCGCTCGATCTCGTCATCATCATGCTCGGCACCAACGACATGAAGCCGGTCTATGCCAACAATGCAGTGATTGTCGGCCACGGTATCGGTCGGCTGGTGGAAACTGATCCGCCACCATGCCTGGCCACTGGAAACCGACGGACCGGAGATTCCTCATCGTCGCGCCGCCCGCGCTTTCGGAGGACCGACGATCCGCTGCTCGGCCCGATGTTT
Organism: Rhizobium sp.; assembly: GCA_019739215.1. Taxonomy (GTDB): domain Bacteria; phylum Pseudomonadota; class Alphaproteobacteria; order Rhizobiales; family Rhizobiaceae; genus Rhizobium_E. The sequence goes on from JAHHDR010000031.1 coordinate 36,892, forward strand.
GCCGGCCGCATTGCCGAATCGCAGAACCTTGCTTCGGTCTACCGCGACCTCGCCGACGAACTCGGTTGCGGCTTCTTTGACGCTGGCTCGGTTGCCAAGACGACCCCGGTCGATGGGGTGCATATGGATGCCGAGAACACGCGCGCCGTTGGTCGTGGCTTGGAGCCTGTCGTGCGGATGATGCTCGGGCTCTGACGGGTTGTCTGACGATTTGACCAGAATCAAGGAGGAATGAGGCGGCCGGACTAATGTGGGGTCATCCAACAGAGGAGCCACCTAACCATGTCCGATACGCCGCACAAGCTGACCGACGAGTTTCCGGATCACCGCACGCAGATCAGTCATCTGAAGCAGGTCGATGGTCATTTCGCACGGATCTGCGACGAATACACCGAGATCAATCAGAAGATTCATCTCGCCGAGACCGACATCGAGCCGACCGATGACGCGCGCATGAGCGAGATGCGCAAGACGCGGATGAGGCTCAAGGACGAAATCTACGGGATGCTGGTTCGTCACGAACCAGAAGCGGAAAGACTGGCCTAGTTCAATGGCCTGCACGTGACGCTTCCAAGCCCGTATCGGCGCCGCCCATGTGTTGGCGGCGCCCCAGGACCGTGAAGGAGTGGAAGCGACATGGCGAATGCTTACGACGTGATTGTTATCGGGTCCGGCCCTGGGGGCTACATCGCCGCCATCCGCGCCGCACAACTCGGCTTGAAGACGGCCATCGTCGAGCGCGAGCATCTTGGCCGGCATCTGCTCCAACTGGGGCTGCATTCCCGACCAAGGCGCTGCTGCGCTCCGCCGAAATCTATCACTACGCCACCCACGCCGGGATTACGGCCTGACGCTCGAAGGCACGATCAGCCCGATCGTCAAGGCCATCGTCGCCCGCTCGCGCGGCATTGCCGCTCGCATGAACAGCGGCGTCGGCTTCCTGATGAAGAAGAACAAGGTCGATATCATCTGGGGCGAAGCCAAGCTCACCAAGCCCGGCGAAGTCGTCGTTGCAAGTCGACCAAGCCGGTCGAGCCGCAGGCGCCGGTTCCGAAGAACACGCTGGGGAGGGCACCTACACCGCCAAGCACATCATCGTCGCGACCGGCGCACGGCCGCGCGCGCTGCCCGGCATCGAGCCGGACGGCAAGCTGATCTGGACCTATTTCGAGGCGATGAAGCCCGAAGACTGCCGAAGTCGCTGCTCGTCATGGGTTCGGGCGCCATCGGCATCGAATTCGCCAGCTTCTACCGCACCATGGGCGTCGACGTCACCGTCGTCGAAATGCATGAGCCAGGTCATGCCGGTCGAGGATGCGGAGATCTCCGCCTTCGCCAAGAAGCAGCTGGAAGAAGCAGGGCATGAAGATCTCATCTGGAAGCCAAGGTCTCCAAGGTCGAGAAGGGCTGCGAACTCCGTCACTGCGACGCTCGAGAAGAAGGACGGCTCGTCCGAGAAGATCACCGCCGACCGGATGATCTCCGCCGTCGGCGTCGTGGCCAATGTCGAGAATATCGGCCTTGAGGCCGCTCGGCGTGAAGACCGATCGCGGCTTCATCGTCATCGACGGTTACGGCAAGACCAACGTGCCCGGCATCTACGCCATCGGCGACGTCGCCGGCCCGCCGCTGCTCGCCCACAAGGCCGAGCATGAGGCCGTGATCTGCGTCGAGAAGATCGCCGGTCTGCCGAATGTCCACCCGATGGACAAGCTCAAGATCCCCGGCTGCACCTATTGCCACCCGCAGGTCGCCTCGGTCGGTCTCACCGAAGCCAAGGCGAAGGAACAGGGCCGCGATATCCGCGTCGGCCGCTTCTCCTTTCGGCAAACGGCAAGGCGATTGCGCTCGGCGAAGACCAGGGCATGGTCAAGACCATCTTCGACAAGAAGACAGGCGAACTCATCGGCGCCCATCTGGTCGGCGCGGAAGTGACCGAACTCATCCAGGGTTTTGTCGTGGCGATGAACCTCGAGACGACCGAGGAAGAACTGATGCACACGATCTTCCCGCATCCGACCATTTCGGAGATCGATGAAGGAAAGCGTGCTCGACGCCTATGGCAGGGCCCTGAACGCATGATTGTCCTAGCGCCCATGGAACTTCTGCGGGCAAACGACGTTCTTGACGTGTCGAACACTCAAGAATGGGGCAATACACATGGATCTCAACGGCGTAGGCATACTCGGGGCTATTGTCATCGGCGGCGTTGCCGGCTGGCTGGCCGAAATGTTCATGAAGTCCAACATGGGCTTGATCATGAACATCATTCTCGGCATCGTCGGTGCGGCGCTGCTGAACTTCGTCCTGGCGGCGCTGGGCGTCTACACGGGCAGCGGTTGGCTGGTCTATCTGATCGTCGGCTTTGCGGGCGCCTGCATCCTCATTGCGATCGGTCGAATGATCAGACGCTGACAGCGGCGCGGTTGAAGCCGCGCACGATCCGAACTACATCATCTAGGGCCGCTGCATGTGATGCAGCGGCCCTGTTTTCGTTCGACTGGAATGCCTGATGGTCACAATCCTCGATACACTGAGCCCGGAAAAGCGCATCCGCCACCCCGAAAAGGCGCACCGTCCGGACACGGAGGTGCTGCGCAAGCCCGACTGGATCCGCGTCCGCGCGCCGGTCTCCAAGGGTTACCAGGAAACCCGCGCGCTGGTGCGCGACCACAATCTCGTCACCGTCTGCGAAGAGGCGGGCTGCCCGAATATCGGCGAGTGCTGGGACAAGAAGCACGCGACCTTCATGATCATGGGCGAGATCTGCACCCGCGCCTGCGCCTTCTGCAACGTCTCGACCGGCCGCCCGCTGGCCCTCGACCGCGAGGAGCCGGCCAACGTCGCCAAGGCGGTGAAGAAGATGGGTTTGAGCCACGTCGTCATTACGTCAGTCGACCGAGACGATCTTGCCGATGGTGGCGCGCAGCATTTCGAGGAAGTGATCTGGGCTATCCGCGAGGCTTCGCCGCTGACCACGATCGAGATCCTGACGCCCGATTTCCTGCGCAAGCCCGGCGCACTGGAGCGTGTCGTGGCGGCCAAGCCCGACGTCTTCAACCACAATCTCGAGACGGTGCCGTCGAACTACCTCACGGTTCGCCCGGGTGCCCGCTATTTCCATTCCGTCCGCCTGTTGCAGCAGGTCAAGGAACTCGATCCCACCATGTTCACCAAGTCGGGCATCATGGTCGGCCTGGGCGAGAGAGCGCAACGAAGTCCTGCAGCTGATGGACGACCTGCGTAGTCGCCGACGTCGACTTCCTGACCATCGGCCAGTATCTGCAGCCGACCCGCAAGCATCACAAGGTCATGGATTTCGTCACGCCGGACGAGTTCAAGTCCTACGAAACGGTGGCCTATACCAAGGGCTTCCTGATGGTGTCATCCAGCCCGCTGACGCGTTCGTCGCACCATGCCGGCGATGATTTCGCGCGGCTGAGGGCGGCGCGGTCCGCGAAGGAAGTCGCGACCGCCTAGCCGATGCCCCAGTTCCAGACCAGACGTCCTGCCAATCATTCCGCCGACGCGATGTATGCGCTCGTGGCCGATGTTGAGAAATACCCCGAATTCCTGCCGCTCTGCGAGGCGCTCACGGTGCGCAGCCGAAAGGAGCGGGAGGGGCGGGTGCTGCTCGTCGCCGACATGAGCGTCGGCTACAAGGCGATCCGCGAGACCTTCACGACTCAGGTCTTCCTCAAGCCGGACGAGAAGGTGATCGAGGTCAAATACATCGACGGCCCGTTCAAGTATCTCAACAATGTCTGGCGCTTCGAGGATACCGGCCCAGATCGCTCCGATGTCGACTTCTTCATCGACTACGAGTTCAAGAGCCGGATTCTCGGTGCACTGATGGGCTCGATGTTCGACCGGGCCTTCCGGATGTTCACCGAAGCCTTCGAGAAGCGCGCCGACCAGATCTACGGAGCCGGCAGGGTCGCCTGATCCGGCCGCCGCCCGGGCAGCCTCAGCAGGCTTTCACCCAGGTCGCGTCAGCCCAGTTTTGCCAGTTCGATGATCATCTCGAGCGCAACCTCCACCGACCGCATGCGGATTTCATGGCGTCCGATATCGCCGAAATTCATCTCGCGATGGATCATGGCGCCCTTGTAGTGGCGTCCTCCAAAATGCACGAGACCCACCGGTTTGCCAGTGGAGCCACCCGTCGGACCCGCGATCCCGGTCGTGGACACCGAAATTCCGGCTTCCGATCGCGCCATCGCACCATGCGCCATTTCCAGCGCCACATCCTTGGAGACCGCGCCATACTGCTTCAGCGTGATCTGCATCACCCCCAGCATTTCGGTCTTCGACTGGTCGGAATAGGTCACGAAGCCGCGTTCCAGCACCTGGCTGGCGCCCGGGATTTCCGTGATGGCGCCGGCCACCAGGCCGCCGGTGCACGACTCGGCAGTCGCGATCATCACGTTCTTTTCCGTGCAGAGATGAACCACTTCCTCGGCGAGTTCGAGGATGATCTTGTCGTTGCTCATTTGGTCACTTTCCCATAGGCCACGGTCGCGGTCGCAATGGCGGCAATTCCTTCGCCGCGCCCCACGAATCCGATCGTCTCGTTGGTTGTCGCCTTCACCGAACAGCGCTCGAGGTCGATTTCAAGCATCTCGGCTAGCATCTTGCGCATCGATTCCCTGTGCGGACCTATCTTCGGCGCTTCGGCGATGATCGTCACGTCCGCATTCATCACGGTGCCGCCATGGTCGCGCACGATACGCGCCGCATGCTGAAGGAAAATCCGCGATGCCGCGCCCCGCCATTGCGGATCGGAAGGTGGAAAGTGGTCGCCGATGTCGCCGGCGCCGCAGGTGGCCAGCAGTGCGTCGGTCAGTGCATGCAGGGCGACGTCGGCGTCGGAATGCCCCTTCAGGCGCTGCGAATGCGGTATCACCACGCCGCACAACGTGACGCCGTCGCCCTCGACCAGTTGGTGAACGTCATAGCCGTTGCCTGTCCTGATATCGGCAAGCATGTCGCCTCTCATCCTCTCATCCGCCAGTTCGATGTCGCGACGGATCGTCAGCTTGATATTGTCCCGGTCGCCCTCGATCAGCTTGACTGGAACCTCCTGCCACTCCGCAATAGCTGCGTCATCCGTGAATTCGCCTTGTCCGGCCGCCGCGGCGGCGCGGTGTCCGGCAAGGATCATGTCGAGTTCGAAGCTCTGCGGCGTCTGGGCGGCGTAGAGTCCGGCGCGTGGCACGGTACCGCCGCTATAGTGACCGGGCGCCGCCTGCTTGAGCGTATCCGCCACCGCCGTTACCGGCAGCACAGCGCGTTCCCCCTCGATATGGGCCGCGCGAACGGCATCCAGCAGTCGCTGCGAGACGAAGGGCCGCACGGCATCGTGGATCATGACGTGGGTGACCCCTGATCCGGCAAACGCTTCGAGGCCCGCCAGGACGGAGGCCTGCCGTGTGGCGCCCCCGATGACCGCTTCGACGGCAATGTCGGCGGCGAGACCAGTGCCGCAGGCTGTGTAGAGATCCGCATCGTCCTGATGGATGGCGACGACGATGCGGGCCGTGTTCGGCCAATCCAGGAAACGGCGCAGCGTGTGGCGAAGCACCGGTTCGCCACCGATCGGACGGTATTGCTTGGGACCCTCGGCCATGCCCGCGCGCTCGCCACGTCCGGCCGCGACAACAAGGATCCCGAATATGGGCGTTGAACCTGTCATGATCCCTTGCTGTCGCTCCTTTATGTCCAGACAGGCGTTTATCGTCCGAGCGATCACAAACGCCAGTGGATTGGCGGGCGATTTTCAGCCTCCCGACGAATCTGCTTGGCAAGACCGCAAGAAGTGTCTAAAAATCATGCACCGTCATCATGTGCCTGAAAGATATGCAGTCCCAACCGCCGAAAATCGAAAGCGCCTTTCAACTCGGATCGCTCGCCATCCGCAACCGTATCGCGCTTGCGCCCATGTCCGGCGTCACCGATCTGCCCTTCCGCACTCTGGCTTGGGAGTTTGGCGCCGGCTTCGTCGTGACCGAGATGGTGGCGAGCCGCGAACTTGTCGGCAATACCGCCGAATCGTGGTCTCGTCTCCAGAATTCCGGCATCGAGCCGCATATCGTCCAGCTTGCCGGGCGAGACCCGGCCTATATGGCGGAGGGCGCGCGTATCGCGGAGGCCAATGGCGCGTCCGCCATCGACATCAACATGGGGTGCCCGGCCAAGAAGGTCATCGGCGGCCTTTCCGGCTCCGCCCTCATGCGGGAGCCGGACCTGGCGCTGGCGATCGTCGATGCCGTAGTCAGGGCCGTTCAGGTGCCCGTGAGCGTGAAGATGCGGTTGGGCTGGGACGAAAACTCGCTCAACGCCCCGATTCTCGCGCAACGGGCCGAAGCGCTCGGTGTCCGAATGATAACCGTCCATGGTCGCACGCGCATGCAATTCTATGAAGGCAAAGCCGACTGGGATCGCATTGCCGAGGTGCGCGACGCGATCAGCGTGCCGCTGGTCGCCAATGGCGATGTCGAAACGGCGGAAGACATCGACGGGATCCTTCGCCGGTCCGGCGCCGATGCCGTCATGATTGGACGCGGCGCCCAGGGGCGGCCGTGGCACCCGGGCGTGCTGGCCGGCGCCCGCGGTGTTCCCGACAGCGAGGAGATCGCAGCGATATTCGAGCGGCACTACCGCTTGATGCTGGAGTTCTACGGCGCCGAGCTCGGTCTTCGCCAGGCGCGCAAGCATGTGGGTTGGTATCTCGATCGGCAGGCCGGCGCAGTCGAGCCCGCCGCCCGGGGCGAGGTGATGACATCGCGCGATGCCGAATTCGTCATCGCCAGGGTAAGGGACCTGATCCGGTCCGGCGCCACGCCTCCAATGTGCGAGGCCGCATGAGCGACACCCCGGTGACCCAGAAGCCGAAGATTCCCGCCGGCGACATCGCGCAATCCGTTCTCAACGCGATCCAGAATGCCGTCATCATGGTCGACGAGGACGGCTACATCGCATTTGCCAATTGGGAGGCCGAATCGTTTTTCGGCGCGAGCGCCGCCTACCTCGCCCGGCATACGATCTATGCCTATATTCCATTCGGCAGCCCGATGCTGACGCTGATCGACCAGGTGCGCGAACGTCGGGCGCCGGTCAATGAATACCGCGTTGACCTGTCTTCGCCACGCCTCGGTGCCGACAAGCTGGTCGACATCTACGTCGCTCCGGTTCTGACCGATCCCGGCGCGGTCGTGGTGGTGTTCCAGGAGCGGTCGATGGCGGACAAGATCGACCGGCAGCTGACCCATCGCGCGGCGGCGCGCTCGGTCACCGGGCTTGCGTCCATGCTGGCGCACGAGATCAAGAACCCCTTGTCGGGTATCCGAGGCGCGGCGCAGCTGCTCGAGAGTTCCGTCAATGACGAGGACCGCGGGCTCACCCGCCTGATCCAGGAGGAGACCGACCGCATCGTCTCGCTGGTCGATCGCATGGAGGTCTTCTCCGACGAGCGGCCGGTCGATCGTGCGCCCATCAACATCCATTCCGTGCTGGATCATGTGAAGGCGATCGCGAAAGCCGGCTTCGCCCGCAACATCAGGATCGTCGAGCAATACGATCCTTCCCTGCCGGCGGTGCACGCCAACAGGGACCAGTTGATCCAGGTCTTCCTCAATCTCGTGAAGAATGCGTCCGAGGCGGTGTCAGACCGGCCCGATGGCGAGATCATGCTCACCACCGCCTACCGCCCGGGGATCCGTATTTCCGTGGCCGGCACGCGGGACAAGATTTCGCTGCCGCTGGAATTCTGCGTCGTCGACAACGGGCCCGGCGTGCCGGACGACCTTGTGCCGCATCTCTTCGATCCCTTCGTGACGACCAAGACCAACGGCTCGGGCCTCGGCCTCGCGCTGGTCGCCAAGATCATCGGCGGCCATGGCGGGATCGTGGAATGCGACCGCCAGAACAACAGAACGATTTTCCGCGTCCTCATGCCCGTCTCCCCGGTCGGCCATGTGGAGGACGCGCTGTGACAGGGAACGATCGATGACTGCTGCCACCATTCTCGTTGCCGACGACGATGCGGCGATCCGGACGGTGCTGAACCAGGCGCTGTCACGCGCCGGCTATGACGTGCGCATCACCTCGAATGCCGCCACTCTTTGGCGATGGATTTCGGCCGGCGACGGCGACATGGTGATCACCGATGTCGTCATGCCCGACGAGAACGCCTTCGACCTACTGCCGCGGGTCAAGAAGTTGCGGCCGGATCTGCCGGTCCTGGTGATGAGTGCCCAGAATACGTTCATGACCGCGATCAAGGCTTCGGAGAAGGGCGCCTACGACTACCTGCCCAAGCCTTTCGACCTGACCGAACTGATCGCCATTGTCGGCCGCGCGCTGTCCGAGCCCAAGCGCAAGCCACCCCGTCAGGACGACGACACCCAGGACGGCATGCCGTTGGTCGGACGTTCGGCGGCGATGCAGGAAATCTACCGCGTGCTGGCCCGGCTGATGCAGACCGATCTCACGCTGATGATCACCGGCGAATCGGGCACCGGCAAGGAACTGGTGGCGCGGGCGCTGCACGACTACGGCAAGCGCCGCAACGGCCCCTTCGTCGCCATCAACATGGCGGCCATCCCGCGCGACCTGATCGAATCCGAGCTGTTCGGCCATGAGAAGGGCGCGTTTACCGGTGCCCAGGCGCGCTCGACCGGACGCTTCGAGCAGGCCGAGGGCGGCACGCTGTTCCTCGACGAAATCGGCGACATGCCGATGGAAGCGCAGACCCGGCTGCTGCGGGTTCTGCAGCAGGGCGAGTACACCACTGTCGGCGGACGAACCCCGATCCGTACCGACGTGCGCATCGTTGCCGCGACCAACAAGGATCTCAAGCAGGCCATCAACCAGGGCCTGTTCCGCGAGGATCTCTATTATCGCCTAAACGTCGTGCCGCTCAGGCTGCCGCCGCTGCGGGAGCGCGCCGAGGACATCACGGACCTCGTCCGTCATTTCGTGCAGATGACCGAGAAGGAGGGCATGGTCCCGAAACGCTTCGACAACGAGGCGCTCGATGTGATGAAGGCCTATCCCTGGCCCGGCAATGTTCGCGAACTTGAAAATTTCGTACGCCGTCTCACGGCACTCTATCCGCAGGACGTCATCACCCGCGAGATCGCGGACAGCGAACTCAAGCCCGACATCGCCGCAAGTCCCGTCGACAAGAACGCCATGCGCAGCGGCCCGGTGTCGATCTCGCAGGCGGTCGAGGAGAACATGCGGTCCTACTTCGCCGAATTCGGTGAGGCCCTGCCGCCGCCCGGACTCTACGACCGCGTACTGGCGGAAATGGAGTATCCGCTGATCCTGGCCGCCTTGACCGCCACCCGTGGAAACCAGATCAGGGCTGCCGATCTCCTGGGTTTGAACAGGAATACATTGCGCAAGAAGATCAGGGAACTGGGTGTAACCGTGTACAGGTCCTCGCGCACCGCTTGACTTTGCCCCTATTTACGTTGCATTTTCGCCACAATGCGTTGCTCTAAGGCAACGCATTGTTCGTTTGAAGGCATTGCGATTTTCCGGGGTTTTGTCTCTTTCGCTTCACGCGCCTTCGATCCGGCAAATGATTGATATGGACGCCGGGACGCCCGACGGGTTCCGGCGGAGCGATGAGCGGACGGCGATGACCGACGAGGGCAACGAAAAGGCGGCCAGGAATTTCGACCGGCGCGGCATATCGACGACGACCGGCATCGTCGTTGCCGGCGGTGCCTTGGTGGCCGCGCTGGCGACGCTGGCAATTCTCCTCGGCTTTACCGCGATCGAGCCGGTCGATCATGTCGTTGTTGCCTCCGTGGTGGTCAACGCCCTCTTCGTCATCGGCCTGCTCGCGCTGGTGGGCTACGAGATCTACCGGCTGATCAAGGCGCGCACACGCGGGCGGGCCGCGGCCCGCCTTCATATCCGCATCGTTTCACTCTTCTCGATTGTCGCGATCGCACCCGCGATCCTGGTGGCGGTCATCGCATCGATCACCCTCAATGTGGGCCTCGACCGGTGGTTCGGCCAGCGCACGCAGGAGATCGTCAACTCATCGATCAACGTGGCCCGCGCCTATGTCCGCGAGAATGCCAGTTATCTCCAGGGCCAGACGATCTCGATGGCCAACGATCTCGACCGCAACAGGCAGCTCTACTCGCTCGATCCGAACGGCTTTGCCGAACTGATGACCCGCCAGGCGAAGGGCAGGGGCATGCTTGGGGCCTGGATCGTCAACCGGGAAGGCGCCGTCCAGCTCAAGGCGGACATCGCCACCGCTTCTCCCTTGCCCGACGTGCCCCCGGATGCGCTCGCGGCGGCGGTCGCGGGACGGCCGACGCTCATCCCGCCCGGCACCACCAACCTCGTTGGTGCCATCATCAGCCTGGGCGAGATCGACGGCTTCCTCTACGCGATCCGCGCGGTCGACCCGCAGGTGATGTCGTCGCTCAACCTCATGGAAGAAAATGCCAACGAATACAAGGCGATGGAGGAAGGCCGCACGTCGACGCAGCTTGCATTCGCCATCATCTATCTCGGTTTTGCCCTTATCGTGCTTCTGGCCGCCATCTGGGCCGCGATCGCGGTCGCCGACCGTATCGTCCGGCCGATCCGCCTGCTGATCAATGCCGCCGATAATGTCGCGGGCGGCAATCTCAACGTCATCGTCCCTGTGCGTGCCGTCGATGGCGACGTTGGTTCCCTGTCGCGCACCTTCAACAAGATGATCTCGGAGATTCGCAGCCAGCGTGACGAAATTCTCGTCGCCAAGGACGAAGTGGATGACCGAAGGCGCTTCATCGAGGCCGTGCTGTCGGGGGTGACGGCTGCGGTTATCGGCGTCGACGAGGATCGTACGATCAACATCGCCAATCCCTCGACCCAGTTGCTGCTGGGCTGGACATCGGAGGAGTGGATCGGCCGAAGGCTTCCCGACCTCTCGCCCGAGATCGATGCTGTCCTTACGGAAGCTGCCTCACGCTACCGTAGCGATTTCCGCAAGCAGGTGAGCATCCTGCATGGCGGCAAGGAGCGGACCCTCAGCGTTCAGGTCACGCGCGAGGAATCGCATGCCGGCCAGGAGAGCTACGTCATCACCATCGACGACATTACCGATCTCGTCATCGCGCAGCGCTCGACGGCCTGGGCGGATGTCGCCCGCCGCATCGCCCATGAGATCAAGAATCCGCTGACACCGATCACCCTGTCCGCGGAGCGGCTCAAGCGCCGCTACGGCCGGCAGATCAACGAGGACGATCGCGCGGTCTTCGACCAGTGCACCGATACCATCGTCCGCCAGGTCGAGGATATCGGCCGCATGGTCGACGAGTTCTCCTCCTTCGCACGCATGCCAAAGCCTTCGATGGAACCTGTCGACCTTCGCCAAATTCTGACGGACACCATGTTTCTTCGCGAGATGGGCAACAGCCATGTGACGTTTGTCCGGGAATGGGGCGATGCACCGCTGATGGGTGCGTTCGACGCGCGCATGCTCGGCCAGGCCTTCACCAACCTGGTCAAGAACGCAGAAGAGGCGATCGAGGCAATCCCCTCCGAGGAGCGGCGCGACGAGGCCAGGATCACGGTGCGCGCATACGAGGATCCCGCAGGCGACACGCTCGTGGTTGATGTCATAGACAACGGCAAGGGGCTGCCGCAGGAAAACCGCCATCGGATACTCGAGCCCTACATGACGATGCGGGAGAAGGGCACGGGCCTCGGCCTTCCCATCGTCAAGAAGATCATCGAGGAACATGGCGGACAACTCGAACTTCATGATGCCCCGCCCGAATTCGACAATGGCAGGGGGGCGATGTTCCGCATCCTCCTGCCCAGGGAGGCGGCCAATACCGCGTTCAGGACTATGAAGGTAGAAGCAAATGGCGTCTGACATTCTGGTAGTTGACGACGAAGTCGACATTCGCGAGATCGTATCCGGCATCCTCTCCGACGAGGGCCACGAGACACGGACGGCCCATGACAGCGACAGCGCGCTGGCGGCCATTTCCGATCGCGTGCCCCGGCTGGTATTCCTGGACGTCTGGATGAAGGGCAGCAAGCTTGACGGTCTCGGCCTGCTCGACGAGATCAAGAACCGGCACCCCGAACTGCCCGTCGTCATGATCTCCGGCCATGGCAATATCGAAATGGCGGTCAACGCGATCCGCCGCGGCGCCTTCGACTTCATCGAAAAGCCGTTCAAGGCCGACCGGCTGATCCTGATCGCCGAAAGGGCGCTCGAGAACTCCCAGCTCAAGCGCGAAGTGCGCGACCTCAAGCGGCGTACCGGCGACACCGCCGAACTGATCGGCACGTCCGTGGCTGTCTCACAGCTACGCCAGACGATCGACAAGGTGGCGCCGACGAATAGCCGGGTGATGATCTTTGGGCCGTCTGGCGCGGGCAAGGAGCTTGTGGCGCGGCTGGTCCACAAGAAGTCTTCCAGGGCCGAGGGGCCGTTTGTGGCCCTCAACGCTGCAACCATCACGCCGGAACGGATGGAGATCGCCCTCTTCGGCACCGAGGGCTCGCCCGGCCAGCCACGCAAGACCGGCGCGCTGGAGGAAGCCCATCGCGGAATTTTGTATCTCGACGAAATCGGCGAAATGCCGCGCGAGACGCAGAACAAGATCCTGCGGGTGCTGGTGGAGCAGCAGTTCGAGCGCGTCGGCGGTTCCAAGCGCGTCAAGGTCGATGTCCGCATCATTTCCTCGACGGCCTACGACCTCGAGAAGATGATCGCCGAGAACCGTTTCCGGGAAGACCTCTTCCACCGCCTGGCCGTGGTGCCCGTCAAGGTTCCGCCGCTCTCCGACCGCCGAGAGGACATACCATTCCTCGTCGACACGTTCATGCGCCAGATCTGCGATCATGCCGGCATCCGCGCCCGCAAGATCGGCGATGACGCGCTTGCAATCCTCCAGGCTCACGATTGGCCGGGCAACCTCCGGCAGCTTCGCAACAATATCGAGCGGCTGCTGATTCTTGCGCAGTCGGATGGCCGCGACAGTCCGATCACCGCCGACATGCTGCCGGCGGACGTGCTCGACACGATGCCCAAGGTGTCATCGACCGGCGACCAGCACATCATGACCTTGCCGCTGCGCGAGGCTCGGGAAATGTTCGAGCGCGACTACCTGATCGCACAGATCAACCGCTTCGGCGGCAACATCTCGCGCACCGCGGAATTCGTCGGCATGGAGCGGTCCGCGCTGCACCGCAAGCTGAAAACTCTCGGCGTTTGACAGGACCCCGCTGAACATGACCAGAATTGCCTATGTCAACGGCCGCTATGTCCGTCATGCCGATGCCAGCGTCCATATCGAGGACCGCGGCTACCAGTTCGCTGACGGCGTCTACGAGGTCTGCGAAGTCCGGCACGCAATGATCGTCGACCTGACGCGCCATCTCGACCGGCTCGGCCGTTCGCTGACGGAATTGCGCATCGACTGGTCGATGCATCGCTCGGCGCTGGTCATGGTCATCCGCGAAGTTCTCCGCCGCAACCGCGTCAGGAACGGCCTGTTCTACCTGCAGGTCACGCGGGGCGTCGCAAAGCGCGATCATGTCTTTCCGGCGAAGGGGACCAGGCCATCGGTCGTGGTGACGGCCAAGAGCACCGACCCGGGTGTCATCGCTGCCAAGAACGCCAACGGGATCAGAGCGATCACGGTACCGGACAACCGCTGGGACCGTGTCGACATCAAGACCGTCGGCCTGCTGTCCAACGCCCTCGCGCGCCAGCAGGCCAGGGAGGCGGGCGCCCAGGAAGCGATCTATGTCGATCCCGATGGCCTCGTCACCGAAGGCGCCGCCACCAATGTCTGGATGGTCGACGCGGACGGAGCAATCCTGACGCGGCCGGCCGAGCATGGCATTCTCAAGGGGATCACGCGCTCCGGCCTGATGGACGTGGCCAGGGCTTTGGAACTGACCGTCCGGGAGGAGGCCTTCTCCGTCGAGAAAATGATGGACGCCCGGGAAGTCTTCATCACGGCCGCCACCAGCATCTGCTTTCCCGTCATCGAGATCGATGGCAGGACAATTGCCAACGGACATCCCGGTGGTGTGTCGCAAAAAATTCGCGAAGCCTTTTTCGACGTTGCGGAAAAGACATCTATTTGGTAGCAATTCCTCGCAGGGCCGCACGACGAGGGATCGGGCGCCCGGGAGGCATCAACAATAATCCGGCAAAAATTGCGCCGGCAATAAAGTCAAAGACGCGGCGGGACACATGGCTGAACGTTCTCAGAATCTGCAGGATCTGTTTCTTAATACTGTCCGGAAGCAGAAGATATCTCTCACGATCTTTTTGATCAATGGCGTCAAGCTCACGGGCGTCGTAACCTCCTTCGACAATTTCTGCGTTCTGCTGCGCCGTGACGGCCATTCGCAGCTTGTCTACAAGCATGCCATCTCGACGATCATGCCCGGTTCGCCGGTGCAGATGTTCGAGAACGAGGATGCTGCGGCCTGAGCGGAACCTGACGGTTCATCGATCGTTTCATCATGGCGAAGGCTTTGTCCGTCGGGCCGCGTCCGGTGCGCCCTGACTATTTGGAGTTATGACCATCAACGAACGCGACATTCCGCAGGAATCCGTGGTGCCCGATATCGAGCGGCACCACGACGAGATGCGCGCGATCGTCGTCGTGCCGGTTTTGAAGGCGGCGGCCGACAAGGCCAGTATCCGCACCCCCGAGGGTCGGCTCGAAGAGGCGATAGGCCTTGCCCATGCGATCGACCTCGAGATTGCCGGGGGCGAGATCGTCACGGTGTCGCAACCCAAGCCGGCGACGTTGATCGGTACGGGCAAGATCGAGGAAATCAAGGCCAAGCTCGAAGAGGGCAATGCCGGGCTGGTCATCGTCGATCATCCGCTCACCCCGGTCCAGCAGCGCAATCTCGAGCGCGCCTGGAATGCCAAAGTCATCGACCGCACGGGCCTGATCCTGGAAATCTTCGGACGCCGGGCCTCGACCAAGGAAGGCACGCTGCAGGTCGAACTCGCGCATCTGAACTATCAGAAGGGTCGGCTTGTCCGCAGCTGGACCCACCTTGAGCGCCAGCGCGGCGGCGCCGGTTTCCTCGGGGGGCCCGGCGAAACCCAGATCGAAGCCGACAGGCGCCAGCTTCAGGACAAGATCATCAGGCTCGAGCGCGAACTGGAGCAGGTGCGCCGGACGCGCCAGCTTCACCGTGCCAAGCGCAGGAAGGTGCCGCATCCGATCGTGGCACTCGCCGGCTATACCAATGCCGGCAAGTCGACGCTGTTCAACCGCCTTACCGGCGCCGGCGTGGTCGCGGAAGACATGCTGTTTGCCACGCTCGACCCAACATTGCGGCGGATCAAGCTGCCGCATGGCCGGATGATCATCCTCTCCGACACGGTGGGGTTCATTTCGGACCTGCCGACACATCTGGTGGCGGCGTTTCGGGCGACGCTGGAGGAGGTGCTTGAAGCCGACCTGATCCTCCACGTCCGCGATATGTCCGATCCCGACAACGCGGCACAGGCCGCCGACGTCATGCGCATTCTCGGCGAACTCGGCATCGACGAAGGTGATCGCGAGCGCCGGATCATCGATGTCTGGAACAAGATCGACCGGCTGGAGCCCGAGGCACGCGACGCCTTGCTCGCCAAGGCGGAATCGAACCCCAACACCATTGCCGTTTCCGCAGTCACGGGCGAGGGCGTGCCACGCCTGCTGTCGCTGGTCGGCGAACGCCTGTCGGGGGTGATGACCGAGGCGACCGTCACGCTATCCATCGACCAGCTTTCGCTGCTCCCCTGGTTCTACGAACATGCGATCATCGATGCGCGCGAGGACCGCGAGGACGGAACGGTAAGCCTGGATCTGCGGCTTTCGGAAGCCGAGGCGATTGAGATGGAGCGGCGGCTCGGCCTTGCCAGCCCGGCCCAGAGGCTGCCCTGGGAGGATTGACCCCGGCAATCTCCCATGCCGACGGTTCCGCGCAAGGATTGCCTGCTATGCAAGTCGCGTTGACGCCACGTCCGCCCCGCAGCGTCGACGCTGAAACCTGGTGAAACGCAGGGCGACTGGCTTATGCAAGTCTACAACATGATCGTGCTGGCGCTTGAAGCCACGGTCTATTTTCTCTTCCTGATTACGCTCCTCCACTGGCGGCACCGCATCGGCATCGGTGTTTTCATCACCGTGCTCGCATCGATGCATTTCCTCGAGACCTATCTCGCCGCGACCTTCTACGTCTCGGTGCCGGCGGCCACCATCTCCCCGGGCTCGGCTGTCCTGTTTACCGGCAAATTGCTCATGGTCCTGCTCCTCTATATCAAGGAGGACGCCTCCACCGTACGCCAACTGATATACGGCCTGCTTGCCGGCAACGTCATGGCCTTCGTGCTCGCCCAGATACTGGATCTTCATGTAGCTCCGGTGCGGCCCGATGGCAGTCCGGCGGATGCCGTCTTCCTGAGCGAACTCGGTATCCTCATGATGTGGGGAACGAGCCTGCTCTATCTCGATTCCATCGCCGTCATTCTTCTCTACGAGCGTCTCGGCGGCCTGATGGGCCGCGCGCGGTTGCCGCGGTTCTTCGCAGCCGGGGCCACTGTGCTCGCATTCGACCAGCTCGGCTTCTACGGCGTGCTGCACTGGCTGACATCTGCGCCGGTCAGCGTGTTCTGGGGCGGCCTGGTGGCAAAGATGGCGATGACCATTCTTTTTGTCGGGATGACGGGCCTCTATCTCTATCTCTTCCGGGCAGACGCGGTGGCCGGGCCGGTCAAGGGAGTTGGCGACGTCTTCGCCGACCTGACCTATCGCGAGCGCTATAACGAGCTTCTCGCTCGAACCGGACGGGATGGGCTGACCGGTGTCAGTGATCGCGGCCGGCTGGAAGTCGAAGGCCCAGAACTGGTCCGCGATGCGGTGCGCGCGGGCGACGGCGTGGCTCTGATGGTCATCGATGCCGACCGCTTCAAGGACATCAACGACCGCTACGGCCATCTCCGGGGCGATGCGGTGCTCAGGGACATCGCCACCGTGCTGACCGGCGCGGTTCGCAAGGTCGACCGCGTCTACCGCTTCGGCGGCGAGGAGTTCGTCGTCATCTGCCGTGGGCTCGGTCCGATACCGGCGCACGCCGCAGCAGAGCGGATTCGGGCCGAGATCGGGCGGATCGAAGGGCCGGACGAAAGTCGGGCGATCACGGTCAGCATCGGCCTCGCCACGGCCCCGGAGGAAGGCGTAAGCCTGCTCGAGCTGATTTCAGCGGCTGACAGGCGACTTTACCGGGCCAAGGCCGAGGGCAGGAATCGCGTCGTCGGCGACTGACCTGTCGGCTCATTCGCCCGCCGCACCGGTCTCGTGCTGCTTGGCGTCCTGCCAGAGTTCCTCCATGCGCTCGAGCGTCGCCTGGTCGAGGCTTTCTCCCCCGGCTGCCAGTGACGTCTCGATATGGGCGAAACGCCGCCTGAACTTGGTGTTGGTGCCCCGAAGCGCCATTTCAGGTTCGACGCCGACATGGCGGCCGATATTGACGGCGGCGAAGATCAGGTCTCCCAGCTCGTCGGCGATCCTGGCCTTGTCTCCGGAGGCGAGCGCCGTCCTGAATTCGCCGATCTCCTCCTCGATCTTGTCGAGGATCGGTTCGGGCTCCGACCAGTCGAAGCCGACCTTCGCCGCCCGCTGCTGGATTTTCAGCGCTTCGACCAATGCGGGCAGCACCCTCGGGACCTCGCCGAGATGGCCATGCCCGAAGTCCTCGGTGATGCCGCGTTTCGCGCGCCGCGCCGCCCGCTCGCGCTTCTCCTCGGACTTGATCTCGTCCCATTGTCGCTTGACCTTGGTGGGATCATCCGCATCCGACGTGCCGAAAACATGCGGATGCCGCCGGATCATCTTCGCGGTGATCGCCTCGACGACATCGCCGAAGGAGAACTCCCCGAGTTCCTCCGCCATCCGCGCATGGAAGACGACCTGCAGCAGAAGGTCACCGAGTTCGTCGCGCAGGTCGTCGAGGTCGCCCCGCTCGATCGCGTCGGCCACTTCATAGGCCTCCTCGATCGTATAGGGCTTGATCGACTGGAAATCCTGCTCGATGTCCCACGGGCATCCCGTGACAGGCATGCGCAGCGCGGCCATGATTTCAAGCAGGCGGCTGATGTCCTTGGCGGGTTTCATCGTCAATTCAGCGGGATGGAGTTGTCTGACTTTGACGCCTGGTATGTTCCCGACATCTCCGAATAGCTTGCCTTGATGCCATCGAACCGGATCGCATATTCGGCACGGTGGTCGGCATCGATGGAAACCAGCATGTCCGACATCCAGACCGAGTTCCAGAACGCGTTGCTGCGCCTGTAACCGCCCGGCTCGAGCCCGAAGACCTCCTTGAGGATCTTGAGGTCGTGCGGAATCGCGAACGCGTCTCGGCTGTCTTCATGGCTGAAGAAATAGAAGAAATTGTCGAAACCGGCCCAGGTGATCGCCGACATGCACATCGTGCAGGGCTCATGCGTCGACAGGAAGATCAGGTCCTTCGTGTCCGGACGCTCGCCCATTTCATAGAAGCGCTTGAGTGTGTGCACTTCGCCGTGCCACAGAGGGTTCTCGGTCTCATTGTTGGTTTCGGCGAGTACCAACGACAGGTCGGACTTGCGCAGGAGCGCGGCGCCAAACACCTTGTTGCCCTCGGTGACACCGCGCGTGGTGAGCGGTATGACGTCGTTTTCCATCACGGAAAGCAGGCGCGACAACAGGGTGGCGGGATCGTGGCTGAAAAACATGGGGGCTCCGGATCGTTGCGATAGACCTTAGCGTCAGGTGCGCGGCGTTGGAAAGCGCTTGCAGTGCAACACGCACAGATTATTCGGGGATACCGGCCACGGACGCCGCCCGGTGGGCGTCAATCAAAACAGAATGCTCCCATTCACGAATTATCGAGCAAAAGAATATATTTGCAGGCGGAAGCCAAGATTCATCTTGCTTCAAATCTCGTCCCGCCTCTGGCATTAGTGCAGGTTCGACAGATAGGATTTGATGCATGCCCGATAGGGACGATCAACTCAGCGTGTTTCCAGCCTTCTTCCGCGTGGAGGGGAGGGTCGTGGTTGTCGTTGGCAATGGCGAGGAGGCGCTGGCCAAGGCCCGCCTGCTGCTGAACACCCGTGCCCGCATCACGCTGGTCGCCGATGATCCGGAGGCCGCGCTCACGGCTCTTGTCGCCGGCAACGGCATCCATCACCTTGCGTCGCCCTTTCAGGCCGACCATCTCGATGGAGCCAGCCTGGTGTTCGCGGCGACAGGAGACGCGGCAGACGACCGGGCCATCGTGGCTGCGGCCCGTGCGCTTCGGATTCCGGCCAACGCCGTCGATCAGCCCGACTATTGCGACTTCCTGACGCCGGCCATCGTCAACCGCGCCCCGGTGGCGGTCGCGATCGGCACCGAGGGGGCCGGACCAGTCCTGTCGCAGATGATCCGCGCCCAGGTCGACCAGTTGCTGTCGCCATCGCTCGGCCGCGTGGCGCGCCTTGCCGATCTCTATCGCGGCGCCGTCGACAGCCTGCTGCCGCGCGGCGTGGCCCGGCGCGTCTTCTGGCGCCGATTCTTCTCCGGCGCCGTCTCCGATGCCGTCAATGCAGGCCAGATGGGCGAGGCCCGGCGCGCGGCGACGCGGCTGCTGAAGTCGATGGAGAAGATCGACGGCCATGTCTGGCTGGTCGGCGCGGGTCCGGGTTCGGAAGACCTGCTCACGCTGCGCGCCCAGCGTGCGATGATGGAGGCAGACGCGATCGTCTATGATGCACTGGTGCCGGCCGAAGTCGTCGCCATGGGGCGCCGCGACGCCGAACGCTTCTCGGTCGGCAAGCGCAAGGGATGCCATTCGAAGTCCCAGGATGAAATCAACGATCTGCTCGTCGAACTCGGCCGCGCCGGTAAGCGCGTCGTGCGGCTGAAATCCGGCGATCCACTTGTCTATGGGCGGGCCGCCGAGGAAATGCAGGCACTGCGCACCGCGGGGATCTCCTACGAAATCGTGCCGGGTATCACGTCCGCCTTCGCGGCTGCGGCAGATTTCGAACTGCCGCTGACGCTGCGGGGTGTCGCATCCTCGCTGATCTTCACCACCGGCCATGACCTTACCGGCGAAACGCTGCCTGACTGGGCCAGCCTCGCCGTATCCGGCGCCACCATCGCCGTCTATATGGGTCGCACGGTGGCCGCCTCGGTCGCTGCTCGCCTGATGCAGGCCGGCCTGCCGCCGGAGACCACGGTGGCCGTCATCGAGAATGCCAGCCGGCGCGACAGGCGCCTGCTGCATGGCGTGCTCCGCGAACTGCCCGGCCTTGAGACGCGCGACGATCTTGGCGGCCCGGTCATGGTCATCATCGGCGATGCCGTGGCCGGCGCCAATTTCGCGCGTTCCGAACCGCTTGCTGCTCATCGGTCCGTTGTGGCCGATCGAATTGAAATTTCTGGAGTCTGACATGTCCACCGCTCAAGTACTCACCGCCAACCGCCTTACGGACGGTATCGCCGTCTGGTATGATCGCGACGGCAAATGGAACGAATGGATCGGCCGGTCGGTCGTGGCCAGCAGCAAGGAAGAGGCCGAACGCCTTGAGGCGATCGGCAAGCAGGCGTTCGCCAAGAACGAAGTACTGGACGTCAATCTGGTTGAGGTTGAGGAACTGGAGGGGCAGATCCGGCCGCTCAGGCTTCGCGAACGCATCAGGGCCGAAGGCCCGACCATCGAATATATGATCTGATCGACCCGCCGTCCGCCTCGACCCAAGGACCCAGTCCAATCAGGACCAAGCGCCCAAGGAATTTGTGAATGTACCGTTACGATGAATTTGATCATGCCTTCGTCAAGGGTCGCGTCGAGCAGTTCCGCGACCAGGTCGAGCGTCGGCTGGCAGGCGAACTCGCCGAGGACGCGTTCCGCCCGCTGCGCCTGATGAACGGCGTCTATCTGCAACTCCATGCCTACATGCTGCGCGTCGCGATCCCCTATGGCACGCTGAATGCCAGGCAGATGCGGATGCTGGCCCATATTGCCCGCAAGTATGACCGCGGCTATGGCCATTTCACCACCCGCCAGAACATCCAGTACAACTGGCCGAAGCTCGCCGACACGCCTGATATTCTCGACGAACTGGCCTCGGTGGAAATGCATGCCATCCAGACGTCAGGCAACTGCATCCGCAACGTCACCGCCGATCATTTCGCTGGTGCCGCCGCCGACGAGGCTGCCGATCCCAGGCCCTATGCCGAGATCCTGCGCCAGTGGTCCTCGGTGCATCCGGAATTCTCGTTCCTGCCGCGCAAGTTCAAGATCGCCGTCACCGGTGCCAAGGACGACCGTGCCGCGATCCAGGTTCATGACATTGGCCTGCATCTGCGGAAGAACGATGACGGCGCGCTCGGCTTCGACGTCTATGTCGGGGGCGGGCAGGGCCGTACGCCGATGGTGGCCAAGAAGATCCGCGACTTTCTGCCGGAAGAGGATCTGCTGTCCTACACGACCGCGATCATGCGCGTGTACAATCTCTACGGCCGTCGCGACAACAAGTACAAGGCCCGGATCAAGATTCTGGTCCACGAGACCGGCGTGGAGAAGCTGTCGGCGGAGATCGAAGAAGAATTCAACGAGCTCAAGAACGGTGAACTCAAGCTGCCGGAGTCCGACGTCGCGGCGATCCAGAGCTATTTTGGCCTGCCTGAGCTGGCGGACCGTCCCGAGGGCTGGGCCAATCTCGCAAGCTGGAAGAAGGCCGATCCGGACTTCGCCCGCTGGGTCGACCAGAACGTCAAGCCGCATAAGCACCCCGACTATGGCATGGTCACGATCTCGCTAAAGCCGATCGGCGGCATCCCCGGAGACGCGAGTGACGCGCAGATGGATCTCGTCGCCGATCTCGCCGAGGAATATGCCTTCGACGAAATCCGCATCAGCCACGAGCAGAACATCATCTTCCCGCATGTCGCGCTGGCCGACCTCGAGCCGCTCTATCGCGCCCTCAAGCCCGCAAACCTCGCGACTGCAAACTCCAACCTGATCACCGACATCATTGCCTGTCCTGGCCTGGACTATTGCGCACTGGCAAATGCGCGCTCCATTCCGGTGGCGCAGGAGATCTCTTCGCGCTTCGGTTCGCCCGAGCGCCAGGCCGAGATCGGCGAACTCAAGATCAAGATCTCCGGCTGCATCAATGCCTGCGGCCATCACCATGTCGGCCATATCGGCCTGCTCGGTGTGGAGAAGAAGGGTGCCGAACTCTATCAGATCACGCTCGGGGGCTCGGCCGACAACGAGACCTCGATCGGCGACATCATCGGCCGTGGTTTCGAGCCGGAAAAGGTCACCGATGCGATCGAGACGGTGGTCGACACCTATCTCGGCCTGCGCCTGTCTCCGGACGAGACTTTTCTCGCCGCCTATCGCCGCGTCGGGCCGCAGCCCTTCAAGACGGCTCTCTATGGCGGCGCTGCCGCAGAAGCCGCCTGAGGAGCCGCGACATGACCAAGATCTGGAACGAATCCGGTTTTCAGAACGACGATCCCTGGGTGATCGAAACCGAGGACACGGCGGCCGGCAGCAACGAGAAGCCGCTGCTGCCGCTTGCATCCTTCATCGAAAAGGCCGAGGCCGGCGAGACCGGACTAGGGGTGCTGATCCAGCCCGCCGACAACGTCAAGGCGCTGGCGCCCTATCTCGACAGTATCGCCATGGTGGCCGTCAATTTCCCGGCCTTCAATGACGGGCGCGCCTTCAGCCACGCTTCGCTGTTGCGCGAACGTCTCGGCTACGCCGGTGAACTCCGTGCCGTCGGTGACGTCCTCATCGACCAGGTGCCGCTGATGCTGCGCGTGGGTATCACCAGCTTCGCGGTGGCCAACGCGACCGCGATCAGCCGGCTGGAGGAGGGCAGGCTGCCGGGAATCGACAACCACTACCAGCCGACTGCCCGCAAGGCGGCAGATCCGAAGTCCTACAGCTGGCGCCGGGTCTCCTGACCAAATTCATTCGTACACAAACAATTTCTCGACAGGGAGGATGGTTTGGCGTATGGTGGATGGCACGGGAAGGCCGCGTTTTCGCGCAAATCAAACGCTTATTCCTCTCGGGAAAACAGCCTTGGAACGCGATGCCTTCTCTATGGGCCAAAGTTGTAATATCTGCCTAGCCTGATCGTTTGACCGCCTTGAGGATAGACCCGTATGAACGCGCCTGCGCTGAAGACCGAAATTGAATCCGCTGTCCCTGCCGGCGTCTATGCCGAGACCGTGACTGCGGTCGAACATTATACCGATCGTCTGTTCCGCTTCCGGATGACGCGGCCCGCGGATTTCCGTTTCCGCTCGGGCGAATTCGCGATGATCGGCCTGATGGTCGAAGGCAAGCCGATCTACCGCGCCTACTCGGTTGCCAGCCCGGCCTGGGACGAAGAGCTTGAATTCTTCTCGATCAAGGTGCCGGACGGCCCGCTCACCAGCCACCTGCAGAACCTCAAGGTCGGCGACACCGTCCTGATGCGCAAGAAGCCGACCGGCACGCTGGTCAACGATGCGCTCATTGCAGGCAAGCGCGTCTACATGTTCTCGACCGGAACCGGAATCGCGCCTTTCGCAAGCCTGATCCGCGACCCGGAGACCTTCGAGAAATTCGACGAAGTGATCCTTTGCCACACCTGCCGCGAAGTGGCTGAACTGCAGTATGGCTTCGATCTCGTGGACGAGATCCGCAACCACGAGTTCCTGTCCGAGATCGTCGGCGTCAAGCTCAAGCACTATGCCACCGTCACCCGCGATGCCAACTATCCGCATCAGGGCCGCATCACCGACAACATCCGTTCGGGCAAGCTGTTCGCCGATCTCGGCGTGGCGCCGTTCGACAGGGCGGTCGACCGCGCGATGATCTGCGGTTCGGCGGACATGCTCAAGGAAACAAAGCAGTTGCTGATCGATGCCGGACTCGAGGAAGGCGCCAACAACCGGCCCGGAGAATTCGTGATCGAGCGGGCCTTCGTCGGCTGACAGGCAACAACGACAGAGACATTAAAGGCCGCGGGAGCAATCCTGCGGCCTTTGTCGTTCGGGAACGGGGAAATATCGCGCGATGGCGGGCAATCAATCGCGGGTGACGACGCTCAGGATGTCCCAGAGATCCGCCCCGGTCTCGAAGACCGCCGCGCTCGCGCGGTAGGCGTGTTCGTCCTCGTGCAACGACAGGATATCCGATGCGAGATTGTCGCTGATCGATGCCCCGCCGGCAGCGTCGTCGGACATCGGCTCGAAGGCGTTGGGGTTCGCGATGTTGCCGGCTGTAGCTTCCAGCTTGCCAGCCTGCTCCTTCAAACTTGAAAGCGCGATAGCCGCAATTGACGACAGAGCCATTGAACTCACCTTGAGATACCCACAGGCCCGCATTTATATCGAGCAAACGGTGAATAAAGCGTGAAAATGCCTCGTTTGACCCCCAACAGCGTCACCGCTTGCGCACGAACTCCGTCCTCAGAACGAGGCCCTTGATCTGGTCATGCCGGCAATCGATCTCGTCCGGATTGTCCGTCAGCCGGATCGACTTGATGACCGTGCCCTGCTTCAGCGTCTGGCCGGCGCCCTTGACCTTCAGGTCCTTCACCAGGACCACCGAATCACCGTCGGCCAGGAGATTGCCGGCCGCGTCCCGAACCTCGGCAAGCGCCGTCGCCGCAGCGGCAACCTCCGCAGCCGGGCGCCATTCGCCGGTGGCTTCGTCATAGACGTAGTCGTCGTCAGCCATGGATCGTCCCCGTGCTTTGCCTGTGAGGTGCCCCGGTTACATCAGGCTTCGTGCTGAGGCAATGGCATGCGGACGCGCCGGGCCTGTGCGACGCGTCCGCCCGGGCATTACTCCGCCGCTTCCAGATAATCCTCGACCGGCGGGCAGGAGCAGATCAGGTTGCGGTCGCCATAGACATTGTCGACGCGGTTGACCGGCGGCCAGTATTTGTCGACCCGGAAGGCGCCGGGCGGGAAGCAGGCCTGCTCGCGCGTATAGGGGCGATCCCAGTCGCCGACGAGGTCCTGCACCGTATGCGGCGCGTTCTTGAGCGGGTTGTTGTCCTTGTCCATCGTGCCGTTCTCGATCTGCCGGGCTTCCTCGCGGATCGCCAGCATGGCATCGCAGAACCGGTCGATTTCGGCCTTGGTCTCGCTCTCGGTCGGCTCGATCATCAGCGTGCCGGCCACCGGCCAGCTCATGGTGGGGGCATGGAAGCCGCAGTCGATCAGCCGCTTGGCGATATCCTCCACCGATACGCCCGAGGTTGCCTGCAGCGGCCGCGTGTCGATGATGCATTCATGCGCCACGCGTCCCTTGTCGGATGTATAGAGCACGTCATAGGCGCCCTTGAGCCGGGCAGCGATATAGTTGGCGTTGAGGATTGCCACCTTCGTCGCCTGGGTCAGACCCTCGCCGCCCATCATCAGGATGTAGCTCCAGGAGATCGGCAGGATCGACGCCGAACCAAAGGGTGCGGCAGACACTGCCCCATCGCGTCCATCGGTCGCGGCATGACCGGGAAGATGGGGCGCAAGATGCTTCTTCACGCCGATCGGCCCCATGCCGGGGCCGCCGCCGCCATGCGGGATGCAGAAGGTCTTGTGCAGGTTGAGGTGGCTAACGTCCGAGCCAATGTCGCCTGGCCGGCTGAGGCCGACCATTGCATTCATGTTGGCGCCATCGAGATAGACCTGGCCGCCATGGCTGTGGGTGATCTCGCAGATTTCGCGCACCGTCTCCTCGAACACGCCATGCGTCGAGGGATAGGTGATCATGATGCAGGAGAGATTCGCCGCATGTTGTTCGGCCTTGGCGCGGAAGTCGGCGAGGTCGATGTCGCCATTGTCGGACACCTTGACCGGCACGACCTTCATGCCGGCCATCTGCGCCGAGGCCGGATTGGTGCCATGCGCGGACGTCGGGATCAGGCAGACGTCGCGATGGGCGTCGCCATTGGCGATATGGTAGTTGCGGATGGTCAACAGCCCCGCATACTCACCCTGCGCACCGGAATTCGGCTGCATGGAGAAGGCGTCGTAGCCGGTGACGTCGCAGAGTTTCTGCGAGAGGTCGTCCAGCATCACCTTGTAGCCTTGCGCCTGGGAAACCGGCACGAAGGGGTGGATTTCCGCGAATTCCGGCCAGGTGATCGGCAGCATCTCGGCTGTCGCATTGAGCTTCATCGTGCAGGACCCGAGCGGGATCATTGACCTGTCGAGCGCCAGGTCGCGGTCGGAGAGACGGCGGATGTAGCGCGTCATTTCGCTTTCGGCGCGGTTCATGTGGAAGATCGGATGCGTGAGATAGGCGCTGGTCCGCAGCATCTCCTCGGGCAGGCGCCAGTCAGGCTCGAAATCGTCGATGGTGAAGTCGCCGCCAAAGGCGCGCCAGACAGCTTCCAGCGTCACCGGACGGGAGCGCTCGTCGAGCGAGATGCCGATCTTGCCCTCGCCGATCTTGCGGAGATTGACATCCTCGGCTTCGGCGGCCTTGAGGATGACGCCTTGCAGTTTGCCGACTTCGACGGTGACGGTGTCGAAGAAGGTCGAGGGCTCGACGGTATAGCCGAGCTTTTCCAGCCCCTTGGCAAGCCGCACGGTCTTCTGGTGCACGCTCTGGGCGATGGCCTTCAGGCCCTGCGGCCCGTGGAACACCGCATACATCGACGCCATGACGGCGAGCAGAACCTGCGCCGTGCAGATGTTCGATGTGGCCTTCTCGCGGCGGATATGCTGCTCGCGGGTTTGTAGCGACAGGCGGTAGGCGCGGTTGCCACGGGAATCGACCGACACGCCGACGAGACGGCCTGGCATCGAGCGCTTCCACTCGTCCTTGACGGCCATAAAGGCCGCATGCGGACCGCCATAACCTACCGGCACGCCGAAACGCTGGCTGCTGCCGACGGCGATGTCGGCGCCCATTTCACCCGGCGACTTCAGCAGGCAGAGCGCGAGCGGATCGGCAATGACGATGCCGATCGCGCCGGCGGAATGGAGTTTCCCCATGATCTCGGTGAAATCGCGGACATGACCATACGTGCCCGGATACTGGAAGATCGCGCCGAACACGTTGTTTGCGTCGAGGTCGCGGAAGGGATCGCCGACGACCACGTTCCAGCCGAGCGGCTCGGCGCGGGTCTTGAGCAGCGCGATGTTCTGGGGATGGCAGTTCTCGTCGGCAAAGAAAGTCATGGATTTCGACTTGGCGACGCGCTGGGCCATGGCCATGGCTTCAGCAGCTGCGGTCGACTCATCGAGCAGCGACGCATTGGCAATGTCCAGCCCGGTGAGGTCGCTCACCATGGTCTGGTAATTGATCAGCGCTTCGAGGCGCCCCTGGCTAATCTCGGGCTGGTAGGGCGTATAGGCCGTGTACCAGGCCGGGTTCTCGAGGATCGTGCGCTGGATCACAGGCGGCGTGATGGTACCATAGTAGCCTTGGCCGATCAGCGAGACGAGCTTGCGGTTGAGGTTGGCGGTTTCGCGCATCTTGTCGAGCGCCTCCCGCTCGGTCAGCGCCTTATCCCATTTGAGCGGTGCCTTAAGGCGGATGGAGGAGGGGACCGTGTCCTCGATCAGGGCATCGAGGCTCTTGTAGCCGACGACCTTGAGCATCGCGTCCATCTCGGCCGGCGAGGGGCCGATATGGCGCCGGTCGGCAAAGTTGTAAGGGTCGTAATCAGTGAAGGTGAAGTCCTTGGGAAGTGCCATTATGCGATCATCCCCTTATAGGCCTCTTCGTCCATCAGGGCGTCGGCATCGGCGGGATTGGCGAGCTTGAGCTTGAAGAACCAGCCCGTGCCCTGCGGCTCGGAATTGACCAGCGCGGGATCGGCGGCGATGGCATCGTTGACCGCCACGATTTCGCCATCGAGTGGGCAGTAGACGTCAGACGCCGCCTTCACGCTCTCGACGGTCGCCGCGTTGTCGTTCTTGGAGAAGGTCGCCCCCACGGCGGGCAGTTCGACATAGACAAGGTCGCCGAGCTGCTCGGCGGCGTGGGCGGTGATGCCGACGGTGGCCACGCCATCCTTGATGTCCAGCCACTCGTGTTCTTCGGTGAATTTCAGCATGTGTTCTCTCCCGGAAATGATGTCGTGAAAAACGTGTCGTCAGCGCCGGTAGGTCGGCGTGATGAAGGGAAGGTCCGTGACGGTGGCCGGAAGCAACTTGCCGCGCACTTCGGCAAAGACGCGCGTGCCGGACCTGGTGTGTGCGACGGAGACGTAGCCCATCGCCACCGGCCCATCGACCGTCGGGCCAAAGCCGCCGGAGGTCACTTCGCCGATACGCATCTGGCCGCTCTCGTCGACATAGAGCGGCGCGTGCGAACGCACCGGCGCCTTGCCGTCGGGCCTGAGGCCGACACGACGGCGGGTCGCGCCGTGCTCGAACTCGTCGAGAATACGTTCTGCGCCAGGGAACCCGCCGGCCCGTGCGCCACCCGTGCGGCGGACCTTCTGGATAGCCCATTCGAGCCCGGCCTCGACCGGTGTCGTGGTCGTATCGATGTCATTTCCGTAAAGGCAGAGCCCCGCTTCCAGCCGGAGGCTGTCACGGGCGCCGAGGCCGACAGGCTGGCAGTCAGGATGGTCCAGCAGGCGCCGCACGACAAGGTCGGCCTTGTCGGCAGGGATCGAGATCTCGAACCCGTCCTCGCCGGAATAGCCGGAACGGCTGATGATGCAGTCGATGTCGTGCAGGTCGTCGACCTCGACATCCATGAATTTCATGGCTGTGACTTCGGGACAGAATTCGGCGAGCACCTGTTCGGCATGCGGGCCCCTGCAGCGCCACCAGCGCCCGGTCGAGCAGGATCTCGAAGGTGCAGCGGTCCGACAGCCGCTCTGCCATGTGGCGGAAGTCGGCTTCCTTGCAGGCGGCGTTGACGACCATGTAGTAATGATCGCCGCGATTGGCGACCATCAGGTCATCGAGGATGCCGCCATCGTCATTGGTGAAGATCCCGTAGCGCTGCCGGCCGGGCCTGAGGCCGGCAATGTCCACCGGGATCAGGGTCTCGAGCGCGAGTGCCGCGTCCTCCATCCGGCCGGAGCGGGGGCGGATCGCCACCTGACCCATATGCGAGACGTCGAACAGGCCGCAATCCGAACGGGTCGCGAGATGTTCCTTCATCACGCCGAGCTGATACTGCACGGGCATGTCATAGCCGGCAAACGGCACCATGCGCGCACCGAGCGACAGATGCAGCGCATGAAGCGGGGTTTTGAGAAGTTGTTGGTCGTCCACGAAGCGGCCTCCGGTTCGGCGCCTCGGCGCCCAGCTCAAGCACGGGGCTGTCAGGCACCCGCAACACTTAAGCCCCCTCTGTCCTGATGCCTGAGATTGTTATCCCTTCGGCAGATGCCGATCCAATGGACGGCATCATTCTCCAGAGTCCGTAACTTCGCCGCTGGTCCTTTGGCCTGAGAGTTTCCGGGGCGGTTGCTCCTTCGGCACTGCTTCGAGAATGCAGATTCTCCCAGCGGCTGGCCAGCAGATAACCGCGGCCCGGCGGGCTCGTGGCAAGAGGGTATGGCGCTTTTGTTTCGACAATTGTCGCGGATGCGTCAGTTATTCCGGTGCGCTATCTTCGGATTCGTCTTCCGGTGCTGCCTCGTCCTCACTCGATCCGCTGGTCGGCCAGATGCTGCAGATATTCCTTCTGCGCCTGCAGCAGCGTGTTGTCCGGCTGACGTTCGGCGGTCAGGAAGAACAGCGCCAATGCCGGCGGCTGTACGACATTGAGGATCGCGCGCGGTTCGAAGTCCCCGCTCTTCTTCGCTTCAGCCGCCAGTGCGTGAACAGTCTTTTCCGATTGCGGCACACCACTGACGCGCGCGCTCGGCTTCAGCGCCTCCGCTGCATAGGCCGCCGTGTTGGCGGATACCGTAACGATTTGGACCATCGGACCTTCCACTCTTGATGACCCCAATTCTATCACGCGGCCCTCGACGGAGAGTTGAGGAACTCGTTAGAAGTTTAGCGAATTCCGTCGAATGCGGAGAGAGCAAATGGCGATGATGTACATAGACGATTTCGATTTATAAAAATTTTTTGTGCATAAAAAATCTGAAACATGGTTGTAAATCGATATACTGGCAGTATTTATAGATTGTATTCACGAAAATGTAAAAAGTTAATTCGATCTTCGTGTTATCGTACACAAATTATATTTAAGAAGCCTAATATATATTAAACTCAAACTCCGATAGCGCAAATGTATGCGCCTTGAAGCCTATAGAAAGTTTGACAATTGCGAAATTTTACAATTCCCCTTCATAAGAAATTAGTGATATTCGCCTCACCCTGAACGTGTTCGAAATGAGACGCTTCTTCCGGGGGTTGACATGTCGCTGGGTTCTGCATTCAGCAGGGAATATAGCCTGGAAATGGAAGCGATCAGCCGCTCGCAGGCGGTGATCAAGTTCACTCCGGACGGTGTGATCCTTGACGCCAACGAGAATTTCTGCGCCGCCCTCGGCTACTCGATCGCCGAGATCAAGGGCAAACATCATGCGATGTTCGTCGATCAGGCCTATGCGGCCAGCGTTGACTATGCCGAATTCTGGAGCCGCCTCAAGGCCGGGCATTTCGATAGGCGACAATACAAGCGCTTCGCCAAGGGCGGTCGCGAGATCTGGATCGAGGCGTCTTACAACCCCTGTATTCGCGGGGGCAAGGTGGTGAAAGTCATCAAGATCGCCACGGACATTACCCAGGCCAAGCAGAAGGCACTGGAAGACGACAGCAAATTGAGCGCGATCTCGCGTTCGCAGGCCGTAATCTCCTTCAGGCCCGACGGCACGATCCTTGATGCCAACGAGAACTTTCTCATCACGACTGGATACGCGATCGGTGAGATCGAGGGCCGTCACCATTCGATGTTCTGCGACCCGGACTATGTCAAATCGGACGCCTACCGCGCGTTCTGGCCGTCGCTTGCGGCAGGAAAATTCCTCTCGGACGAATTCGTTCGTTACGGCAAGGGCGGCAGGGAAGTATGGATCCAGGCGGCGTACAATCCGATTTTCAACGAGTGGGGCGAGGTCTACAAGGTCATCAAGTTTGCGACGGACGTCACCGCCCGCATGGCATGCATCGGCGAACTGGGTGGCGCGATCGGCCAACTCGCGGACGGCAAGCTGACCGCCCACCTGTCACGACCCTTCACCCCGAGCATGGAAGTGACGCGCAGCGACTTCAACCGCGCTGTCCAGAGGCTGGCGCAGGTCGTGGGCGACATTCATATCAGCGCGGAGGGCATTTCCTCCAATGCCGCGCAGTTGCAGGTCAGTTCGGCGGACTTCGCCCGCCGGCTCGAACGCCAGGCGGCGTCGGTCGAGGAAACGGCTGCGGCGCTCGAGGAAGTCAACACGACGGTGCAGGGTTCCTCCCGCAGCGCCACGGATGCGGGCAAGCTTGTGGCCGCGACCCGGGCGGCGGCGGAGCATTCGGGCGAGGTGGTTCGCAATGCCGTCGACGCCATGGGTCGCATCGAGCAGTCGTCGACCGAGATTTCCAGCATCATCGGCGTCATCGATGAAATCGCCTTCCAGACCAACCTCCTGGCGCTGAACGCAGGCGTCGAGGCGGCCCGTGCCGGCGAGGCAGGCAAGGGCTTCGCCGTCGTCGCCCAGGAGGTCCGCGAACTGGCCCAGAGATCGGCCAAGGCCGCCAAGGAGATCAAGGCGCTGATCCACGCCTCCTCGGAGCAGGTCAAGGCCGGTGTTTCGCTGGTCCATGAAACCGGAGGGGCGCTTGCCGAGATCGTCGGCCAGGTCGGCGCCATCGACACCAATGTCCGCGCCATCGTCGAATCGGCGCGGGAGCAGGCATCCGGCCTCGGCGAGATCAACGCTGCCGTCAACGAAATGGACCAGGGCACGCAGAAGAATGCCGCGATCGTCGAGGAATCGAGCGCGGCGAGCCACGCGCTGGCGTCCGAGATCGCGGCGCTCATCGACCAACTCCGGCAATTCGATATCGGCGCGGCGCCGGGCAGTGCGGCTGCCGCCCGTCAGGCCCCGCCGCCCCGGGCCCGCCCGGCTGCGAATGTGGTGCGGGCGGACTTCGCGGCCCATGCGCAGGGTGTCCGACCGGCCCGGTCCGAATTTTGAACCGAGCAGGTTGCGGAAAACTGGGCAGCTTCCGGAAAGGCGTCCCACGGTTTTCCGACAAGAACTGCGACAAAACAAAGATCAAGCGGATGAATCGTTGGTCTGCTAACGAAAGTGTGCCTAGGCGGGTGATCGCCCCGCCCGCCGCGCCTTTGGACTTGTCCCGAGCCGGCATCGGCGCTAACGCTTCCGCGCGCCAATGGGCGTGGAGGTCAGGCCATGAACGAGGACGTCGTCCGGACCGAGCGGCTTGTCATGCGCCGCGCCGAGGTACGCGATCTTGCGCCGATGCACGCGATTCTCTCTGACAATGAGGCGATGCGCTACTGGTCGACGCCGCCGCACAAGACTCTCCACCAGACGCGCGATTGGCTCAAGGAGATGATGGCGTCGCCGGACAGCGAGAGCGATGATTTCGTCGTGGAATTCGAAGGCCATGTCATCGGCAAGGCGGGGTTCTGGCGACTGCCGGAAATCGGCTATATCCTGCATCCGGATTGCTGGGGCAGGGGATTGGCCCATGAATGCCTCTCCGCGCTGATCGCGCGCGCCTTCAGCAGATTCGATGCCGATGCGCTGGTCGCCGATGTCGACCCCCGCAACGCGGCCTCTCTCAAGCTCCTGACCAAGCTGGGCTTCGTCGAGACGCGCCGGGCGCAAAGAACCATCCTTGTCGGCGACGAATGGTGTGACAGCGTCTA
Organism: Rhizobium sp.; assembly: GCA_019739215.1. GTDB lineage: Bacteria > Pseudomonadota > Alphaproteobacteria > Rhizobiales > Rhizobiaceae > Rhizobium_E. The sequence goes on from JAHHDR010000031.1 coordinate 69,751, forward strand.
TCTCGAACTGCGCCGCGAGCGCTGGCGGACAATCAATGGCTGATATCCGGCATGCGGCGTGGGAAACCGCCGGACTGCCCCGCGCCGGACAGCACCGGTCGGTGTCCGGCGTTCAGCTTACAAACCGGAATTAATGGCCGGTGCGATCACCGGCCGACTGGACAGCCCGTCAGTACCCGCTGATGCAGGTCGAGACGACAATCCGGCAATTGAAGGAATAGCCGGTGCAGGCATGCGTCGCCTTGTTTTCGGCTGCCCGGATATTCCGGCCCCAGTCCGAACCCCATCCTCCGTCGCCGCCAACGGACAACGCTCCGCATGCGTTACGGAACCACGTCGCCACTCGGCAATCATTGGCGCGTTCCCTGCAGCGCCGCAACGCTGCCCTTTCGGCCGCCCTCTGCGTGTTGAAATCCTTCGCCCAGCCATAGCTGCGGCTGCTTTGCGAGTAGGCGATCGCCCCATAGAGGTCTGCGGCACGGGCTTCGTAGGCGGTCGAGGCCAGCACAGCCCCCAGAGCGATCACACCGGCCACCATATTGAAAATCTTCATCTTTCCCTCCTTCTCCGGATCCCTCGATCGTCAGTTAGGGGTGAATTATGTGGTGCGGAGCCATGCCTGTCTATAACGAGTTTGGGTGAGGCCGATGATTTCGCCGGCACGCAATACGTACTTAGACTTGGAAAACGCGGGCGTCAGTGCTGGTGCGGACGACGGGAATCGAACCCGTATAGCCAAGGCTGAGGGATTTTAAGTCCCTTGCGTCTACCAGTTCCGCCACGTCCGCGCTTGTGCCGGTATCCGAGAAACGACTCCGCCCGTCAAGGTGTCCTGCGGGACAATGCGGCTGTGGCCCGTATCCGGCCCCATGGCCGGCGGCGGGTATGGGGTGCCAGGTCCTCGAGACTATGCCTTAGGACTTAAGCGACATCGCCGAAGTGCCGTAGCCGGTTCGTCGCAGCGGGGGATTGCCGCGATCCGGTCGCTGGCAAACACTCCGAGAGAGGCGGGATGCCGCTCTGCCAGTCGATAGGTTGCAGCGCCAACGGACGCAAGCGTGATGAAGATCCAGAAATTGTCGGACTATGAAGATGGGTCGACCATCAGCGCGGACCTGGCCATCGTCGGGGGCGGACCGACGGGATTGACGATCGCCGCACAATGCGCACGGGGCAGGGCGCAGGGTACTGGTTGTCGAGAGCGGTATCGAACTCGAGAATGTCCGATCATGCATCGCTCAACGAGGTCGAATCCGCGGGCGAAACCGTCCACGCCGGCCCAGCGGGACAAGCGCCTGGAGTTCCACGGGCCGCCAAGCCGCCTATTGGTCCCCCGGAGATTCAGCCGTTCGGGGTGCGTTGCCGGGCACTCGGTGGGTCGACCCATGCATGGGCGGGAAAATCGGCTCCCTTTGATCCCATCGATTTCGCCAGGCGCGACTGGGTCGATGAGTCCGGCTGGCCGATCGGCCGTGAGGTGATCGACCCCTATATCGCCCGGGCCATGGACCTGCTCAATCTGAGTCCCGCCAGTCCGCCGGATCGTTTCGACGGCGGAGGCCTTCGGTCCTTCTACTGGCAGTTCGCCCGGTCCCGCGTCGACCGCATGGATGTGATGCGTTTCGGCAGGGAGTTTCTGGCGACCCGGCCGGCCGACACGCATGTTCTGCTCGATGCCACCGTCACCCATGTCGGCCTCAGTGACGATGGTGGGCATTTTTTCGCATCTCGATGTGGCGAGCGTCGGCGGCCGGCGGGTCCGCATAGAAGCCAGGCACTGTGTGCTGGCGGCGAGCGGAATCGAAAACCCGCGGCTGCTCCTTGCATCCCGCGACATTCACCCCAACGGCATCGGCAACCACCATGATCGCGTCGGGCGCTACCTGATGGATCACGCCGCGGCGCGGGTTGGCCGGATCCCGACGGAGCAGATGGAGGTGCTGGCGCGGCTCTTCGGCTTCTTCGGCGTCCGCCACAAGGGGCGCGCCCACATGTTCATGCATGGACTGGCGCTGACACCCGAGGTCCAGGAACGCGAACGCCTGCTCAATGCCGCCGTCTATTTTTCCACCGAACGGGCTCCCGACGATCCCTGGGATGCGCTCAAGCGGCTGCTGCTTCGGCGAAGTGGCACCGTGCGACGCGACCTGCTCTCGGTCGCCGCGGGATCTGGCCTGCTGGTCAAGGGTGTCGGCATGAAGATGCTCGCCGATGGACGGATGCCCAGGGCGCTGAAGGACCTTGTGATCAACACGGCCATCCGGCTGTCCCCGAACATGGTGGCAAACGAATTTCAGGATCGGGGCCTGCCACGCAAGCTGGCGGGACTTCGGATCGAAGCGATCTGCGAACAGGCGCCAAACCCCGACAGCCGCGTAACCCTCGGCTTGCGGCGGGACCGGTTCGGCGTGCCGATCGCCCGGATCGACTGGCGTATCGAGGTTGCGGAACGACGGACCCTGCTCAGGCTCGCCGAGATTTCGCGCGATGCTTTGGCCGGCGCCGGTTTGCCGGTGCCGGTTCTCGAGGATTGGGCGGCACAGCGCCGGCCCGAGGACATTGTCATCATCGACATGGCGCACACGCTTGGCACGACTCGCATGTCCTCGGACGCGCGGAAGGGCGTGGTCAATGCCGACTGTCGCGTCCACGGCCTGCCCAATCTCCACGTTTCCGGCGGCTCGGTCTTCCCGACCAGCGGCCATGCCAATCCGACCCTGATGATCCTTGCCGTCGCGACCCGGCTTGCCGATCACCTCAATCGCACACTCGACTAGCGGCGGTCCGCGGCGCTTGACTTGAAGCGCGGCGGGCGTATCACATCTCGTCATGCCGCATCACGGGGTCATTCATGCACAACGACGTTTCCCTCGTCACCGCCGCCATGCTGGCGATCGGTGATGAACTTCTTTCCGGACGCACCAAGGACAAGAACATCGGCCATCTCGCGGAGATGCTGACGATGGCGGGCATCGATCTCAAGGAGGTGCGCATTGTCGGTGATGGGGAAGACGAGATCGTTGCGGCGCTGAATGCCCTGCGCAGCCGCTACGACTATGTGTTCACATCGGGCGGGATCGGCCCGACGCATGACGACATCACCGCCGACGCGATCGGCAAGGCCTTTGGCCTGGAGGTCACCCATGACAGGAAGGCGATGGACCTGATGGGTGCGATGTACGAGAAGCGCGGCATGGAATTCAACGAGGCCCGCCGGCGCATGGCCCGCATGCCGGTGGGCGCCGTCCATATCGATAATCCCGTTTCCGTCGCGCCCGGCTTCAATATCGGTAATGTCTATGTCATGGCTGGCGTGCCCTCGATCTTCCAGGCGATGCTCGACAATGTCCTGCCGACGCTGAAGACGGGAGCGCGGATGCTGTCCACGACCGTGCAATGCCCCTTCGGCGAGGGCGAGATCGGCGCGTCGCTCGGCGCCGTGCAGAAGGAACATCCCGATACGGTCATCGGCTCCTATCCGAAGTTTGACGGCACGACCTATTCGACCGATCTCGTCATCCGTGCCAGGTCGGAATCCGCGCTGGATTCTGCCGCTGCCGCAGTCCGGGCGATGGTCGAGCAAACGGCCGCCCGGCGCCAGGTTGCAACCGGCATGGCCTGAACCGCGTTGATTCACGTCAATGCGTCAATTGATGCGTGCGCTAAGTTCGGCATTAACGCCCCATGGAGGAAAGTCATGCCCGTGAAGACCATCGCCGTCATTCTCACCCAGGCTGAGACCGCCCGACCGATCTTCGAGGCCGCGGAGGCCATCGCCAGTGAACATGGTGCCCACGTCATCGCACTTCATGGCGAGGTGATCGATCCGCCGCCGGTGCTGTCGCCGCTCGATCTGCCCGATTCGTCCGTGATCGCCAGCCTCTACGACGCCGCCGCCGAGCGGAGCCAGAGGATAAAGGCGGTGTTCGACGATTGGGCCGCACGGTCGGGTGTGTCCTGCGAATGGCGGGCGTTCAAGGGATCATCCGGGGCGGCCACGGTGGGGCTGATCGATAGCGTGCGGGCGGCCGACCTCGTGGTCGCGTCGCAGCCGCAGCAGGGCAATGTCGGTGAGCACGACGCCATTCTGTTCGACGGGGGCAGGCCGATCCTGTTCATTCCGTGGATCGAGAAAGAGTTCAAGCAGTTCAAACGCGTGCTCATTGCCTGGGATGGGTCGCGCGGAGTTGCCCGCGCCACGTTCGACGCACTGAGCCTGTTGCATGCTGCGGCGGAAATCGAGATTTTCACGGTCGATGCCCGCTCGAGTGACGAGCGACCCGCCGACTTGGCCGCCGCAGAGATCGCGGCATCGCTCGCCCGGCACGGCCTCAAGGTCAACACGCTGTCGCAAGCATCGGAGAAACTCCCCATTTCCGCCGTTCTGGAGAACCGCTGCAGCGATTTCGGCGCCGATCTGATGATCATGGGCGCCTATGGCACGTCGCGCATCATGGAGCGCATCTTCGGCGGCGCGACGCATGTGCTTCTGGAGTCGATGACAGTCCCGGTCCTGATGTCGCGCTGACGGACGGCGCGGTCTCCGCCGCGGGTGGCGACGGGGACCGTCGCGTTCCAACACCGCCGTCGCGCGCCACATCCGCTCTTTACGGGATGCCCCGCCATCTCCTATGGAGGGTTGAGTGTCATCGACCGAGAGCAAAGCCATGTCCCTTCCCGAAAAAGCCTTTCCCGTCTCCTGGGACCAATTTCACCGTGATGCGCGCGCACTTGCGTGGCGGCTTGCAGGCTTGAACAGGGCTTTCACCGGAATGGTGTGCATCACGCGTGGCGGCTTGGTGCCGGCGGCGATCATCTCGCGCGAACTCAACATCCGGCTGATCGAGACCGTGTGCGTTGCATCCTATCACGACTACCAGAACCAGGGCGACATGGCGGTCCTGAAGACCATCTCGAGCGATCTGCTGGCAGGCGAGGGCGAGGGCCTGCTGGTCGTCGATGACCTGACGGACACCGGCAAGACGGCGCTTCAGGTGCGCGCCATGCTGCCCAAGGCCCATTTCGCGGCGGTCTACGCCAAGCCGAAGGGCGTGCCGACGATCGATACCTTCGTGACCGAAGTGTCGCAGGACACATGGATCTACTTCCCATGGGACATGGGCTTCACCTACCAGGAGCCGATCGCCAAGGATCATCGCGGCTGATCTGGCGCGCGAGACGTCCCGCCCGAAGCATCGCGGATGGGCTTCCTTCGGCCTGTTCCATTGTGGGCTGCGGTCGGGCATTCGTGCCACACAAGTGTATTTAAGCTGTATTTAATGTATTTTGCTTCATTCTGCGTTGCTACGGCTGAGCCGCGGGCTCTGGCGAATGCGCGGCATATCCTGCATTCGAGGACATGCCGAACGAACCGCTGGCGGATTGCCGCTGGTGGACTGACAATGGAGTGGAGCATGAGGAGGCGCCTGATAGGTCGCGTGGCCTCGATGTCACTGGCCGCTTTCTCCCTGGCCATCGCGACGCCCGCAAGGACCGAGGGACCGCATGTCCGGCCCGTGCGCGAATATGTGATGGCGCATGTGATGCCCTGGCTCTCCGATCCGATCATCCTCGAAGCGATCAAGGCCCAGAATGCAGCCAATGCCGCGCTCGACCAGGCGGCCATCGAAGCGCTTGACCAGAAGTGGCGGTTCGAGGTCGAGGCCAATGAGCATCCGATGATCGATTCCGTTCTTGCCAGCGGCGTTTCGACATTGCTGAAAGCCAAGCAGGAAGCGTCCTGGGGGACGATCACGGAAGTCTTTGTGATGGACGCCAGGGGTCTCAATGTCGGGCAGTCCGACATCACGTCGGATTACTGGCAGGGCGATGAGGAAAAGTTCACCCGGAGTTTCGGCGCCGGACCTCACGCACTCTTCGTCGACGCCGCCGCGCGCGACGAGTCCACCCAGATGCTTCAGAGCCAGGCGTCGATGACGATCGTTGACGAGTCCGGCAAGCCGATCGGCGCCATCACCGTCGGCGTCAACCTCGACCAACTCTGAGGCTGTCCCCTGTCATGCACAGCTTTTGCGCCCCCCATATATCGGGGGTGATTTCTGTGCCTGGTGATACAAGATGTAGGGATTGCATGGTCCGGGACCTGCAGGCGAATCGCTCGCCGAATCGCAAGACACAAAGCCATCGCCAGAGAAAGCGAGAGACGGCGAATGCAGAAAAAATAAATAAATTCAGCCCGACTTTTTTCGAATAGACGGCTGTCGGGCGGAGCCCGCGGCGCCGCAGGCCAATCATTCCCGTGCGTTGCGGGTTGTCCCGGTTATCCACACGCTGTTGATACTACATATGGTGTTAATAATTTCGTCATGACCCAGCCCTTGACGGAATCAGGCCATACGCGCTTAATGATCCCAGTTGCGGCGGCGACAGGATCGGATTGTAACGAGGCCCGGTCCAATTCACGAAAATCTGCGGGCGGATAGGGGCGTCAGCCACGGCGAAGCTTTGCCGGGGCGACAACGTGGGTCTGCGGAATTTTTTCCGGCAACAATGAAACTAAAGCTGGCGAAGGCGGTTCGTTAATACTATATTTAGTGTTCGCGAACAGCATTGGCCACAAGATGCAGGGTGAGGGCGAGTCTCCCACCTGGAGATCGAGGCAACTGGCGCGGATTCATGTCTGCGTTTCAGAACGGAAATCATGCGCCGTCGAATGGCGCGATATTGGCTAGGGGATTGACGAGATGCGCATTGAACGCAAGTTCACAGAAGCAGGAAAATCGGCGTATGACAGCGTTGCGTTCCGGACCGCCACCAGTGAGATCCGCAATCCCGACGGCTCCGTCGTGTTCCGCCTCGCCGACATCCAGGTACCCCAGCAGTTCAGCCAGGTCGCGTCCGACGTGCTTGCCCAGAAGTATTTCCGCAAGGCCGGTGTGCCCAAGCACCTGAGACGCGTAGAGGAGAACGACGTCCCGTCCTGGCTGTGGCGTTCCGAGGCCGACAAGGAGGCTCTCGCCAAGCTGCCCAAGGACGAGCAGTATGGTTCTGAGATCGACGCGCGCCAGGTGTTCGACCGGCTTGCCGGCACCTGGACCTATTGGGGCTGGAAGGGTGGCTATTTCTCATCGGAAGAAGACGCGCTCACCTTCCGCGACGAGCTTGCCTATATGCTCGCCACCCAGCGTGTCGCACCGAATTCGCCGCAATGGTTCAATACCGGCCTGCATTGGGCCTATGGCATCGACGGCCCCGGCCAGGGTCATTTCTACGTCGACCCTTTCACCGGCAAACTCGTCAAGTCCAAGTCGGCCTATGAGCATCCGCAGCCGCATGCCTGCTTCATCCAGTCCGTCGAGGACGACCTCGTCAACGAGGGCGGCATCATGGACCTCTGGGTGCGCGAGGCGCGCCTGTTCAAATATGGCTCAGGTACAGGCTCGAATTTCTCGCATCTGCGCGGCGAGGGCGAAAAGCTCTCGGGCGGCGGCCGTTCGTCTGGCCTGATGAGCTTCCTCAAGATCGGCGACCGCGCGGCTGGCGCCATCAAGTCCGGCGGCACGACCCGTCGCGCGGCCAAGATGGTCGTGGTCGATATCGACCATCCCGATATTGAGAACTACATCAACTGGAAGGTCAAGGAAGAGCAGAAGGTGGCGGCGCTCGTCACCGGCTCCAAGGTCGTCGCCAAGCATCTCAAGGCCATCATGAAGGCCTGCGTCAATTGCGAGGGCTCCGACGACGATTGCTTCGACCCCAAGCTCAATCCGGCCCTGAAGCGCGCCATCAAGGACGCCAAGTCGGCGCTGGTGCCGGAGAACTATGCCCAGCGCGTGATCCAGTTCGCCCGCCAGGGCTACACCGACATGGAGTTTTCGACCTACGACACCGATTGGGACAGCGAAGCCTATCTCACCGTGTCGGGCCAGAATTCCAACAACTCGGTCTCGATCAAGGACGACTTCCTGCGCGCCGTCGAGCGCGACGACGTCTGGAACCTGACTGCCCGCAAGGACGGCAAGGTCGTCAAGACGCTGAAGGCCCGCGACCTCTGGGAGTCGATCTCCTACGCTGCCTGGGCATCGGCCGATCCGGGCCTGCATTTCAACACGACGATGAACGACTGGCACACCAGCCCGGCGGCCGGCCCGATCCGCGCGTCGAACCCGTGCTCGGAATACATGTTCCTCGACGACACCGCCTGCAATCTCGCCTCGCTCAACCTGATGCAGTTCAAGGATCCGGCGACCGCGCGCATCAATATCGGCGAATACGAGCATGCCGTCCGCCTGTGGACCATCGTGCTCGAGATCTCCGTCATGATGGCGCAGTTCCCCTCGAAGCGCATCGCCGAACTTTCTTATGAATACCGCACGCTCGGCCTCGGCTATGCCAATATCGGCGGCCTGCTGATGTCCACGGGCATTCCCTACGATTCCGACGCCGGCCGCGCCATTGCCGGTGCGCTGACCGCAATCATGACCGGCGTCTGCTATGCGACCTCGGCGGAAATGGCGGGGGAACTCGGCACTTTCCCGATGTACGAGCCCAATCGCGAAAACATGCTGCGCGTCATCCGCAACCATCGCCGTGCGGCACTCGGCACCAAGTCCGGATATGAGGGGCTCTCGGTCACGCCGGTGGCGCTGATCCACGACCAGTGCCCGGACCAGGATCTGGTCACCCACGCCGTTGCCGCCTGGGACCTGGCGCTCGAACTCGGCGAGAAGAACGGCTACCGCAATGCCCAGGTCTCGGTCATCGCCCCGACCGGCACGATCGGCCTCGTCATGGATTGCGACACGACCGGCATCGAGCCCGATTTCGCGCTGGTGAAGTTCAAGAAGCTCGCCGGCGGCGGTTACTTCAAGATCATCAACGGCGCGGTTCCGGAATCTCTGCGCACGCTCGGCTATTCCGAGAGCCAGATCGCCGAGATCGAGGCCTATGCTGTCGGCCATGGCAATCTCAACCAGGCCCCCGGCATCAACCCAGGCTCGCTAAAGGCCAAGGGCTTCCCCGATGACAAGATCGAGGCCGTCAATGGCGCGCTCAAGAGCGCCTTCGACATCAAGTTCGTCTTCAACCAGTGGACGCTCGGCGCCGATTTCCTCGGCTCGCTTGGCGTATCCTCGGAGCAGATGAACGCCATCGACTTCAACCTGCTCGACCATCTCGGCTTTTCCCGCAAGGAGATCGAGGCCGCCAATATCCATGTCTGCGGCGCCATGACGCTCGAAGGCGCGCCGTTCCTGAAGAAGGAACATCTGCCGGTCTTCGATTGCGCCAATCCCTGCGGCAAGATCGGCAAGCGCTATCTCTCGGTCGAGAGCCACATCCGCATGATGGCGCAATCGAAGACGGCCAAGTGCTCCTTCTTCAGGAACGGCGCGCCTTCCAGCGTCATCGCACCGCAGACATGCACATTGGCCGCCTCGATCTCCTTTTTGCGGAAGCCGAGATGCTCCAGCAGGTTGAAGCTCGATGGCGGTCATCTGCTCCGTCGGATACGCCTGAGCGTGCCCTTGAGGAAATCGGCGCCCAGCGTCCACTGGTTGAAGACGAACTTGATGTCGAAGGCGCTCTTCAGCGCGCCGTTGACGGCCTCGATCTTCTCATCGGGGAAGCCCTTGGCCTTCAGCGAGCCTGGGATTGATGCCGGGGGCCTGGTTGAGATTGCCGTGGCCGACGGCATAGGCCTCGATCTCGGCGATCTGGCTCTCGGAATAGCCGAGCGTGCGCAGAGATTCCGGAACCGCGCCGTTGATGATCTTGAAGTAACCGCCGCCGGCGAGCTTCTTGAACTTCACCAGCGCGAAATCGGGCTCGATGCCGGTCGTGTCGCAATCCATGACGAGGCCGATCGTGCCGGTCGGGGCGATGACCGAGACCTGGGCATTGCGGTAGCCGTTCTTCTCGCCGAGTTCGAGCGCCAGGTCCCAGGCGGCAACGGCGTGGGTGACCAGATCCTGGTCCGGGCACTGGTCGTGGATCAGCGCCACCGGCGTGACCGAGAGCCCCTCATATCCGGACTTGGTGCCGAGTGCCGCACGGCGATGGTTGCGGATGACGCGCAGCATGTTTTCGCGATTGGGCTCGTACATCGGGAAAGTGCCGAGTTCCCCCGCCATTTCCGCCGAGGTCGCATAGCAGACGCCGGTCATGATTGCGGTCAGCGCACCGGCAATGGCGCGGCCGGCGTCGGAATCGTAGGGAATGCCCGTGGACATCAGCAGGCCGCCGATATTGGCATAGCCGAGGCCGAGCGTGCGGTATTCATAAGAAAGTTCGGCGATGCGCTTCGAGGGGAACTGCGCCATCATGACGGAGATCTCGAGCACGATGGTCCACAGGCGGACGGCATGCTCGTATTCGCCGATATTGATGCGCGCGGTCGCCGGATCCTTGAACTGCATCAGGTTGAGCGAGGCGAGATTGCAGGCGGTGTCGTCGAGGAACATGTATTCCGAGCACGGGTTCGACGCGCGGATCGGGCCGGCCGCCGGGCTGGTGTGCCAGTCGTTCATCGTCGTGTTGAAATGCAGGCCCGGATCGGCCGATGCCCAGGCAGCGTAGGAGATCGACTCCCAGAGGTCGCGGGCCTTCAGCGTCTTGACGACCTTGCCGTCCTTGCGGGCAGTCAGGTTCCAGACGTCGTCGCGCTCGACGGCGCGCAGGAAGTCGTCCTTGATCGAGACCGAGTTGTTGGAATTCTGGCCCGACACGGTGAGATAGGCTTCGCTGTCCCAATCGGTGTCGTAGGTCGAAAACTCCATGTCGGTGTAGCCCTGGCGGGCGAACTGGATCACGCGCTGGGCATAGTTTCTCCGGCACCAGCGCCGACTTGGCGTCCTTGATGGCGCGCTTCAGGGCCGGATTGAGCTTGGGGTCGAAGCAATCGTCGTCGGAGCCCTCGCAATTGACGCAGGCCTTCATGATGGCCTTGAGATGCTTGGCGACGACCTTGGAGCCGGTGACGAGCGCCGCCACCTTCTGCTCTTCCTTGACCTTCCAGTTGATGTAGTTCTCAATATCGGGATGGTCGATATCGACCACGACCATCTTGGCCGCGCGACGGGTCGTGCCGCCGGACTTGATGGCGCCAGCCGCGCGGTCGCCGATCTTGAGGAAGCTCATCAGGCCAGACGAACGGCCGCCGCCCGAGAGCTTTTCGCCCTCGCCGCGCAGATGCGAGAAATTCGAGCCTGTACCTGAGCCATATTTGAACAGGCGCGCCTCGCGCACCCAGAGGTCCATGATGCCGCCCTCGTTGACGAGGTCGTCCTCGACGGACTGGATGAAGCAGGCATGCGGCTGCGGATGCTCATAGGCCGACTTGGACTTGACGAGTTTGCCGGTGAAAGGGTCGACGTAGAAATGACCCTGGCCGGGGCCGTCGATGCCATAGGCCCAATGCAGGCCGGTATTGAACCATTGCGGCGAATTCGGTGCGACACGCTGGGTGGCGAGCATATAGGCAAGCTCGTCGCGGAAGGTGAGCGCGTCTTCTTCCGATGAGAAATAGCCACCCTTCCAGCCCCAATAGGTCCAGGTGCCGGCAAGCCGGTCGAACACCTGGCGCGCGTCGATCTCAGAACCATACTGCTCGTCCTTGGGCAGCTTGGCGAGAGCCTCCTTGTCGGCCTCGGAACGCCACAGCCAGGACGGGACGTCGTTCTCCTCTACGCGTCTCAGGTGCTTGGGCACACCGGCCTTGCGGAAATACTTCTGGGCAAGCACGTCGGACGCGACCTGGCTGAACTGCTGGGGTACCTGGATGTCGGCGAGGCGGAACACGACGGAGCCGTCGGGATTGCGGATCTCACTGGTGGCGGTCCGGAACGCAACGCTGTCATACGCCGATTTTCCTGCTTCTGTGAACTTGCGTTCAATGCGCATCTCGTCAATCCCCTAGCCAATATCGCGCCATTCGACGGCGCATGATTTCCGTTCTGAAACGCAGACATGAATCCGCGCCAGTTGCCTCGATCTCCAGGTGGGAGACTCGCCCTCACCCTGCATCTTGTGGCCAATGCTGTTCGCGAACACTAAATATAGTATTAACGAACCGCCTTCGCCAGCTTTAGTTTCATTGTTGCCGGAAAAAATTCCGCAGACCCACGTTGTCGCCCCGGCAAAGCTTCGCCGTGGCTGACGCCCCTATCCGCCCGCAGATTTTCGTGAATTGGACCGGGCCTCGTTACAATCCGATCCTGTCGCCGCCGCAACTGGGATCATTAAGCGCGTATGGCCTGATTCCGTCAAGGGCTGGGTCATGACGAAATTATTAACACCATATGTAGTATCAACAGCGTGTGGATAACCGGGACAACCCGCAACGCACGGGAATGATTGGCCTGCGGCGCCGCGGGCTCCGCCCGACAGCCGTCTATTCGAAAAAAGTCGGGCTGAATTTATTTATTTTTTCTGCATTCGCCGTCTCTCGCTTTCTCTGGCGATGGCTTTGTGTCTTGCGATTCGGCGAGCGATTCGCCTGCAGGTCCCGGACCATGCAATCCCTACATCTTGTATCACCAGGCACAGAAATCACCCCCGATATATGGGGGGCGCAAAAGCTGTGCATGACAGGGGACAGCCTCAGAGTTGGTCGAGGTTGACGCCGACGGTGATGGCGCCGATCGGCTTGCCGGACTCGTCAACGATCGTCATCGACGCCTGGCTCTGAAGCATCTGGGTGGACTCGTCGCGCGCGGCGGCGTCGACGAAGAGTGCGTGAGGTCCGGCGCCGAAACTCCGGGTGAACTTTTCCTCATCGCCCTGCCAGTAATCCGACGTGATGTCGGACTGCCCGACATTGAGACCCCTGGCGTCCATCACAAAGACTTCCGTGATCGTCCCCCAGGACGCTTCCTGCTTGGCTTTCAGCAATGTCGAAACGCCGCTGGCAAGAACGGAATCGATCATCGGATGCTCATTGGCCTCGACCTCGAACCGCCACTTCTGGTCAAGCGCTTCGATGGCCGCCTGGTCGAGCGCGGCATTGGCTGCATTCTGGGCCTTGATCGCTTCGAGGATGATCGGATCGGAGAGCCAGGGCATCACATGCGCCATCACATATTCGCGCACGGGCCGGACATGCGGTCCCTCGGTCCTTGCGGGCGTCGCGATGGCCAGGGAGAAAGCGGCCAGTGACATCGAGGCCACGCGACCTATCAGGCGCCTCCTCATGCTCCACTCCATTGTCAGTCCACCAGCGGCAATCCGCCAGCGGTTCGTTCGGCATGTCCTCGAATGCAGGATATGCCGCGCATTCGCCAGAGCCCGCGGCTCAGCCGTAGCAACGCAGAATGAAGCAAAATACATTAAATACAGCTTAAATACACTTGTGTGGCACGAATGCCCGACCGCAGCCCACAATGGAACAGGCCGAAGGAAGCCCATCCGCGATGCTTCGGGCGGGACGTCTCGCGCGCCAGATCAGCCGCGATGATCCTTGGCGATCGGCTCCTGGTAGGTGAAGCCCATGTCCCATGGGAAGTAGATCCATGTGTCCTGCGACACTTCGGTCACGAAGGTATCGATCGTCGGCACGCCCTTCGGCTTGGCGTAGACCGCCGCGAAATGGGCCTTGGGCAGCATGGCGCGCACCTGAAGCGCCGTCTTGCCGGTGTCCGTCAGGTCATCGACGACCAGCAGGCCCTCGCCCTCGCCTGCCAGCAGATCGCTCGAGATGGTCTTCAGGACCGCCATGTCGCCCTGGTTCTGGTAGTCGTGATAGGATGCAACGCACACGGTCTCGATCAGCCGGATGTTGAGTTCGCGCGAGATGATCGCCGCCGGCACCAAGCCGCCACGCGTGATGCACACCATTCCGGTGAAAGCCCTGTTCAAGCCTGCAAGCCGCCACGCAAGTGCGCGCGCATCACGGTGAAATTGGTCCCAGGAGACGGGAAAGGCTTTTTCGGGAAGGGACATGGCTTTGCTCTCGGTCGATGACACTCAACCCTCCATAGGAGATGGCGGGGCATCCCGTAAAGAGCGGATGTGGCGCGCGACGGCGGTGTTGGAACGCGACGGTCCCCGTCGCCACCCGCGGCGGAGACCGCGCCGTCCGTCAGCGCGACATCAGGACCGGGACTGTCATCGACTCCAGAAGCACATGCGTCGCGCCGCCGAAGATGCGCTCCATGATGCGCGACGTGCCATAGGCGCCCATGATCATCAGATCGGCGCCGAAATCGCTGCAGCGGTTCTCCAGAACGGCGGAAATGGGGAGTTTCTCCGATGCTTGCGACAGCGTGTTGACCTTGAGGCCGTGCCGGGCGAGCGATGCCGCGATCTCTGCGGCGGCCAAGTCGGCGGGTCGCTCGTCACTCGAGCGGGCATCGACCGTGAAAATCTCGATTTCCGCCGCAGCATGCAACAGGCTCAGTGCGTCGAACGTGGCGCGGGCAACTCCGCGCGACCCATCCCAGGCAATGAGCACGCGTTTGAACTGCTTGAACTCTTTCTCGATCCACGGAATGAACAGGATCGGCCTGCCCCCGTCGAACAGAATGGCGTCGTGCTCACCGACATTGCCCTGCTGCGGCTGCGACGCGACCACGAGGTCGGCCGCCCGCACGCTATCGATCAGCCCCACCGTGGCCGCCCCGGATGATCCCTTGAACGCCCGCCATTCGCAGGACACACCCGACCGTGCGGCCCAATCGTCGAACACCGCCTTTATCCTCTGGCTCCGCTCGGCGGCGGCGTCGTAGAGGCTGGCGATCACGGACGAATCGGGCAGATCGAGCGGCGACAGCACCGGCGGCGGATCGATCACCTCGCCATGAAGTGCGATGACGTGGGCACCATGTTCACTGGCGATGGCCTCCGCGGCCTCGAAGATCGGTCGGGCGGTCTCAGCCTGGGTGAGAATGACGGCGATGGTCTTCACGGGCATGACTTTCCTCCATGGGGCGTTAATGCCGAACTTAGCGCACGCATCAATTGACGCATTGACGTGAATCAACGCGGTTCAGGCCATGCCGGTTGCAACCTGGCGCCGGGCGGCCGTTTGCTCGACCATCGCCCGGACTGCGGCAGCGGCAGAATCCAGCGCGGATTCCGACCTGGCACGGATGACGAGATCGGTCGAATAGGTCGTGCCGTCAAACTTCGGATAGGAGCCGATGACCGTATCGGGATGTTCCTTCTGCACGGCGCCGAGCGACGCGCCGATCTCGCCCTCGCCGAAGGGGCATTGCACGGTCGTGGACAGCATCCGCGCTCCCGTCTTCAGCGTCGGCAGGACATTGTCGAGCATCGCCTGGAAGATCGAGGGCACGCCAGCCATGACATAGACATTACCGATATTGAAGCCGGGCGCGACGGAAACGGGATTATCGATATGGACGGCGCCCACCGGCATGCGGGCCATGCGCCGGCGGGCCTCGTTGAATTCCATGCCGCGCTTCTCGTACATCGCACCCATCAGGTCCATCGCCTTCCTGTCATGGGTGACCTCCAGGCCAAAGGCCTTGCCGATCGCGTCGGCGGTGATGTCGTCATGCGTCGGGCCGATCCCGCCCGATGTGAACACATAGTCGTAGCGGCTGCGCAGGGCATTCAGCGCCGCAACGATCTCGTCTTCCCCATCACCGACAATGCGCACCTCCTTGAGATCGATGCCCGCCATCGTCAGCATCTCCGCGAGATGGCCGATGTTCTTGTCCTTGGTGCGTCCGGAAAGAAGTTCATCACCGATCGCCAGCATGGCGGCGGTGACGAGGGAAACGTCGTTGTGCATGAATGACCCCGTGATGCGGCATGACGAGATGTGATACGCCCGCCGCGCTTCAAGTCAAGCGCCGCGGACCGCCGCTAGTCGAGTGTGCGATTGAGGTGATCGGCAAGCCGGGTCGCGACGGCAAGGATCATCAGGGTCGGATTGGCATGGCCGCTGGTCGGGAAGACCGAGCCGCCGGAAACGTGGAGATTGGGCAGGCCGTGGACGCGACAGTCGGCATTGACCACGCCCTTCCGCGCGTCCGAGGACATGCGAGTCGTGCCAAGCGTGTGCGCCATGTCGATGATGACAATGTCCTCGGGGCCGGCGCTGTGCCGCCCAATCCTCGAGAACCGGCACCGGCAAACCGGCGCCGGCCAAAGCATCGCGCGAAATCTCGGCGAGCCTGAGCAGGGTCCGTCGTTCCGCAACCTCGATACGCCAGTCGATCCGGGCGATCGGCACGCCGAACCGGTCCCGCCGCAAGCCGAGGGTTACGCGGCTGTCGGGGTTTGGCGCCTGTTCGCAGATCGCTTCGATCCGAAGTCCCGCCAGCTTGCGTGGCAGGCCCCGATCCTGAAATTCGTTTGCCACCATGTTCGGGGACAGCCGGATGGCCGTGTTGATCACAAGGTCCTTCAGCGCCCTGGGCATCCGTCCATCGGCGAGCATCTTCATGCCGACACCCTTGACCAGCAAGGCCAAGATCCCGCGGCGACCGAGAGCAGGTCGCGTCGCACGGTGCCACTTCGCCGAAGCAGCAGCCGCTTGAGCGCATCCCAGGGATCGTCGGGAGCCCGTTTCGGTGGAAAAAATAGACGGCGGCATTGAGCAGGCGTTCGCGTTCCTGGACCTCGGGTGTCAGCGCCAGTCCATGCATGAAACATGTGGGCCGCGCCCCTTGTGGCGGACGCCGAAGAAGCCGAAGAGCCGCGCCAGCACCTCCATCTGCTCCGTCGGGATCCGGCCAACCCGCGCCGCGGCGTGATCCATCAGGTAGCGCCCGACGCGATCATGGTGGTTGCCGATGCCGTTGGGGTGAATGTCGCGGGATGCAAGGAGCAGCCGCGGGTTTTCGATTCCGCTCGCCGCCAGCACACAGTGCCTGGCTTCTATGCGGACCCGCCGGCCGCCGACGCTCGCCACATCGAGATGCGAAAAAATGCCCACCATCGTCACTGAGGCCGACATGGGTGACGGTGGCATCGAGCAGAACATGCGTGTCGGCCGGCCGGGTCGCCAGAAACTCCCTGCCGAAACGCATCACATCCATGCGGTCGACGCGGGACCGGGCGAACTGCCAGTAGAAGGACCGAAGGCCTCCGCCGTCGAAACGATCCGGCGGACTGGCGGGACTCAGATTGAGCAGGTCCATGGCCCGGGCGATATAGGGGTCGATCACCTCAC
>JAHHDR010000032.1 GCA_019739215.1 Rhizobium sp.
GCAGGTCGCGCAGGCGCTGGAAAAGCTCGTCCGTTTCAGGCGGCGTCAGCACGGCTGTCGGTTCGTCCAGGATGAGCACCCGCACGGTGTCGCGGGAGAGCGCCTTCAGGATCTCGACCTTCTGCTGCGCGGCGACCGACAGCGTGCTCACGCGGGCGTCCGGCTCGATGTCGAGATTGTAGCGCTTTGCCAGTGCCTCGACCCGCTTTCGCGCCTCCGTCCTGTCGATCAGCAGGCCGCGACGCGGCTCCTGCCCGAGCAGGATGTTCTCGGCGACGGTCAGCGACGGGATCAGCGAGAAGTGCTGGTGGACCATGGCGATGCCGAGGGCGGCAGCCGCGCGCGGCGAGGCAATCGAGACCGCCGCGCCGTCGAGCTTGATCGTTCCCGATGTCGGCTGTTCCAAGCCGAACAGGATCTTCATCAGGGTGGATTTGCCCGCGCCGTTTTCGCCACAGATGGCGTGGATCGCACCGGACGCAATGGAAAACGAAACGCCGGCAAGGGCCTGCGTTCCGTTGTCATAGCGCTTGCTGATGCCGTCGAAGCCGATGATCGGCAAAGCATCCGTGGTCATGTCAGGGCCGGACGGCGGTGCGGAGCGCCTCGAGCGCCGCCTGGTCGATGGCGAAGCCTGATGTCACCTTGATCTCGCCCGCGATGATCTTTTCCCTGGCTGCGGCGATCTCCTGCTTCAGGCTGTCCTTGGCGAGCTTTGCCATGACACCGTCCTCGGCGAGGCCGACCGCGTTTTCCTTGAGGCCGATTGCCTCGACCTGGCCGACGGGCAGCTTGCCGTCGACATAGAGGTCATAGGCGCGCAGGACGGTGATATCGACATTCTTGAGCATCGACGTCGCGACCTTGTCGGCCATCGCAGGATCGGTGTCGCGGAAGATCACCTCCTGGTCCGAGTTCACGCCGATCGAGTATTTGTTGACGTCCTTGCCGGCCGCAATCTGGCCGAGTCCGGTCAGGCCGGCGACGTTGAAGCCGATGGCGGTGCCGGTGCGATACTGGGCGAGCGCCAGTTCCTTGCCCTTGGCGGCATCGGTGAAGGTTCCGGCATAGGAAATCGCGACCTTGATGTCGGGATTGACGGCCTGCGCGCCTTCGACATAGCCCGTCAGGAAGTCGTTGATCACGGGGATGTCCATCCCGCCGAGAAAGCCGATATTGCTGCCGTCGGAAGCGGGAATGGTGCCGTCCTTCAGAAGGCCCGCCGCGAGCATGCCGGCGAGATAGGAGCCTTCGTTCTGCTTGTAGACGACGGAGTAGACATTGCCGTAGTCGCCCTTGTCATAGGGCATCACGCCGTCGATCAGGACATAGGTCTTGTCTGGATGTTCAGGGGCGACCTCGGTGATGATGTCTGAAATCTCGAAGGTGCAGGCGACGATCACGTCCCAGTCCTGCTCGGACACATCCTGGAAAGTCGGCAGCCATTTCGTCTGGTCGGTGCCCATCTCGATGACCTTGGTCTCGACCTTGTCACCGTATTTCTCCTTGATCATGGTCATGCCCTTGGCGCCAAGATCGAAATAGGACTTGTCGCCGAGATTGCCGTTGACGAGGAAGACGACCTTCTTCGCTTCGTCCGCAAGAGCGGCGCCGGCGAAACTCGTCAGCAGGGCAGTGCCGGCAAGCATCAAGCCCAAGGTCGTGCGGCGTGTCAGGTTGGTCATGTCGTTGTTCCCTTTTTTGATTATGGTCTGTTGGATAGTACCAATATGCGGGTCGCTGAACCCGAAACCTCCCTCAGCCGACTTGTCCGATCGGGCTTATGGCGCCCTTGTCGTTCTGCGCAAGCCACTTGGACCTGCGATCGAAAAGACCCGGCACGACGGCGTGGACCTCGGCGATCAGATCCGCCATGCTTGCAGTCTTCAGCTCGCCGCTTTCCACGACGATGCGGCCGTCGATCATGGTGATGTCGACGTCTCCCCCGCGAACGGCGTGGACCAGATTGTGATGCAGGTTGCCGCCTGTCCCGCCGAAGAGCGGCGTCATGCGCGGCGTATCGGTCCTGACGGCGATCAGGTCGGCCTTCTTGCCGACTTCGAGCGAGCCGATCTCGTGATCCTTGCCGATCGCGCGGGCGCCTTCGATGGTCGCCATGCGCATCACGTCCCAGCTATCGAGTGCGGCGGCGTCCAGACGGGCGAACTTGGTCAGCAGCGAGGCGAATTTCATTTCCTCGAACATGTCGAGATTGTTGTTTTCCTTCTCGCCGTCGGTGCCGATGCCGACCGCCACGCCCGCCGCGCGCAGCCTGTCGACCGGCGCATAGCCGCTGGCGAGTTTCATGTTGCTGGCGGGATTGTGGGCGACGGCGACGCCGCGCTTCGCCATCAGTTCGATCTCGCTGTCGTCGAGCCAGACGCAATGGGCCAGCAGGGTGCGGTCGGCATCGAGCAGCCCGAGCTTCTCCAGCGCCTGGATCGAACGGCATCCGTAGCGGCGCTGCATTTCGGCCAGTTCGACCTCAGCTTCGTTCGAGTGGGTGTGAAAGCCCGTCTTGAACTTCTTTGCCAGGGAAATCGCGCGCTCGTGCCCGGCCTCGGTGGAATAGAAGGCGTGCTCCAGTCCGACCCAGACCTCGACGCGGCCATCGGCCTTGCCATGCCAGGTCTCGAGCAGCCGCTCGGTATCGTCGAGATGGTCGAAATAGTCGTAGTCGGGATGCTCGCCGACATAGGGCACCATCACGGTGCGGTTGCCGATCTGGCGCGCGGCACGGCCCGCGCCTTCCATGTGCCGCCACATGTCGACCACCGTCGTCGTGCCCGATAGCACGGACTCCGCATAGCACAACCACGCGGCCGCTTCCGCATCCCGCGGCTGCAGCACCCGGTGCATGGGATCGATGAACATGCGCAGCCAGTCCCAGACCGGCAGGCCTTCGGCGGTGCCGCGCAGCACGCCGGAGTGCAGGTGGGCGTTGACCAGGCCCGGCATGATCAGGCGGTTGGGCAGGCGCCGTATAGTGCTCGCCGGATGCCGGCTCTTGACGTCATCGAGCCGGCCGACATCGGCGATCCTGTCGCCGTCGATGGCGACGGCACCGTTTTCGATCACCGCATTGTCGGCATTCATGGTCACGAGAAAATCAGCGGCGATGACGTGAATGGGCATAGGCAAACGTTTCCAACCGGCGCGCGTGATCCCATGCGATCCGGGAGGTTTGCTCCGCATCACACATTTACCTTTGGCGCCAAACAATTAAGGTGATCGGCAGAGCCCCTGCCGCTGTATGGTCAGAAGTGTATGAAGCTGGAACTTGGCTCGCAAGACAAGTTTATTGCACGCCCCGTGCACGAAGTGAGAGCAGTCGTACCGGATGCCCATTTTTACCACTGCAACGCGATGCCTGGTCGAAGTTATTGAAGCCGGGTCGATCCGCCGGGCGGCGGAGATCCTCAACACCGCCCCCTCGGCGATCAATCGCCACATCCTCAATCTCGAGGCGGAATACCGCACGACGTTCCTCGAGCGCCTGCCGCGCGGGGTACGCGCCACGCCGGCGGGGCAACTGATGGCCGACCAGATCCGGAAATGGCAGCAGGACATGGCGCGTATGTCCGACCAACTCGCCAAGCTCAGGGGACAGGAGCGGCAGCAGATCGCCATCGGCATGATGGAATGTTTCGCGGGGTCATTCTTCGCCGAAATCCTCGTCGGGATCCGCAAGCAATATCCGGATGCCAATGTCGTGGTCCGGGTGGGCGGAACGCGCGAGATCCTCGCCTCGTTGGAGGTCGGCGACATCGATCTGGTTCTCGGCTTCAACATGCCACCGAGTTCGGACTATTGGGTGGTGGAGACCATTCCGATCGGCATGGGCATCGTCGTCGCCCCCGATCACCCCTTCGCCGGCCGTGTCTCGGTAAGCCCGGCCGAATGCGAGGCGGAGCCCCTGCTGCTGGCCGACGAGAGCCTGAGCCTGCGGCCGCTGATCGATACATTGTTTCCCAACGCATCGCCCTGGGCGAAAGCGCCGCTGACCTCGAACTCCATCGTCATGATCAAGAATGCCGTGCGCGCCGGGGCGGGCATCAGCATTCTCACCCGCTTCGACATCAGGGACGAAGCTGCGAGCGGCCAACTGGTGCTGGTGCCGCTCGACGTGCCGAACCTGCGCGAAAACCTTGCGATCTGCGTGCGCGACCAATCCTCGGTCACGCCGCTTGGCGCAGCCTTCACCCAGGCAATCCTCTCCGCGATCCGGCGCGAACTGTCGGCCTGAGGCTTATTTCACGTCCAGTTCCCGCAAGCGTTCGTCGAGATAGGAGCCCGCGGTGTAGCGTTCCGAGAGCACGACCTCCGGTCTCGGCTGAAGAAACAGCGGCAGGGAGATGCGCGAGCGCCGCGCGCTTTCTCCGGTCGGATTGGCAACGCGGTGCGAGGTGGATTTGTAATAGCCGCGCGAAGCCTCCTGCAGCATGTCGCCGACATTGACGACCAGCGTTCCGAAATCCGAGGGCACGTAGCCCCATTCGCCACCTGATGTCTTGAGCTGGAGGCCACGCTCGTTCGATGCAGGGAGAATGGTGAGAAGATTGATGTCCTCATGGGCTGCGGCGCGGAGCGCGCCGGGCTCTTCGTTCCCGGTCAAGGGCGGATAGCGCAGGATGCGCAGCAGCGTCGCCGGACTGTCCTCGATCATTGCGGCCAGCGGCATCGAAAAGCCGGCCCGCACATCGGCAGGGGTGTGCATTTCCAGCCAGGAGAGCAGTTCGGCCGCGAGCGTGCTGGCGGTCGCGTAATAGCGCCGCGCGGCATCGGAGACCTCGTCCGGATACCGTCCCCAGGCGAAGTAGTGATAGTATTCCTTCAGATCCTTCTTGTCGTTGCCCTTGGCGACTTCCGACACGGCGGTCGAGAAGAAGCCGTCATGCTTCTGCTTGTCGAACGCATATTTGTACTTGGCCTCGCCATCAAAGAAGCCCAGCCAGTCCTCGTGAATGGCATCGACCAGCGACTGCGCGATCGGGTGATCCTTGAGGACCCCGAACCCGGTCGTGCGCAACGACTCCGCAAACAGCGCCGGTGCCTGCGGATCCCTGTAGGAAACGGCGGCGACGCCGGTGTCGATTTCAAGGTCCTGCGCTGTCGCATTCATATGTTCGCCCTCCTGAGATTGACCCTGATCAGGGAAGCTAGGGGCGAGCCGCAGCGCGGACAAGGAACATTCCGCTTACGGGCCGTCCTCCAAACCGGAGCGCTTCGTGTCAGTGGATCTTCAGGCAGGGGACAGGGTGACACCCAGGAACGGCCCGGCCCAACGCCGCATTTGTCTTCGTTGCATTTGAAAATGGAATGTACCCGGCTACAATCAAAAATCAGAGAACTTGTATTATGGAACACGACAAGCTTTTGAAAATATTAGCTAAATCTAGTCCAAAGACAAGACGTCATCCCGGCGACTAGAGACAGATCGAAGCCGATCATCCGGGCTCTGTTCAATCTGCGGCAATCGCGCCCGAATGGCTCGCACCCATTCCATGTCAGAGGCAGCTTGTGACGCCGCCGTCGACATAGAGGATATGCCCGGTGACGAAGCTCGATGCATCCGAGGCGAGGAAAATCGCGGCGCCCACGAGTTCGCTGGTCTCGCCCCACCGCCTGAGCGGCGTGCGTGCCGTCAGCCAGCGGGTGAAGTCTGCATCCGCGACCAGCGCATTGTTGAGTTCCGTCCTGAAATAGCCAGGCGCCAGGCCGTTGACGCGAATGCCGTGCGGTCCCCAATCGAGCGCCATGCCCTTGGTCAGCATCTTCAACCCGCCCTTGGACGCCGAATAAGGCGCGATCGTCGGCCGCGCCAGTTCGCTCTGCACCGAGCAGATGTTGACGATCGCGCCTCGCCGACGCTCGATCATCCGCCTGCCCACCGCCTTGCCGACTGTAAAGGCGCTGGTCAGGTTCGTGTCGATGATCCTGCGGAACATGTCGTCGGGGAATTCGTGCAGCGGCGCCCGATGCTGGATGCCGGCATTGTTGACCAGGATGTCGATCGGCCCGTCTTGGGCCTCGACGGCAGCGACCGCGGCCTCCACCGCCTCCGGATCGGTCACGTCGAAGACGGACCCCGTGACCGCGTGGCCGGCGGCGGCGAGTTCGGCGACGGCAGCATCGACCTTCTCCGCGCCGCGCCCGTTGACGACGATGTTCGCGCCGGCGCCGGCCAGGCCATGCGCGACCGCAAGGCCGATGCCGGCGCTGGAGCCGGTGATGAGCGCACGCCGTCCAGCGAGCGAGAAAAGCGATCCGATGGAGTCACCGGCGGAGGTCTGGTTGCTGGTCATGCTGTATCGAGGTCCCCTGGCTGCAAAGGGGCATCCTACATCGGGGAGATCGAGCCGCCCAGCCAGCGATCCCCCATGGTGGAAAACGCACCATGGAAAACCAGTCATCTCCTCGGCGGCGGCACGGTGGACGAAGCGCGCAAACCGTCAAGGCGTCAGCGGAAGGCGTGGCTGTCGGCCGGATTGAACGTCATCGACACCATCGCGCCCGGCGCCAGGCCGGCCAGCGCGGAATGGCCGAACGGCAGGCGGACCGAGATCGGCGCGGTGCCGTCAGGCTCGACGAGCACATGGATGTTGTTGCCGAGGAAGGTGATGTCGCGCACCTTGCCCGCCATCACGCCGTCGTTCCCGCCGGGCTGCAGGTCGATGCGCTCCGGCCGCAGCAGAAGCGACGCCCTGCCCCCGGTTGCCGTCGCGCCGTGCAATGGCACGCCTTCGATGACGGCGCCGCCCGGCAAGGCGAGCTTTGCCAGCCGGCCCTCGCTGGAGACGATTTCCGCATCGATGAAGTTGCTGTCGCCGATGAAGCCCGCGACAAAGCGCGTCGCCGGATCGGCATAGAGTTCCGGGCCGGTGCCGATCTGGTCGATCCTGCCCTGGCTGAACACGGCGATCCGGTCGGAGAGCCGTAGCGCCTCTTCCTGGTCGTGGGTGACATAGAGGATGGTGACGCCGGTTTCCTGGTGGATGCGGCGGATCTCGAACTGGATCTCCTCGCGCAGCTTCTTGTCCAGCGCGGAGAGCGGCTCGTCCATCAGCAGTACCGGCGGATTGTAGACCAGCGCCCGGGCAAGCGCGACACGCTGTTGCTGACCGCCGGACATCAGCGCCGGCTTGCGGTCCTCGTAGCCCTCGAGGCGCACCAGCTTCAGCGCCGCCCGAACCCGTTCGGCGATCTCGGCCTGTGGCCGGCGGCGGACCCGGAGGGGAAAGGCGACGTTTTCGCCGACGGAGAGATGCGGGAACAGCGTGTAGCGCTGGAACACCATGCCGATATTGCGCTTGTGCGACGGTGTCGAAAGCAGGCTCTTGCCCTTGAGCAGGATGTCTCCCGCCGTCGGATCCTGGAAACCGGCGAGAACGTAGAGCGTCGTCGACTTGCCCGAGCCGGATGGCCCGAGGAAGGTCATGAACTCGCCTTCCGCGATATCCATCGTCACGTTCTCCACGGCCGTGACCACGCCATAGACCTTGCGGATGCCGCGAATGCTGAGGAAGGGTTCGGTCATGATTTCTGTCCCTTGCGGAAGAGGGCGGCGAGGACCATCAGCAGGATGGTGAAGGCGATGAGCAATGTCGAGGCGGCGGCGATGACCGGCGTGAGATCCTGCCTGAGCGTCGACCAGATCTTGACCGGAAGCGTCTGCAGCGTGGGGCTCGCCATGAAGATCGCCAGCACCACCTCGTCCCAGGAGGCGAGGAAGGAGAAGACGGCAGCGCCGAAAATGCCGTGGCTGATCGCGGGCACCGTCACGCGCAGCCGCGCTTCCCACGGGCTCGCGCCGCAAAGGATGGCCGCGTCCTCGATCGAACGGTCGAAGCCCTCGAGCGCGTTGCCGATGGAGATGACCGAGAACGGAAGCGCGATCAGCAGGTGGGCGATGACGAAGGCGATCGTGGTGCCGGCCAGTCCCAGCCTGAGGAAGAGCGCATAGAGCGCCACGGCCAGCACCACGACGGGGAGGATCATCGGCGTCAGGAACAGCGCGCGCAGGAAATCGCGTCCGGGAAACACCCCGCGATTGAGGCCGAGCGCGGCGAGGAAGCCGATCGCGACCGACAGCACGGTGACGATGGCCGCAATCTTCAGGCTGGTCAGCGCCGCATAGAGCCAGCGCGGATCGGCGAACAGGTCGTGGTACCACTTGAACGTCCAGGACGGCGGCGGGAAGATCAGCCATTGCGACGAGCCGAAAGAGAGGGCTGCGATGAAGGCGATCGGCAGCAGCAGGAACAGGCAGACCAGGATGGTCAGGCCAATCAGGAAGCCCCTGAGCGCACCGAGCTTTTCGAAGTCGAGCAGCATCGCCTACCTCCCCCGGTTCGGATTGAAATAGCGAAGCTGGACCGCGTAGAGCGCAAGCGTCACCACCAGCAGCACCAGTGCGGCGGCCCCACCCATGCCCCAGTTGACCAGCGACTGCACGAACTGCGCCACGAGTTCGGCCAGCATCATGTTGGCGGTGCCGCCGAGCAGCGCGGGCGTAACGAAATAGCCGAGCGACATGACGAAGACCATCAGCGCGCCGGCGGCAATGCCGGGCAGCGACAGCGGCAGCAGCACACGCGTGAAGCACTGCCATTTCGTCGCGCCGCAAAGCGCCGCGGCCCGCAGGATGGCGGGATCGATGGTGCGGATCACGCCCATCAGCGGCAGGATGACGAAAGGCAGCATGATATAGGTCATGCCGATGGTGACGCCGACCAGGTTGTTGACCAGCGGCAGCGGCTGGTCGATGAGGCCCAGGCTTATCAGCGTCTTGTTGATCACGCCGGTGCGCTGCAGCAGCACCATCCAGGCATAGGTGCGGGCGAGCAGATTGGTCCACATCGACAGGATGATGATGGCGAGCACCAGCCGCGACCATTTCACCGGCATGATCGCCAGCAGCCAGGCGACGGGATAGCCGATCACGATCGAGATCAGGGTCACGACGCCGGCGACGAGGAAGGTGTTGAAGAAGATGCGCAGATAGGTCGTCGATCCCAGGAGCGTCTGATAGTTCTGCAGACCGAGTTCCGGCTCCAGGACGCTGCGCATGAGCAGCATCAGTACCGGCACGATGAAGAAGATGACGATGAGGATCAGCGCCGGCAGCAGATAGCCGAAATTGCCGCCGCGGCTTACGGGGCGCCGCCCTGCCGTCCATCCTCCTGTTGTCGCCGCGTTCGCCATGATGTCTCCGTCACCGTGTTCGGGCAGGCCGATGTCGCGGCCTGCCCTGCGTTCTGCCGGGTCGGCTTACTGCGCCTGCCAGGCGTACCAGCGAGTGCCGATCTCGTCGCGGTGTTCCGCCCAGTAGTCCATGTCGGCATTGACCTGGGTCTCGGCCTGCATGTCGGGCAGTGTCTGGCGCAGTTCGCCGTCCATCAGCTCGGTCGAGCCGAGATTGATCGGCGCATAGCCGGTGGCGGTGGCGAAATTGGCCTGCGACATGGCGTCGGTGGCGTGCGCGATGAACTTCATCGCCGCGTCCTTGTTCTTGGTGCCCTTGGGCACGACCAGCGCATCGGCAGCGGTGATGTTGTTGGTCCAGGAGGTCTCGACGGTGACGCCGGTCGCGGCAAGCGCAGTGAGGCGACCATTCCAGAACGAGCCGAACGGCGCTTCGGCGGAAGCGAGAAGCTGCTGCGATTGCGCGCCGCTGTCCCACCAGATGATGTCACCCTTGATCGTGTCGAGCTTCTTGAAGGCGCGGTCGAGATCGAGCGGATAGAGCTTGTCGGCGGCAACGCCATCGGCGAGCAGCGCCGCTTCGATCACGCCGGGCGCGGACCACTTGTAGAAGGCGCGCTTGCCGGGGAACTTCGCGGTGTCGAACACATCGGCCCAGGTCTTGGGGCAGGCCGCGACGGCGTCCTTGTTGCAGCCGATGACGAAGGAATAATAGAAGCTGCCGACCGAGAAATCGGTCACGAAGCGCGGGTCGAGCTTGGTCTTGTCGATGATCGTAAAGTCGAGCGGCTCGAGCAGGCCGAGCTTGCCGGCCTGAACGGCATAGTCGCCCTCGACGTCGACAACGTCCCAGGTGACATTGCCGGCTTCGACCATGGCCTTGATCTTGCCGTAGTCGGTCGGGCCGTCCTGGGTGACGGTGATCTTGGTCGCTTCGGTGAAGCCGTCGGCCCAATTGGTCTTCTGGGCATCCTGCGTGGTGCCGCCCCAGCTGGTGAACACCATGTCCTCAGCATGTGCGACCCCGGCGAAGCTGAAAGCCGCGGAGAGAAGCGCGATTGCAATCCTGTTTTTCATGTTCCCTTGTCCTTGTTGTGGTTGGTCTCGAAGTGGTTCAGGCAGGCGCAGTCCCGCCGAGCGGCGAGAAGGCCGCCGGCGACATGATCTTGTTGTCCGCGGTGACGATGAGATCGCGTATCTTCGGCAGGAAGGCCTGCCAGGCCGGGTCGGCGCCGAGCCGCGCCCTTCGCGCCTGCCGGTCGTCAAGGCTCGAGAAACCCCAGATATGGACGATCTCGTTGATTGGGCCGATTTCGGAGGAGAAGTAACCGACCAGGTTGCCGAGATGCTTCTTCTGGATCGCGATGCCCTCCTCGCCGACCACCTTGAGGTAATCAGGGATGGCGCCGTTCTTCAGCCGGTAGGTGCGGATCTCGTAGAACATCGGCCTCACCGCATCACGAAGGGATCGGGGAACGGATCGTCCGATGTCCGCAGCCAAACGGTCTTGGTCTTCGTATAGTCCAGTGCCGCCGCCAGCCCGCCCTCGCGACCCTGCCCCGACTGGCCGTAGCCGCCGAAGGGCGCGATCGGCGAGACGGCGCGGTAGGTGTTGACCCAGACGATGCCGGCGCGGATGCGCCTGACCATGCGATGGGCACGGCCGAGGCTGCGGGTGAAGACGCCGGAGGCGAGGCCGTAGGGCGTCGCATTGGCAAGCGCGACGGCTTCGTCCTCGGTGTCGAAGGACAGCACCGACAGGACGGGTCCGAAGAGCTCGGTTTCCACCGACGGAGCCTTGACCCCGTCGCAATCGAGGATAGTCGGCAGATAATAGAACCCTCCGCCGTCTCCAGCGCGACCGCCGGTCACGAGCTTCGCACCCGCGTCCAACGAGGCGGCAACGACCGCCTCGATATGCTGCCGCTGGCGCCGCGTGCAGAGCGGCCCGACCTCGGTCGCCATGTCGAGCGGAGCACCCAGTCGGATCGCCTCGGCCTTGGCCTTGAGCAGCCGGAGGAACCTGTCCTTGACCGAAGCCTCGATGATCAGCCGCGAGCCGGCGACGCAGCTCTGGCCGGTCGCGGCGAAGATGCCGGCGACCTGGGCATTGACGGCACTTTCGAGATCGGCGTCGGCGAACACGACGAAGGGCGACTTGCCGCCGAGTTCGAGCGAGGTCGAGGCGAGATTTTCCGCCGAGTTCCGAACCACCTGCGCTGCCGTCGAGGGGCCGCCGGTGAAGGCGATATGGTCGATGCCGGAATGCCGTGTCAGCGCGCTGCCGCAGGTCGGGCCGAAGCCGGTGATGACATTGACCACACCCTTGGGGAAACCAGCCTCATGGACCAGCCGGGCGAATTCCAGCATCGGCGCCGGGCCATCTTCCGAGGCCTTGACCACCACGGTGCAGCCGACCGCAAGCGCCGGGCCGATCTTGACGGCCGCGAGAAAGAGCTGGCTGTTCCACGGCACGATCGCCGCAACCACGCCGATCGGCTCGCGCCGGGTCCAGACCTCCATGTCGGCCTTGTCGATCGGCAGGGTCGCGCCCTCGATCTTGTCGGCGAGGCCGGCGTAGTAGCGATAGTAATCCGCGACATAGGCGATCTGCGCCGAGGTCTCGCGAATGATCTTGCCGGTGTCCCGGGTCTCGAGTTCGGCCAGCCTGGGGGCATTGGCCTGCACGAGATCGGCGAGCCGGTAGAGCAGTTTTCCGCGCGCCGTGGCCGTCAGCGCCGGCCATGCGCCGGTCCAGAGTGCCCGTTCGGCTGCCTTCACGGCACGGTCGACATCGGCCTCACGCGCCTCGGGCATCGAGGCCCAGACCTCGCCGGTGGCGGGATCGATCGAGTCGAAACGACCAGAGCCTGCCTCAAATTCGCCGTCGATGTATTGCTCGAAACTTTGCATCACCGCCTCACGCGAAAGCCGGCATGACATCGGCGAGGAAGCGCTCCAGCGACGCCTTCTTGCGCGCAAAGCTCATGCCGGTGTCGATCCAGAACGAATATTCGTCGTAACCCTGCTGCTCGTAGACCTTGAGCCGCCCGATCACGTCTTCGGCCGTGCCGATCGGCATGTTGGTGCGCATCTTCTCGGGCGACAGGTTCGGGTTGGCGGCCAGTTCTTCGTCGGTCAGCCGCTCGATCAGGCCCTGATGGATCGGCCGCTCGTTCTTGAACCAGGCAAAGAAGTAATTGTAATAGGTGCTGATCTCCTGTGCCGCCTGCGCGACATCGGCCTCGTCGGAGCCGACATAGGTGTGCTGCAGCAGCATGATCTTCGGGCGTTCGATGCCGGTCGCCTTCTCGCAGGCGGCTTCAAAACGCTCCATCAGGCTGGCGATCTCGGCTTCGCCATTGGCGAGCGGCGTGCACTGGACATTGCAGCCATTGGCGACCGCGAATTCATGGCTGTTGGGATCGCGCGCGGCGACCCAGATCGGCGGATGCGGCTGCTGCAGCGGCTTCGGCGCCGAGGTGGTCGCGGGGAATGTCCAGAACTCGCCGTCATGGGCGTAGTCGCCCGCCCAGATGCCCTTGACCGCCGGGATGAGCTCGCGCATGCGCTGGCCCGCACCCCAGGCGTCGAGGCCGGGCAGCAGGCGTTCATATTCGAAACTGTAGGCGCCGCGTGCAATACCAATATCGAGCCGACCGTCGCTGATGATGTCCGTCATCGCCGCCTCGCCGGCCAGCTTGATCGGATGCCAGAAGGGCGCGATCACGGTGCCTGTGCCGAGCCGGACGTTCTTCGTGCGCCGCGCAAGATCGGCGATGGTGACGAAGGGATTCGGGGCGATGGTGAAGTCCATCGCATGGTGCTCACCGGTCCAGATCGCATGCATGCCGCCCTTGTCGGCGATCTCGCAAAGCTGGATGAACTCGTCATAGAGCTGCTTGTGGTTCTGGCTGGCATCGAGCCGTTCCATGTGGACGAAGAGCGAGAATTTCATGGGCGTCACCCTTTTGCGGCCACGGCGTGAACCCGGCCCTTTTCCTGATTGCCGACATAGACGCCGAAATTGCCCAGCGTGCTCTCGGCAGCATAGCGCTTGACGAGGTCACGCACCGCGGAATCGGAGATTTCGGCCAGCGGCGGTGCCTGGATCGGGAAGAAGCGGCCGCTCTTCGGCGCGCCCTTCCCGAGCGTCGCGCGGTAGACGACATGCTGCCGGCCGGTCTTGGTATCCTCGTAGACGGAGTAGAGCAGTCCGGGCCACAGAATCAGGCCGAGGTTCATATCGACGTGATCTTCGAGCGCCTCGAGGCCCTCGCTCTCTGCCTTCTCGACAAAGGGCAATGTCCAGCCGCCGTTGCCGTCCTCGACCATCAGGATCTCGCCGTCGCGCTCGGCCACGACGCCAAGCAGCAGGCTGGCATCGGCATTGGCCAGCAGGGTCTTCTCGGCCAATGCCGGCGTGAAATAGCCACCCCGCGCATAACCGAGACCGGTCCTGCCGCTGTTGTCGAAACCTTCGACGCGGCCGATCAGGATCACATGGTCGCCGGCATCGACCAGCTCATGCATGGCGCAGTCGAACCAGGCGGCGACATTGGCGAAGACGGGCGAGCCGAACGGCCCGTTCTTCCACGCCACGGCCGCGAACCGATCCTCGACCGGCCGGGCGAAGGTGTTGGACAGGTCCTTCTGGTCCTCGGCGAGAATATTGACCGCAAAGCCCTTCGCGCCGGTCAGCGTGGCATAGTTGCGCGAGGTCTTGGCCAGGCAGACCAGCAGCAGCGGCGGATCGAGCGACACGCTGGTGAAGGAATTGGCGGTGAAGCCGATCGGCGCACCCTCCTCGTTGTGCGTCGTGACCACGGTCACGCCGGTGAGGAAAGCGCCGAAAGCATCGCGGAGCGCCCTTGCATCAAATGTCATGCTGCATCCCCCTGATTGAGCCAGGCATGGAGCGCCTCATTCACTGCATCAGGCGCCGTGAGGTTCACCATGTGGCGATGGCCTTCCATGACCAGTGCCCTGCCCTGCGGCGTGGCGGCGGCCATGTCCCGCGCCATGGCGGGTGTGGAATTCAGGTCGCCGTCGCCGGTCAGGAACAGGGCCGGGCAGCGGACTGTCGGCCAGCAGTCCGAATAGACCGCATCGCCGGTGGCAAAGGCACGATAGGCCGCCGCATAGCCGTCCGCATCGACCGTCCCGAGCAGCTCATGGACCAGCGCATAGGCTTCCGTATTTTTCTCCGCCTCGGAGAACCAGCGCGCCAGCGGCGCCTCGCGGTCGAAATTGCCGGTCATGATCTCGTCGGCGCGCGCCTCGACAGCCGCCCGGGCCGCGTCACTGCGGCGGTGGACGCCATTGAGCAGCGCGACACGCCTCACCTTTTCGGGCGCCGTGGCCACGATGCCGGTCGCGACCAGCGCGCCCATGGAATGGCCGGCGACATTGACGGCCTCAAGGCCGAGTTCATCCAGCAGATGATCGAACCATTCGACGAAATTCTGCAGCAGCGGTTCGGCACCCAGCGGCGCCGAGAAGCCATGACCCGGCAGATCGACGGCGACGACGCGGAAATCCTCCGCCAGCCGCTCGATCTGCGGCGCCCAAGCTTCGATCCGCATCCCGACGCCGTGGATCAGGACGACGGTCTCGTCGCCGCGACCCCGGTCGAGAAAGGCGGCGCCGGACGGCGTCCTAGAGCGCTGCAGGGTTTGCAACATCGTGGCCCAAATCCTTGAGGTCCTGGTAGCGGTCGCCGATGCGGTGATGCGGCCGGCCGCCGATCGACGCGCCGAGCGCCACGACGATCTCGTCGGCGGCCG
Organism: Rhizobium sp.; assembly: GCA_019739215.1. GTDB lineage: Bacteria > Pseudomonadota > Alphaproteobacteria > Rhizobiales > Rhizobiaceae > Rhizobium_E. The sequence goes on from JAHHDR010000032.1 coordinate 14,991, forward strand.
GCGCATCCGGAATGGCGCACTGGATCGTGAGATAGTGCGAGCGGCGGCCCTCGTCGTTCTTGTCCATCAGCGGGATCATGATCGGCGCATTGGCCGGGCCTCGGGTGTTACAGAAGGCGAGATAGGACTTGGCGCCGACGGCCGTCCGATAGTGATTGCCGAAGCGCAGCGTGTGGATCAGGGCCGAAGCATGCTCGATCTCGCCGTCGAGCCCGACCACGGCCGACTTTCCATAGCCCTCGACCACGGCGCCCGAGCCAGCGGTCTCGATGATCATTCTCGTCAGCAGTTCGCCCAGAACGGGGGCGACGGTGTGGATCTCGGGCTTGAGGTCCTCGACATAGCCGCGCCCCGCCCACGGGTTCTTCACCACGGCCATGGCCGCGATCAAACGCAGCGGCGTCGGCGCCTGCCGGCCGCCCTCGATCAGCGTCGTCTCCACATGGAGCAGGGTCTTGCGAATGATCGCCGTCACCGGCTGTCCTCCTGTCAATTTGTCCTGTCATATGTTGGTATACCATAAGACCGCGTGTCAAGAGCTTGTGTTGAAGTTTTTTTACGGCTACAGGGAGACATGACCATGACCGCCGAGAATCTTGCGGCCCTCCGCATCGAAACACCGCCCGCCACCCTGCGGGAAATCGCTCTCGACCGGATGCGGCGCGCGATCATCGGCGGACTGTTCGAACCCGGGCAGCGGCTGGTGGAACGCACGCTCTGCGACCAGCTCGGCGTCTCGCGTTCGGTGATCCGCGAAGTCATTCGCCACCTCGAGGCGGAGGGACTGGTGGAGATGCTGGCCAAGCAGGGACCGATCGTGGCCAGGCTCGGCTGGGACGATGCGCGCCAGATCTACGACATACGCGCCGCGCTCGAATCCACGGCGGTGTCCGATTGCGCCCGCATCGCCGACGAGACGGTCAAGGCGAAGCTCCGCAAGGCACTCGACGAACTCGACCGCAATTCAAGGCACAACTCTCCGCCCGGCATCCTCGATGCCACCACCGATTTCTACCAGACCATTTTCGAGGCAGGCGGGCACAACATCGCGTGGGACATCGTCAGCCGGCTCAACGGCCGCATATCCCGGCTGAGGGTGATGACGCTGTCGACGGAAAACCGCACCACATCGGGCCCGGCGCAGATCCGCAGGATCTTCGCCGCCATCGAGCGCAACGACCCCGAGGCCGCCGCCGAAGCCTGCCGTGCCCATGTCGCGGCCGCCGCCAAAATCGCCGAGGCACTGCTGAACAAGGCCGAATAGCGGAGCAGTGCCGACCCGAGGCAACGGGCAGGCCCCGATCGCACAGTCTGAAATCCGGGTCGCGAAGGGGCCGCGACGACGGCGGCCGGGTTGACTGGCTTCGCGCCAGACCGCACACTCCTGCACAAGCGAATGACGGCGCCACCGGCCACCGGCCCAGGCGTCGAAATTGGAGGTCTCATTCGCGGGAGGAACAGATGACGGAATCCATCAGGCTCTTTCGGGGGCCGTTCGGGCATGTCTCTCTCCTGAATGTGGGCGGCAATCTCGTCACCCACGCGCATCAGGAGGTTCATATCGTGCTGTGGCTGGCCGGTGCCGCCGGCACGATGTCGGTCGGTGGCCGTTCCCTCGTTCCCGTGCCCGGCGTCGCCGTCGGCATCAACTCCTTCGAGCCGCACAACCACACATTTTCCGATGAGGAGATCCCCGGCCAGTTCCTGGCCTTCTACATCGACTGGGAATGGCTTGCCGCGCGCCGAGGCTTGCGCGCTGGCGTGCCGGCCTTCGCAGAGCCATCGATCGCGCTCGAACCCTGGCTTGCCGACGCCGCGCGCCTGTTGCCCGACCGGCTGGTCGATGGCGATGACGACATGGTTGGCTACGAGGTCGAACGCCTGATCGATCACATCATGGATGCCGCCGAGGCCGCCCGTCCCAAAGACGGCAGCCATGTCTCCCGCGCCGCCAGCGATTTTCGCATCCGCAAGGCCTTGGCGCTGATGGAGGCCAATGTCGGCGAGCGCATCTGCTTCGACGAAGTCGCCCGCGCCGTCGGCCTGTCGCGGCCGCATTTCTTCGCGCTGTTCAAGGAGCAGCTGAGCGTGACGCCGAATGTCTACTGGAACACGCTGCGCATCGCCGAGGCCATGCGCTGCCTGGAATCGTCGGACGAGACGATGATCTCGGTCGCCTGTACCCTGGGCTTCACCTCCCAGGGCAATTTCTCCCGCTTCTTCCGCGAACATACGGGCGTGCCGCCCACCGTCTATCGCGAGGCGGCGAGCGAGGGACGGTTCGTGACGCCGCAGCGCGGTGGCGGCGCGACGCTCTGTCCGTAAGATCAACGTCCCTTCTCCCCTTGGGGAGAAGGTGGCCGAAGGCCGGATGAGGGGTTCCCTCAACCGTCGAGCATGCCTCTGAAAACCCCTCATCTGCCCTACGAGCATCCTCTCCCCAAGGGGAGAAGGGAGCACCGTGCCGCGGCACTCCGGATACAGGTCCCCATTATCAGACTGACCGATACACCCACCAGACCCTCCGATAAGCGCCCCGCTCTCCTGTCCCTATCATCGCCTCATCCGGAGTCACGACAGGGAAACGAGCCATGCCTTCCATCACCATCTCTTCCGTCATCGACGCGCCGATCGAAAAGGTCTGGGCGCGCATCCGCGACTTCAATGGCCTGCCCTCCTGGCATCCGCGCATGGTGACGAGCCAGATCGAGGACGGGCGCGCAGCCGACGAAATCGGCTGCATCAGGAATTTCCAGGTCGCGACCGGCGCCACCATCCGCGAGAAGCTGCTGGCCTTTTCCGACGCCGACCGTTCCGTCAGCTATTCGATCATCGAGACGCCCCAGCCGATCACCAACCACACGGCCACATTGACCTTGAGGAAGGTGACCGATGGCGACAGGACCTACGCCGAGTGGTCGGCAACCTTCGACGCACCGTCCGAGGAGGCCGACAAGGTCGCCGAGGGCATGGGCGCCAATGTGTTCCAGGGCGGCTTCAACGCCTTGAAGAGCCATTTCGCCGAAAACGCCTGAGGAGGACCGCATGCCGCTCACGCTCCAGACTTTTCCCACCACTGACGCCGCATCCGCAGCCCTCGCCGCCGATGGCGCCAGCCGCTATCTCGGCGGCGGCACGCTCGTCGTGCGCAGCGCCAATGATGGCGACGTCTCTTTTTCGTCCTATATCCGGGTGGTCGATCCGGCGCTTTCGGCGATCACGGTGAATGCAGACCGCATCACGCTTGGTGCCTCGGTGACCATGAGCCGCCTCATCGCCGACGCGCGCGTCCACTGTCTCGCCAAGGCCGCCCATGCCGTGGGCGGCCCCGCGATCCGCAACATGGCAACCGTTGGCGGCAATCTCTATGCGCCGGCGCCCTATGGCGATCTCGGCGTGGCGCTGCTCGCCCTCGACGCCACCGTGGACATCGGCGGCGCGTCAGTTCCCCTTGGCCAGTTCTTCGAGGGTCGCGACACGGTCCATGCCCGCTCGGTGCTCCGGAGCGTCAGCTTCACGCTGCCCGCCCCCGGCGCATTGCGCTTCGCCAAGACCGCCCGCGTCAAGCCCAAGGGCGTCTCCGTGGTCACCATTGCCGCCGTCCTGCACGAGCGCGACGGCATCATAGAGGCCGCGCATGTTGCCTATGGCTGCATGGCCGACAGGCCGATGCGCGCTTGCGCAGTCGAAGCGGCATTGATCGGCAAGCCGCGCACGGCGGACGGCATCGCCGAAGCGCTGGCGGTTGCCACCGATGGCACGGAGCCGATCACCGATGCGATTGCCAGCGCCTGGTACCGGGCGCAGGTGCTGCCGGTCCATCTCGGCCGGCTGCTGCTGGCGTAAAGCAATTCCAGCAAAAGTGTGAAGCGGTTTTTGCGTCCGGAATTGCATCAAGACAAGCATCAGGGAGGAGATTATGGCCAAGGTTCCGGTACAGTTCACGCTGAACGGCGAGGAGAAGGCGGAGTTCGTCGAGAGCGGCACGACGCTGCTCAAGGCGCTGCGCGACAAGATCGGCGATATGTCGGTCAAGGGCGGCTGCCAGCAGGGCACCTGCGGCAGCTGTTCGGTGCTTGTTGACGGCGAGATCAGGCTCTCCTGCCTGACGCTTGCCGAAACCTGTTCCGGCACGTCCATCGAGACGACGGCGGGTCTTGCCGAAGCCGGCGTGCTGCACCCGTTGCAGCGGGCCTTCAACGAGGGCTTCGCCACCCAGTGCGGCTTCTGCACGCCCGGCATGCTGGTCGCGGCCAAGGCGCTGCTCGATACGAACCCGCAGCCGAGCCGCGAGGACGTGATCGACGCCATCGCGGGCAATATCTGTCGCTGCACGGGCTATGAGCCGATCGTGCAGGCGATCCTCGCTGCATCCCGCGCCAATTCCGTCAACGCAGCCTGAGGAGGCGACAATGGAAATCCGCAAGTCCTACTTCGCCGACGAGCGAAAAGACGATCTTCACGAGATCGGCAAGCCGAGCCTGCGGGTCGATGCGCTCGGCCATGTAACCGGCACCACGTCCTACTTCGCCGACCGCAATTTTCCCGGCCTGCTGCATCTCAAAATGGTGCGCAGCCCCCATCACCATGCCCGCATCAGGCACATCGATCTCTCCGAAGCCGAGAACCATCCCGGCGTCATCCGCATCCTGACGGCGGCTGACGTCCCGCACAATGTCTATACGATCCTGACCCTGATCCAGGTCGGCCCGGAGGACGAGACAGTTCTCGCCACCGACAAGGTGCGCTGGAAGGGCGAGGCGATCGTTGCCATCCTCGCCGACAGCGAACGTGCCGCCAACGAAGCCGTGGCCAAGGTCAAGGTCGATTACGAGGTGCTGGAGCCGGTGCTGAGCATCGACGATGCCCTGAAGCCGGGCGCGCCCATCGTCAACGAATATCACGGCCAGAACCACTACATGTATGACAGCGGCGAGTGCCGCAAGGTGCGGTTCGGCGACGTGGATGCCGGCTTCGCCGAGGCCGACCATATCCTCGAGCAGACCTATGGCTCGGGCCCGATCGAGCATGCGCCGACCGAGACCACGGGCTGCATCGTCATGCCCGAGGGCAATGGTCGCTTCACCTGCTACACCAACACCCAGGCCATGTTCTTCACGCTCGACAACACATCCATCATTCTGCAGATGGAGGGCTCCAAGCTGCATATGGTCGGCGGCACCGTCGGCGGCGGCTTCGGCGGCAAGGTCGATGTCACCGTCGAACCGATCGCCATACTCGGCGCCAAACTGACCGGCCGCCCAGTCTCCTTCATCTATTCCCGCGAGGAGGAGATGCAGGTTTCGTCGCCGCGCGCCGCCGAAAAGCTGGTCATCAAGGACGGTGTGATGAACGATGGGCGCATCGTTGCCCGCTATGTGAAGGCCTATATCGACGCCGGCGCCTATTCCCGCCACTCGCCCTATGGCGCGCAGAAATCGGCGGCGCATTTCCCCGGCCCCTACACGGTGCCGAATGTCTTCGTCGACAGCTATTGCGTCTACACCAACCGCACGCCATCGAGCGCCATGCGCGGCTTCGGCGTCACCATCGGCGACTTCGCGCTCGAGGTGCAGATGGACAAGCTGGCCCGGCTGATCGGCATGGACCCGCTCGAATTCCGCTTCCTCAACGCCTATCGCGATGGTGACATGAAGGCGCATCGCCAGCCGACCGAGGGCGCGGCACTGATCGAATGCATGCAGGAGGCGGCGAAGATCGCCAACTGGCCGATCGCGGACAAGTATTTCGCGATGTCATCGATGAAGCGGGAGGGCTGAACCATGGCGATCTGCAAGGGCCGCGGCGTCTCCGCCGTCAACTATCCCACCGGCATGAACCTGGGTGGTGACCCGACCCAGGCGCTGGTTCACTCCACGCCAACAGGCAATTTCATGGTCTCGCTGTCCTCGGTCGATCTCGGCCAGGGCATGAAGCAGGTGATGAGCCAGATCTGCGCCGAGACCATCGGCGTGCCGGTCGATCGCGTCATCATCGACACCGCCGATACCGACACCGGGCCGCATTGCATGGGCACGTTTGCCTCGCGCGGCACCCATCGCGCCGGCAATGCCGTCATCGCGGCGGCGAGGGAGGCCCGGCAGGTGATGCTGGAAGTGGCGGCCGAGGAACTTGAGACCGATGCTAGCGACCTCGACACCGACGGCCTCGGCAACATTCACGTCAAGGGCGCGCCGCAGCGCTCCATCTCGATCTTCGATACCGCGCTGGCCGCCCATTTCAAGCGCGGCCGCTCGATCTCCGGCCGCGGCATGTTCCTGATCCCGCGCTCCTATCCCGAAGCGGCGACGGGCGCGATGAAGCCATCGACCTGCTATGCCCATGCCTGCACGGTGGCCGACGTCGAGGTCGACGACGAAACCGGCGAGGTCAACGTGCTTTCGATCAGGAACGTGTTCGAGATCGGCCGGGCACTCAATCCGAAAATGGTCGAGCAGCAGCTCGTCGGCGGTTCCTGGATGGGGATCAGCCACGCGCTCTACGAGACCACGGAGCCCTATTATCCGAGCCGCGAGCATGGTGGGCGTGACTTCAACGAATATCTGATGCCCGGTCCCGGCGACCTCGCCGAGACCCAGGTCGTGGTGCTGGAACGTCCCGCCGCCGATGGCCCCTACGGGGCCAAGGGCCCCGGCGAGATGTGCGCCAACCCGCAGATCCCCGCCATCGCCAATGCGATCTTCGACGCGGTGGGCGTGCGGATCGACACGCTGCCCATCACGCCAGAACGCATCCTGCGCGCACTCCAGGCGAGCCGCGCGAGCCATTGAGTGAAACCATGAACCACGGTTCGGCCACGGACATCTTCACCTCGCCCGAAGCGGTGGCCGAACGATTCGCGGCCTGCCGCTACATCGCCGACGAACCCTTGGCCACTGCGGTCTTCCTCGCGGTCCGGCTCGGCAAGCCGCTGCTGATCGAGGGGATGCCCGGCGTCGGCAAGACCGAGGCCGCCAAGGCGGTCGCCGAAATCCTCGGCCGTGATCTCATCCGGCTGCAATGCTACGAAGGCGTCGATGCCCAACATGCGCTCTATGAATGGAACTACCAGCGCCAGCTTCTCGCCATCCGCCAGGCCGAGCATGGCGAGACCGACATCTATGACGATCGTTTCCTGATCGAGCGGCCGCTTCTGCGTTCGCTGCGCAATCCGGAACGCACGGTGCTGCTGGTCGATGAAGTCGACCGGTCTGACCATGAATTCGAGGCGCTGCTGCTCGAATATCTCTCCGATTTCCAGATCTCGATCCCCGAACGCGGCACGGTCATCGCGCATGAGCCTCCCATCGTCATCCTCACGTCCAACCGCACCCGCGAACTGGCCGAAGCGCTGCGGCGCCGCTGCGTCTATCACTGGATTGCCTATCCGGACGCATCCCGCGAAGCCGCAATCATCGCCGCCCGCGCACCCGGCGTGGCCGAAGCAACCGCCACCGCCGTCGCCCGTGCCGTCAGCGCCATCCGCGCCCGCCCGCTGGCCAAGCCGCCCGGCATTTCCGAATCCGTGGAATGGGCCAACGCCGCCACCGTGCTGGAGAAAGGTGGCAGCCCCTGGCCGGAAGCCTTCCGCCGCGCCATCGGCGTCCTGATCAAGGATGAGGAGGATCTCGCGCTGATGCGGAAGGAACTGCCGAGGATTGTGGAAGAGGCGCTGGCGTGATGGCCGGGAGAGAGGAACTCCCTCTTCTCCCCAGCGGGGAGAAGTGCCGAGCATCGCGAGGCGATGAGGGGGTGGCCGAAGGCCCCATGACGAAGCCCCCCTCATCCGACCCTCCGGGCCACCTTCTCCCCGCAGGGGAGAAGAGGGAGCGAGCCCTCCCGCCCCGAGAAGTCACCCCCTTCCTCGATTTCGTCCAGGCGCTGCGCCGCCACGGCTTTCCGGTCTCGCCCGACCAGACCGAGACCTTCCTCGCCGCCATCACGCTTCTCGGTCCCGGCAGCATGGAGCATATCCGCCGCGCCGCGATCGCCACGCTGGCGCCGTCGATCGATCGCATGGGAGCATTCGATGCCCTGTTCCGCGCCGCCTTCCATGGCGAGGCCCAGCCAGCCGCATTGTCCCATCCGGATGACGAGGAAACCGTCGTCAATGATCGCGGCGCCGAGGAGGAACAGGGCGAGGTGCCGATCGAGCAGGAAGAGGGTGGCGCCAGGGCCTCTGCCCTCGAACGGCTCTCGGCACGCGAACTCGGTGCGACCGACCTGTCGCTCGCGTCCTTCCGGCGCCAGCTTGCCGATCGCCTGCCCCGCCGCCGCAGCTTCCGGCATCTCCGTGTCCGCAGCAATGGCGCGATCGATCTGCGTCGATCGCTCCGCGACATCATCCGCGCCGAGGGTGACATGCCCGTGCCCCATCTTCGACGCCGGCAGGACATCGCGCGGCGGCCGCTGCTGTTCATCGACATCTCCGGCTCGATGTCCGGCCATACCGACGATCTGCTGGCGCTCGCCCATGCCACCGTGCAGGCCGTGCCCGGCACGGAAGTCTTCACCATCGGCACCCGACTGAGCCGGATCACCACGCCTCTGCGCCTGCGGGATCGCGAGACCGCACTCGCCCGCGTGGCCGACGCGGTGGACGACTGGAATGGCGGCACCCGCATCGGACCGGCGCTCAAGGCGTTTCTGGCCATCCCGCGCTTCGCCGCCATGGCGCGCGGCGCCCTGGTGGTGATCGCCTCCGACGGGCTGGAACGCGGCGGGCATGAGGAATTCGAGAGTGCGATGCGCCGCCTTTCCGGCCTGTCCCATCGGATCACACTCGCCACGCCGCTGGCCGGCGACCCGAGATTCCGGCCGCAGACCGCGGCCCTCGGCGCCGTGCTGCCCTGGCTGGACGACCTTGTCGACGGCTCCTCAGTGCAGGCGATCGGCCGATTCATGCTGACCCTCGACAGGGAGGCACCGCGCGCAGCGCAAGTCTGGAAGGAGAAGACCCATGCAGCCGGTCATTGATTCCCATTTCCACATCTGGCGAAAGGCCGACCTGCCATGGCTCAACGGCCCGATGGTGCCGCGCATCTTCGGCCCCTACGAGCCGATCCGACGCGACTACCCGATGACGGAATATCTTGGCGAGCTCGCAGGCCTTGACGTGGTCAAGGCGGTCTATGTCCAGACCAACTGGGCGAAGGGTGATTTCGAGGCCGAGGTCGCCTGGGTCAGCGACACCGCGAAGCAAACCGGCTGGCCGCACGCCATCGTCGGCTATGCCGACATGACGGTGGAGGATGTCCGACCACAGCTTGACAGGCTCCGGGACTATCCGCTGCTGCGCGGCGTGCGTATGCAGCTCCACTGGCACGAGGTGCCGGAATATCGCTTCGCGACCGGGCCGGACCAGGTGCTGGACGCCACTGTTCGCAGGAACGTGGCGCGGCTCAAGGATTACGGCCTGTCCTTCGATCTCCAGCTCTTCCCGGCGCAGATGCGATCAGGCGCCGAACTCGTGGCCGAGAACCCGGAGACGAACTTCATCCTCACCCATTGCGGCATGCTTGTCGACGACAGGCCGGAGACAGTGGCCGCCTGGAAAGCCGGCCTCTCGCATTTCGCACGACTGCCGAACTTCTACGCCAAGCTGTCGGGCCTGGGCACCTTCGGGCATCGCAACGACCCGGCACTCATCGCGCTGGTCGTCGATGGCGCGATCGAGATACTGGGGAGCGACCGGCTGACCTTCGGTTCGAACTTCCCGATCGAGAAGCTGTGGACGACCTATGCGGACGTGCTGACCGCGCATCAGGCGGCGGTCGGAAAGCATGGGGCCAAGGCGGTGGCGGATGTGTTTCACGACACGGCGGTGAGGGTGTATCGGCCGGCATAGAGAAGGCGATCTCTCAGGCTACCGACCATCTTCTTCAAAGAGGTCCGCCATCGAAGGCGAAACGGAAGGGCCGGCTCCGCAGCCCCCGTTTCTCCCCTTGGGGAGAAGGTGGTCCGAAGGACCGGATGAGGGGTTCCCATGAAACGAAAAAGCAAGAGGGTGAGAACCCCTCATCTGCCCTTCGGGCATCTTCTCCCCAAGGGGAGAAGCGGGAACGCGACGTCAGCCCTTCCCACCCCGGTTCCACCCGCGCCCACGTTCCCCGAACATCTCATACCCATCAGCCGTGATCGCCAGCGTATCCTCGAGCTTGATGAACCCCCGCTTCGGATGCAGCATGGTCGTCTCGACCGAGATCACCATGCCGGTCTCCAGCGGATGATCCGCGTCGATGCCCTCATAGGCGACCGGATGATTGGTCATCAGGAACGGCGCTTCATGCGTGATCAGGCCCATGCCGTGGCAGAAGAAGTCGGTGAATGATGCCGAAGGCGAGCGCTTGAGCAGGCTTTCGGCGGCTTCGATCATCGCGGCACCCGGCGCGCCGGCGCGGACCTTGGAGAAGGCCGCCTGCTGGATCGCCTCGATCTCGGCCAGCAGATCCTCGAGTTCGGCATCCGGCTCGCCGAGAATGCCCATGCGGCAGAGGTCGCCGATGTAGCCGTGATAATTGCCGCCGGAATCGATCGACAGCACCTCGCCTTTCGCCCAGGCCTGCGGCGAGGCAGCGCGGTTGTGGCTGGAGCCCAGCGTCAGCAGGCAATATTCGAAATGCAGGCCGCGATTGGTTTCCTCGCGGCGAAGCTGTTCGATGATCTCGGTCTTGGTGGAGCCTTCACGCGCCGCCGATATCGTCGCCAGCATGGAATCGGTGATCAGTTCCGAGGCCTGCCTGAGCTGATCGAGTTCGTGCGGTGCCTTGATCGACCTGAGACGCTCCATCGCATGGGTGGCATCGACGAAGCGGGCACCGTCGAGACCGGAGGCGAGCAGGTCGCGCGCATCGGAGGGCAGGAAGCCCGGCTCGATGCCGATCCGGGCGCCGGACTTGCCGATCGACTTGAGATGCTCGACCGCAAGACGCGCCGCATCGAGCGTGCCCCAGGTGGCGGTGTGCACGGTCGGCGTCCAGAATGGATTGTTGGCGTGCTCGCCGCCCTCCATCTTGTTGCCGATATAGGCCGAATGGTCCGCAGCCCCCTTCTCGTAGATCACGAAAGGCAGGTAGCGGCTGTGGCCGATCGCATCCATCGCCGCAAAGAAGATGAACTTGTAGCCGCCGAGCAGATATTGCGTGTTGTGCTTTGAGGTGGCGAGCAGCACGTCGATGCCGGCCTCGTCCATCAGCCGGTCGAGCCTGGCGGTGTCGAAGGCCGGGCCGGTCGTGCGGGCATGCGGCGCATTGATATTCATGGTTTCCTCCCGAAACGATGACGACCGGCTATTGGCCGGCGGGAATGATGCGGAAATCCGGCAGTTCTCTCAGGCCCAGTTCCGGCCCGGCCGGCGAATAGACAACAAAAAGCTGCATCGGGCCGGAGCCGGTGTTCAAGGTCGAATGAAAGCGGCTGTCGGGCACAAAGACCGTGCATCCCGGGCCGACGTCCTGTACCACAGGGTTGCCCTGCTCGTCCTCCACCATCTGCTCGCCATGGCCCGAAATCACGAAGATGATCTCTTCGGAGCCCGGATGATTGTGCCGCGAATGGCCCTGCCCGCTCGGCAGGTCAACGACGCCAGCGGAAAATGTCTTCGCGCCGTTGACCTCGGGTGCCACCGTCAGTGCCAGCCGGCCCCAGTCGAAGCCGAAGGAATCCACGTCCTTCGGATAGACGAAATTGCCCTTCATTCTTGTCTCCTTCCCAATCGCTGTTCAGACGGTCCGAACCGCCAGTGACTTGAAATCCTCGGTCTGCTTGCGGATCGCGGCTTCCGCCGGCAGGCGCTCCATCGAGCTTGCCCCATAGAAGCCGTGGACGCCCTTTGCATGTTCGAGAATGAAGCGCGCATCCTCAGGCATCGAGATCGGCCCGCCGTGGCAGAGCACGATGACATCCTCGCGCACCGAGCGTGCCGCCGCCGCGATAGCCTCGATCTCGCCGACGCAAGAATCAAGGGTCTTGGCCGAGGTCGCGCCGATCGATCCGCCGGTCGTCACGCCCATATGGGCGACGATGATGTCGGCGCCGGCGCGGGTCATGGCGATGGCCTCGTCGCCGTTGAAGACGTAAGGCGTGGTCAGCAGGTCGAGCCTGTGCGCCTCGGCGATCATGTCGACTTCGAGGCTGTAGCTCATGCCGGTTTCCTCGAAGCTCTGGCGCATCTGGCCGTCGAAGAGCCCGATGGTCGGGAAATTCTGCACGCCGGAAAAGCCCATCGACTTCAGTTCGGCCAGGAAATGCGGCATCAGGATGAACGGGTCGGTGCCGTTGACGCCGGCGAGCACCGGCGTGTGCCGGACCACCGGCAGAACCTCGACCGCCATCTCCTTGACGATCTGGTTGGCATTGCCATAGGCGAGAAGGCCGGCCGCCGAGCCACGCCCCGCCATGCGGTAGCGACCGGAATTGTAGATGATGATCAGGTCGATGCCGCCGGCCTCCTCGGCTTTGGCGGAGATGCCGGTGCCGGCGCCGCCGCCGACGATCGGCTTGCCCGATGCGACCATGGCGTGAAATTTCTCGAGGATGGACTTGCGCGGAATGGCAGGCATGATTGGCTTTCTCAGGTCTTGGCGATTTCGCGATAGGCTGCGACCAGCGCATCGGCGAATTCGGGGTCGTTGATGTGGTGAGGCAGGCGGAGGATCCGCCTGTCGGAAGTTTGCTTGACGGTCTCTTCGAGGGCGGCAAACAAGGCCGCGTCGGCCTTCGGGTCGAAGAAGGCGCCGCCTTCGATATCGAGGGCCGATACGCCCTTTTCAGGAATGAGCAGCCGCACGGGTCCCTCGCAGAGGTTCAGCCGCCCGCCGATCCACCGGCCGAGCGCCTCGCATTCCACCGGCGTCGTGCGCATCAGCGTCACATTGGGATTGTGCTTGTAGAGCGTGCGCCTGGCATATCTGGCCGGCACGGTGTCGACCGCCCAGAAATTGACCATGTCGAGCGCGCCGACCGAGCAGACATAGGGCAGGCCGGTCCGGATGATCGCGCCGAAGCGATCCTCGGTGGCGGGCAGCACGCCGCCGAACAGCAGGTCGCAGACTTCCGTCGTCGTCACGTCGATCACGCCTTGCAGCATGCCGCTGTCGGCCAGCTTCTCCATCGAGCGGCCGCCGGTGCCGGTGGCGTGGAACACCATGCAATCGTAGCGATCCGCGAGCTGCGCCATGACGCTCGTGACACAAGCCGTGGTGACGCCGAACATGGTCAGGCCGATCGCGGGACGGGACTCCTGCTCGGTTGCCGGCCGGCTCGCCATCGCCGTGATGGCCGCCGCGGCATTGTCAAGGATTGTCCGGCTCAGCCGGTTCAGTCCGGCGAGGTCGGTCACCGACGGCATCATCATGATGTCGGAGACCCCGACATAAGGCGACACATCGCCCGAAGCCAGCGTCGAGACCATGATCTTCGGCAGCCCGAGCGGCAGCTCCCGCATGCCGGACGTGACGATCGAGGTGCCGCCGCCGCCGCCGATCCCGACGATGGCACCGATATCGTCGCGCGAGAGAACGAACCGCCGGAATGCCTCGCCCATCGCCGCCACGGCCGTGCCGCGATCAACCGTCCCGAGCACGGCGTCGGCGCCGGCCGTGTGAAACGCCGCGACGTCGCTGGCCTCGATGTCGACGGGGATGGTCCGCGCACGTGTGCCGACATCGACCCGAACAGGTGTTCCGCCAGCCGCAGATATGCGGTCGGCCAGATGGGCAAGCTCCGCCCCCTTGGTATCGGCGGTGCCGACGACATAGATCCGCTTCATGCACCCTCCCGCGCCCCCTGATGGCGGCGCATCCCGTTCCTCGACGGCTTTGCGGCTGGCTGTTCAGCCCTTGAATATTTTTGAGACTGGAGTATCATATCGATATGCTAGTCTCAGGTCAACCAGTCGAAGCCACAGCCAGCGAGCGCGGCCCCAGGGCGCGGACGCGGCGGCTCATGCTGCAGGCGGCCATGGACCTGATGCAATCAGGCATTACGCCTTCCGTGACCGCGGTGGCGGAGGCGGCCGAGGTGTCGCGCGCCACGGCCTACCGCTACTTCCCGAGCCAGGCAGCGCTGGTGCAGGCCGTCGTCGACGAAGCACTCGGCCCGATCCTCGAATGGCGATCTTCCGATCCCGATCCGAAAGCCCGGATCCGGGACCTGCTCGCCACGTCCATGCCGCGCATCGACCAGTTCGAGGCCACCTTCAAGGCGGCCCTCAAGCTCTCGCTCGACCAATGGGCGCAGCGCCAGGCGGGCACGCTCGGCAACGAGCCGCAATTCACCCGCGGCCACCGTATCGACCTTCTCAAGGATGTGACCGCGCCCTTGCGCGATGAGGTCGGCTCCGCCCGACGGGAAAGGCTCGAGCAGGCACTGTCGCTGGTTTTCGGCGTCGAGGTCCTTGTCGTCCTGAAGGACATCTGGGGTCTGTCCGCCAGCCAAGCCCAGACCGTTGCCGAATGGGCGGCCGTCGCACTCGTGGATGCAACACTCGCGGAAAGTCGCGCAGAAAAGGCCACAACTGGTTAGACCAATTATTTGGTAACGCGATCGTGTCTCTGCCGTTGCGCTGTCGCACGGCAGGTCGTTTTGCCTCGTTGACGCCTTGAAAAGGCATGAAATGCCGCTGGAAACGCAGTCTTTCCACCATCGCCGACAAGGTGCCCACCCTGTCTTGACTCACATCAATTTTGGTAATACCAGTTCAGGTCATGTGCAGTTTCCTGGCTCAGGTTCCGGGTTGTGCGGCGGATGGGAGTTCGCGGCAGACCATTAGGAGGTGGAGCGTTCGAGGCAGGCTTATATCCCGCGCTAGGCGGGTGGTGTGCATAACTGGGAGGAGAAAACTATGCGCAAGGGAATTACCGGCCTGCTGGCCGGAATAGGCTTAATGCTCGCTGGCGGCACGTCCGTTCACGCGCAGGAACTGACGATCTTCTGGGCCGAATGGGATCCCGCGAACTACCTGCAGGAACTCGTCAACGAGTACGAGAAGGAAACCGGCGTCAAGGTCACGGTGGAAACCACCCCCTGGGCGGACTTCCAGACCAAGGCCTTCACCGAATTCAATGCGAAGGGCTCGGCCTATGACATGGTCGTCGGCGACTCGCAGTGGATCGGGGCGTCCTCGGAGGCGGGCCACTATGTCGACCTGACCGAGTTCTTCAACAAGCACAAGCTGACCGAGACGATGGCGCCGGCGACCATCAAGTACTACTCGGAGTATCCGGCCAATTCCGGCAAATACTGGTCGATCCCGGCCGAAGGCGATGCTGTCGGCTGGTCCTATCGCAAGGACTGGTTCGAAGACCCCAAGGAAATGGAGGCCTTCAAGGCGAAATACGGCTATGATCTGGCCGTGCCAAAGACCTGGAAGGAACTGCGCGATATCGCCGAGTTCTTCCATCGTCCCGATGAAAAGCGCTACGGCGTGGCGATCTACACCGACAACTCCTATGACGGCCTTGTCATGGGCGTGGAGAACGCGATCTTCTCCTTCGGCGGCGAGCTCGGCGACTACACCACGTACAAGGTCGACGGCATCATCAATTCCGAGCAGAACGTGAAGGCACTTGAAGCCTATCGCGAACTCTACGGCTTCACGCCTCCGGGCTGGGCCAAGTCGTTCTTCGTCGAAAACAACCAGGCGATCACCGAAAACCTGGCGGCGATGAGCATGAACTACTTCGCCTTCTTCCCGGCACTCGTGAACGAGGCCTCCAACCCCAACGCCAAGAACACCGGCTTCTTCGCCAATCCGGCCGGTCCTGGTGGTGCGCAGTTCGCCGCACTCGGCGGTCAGGGCATCTCGGTCGTCAACTATTCCGAGAACAAGGAAGAGTCGATGAAGTTCCTTGAGTGGTTCGTCAAGGACGAAGTGCAGAAGAAGTGGGCAGCGCTCGGTGGTTACACCTGCAACAAGGCAGTGCTGGAGTCTGCCGAATTCCAGAATGCCACGCCCTACAACAAGGCTTTCTATGAAACCATGTTCAAGGTGAAGGACTTCTGGGCGACCCCGGAATATGCCGAACTTCTGATCCAGATGAACCAGCGCGTCTACCCCTACATCACCGCTGGGGAAGGCACTGCCAAGGATGTCCTCGACTCCCTGGCCGGCGACTGGAATGAGACGTTCAAGAAGTACAACCGGTTCAAGTAAGAACCCCTGGCGGAGGCGGAGACAATCCGCCTCCCATCGGGACCACGACCATGGGGCGCCGCGCTCGTTGCGGCGCCAGCCGTCACCGATGTTCGCAGGTGTTGCGCCCCGCTGGCGACCTGCTCCGGCACTTGAAGGAATACCGCATTGGCCACCACCGTCATGACGTCGCTGGATACCGGGTCCCGCGCTGCCGCGCGAGGCATGAGCGATATCAAAATCCGCAATCTCTTCATCATTCCGACGATCCTGTTCCTGATCGTTTTCAACATTTTCCCGCTGATTTATTCGCTCGGCTACTCGTTCACCGATTTTCGCGCATCGTCCAATGCCCCGGCCAACTTCGTCGGGCTGCAGAACTATCGCGAACTGCTGAACGACCCCTTCATCTGGAACAATTTTGCCATCACCGCGAAATATGTCATCGTCTCGGTCGCAGGCCAGGTCTTCGTCGGCTTCGGCACCGCCATGCTGCTCAACCGCGACATCCCTTTCAAGGGGTTGCTGACCACGCTGTTGCTGCTGCCGATGATGCTGTCCATGGCCGTGGTCGGCCTGTTCTGGAAACTGCTCTACGACCCGTCATTCGGCATCATCAACTATGCGCTTGGGCTCGGCTCCTTCGAATGGCTCTCCAATCCCGACATGGCGCTCTACGCCGTCGCCATCACCGACATCTGGATGTGGTCGCCCTTCGTGATGCTGCTGTCGCTTGCCGGCCTCTCGGCCGTGCCGAAGCATCTCTACGAGGCCGCCGCGATCGACCGGGCCGGCCCGTTCTACACCTTCTTCCGGATCACGCTGCCGCTGGTCGCGCCGATCCTGATGATCGCCATCATCTTCCGCACCATGGAAGCCTTCAAGACCTTCGACCTTGCCTACATCCTGACCAGCCAGCCGACGACCGAGGTCATCTCGATCCGGCTCTACAAGATGGCGTTCCAGGAATGGCAGACCGGCCTGTCCTGCGCGCTCGCCTATATCGTGCTGATCATGGTGCTCGCCATCACCAATATCTACGTGAAATATCTCAACAAGGTGAAGGAGCGCTGAGATGGCCGCTGTCACGACCGGCTCCGAACGCGTATTGAACAAGGTGGCGATCGCCTCCGTGCTCATCATCACGCTGATCTTCCTCGCACCGATCTACTGGATCACGTCAACGGCATTCAAGCCACGCAACCTGTCGACGACAATCCCGCCGACCGTGCTCTTCGAGCCGGAGGTGTCGCCCTTCGTCAAGCTCTTCACCAAGCGCTCGCAGCTTCGCACGCCGGCCACGCCGGAGGAATACGAGGCCGCCCCCTGGTGGGAGCGCCTGGTCTTCGACGGCGGCGAGAAGGTCGTCCGCTCCGGACGGGGCGAAATACAGCTCTCGGGCTATCCGAGCCGCTTCCTGAACTCGCTGATCGTCGCCATCACCTCGACGGTCCTGGCCGTCGGCATGGGCACTTTCACGGCCTACGGATTCTCGCGCTTCAAGGTCAAGGGCGAGGCAGACTGGCTCTTCTTCATCCTGTCGACACGCATGCTTCCGCCGGTGGTCGTCGCCATCCCGATGTTCCTGATGTATCGCGCGGTCGGACTCAACGACACCCACTGGGGCCTCATCATCCTCTACACCGCCTTCAACCTGTCCTTCTCGGTCTGGCTGATGAAGGGCTTCATCGACGAGATTCCGAAGGAATATGAGGAAGCGGCGCTGGTCGACGGCTATACCCGCATGCAGGCCTTCTTCAAGATCGTCATACCGGAAGCGGCGACCGGCATTGCGGCAACCGCCGTGTTCTGCTTCATCACCGCCTGGAACGAATATGCCTTCGCGCTGATCATGACCAACCGCCGCGCGCAGACCGCCCCGCCCTTCATTCCAAGCCAGGTCGGCTCGGGACTGCCTGACTGGACGGTCATTGCATCGGGCACCTTCCTCTTCCTGCTGCCCGTGGCGATCTTCACCTTCCTGCTCAGGAACCATCTCCTGCGCGGCATGAGCTTCGGAGCGATCCGCAAATGAGTTTCCGTGCGATCAACCAGAAATACCTCGAACCCGGCACCCAGATCCTGATGATCTTCGGCATCATCGCGCTCTGCCAACCGTGGAACTTCTTCCTCCATCGCTACGGATTGACTCTCACGCTGATCGGCCTCGTCGGCTTCATGATCACGACCAAGATCCCGCGCGAAGAAAAAGCAGACGAGAACACAAGCACATGACACAGATCGAACTTCGCGGGATCGAAAAGTTCTTCGGTCCCGTCCAGGTCATCAAGAACCTCAATCTCGCCATCGCCGACAACGAGTTCATCGTGCTTCTCGGACAATCCGGCTGCGGCAAGACCACGACGCTGCGGGCGGTCGCCGGGCTCGAGACGATCGACGAGGGCGACATTCTCATCGACGGCGAACCGGTGCAGCACAAGAAGTGCTCGGACCGCGACATCGCCATGGTGTTCCAGTCATTCTCGCTCTATCCGCACATGACGGTCTTCGAGAACATCGCATTCCCGCTCCGGGCGACGCGCATGAGCAAATCCGATGTCGACACTGCGGTGCGCGAGATTGCCCGCGTGCTGCGGATCAGCGAAATGCTCGACCGCCGCCCCTCCGCCCTCTCCGGCGGCGACATGCAGCGCGTGGCGATCGGCCGGGCGCTGGTGCGGCGTCCCAAGGCCATGCTGATGGATGAACCGATCGGTGCGCTGGACGCCAAGCTGCGCGAGGAGATGCGGGCCGAGATCAAGCGCCTGCACATCAAGCAAGGCTCCACCACGATTTACGTCACCCATGACCAGGTCGAGGCCATGGCGCTCGCCGACCGCATCGTCATCATGCACGAAGGCATCCTGCAGCAGGTCGGCAGCCCGTCGGAGGTCTATTCCCGTCCGGCCAACACGTTCGTCGCGCAGTTCGTCGGCAGCCCGGTCATGAACATGGCGGACGCCAGCGTCGCCGACAGCGCCGGCCAAATCCGCATCGATATCGGCGGCGTCAATCAGGGCTTTGAATTCCCTGCCGCGCTGGGCGACAAGCTCTCGTCGGCGGGCGGCAAGAACGGCAGCCTGACGCTCGGCGTCAGACCCGAAGGCGTGCTCGTGTCGCGCGAGCAGCAGGAGGGCTTCATGCCCGTCGAGGCCCATATCATCGAGCCGCTCGGCTCGCATGACATCGTCGATCTCAAGGTCGGCGACACCATGCTGCGGGCACGCACCAAGAGCGGTTTCGTGCCGGGACCGGGCGAGCAGGTCTGGGCCCGGATCGATCCGGCCCAGGCGCATTTCTTCAACACGGCGACGGGCCTGTCGCTGGGGATCAGACTCTGATGGCGCATATCCAACTCAAGGGCATCACCAAGACCTTCGGCAAGCACGCGGCGCTGAAGGATCTCGACCTCGACATCAAGGACGGCGAGTTCTTCGTCCTGCTCGGCCAGACGGGTGCGGGCAAGACGACAACGCTGCGCGTGGTCGCGGGCCTCGAAAAGCCGTCCGCCGGCCGCGTCATCATCGACGGCCAGGACATGACGGACTGGGGTGCTGCCGAGCGCGACGTGGCGCTGGTTTTGCAGCAATATTCGCTCTATCCGCGCTATACGGTCCGTGAGAACCTCGAATTTCCGCTGAAGTCGCCCAGCCGGCGCGTCGAAGCGGCGGAAATCAAGGAGCGGGTCGACCGCGTGGCGAAGACGCTGCGGATCGAGCACCTGCTCGACCGCAAGACCGACCGGCTGTCGGGTGGCGAGATGCAGCGCGTCTCGATCGGCCGCGCCATCGTGCGCAAGCCACGCGTGTTCCTGATGGACGAGCCGCTGTCCGCTCTCGACGCCAAGCTGCGCGAGGCGCTGCGCACCGAGCTCAAGAACCTGCAGATGAACCTCGGCGCGACATTCCTGTTCGTCACCCATGACCAGATCGAAGCCATGTCCATGGGTGACAAGATCGGCGTGCTGAACAACGGGCAACTCGTCCAGACCGGAACGCCGCAGGAGATCTACTCCAACCCGAAGAACACCTTCGTGGCCCGTTCCGTCGGTTCGCCGCCGATGAACCTGATCGACGGCAAACTTGCGGGCGGCGAGGCGATCATGCTCGAAGGCCTGAAGCTGCCGATCACATCCCCCGTCGGCGGCACGAGCGAAGGACGTTCACTGACCTTCGGCGTGCGTCCGGAAGACGTCGTCCTCGAGAGCGGCGCGCCCGCGGAGGCACGCGTTCACGATGTGGAGAACCATGGCGTCGAGAAGATCGTGACGCTCCGCACGGGCGAGAAGCTGATCCACGCCACCGTCCCGGCCCAGGTTGAACTCAAGCTCGACGAGGCCGTTCGCTTCGGCTGGAATTCGGAGAAGGTCGTGGTATTCGACGGCAGCAGCGGCATCAGCCTTCGGCATGCGGGTTGATGTCGATCAGGGGCACTCTGCCCAGATGTGAGCTCCTGAACCAAACACGCTGCCGGGCATTGTGGAACATTGGAGGCCACAATGCCCAGGTTCTATTTTCATGTTCGCGATGGCGACGAACTTATCGAGGATCCAGAAGGCATAGAGATGCCCGGGAGTGATGCCGCCGAAGCCGAAGCGACAACGGCCGCGCGCGAACTTCTCGCGGAACAGCTCAAATTCGGTTCTGCTCTCGACTCGCGAGCGTTCGAAATACTCGACGAGAAGGGAGAGAAGGTACTCTCCCTGCCCTTCCGTTCGGTGCTTCGGCTAGACTGAGCTTTCCGTGCCATCGGGTTCGTTGATCACGATCGATGCAGCACCGCCGTGCTTTTCGATTTCGTCGCGAAAGGACAGGCAAGCATCGATGGCACCGTCGCGGCTGTCGAAGACGCAGACGAACTCCTCGTTCCTGTTGAGCTTCCACTGACCATCGCCAATAAAGATCCGGAAACTCACCACATCTGCCATCTGACCCGCCCTTGTTCGACGCGGTGTAGCACGAGATTCCCGGCCTGTCTTTGGCCGATTTTCTACAAGAAGGGCAGGGTCCGAACAGACGCCAGACTCGCTTCGATGGCCGGCATCAACCAGGATGCCGCCGCCGGTAGTGGTCGACCGCTTCGGGATTTCGCAGATTCATCGGCAGTTCCCCATTGAGGACGCGGATCGCCTCGCTCGCCGCTCCAACACCCATCCGCATCATGCTCTCATCGGTGATCCCCGCCATGTGCGGGGTCACGATTACGTTGTCCAGTTGGAGATAGGGATGATCCGCCGGCAGCGGTTGCGTCGTGAAGACATCCAGCGCCGCGCCGCCGATGCGCCCGAATTGCAAGGCTGCGATTAGTGCCGCGTCATCGATCACCGGCCCGCGCGAGACATTAATGAGAAGCGAGCCTAGCTTCATGCGAGAGATCCTCTCCCGGGACATGAGCCCGGTCGTTTCCGGCGTCAGCGGGCAACAGAGGACGATGACGTCGGCCTCCGAGACCAGTTCATCGAGCGGTAGATAGCGCGCGCCCTCGGGCACGCTTGCCTTCGACCGCGTATGGGCGACGACATCCAGTCCGAAGCCGTGGCGGCCGATGCGGAAGATCGCGCTGCCGATATTGCCCATGCCGACAATGCCGAGCGTCCTGCCGCCGAGATCGTGGCCGGCGTCGGAATGCGCACGGCCAGCCAGCCAGCCCTTGCCGCGGAGGTCGCGATCGACGGATCGGAAGCGGCGCAGGAGCGCGAGCGTCACCATGAAGACATGTTCGGCCACCGTCGCGGCGTTGGCCCCCGGCACGTTGGCGATCAGCACGCCGGCTGACGTCGCGGCATCGAAGGGTATCATGTCGATACCGGCGCCATGCCGGATCGCAGCGCGCAGCGGCGAGGCTGCGGAGAAATAGGACTGCGGGATCGGGGCACGGACGATCACGATGTCGGCGCCCAGTCCCTCGCGCAGGATCGTCTCCCCGTCCGGCGCCGAAGCGATGCGCAATTCGGCCACAGGCGTCAGCATCGCCGTCGCCCTGGGATGCAGCGGGTGGGTCGAGAAAATGATGGGCATCGGCCTCCTCTTCGGTACGGTCAAGCCACCCTGCCCTCAGACCACCGCCGTCTGCATGTTGCCGATCAGGCCCTTCCAGTAGCTCTCGGCCCCCTGGAGATGAGCACTCATCAGCGCCTGGGCAAGATTGCCGTCCCGCGCCAGCAGCGCCTCGTAGATCCGGATATGCTCCTCGTGCGACCGCCGGCTGCGCGACAGGTCGCCGAAATAGATCGGCAGCCGCTGCTCGCCCATCATGTAGTAGACGCTGCAGACGCGGTAGAAGATGCTGTTCTTGGTGGCGCGGACAATCTCGAGATGAAAGTCGCGGTCCTCCTTGGCCAGGCCCTCGCCCGCGGCGAGCCTGGCTTCGGAGATCGCGAGGATCTCCCGCAGGCGCTCGAAATTCTCCTCGGTGGCGCGTAGGCAGGCGAGCTCGGCCGCCTTGATCTCATGGATTTTTCGCAGTTCCACCGTCTCGTAGATCAGGTTGGGATCGAGCGGCACTCCGGCGCGGGCAAACAGTGCCATCGCCTCGACGCTCGCCTCGGTGGTGGTCAGGTAGATGCCCGATTTCGCCCGGCGCTCGACAATGCGCATCGCCTCGAGAATCGCCAGGGATTCCCGGATCTGGCCCCGACTGATGCCGAAATGCTCCGCCAGTTCGCGTTCCGACGGCGTGCGCCCGTTGGTGCTCGAATTCGAGAACAGGTAGGCCGCCAGATCGGAGAGTATGGTGTTTTCTTTCATGGTCACGGTCTTTGCGCGTGGGCCTCCAGGAACCGTTCGTTCATCGTGAAGCCCAGGCCCGGCCCGTCCGGGATTTCGATCATGCCGTCCTTCACGGAAATGGTGTCCTCGACCAGGTCGTGGATCATCGGGTTGGCGCCGAGCGAGTATTCGATCACGAAACTCGCAGGCGACGCCGCACAGATGTGCAGGCCCGAGAAGAAGCATGGGGCTCCGGCCCAAAGATGCGGTGCGAAACGGAGGTTGAACGCACTGGCAAGTGCTGCGATGCGCATCGCCTCCGTGATTCCGCCGCAAAAGGCAGGGTCGGGCTGGAATACATCGACGGCGCGCAGCATGGCAAGGTCGCGAAAAGCGAAACGCGTCGCCTCGCTCTCGCCCGCGGCGATCGGTACATTGCCTGCGGCGCGCACCTCCGCCATGCCGGGCTTGTCATCGGCGATGACGGGCTCCTCGAACCATGCCAGGTCGCAGTCACGCACCAGTTCGACGAATCGCTTCGCATCGGCCACGGTGTAGGTGCCGTGGGCATCGACCATCAGGTCGACCGCTCCGCCGATGCCCTTGCGGGCCGCCTTGACGCGTTCTGCCGAAACCAGGGGCGCGCCATCCATCGCCCCCACCCGCATCTTCACCGACCTGAAACCGCCGGCTTCGATATAGGAATTGAGCTGGTCGCCGATCGCCGTCGCATCCGCCCATCCGCCCGAGGCGTAGGCGGGCAGGCGGTCGGCCTTGCGACCGCCGAGCAGCTTCCACACCGGCACGCCGAGCGACTTGCCGAGAATGTCCCACAAGGCGATGTCGACGGCGCTGATCGCCGCAACGGAAAGGCCGCGCCGGGAAAGCTCGGGCATGGCGTGGCCTGCCCTCGATGCCGATTCATGGCGCACGCCATTGTAGAGCATCTCCCATATCGCGGTGATGTCGGTCGGGTCCCGGCCGATCAGGCGCGGCGCAACCTCATGGTTGAGCAGGTGGACGAGCCCCGCATAGGTGCCGGCGCTGCCGGCCGCGTTCTTGCCTTCGCCCCAGCCGACAACACCGTCATCGGTCTCGATGCGCAGGATCGCGGCGTCGAAGGTGGTCAGCCGGCCGAAGTCGCTGCGATGCTGGCGGCTTGCCTCGATCGGGATCCGCACCCACCAGGCTTGAACGGTCTTTATGCGCATCCTCGACCCCTTCCCCTGCGGAACCGCGATTCCGCAAGAGTACCCCTGTCTGCCGTCTTCACTTGATGAGCGGCAGGATCGTCTCTGCCGTGATGCGCATTTGGTCGGAGTAGAATTTTTCCGTCAGCAGGCTCGAACCGTGATCCTGGATGAACTTGAGCTGCTCGGGCGGGATGTCGACCGGGTTGCGCTCCACCATGTCGGGATATTTCGCGGCCGGCGTGCGATCGACGGGGGCGACGAATTCGTTGGTGACGGCGCCGTCATAGCCGATCTCCTTCAGCGTGCCGATGATCTTCGGCCAGTCGAGCTGCCCCAGGCCCGCCGCGAAGCGGTTGTTGTCGGCGACGTGAAAATCGAACAGCCGCTTTCCGGCCAGCCGGATCGCGTCATACATGTCCTCTTCCTCGATATTGAGGTGGAAGGCATCGAGGCACACGCCGCAATCGGGATGGACCGCATCGGCCAGCGCCAGCGCCTGGGCGGCGCGATTGAAGAAATAGGTCTCGAAGCGGTTGAGCGGTTCCACGGCAATCCGCACGCCCTTCTTCTGGGCATGCGCAAAACATTCCTTGGTCGCGTCGACGACCCATTTCCACTCTTCCTCTTCCGTGCCATCGGGAACGACCTTGCCGACCGTCGCCGGCACCAGCGTGATGATCTCGCCCTCGAGCTCGCTTACCATGGTGATGACGCTCTTGACATAATCGACCGAGCGGGCGCGCTGGCCCTCGTCCCTGGCCGCGAGATTCCGCTCGCCGAGCGTCAGCGTCACCGCACCCCAGCAACGGATGTCGTGCTCCTTCAAGAGCGCCCGGGTCTCCTTGACGTCATATTGCGTCGGCTCGCCCGAAATCTCGATGCTCTCGTAGCCGAACTGCTTGATGCGCTTCAGCGTAACGGCGAGCGGCTCCGCCCGCATCCAGTTGTGCGTAGAAAGATGCATGTAGTCCTCCCAGACCAGAATATGTGGCGCGGGCCTCCGGCTGATCCGCGTCGTCCTGCCAAACCGGCATCAATCTGGTTTGGCCAATTTTAGTTTCTTGAAGCTCTAACGCAATTCCCGACGTTCCGCAAGTCTGGGATTGGATTGAAATTTACCCTTATCTTTCAGTTAGTAGTCCTGTAGCGCGACTGAAATCGTTTACATCCGAATTGCGGCCATCCGCCATCTGGCTTGACCAGATTTTCAGATTTGGTATGACCAGAATGGAGCCACGGTTCACCCGTTCAGGGATCGCCGAGCCCGGGGGAGGGAAGCATGAAGATCGGCATGTGCATGTTCTTGTGGACGACCGCGGTCACCGAAGAGCACGAGGGATTGCTCGCCGATATCCGGCAGACAGGCTTCGATGGCGTGGAGATCCCGATCTTCGGGGGCAAGCCGGACGATTACCGTCGGCTCGGCGCCTTGCTGGACCGGATCGGCCTGGAACGCACCGCGGTCACAGCCATGGGCGATCCCTCAATGAACCTGATCTCGCCGGACGCCGCCACCCGCCAGCGCGGCATCGACTACATGAAATGGGCGATCGATTGCGCAGAGGCGCTCGGTGCCGACAGGCTGAGCGGGCCGCTGCATTCGACGCTCGGCCAGTTCTCCGGATCCGGGCCGAGCGCCACGGAAATCCAGCACGCGATCTCCACGCAGCGCGCGATCGGCGACCATGCCGGCAGGCACGGTGTCACGATCGGGCTGGAGGCGCTCAACCGCTTCGAGTGCTACCTCGTCAACACGATGGCCGGTCTTGCCGCGCTGGTCGACGCGGTCGACCATCCCAACATCAAGGCGATGTACGACACCTTCCACTGCAACATCGAGGAGGCGGACCCGATCGCCGCCTTCACCCGGTATCGCGACCGGATCGTGCATGTCCACATTTCAGAAAACGATCGCGGTGTCCCCGGCCGGGGCAACATCCCCTGGGCCGAAACATTCCGGGCGATCCGCCAGAGCGGTTATGACGACTGGCTGACGATCGAGGCCTTCGGGCGATCGCTGAAGGACCTGGCCGCGGCGACCAAGGTCTGGCGGGACTTTTCCGACACGCCGGAGGAGGTCTATCGCGACGGCTTCAACCACATCCGGCTGGGCTGGGAAAAGGCGGCCTGAGGCGGCAGCGCCGCCTGAGTGGAAATCCGGCGCGGCGTGAGTCGCGCCGGATTTCTGTTTTCAGGTGTGTTTGATCTCGGTGCCCAGCACCTTGAGGCATTCGCGCATGAAGGCGGCGAGCGCCGTCCAGCCCTTGGCGGAGACCATCGTGCCGTCGACATAGGCATCGGTCGGCGAAAGATCGATATAGGTTCCGCCGGCCAGCGTGACTTCCGGCTCGCAGGCGCCGAGCCCAGCGACCTTCTTGCCGCGAACCACGCCATCGACCGCGATCAGGATCTGCACGCCGTGGCAGATGGTGAAGATCGGCTTCTTGGCCTCATGGAAGTGCCGGACCATCGCCTGCACCCGCTTGTCGGTGCGGATATATTCCGGGCCACGGCCACCGGCGCAATAGACGGCGTCATAGCTGTCGAGCTTCTTCTCGGCATCCGAGAACGTCTTGTTGATGACGAAGTTGTGGCCCAGCTTCTCCGTATAGGTCTGGTCGCCCTCGAAGTCGTGCAGCGACGTGCGCAGGATATCGCCCGCCTTCTTGTCCGGGCAGACGACATGCACCTTGTGGCCGACGGCCTCCATGCCCTGCTGGAACACGAAGATCTCGTATTCCTCGGTGAAATCGCCTGTCAGCATCAATATTTTCTTGCCTGGCATATCTGGTCCTCCTCATGCCGTTTTCCTGGCCGGCCCTCCTCGGGCGTCGGCCGATCACGCTACTCGAATGCGGGCAGAAGCCTGTCACGCGAGTGTTCGATATGTTCCCGCATCGCCAGTTCCGCGGCGCGCGGATCGGCCGCCGCAAAGGCTGCCAGGATCGCCTCATGTTCGTCGAGCGCCTCTTCGGTGACGCGCGAATGGAACATCAGTCGGAAAATGTGGAAATGCGTATGCTGGAACGTCAGCGTCTGGCGCACCAGCTCGTTGCCGGCGAATTCCAGGATCATGTCATGGAAGGCGGCATCCTGGCGCGCGAAGGAAGAGTATCGGGCGTGCGCATCCTTGCCTTCGCGCCGCGCCATCACGCCCGCAGCATCGCCGAGCCGCGCTAGGCGCTCCTCGTTCAATGCCGCTGCGGCGCGGCCTGCGGCATGCGGCTCCAGCAGCAGGCGCAGTTCATAAAGTTCGTCGAACCGGCGGCGGGTGATCTGCGGCGCCGCGCGGAAGCCGACGAGATGCTGCTTGACGACAAGCCCCTCACCTTCCAGCCGGCCGAGGGCCTCGCGGATCGGCGTGTGCGAAACGTTGAACTCCTTGACGAGATTGTCGACCGTGATCCGCGCGCCCGGTGCGATCTTGAGCGACATGAGCTGCGCGAAGATCGCCTCGTAGACATCGCCCGACAGGCTGTTGGCGCGCTGGATGGGCGAGCCCTGAACTGTCTCGGCGGCTGGCGTAGTCGAACTCATGATGCGCTTCTTTTGTCTCTTGACAGACGTCATCGCTAACACGATGCTCCGGCCATTGCAATCCTATATCCTATAGGATTTAATATACGAAATGGTCGCCAGCCTGTGCAGGAAGCGGCGTATCCGCGAGGGAATGTCCATGAACCACTTTGCCGCGCTTCGGCTGCCCCGCGAAATTCTGTTCGGCAAGGGCCAGCGCCACGCCCTGCCGGCAATCGCCGCGCGTCATGGCAAGCGGGTGATGATCTGCACCGACGAGCGCTTTGCATCCACGGGCATGTTCACGGAAATCCGGGAATCGCTGGAGGCCGCCGGTCTGGCCGTCCACGTCCATGACCAGGTGCAGCCGGACGTGCCGCGCGACACGGTCGCGGACTGCGTGGAGGCAGCAAAGGCCTTCGCCCCCGATCTCGTGATCGGCCTTGGCGGCGGCAGTTGCCTCGACATGGCAAAATGCGCGGCCCTGCTGCTCAGCCATGGCGGCCGGCTGCAGGACTATTACGGCGAGTTCAAGGTCCCCGGCCCGACACTGCCGGTCATCGCCGTGCCAACCACCGCCGGGACCGGATCGGAAGTCACCCCGGTCGCGGTGATCTCCGATCCTGACCGCACGCTGAAGGTCGGCATATCGAGCCCGCATCTCATCGCCGCGGTCGCGCTCTGCGATCCGGACCTGACCATCACCTGCCCGCCGGGTCTCACTGCTGTCGCCGGCGCGGATGCCATGACTCACGCGATCGAGGCGTTCACGGCCGCCCGGCGCGGCACCAGCCCGGACCTGCCGCAACAGCATGTCTTCATCGGCAAGAGTGACCTTTCGGACCATTTTGCCCTGCTGGCGATCAAGCTCATCGGGCGCAGCCTGGAAAAGGCCTGCCGGGACGGCACCGACGAGGAGGCGCGCGCCGACGTGATGATGGGGGCGCTCGCCGCCGGCTGCGCCTTCGGCACCGCCGGGACTGCTGCTGCCCATGCCATCCAGTATCCGGTGGGCGCCCTGACCCACACGGCGCACGGGCTCGGCGTCGCGACCATGATGCCCTATGTCATGACCTACAACCGCACCGCCGCCAGCGCCGAGATGGCCGAGATCGCCACCGCGCTCGGGCTCGACTGCAGCGGCCTGGACGCGGATGCCGCCGCCGATGCGGCGATCGCCGAAGTCGGCCGCATCTTCGCCGCCATCGGCATCACCGCGTCGCTCAAGTCCCTTGGCCTCGCAGAAGATCGGATCGACTGGACGGCCGAACAGGCGATCGGCATCGAGCGGCTGATCAAGAACAATCCAAGGACGATCGACCTTGCCGCGATGCGCCGCCTGATAAAGGCGGCCTATGACGGCGATCTGGCGGCGTCCTCCTTCTGACACGATGGGAGAGACCGATGAACATGATCCAGCAGAGCATTGATCCGGAGGAAGACACGGTGGATTTCCAGAGCTTCTCGCACGGTCTCTATATCGGCGGAAAATGGGTGCGCGCGCGCGGCGATCGCCGGATCGAGGTCGTCGACCCCGCGACCGAAGCCGTAATTGCCGCTGTTCCAGATGCCACGGTCGAGGATGCTGCCGATGCCGTTGCCGCCGCCGCCAGTGCTGCGGAAGGCTGGCGCGACACGCCGCCGCGCAAGCGCTCGGAAATCCTGCGGCGCTGCTACGAACTGATGATCGAGCGTGCCGAAACCCTCGCCACGCTGATTTCGCTGGAGAACGGCAAGGCCCTGCGCGATGCGCGCGGCGAAGTCGCCTATGCCGCCGAGTTCTTCCGCTGGAACGCCGAGGAGGCGGTGCGCATATCGGGCGAGTTCGGCATCGCCCCGGCCGGCACCAACCGCATCGTCGTCGACTACCAGCCGATCGGCATCTGCGTGCTGATCACGCCCTGGAACTTCCCCGCTGCCATGGCGACGCGCAAGATCGCGCCGGCGCTCGCCGCCGGCTGCACCGTCATTCTCAAGCCCGCCAGCGAGACACCGCTGACGGCCTATGCGCTGGCCGCGCTCTACGAGGAAGCGGGCGTGCCGCCGGGCGTGGTCAACGTGCTGACCACCACCAATCCCGGCGCCGTCACCGCCTCGATGCTGGCCGACCCCCGAGTCCGCAAGCTGTCCTTCACCGGCTCGACCGGCGTCGGCCGGACGCTGCTGGCCGAAGCCGCGAAACATGTCATCTCCTGTTCGATGGAACTCGGCGGCAACGCGCCGTTCATCGTTTTCGACGACGCCGATCTCGAGGCCGCGCTCGATGGCGTGATGATCGCCAAGATGCGCAATGCCGGCGAAGCCTGCACGGCCGCCAACCGCATCTATGTGCAGTCCGGCATCCATGATGCCTTCGCCGAGGGCCTTACCCGGCGCATGACCGCGCTCAAGGTGGGCCAGGGCATCAATCCCGAAACCGAATGCGGCCCGATGATCACGCGCAAGGCTGTCTCCAAGATCGACGCGCTGGTGCAGGAGGCGATCTTTCGGGGCGCCGAGGTCCGCTGCGGCGGCATGGTCACGGAGGGTCGCGGCTTCTATTATCCGCCCACGGTCCTGGTCAATGTTCCCGCCGATGCGCGCATGGCGCACGAGGAGATCTTCGGCCCGGTTGCGCCGATCTATGCCTTCGAGACCGAGGCCGAGGCGATCACAGGTGCCAACGACACCGAATATGGGCTTGCCGCCTATATCTACACGAAGGACATTTCCCGCGGCATGCGCGTTGCGTCTCGCGTGGAATCGGGCATGATCGGGCTCAATCGCGGCCTCGTGTCCGACCCTGCGGCACCCTTTGGCGGCGTCAAGCAGAGCGGTCTCGGCCGCGAGGGCGGCCAGCATCACGGCATCGCCGAGTTCATGGAGGCGAAATACATCGCCACCAGTTTCTGACATCCGGGAGGCGCCGTTGACCGATCTGTTCCGCATCCGAGACCATGTCGCCGATTTCGATGCCCTTGTCGCCGACATCCTCGCCCGCAGCGCTGCGACCTGCGCGCGTCTGCCGATGATTGCGGATGTCGCCACTGGTCCCGGACCCGGCGATGCGGTCGACATCTTCCGTCCGGAGGGCTCCGCCTCGGGCCTGCCGGTGCATATGTTCATCCATGGCGGCTACTGGCGCATGTTCTCCAAGCGGGACTATGCCTGCATTGCCGACACCGTCACCGCCGCCGGCGCCATCGCCGTGATCGTCGACTACACCCTGATGCCTTCCGTCCGCATGGTCACGCTTGTTGACCAGGTCCGCCGCGCCCGCGACTGGGTGCGCGACAACATCGAAGGGCACGGCGGCGACCCCACCCGGATTTCGGTCAGCGGACATTCGGCCGGCGCCCATCTCGCGAGCTTCCTGTTCACGGCCGACCAGGCGCCGTCGGGGCTCCGCGCGGCCCTTTTGCTCGGCGGCCTTTACGAACTCGAGCCGCTCAGGTCGTCCTTCCTGCAGGCGGAAATCGGCCTCACGGACCAGGAAGTCGCTGCCTTTACGCCGCTTACCCAGCGCCACGCGCCCGGCCCTCGCATCGAAATCACGCTCGGCGCCGACGAAACTGCACCATTCCACAGCCAGGCCGCCGACTTCGCCGATCATCTGACCCGCCAGGGCCTGCAGGTGACGCGATCGGCCCTTGCGGCGCGAAACCACATGACCAGTGTCCGCGACCTCGCCATTCCTGGCACCGAGGCGGGGCGCCTGCTGACCGACCTGATCCGCACGGCTTAGCGTGACTCCTTCTTCACGTCGCGACGGCAACCACATCGAAGGATTTCCTCAGTCCCCGCTTGGGAGATAGATGCCCCCGGTCTACCGTCGATCGAGTACAAGTTCGAGCCTGGCGAAGTGCGCACCTTTGCCGATTCCATGCTGCCATTCGACGACATGAAGAAGTTCGGCACGCTCGCCAAGCTGACCACCAGATGGTACAGCGCCGACTGAGGTCGCGCGGCACGGGCGGCCACGCCCGTGCCCTTCATCCGGAAGAACGTGGCATGCCCTATCCCGACACCTATTACAGGCGGACCATGGCCGAAGACCGGCCGCGCGCCGCCCTTGCCGGCCCTGTGGACTGCGACACCGTCGTCATCGGTGGCGGCCTGGCTGGTCTGACAACTTCACTGCAGCTTGCCCGTGGCGGGCAGGCGGTCGTGCTCCTGGAAGCCGACCGCGTCGGCTTCGGCGCCTCGGGGCGCAATGGCGGCTTCGTCAGTCCCGGCTTTTCGACCGGCAACGACGAGATCGCCCGCAAGGCCGGCAAGGACGTCGCTGCAAAGCTGTTCCAGCTCTCGGTCGAGGGCGTGGAGTTCATCCGCGACACGATCCGGACGCTGGGCATCGACAGCGCCGCGCCCATGCCCGGCATCACCAGTGTGCTGCGCTATGACGACGGCCCCTCGCTTCGCGCCTATCGCGAACAGCTTCTCAGGGACCATGGCTTTGAGCTCGACTATCTCGAGACGGACCAAGTCCGGGCCGTCCTGCGTTCCGAGCGCTATTTCCAGGCACTGCGCAACCCGCACGCCTTCCACATGCATCCGCTCAACTACCTCCGCGCGCTGGCCGCCGAGATCGAACGGCTGGGCAGCCGGATCTACGAGACGTCAGCGGCGACTGCGACCGACCTCTCGGGACCTGAAAAGCAGGTCCGCACGGCCAGCGGCGAGGTTCGCGCCCGCCATGTCGTGTTCACGACCGGCGGCTATACCGGCAATCTCGAACCCCGGCTCCGGCGCGCCTTCCTGCCGATCGCGACCTATGTGATGGTCAGCGAGGAGGCGCCGGAGTTGATCGCCGCGGCGATCGCCACCCGCGATGCCATAGGCGACAACCGCCGGGCCGGTGATTACTACCGCCTCGTGGACGGCGGCCGCCGTATTTTGTGGGGCGGGCGCATCACCACGCGCGCGGCGGCCACCGAGGGTCTCGTGCGGGAACTGCGCCGCGAGATGATCGGCACCTATCCGCAACTCGCGGAACTCAGGACCGAACTCGCCTGGTCGGGGCTGATGTCCTATGCCCGCCACCTCATGCCCCAGATCGGCGCGATCGCGCCCTGCGTCTGGCATTGCACGGCCTTCGGCGGCCACGGGCTGAACACCACCGCCCTCGGCGGCAAGGTCGTGGCCGAGGCGATCCTCGGGCAGAGCGAGCGGTACAGACTGTTCCGACCCTTCGGTCTGGACTGGGCCGGAGGCGCCGCAGGCCTGGCCGTGGCCCAGCTCACCTACTGGAGACTTCAGGCGCAGGACTGGTGGCGCGAACGCGCCGCATGAACAAGAAGGCGGCGACATGCGCGGTCGATTGATCCTCAGCCATCCGGACGGCGCCCGGCGCGTCGGCGGCGTGCTCCTCGTTCTGCTCATCACGCTGGCCCTTCAACCAAGCTTGGCACTCAGTTCGCAACGCCCGGCCGTGCAGCAGGCCATGGCTTTGAAGGCCGCGCATGCCTTCAGGACCGTGCTGGACGACGAAACGAGGACTGCACTCTTCCCGCAAAACGCAAACAGCTGAAAATATCGGACCTGTCTGCGGAATGCGGGTCATTGATAGGATTCAAACCTCAACCCATCTGGTATGAGACACCGGCTTTGTCTAACCGGCCGTCCTGTCGAGCAGGGTTCCGACAGATTCACGCAGTTTCAGACAGTGGGCAGCAATGCCCACTCTACAAATCCGGATGGCGATTGACATCCTTGTAGAGCAGGTAGCGGAAGCGTCCCGGGCCGCCGGCATAGCAGGCCTGGGGACAGAAGGCGCGTAGCCACATGTAGTCGCCAGCCTCGACTTCCACCCAGTCCTCGTTCAGGCGATAGACCGCCTTGCCCTCGAGGACATAGAGGCCATGCTCCATGACGTGCGTTTCCATAAAGGGAATGATGGCGCCCGGCTCAAACGTGACGATGTTGAGATGCATGTCGTAGCGCACGTCGGACGGATCGATGAAGCGGGTGGTCGCCCAGCGGCCCTGGGTCTCGGGCATGGCGTGCATCTCGCAATCGTCTTCATGGGTGAAGATGGCCAGCGGCGGCTCCAGGCCGTCCACGGCCTTGAACGCCTTGCGGATCCAGTGAAACCGGATCGGCGCCGCACTTTCGTTGCGGAAAGCCCATTTTGCTCCGGCGGGCAGATAGGCGAATGAACCGGTGCGCAGCGGATAGTCGCTGCCCTCATAGGCAATCTTGCCCTCGCCCTCGACGACGAAGATTGCCGCCGATGCCCGTGCATCCGGCTCAGGCCTGGCACTGCCGCCACCGGGCCTCACCTCCATGATGTACTGGGCGAAGGTTTCGGCAAAGCCGCTCAGTGGTCGCGCGATGATCCACGCCCTGGTTTCGTCCCAATGCGGCAAGACGCTGGTGACGATGTCGCTCATCACGGTCTTCGGGATCACCGCATAGGCTGTCGTAAAGACGGCCTTGCTGGAGAGTGTCTGGGTCTGTGGCGGAAGGCCGCCAACCTGCGAAAAATACTGATTTCTGCTCATTCTGCGATCAACGTCTCAACTGCCTTGCGATTCTCCCATTCCTGTGACGTCAGCGTCCTGATGTCAAACTGATCTCGCGTGCGGGGTGTGCCCGCCCATGCGGCCGACGGCGTCCATGAGCTGCTGGTCGATATGCAGCTTCGACGAGTTGACCGCGTCGCTGCGCACGAACACGCCAACGACAGGAGCGGCAGCCTCGCCAGGAAATAGCGCCCCGGCATGAGGCAGGTCCTTGCGGCCGTGCAAAGCGCGCAAGGAAGCTTGCCACTCCCTCCTCTCGACCTATATCCTGCCCCAGGAGGAGACGTCCTGTAACCGCACGGGGCGACAAGAGGAACATGCTGGCAGGCCATAATCCATATCTCGTGGCGCTTTCGGTGGCGGTCGCGATCCTGGGTGGCTACACCGGACTCGGGCTCGCCGCGCGGATCGCCGGCCGGTCCGGCCTGCAGCGCCGTGCCCTTCTCGTCGGTGCTGCGGCGTTCCTGTCGATCGGCATCTGGACGATGCATTTCGTCGGCATGCTGGCAGCGCCGCTACCCGGAGATGCGGCCTATCTCGTGCTGCCCACCATCGTCTCCTATCTCATCTGCGCGCTGGTCGTCGGGGTCTCCGTGTTCTTCGTCATCGGCAGCCGGCCCGGCGCACTCGGCACCGCCGTCGCCGCGCTGCTGCTCGGCATCGGCATTAGTTCGATGCATTATGTCGGCATCCACGGGCTGGCGGGCAATTTCGCCATCCAACACGATCTCTCGAAAGTCGCGCTCTCTGTCATGATCGCCATCGCCACGGCCTATGGCGCGCTCAGAATTTTCCTGGCGCCCCAGACCGGGCTGCGGCTGGCGGTCGCGGCATTCGCATTCGGCCTTGCCGTTTCCGGCATGCATTACACGGCGATGGCGGGCATGCATTTCGTGCCGCCCGGCGCCGGCCACCATTCCGCAGCCGCCCTGTCAGACGGGTTGCAGGTCTCGCCACAGATCGTGTCGCTGATCGTCGCCTGCCTCTGCTTTCTCATCGCGGCCGGCTTTCTCCTCTTCCTGCTGCCGGAGCAATGGGGCCAGGTCGAACCGCCGGCGCGCCTGGTTGCGTCCAATGGCGTGATCTTCGAAGCGCCGCCCGTCGACCCCGGCGTGGAGCCCGCTTCGACCGACAAGGTGCAGCGCGTTCCCGTCCAGAGCGCCGGCGCCACCCAGTTCGTCCAGCTCGGCGAGATCCGGTCACTGCGCGCCGACGCCCATTACACATGGGTGCATGACGGCAACCGGGAGCGCATGTGCAGCTGGTCGATCTCGGAAGCAGAAGCCGCGCTCGATCCCGCAATGTTCCTGCGCGTCCACCGCAGCCATATCGTCGCCATGCCGCATGTCGTGCTGATCCGCAAGGAAGGGGATGGCGCGGTGGTCGAGGTCGACGGTCCCAATCCGCACCTGGTTCCCGTCAGCCGCGCCAGGGTGGCCGAAGTCAAGGCACGGCTTGGTCTCGCCCGACGCCAACCCGTCCGCGGATAGGTAAGGCGGGCTGACGCAGTTCGTGCGCAAAAGAGCGCCGTTCGTGCGAATGTCAGGCTTTCGTGACGCCATTGACGCCCTTTGCTTGCACCCCGCCGAAACCGGCCACAGGCTTCCTCCATCGCCGCGTCGGGAGCGCGGCAAACCCATCATCTGGAGGAGAAGATGATACCGGGAACTTTCGACTATCACCGTCCGTCGACCGTTGCGGACGCGATCAAGCTGCTTGCCGAACTGGGTGAAGAAGCACGGCCGCTGGCGGGCGGCCACAGCCTGATACCGATGATGAAACTCCGCATGGCGTCGCCGGAACATCTGGTCGACCTGCATGCGATCACCACGCTCAAGGGCATCTGTCGCGATGGTGCCAACGTCGTCATCGGCGCGATGACGACGCAGCACGAAATGCTGCAGTCCTCCGAAATCGCCTCGGACCTGCCGATCTTCATCGAAACCGCCCGGCTGATCGCCGACCCGCAGGTGCGCTATTGCGGCACGATCGGCGGCAATGTCGCCAATGGCGATCCGGGCAACGACCTGCCGGCGCTGATGCTGGTGCTGGGCGCAACCTATCGGCTCGAGGGTCCATCCGGCAGCCGGGACATTCCGGCGCGGGACTTCTACCAGGGTGCCTATTTTACGGCACTGGAGCCCGGCGAGATCCTGACATCCGTCAGCATACCCGCCCAGCCATCCGGCCACGGTTACGCCTATGAAAAGCTCAAGCGCAAGGTCGGCGACTATGCTACCGCCGCGGCAGCCGTGGTGCTCACCATGGACGGAGGCAGGGTCGCGCACTGTTCCATCGGACTGACCAACCTTGCCGACACGCCGCTGCTGGCGGAGGAGGCTGCGGCCTCGCTCGTCGGCGGCAGTCTCGACGATGCGTCGATCGCACGGGCCGCCGATCTTGCCCGCGCCATCATGGCGCCGGCGGCGGATGCCCGCGGCCCGGTCGAATACAAGATCCATGTCGGCGGCATCATGGTCGCCCGCGCCATCCAGCGCGCCGCCGCCCGCGCGGCCTGAGGAGGAACCAATGGCAAAGACCCATATCACGATGACGGTCAATGGCGAGACGGTCGAGGGACTGGCCGAGCCGCGCCTGCTGCTCATCCATTTCATTCGCGAAAATCTCGGTCTGACCGGCGCCCATATCGGATGCGACACCTCGCATTGCGGCGCCTGTACCGTCGATATCGACGGCATGTCGGTGAAGAGTTGCACCATGTTTGCCGTGCAGGCCGAAGGCGCGAGCATCACGACGATCGAGGGCGTCGCCAATGCCGACGGCACGCTGTCGGCGCTGCAGGAAGGCTTCCGGCAGATGCATGGCCTGCAATGCGGCTTCTGCACGCCGGGCATGATCCTGCGCGCCCACCGCCTGCTGCAGGAAAATCCGGACCCGACCGAAGACGAGATCCGCATGGGCATTTCAGGCAATCTCTGTCGCTGCACCGGCTACCAGAACATCGTCAAGGCGATCCAGCACGCGGCCGCCAACATCAACGGCACCGAATTCAAGGAGGCAGCGGAATGAACGACATGACTCCCACGCGGGAACAACGCGAAGCCCGCCTCGAGGGCATGGGCTGCAAGCGCAAGCGCGTCGAGGACGTGCGCTTCACCCAGGGCAGAGGCAACTATGTCGACGACGTGAAACTGCCCGGCATGCTGCATGGCGATTTCGTCCGCTCGCCCTACGCTCATGCGCGCATCACGTCGATCAATACCGAAAAGGCACTGAAAGTGCCGGGCGTTCTGGCCGTCATCACGGCGGAAACGCTCAAGACAGTCAACCTCGCCTGGATGCCGACGCTTGCCGGCGACGTGCAGATGGTGCTGGCCGACGGCAAGGTCCTGTTCCAGAACCAGGAAGTCGCCTTCGTCGTCGCCACCGATCGTTACGCCGCCGATGACGGCATTGCCGCCGTCGAGGTCGAATACGAGGCCCTGCCGGTTCTGGTCGATCCGTTCCATGCGATGGACGCCGACGCGGTCGTGCTGCGCGAGGACCTCGCCGGTAAGACATCAGGTGCCCATGGGCCCCGCAAGCACCACAACCATATCTTCGAATGGGCGGTGGGTGATCGCGAACTGACCGACGCCGCCTTTGCCAAGGCGGATGTGACGATCAAGGAGATGATCTCCTATCACCGCACGCATCCCTCGCCGCTCGAGACCTGCCAGAGCGTCTGCTCTTTCGACAAGATCAAGGGCGAATTGACGATCTGGGGCACCTTCCAGGCGCCGCATGTCATCCGCACCGTCGTGGCGCTGATTTCCAAGATCCCGGAACACAAGATCCACGTGATCGCGCCCGATATCGGCGGCGGCTTCGGCAACAAGGTCGGCGCCTATCCCGGCTATATCTGTTCGGCGGTCGCCAGCATCGTCACCGGCAAGCCGGTGAAATGGGTCGAGGACCGGATGGAGAACCTGACGACCACGTCCTTCGCCCGCGACTATCACATGACGACGGAAATCGCCGCGACGAAGGAGGGCAAGGTCACCGGTCTGCGCGTCCATGTCCTGGCCGACCATGGTGCCTTCGACGCCTGCGCCGACCCGTCGAAATGGCCGGCCGGCTTCATGAACATCGTCACCGGGTCCTACGATTTCCCCACCGCGCATCTCGCGGTCGACGGCGTCTACACCAACAAGGCGCCCGGCGGCGTTGCCTATCGCTGCTCGTTCCGGGTGACGGAAGCGGCCTATTGCATCGAGCGCGGCATGGACATCCTTGCCCAGAAGCTCGGCATGGATCCCGCCGAACTCCGCATGAAGAACTTCATCAAGGCGGAGCAGTTTCCCTATCACTCGGCGCTCGGCTGGGAATATGATTCCGGCGACTACCACACCGCCATGAAGAAGGCGCTGGAGACGGTCGACTATGCCGGGCTGCGCCGCGAACAAGCGGCAAGGCGCGAGGCGTTCAAGCGCGGCGAGACCCGCGACATCATGGGCATCGGCGTCTCGTTCTTCACCGAGATCGTCGGCGCCGGCCCCTCGAAGAACTGCGACATCCTCGGCATCGCCATGTTCGACTCTTGCGAGATCCGGCTGCATCCGACCGGGGCGGGCATCGCCCGCGTCGGCTCCAAGAGCCAGGGCCAGGGCCATGAGACCACCTGGGCGCAGATCATCGCCACCGAGATCGGCATTCCCGCCGACGACATCATGGTCGAGGAGGGCAACACCGACACCGCACCTTACGGTCTCGGCACCTATGGCTCGCGCTCGACGCCGGTCGCCGGCGCCGCCATCGCCATGGCCGCGCGCAAGATCAAGGCCAAGGCCCAGATGATCGCGGCCTACATGCTGGAGGTCCACGAAGGCGACCTCGAATGGGATATCGACGGCTTCCGGGTGAAAGGCCTGCCGGAAAAATTCAAGTCGATGAAGGAGATATGCTGGGCGGCCT
Organism: Rhizobium sp.; assembly: GCA_019739215.1. GTDB lineage: Bacteria > Pseudomonadota > Alphaproteobacteria > Rhizobiales > Rhizobiaceae > Rhizobium_E. Next base: position 53,956 of record JAHHDR010000032.1, read on the forward strand.
ACAATTCCGTGCCGCCGGGCATGGAGCCGGGGCTGGAGGCGGTCAGCTATTACGATCCACCCAACATGACCTATCCCTTCGGCGCCTATATCTGCGTCATGGACATCGACGTCGACACCGGCGTCCACAAGACGCGCCGCTTCTATGCGCTCGATGACTGCGGCACCCGCATCAACCCGATGATCATCGAGGGGCAGGTGCATGGCGGCCTGACCGAGGCCTTCGCCATCGCGATGGGCCAGGAGATCACCTATGACGCATCCGGCAATGTGATGGGCGGGTCTTTCATGGACTTCTTCATCCCCACCGCCGTCGAGACCCCGCATTGGGAAACCGACTTCACGGTCACGCCTTCGCCGCATCACCCGATCGGCGCCAAGGGCGTGGGCGAGAGCCCGAATGTCGGCGGCGTCCCCGCCTTCTCCAACGCCGTCAACGACGCCTTCAGCTTCCTCGGTTCGACCCATATCCAGATGCCGCACGACCATTGGCGCAACTGGCAGGCGGCGAAAAACCTGGGCGTGGCGGCATAGGGTGCGGACAATGTATCACGGACGCTCGGTACCGGCTGCGATACCCCCCTCTGCCCTGCCGGGCATCTCCCCCTCAAGAGGGGAGATCCGATGGGGCACCATTCTGCCGCGATCGCTCGGATGTGGCCCAGCGTTCGACGTTTGCTTGAGGCAGGAACCCGTCCACTTGCCGATCTCCCCCCTTGAGGGGGAGATGTCCGGCAGGACAGAGGGGGGTGCCCCGCACGCAACGCCAAGCTGGCCATCATGACCGCCCTCACCCGCCCCGAGATCGCGACCCGCCTCAGCGCTGCCGGCTACATTGCCGACGGCGAACTCGTCATCGCCATCCAGCTGATGCAGATGCTGGGCCGGCCGCTGTTGCTGGAGGGCGAGGCGGGCGTCGGCAAGACGGCGGTGGCCGCAGCCCTTGCTGCCGTTCACGGCACTGAGCTCATCCGCCTGCAATGCTACGAGGGGCTCGACCAGTCGGCTGCGCTCTATGAATGGAACTACCAGCGTCAGCTCCTTGCCATCGAAGCCGGGCGGGGTGGCGATGCCGGCGCGCTGGAAGACCACGTCTTTTCGGAAAAATACCTTCTCGAACGCCCGCTGCTCGCCGCCATCCGCCGGCCCAGACCGCCGGTGCTGCTGATCGACGAGGTCGACCGCGCCGACGAGGAGTTCGAGGCCTTCCTGCTCGAGGTCCTGTCGGAGTTCCAGGTGACGATCCCGGAACTGGGCACGATCCGCGCCACGTCCATCCCCCATGTCGTGCTGACCTCGAACGGCACGCGGGAACTGTCGGATGCGCTTAGGCGCCGCTGCCTCTATCACTATGTCGACTACCCCGATGTCGATCGCGAGGCGCGGATCATCATGGCCAGCGTCGAAGGTGCGGGCGCTTCGCTGTCGGTCTCGATCGCGAGGCTGGTGGAGTCGATCCGCAAGGAGGACCTGCGCAAGGTGCCGGGCATCGCCGAAACGCTTGACTGGGCGGCGGCGCTTATCGGGCTCGGCGTGGAAACGCTCGGAGATGCGCCGGAAACCGTCCAGGAAACCCTGATATGCCTGCTCAAGACCCATGAGGACAGGGCACGGATAACGCCCGAAGTCACCAACCGACTGCTCGGGAGGGTCGGATGAACTGTTGCGGGGCGCCCCTTACCCCGGAAGAATCAGGCGATGTCGGCAGGCTCGTCGCGGAAAAGCTGTCGGCCTTCGTCGCCACGCTTCGCGACAACGCCTTCGTGGTCGGCCTCCGGGAAGCGCAGGACGCGGCCTTGCTGATCGGGCGCGGGTTCGCGGACCGTCCGGCGCAGTTTCGCTCCGCGCTCAAGCATCTCTTTTCGGCGCGCCGGCAGGATTGGGACAGGTTCGACGGGCTGTTCGACGCCTTCTGGCTGGGAAAGCGGGTCCGCCAGCGAAGCACCGTGTCCGGCAGCGCCGGTCCGCAGGCCAATCCGGCCGCAAAGGGACTGGCCGAGCGCATGGCCGCTGGCTCGGGCAACGCGCCGACCGACCAGATCCCATCGCCGGAAGAAGCAGGGGATGACGCCGGCGGCGTCGGGCGCATGGAGGGTGCCTCCGCGATCGAGACGCTTGACCGCACCGATTTCCGCAAGCTCTCCGATCCCGACGACATCGCCCGCGCCCACGCGGTCGCCGCCCGGCTGGCCCGGGCGATGCGGGCGCGGCTCACCCGGCGCGAACTGGCGCGACGCAAGGGCTACCGGCTTGATCTGCGCCGCACCATCCACGCCAATATCAGCCATGGCGGCGTGCCGGTCGAGCTGGCGATGCGCCGCCGCAAGACCAAGCCGCTCCGGCTCGTGGTGCTGCTCGACGCCTCGGGATCGATGGAGGCCTATACCGGTGTCTTCCTGCGCTTCATCCATGGCGTGCTCGACGAGTTTCGCCAGGCCGAAGCCTTCCTGTTCGACACGCAACTGGCCCATGTCTCGTCCGCGATGCGCGAGCGCGATCCGGCCCGCGCGCTCGACCGCCTCGGCCTGATGGCGCGGAGTTCCGGCGGCGGCACCACCATCGGCGCCTGCCTTGCGACCTTCAACCGCTGGCATGCGCCGCGCGTGATCCATTCCCGCACCTGCGTGATGATCGTGTCCGACGGCTACGAGACCAGCGACACGGCGGAACTTTCCCGCGAAATGACGGCACTGGCACGCCGCTGCCGCCGCATCGCCTGGCTCAATCCGATGATGGGCTGGGACGGCTACACCCCGGCCGCAGCCGGCATTCAGGCGGCGCTGCCGCATGTCGACCTGCACGCGCCGGCCAACACGCTTGCTTCGCTCGCCGATCTCGAACCCTATCTTGCCAGGCTGTGAGGCTGACCATGACCGTGCATGTCGATGTCATGAATATCATGTCGAAGCTGAAGTCGGCGGAACAGAGCTTCGCGGTGGCCACCGTGGTGCGCACCGTCTCCGTGACGGCGGCGAAGGCCGGCGCCAAGGGCATCATCATGCCCGATGGCAGCATCGTCGCCGGCTGGATCGGCGGCGGCTGCGCGCGCGCCGCCGTACTCAAGGCGGCCCGCCAGGCCCTGGCCGACGGCCAGCCCCGGCTGGTATCGATCCTGCCCGAGGAACTCATGGCGGACCAGGGCGTCGGCCAGGGCGAGGAACGTGACGGCACCACCTTCTTTGCCAATGGCTGTCCGAGCAAGGGCACGATGGACATCTTCGTCGAGCCGGTGCTGCCGCGCCCGGCGCTGGTGATCCTCGGCGCCAGCCCCGTGGCGCTGGCGCTCGCAGCACTCGGCCGGCAGTTCGGCTACCATGTCGAGCTTGCGGCACCGCGAGGCGACCTCACCACCGCGCCGGATTGCGACCGACTGACCGATGGCTTCGCGATCGAACCGCCCGAGCAGGGGCGCCGCTATGTCGTGATCTCCACCCAGGGGCGAGGCGACCACCCGGCCATGGAGGCCGCACTCGCGCTGGAGGCCGACTATTATGGATTCGTCGGCAGCCGCCGGAAGTTCGCGGCACTGCGGGCGCGCCTGCCAGCTGACGGACCAGCGGGCGACCGGCTCGACCATGTGAAGGCCCCGGCCGGCATCGATATCGGCGCCATCGCACCCGACGAGATCGCGCTCTCCATTCTCGCCGAGATCGTCGCCGTCAGGCGCGGCCGGCAGCGGGCCGCCGCGGCGCAGGCAAAAGACTGAAAGCAGGAGTATTCGACATGGACATGAACGGCAGCGAAACCATCCACGCCCCGGTGGACGTGGTCTGGAGGGGTCTCAACGATCCCGAGATCCTCAGGCAGTGCATTCCCGGCTGCGAGAGCCTGGAAAAGACTTCCGAGACGACGATGACCGCGACCGTGGTGCTCAAGGTCGGCCCCGTCAAGGCGCGCTTCGAGGGTGCGGTCGAGCTCTCCAACCTCAATCCGCCGCTGTCCTATACCATTTCAGGCGAGGGAAAGGGTGGCATGGTGGGCTTCGCCAAGGGCGGCGCCGACGTGGCGCTGACCGACCAGGGCGACGGCACCACGCTCCTGACCTATTCGGTCCGCGCCGATGTCGGCGGCAAGATCGCCCAGCTCGGCTCGCGCCTGATCGATTCGACCGCCAAGAAGCTGGCGGAGCAGTTCTTCTCGAGTTTCGGGGCGAAGGTGGGTACGCAAGCTGTTACGGCTTGAGGATCGCAGCGCGCCTCATCCCGGCGGCATTCGTTCGAATTTATGCAGCGCCGGGTCCATGGTGTCCCATGCATGGGCGCGCATCGCGTAGGTCACCACCTGCGGCTCGAACTGGCCGGGATCGTCGAGGCTGGTTGCGGGAATTGCAATCAGCTCCGGCATCGCGGCGAATGTCAGGTGGACCGGCGTTCCGCATGTCGGGCAGAAGGCGTGGATCTTGTCGTTTCCGCTGTCGGCGGTCACACGCCAGGTGCTGGCCTCCCGCCCGCTGATATGAACGTTCTCCCGGCTTGGGAAGGTGAGGTAGGAACCGTGTCCGGTCCCGCTCCGCTGCTGGCAGTCGCGGCACTGGCAGTGGTTCTGGAAGATGGGCGCGCTGCTGGTCTCGTAGCGGATCGCGCCGCACGCGCATCCACCCTTGTAGATCATGGTCATGGTCGGCATCCTGTTCGTTGCTTGTCGGTCGAAGGCGCAATCTTCAGGCGGCCTTCGGCTTGGCGAAGACGTCGAGCCCTTGGCCGGTCTCGAGGAAGGATTTCAGGCTGGAGAGCACGGCCGGCCAGCCGCGCGTGACGCCATTGGCCATTCCGCTGCCCGCTTCGAGCTCGTCATGCGAGACCGTCAGCCGGACCATGTCGTCATACTCCTCGACCGCAAAGGTCACCCGGCTGTAGCTCTCGGGATCGGCCGCCTGCGAGGCATTGGCCCAGCTGATGACGAGCCGCGACGGCGGCGTGCTCTCGATGACTTCGCCCACCAGTTCGACGGTGCGATCGTCATTGGCGCGGATGTGCTGCCATTTCGAGCCGGGCGCCCAGTCGGAGACATTCTCGTGTCCCCAGTAGCGCCGCGCGAGTTCGGGCCGGGTGATCGCCTCGAACACCTTGTCCGGCGTCGAGCGGATGTAGGTCACGTAGACGAAACTGATCTTTTCCTTGGTCATCGTCATTCTCCTTCGAGGTCCTTCTTGAGGTCGTGCAGCAGGCTGAGCCGCTGGCGTTCGAACTTCCGCACCCAGCGTTCGTAGACCTCGTGCAGCGGCACGGGGTTGACGAAATGCAGCTTTTCCCGGCCACGCCTGATGGTGCTCACGAGATTGGCCGCTTCCAATATGCCGAGATGCTGCGTGACGGACTGCCGTGCCATGTCGAGCTGGTCGCAAAGCTGGGTCAGCGTCTGCCCATTCTTCTCGTAGAGAAGGTCGAGCAATGTGCGGCGCGTCGGGTCGGCCAGGGCTTTGAAGACTTTGTCGGCATCCATCGGTCTCACTCATGTGTGAGACGCAATATGCAGGTAAATACCTGCATGTCAAGCGCAGGCAATTACCTGCATATGAAAAACTTGCCGGGCGACACGCGTGTCGCCCGGCACAAGGAAGCTAAGAGGATAAAACAGCCGGCCGCGCGTCAATGCGGGCGAAGGAACCGGTCAGGTCGTACCGAGCGTCTTCTCGACAAGCCGGCGCGTGGCCGAGACCACGCCTTCCGGCGCCCGAAGCAGCGCCCCGCCGACCAGATACATGATGTCGTCGCCATAGACCGACTTCATCGCTTCGACCTTGTCGATCGACATGCCGCCGCCCGGTGCCGGCAGCGTGCGCCCGAGCGCGCCGAAGGGATCGAGGCCGGCGCGGGCGATGCTCAGGCACTCGTCCCTTGTGAAGCCGAACCGGCCGCCGAAATTGGGGAAGACGACCGCATCGGCGCCCATCAGCCGGCTGATCTGGCCGTAGTAGAGACCGTGCAAAAAGCCGCAATGCCCACCGACGACATTGGCGCCGCCGAAGGCCGGATGGGTGACGATCGGTAGGTTGAAATCCGGATCGCGGGAGAGCTGATAGGCGATATCCATGCCGGCCAGCGCCGGCGCGAGCATCACCGCCCCCGCCCCCGCCTCCTTGGCCTTCATCGCATTGTCATAGCTGCGCCCGCCCGACGCCGTGACATTCGGCACGAACCGGCATTGGCCGCCGGTCTTCGCATTGGCCTCGCCGACAGCATCGATACAGGCTGCAAGCCGCTCGGCGAAGGGTGACGTCTTCTGGCTGGCCAGGCCATGATCGTCCTTGACGTAATGCATGCCGCCAAGTGCAAAATCGTGGGCCAGCCGCGCGAGATCTCCGGTCGGCAGGCCCACCGGCTTGATCGCCGACATGATCAAGGGACCCGCGGCAATGCCAGCCTGCCGTCGCAAGCCTTCCGCACCGAACCGCGGACCGGGGCAGATCGTGGCAATTCCGTCCGAAAGCGACAGCGACAGCGCCTTGATCCCCGGCTTGATCGAGGAGTTGCCGAAGACGACGTTGAGCAGTTGCAGGAAATCGCCGCCGATATCGTCGTCGCTGTAGGAGATGTCGGCAACAAAGGCTCCCTCGCCCGCCGCAAGCTCTTCGAGCCGTCCGAGCATGACATCCTCGACATAACCTTTCGGCACCGCATCGCGGGGGATCTCAAGCGTCTGCTCCAGCGCCACGTCCAGCGCACGCGCGCGTGCTTCGGCCTCGTCGGCGGCCTCGATCCGGTAACGAACCGAAAAGCGGTCCATCAGAGCGCCTCCGCCTTGTGCTCGGAGTGAACGATGTCGAGACGGACAGTGGCGAGCTCGTCCTCGCCGACATCGAGTTCGCGGCCCAGAACGGCGCCGACCGCCTGGGTCAGTGCCAGCGCGTCGAGCCCGTATTTCCGCATCAGGTAGGGTTTGGATGCGCCATGCGCGAACGTGTCCTGCAGGCCGAGGCGCTTGAGCCGAACTCCCAGTCCCTCCTCGGCGATGATTTCGGCGACAAGCGAGCCGAGCCCGCCGTTGACCGTGTGGTTTTCCAGCGTCACCACGCCCTTCTTGCCTTTCGCCGCGCGTAGGAATCCGTCGCGATCGAAGGGTTTCAGCGTCGAGACATGGGCATGATGAACCGAGATGCCGCGTTCCGACAGCGGGCCCAGCGCGCGCAGCGCCTCCTCGGTGCAGACGCCTGACGTCAGCACCAGCACGTCGTCGCCTTCGCTCAGCGTCCTGAGCCGGTTGAAGACGAAGGGGCTGGAAAACAGCCGGGGCACCTCGCCACGCAGTATACGGACATAGACCGGGCCGTTGATCTGGTCGGCAACCTCAAGCACGGTCTCGACTTCGGTCGCGTCACCCGTCTCCAGCACCGTCATGTTCGGGATCGCACGCATGACCGCGATGTCCTCGATCGCCTGGTGGGTGATACCACCAGGCGTGGTGATCCCAGGCAGGAAACCCATCAGCCGGACCTTGCGGTTGGAATAGGCGATCGAGTTGATCAGCTGGTCATAGGGCCGGCGATAGAGGAAGACGGCAAAGGTATGGATGAACGGCCGATAGCCTTGCATGGCAAGCCCGCCGGCGAAGGACAGCATGGCCTGCTCGGCCATGCCCAACGTCACGAACTGGTCGGGATGACGGTCGCGAAAGCCATCGACCTCGCAGGACGACGTGAGATCCGCTGACAGGCACAGCACCTCCGGGCGTTGCGATGCGAAAGCCTCAAAGGCGCGGGCATAGGGGCGGCTGACGATTTCCACCATGGTCAGGTCCTTTCGATGGCCGCAGGGTCGAGGCCGATTTCACCCGCAATCGCATGGAGCATTTCCAGCCGCTCGTCCTTCGACTTGAAGCGCACATAGTGCAGCCGGGGAAACCGGCGCTTGAGGAAATCCATGCCCTGGAAAGGCGAGGTGTTGGCGAGAATGACCAGGGGCTTGCCTGGGTCGGCGCTTGCCACCGCCTCGCGAAAGGCGTCCAGATCGTGCCCGTCGATGCCGCGCGCCGGCACGCCGAAGGCCTCGATCCGTGCCGGCAGGTCGCCGAGATCAAGCACCGACGACATCGCGCCGTCGCATTGCTGGCGGTTGACGTCGACGACGACGCGGAGATTGGAAATGCCGTGATGGCTCATCGCGGCCAGCGTTTCCCAGGTCTGTCCCTCCTGGAACTCGCCGTCGGACATGTAGACCCAGACCTTGCCGGGCTCGGACCTTCTGAGCCGCGCCCAGCCGATGCCGGCAGCCATCGAAAGGCCCTGTGCCAGCGAGCCGGTCGTGACTTCCATGCCCGGGCTGTGCTCGGCGCCGATCATCTCGACCGAGGAGCCGTCCTTGTTGAAATGGTCGAGCGCGGTGTCGTCCATGCGTCCGGTTTCGATCAGGGCGGAGTAGATTACCAGGGCGTAATGCGCCGGCGAAATGATGAAGCGATCGAATTCCGGCGCGAAGGGACCGTGATAGCCGGCGCCGGTAAAGGCATCCGGATTGGTCGCCGACGGCACGCCGCGGAATGGCAAGGGCACGCCCGGAAGGGTCGGCGCGCCCAGATGCAGCAGTTCGTTATAGAGGATCGCGAGCGATTCCGCCGCCGAACAGGCCTGGCTGAGATAGCCGCCATTGTGCCGCATCGTGTGCAGGAACACGCGCTGGCGGATGCCGAGCGCGATTTCCTCGGTGGTCTTGGCGTTCTGCGCAGCCATTGCTCAGCTCCGTTCGGGAAACAGGGTCTTCAGGCCCTCGCGCGAGGCATCCGCGATGCCGCGCTCGGTGATCAAGCCGGTGATCAGCCGAGCGGGAGTGACATCGAAGGCGGGGTTGGCGCCGGGCGTTCCCTCGGGCGAGACCCTAACCTTCAGCGTGCGGCCATCCTCGGCCTTGCCCTGCACGAAGGTCACCTCGTCCGCGCTGCGCTCCTCGATCGGGATTTCCTTGACGCCATCATCCACCGTCCAGTCGATCGTCGGTGATGGCAGCGCCACGTAGAAAGGGACGCCGTTGTCGTGGGCTGCAAGCGCCTTGAGATAGGTGCCGATCTTGTTGCAGACATCGCCGCGCGCAGTAGTCCGGTCGGTGCCGACGATCACCAGGTCGATCATGCCATGCTGCATCAGGTGCCCGCCGGCATTGTCGACGATCAGCGTATGCGGCACGCCATGGCCGTTCAGCTCCCAGGCGGTGAGCTGTGCACCCTGGTTCCGGGGCCGGGTCTCGTCGACATAAACGTGGACCGGGATACCCTCTTCCGCCGCCATGTAGACCGGCGCGGTCGCGGTGCCATAATCGACGGTCGCGAGCCAGCCGGCATTGCAATGGGTGAGCACATTGACCGGCTCGCCCGGCTTCTTGGTCGCCGCGATCTTGCGGATCACCTCGAGCCCGTGCGAACCGATCGAGCGGTTGAGTGTCACGTCCTCGTCGGCGATCTCGGCGGCGCGCGCATAGGCGGCGCTGGCACGCTCGGCCGGCGGCAGCGGCGAGAGCGTCGACCGCATCTCGTTGAGCGCCCAGCGCAGGTTGATTGCGGTGGGCCGCGTCTCGTTGAGATCGTGCCAGGTGCGCTCGAGATGGGCGTCGGACGGGTCGTTGGCCATGGCGATCGCCATGCCATAGGCGGCAGTGACGCCGATCAGCGGCGCGCCACGCACCCACATGTCACGGATCGCGGTGGCAACATCCTCGACAGTGGCAAGAGTGACAACCCTGAATTCATGCGGCAGCCAGCGCTGGTCGATGATCTCCACCGCGCGGCCGTCATCGGCCAGCCAGATGGTGCGATAGTGTCGGTCCTGAACCTTCACCGGACAATCTCCTTTTCCATCCGTTCCGCGAGATCCATGATGTCGGCCATCGAATGGATGCGGGATCGGTTTACGGCAATGTGACGACCGAACTTGAGGGCCTTCGTCTCACAGGCTGCGCGAAGTGCCTCGTCGGCAATGGTCTCGAAGTCGGCATTGTGGGCAAGGCCGAGAATGCGGCGATGGGTCTCGATGCCGGCAAAGCCGAGCATGTCGGTCCAGATATCGGCAATCATACCCTGCAGCGCCTGCTCGGAGCCGAGCGTGTCGCCCTGGTCCTCGAACAGGCTGGCCTGGTAGAGGATGCCGCGGCGTTCCTCGCGCCACAGGCGCGAGAACTCGGCGCGGAACACCGACCAGATTTCGTCTGCGGTCGCCAGCAGGTAGCGGCGCATGTCGTCGCGCGGCCCATCCTGTTCATGGCCGGACTGCGAGAAATAGCTCATCCAGAAATTGGCGATCAGCATGCCGACATCGAAGGCCATGGGCCCATAGACAGCGAATTCCGGATCGATGACGCGCGTGTCCTCAGCCGTGACCATGACCGAGCCGGTATGCAGATCGCCATGCAGCAGCGTCTCGGCCTTGGCGGCGAACAGATGCTTGAGGCGCTGCGCTTCGACCTTGAGGTCGCGGTCGGCCCGCAGTTCGGCGACCACGCCATCGAGGCCGGGCGTATGCCGGTTCATCGGGGCGTCGAAATAGGGATCGGAGAAGACGAGGTTCTCGGTGATGTCGCAGAGCTCGACATTGTCGGCGAACAGCGCGAGGTCCGCCTTGCGCTTGCGGGTCTCCATATGGAGATCCGAGCCACGGAACAGCGTGCGTGCGATGAAATTGCCGAGGTTCTGGCCGATTTTCGGCAGTTGCCGGCCTTCGATCAGGGCGCGGCGGAGAATGACATGCGGCGTCAGGAACTCCATGACGATGATCGCCTGCGCCTCGTCGAAATGCAGCAGTTCCGGGGTCATGCCCGGATCGCGTTCCGCCTGCCGGACCAGCGCATTATACTCGAAGAACGAGCGCTTGAGCGGCAGCGGCCAGCTCTCGCCGACCAGCCGCACATAGGGCAGCGCCTGCTTGACGATGACCGTGCCGGCCGGTCCCTCGACGATGAAAACGAGGTTGAGATTGCCGTCGCCGACCTCCCGCACGCTCCATTTCGCCGGGTCGGAACCGATCCTGCCCGTGATCGCCGCCTGGCTGCCGAGGCGGTTCGGCAGTGATTCCACCGTCAATGCTTCGAACGCGCGCATCGCTGATTTCCTCCCTCGCATGGCATCTCTCAAGGGCGCTCCCGACGCCCCGTGTCGACCCCTGTTATGGCAGCGCTCTGTCAAATGTCAATGGCCTTGACATTTGATCATGAACCGCAATAGCATTGGTACGGGTGGAGGAGACAATGGGCGAAACGACGACCTTTCGTATCCAGGGCATACGCAAGTCCTTCGGGCCCGTCCGGGTGCTGGACGGGGTCGACCTGTCGATTCCGGCAGGCAAGGTGACCGTGCTGATGGGCGCCAACGGCGCGGGAAAATCCACGCTCGTGCGCATCATCAGCGGTGTCTATTTCGCCGATGACGGCCATATCGAATTCGAAGGCGCGCGGTTCGAGCCCAAGACGCCCGCCGAGGCGCTCCGCTCCGGGGTGGTCACCGTTCACCAGAACATCAATGACGGCGTCGTCGCCGATCTCGACGTCGCGACGAACCTGACGCTCGACCGGCTGAGCGGCCGCGGTGCGCGCTGGTTCTTCAATCCGTCGCGGGTCCGGCGCGAGGCGAAGCTTGCTGCCGAGCGCATGGGGCTGGATCTCGACATGAGCGCCAAGGTCGGGGACCTCTCGCTGGCCGACCGGCAGATGGTGGCCATTGCCCGCGCCATGATGCACGAGCCCCGACTGATGATTCTCGACGAGCCGACATCGTCGCTCTCCTCGGCGGAGGCCGATCGCCTGTTCAGCTTCATCGACGGCCTGCGCGACAACGGCGTGGCCATTCTCTACATCTCCCACCGGATGAGCGACATCCGACGTCTTGCCGACCGCATCGTGGCGTTGCGCGACGGCCGCATCGCTGGCACCTTCGACGGTCCCGAACTCGACTATGAAGGGGCGGTCGACGCCATGCTCGGCCGATCCTCGAACCAGAGCCAGGTCGATGTGAAGCCGGCGAAACGCCCGATTTTCGAGGCCAGCGACCTCAAGCTCGCCACCCATGCACGGCCGTTCTCGCTGACGCTCGGCGCAGGCGAGATCGTTGCCGTGACGGGACTGGTCGGCGTGGGCAAGTCCGCGCTTGCCGAGGTGCTGTTCGGCCTTGCAAACCCCGTCGCCGGCGAGATGCAGCTCGAGGGCCGGCCCTACGCGCCCTCGACGCCGGGTGCGGCCATCGCGCGCGGGGTCTACATGGTCGCCAAGGATCGCGGCGTCAACGGCATCGTCCCGGGCTTTCCGATCTTCGAAAACATGAGCCTGCCGTTCCTCCGGCACTTCTCGAACCTGTCCATCCTGTCCCGGTCGCGCGAACGGACGAATGCCCGCCGCCAGATCGAGGAGCTCGGCATCGTCTGCCGCACCGAGCGCGACGACCTCTCGACGCTCTCGGGCGGCAACCAGCAGAAGGTGATGGTCGGCCGCTGGCTCGCCATGCCGTCGCGCCTGCTGATCCTCGACGAACCCTTCCAGGGTGTCGACATCGCCGCCCGCCGCGACATCGGCTCCAAGCTGCGACAGTCCGCCGGCGACCGGGCGACCCTGGTGTTCCTGACCGAACTCGACGAAGCCTTCGAGATCGCCGATCGCATCCTGGTCATGTCCGAGCACACTGTCGTCGGTGAGCACGTGAACCAGAACCCGGATATCGACACGCTGCTTTCCGAGATCGCCGGCAAGCACCATCACGCCCCCAGAACCCAAGACAGCCCAGAATCAAGCACGGAGCCAGCCTGATCGCCATGTCCGCAAACCCCCAGTCCTCCGGTCACAGTTCGCTGCGGCAGTCCGCGATCCGCTACGGCTTCCTCGTGCTGCTGCTGGTGATGGTCGTCTATTTCAGCTCCGCCGCCGATGGATTCTTCTCGCCGCAGAGCGCCGTGTTCATCTTCCAGTCGGTGGCGATCACGGGCATCCTGGCGCTCGGCGTGACCGCCACGCTCGTCGTCGGCGGCTTCGACCTGTCGATCGGCTCGGTGGCGACGACGTCGCTGATGGCCTCGGCCTATGTGATGGTGGTTCTGGGTGGCGATGCGCTGACCGCCACCGTGGTCTGCATCCTGATCGGCGTCGTCGTCGGCCTGATCAACGGGTTCCTGATCGTCTACATGCGCGTGCCGGACCTGCTGGCCACGCTCGGCATGATGTTCCTGCTGCTGGGCCTGCAGCGCATCCCGACCGAGGGCCGTTCGATTGCCACCGGCATGTCGCTGCCGGACGGATCGGTCGCCGACGGCACCTTCAGCGCCGCCTTTCTGGCGCTCGGCCGCCACCGCTTCGACTTCATCCTGCCAAACCTGGTACCGGTCTCCGTGGTGATCCTGATCGTGCTCGCCATCGTGATCTGGTTCTTCCTCGAATATACCCGTTTCGGCCGCATGATGTATGCGGTGGGCTCCAACGAGCGCGCCGCCCAGCTCGCCGGGGCGCCGGTCAAGGCCTACAAGATCGCCGCCTATGTGATCTCGGGCGTCTTCGCCTCGATCGGCGGCATCCTGCTCGCCGCCCGGCTCGGTCGCGGCGACATCGCCTCGGGCAACAACCTGCTGCTCGATTCCGTGGCCGCCGCGCTGATCGGCTTTGCCGTGCTCGGCGCCGCCAAGCCCAATGCCTTCGGCACCGCCATCGGCGCCCTCTTCGTCGGCATCCTTCTGCAGGGCCTGACGATGATGAACGCGCCCTACTATACCCAGGATTTCGTCAAGGGCGCCGTCCTTGTCGTGGCCCTGGTCTTCACATTCGCGCTGTCGCAACGCAGCCGGACATAGGGGAACACCCGAAGCCTGTAAGCCCCAAGAAACCAAACGGAGGAGACCAACCATGAATATCACTCGCAGAGCGCTCGGCAGGCTTGCTGCCGGAATACTCGCGTCGACCGCGTTCGTCGCGCCGGCGCTGTCGGCCGAAATGCCGAAGCCCTTCGACCAGCCGGGCCAGGTCAAGGTCGCGCTGGTGCGCTATCTGTCGACTGGCGACTTCTTCCAGTCCTACCTCGCCGGCGTCGAATCCCAGGCCAAGGCGCTCGGCATCGACCTGCGCGTGCTCGACAGCCGCCAGGATGCGGCCGTGCAGGCCGACATGGTCGACCAGGCCATCGCGCTCGGCGTCAACGGCATCATCATTCAGCACGGCCTGACGGAATCCATGAAGGAAGCCGCCCAGCGTGCCGTCGACGCCGGCATCAAGGTCGTCGCCTTCGACGTCAATGTCGAGAATGACAAGATCCCGCAGATCGAGCAGTCCGACCGCGACCTCGCGCGCCTCGCGCTCGAACAGGCGATCAAGGACAACGGCGATACCTTTAATGCCGGCTATGTCTATGTCGCCGGCATCGCGCCGCTCGACCGCCGCGACGAGACCTGGAAGGAATTCAAGGCCAAGTATCCGGGCATCAAGGAAAAGGCGATGTTCGGCACGCTCGACAACCCGATCGCCAACTCGGTCGCCAACCAGGCGCGCTCGGTCGTCACCGCCAACCCCGACATCACCGTGATGTTCGCGCCCTATGACGAATTCGCCAAGGGCGTGAAGATTGCCGTTGACGAAGCCGGCATGTCCTCGTCGATGAAGATCTACTCGGCCGACATTTCGACCTCCGATATCGCCGCGATGCGCGAGCCCGGCAGCGCCTGGGTCGCGACTGCCGCGACCAACCCGGCCGTGGTCGGCCAGGTCTCGGTGCGGGCGCTGGCCATGATGCTGGCCGGCGAAGACCCCGGCAAGAGCGTGATCGTGCCGCCGACGCTGATCACACAGAAGGACCTCAACGACAACGATATCAAGAACATGGAAGACCTGTCGGCGAAACTGCCGCAGTTCGCCCATGCGCCGGTCGCCATGCCTGCCTGGATGCCGATGCCGGGCAAGTAACCCTTCCCCCCTCGACAAGAGGTGCCTGGGCGGTTCGCAAGAACCGCCCTTTTTCATTTGAGGCCGGACATTGCGCGACCTGGAGGGGCATGTCGTCCGAAGGCGCAGGGGTCAGACGATCTTCCCCCGCGCGACGACGGAGCATGGTTCTGCCCCGGTCCGGCCATCTCCCGTCAACAGGACCGTGTCGACCATGTTGGTGACGACGCAGGCATGGTTCGGCACGATCCTGACCTTGTCGCCGACGGCAAGGCCGATCGGGCCTGTGCTGACCAGCCGTCCATGCTCCTCCGAGAGCTGATCGATCAAGATGTCGTCGCGCCCGAGCACATGACCATAGCCCGTAAGGCCGAGCAGGTCGGAGGTCAGTGTCTTCGAGCCCGAATCGATGATCGCCCGATTTTCCGAGGGTACGGAGACCACGGTCGCCAGCACGTTCAGGGCGCAGTCATCCCAACCGCAGACGCCGCGCGAAACCAGCGATCTGTCATTGTAGACATAGGTGCCGGGGCGGTATTCGCTGGTTGTCGGGGCTTCGGCGGCCGTCATCATCGAGGGCGTGCCACCCGAGGTGACGACGGGCACGGCGATGCCCCGCGCCTCGATGCGTGCCTTCGCCTCTGCCATGAAGCGCTCGACCGCCGCTTCGCCTCCGGCCGGCGGATAGGTCATCAGTCCGCCGAAGGAGAGACCGGGCGCGGCATCGATGGTGGCGGCCAGAATTTCTGCAGCTTCAGGGGTCGGCACGCCGCAGCGGTTCGCGCCGGTGTCGCATTCGACAAGCACCCTAAGTGGGTGTCGCTCGCTGCGGAAGGCGTCGGACAGGCCTGCGGCGACCGCCTCGCTGTCAGCCACGACCGAGAGCGTCAGTTTTCCGGCAAGGGTCCTCAGGCGCGCGAGCTTTGCGGCACCGACAATGTTGTAGGTGATCAGGACATCGGTGATCGCACGGCTGCCCGCCGCCATCGCTTCCGCCTCGGACACCTTTTGACAGGTTATGCCGACCGCTCCGGCGGCAAGCTGCATTTCAGCAATGACGGGCAGCTTGTGGGTCTTGATATGCGGGCGCACGCGAAGACCATGGCCGTCGGCGTAGTGCTGGAAACGCGCGATATTGCGCCCTGCTATATCGAGATCGACCAGCACCGCGGGTGTGTCGATCATCGCCAGGTCTTCGGTCGAAAGCGGCATGGTATCCTCGGTATTGGCGAATGCTGCACTGCTGCAAAATGCGCCGCTCTTCGGCGCTGCACCAATTTTCGGCAGCAGCTATTGACAAGACATCCTCCATAAGCCCTGATATGTCAATCCGATAAAACAGACATATGTCCGCTATATTGGATTACAGAAAACGCTCGATTCCAAGGGGAACGCCATGACCATTTCCTTCCGCGCCAGCCTGATGTCGCTGGTCGCCGCAACCTTTCTTTCCTCCACTCCGGTTCTCGCAGACGGCAGCAGGCTTGACGAAGTTCTCGCCCGCGGCCACCTGGTACTCGGCACAGGCAGCACCAATGCTCCGTGGCACTTCAAGAGCGCCGAAGACAAGTTGCAGGGCTTCGATGTCGACATGGGACGTATCGTCGCCAAGGCGCTTTTCGGTGATCCCGACAAGATCGAATATGTCAACCAGTCCTCGGACGCCCGCATCCCGAACATCACGACCGACAAGGTCGACCTGACCTGCCAGTTCATGACGGTGACCGGCGAGCGCGCGCAGCAGATTGCCTTCACGATCCCCTACTATCGCGAAGGCGTCGGCCTGATGCTCAAGGCGGATGGCAAGCACGCCGACTACGAGGCCCTGAAGGCGGCTGGCTCCGCCGTTACCATTTCGGTCCTGCAGAATGTCTATGCCGAGGACATGGTCCATGCCGCACTTCCCGAAGCCAGTGTCGACCAGTACGAATCCGTCGACATGATCTACCAGGCGCTTGAGTCCGGCAGGTCAGACGCTGCGGCCACCGACCAGTCGTCGCTCGCCTGGTACATGACCCAGAACCCGGGCCGCTACAAGGATGCCGGCTACGGCTGGAACCCGCAGACCTATGCCTGCGGCGTGAAGCGTGGCGATCAGGACTGGCTAAACTTCGTCAACACGGCGTTGCATGAAGCGATGACGGGCGTCGAGTTCGACTTCTATGCGAAGTCCTACAAGACCTGGTTCGGCAAGGACCTCACACCGCCGCAGATCGGCTTCCCCGTCGAGTTCAAGTAGACCGCGACGCCGTTCATCGGGACGAAGGGCCAAGGCCCCTCGTCCCTGTTTCCATCTTCTATGGCAGGACGTCGCCATGGGCTATTCGCTCAATTTCGCCGCCGTCTGGCGCAGCTTCGACCAGCTTCTCGAAGGCCTGGTGCTCAGCCTCGGCCTGGCCTTCGTTTCCATCCTGATCGGCGCCCTGATCGGTTTATTTGTCGCCTTCGCACTGATCGCCAGGAATGGCTGGGTCAGGGCCACGGCAGCGACCTACGTGACGATCATCCGCAACCTGCCGATTCTCGTGCTGGTGCTTTTCGTCTATTTCGCGCTGCCGCAAATGGGCGTGCGGCTGGGCAAGATCGAAAGCTTCGTCGCAGTGCTTTCCGTCTATTCCGGCGCCTATCTTGCCGAGGTCTTCCGTGCCGGCCTGTTGTCGATCCCGAAGGGACTGACGGAAGCGGGGCTGGCGATCGGCCTGACGCCGATGCAGATCCGCGCATCGATCATCGCGCCGCTGATGCTGCGCAACGTGCTGCCGTCGCTGTCCTCGACCATGATTTCCCTGTTCAAGGACACGTCTCTGGCCGCCGCCATCGCCGTTCCCGAACTCACATTCGAGGCGCGCAAGATCAATGTCGAGACCTTCCGTGTCATCGAGACCTGGATCGTCGCTTCCGGTCTTTATGTTGCGACCTGCTCCCTGCTCGCGGCGCTCTTGCGCATTGTCGAGCGGCGACTGGCGATTGCGAGGTGATGCGATGACGGATGTTTCAGGTTTCCTCGATCAGCTCTGGATCGCCCGCTACGTCGTCCTCAAGGGTCTGGGCGTCACCGTGTCGACTTCGCTGCTGTCGATTGTCGCCGGCTCGCTGCTGGGCGTTCTCGTCGGGCTTTCGCTGGCCTATGGAAATCGCGCCCTGCGCCTGCTCGTGCGTGCCTATACCGACTTCATCCGAGGCACCCCCGTGCTGGTCCTGGTTCTTGCGAGCTACTACGTGCTCTCCACGATCGGCATCGAGCTCGGGCCGTTCCAGGCCGGCGTGCTCGCACTGGCGATCTTCTGTTCTTCGCATGTCGGAGAGATCGTGCGCGGAGGGCTTCAGGCAATACCTCAGGGGCAGACGGAAGCGGCCAAGGCCATCGGCCTTACCTTCGGCCAAACCTTTGCCCATGTCCTGTGGCCGCAGGCGCTTAGGCAGTTCCTGCCCGCCTGGGTCAACACCGCAGCCGAAATGGTCAAGGCCTCGACGCTTCTTTCCGTCATCGGCGTTGCGGAACTGCTCCTGCGCACCCAGGAGATCATCTCGCGAAACTTCATGAGCCTGCAGTTCTATTTCTTTGCCGGGTTTCTCTATTTCGCCATCAACTATGCCATCGAGCGCTTCGGCAAATATGTCGAGCGCAAGACCGCCGTCCCGTCGTGAGGCCACACGTCATGAACAAGGTACTTCTCGAAATCCAGAACCTGCGCAAGCAATATGGCGCCGTCGAAGTCCTCAAGGGCGTCGATTGCACCATGCAGGAAGGCGAGGTGATCTCGATCATCGGATCGTCCGGCTCCGGCAAGACCACGATGCTGCGCTGCATCAACATGCTGGAGGAATTCCAGGGCGGGCAGATCCGCCTCGCCGGCGAGGAAATCGGTTATGTGGTCGAGGGCTCCACGCGCCGGCGCAAGAGCGAAAGGGAGATCGCACGCCAGCGCGCACTCACCGGCATGGCCTTCCAGCAGTTCAACCTCTTTCCCCACATGACCGCGGCGCAAAACGTCATGCTCGGCCTCGTCAAGGTCAAGAAGATGTCGCGTGACGAGGCGCGCACGGTGGCGGACAGCTGGCTCGACCGGGTGGGCCTGTCAAGCCGCGGCGATCACTATCCCGGCCAGCTTTCCGGCGGCCAGCAACAGCGTGTCGCCATCGCCCGCGCCATCGCCATGGCGCCGCGGCTGATGCTGTTCGACGAGGTGACATCCGCACTCGATCCCGAACTCGTGGGCGAAGTGTTGCAGGTGATCAAGGGCCTGGCATCCGATGGCATGAGCATGCTGCTCGTGACCCATGAAATGCGCTTCGCCTATGAGGTTTCCAACCGCGTGATCTTCATGAACCAGGGCGTCATCTGCGAGGAAGGCGACCCGAACGAAATGTTCGTCAACCCAAAGACGGAAAGGCTCGCCGAGTTCCTGAAGACATCCAGCTTCAACTGAAAGAGAAGAGAGAATATCATGACGATCAAACGTTACGGAGCAGGCGAGACCGGTGCCGGCGGCCAGCCTCTCCCCTTCGCCCGCGCGGTCGAAGCCAATGGCTGGCTCCATGTTTCCGGCCAGGTGCCGATGGAAGGGGGCGAGATCATTCGCGGCGGTATCGTGGCGGAAAGCCGCAAGGCGATCGAGAACCTGATCGGCATCCTGCATGAGGCCGGCTACGGCATCGAGGATGTGGTCCGCGTCGGCGTATGGCTTGACGATCCGCGTGACTTCTGGAGTTTCAACGGGGTGTATGCCGAATACTTCGGCACCAACCCGCCCGCGCGCGCTTGTGTCCAGTCGCGGATGATGGTCGATTGCAAGGTGGAGGTCGATTGCGTCGCTTACCGCGCCGATCGCGCCTGACGAGATTTGGAGAGAAGCATGACCGAGGCCGCAGCCGACCTGGTATCGCGACGCACGAGGGGACTGGATCGCGCCTTCGAGATCCTCGAGTTCCTGCGCGTGAAGCGGCAGCCCATGCGGCCGAACGAGATCGCTTCCGAAATCGGAGCGCCTCGGTCATCGGTGTACGAGCTGGTCAACCTTCTGCTCAGCCACGGCATGCTCGACTACCAGGGAGGGGACGGCCGGGTTTATCTCGGCCGCCGCCTCTACTTCCTCGGCACGGCCTATGCCGAACAGTTCGACCTGATGCGCGAATGCGACCGCATGTTGGTCCGGCTTGCCGAACAAACCCGCGAGACCGCGCAGATGTGCTTGCTCGAGGGGCGCAAATACACCGTCGCCATGATGCGAGAAGGCATTCGGCCGTTCCGCATCTCCTCCAATGTCGGCGAACTCGTCTCCATCGTCTGGACGGCGTCGGGCCGACTTCTGGTCTCCCACCTGAGCGACCAGCAGATCCTCGATCTCATCCCGCCGGAAGACTTCGTCCTGCCGAGCGGCCGACGGATGGAGGCGGCGGAGTTCATCGCCCAGGTCCGACAGGCGAGCCGCGATGGCTTCTTCACCTTCAACAGCGAGGTCGAGAACTTCACCCACTGTTTCGCCGTGCCGGTCTTCCAATCGGACGGCGCCTGCATCGCGACCCTGTGCCTGGTGGCCCCTCGCGAAGACGGCTTGCGCAATCGCGACGCCTATCTCGAAAGCCTGCTCACGGCAGCCAGCGAAATCTCCGAAAAGCTCGGCTATACCGCGAAAACCAGCCGTTTGATTTCTGCTGGCTAGGTTCGGCACGGGCGTAAAATCCCGGCCTCCAAGACATCAGCCGGACGGCGGAAAGATTGCGAGATCCTTGATAAGCTTGTTGGCATAAGCGAGGGACAGGGAATTCCACCCTTGCACTGGAATCATTCTTGCATCGCGATGGTGCCATTCAACATGGATTGTCCCCTGCATGAATCTGATCAATCTCGACATCAAGATGCTGCGCTCGCTGCATACCGTGGCCGAGACGGGCAATGTCACCGAAACCGCGCGCCGGCTCGGACGGACACAGCCCGCGATTACCCTGCAATTGCAACGGCTTGATGAGATCTGCGGCTTCAATCTCTTTCGCAATGACGGCCGGCGCATGGTCCTCACGCCGGATGGTGCACTCGTTCTCTCCTACGCCAAGTCGATTCTGCGACTGCATGACGAATTGCTGTCGCGGCTGGCTTCGCCCGACATCGAGGGGCAGGTCATTCTGGGAACGCCTGATCTTTATGCATCTTTCCTGCTGCCTTCGATCCTGTCGCTGTTTCGGCGGGCATTTCCGCGCGTCCAGGTCCAGCTCCAGTGTTCCCTCTCCACGCCGCTGGTGCAGCTTGTGCATAGGGGGCGAGGTCGATGTGGCGCTGGTCACCCGGATGAACGACTTTTCCGGCGGGCAGATCGTGCGCCAGGAACAGCTCGTATGGCTGACGGGGGATCAATCGGATGCGCATATGGAAACGCCGGTACCGCTGGCATTGCTGCCGCCCGGCAATATCTATCGCGACCACGCCATCGATGCCCTGGAGTCGACGCAGCGCAGCTGGCGCATCGCCTGCGTGAGCGAGAGCGTCAACGGCCTGCAGGCCGCGGTCTTTTCCGGAATGGCCGTCACGGTGCTCGGCCGCAGCGCCAAGGTCGCCGGCATGCGGGAAATCGGCACCGGCACCGGCTTCCCGGCTTTGCCCAAGGTCGATCTGCTGCTCTACAAGGCGCCGGGAACGAAATCGGCGGCGGCCAACGCCCTGCACGAATATCTCGCCCATTATCTGGGCATCGGACAGGACATGGGCCGGCCGCCGGAAATCAGCGCTGTGGCGCGCTAGAGCCAGCTCGGCTGCCTTGCGCAGCAACGGCGCGTGCGGGATCGGGGACGGCTAGATGCGCGGCCGCATGCCGGACCAGGGCCGAAGCCGCTCGAGTTCCGCAGCCACGGCCAGGACGAGGTCTTCGCGGCCCCAGGGTGCGACGATCTGCAGGCCGATCGGCAATCCGTCCGGATCGAAGCCGCACGGCACCGAGGCTGCGGGAAGCCCGGCGAGGTTGATCGGCCAGGTGAAGGGCGACCATCCGAGATGGCGGTCGACGCTCCTGCCATCGATCAGGTCGACGCCAAGCGTACCGGCGTCGAACGCGGTGACCGAGACCGTCGGCGTGAGAAGAACATCGGCATTGGCAAACAGATCGACGAACTGCCCGCGCAGTTTCGAACGCAGATGCGTGGCGGCCATGTAATCCATGCCGCTGAACCTGCGCCCCTCCGCGATCACCTCGCGGAACTCCGCATCGGACTCTGCGAACGCCACGTCCGGCCTGGCGCCGACCGATGATGCCTGTTCGGTGAAGGCGATCGGCTTGAGGACTTTCGCGAGGATGTCCGGATCGAGCGCGATTCCCGCCTTGACGAATTCGACCGTCGATCCAAGGAGCGCGCCGGTCGCGCCGTCAAAGGCTTTGGCGACATGGGGATCGACTGCAGCATAGCCGAAGTCCCGGGAAACGGCGACCCGCACCGGCGGTGCGTCAGCGAGCGGAGACACCTCGCCCAGCGCGCCACGAAGCGAGGCCGCGTCGCGAATGTCGTATCCGGCGATGGTGCGAAGCGTCAGCGCCGCATCGGCGACGGTGTTGGTAATCGGTCCGGTATGGGCGAGCGAGCCCCAGGACGGCGGAAAGAAGCCGGGCGCGCGCGACACCAGGCCGAAGGTCGGCTTCAAGCCGAACACGCCGCAGAAGGAAGACGGGACCCGGATCGATCCGACGCCGTCGGTGCCGATGGCGATGGGCCCGGCTCCGGCGGCAACGCCGGCCGCGGCACCGCCGCTCGATCCGCCGCTGGTGCGGTCGAAATTCCACGGGTTTCGGGTAATGCCGGTGACGGGGCTATCGGCGGTCAGCTTGTAGCCGGATTCACAGGTCGTCGTCTTGCATGTGGGAATCGCGCCGGCTTGCCGCAGCTTGCTGACAGCGTGGCTGTCGGCGCCGGGCACGAAATCGGCATAGGATGGCGCCCCAGCCTTTGCCGGCACGCCGGCGACGAACACCAGATCCTTGATGCTGACGGGGATACCCTCCATGGCCCTCGCGCTGCCGTTGCGGTAAGCGCCTGCGGCCTGTTCGGCAGCCGCGCGGGCACTCTCGAAAAGGTCGGTGACCATGACGTTGCAGGAGGCGTCGACGCGCGTGAGCGTGGCGATCGTGTCCTCGATGACATCGACCGGATCGAAGTGGCCGGATTTGTATCCGGCCAGCATTTCGGTCGCGGCAAGGCGTGCGAGGTCCCCCGGCGCGGAGACCGCGCCAGCCCTCAATGTGTTGTCGATCATGTCTGCTCCTTGAATGCAGCGGCTCGGGCGCTCGGCGCCCGTGCCCTTTTGGAACCGCCCGCCAGGCGATTGTCAGGCGATGGTCAGGCGATCTTCAGCGCCAGGGCCACGGCGCGCTTTGCCATGACCATCACCAGATGGGCGCGATATTCCCGATCGGCATGGATATCGGAGAGCAGCGACGTCGCATCGATGGATATCCTGTCCAGTGCTTCCGGCGTGAAACTGGCCCCCAGTGCATTTTCGATGTCGGCGGGGCGAAACACCGACGAGCCCGCCCCGGTCACGGCGACCCGGATGCCTGAGGCCGTCTTCGCCACGAACACGCCGGCCAGGGCATAGCGCGAGGCAGGATTGCCGAATTTCGAATAGGCCGACATTTCGGGGATCGGAATGCGGAAACCGGTGATGATCTCCCCCGGCTCGAGTGCCGTCTCGAACATGCCCAGGAAGAAGTCATCCGCGGCGATCCTGCGCCTGTCGGTGATGATCTCGGCATCGAGCGCCAGGATGGCCGACGGGTAGTCGGCCGCCGGATCGTTGTTGGCCACCGAGCCGCCGATCGTGCCGCGGTGGCGAACCTGCTGGTCACCGATGCGGGCGGCCAGACGTGCAAGGCCGGGAAGTTTCGCGGCCACCAGGTCTGAGGCCGCGACGTCTGCGTGCCGCGTCATGGCGCCGATGACCAGCGCGTCGCCCTCGAGCCTGATGCCCCTGAGCGCGACGATGCCGCTGAGATCGACGATCGTCTCCGGCGAAGCCAGCCGCTGCTTCATCGTCGGCAGCAGCGTCATCCCGCCGGCGAGCGGCGAGCCGGTGTCGCTGATCGAGAGGAGTGCCACTGCGTCGGCAATGGTTGCGGGCTTGTGGTAGGTGAAGCTTTTCATCGGTAACCTCTCATTCCGCCGCAAGTCTGGCGCGCGAGTTGCGGATGATGTTCCAGATCCGGTTGGGTGCCGCCGGCATGTCGACATGGGTGACGCCGAGCGGTCGCAACGCATCCACGACGGCGCTGATGACGGCTGCCGGCGAACCGATCGTGCCGCATTCACCGCAACCCTTGACGCCCATCGGCGTGTGCGCGCACATCGTCGACAGAGGTTCCACGACGATCTGCGGCAGGTGGTCGGCGCGCGGCATGCAGTAGTCCATGAAGGAGCCGGACAAGAGCTGGCCCGCATCGTCATAGACCCCATGCTCGAACAGCGCCTGGCCGATGCCCTGGACGATGCCGCCATGCAGCTGGCCTTCGACGATCATCGGATTGATGATGGTGCCGACGTCATCGACGGCGGTGTAGCGTTCCAGCGTGACGATGCCGGTATCCGGATCGATCTCGACCTCGCAGAAATGCGCGCCGCCCGGATAGGTGAAATTGACCGGATCGTAATAGGCCTGCTCTTCCAGGCCGGGCTCCAGCGTTTCGAGCGGAAAATCGAAGGGGACATAGGCCGAGCCGGCGATCTCGACGAAGCTCTTCTTCCTGTCGGTGCCGGCAACCGAGAACTGGCCGTCCTCGAACACCACGTCCTCGAGGGAGGATTCGAACTGATGGGCGGCAATCTTCCGGCCCTTGAGGATGACCTTGTCACTTGCCTTGTTCAGCGCGGACCCACCGACAACCAGCGAACGCGAGCCATAGGTGCCCATGCCGAACTGGACCTTGTCCGTATCACCGAAGACGACATCGATATTCTCGAATGGCACCCCGAGGCGTTCCGACACGATCTGGGCAAAGGTCGTCTCGTGTCCCTGGCCGTGATTGTGGGTGCCGATCAGCACCGTGATGGCGCCGGAAGGATGGACGCGCACCGTCGCACTCTCATAGAGGCCGCCGCGGGCGCCGAGCGAACCGGCCAGGCGGGACGGCGCCAGGCCGCAGGCCTCGACATAGGTGGAGATGCCGAGACCGCGATACTTCCCGCGCGAGGCGGCCTCGCTGCGACGGCTTTCGAAGCCCGCGACGTCGGCGAGGATTTCGGCCCGGTCGAGGCAAGCGCCCGGATCGCCGCTGTCATATTCGACCAGCACCGGCGTCTGATAGGGATAGGCTTCCTTTGGAATGATGTTGCGGCGACGGATCTCGATCTTGTCGATGCCCATTTCAAGCGCCGCGGTATCGACGAGGCGCTCGACCACGAATGTCGCCTCCGGCCGGCCGGCCCCACGATAGGCATCGACCGGCACGGTGTTGGTGAAGACAACCTTCACCTCGCAATAGATCGAGGGGATGACGTAGACGCCCGACAGCAGCGGCGCATAGAGATTGGTCGGAATGTTGGGGCCGAACGTGGAGAGGTAGCCGCCCATGTTGGCATATGTCTTGACGCGGATCGCCAGGAACTTGCCGTTCGCATCAAGCGCCAGTTCGGCCTCGGTCACATGGTCGCGGCCATGGGCATCCGATATGAAGCCTTCCGAACGCTGGCAGACCCACTTGACCGCGCCGCCGAGCTTGCCGGCGGCCCATGTCACGACAGCCTCTTCGGCATAGTGGAACTGCTTGACGCCGAAGCCGCCGCCGACGTCCGGTGCGACGACGCGCAACTTGTGTTGCGGGATGTGCAGCACAACTTCGCCCATCAGCAGGCGCACCACATGCGGAAACTGGCTTGTCGTCCAGAGCGTGTATTGCCCGTTGGCGAAATCATATTCGCCGATGGCTGCGCGCGGCTCCATCGGATTGCCCACCAGGCGCTGGTTGACCAGTTCGACATGCGTCACATGGTCGGCCGTCTGGAACGCGCGTTCCACGGCATCGGCATCGCCGAGATCCCAGTCGCAGCACAGGTTGTTGGGGACTTCGTCATAGATCTGCGGCGCGCCGGGCTGCAGGGCCTCGACGACGCCGACCACGGCTGGCAGCACCTCGTAGTCGACCGCGACCAGTTCGACGGCGGCCTCGGCCTGCTCCTGCGTGTCGGCGACCACGAAGGCGACCGCATCTCCGACATAGCGGACCTTGCCGGTGGCAAGCGGCGGATGCGGCGGCTCGTTCATCGGATTGCCGTCCTTGCCGCGAATGCCCCAGCCGACAGGCAGACCGCCGACATTGTCGGCCTTCATGTCCTCACCGGTGTAGATCGCCCTGACGCCGGGCGACGCAAGTGCTGCCGCAATATCAATGGACCTGATGACGGCATGCGCATGGGGAGAGCGGACGAAAACGCCGATCGCCATGTTGGGCCGCTTGATATCGGCGACATAGTTGCCGCGCCCTGTGACAAAGCGCAGGTCTTCCTTGCGCTTTGGCGATAGTCCGATTCCGATGACCTCTGCCATGTCCCTGCCCTTCACGATGCGTCACGCATGGCGGCGGCGCCAGCGATCACGGATTTGACGATGTTCTGGTAGCCCGTACAGCGACAGATGTTGCCTTCGAGCCATTCCCGCACCTCCGCCTCGGACGGATCGGGATTGTGGCTGACGAGATCGATCGAGCTCATCAGCATGCCCGGCGTACAGAAGCCGCATTGCAGGCCGTGGTTCTCGCGGAACGCATGTTGCATCGGATGCAGTGCGCTGGGGTCCTTCGACAGGCCCTCGACGGTATTGACCGACGCGCCATCCACGGACACGGCCAGAAGCGTGCAGCTCTTGACGGATTCCCCATCGAGATGGACGACGCATGCGCCGCACTGGCTGGTATCGCAGCCGACATGGGTCCCGGTCATCGACAGGGTCTCGCGGATCAGGTCGACCAGGAGCATCGAGGGATCGACATCCATCTTCATCGGGCGGTCGTTCAGGGTAAAGGATATGTCCATGGCTGCTGCTCCGGTTACGCGAGTAGTTGTGTGCGGTCGATCTGCCAGACTGCGATCACGCGATCGCCGACCGTCATCGTGTCTTCGAAGAACCGGCGTTCAGGCACATAGGCGACGAACTCTTCCTCGCCGGCCGCGGCCATCATCACCTTGACGAAATTGCCCTGGTATTCGACGCCCAGGATCGTGCCCTCGACAGACGTCGATCCCGCCGGGACCGACGAATGACCGAGGCGCATCAGTTCGACGTCGTCGCGCCTGACGGCGACGTCCAGCGGCTGGCCCATTTCCAGCGTGCGGCCGGGCGACAGGGGAATCGCGATCTCGCTGAACATGCTGCCGGCCATCGTCGCCGTGGAGCCGTTGATGTAATTCACCCGTCCCGAAAGGACATTCTGCCCACCGATGAATTCAGCGACATAGCGATCTTTCGGTGCGGCGTAAATTTCCCGCGCCGGCCCCGCCTGCCGGATCTGGCCCTTGTCCATGACGACGACCATATCCGCCAGCGCAATTGCTTCAAGCTGGGTATGCGTGACATGGATGAAGGTGATGCCGAGATCCTGCTGCATGCGGCGCAATTCCGTCCGCATCCGGATCCGCAAATGTTCATCCAGCGCCGACAGCGGCTCGTCGAGCAGCAGGACGCGCGGTTCGGTGATCGCCGCGCGGGCAAGCGCCACGCGCTGCTGTTGACCACCCGACAACTGGGCAGGCAGGCGGCTGGCGAATTCGGTCAGCCGCACTTTCTCCATCATTGCATCGGCCTTGAGATAGCGATCGGTCTTGGACAGACCGCGAACCCTTAGCGCGAAGGCGATGTTGTCGCGCACGGACAGATGCGGAAACAGGGCGTAACTCTGGAACATCATCGCCGTGCGGCGCTCGAGCGGCGCCAGGCCGACGACGTTCTCGCCGCCGATCAGGATCTCGCCGACGGTGGGATCCTCATGCCCCGCGACCATGCGCAGGATCGTACTCTTGCCGCATCCGGACGGTCCGAGCAGGCAGCAATAGGCCCCATCGGGGATTTTCAGGTTGATCCCGTCGACGGCATAGGCCTGGCCATCATAGCTCTTGGCAATGCCCGCGAGTTCGATATCGCCTCTTGTACGTGTCATAGCCTTCTCCATGTCAGTGCTCGCCCCCGCCGGCTGCCGCGCGGCGCCGTTGCAGCCAAGCGATGGACCCGAGGCTGATGCCGATGATGACGAAGGAAACGACGGTCGAGACCGTGCCCAGGGCATAGAGCGACGGCGATGTTACATTGAGCGTCATGCTCCAGATCTCGAGCGGCAGCGTGTTGAGGGGACCGGCCGTCTGCAGCGTCCGGGCGAATTCGTCATAGGACAGCGTGAAACCGAACAATGCCACCGCGATCAGCCCCGGCGCGAGGATCGGCAGCACGACGAGGCGGATGGTCTGCATCGGCGTTGCCCCGAGATCGCGCGATGCCTCGTCCCACTGGTTGTTGAAGCGCGACATCACAGCAAACATCACCAGCACACCGAAGGGCAGTGTCCAGGACAGCTGGGCACCGAGCGCCGACGTATACCAGCTGGCCTCCAGGCCAAGCATGGTGAAGGCCAGCCCGATGCCGATGCCCAGAACAAGGCCGGGGGCCACCAGGCTGCCGATCATCAGGTAGAAGACGAAGGTGTCGCCCCGGAACCGCCGGCGAAAAGCGAGACCCGCCATGAAGGAAAACACCACGGTTATGACGGTGACGAGCACGGCAAGGGTGATCGACCGCTGGAAGGAGCCGCTGACGTCGCCGGCGCGTGATTGCATGAACAGTTCCTGGAACCAGAAGAGCGACACACCCCGCATCGGGAAGACGAGGCCACCGCGCAGATCCTGGAAAGACAGGATGTAGATCGAGACCATCGGTCCGTAGAGGCCGATCACATAGAGGGTGAAGAAAGTGCTCAGGGCATAGAATGTCCAGGCGCGGCCGCCTGCGCGGGGGCGGATGACGCGGGCCTTGACGGGAATGGCCGGGAGCGATGCCGTCATATCGGTCATTGGGTGATCTCCTTGCGGATGTCGACGATGCGGAGGATGGCGGCGACCATGATCATGACCAGTATGGTCAGCACGATGGCGCTGGCCGCGGCGCTCGGATATTGCAGCACGCCGATATCCTCGTAGAAGGCACCGACGACCGAGGCGGAGCCGCCGCCGGACATCACCTTGACCACGAAGAAATCACCCATGACGATGGAGACGACGAAGATGGCGCCGAGGGCGATTCCGCTTTTGGACATCGGCAGGATGATCAGCCGCATGATGTCCCAGCGGCTGGCGCCGGCATCGAGCGCCGCCTCGACGACGCGCTTGTCGATGCGCGACATGGAATTGAAGATCGGCACGATCATGAAGATCGTCAGCTGGTGGACATAGGCGACCACCACGGCGAAGGATGAGTAGAGCAGGAATTCCAGCGGCTCGTTGATGACCCGGGCGCCGATCAGCCCGCTGTTGACCAGGCCCTCCTTGCCCAGTAGCGGGATCCACGAAATCATGCGGATGATGTTGGACGTCCAGAAGGGCACGGTGCAGACGAGGAACAGGCCCATGGCCAGCAGCTTGCTCTTGATGTGGAAAACCAGGAAATAGGCCACCCAGAAGCCGATGATCGCGGTGAAGAACAGGGTGAGAAGCGTGAATTTCATCGTCGCATAATAGAGATTGAAGGTCAGCGACGAGGTGAACACGGTGACATAGGCGTCGAGCGAGTAGTTCGGGAACAGTCCGCCGAAGCCATCCGTCTCCATGAAGCTCGCGATCAGCACAACGATGATCGGCACGACGAAGAACGGGATCAGCACGAGCAGCAAGGGCAGCACGTTCAGCCAGCCGGTCACATTTCGACTGAGTTTCATGACAGGGTTTCCACCAGGGCTAGAAGGGCATGGAAGGTCCCGCCCAACGGGGCGGGACATCGCGTGATGCGGGCGCGTGACGTGTCAGGCGACCTTGAAGTCGTTCCAGCGCTTGTTCATGTAGGCCGACTCGTCCATCAGCGTGTTCCAGCACGAGATGTTGGTCACGCGGTCGACGAACGAGCCACCGTCGCGGACGGTGCCGGCCTTCTCCATCGGAACGCCGAAGGGGTCGGTCACCGGTTCCGGCGCAGGCTTGCCCTCATACCAGAAGGCATATTCGGCAGGCGTCATGAACTTCTTGGCCGTCGAGGGAACCGGGCTGTAGTACCCGTAGCGGCTGACGAACGCGCCCTGCCAGCCGGACATGTACCAGTTGAGATATTCGTAGGCGGCTTCGAGCTTCTTGCCGGTCAGGTGCTTCATCAGGCCCATGCCGTTGCACCAGCCGCGATAGCCTTCCTTGCCGTCCTTGATGTTGACGGGAGCATAGGTGCACGGAATATCCTTGACGCGAACCGCGGCCACGGCCGGCGACCACATCGACTGGATCACCACCTCTCCGGCCGCCATGAGCTGTACGGACTGGTCGAAGGTGGTCCATGTGGCGCGGAAATGGCCGCTCTTCTTGAGCTCGATCAGCTTCTCGATGGTGAAGTCGATCTCGGCCTTGGTCATGTTGCCCTTGTTGCCGTACTTGATCAGGTCGGCACTCTCGAAACAAAGCGCCGCATCCATGATGCCGATGGCGGGCACGTCGAGGATCGCGGCCTTGCCCTTGAACTTCGGGTCGATCAGGTCCTTCCACTGTGTGACCTCGTGGCCGACGAGATCGGGACGATAGCCGATCGAGTCCGCATTGTAGACCTGCGGCACGTTGGTCAGCCATTCGGTGACGCCATCATGCAGTTCAGTGGAGTCGGGCTTTTCGAGATACAGGGCTTCATAGGGTGAAATCCCCTGGCGCGGGATCGTCTTGCCGTCGATTTCGCCCTTGGTGAAGATCGGCAGGAAGTTGTCGAATTCCTTGATCTTCTTGGCCTCGATGCCCTGGATGACGCCGCGCTTTGCGGCAAGCTTGGCCTGCCATCCCTCAAGGTCGGCAATATCGACCGTATTGGGCTGGGTGATGAAGCGGTTGATGGATGCCGACGTATCGAGGTTCTGCATCGACACCTTGAAGCCGAGATCCTTCGAGGCCTGGTCGCCGATCGCCTTGACGACCGAATAGGAGACGCCGACATGGCGCAGCTCGATGTCCTTGATCTCCTGCGCCCAGATGGTCGGGAAGCCGGTTATCAGACCGGAACCAGCCACTGCCCCGGCGGCGGTCGCACCGGTCTTGAGCAAATTGCGCCGTGATATTTTCTTGACATTGTCATGCTCTGTCATCGTCTGGGCCTTTCTCCAAAATCGTTGAGTTGAAGCCAGCGCCGGCTGCTGGACAATGAAATGCATTTTTCCTGAAAACGGCAAAATCAGAAAATAAAATACTCATCATAAGGCTATCAAATATGCAAAAGCGTTGTGCATACGCCGCGCAATTTATGAGCAATCATCCGCTTAGACCCTTGATAAATCGACATTAGTGCTGCAACTCTATGCACTTCAGCGGGAACTGATTGAAAAAATACTTGGGCGGCGACGCCCACAAAATTATCTGTTGCGAGCAAAAATATTTCAGCCTATCCAAATAGCCATTCTGGCATCCGAGGCCGAAAACCGGCCTTTGGGACTATGGGGAAAGGCAAGACGACACCATGGAAATGAAAAGCCATCAGCAGATTGCCGCGCCCCTGGAAAGGGTCTGGGCAGCCCTCAACGATCCGGATCTGCTCCGCCGCTGCATTCCCGGCTGCGAGACTCTCGAGCGCCTGGACACCGGCGAACTGGCGGCCACGGTCGTGCTCAAGGTGGGTCCGGTCAAGGCGAGCTTCAGAGGCAAGGTTCGGTTCGAAAACGTGGTCGCGCCATCCAGCATGACGCTCGTCGGAGAGGGCAGTGGCGGCATCGCCGGCCATGCGCGTGGTTCCGCCAATGTGACTTTGGCCGAGAATGCCGGCGGCACGCTGCTGACCTACGTGGTCGATGCCCAGGTGGGTGGAAAGATTGCCCAGTTGGGCGCCCGGCTCATTCAATCGACCTCACAGAAGCTGGCGGGAGAGTTCTTCGGCAACTTCGAGAAGCAGGTCGCGGCGGCAACCGTCGAGTGAGGATCGCGTCATGAGAGAACCGGCCGTCATGCCGACATCGATCGACGAGACGATCGCACTCCTTGCCACCCAGAACTATCTGGCGGGCAAGACGCTGGCGACCGTTGTGTTCCTGTCGCTGAAAATGCGCAGGCCGCTGTTTCTGGAGGGCGATGCCGGCGTCGGCAAGACCGAAATCGCCAAGGCGCTCGCCAGCGCGCTCGACCGCCCCCTGATCCGGCTGCAATGCTATGAAGGGCTCGACATCGCCTCCGCGGTCTATGAGTGGAATTATCCGGCGCAGATGCTGGACATCCGACTGGCGGAGGCATCGGGGGTTTCCGACCGCGCGCATGTCGAAGCCGGGATCTTCTCCGAAAAACATCTCATACGCCGGCCGGTGCTCCAGGCGCTGTCGTCGCCCGGCGGCAAGACGCCGGTTTTCCTGATCGACGAACTGGACCGCGCCGACGAGGCATTCGAAGCCTTCCTTCTGGAAGTGCTCAGCGACTTCCAGGTGACGATTCCCGAATTCGGCACCATCCGGGCCGAAGACCCTCCCATTGTCGTCATTACCACCAATCGCACGCGTGAAATTCATGACGCGCTGAAACGGCGCTGCCTTTATCACTGGGTCGATTACCCGGATGCCGCACAGGAACTGGAGATCGTCCGGCGCAAGGCGCCGTCCTGTCACGCGGCCTTGTCTGCCCAGATCGTTGCCTTCGTCCAGACGCTGCGGACCATGGAACTCTTCAAGAATCCCGGCGTCGCGGAAACCATCGACTGGGCCAACGCACTGGTCGAACTCGACCAGATCGCGCTCGACCCGCAGACCGTCTCCGCAACCCTCGGCGCCCTTCTGAAATACCAGGAGGACATCGCGCGGATCCAGGGACCGGAAGGCAAGGATCTCGTCGCGTCGATCGCCACCATGCAGGCGGATGCGGGATGATCGCGCCAGCCGCCGAAACGACCGAAAGCCGGGACGGCCTGCTTGCCGACAATATCGTCCATTTCGCGCGGGCGCTGCGGACCGCCGGATTGCGGATCGGCCCCGGCGCAGCGGTGGACGCCATCCTGGCGGTCAAGGCCATCGGCGTCGGCGATCGGGAAGCCTTCAAGGCCGCCCTGCGGGCGACGCTGGTTTCGCGCCGCGAGGACATGGCATTGTTCGACGAGATGTTCTCGCTGTTCTGGATCTCGCCGGAGCAGATCAGAAAGATAAGGCAACTGATGGGCCCGCTCTCCCCGCGCAGGCCGAAGGAGCAGAAGGCCAACCCCGGACGCACGCGCGCCAGCAACGCGCTGATGGACAGCCGCCGGCAACCGCGGGAAGAGCGCCCTCCGGATATGGATGTCGACGCCCGCTTCACGACGTCGTCGGACGAGATGCTGCGCAGCCTCGATTTCGAACAGATGTCGCTGGCCGAAATGGGCCGGGCCAGGAAGGCGATGGAGAAGATCGTGCTGCCAGCCGACATCATCAAGACCCGTCGCCATGCGCGCGCCAATTCCGGCAGGATCGATCCGAAGGCAACGATGCGGACCTTTCTGCGCAGCGGAGGCGAGCTCATGCTGCCCTCGTTCCGGCAGCGCCGCGAAATCCAGCCACCGCTTGTGGTTCTGGCGGACATTTCAGGCTCGATGAGCCAATACACGCGCATCTTCCTTCATTTCGTGCACCTTCTCACCGCACGTCGGCGGCGGGTATCGACCTTCCTGTTCGGAACGCGATTGACCAATGTCACCCGTTCGATGCGGCTGAGAGATCCCGACGCGGCGCTGGACGCCTGTACGGAGCAGGTCAGGGACTGGTCCGGCGGCACGCGCATCGGAACCGCGCTCCGGGATTTCAACCGCCTCTGGTCGCGACGCGTCCTCGGTCAGCGGGCCACTGTCCTTCTGCTGACCGACGGTCTCGAACGGGATGATATCGAGAGCCTTGAGATGGAAGTGGACAGACTTCACCGTTCCTGC
Source organism: Rhizobium sp. (assembly GCA_019739215.1). Classification (GTDB taxonomy): domain Bacteria; phylum Pseudomonadota; class Alphaproteobacteria; order Rhizobiales; family Rhizobiaceae; genus Rhizobium_E. Next base: position 87,840 of record JAHHDR010000032.1, read on the forward strand.
CGGCGCCTCGTCTGGCTCAACCCTCTGCTGCGTTTCGACGGGTTCGAGGCGCGCGCATCCGGCATCAAGGCCATGCTGCCGCATGTCGACGACTTCCGCCCCGTTCACAATCTCACGTCGCTCGCCGACCTGGTCCACGCCCTGTCCGGCAAGGGTAGCACCATCGAGCGGGTGAGGCGGGGTCAACCTCACGGGTAGGCCAGTCGATAGCACCAAAGATCATCGATGGATTCCGCAAGAAAATGCACCGCGCGTTCCCTCACGACAGGCTCAATTCCGCCCCTGTCCCGTACCGAGTCCGTATGAGGAGCGGGCCTCCCGCCTCAGAAGGCGGCCCGGTAGATGGCAAGCGCATCCGCCTCGCCGACCGGCCGGGGATTGTTCACCAGCAGGCGCGTCTGGTTCATGGCATCGGCAGCGAGCCGTGGCAGCCAGTCCTCAGAGATGTCCATCTCCCTGAGCGTCTGCGGAAGACCGCAGGCGCGCGACAGGTCCGAGAGCGCATCGCAGAATGCCGCCACCCGGGCCTGACCCTCAAGTGCCGCGAGATCGGGAAAGACATGCGGTGCGAGTTCGGCGTAGCGCTGATGCGCTTCCACCGCATTGAACCTCAGGACATGGGGCAGCACCAGGGCATTGCTGAGGCCGTGCGGGATATGGAAATGCCCGCCCAGCGGATAGGCCAGCGCATGCACCGCGCCGACCGGGGAATTGGCAAAGGCCTGCCCCGCCAGCATCGAGCCCAGCAGCATATCCGACCGGGCCTTTTCGTCCCGGCCGTTGCGAACGGCATCGAGCAGCGATCGCCCCATGAGCCCCAGCGCCTGAACGGCCAGCGTCCGCGACAGCGGATTGTTGTTGGGGTTTTCCGACGTATAGGCTTCGATCGCATGAACCATCGCGTCGATGCCCGTCGCGGCGGTGACATGCGGCGGCAGTCCGTAGGTCAGTTCCGGATCGAGCAGGGCGACATCCGGGAGCAGGACCGGCGACACCACGCCCATCTTCTCGGCGGTTCCTGTGGTGACGATCGAGATCGGGGTGACTTCCGAACCGGTGCCCGCGGTGGTGGGCACGAGCACGAGGGGCAGGCGGGGGCCGCGCGCCCGCCCAACGCCATAGATTCCGGGCAGCGTTTCCGCCCCCATTGCCAGCAGCGAGACCAGCTTGGCGACATCGAGCGACGACCCGCCGCCCAGGCCGATCACGCCTTGCGCGCTGGCGGCGACGCAGGCACCGGTTGCCCGGAGCACGACACCCTCCGGCGGGTCGGCCTCGACCTCGGAAAATATGCTTGTCTCGATACCGGCTTCCCCAAGAATGCCGATGGCACGGTCGACGATGCCGGTGGCCATCATCCCCGGGTCGGTGACGAGAAAGACACGGGTGCCGATCAAGGCCCGAGCGATCTCTCCGAGACTTGCGAGCGCGCCCACGCCGAACCGGATGCTGCTGGTGGTGCTGAAGACAAATGGCTTCACGACGAGGGCCTCACAATCCGTGACCAAAACTCAGAACCGTGAGCGCGACGAGGCCGAAGCCCACCGCAAGCGTCACGACAAGGGCGCGCAGGCGCTCGCGCTCGGCATGGGACTGGTCCCGACGCAGGCGAGGCGGACGCTCGAAGGCCGGCACGTCCATCACCACGGGGCTGGCCATTTCCATCTTGTAGGACAGGAACCAGACCAGCCCGAGACCGACCGCCCAGAACAGCAGCCCCCAGCCCCAGAGCGAGGGCATGCCGAGGGCCCAGTTGCCATCCGCTGTAACGAAGGCATGATTGCCGAAGATCAGGCCCGGCCCGACGGCAAGGAACAGCCAGGCGACGCTCACAGACCATGCCGTCGACCTCAGCGCCCGCGTCGCGGGTCCCCCCGCAAGCGTCACATGCGCGAGATGGCGGGCTTCCTCGGCGTCGCCGCCGAAGCCACGGCGCTGGGTGAACGCCGAGATCAGGAGCGTTGCGGCAAGATTGGCAACGATGCCCCAGGCGGCCGAATGGATCGTCCAGGGATTGCGGCCCCAGGGCAGGTCGAGCCCGAGGAACGACAGGACCGCAAGGCCGAAAGGCTCGGTGAGCAGCACGCCGGCAATGCCGAAGCCGACACCGGTCATGACCGCCGGCCGTGTGAACCACCGGACCCAGGTCATCCCCAGCAGCGGCGTCCAGAGCTGGAAGGAGAGCGGCAGGGCGAGCGAGGCAAGCACTGTCAGCGTCACCGGCGTCAGTTGCGACATCAGGATCGTCGCCAGGACCATCAGGCCGATGACGACGCGGGTGATCGTCACCGTGTCCCTCCGGCCAAGGCTGCCGTGGAACCACGGCTTGTAGATCTGGCGGACCAGGGCCTCGCCTGCCGTCACGAGGCCGAGGCCGGCAAGGAGCTGGACTCCCGCCAGAAGGCCGATGAACAGCCATGCGCCAAACCAGGGCGAGAGCGAAGCGATGAGGCCATCGACAGACATGCCCGGATCAACCAGCCGCGCCGCGCCGATCGAACCGAGGCAGAGCGCAAGCAGGCCGCCAAACGCACCCGCGACGACCCAGGTCTGACCGGCCGCGACACCGGCCGCACTGCGCGTCGACAGGACCAGTTTGATGGCAAGCGGACTCGCCTGCAGGCCCATCAGCGCGAAGGCAAGGGACAGGCTTGCAAGCGCCGTGGTCTCGCCGCCCGCAGCCGCCTCGCGGCCCGCGCCGGCCGTGAACTGGACGACGCCGCTGACGATGAAACGCGACAGGTTGCCCGGTTCGGCCGCCATCACGCGCAGGCTTTCATTGAGCGCGGCAAAGCCGCCAACTCCGATCAGCGCGAAGCCGGCAAGGCCGGCAAGGGCCGCGCCGGCCAGGACAGACTGTACCGTGCCGAGATAGCCGACGACCCGCATCCCGCCGATGGCGGTGTATCCAAACAGTATTGCCCCGAGGACCGTCGACGCAACCGGCGCACTCACGGCACCCGAGGTCAGCCGCTCGGTCATCGAGGCGAGCGCGGCGAGTTGCAGGCCGGCAAAGCCGACTGCGAACAGCACTGCGACGACCGCCGCATAGGCGACGAGGAACTCGGACTGATAGTAGCTGCGCAGCAATTCGCCCAGTGACGACAGCCGCAGGCGCTGGCCGATGTACCAGAGACGCTTGAAAAAGAAGACCCCGGGCAGCGCGAGCGCAATGCCGGAAACGACAAGGACAGGAAGCCCGAATCCGCCTGTGCCGATGCGCTGCGCGCCATCGAGAACCGCCCAGCCGGAGAGGCTCAGCCCACCGAGCACCAATGCGCTCATCCAGGGCGACAATGCGTGGCCGGCGGAGAAGAATGTCTGGTAATCGCCATTCTCATGGGCGGCAACCCGCGCCCAGTAGAGAGCGGCCGCGCCATAGAACAGACCAAACAGCGGGAGCCATATCATCGTTCAGGTCCCCTCCCCGGGCGCCGGCTTGACGTGAAAGCGGGAGAAAGCGCCCCTCAGCCCGTGGCGCGTGAGGAGATAGACGAGGAAGCCCACCGACAACACGCCGAACAGCGTGAGGCCGGAGAGATAGTCCGCAGTCGTCATGTCCCCGCCGAGTGCACCCGTTATGAAGACCAGGCCGAGCAGACCGTAGCTTCCGATCCCCAGCGCAGTCTCCCCCGGCGTGAAGCCGGTATCGAAAATGGAATTGACGACGATATGGACCGCAAAGGCCAGTACGATGACAGCAACGCCCGCAGCCGACACGGACCACATGTCGCGCGCCATGCCTTCGAGAAAGACACCCAGGCCGAAAAAGCCAAGCACCGCCCAATCGGCAAAGATCAGGATGCTGCGTTCGACGATCGGTCCACGATAGGCCATTGTTCCGTTTTCCTGCACGAAGATGCGCGGTCAGGGGAGAACCGTCCGGCGCTCCCCGCGAAGAGTGCTCAATTCGGCTTGGGCTTCCCCTTCGCCGGGATGTCGGATGCGGCGGGTTCGGTGTAGACGATCTTCGACAGGTCGCCGAGCGTATGCACCCGGTGGATATTGTCACCGCTGAGTCCGATCTCGCCAAGCAGCGTGTCCACGAAGGGCGCCTGGGTACGGTAGCGCAGGGCAGAGCTTACGACCTGCTCGGCGAGGTTGCCGTCGCGTGGCGCCTGGCCATCCGGTCCTGTCGCAATCCCGCCGCCACCGCCGGCACCGACGGCACCCGACAGCCCCGGCAGTCCTTCCACATGAAGGATCTTGATGCCCTCGATCTTCTCCATCGGCTTGACGCTTTCGCGGATAATGGCCGGCAGGTTCTCGACGAGCGCCCTGTGGAGGGACGACTTGCGGCTGGCATCGGACCGAAGGTTTTCCGCCGTATTGAGCTTCTCCTTGCCGTCGGCCTCGACCCGCAACCGCTCCTCGAGCGCCGACACGGCGATCCGGTCGGCATCGGCGCGATCCTTCGCCGCAGCCTTCTCGGCCTCGGCAAGGATGCGGATCTTCGCGCCCTGTGCATTGGCCTCGCGTTCTGCTTCGATGAGTTCGATTGCCTTCTGGCGCGTGGCGATCTCGGTGTCGCGGATCGTCTGCACCTTCTCCTGTGCCTCGACCATCTGGGCACGCGCGTTCTCGGCCTGTGTCTGGGCCTCGGACCGCTCTTTGGACTTGATCGACACGGCGATCTCGGAGGCCTGCTCCTCGATCTGGATGACCTCGCGGCGCTTGATCTCCAGCATCTCCACCTGACGCTCCATCTCGATGCGGGCGCGCTCGACGGCCTCACGCTCCTTGATCTTGACGGACTCGATCTCGCGTTCACGCACGGCATTCTGCGCCGCGATCTCGGATTTCCGGCCGGCGCGCTCGATGGAAACCTGCGCCTCGTGCGACAGGCGTGCATATTCGCTGTCGCGCTCGATCTCCAGGCTGCGCTTCTCCGCCTCGAGGTTCTTGGCGCGGATGGCGACAGCGGTGTCCTTCTCGATGTCGTTGCGCTTCTTCTTGCGGCTCTCGATCTGCTCGGTGAGCAGGGTCAGGCCCTCGGCGTCGAAGGTGTTGGACGGGTCGAACAGCTTGATATCGGTCTGGTCGAGCGAGGTGAGCGACACGCTTTCAAGCTCCAGCCCGTCGAGCGCGAGGCTTTCGGCGACCTCCTGCTTGACCTCGCGGACGAAGGCCTGGCGGTTCTCGTGGATGTGTTCGAGCGTCATCTTCGCGGCAGCACCACCCATGGCATCGACGAACCGGCCCTGGATGAGGTCCTTGAGCTGTTCGGCATTCATGGTGCGGTTGCCGAGGCTCCGCGCGGCGGTCGCCACCGCCTCGTCGTTCGGCGCGACGCGGACGTAGAATTCAACCGTCAGCTCGACGCGCATCCGGTCCTTGGTGATCAGCGACTTCTCGCGCGCCCGGGTCACTTCGAGGCGCAGGGTGTTCATGTTGACCTCGGTGAGGTCGTGCAGGATCGGCAGCACCATCGCGCCGCCGCCCATCACCACCTTCTCGCCGCCGAAGCCGGTTCGCACGAAGCTCACATCCTTGGTCGAGCGGCGATAGAGCCAGTGCAGGAGATAGGCGGCGACGGCAATGACGATCGCGGCCAGGATGATGATTGCAATAACGTCTGCACCCTTCATGGACGTATTCCTTCAGAACTAGCGAGGGTTGAAGCCACGGGGCTTGGGCGGGATGAGGCGTCAAGCATGATGCTTCTCCTCGGTGGCGAGGGCGCCGGTCACGAGGACCGCCACGCCGAACGCCATGCGGTTGAGAATGTCGGCGAGATTATAGGCGACGGACAGGCTTCCATCGTCTGCGACACCGGCGAATGAAGTAAGGAAGTTGCCGAGCGGATAGATCGCCCATCCGACGGTCACGATCAGCCTGAGCCAGAAATAGCCCCGCCGCAGGCTGTCGCTGGTGGAGCCCCGGACGGCATCGTCCATCCGTCCGAAATAGAGTTCGCCCAGGATGTAGAGCCAGAAAACCAGGCCGATGAGGAAGGCCAGTGTCGGGTGCATGAAATTGGCCTCGCCGAGATAGCGGACGAAGACCATCAGCACCGAGACCACGATCAGGCGCCAGAACAGGCCGGCCGTGAGCCGCCCGGCGGTGCCTGCCAGGAAGAACAGCGCCATGATCTGCAGCGGCATCGAGATTGACCAGCCGACATAGTGATAGACGACGGGAACGTTCTGGCCGGCGAGCCAGGCGCCGCGTGCCTCGAAGGCCGCGCCGATCCCGACCAGCGCGGCAATCGCGCAAAGCGCCACCGGAAGCTTGAAGCCGCGCCCGACCCATGTCGTGCCCATCAGCAGCAGGATCGCGGTGGCGACAAGTCCGAACAACGCGACCGAAAAGCTTGCCGCGGTGAGGTCGGTTGTCTGGTAAACCGGCATTTCAGTGTCTCCCGTTGCGGAATGTCTTGGGCGTCATGTCGTGGCCTCAGATCTGGGTTCGGATGTGCGGGGATCGGGCATAGAGGGCCACCATCGGCAGGATCAGCAGGCCGAAGATGAACTGCTGCCATTTGAAGTCGAGGCCGATGCCGACCAGGAAACTCGACAGGACCTGCAGAACCAGCACCCCGATGACTGTGAAGCCATAGCCACCGGCGCCACCCAGCAGCGACGTGCCGCCCACCACGACCGCCGCCAGCGTGAGGAACAGGTACTGATCGCCGACGCCGATGAAGCCGCCACCCGACCAGCCGAGCAGCAGGCTGCCCGTCATGGCGGCGAAGAAGCCGGACAGTGCGTACATCATGACCCAGTAGCGCATCTCGGAGATCATCACGCGGCTGGCGGAGGTGCGGTTGACGCCGAGTGCGTAGAGATAGCGGCCGTAAACCGTCATCCTGAGCCCGACCATGAGAATGATGGCGATCACCACCCAGATGACGATGACCGGCGGAAACGGCAGGCCGAATGTCGTCCCGTTCATCGCCGACAGGTTCGACAGCCAGCCGGGTACGGTCCCGAAGACATTGCCCGAATAGGCCGAGCCGATCGAGGTGATGATCTGGACGCCGCCCGAGATCGCAAAGCCGGTGCCAAGGGTGACGATCAGCGCCTGGCCCTGCAGCCGGTAGCTCAGGAAGCCATTGGCAACACCGAAAGATGCGCCGATGGCCAGGACGATGATCGTCGCCAGCCATGGTGGCACGCCGAGGCCCATCAGGTAGAGAAGGCCGACATTGGCGCCGCCGATGATGAAGGGGATCGACAAGTCCAGTCCGCCGAGAAGTGCCACGAGGGTCTGGCCGATGGAGGCGATGCCGAGGAAGGATGCGAAGAGCAGCATCGACTTGATGTTGTTGCCCGACGCGAAACCCTCGATGTTCATCGATCCGACCGAGAACAGCCCGGCGAGCACCATGATGCCGATGAAGGCCGAACGGTTCTGCTGGAACTGCCGGCCCAGCGTGCGGGTCAGGATGAGGATCGCGATCAGGATGATCAGCGACAGCACGTTCCAGATGTTGAAGAAGCCCTCGACCGTCAGCGACAGGACGAGGAATGCGAGAAGGATGAGCGCCAGCCCGACGAGCGGCCAGCGATACTGCGTCCACGCGGCGCGAACCGGACCGGGGCCGTCAACCGGATGGGCGGTCGGCGGCGCGGATGGATCGAGGAACTGCCCGATCACGAAGCGCCAGCCCCACATGAAGAGTGCGAGCGTGGCGATCGCCGACAGAATGACGATCTGGACCGAGAGGCCCTGGGCAAATCCGAAGCCGGCACCGATCGCGGTCAGCACGATGCCGGCCGCAAGGCCAAGGATGCGGGCGGGGAAGCTCAGTTGCGGAATCCTGTCCATCACGGGATCACCTCCGTCTTGGGCTGGTTGGCGGTGCTGCTCATCACATAGCCTCCGGCGAGGACCAGGGCGGCAACGATGACGGCGACGGCAGGCGCGATCGTCCGGCGGCTCGATTGCGATACGGCAACGCGCACGAAGACGGCGATCACCACGAGCAGCAGCACCGACAGCACGACGGGCGCGGCGGCGACCCGCAGCGCTTCGGTTTCGGCCGACGGCCTGGCGATTTCCAGGGGTCCGGTCAGCGCCGCCTGCATGTCCAGCGGGCCGGGCACGAGGGGGCCGACCGCACCGAGCGCCGTATAATCGAAGGTGGCGTGAAGGATGACGCCGAGCACGACCGCTGCCAGGAAGACGAAATAGAGCAGCGGCGAAAAATTGGGAATGCGGCGCTGGATGAAGGGTATCAACAGCGTCAGCAGCAGCGAGACCACCAGGATCGTGCCATAGGCGAGATTGGTGACGAAGCTCTGCACCGTGCCGAAATTGAACGTCGAGAGCACGAAGGTGATGAGGTAGAGGTTGAGCGCGCCGAGCGCCGAGCCGAAGACGCCACCCCGCCCGCCAGCCAGCGAGGCGCCGCCGAGAACAAGCGCGGTCACCGCGATCAGCGTGTAGGTCGTGCCCTGCGAGGGATCCCCCGAAGAGATCAGCGCGGTAAAGCAGATGGCGGCGAGGCCCGCAAAGCAGCCCGAAATCAGGTGAGCGCCGATCCGCACGGTCGTGATCGGAACGCCTGATGTATAGGCCGCGCGCTCGTCCGACCCCATCAGCCGCAGGTGGCCGTAGAATGCGGTGGCGGTAAACAGCAGCCAGGCCGCGGAAGCCGCGAGCAGGATGAAGAGGACCGGCGAGAAGATCGTGGTGCCGTAGCCCCACTCCGCCATGAATTCCGGCGCCATGCCGCCCGGCCGTGGCAGGATTACGAGATTGATACCGCTGAGCGCGAGATATCCCGACAGCGATACGATGATCGGCTGGACACGGACATAGATGACGATGAGCGCGAAGAGGAACTGATAGAGCGCGCCCACGGCCATGCAGTAGAGGAAAACCGAGATCGGATTGCCCAGAAGCCCCGCCCCATGCAGCTGGATCATGGTGACGTTGATGAAGCCGATCAGAGGTCCGATGGAGAGATCCACCGTGCCGCGACCGGACAGCGTCGACGCCATCAGCGCGTAGGTCGCCAGGATCAGCGGCGTGACGACGATGATCGCCGCGCCGATGCCCGACGACGTCATCAGTCCCGGCGAGCGCAGGACCGCGATCGCCAATAGCAGGAAAAACAGCGTGATCGGCATCAGCAGGAACGGGCTCGACCGTCCGCCGCGCAGTTCCGCCACCGGAGCCTGCTGCACGGACCCTGCCTGCGACGGTGGAGGAAGGACTGCCATGTTCATCGCGCACCCGTCTCCCTGCGAGAGCCGTCGGGTCCGAATTCCACGATGCGGATGGCGCGGGGCGCCAGCGGGGCGTCACTGGCCTCTGCCGCGACAAGCCGCTCGACAGCCGTCTGCGTCGATCCCGCCGCCGGCATCTGCGCCGCCATTGCCGCCCTGATGTCGGCCGGTATCTCGACGCGCACGCGCACGCCGTCCGTTGTCGCAGCGTTATTTTCGGGCGACGCAACGGGCTGCGAAGGCGTAAGCCCGTGGCCGGCGCGCAACCCGCTGCCGTCGGTCTGGCCGAACATCGCCTCAAGCACCCGGCGCGCTTCCAGTTGCCGGCCGTCGAACGCATCGAACGGCGCGCCGTCGCGGAAGACGATCACGCGCGTCGCAAAGCCGAGAAACTCCTCGATCTCGGAGGAGAGGTAGATGACCGCCCTGCCCTCCTCGGCATAGGCCCTCAGGTGCTTGTAGAGTTCGGTCTTGGCACCGACGTCGATGCCGCGCGCGGGATCGTTGAGGATGATCGTATCGGGCCGCATCGCAAAGCCGCGACCGATCAGGACCTTCTGCTGGTTCCCGCCCGACAGCGACGTGATCCGGTCTTCCTTGACGCCGAACTTGATGAGAAGGTTTTCCGCCTCGCGCCGGAAGATCGTGGTCAGGGTCTCGCGGTCGATGATGCCGAGAATGCCGGCGCGGCGCTTTTCCCGGTAGAGCGGCATGACCATGTTCTCGAAGATCGACAGCGAGGCGAAGATGCCTTCCCGCTTCCGATCCCCCGACACATATGCGATGCGCCCCTTCACGGCCTCGGCAAGGTTGCGCACGGGCGACCAGTTGCCGTCCCGTCCCGCCACGTCGACCAGTCCGGACGAGGCCGGCACCACACCGGCCATGACGCGGACGAAGGCATCCTGTCCCTGTCCGTCGAGGCCGGTGATGCCGACGATCTCGCCGCGCCTGAGGTCGAAATCGAACGGCCGACTACCCGGCCAGACCGCAAGGTTTCGCGCCTGCATCGCCCTCTCGCCGGACCGGGGCTGGGGCGCGGCTGCCGAAACCTGGCCGCGCGAACGGTCCTCGCCGGTCATCAGCGACAAGAGATTTTGTTCGGTGATGTCGGCCCGCTCGAGCACGCCGACATCGCGGCCATCCCGCAGGACGGTTGCCCTGTCGGAAATCCGGATCAGTTCGGCAATGCGATGGGTGACAATCAGCACCGTGGTTCCACCGTCCCGCAGCGCCCGCATCTTGGCAAACAGCCGTTCCGTGCTGTCGAAATCGAGCGCTGCCGAGCTTTCATCAAGGATGAGGATGCGGGGCTCGGAAAGCAGCGCGCGCGCAATGGTGATCCACTGCTTCAGGCTGAGCGGCAGCGTGCCGACCAGCGCGTGCGGATCCACCGGCTCGCCGGACAATTGATGCATGAGCTCGGCCGCCCGTGCCACCTTGCCGCTCTGCGACAGCGTCTTGGAGAACAGGCGATCGGCGCCCATGAAGATATTGTCGACCACCGAACTCTCGTCGGCGACGAGGACTTCCTGGTAGACCGTGGAAATACCGAGCGCGCGCGCCTCGGCTGGCGTGGACGGGCTCTCGCCGAGAACCGAGACCGTGCCGCTGTCGATCGGCAGGATGCCGGAAATGACCTTAGCGATCGTGCTCTTGCCCGAACCGTTGCCGCCGACGATGGCGTGGATTTCCCCGGCGCGTGCGGTGAAAGAGGCGCCGTCGAGCGCCCGTGTCGGCCCGAAATATTTCTTCACGCCGCGAACCACGATGGTCTCCGGTCTGGCAGACATGGCGATGTCGGTCGCGTGCGTTGTCATGATGATCCTGCGGGCTCGATTGTGTTCGAGGGCGCGGTTTCAGCGAGGGTTCCGGGGCCGGCCACGGCCGGCCCCGGAGACGGCGTCAGGGCTTGTAGGCGCGCGGGTCGGCCGGACGCAGGAAGAAGTCGTCCAGATAGGACGAGTCGTAGCCCCAGCGCTTGGCGCCGACTTTCAGCCATTCGGCAGTATCGACCGAGCAGTCCTCGTTCATCACGGCCTTGAGGTCGTCATGGGTGAGTTTGACCGGATCGACGAGGATCGACTGGATCTTCGGCCCCTGTCCCTGCAGCGTCCGCATCATGACGTGCCACATCAGAGCGATGTCGTCAGCCGGCGGCCAGAGCTGGTAGGACGCGTTGATATAAGTCGGGTTCTTGCGCCAATGGCAGAGAGCACCGAGTTCGCCGCCGATGGCGACCGGAACGTCGGCGAGACCGGCCTGCTGGACGGCGCGCAGCACGCCCATTTCGGCCGCCGACTGCACGACGATGCCGTCAAGCTTGCCCGGGTTGGTGGCGAGCCACTTCTGCACTTCGCCCTGCGCGACCTGGTCGGTCCACATGCCGGCAACGGTGCCGACGATCTTGATGTCGGGCGAGGTCGCAAGACCGGCGAGCACGCCGCGATGCTGGCTGTCCGAACCGGACGTGCCGGGAATGCCTTCGACGACAAGGACATTGCCCTTGCCACCGAGCTGGTCGACCATGGCCTTGCCGATCTCGAAGCCGCCGACCTGGTAGTTGACCGAGGAATTGACCGCATATTCCGAGGTCAGGTAGCCGGTCATCGAGAACACCGGCACACCCTTGTCCGCCGCATATTTCACCGAGGCGTTCAGCGCAGTCGGATTGGAGCAGCACAGGATGATGGCATCGACGCCCTGGTCGACAAGCTGGCGGATCTGCTGGATCTGCGTCGAGTCGTTCAGGTTCGACTGGGTGATGATCACTTCGGAGAGAAGCCCAAGCTTCTGCCATTCCGGAACGATCACGTTCTGAAGCTCGTCCATCGCCGCGGCGCGCCAGGTATTGCCGGCGTAGGAGGAGGCATAGCCGATCTTCCACGGCGGCGGGTTCTTGGCCTTGAAGTCCCGCCACTTGCTCGGGCCGATCGGCTGCATCGGATCGAGCATCTCGGTATTGTAGAGGCGCTTGGCGACTTCGGGGTTGATTTCGTCGACCCCCTCCGCCAATGCCGCCGTGGCGGTCATCGACAGGATCGCCGCCGCCATTGCCAGTTTACGTATCATTTCCATCTCCTCCAGGTTGGACTGCACTCAATCGTAGAAATCGTGCGGCGCCTTGCGGACGCCGGCCCAGGCTTGCGGATCGTGTCCGGTGACGACCATGGCCCCCGTGTCCGCCGCGATCCGGCGCAGTTTCGCCACCGAATTGGCGGCATCGGCCGACGACACGACAAGGCCCGGCAGGGCCTTGTTTTCCCAGTGATCGACCGTGTAGGCGGCATCGATGGTCAGCAGGACCGGACCTGTCTTGGGCAAGGTGACCAGAAAGGACTGATGGCCGACCGAATGGCCGGGCGTGAAAATCATCCGCACGGTCCCGTCGCCGAAGAGGTCGTAATTGTCGGTATAGTCGCCGCCGAGGAACTTCCAGTTCAGGCCGGGCCGGTCGAAATCCGCGCGGATATAGGCGCCGGCGGCAAACCAGTGCGGCTTGAACGCATAGTCGTATTCCGCCCGTTGGACGATGTATTGGGCGCGCGGAAACCGGCCCAGCGCGCCGGTGTGATCGAGATGCAGATGCGACTGCAGGACATAGCGGACGTCATGCGGCGCGATGTCGATCATCTTGAGCTGGTCGACGCAATTTTCCGAAACCGCCATGACGGGATCATAGGCGTCGACCACAGCACCCCAGTGGCCGCGCTTGTCGATGGCGGCCTCGATGGCGTTGCCGCCGTCGATGACGACATTGCCCTGCGGATGCCGGATCAGGAACCACGGGACCGGGATCTCGAAATCGCCCTCCCCCTGGTTCATCTTGATGTACTTCACCTTTGTCCGCAGCGTGCCCGTCTGGAACATGTGCAGCTCGATGCCCGAGGAGGTGCGGCGGTTGCGCGGCTTCTCGGCGGGCTTGGGCGCCGAGAACGACGGCCTCGGCGCCAGCGAGGACGCGGACCCCTTTGGGGCCGCGGCATTGCCATCGGCCTCGATACGGCGGCCCTTGTCATCAAATTCGACGATCTTCATTCCGAAAACCCCTGGGTGCAACGCCGTTCGTTCACGTCCGCGCCTCGATGATCCGCAGTGCCTCTTTGAGATAGACTGCAAAGAGCGGGTAATTCTCGGACATCGGGAAATGACCGATATCCTCCATCTCGATATAGATGCCGCCGGGTATCTGCCGGGCGGTGGCTTCCGTGGCCTCGGGCGGGGTCAGGTAGTCGTAGGTGCCGGTCATCATGATGACCGGGCAGCGCTTTGTGTCGATATTGCCGAGCTTGCCGCGCAGATCGTGATCGATCGAATAGAAGAACAGGTCGCCCTTGAAGACTTCGGCACCCTGCGTGTAGTAGTGCCAGGTCAGCCAGCGATCGAGCTCGGGGCTCTGCGGCGCCATCAGGTCCCAGACGCCGCTGGCGCAGACCTGGGCGGCATTGGCATGGGGATGGCGCCACCAGTCGAGATAGAATCCCGGCGCATGTTCTGCCGCTTCGACGGGGATGACGGCCCTGAACTTGTCCGGATGGTGCAACGCCAGCTGCAGCGCGACATTGCCGCCGAAGCTCGATCCCATGAAAATCGGCCGGTCGAGCTCGAGCGCATCGCAGAGCGCGATGATGAAGTTCATGTAGTGCGAGGCGGTCAGGGTGTATTCTTCCTTCCACCATTCCTTGTTGAGCGGTGGATCCGACTTGCCGTGCCGGGCGAGATCATAGGCGATCACGTCGTAGTTCTGGGTGACCGCCTCGTCCTCGAGAAGCCCGCGCCACTGATGGTTATGGCAGCCCGCCGTATGCTGGCAGACGAGCGGGACACCCTGGCCGTTGCGCAGGTAGAAGACCTTGTATTCATAGCCATCGACGTCGATCGTGACATATCGGCCTATGACGGGTGAATGCTTAGCCATGCGGATTTCCTTTTGCGGGTAGCAGGGGTCTCAGACGGGAACCCCGACCCTGCGCAGCAATTCGAACTGAACGGTGAAATTTCTCAGGTTCTGCATCATCACCAGGATGTTGCCCTCGATCTTGAGGTCCCGGCGGAAGGAGGCCGACCAGATGCCGTGATACATGGGCTCGGGAATGGGCTTGGCGAATTCGCGCCATGTCGCGGGACTCGCGCGAAGCACGAAGTCGTAGGCGTCCAGCGGCTGGGGATCGGTGTTGATCCGGTAGACCTTGCCATCGACCATTTCGACGATGACCTTCTGGGTCCCCATGTCCCACATGTAGGTGCAGGTGAAATATCGCGCCATCGCGCCGATCGTGGCATCGCGGTCCGACGCCTCGCCGAAGCGTATGGCCCAATCCCGCACGCTCATCACCATGTTGCCCTCCGGCCCGCCTGAGGCGGTGTTTCCCTCGCGTCAAGCGCGACCATATTTTCCATTCATCGGACTGCGTTCAATATGCTGAACACTTTTCGATGGACGGAAAGCTAATCTTCAGGCTAAACATCTGTCAAGCACATTCTGCGACGGACCGAAAATCGGGGACAGGACATGGCCGATCCGGGAGACAAGCCGAAACACGTTCCCGCCCTCGAGCGCGGCACGCTGATTCTGGATCTTGTCGCCCGGTCGCGGGCACCGATGACGCTCTCTGATCTGGCGCGGGAGCTGAAGCTGGCGCGGAGCTCCGTCCACACGCTCTGCCACACGCTCATCGGCCTCGAACTGCTAGTCCGGCGCAATGACCAGACCTTCCAGCTCGGCCCGCATCTGATGCGGTGGTCAAACGCGTTCATCATCCAGTCCGACGTCGCCATCGAGTTCGCCTCTATCTGGGACCAGGAAACGGAACTGCCGGGCGCCACGATCACGCTCTCGGTCCTCGAAGGCCGAGAAGTCGTCTATATCGCGGCACGCAATTCGAGCCTGAGCCACTCACTGATCGAGTTCCGCGCCGGCATGCGCCTCCCCGCCGCCTTCACCGCGACCGGCAAGTCGTTTCTGAGCCACATGACCGATTTCGAGATCAGGCGGCTCTACGCCGATGGACTTCCGCAGCCGAAGACGCCCAACAGCGTCCAGGACATTGACCGGCTGATCGCCGAACTGCGGGAGGTCCGCCGCAGCGGCTATAGCTGCGACGACCAGCAGGTGGCCGAAGGCATCGTCTGTTTCGGTGCATCGGTTCTGGATTCCCGCAACAGGCCGATTGCCGGCGTTGCCGTCAGCCTGCCGGTCGATGCCCTGGCGCATGGCGAGCGGGAGCGGGTGATCGACAACGTGCAGAGGATCGCCACGCGCCTGTCGCACCGAATGGGTGCAGACCTCAGCCGCACACACCCGCAAGCGACCGTCTCACCGCTTCAGAAAAGCGAAAAATGAGATTCTTTGGCAAGTTCTGCCCACCCCGATGTCTTACCGCGGGCGATGCTTGATGCCATCATGCCAGCCAGGGGTCGACAGCGACGAGGGAGGATCGCGCTGAACGGCCGACCCGTGGGAGGGATGCGATGCTTGACTTCAGGGCAGAGGCGCGGCCACGTCCAGCCGTCGCAGCACATGCGACGGCCCAGCCCGTCCGTCTGGTGATGACCGAGGCAGGGCTGGTGGAAATCGTCTCGATCGGGCCCGAAAATGGCCCCACCACCATCTTGATCACGCACGGTGTCGGAAGCGTGGAATCCTTCCTTGAGATTGCACTCGGGCTGGCGCACCGGCAGCCGCGGGGCCGCATCGTGGTTTACTCGCGACCCGGCTGCGGCCAAAGCCCTGCGCTCGCCAATGTCGAAGCGGGCGACCTGCTCGTCGCCGAGGCCAGCGTCATCATCCCCGCTATCATGCAGGCGCTCGGCATTCGCAAAGCGAACCTCGTCGGCCATGCCGACGGCGCGGCGGTGGCGATCCTCGCGGCATCCATCCATCCGAGGCTCTTCGTCCGCATCGTCGGCATCGCCCCCATGTGCTTCGCCGACCAGCAGTTCATCCAGTCGACGCGCGAGTTGCCAGACGATGAGTTCCGCACCGGCCTGACGCTGCGCCTCAGGGCCACCCACCACGATGCCGGAGCCACCTATCGACGCTGGCGTTCGGCGCGCAACGCGCTTTGCAGGACGCCCGACCGCCTCCTCGATCACATGGGCAGCCTCAAGGCACCGCTGCTTCTGATCCAGGGTCTCAGGGACGCCATAGGCTCCACCGCACAGGTGTCGCGCATTGCCGCCCGTGTCAGCAACGCGGTCAAATGGGTCCTGCTGCAACAGGACGGGCACTTTCCGCAGCACGACAATCCGGAACAGGTGCTGGACCTCATCGAAGGCCATCTTTCGGCGGCAGATCGGTCCGCGTCGTCCCGGCCCCGAGCCGTCAGAACCCTTGGCGCTCATGAATAGACGTTGCGCGAATCCATGTCCCGCATCAGCCCTCTGTCTCGGCCCCGAGCCGGCGAGACAGCCGCGCCGCCATTTCGGCGACAAGCACTTCAAGCCGGCCTTGCGCGTCGGCGCCCAGCGTCTCGCTCTCCACGCTCAGCATGATCGCGGCGACGGGGCGCCCAAGCGAGTTGGAGACTGCAGCGGCGAAATTCGTGATCCCGGCCTGGCACTGTCCCGCCTCGACCGACACCCCCGCGTCGCGTATCTGGCCGATCTCCACCAGCAGGGCGGCGACGTCGCCCACCGAATGCTCGGTCAAGGGCGGCGGCAGGCTGGCGCCGACCGCCCGGCTGATCTCGAAATCAGAGAGCGAGGCGAGAACCGCCTTTCCCGCGGCACAATAGGGCGCGGCTATGCGCATGCCGGGCCGGATCGCGAACCGCTCGATCGCATGCGTCTGGCGGGCCGCGATGAACACGATATCCGTGCCATCGGGAATGCCAAGCGAGGCGATGGCATCGGGGAACATGTCGACCTGGTCCCACAGCGCAGCGAACTCTGTCGCCACGTCAGTCTGCCGATCGAAGGCGTTCGACCACTTCAGGATATGCGGACCGAGCAGATAGGTCTGGTCCGGGCGGCGGATCAGCAGGCCGAGATGCACAAGCGTGGTGCACAGGCCATGCACCGTGCTCTTGGGCAGCGCCGTCTCCCGCGCCAGTTCGGAGATCGTCGGATAGCGCTTGGCGGCGGCCACGATGTCGAGAACCTGCGACGCCTTTTCCACGGCGGGAACGAGTTTGTGTTGCGGAGTCTGCTGCGCCATCCAACGCCCTGTCGCCACGACCGAGTCAGAAGGAGTCGATCTTCGCGACCACATATCCGATACCCCGGCGTCCCGCACAAGAGGTCACCGGCGCCTGACGATCCGCGCTTTCCGAAACCCGCAAGCTTGGTATAGTGAACCGATGTCCGAGGCCGTGCGCGTCATATTGGGACCTTTTGGCCGTGTCGCCCTGGTCGACCTGGCGCATGGCCTCGTGCGACACGCCCATCCGCACTGCCACATGCTGTTCAAGGTTGCCGGCGCCGATACGAGTTTCGTCGTCGGCAACGATGCCATGCCGCTCACCGACGAGACTTTCCTGATGGTGGACGCCTGGCAGCCCCACGCATTCCTGCATGCGCCGGGGCAGCCCAACACCCAGATCATCGCGCTCTATATCGAGCCGGAATGGCTGGCCTCCTACCGCCCGGACTGGCTCAGCAGCGGTGACGGTCGGTTCTTCAACCAGTCCTGCGGCCAGGTGACGGACGAGATGCG
This sequence comes from Rhizobium sp., assembly GCA_019739215.1. GTDB lineage: Bacteria > Pseudomonadota > Alphaproteobacteria > Rhizobiales > Rhizobiaceae > Rhizobium_E. The sequence continues at coordinate 105,672 of JAHHDR010000032.1, forward strand.
GCGCCTGCTGCGCACGCTCGCCGAGTGCCTCAAGTCGAATTCGGAGTCGGTGGCCGACACCGAATGGCTCCTCGGCGTTCTTGTCGTCTCTGTCATCGCGCGCTATTCGGATTGGGCGAGCGGCACGTTCAAGCCGTCGGGATCGCATGTCTACGACTGGCGGATCCGCAAGGCGATCGGCCATATTCGCGGCAGTTCGGGCGATGGCCTCAGCATAGAGACCATGATCGACGACGCCGGCATGAGCCGCTCGAATTTCTTCCGGCGCTTCAAGGCCTGCACCGGCATGTCGCCCGGCCTGTTCCAGAATGTGGTGCGGCTCGAACAGGCCGTCCAACTGACCATCAAGTCGCAGGAGCCGCTGAGTTCCACCGCCAGCCGGCTGGGCTTCATCGACCAGGCGCATTTCAGCCGCTTCTTCCGCAACCATACCGCAGTCTCGCCGCGGCAGTACCGGCAGGGCGCGACCGAGTGGCCCGACCCCAAATAGCGCGGCAAGCGCGCCATCCCGCCATCCAGGGCCGCCCAAAAAGCAGACGCCCCATGCAGCCTTGCATGGGGCGTCCCCAGATCAGTCCTGAAAGCCGGTTTCGGTGCCGGATCAGTTCTTCGCGGTATCCTCAAGGAAGAAGCGGCCGAGCGGATTCTGGTAGAAATCCGAGATGTTCTTCCGGCTGACGTTGATATAGGGGCTGTAATAGAGATCGATCCAGTGGACGTCGTCCTTGGCCATCTTCTGGATCTCGACATACATCTGCTCGCGTTTCGCCGGATCAAGTTCCAGCCGGGCGGCAGCCACAAGGTCCTTGACCGCATCGTTCTTGTAGCGGGTCATGTAGTTGAGGTTGCTGTCATGGCCGACGACGAAGGTGGTCTTCTGGTCGGTGTCGAGGATGTCGTTGGTCCAGTAGTTGACGCCGACATCGTAATCCCCGGCGACCAGCATGTCCCATTCCTGGCTCGGGTCGACCTTGTTGATGTTGACGGTCACGCCGGCTTTGGAGAGTTGCTGCTGCAGCAGCACCGCGGTCTGTTCCACCACTTCATCGCCCGCGCGGACAACATAGTTGAGCGTCAGGTCGGAAGCGCCGGCCTCGGCCAGCATCGCCTTGGCTTTTTCGGGATCGTACGGCCGCTGCAGGTTGTCGGCGTAGTAATAGAGCGCACCCTTGGGGACGAAGGAATTTGCGACGGTGCCCAGTCCGAAGGTGACGGTGTCGACGAGCGCCTGCTTGTCGATGGCCATGTCGAGCGCCTGGCGGACTTCCTTCTTGGCAAGCGCGCCATGCTCGTGGTTGATGAGAAGATGGTCCTCGCGGGTCGAGGTCTCGACGTGAACCGTGAGGTTGGCATCCTTCTTCAACTCCTCGACGCGCGAGAAGGGCACGAAGATCGCGGTGTCGAGTTCACCCGCCTGGACGTTGAGCATGCGGGTATTGTCGTCGGGCACCGAGATCCATTCGACGCCATCGAGCTTGACCCGGTCCGCCTGCCAGAAGTTCGGGTTCTTCTCCAGGATGACCCGGTCACCCCGGCGCCATTCCTTGACGATGAACGCGCCAGAGGACGCGGTCGGCAGTTCGCCAAATGCGTCTTCACCCGCCTCGACCGCCTTCTTCGACAAGACCGACACGTTCGGAAGCGCCAGCGTCGATAGGAAAGGCGCCGACGGGTTCTTCAGCTTGACCACCAGTGTCCTGTCATCGGTGGCCTCCGCCGTCTCGATGACCTTGTAGCTGTCGCTCCACAGCGAGCCCTTGTTGTCGCGGATGCGCAGCAGGCTGAACGCCGCGTCGCCGGCGGTGATCGGCGAGCCGTCCGAAAACTTGGCGTCGCGGATCTTGAACGTATAGGTCAGGCCGTCGTCTGAGATCGTCCAGCTCTCGGCCAGCCCCGGTTCGAGCTTGGTGCCCGACTTGTCGACGCGGATCAGCACATCGAAGACATTGGAGAAGACCCAGTTGTCGACATTCTGTGCCGATTTGATCGGATCGAATGTCGTGGAATCCTCGCGGCGTCCGATCGTCAGCACGCCGGCGGCCTCGGCGATCGTCGTTCCCAGCGTCAGCGCGGCCAGCACGGTCGCCACGCTCAAACTCATCCATCTCATTTTCATGGTCTCGTTCCCTTTGTTGTTGTCAGGTTCTGGTTTCAGGCAGGTATCAGGTCTCGTGGCGTGGCACCGGCCAGAAGCGGCTTGTCCGGGTTGATATCCGGAATGGCGCCGATCAGGGCCGCGGTATAGGCATGCTGCGGATGGGCGAAGACCGCGTCGGAACGGCCTTCCTCGACGATTTCGCCGCGATACATCACCACCACGCGTTCGCAGAGATTGCGGACGATCGCGAGATCGTGGGCGATGAAGATCAGGGTCAGGTTCATCCGCGCCTTCAGGTCGCGGAACAGGTCGATGATCTGCGCCTGGATGGTCACGTCGAGTGCTGCGACGCATTCATCGGCAATGATCAGCTTTGGATTTACCGCCAGCGCACGCGCGATGCCGGCGCGCTGGCATTGACCGCCGCTCATGTTGCGTGGCTTGCGGGTGGCGAATTCGCGGTCGAGGCCGACCAGGTCGAGCAGTTCGAATGTCCTTTCCGCAACCGCGGCCGGCGGCACCTTGTTCTGCACCCGCAGGACTTCGCCGATCATTTCGCCGATCGTCAGCCGCGGGTTGAGCGCGCCATAGGGATCCTGGAAGACCATGGCCGCTTCGGTGCGGATGCGCGCCAGTGCCTGCTGGCGCTGCCGGGCGAGGTCGGACCCCGCAAAGCTGATGTGGCCCGAACTCAGCGGCGTCAGGCCGAGAATGGCGCGCGCCAGCGTGCTCTTGCCCGAGCCGCTCTCGCCGACGATGCCGACGCTTTCGCCCGGAAAAACCCGGAGACTGACCCCGTTGACCGCCGCGACCGGCTTTCGTGCACCCAGCAGCCCGAGACCGGGGGCCGGAAACCGCACATGGAGATCGTCGATCTCGAGGAGCGGTCGCGGCGACGCCGCTGGCGGGGCGGAAGAAGAAGCAAGCGGGGCCGCCGGCGCCAGGCCCGGGTCTTCCGGCATTGAAGGGTGGCTTTTCAACAGGCTGATCGTATAGGGATCGCGCGGCGTGGACAGAACCAGCCGCTTGGGACCCACCTCCAGCAGCCGTCCCTGCCGCAGCACCGCGATCCGGTCGCAGGTCTGGGCGACCACGCCGAGATCATGCGTGATCAGGATGATCGACAGCCCCCTGGAGTGGCGCAGGTCCATCAGCAATTGCAGGATCTGCGCCTGGATCGTGACGTCGAGAGCGGTCGTCGGCTCGTCGGCGATCAGGATATCGGGATTGCAGGAAAGCGCGACGGCGATCATCGTCCGCTGCCGCATGCCGCCCGAGAATTCGTGGGCATAGTTCTCGTACTGGCGCGCCGGGTCAGGAAAGCCGACCTGCCGGAGGATCTCGATCGCCGCGACTTTGGCCGCCCGGCGTTCCAGGTTCTGATGGTAGCGGATGCCCTCGGCAACCTGGTCGCCGATACGCATCACCGGGTCGAGATGGCTGGTCGGGTTCTGGAAGATCATGCCGATTTCGCCACCGCGCACCGCCTGCATCGCCTTCTCGTCGAGCTTGGTCAGGTCGCGGCCGCCGAGCATCACCGATCCGCCCGCGATGGTGATTGCGCGCGACGGGAGCAACTTGACCAGTGCACGGCAGATCATGCTCTTGCCCGAACCGCTCTCGCCGACCAGCCCGAGGATCTCGCCGCGGTTGAGGTCGAGCGACACGGCATCGATCAGGGTGCGCGTTTCGCCATCGAGGCGGGCCTCGACGCTCAGGTCGCGAATGGAGAGCACGGGGCCGGTCATTCCTTGATCCCGAGCAGTTCGCCGAGGCCGTCGCCCAGCAGGGAGAAGCCGAAGGCGAGGACCACGATCGACAGGCCGGGAAACAGCGTGATCCACCAGGCCGTGGTGATGAAGGCCTGGCCCTCCGCGACCATCACGCCCCATTCGGCTGTTGGAGGCTGGATGCCGAGCCCGAGATAGCTGATCGCCGCGCCGTTGAGCAGCACCAGCACGGCATCCGACATCGAGAACACGATCGAGCCGGCAATCGCATTGGGCAGCAGGTGGCGGAACATGATGCGGCTGCGGCTGAAGCCGAGGCTGGTCGCAGCGACCGCATAGTCGCTGGTCTTTACCACCAACATCTGCGCCCGGATCAGCCGCGCATAGGAAACCCAGCCGACCAGCGCCATGGCGATGTAGAAGCTCATGAGACCCGGCCCGAGAATGGCGATGATCGACAGCATCAGCACCAGGAAGGGAAAGGCGAGGATGATGTCGATCAGCCGCATGAAGACAATATCGACGATGCCGCCGAAGAAGCCGGCGCAGGTGCCGACCAGCGTGCCGATCAGGAACGGGAAGACGACACCGATGACGGCGATCTGCAGGTCGATGCGCGCGCCCCAGATGACGCGGCTGAGAACGTCGCGGCCGAAATTGTCGGTGCCGAACGGATGCGCCCAGCTTGGCGCCATCAGCCTGATGTCACCGTTTTGCAGGATCGGATCGTAGGGCGCGACCCAGGGCGCCGCCAGCGCCATAAGGACGAAGAGCGCAAGCACGCCGCCGCCGATCGCCAGTGTCACGTTCCGGCCCAGCCAGCGGTATCGTATCGTCGTCCTTCCGATCGCCGCCTCCGTCATAGCTTCACCCTGGGATCGACGGTGACGGTGAGTATGTCGGCAATAAAATTGACCAGCACGGTGGCACAGGCAAAGACCATGGCGACGCCCTGCACCACCATGTAGTCACGCGTGAATATGGCCCGGACCAGCAGCTGCCCCATGCCGGGAATGGCAAACACGGTCTCGACCACCACCGTGCCGCCGATCAGCCAGCCGATATTGACGGCCAGCAGATTGATGGTCGGCACGATCGAATTCGGCAGGACATGCCGCCAGAAGACGATGCTCTCGGGCATGCCGCGGGCGCGCGCCGCAGTCGCCAGATCGGATTGCAACTCGACGATCATCGCGGCGCGCAGGCTGCGCGTCAGCACGGCCGACAGCGACAGCGCGATCGTCAGGCTCGGCAGCACCAGATGCGCCGCCTTGTCGGCGAAAGTGTTTCCATAGCCGGAGACCGGGAAGACGCCCAGCTTGACCGACAGCAGTATGATCAGCATCAGCGCCAGCCAGAAGGGCGGAAAGCCGATGCCTACCGTCGAGACGACGCGGATGATATGGTCGGGCAGGCGACCGCTCGACCGCGCCGAAATGGCTGCCAGCGGCACGGCGATCAGGATCGACAGCAGCACGCTTGTCAGCACCAGAGCCAGCGTCGGCTCGATGCGGGTGGCAATCAGCTTCAGCACGTCGATCTTGTAGAGGATCGACTTGCCCATCTCGCCATTGGCGAGATTTTGCAGGAAGTAGAAATATTGGGCCCACATCGGTTCATCGAGGCCGTATTGCGCACGGATATTGGCAATCGCCTCCGGCGTCGAGCGGGTGCCGAGCAGCACCCGCGCCGGATCGCCCGGGATCAGCCTCACCAGAATGAAGGTGATGATGCTGATGCCGAACAGCACCGGCAGGAACTGCAACGGACGGAACAGGACGAACCTATAGCGGTGCATTCATTCGCACCTTCCGTTTCGTTGTGGGTGGGTGTCGGCTCATGAACCGGTCCTGTGTCGGGCAAGAAAATCGATCAGCGCGGGATAGTAGGCGCCGGGATTTTCGTAAAACGGCATGTGGCTGGCATTCTCGATGACCTGCAGTTCGGCATCCGGAAGATGGAGCTTCATGCGCAGCGCACAGGCGGGCGTCAGTTCATCATGGGCGCCGCAGGTAATCAACACCGGCATGGTGATCCGCGGAAGGTCGGGAACGCGGTCCCAGTCCTTGAGATTGCCGATATAGAGGAACTCGTTCGGTCCTTGCATCGTGCCGTAGGGACCCATGTTCCAGTCATCGAGCGAACGCGTGACCGGCGCCGGCCATTCGGGCAGGCGGCAGACGTGGCGATAGTTCAGGATGGTGATCGCCGCGAGATATTCCGGGTGGTTGATCGTGCCGCGCGCCTCATGCTTCTGCATCATGGCGACGGTTTCCGATCCCAGCGCCGCCCGCAGCCGCTCGAGCTCGGAGATGAGATGCGGCATGTCGGCGACGGTGTCCTCGAGGATCAGTGTCTTGAGATGCTCCGGGTAGGTCAGCGCATAATCGATGCCGAGCCAGCCGCCCCAGGAATGGCCGAGCATATGCACCTTGCCGAGGTCGAGCGCCTTGCGCACGGTCTCGGTCTCCTCGACATAGCGGCCGATCGTCCACAGGGCGGGATCGGTGGGCCGGTCGGACTTACCTGTACCGAGCTGGTCGAAGGCAACGACGCGGTAACCCTGGTCGATCAGGCAGGAATGGGCCTCGCGGAGATAGTCGCAGGGCAGACCCGGCCCGCCATTGAGGCAGAACACCACCTCGGGCCCAGAGCCGAAGGAATAGGCGACGACCTTATGGCCATCGACATCCACCTCGATCGTCTCGTCCGGCTCGATCTCACGCCACATTCGGGGCTCCCGGTCACGGATAATTGCTTGCTCATCTTTTGAGCATGGCTAATTTTTAGCGGATTGACAGTTCCGCGCCAGCTATAAGAAGTGATAGGATACGAGCGTGGCCGTAGTGAGTGTTGGCCGATGGGACGACCTGATGCTTGAGGATATTGGCGGGATCAGACAGCAGTTTTCGGCCGAGCCGACGCTGGACGGGCGGATCGACCAGGCGTTCGAAGCCATGAAGCGCCTCGGCTTCGATGCACTGATCTACGACTACACCCCGGTGCCCTACGACCTTGCGGGCGAGTTGATGATCCCATCGCTCTTGAAGCTGCGCAACATCTCCGAGGACATGCACGAATACTGGTGCGAACGCGGCTATTTCCGCATCGACCCGGTGCAGCAACTGGCGCTGCGCACCACGACACCGTTCTTCTGGAACTACGATCGCAATGCCGGCACGCTGATCAACCGCTTCATGAGCGAGGCGACCGCCCCGGTTGCACGCTATCTGCATGAGCGCGACATGTCCTGCGGTGTCACCGTGCCGGTCCATATGCCGCGTGGCGACTATGCAACGGTCACCGGCCTGAGGCGGGGCGACAAGCGCGATTTCGCGCGCGAGGCCGGCGAGACGCTCGCCGATTTCAGCCTGCTGGCGCATGTCTTCCACGAAACCGCCTATCCGGTCTTCGATCGCGAGGCGCATAGCTCGACCTCCATGCGGCTGACCGAGCGCGAGCGGGAATGCCTGCGCCATTCCGCCGAGGGCCTCTCGGCCAAGGAGATCTCGCGGGTCATCAACCGCTCGGTGCCCACCGTCGTCATGCATCTCAATGCAGCGGCGCGAAAACTCGGCGCGAAGAACCGCACCCAGGCGGTAGTGCGCGCCGCGCACTACCGCCTCCTTGACGACACACCCTATTACTTATGATAGCTGCCGCCGCTGGCGACCCGACGCTATCTTCCCGCCATTGCGACATATGGCGGAGACAGACGGTGGGATCGATTTCGGCAGCAGAAGGCTATGTCCCGTTCCGGGAGTATCAGACCTGGTATCGCGTTACGGGATCGCTGGATTCACCGCTTCTGCCACTGGTCGTCGCCCATGGCGGACCGGGCTGTACCCATGATTATGTCGATTCCTTCAAGGACATTTCCGCCCTCGACGGCCGGCCGGTGATCCATTACGACCAGCTCGGCAACGGGAATTCGACCCGGCTTCCCGACAAGGGACCGGATTTCTGGACCGTGGGCCTGTTTCTCGAAGAACTGGACGCGCTGCTTGCCCATCTCGGCATCGCCGAGCGCTACGCCTATCTCGGCCAGTCCTGGGGCGGCATGCTCGGCGCCGAACATGCGGTGCGCCAGCCGGCGGGACTCAAGGCGCTGGTCATCGCCAATTCGCCGGCCAACATGCACACCTGGGTGTCCGAGGCCAACCGGCTGCGCCGGGACCTGCCCGCGGATGTGCAGGCGACGCTGCTCAAGCACGAGGAGGCCGGCACGATCACCGATCCCGAATACGTCGCCGCCTCCCGGGTGTTCTACGACCGGCATGTCTGCCGCGTCTCCCCCTGGCCGGCCGAGGTGGCGCGGACATTCGCCATCATGGACGGGGATAACACCGTCTATCGAAACATGAACGGCCCGACGGAATTCCACGTCATCGGCACGATGAAGGATTGGACCATCGAGGATCGCCTGTCGCAGATCACCGCCCCGACCCTGCTGATCTCCGGCCGTCACGACGAGGCCACGCCGGAGGTCGTGCGGCCCTATGTCGAAAACGTGCCCGGCATTCGCTGGGTTCTGTTCGAGGACTCAAGCCATATGCCGCATGTCGAGGAGAAGGAGCTCTGCCTCTCGACCGTATCCGATTTCCTCAAGCAGCATGATGGCGACTGAAGAGCCGCCCTTTTTGCGGTTCAGACCTGACATTCTGCAATTATTGAGGGAAATCGGACGGGGCGTCGAGCCTTTATTTAGCATTTTATCAATCATGCTATGGTTGAATCCTCGCATCGAATCGGGGATCCCCATGCCAATACGCAACCTACTCAATGCCAACCGCCTCGGCGATGATGTCGACGCCCTCTCGCGCTCCAATGCAATGATCTGGTTCAAGCCCGATGGCACGGTGATCGACGCCAACGAGAATTTCTGCAGGGCGCTGCGCTACGAGCGCCAGGAACTCGTCGGCAAGCATCATCGCATCTTCTGCGAGGATGCGATCCGCAACTCACCGGACTATGCGACATTCTGGGCCGACCTCGCCGCCGGCAAGTTCCAGCGTGGCCAGTATCGGCGCCAGACCAAGGATGGCCAGGACGTCTGGATCGAGGCGAGCTACAATCCGGTGCGCCACAACGGCAAGGTCGTTCGTGTCCTGAAGATCGCAACCGATATCACCAAGACCAAAATTGCCGCGCTGGACGACGAAAACCGTATCCGCGCGATCAACCAGTCCCAGGCGATCATCGAATTCGAGCCCGATGGCAGCGTCTTCCACGCCAACGAGAACTTTCTTACCACCATGGGCTACCGGTTTTCGGAGATCCAGGGCAAGCACCACAGGATGTTCTGCGACCCGGCCTATGCCGCATCGGCAGACTACGCCCGGTTCTGGGAGCGCCTGCGCGAAGGCGAGTACATCGCCGACAACTTCGTCCGTTACGGCAAGAACGCAAAGAAGGTCTGGATCCAGGCCGCCTACACGCCCGTCTTCACGTCGCGCGGCAAGGTCTACAAGGTCGTCAAGGTGGCGACCGATATCACCGCGCGCATGGAGGCCGTGGACACGATCGGCGATGCCATCGGCAAGCTCGCCGCCGGCGACCTGACCGTCGAGATCTCCAGGCCCATCGACTCCGCCCTGGACCGGACGCGCACCGATTTCAACTCTGCCGCGCGATCGCTGGAAGAAACCGTGGCGGCGATCATGCATTCGGCCGACACGCTGGCCGACAATGCCCGTGTGATCGGCGCGGTCTCCAACGACATCGCCAAGAATGCCGAGAGCCAGGCGTCGTCGGTCGAGGAAACCGCCGCGGCGCTTGAAGAGATCACCACGACCGTTCGCGATTCCAGCGGCCGCGCCGCTGAGGCGAGCAAGCTTGTTGCCGAGACGCGCAGTAACGCCGAGGCCTCGAGCCTGATTGTCAAGGACGCAACCGAGGCCATGCACCAGATCGAGGGCTCGTCGCGCGAGATCGAGAACATCATCGGCGTCATCGACGAAATCGCCTTCCAGACCAACCTGCTTGCGCTCAATGCAGGCGTCGAGGCTGCACGCGCGGGAGAAGCCGGCAAGGGTTTTGCCGTCGTGGCACAGGAGGTGCGCGAGCTCGCCCAGCGCTCGGCCAGTGCTGCCAAGAACATCAAGGAACTGATTGCGACTTCCGCGGCCTCGGTTCAGAGAGGCGTGTCGCTGGTTCTGAAAACCGGATCGGCACTGACCGAAATCGCCCAGCAGGTCCAGGAGGTGGACGGCCATGTGCAGGCGATCTCCGTGGCCTCCAGGGAACAGGCCCAGGGCATCAACGAGATCAATGCCGCCGTGACGGTCGTCGACCAGAGCACCCAGCGCAATGCCTCCACCGTCGAGGAAGCCAGCGCAGCAGCGCTGGAACTGTCGAACGAAGCCGAACGGCTGCGCGAGCTGATCTCCGGCTTCAAGGTGTCGAGAGGTCATGACGCACAGGCCGGAAAGGTCCCGCGGAGGGGGCGCGCTGCCTGAGGACGCGTCAGCCCATCACCTGAGCGTGGCGGCGATGTTTCCCCCGTCGACCGTCGTGACATCGCCGGTCGTGCGTTCGGCGAGCGCCTGGTGGACGAAGGCCTGCGCCACATGGTCCGCAGTGACCTCGAGGCGGAGCAGGTTGCCCGCCATATAGTCGTCGACACTGACGCCGCGCGACTTCGACCGGGCACCGATCATGTCGTCGTTCAGCAGCCCGGAGCGGATACGGTCGGGATTGACCGCGTTGACGCGGATCCCGTCCTTGCCGTGTTCGAGCGCATATTGCCGCGACAGGAACAACAATGCCGCCTTGGGCAGGCCATAGGCACCAAAATTCGGGCCGGGATTGATCGCCTGCTTGGAGACGTTGAACAGGATCACGCCACCCGTCCCCTGCTCCGTCATGATTCGCACCGCGTTCTGCGCCATCGTCTGGTGCGCGAAGAAGTTGAGCTCGAAACTCCGGCGCAGCGTAGCGTCGTCAAGCGTGGCGATCGCGCCTTCCCAGGCGGCGCCGGCATTGGAAACGAGAATGTCGACCCCGCCGAAACGGTCGATGACGGCGTCGTAGGCCGCGCGCACCGAGGTCGGGTCGGTCACGTCGCAGGCAATCCCCATCGCCCCGTTGCCGGTGGCCCTGGCCACCTCCTCCGCCCGGGCGCCGTCGAGGTCGAGCACGGCGACATGAGCGCCCTCGCGCGCAAAGGCACGGGCGGTGGCTGCTCCGATCGCGCCGGCGCCACCGGTCACCACGGCAACCTGCCCCGTAAAGGGCTTCGGCTTTGCGCCGGCGAGCTTGGCCTGTTCCAGCGACCAGTATTCGAGATCGAAGAGATCCGGGCGGCTGACCGGCTCGAAGCGGCCGACGGATTCGGCATCGCGCGCCGCCTCGATCCACATTTCGCCGACATCGGCAGCGATTGCCGCATCCTTCAGCGTCCGGCCATGGCCGAACATGCCCAGCCCCGGCACCAGTGTCAGCCGTGGCATCGGGTCGAGCATCGTCCGCCCGACGTCGTCGCGTGCGTCGTTCTCCTTGAAATAGCCGGTGTAGTCGGCGGCAAAGGCAGCGACCCGTTCCTCGACATGGCTTCGATAGGCTGCCAGATCGGACGCGAGAGGTGCCTTCAACACCAGGGGGCCGGTCTTGATCCGGATGGAAAGGTCGGGAGTCGAGACGCCGCGACTCGCCATGTCCTCGACCTCCGCCGCATTGACGAAATCGAGAATATCAGGCGACGCGCGGAACACCGACACCATGCGGTCGAAGGCGCCTGCCCCCTTCCTGACCGCCACGGCGCCGCGCAACATCGGCGCGATGTCCCGCGCGGCGGCGAGGCCCTCCGGCAATGTCACCGGCGTGAACGGACCGCGGCCCCTGCCCTTCACGTAGTCTTCGGCCATGGTGACAAAGAGGATCATGCGGTCATAGGCTTCCTTCGCGGTGCCCCCGAAGGTGAAGATGCCATGCTTGTCGAGGATCAGGCCTTCCACCGAGGGATCGCGGTCGAAAACATCGGCCGCGGATTTGGCGAGCGCGAAACCCGGCATGATATAGGGCACGAAGCCGAGGCGGTCGCCCCAGATTTCACGGCTCATCGCGCGGCTCTCGCGCTGGTCGGCGATGGCGAGGATGGCGGTCGAATGAGTGTGGTCGACGAACTTGTGCGGCAGGAAGGCATGCAGCAGCGCCTCGACGGAGGGATTGGGCGATACGGGGTCGACAAGATTGGCACGCTGCAGCGTCACCATGTCCTCGTCAGAGAGCCTGTCAAGCTTGCGCGCCTTGAGCAGCGGCGCGATCTTGACTGCCGGAAGACCCGCCGGCTCGATCACACCCATGTCCCAGCCAGAACCCTTGACGCAGAGAACATCGTGACTGTCGCCGACCAGGTCGGTGACGGTGGTCTTCACCGATGTGTTGCCGCCGCCGTGCAGCACCAGCCTCGGCTCGCCGCCCAGCAGGCGGGTCGTATAGGTCCGGAGCGCCAGATCCCTTTTAATGCCGGCCGGGGCATATTTCGCCACCATCGCTTCGGCGGCGTCGTCACGCCAGAGATTGTCCATTCTATCCTCCAAAAGAAATTGCGCAGCGCGCGAATCGGGCGAGACCTCAGCCCTTGAACCGCTCCATCAGGCGCGCGCCCATCGATGCGGTGATGATGAGATGGGAGGCGAAGCCGCCCCTCAGCGAGGCGACCAGCGGCTCGAACTTGTTGTCTTCCTGCACCACCATCATCCGCTTGGGGATGGCGCGGATCGAATTGAGGTCGGCCGATATGCAGCGGCGATTGTGGGCGCACTCCATCGGGTTGCCGTCGCCATCGATCAACTGGCCGGCGATGACGCCCCTGGCTCCCTGCCGTCCCATCTCTTCCATCTCCCCGGCAGACAAGGCGCCGCATTTCACCAGATGGCTGTCGTCCTCGATCCCGCCCACGGAATAGAGCGCAAGGCGACAGTCGGCGATCCCGGCGAGCTGTTCGCGGATCACCGGTTCGGAGCGGAGTTCCGCCGCCAGCCGCTCCGAGCTCAGCACCAGCGGCGCATAGATGTTGATGCCCTCGGCATTGAGCCGCCGGGCGATTTCGGTGGTGCACTGGTCGGGCCGGTAGGAATAGGGCGCGCCGAGATTGCCGCAAAGCTGCATCACCGTGACGCCCCGGAGGTCGGCCATCGGCATGACATCGGCGATGTGATAGACGGTGCGCCCCCAGGCAACGCCGACGCGGTCGCCCTTCTCGATGAGATCGACGAAGACCGTTGCAGCCAAGACAGGCATTTCGGAAGCGGGATCAAGGGCTTGCCTGTCCTCTGGCACGATCCAGACAGATCTGATATCGAGGAGATCCTCAAGCTCGCGGGCGAGGGTCTCGTTCCGGAAGAGGGTCGTGGACGTCGAGATGTTGACGATGCCGGATTCCCGCGCACGGCGCAGGTAAAGCGCGACCGATGCTCGCGAGATGTCGAGCATCTTGGCAACCTCGTCCTGCCGCAGGCCGTGCATGTAGTACAGCCAGGCCGCCTTGTGCATGATCTGGTCAGTCGTCCGCACGATGGTCTTTCCTCCCCGGAAACGTCAGTGTTGACAATAGTCGAGCGCGTTGGAAAAAGTCAATGGATGTCACGACCGGCAACACCGTCACCCGGTCCTGCCCACCGCTGCGCCATTCGCCCTCAGCAACGCCATCAGCATCGGCCCCAGAGAAAATTCACCGCGCGCCGCCTTGCGGGTAAGATCACGCAGGTAGCCGCCCGCCGAATTGATATGCCCTCCCCGCTCGAGAATGCAGGCGATGGCGGTCGCGGCGTTTTCAGGACCCATGACTTCGCAGGCTTCCTGATAGGCCGAGGGGCTGACGCCGAGCATCGATCGAACCACCACGGCCGCCGCCATCAGGTCGCGCCAGTTGCCGATCGATCCTCCCGGACCGTAGGGCGTTATTTCGGGGCAGGCCCGCAACACCATGGCGAGCGGAAAACTTCGGACCGGCTCGCGCTGACGCTGCCCCTTATCCACCGACTTCGCGCCCTGCTCTGTCTCAGAGCGAGGTTCAAGTTCATATTTAGAGTCGGGTTTTGAATTCTGTATATGACATCCGTTCTGGACATCATTGCCGTCTGTTTTTTTGAAATATTGCAGATTTTCCAGACGATTGAGCACCTCGGTGCGAAGCATCTGCATTTCGTCCAGGACGTCCAGCGCCTGTTCCAGGGTCGGCGCGCGCGGCAGACGGCCGCAAAGCCCGACAAACATCGTTTCCATCCCGCCCCAGTCGCCGGGCGCCCCTTCCTCGATCGCCGCCGAGATCAGCTTGCGCACATCGCGCCGGGCGATCGTCAGCGCCTCCTTCGCGCGGCTGAACCTCGCCCGCTCATCGGCAACCTGCTGGGCAAGCAGTGCCAGTTCGTCGGCGCGCGTCAACAAGGGCGCAAGATCGAAACCGAAGGCGGTCTCGACCTCCCCTGCCCTGTTCTTGCGGGCATAGCGCTTGCCGTTGGGGCTGTCGCGGCGGATGATCAGGCCTGCGTCGACCAGCGTGGCCAGATGGCGACGCAACGTCGTGCCGGCAATGCCATGCGCCCGCAACGAAAGCTGGGCATTGGACGGGAAGACGACCGTGCCGCGCTCAAAGTCGAGCGTCTGGACGGGATAGAAGCTCAGAAGTGCATTGAGCACCGCAAGCGCCCTGTCCTGCACGCCCAGCAGCGTCCGGGCCTCGCAGGTGTCGCGAAACACCTTCCACTTGTCGACCGCGCGCGCGCCGTCACTCTCGGCCGTCTCGACCTGGCGTTTCACCAGGGCAAGCGTCATCGGCCGCCGCCCGAAGGGCGTCGTCACATATTCACTCTGCATCTTCTTCACCTTTCAAAAGGCAATAGAAAAATGCTCACCAAAACGGCGCCGAAGACTCTTGACTACGATTCGTGGAAATGCGATTCTCAGGGTGCTTAGATCTGAAAGGGGCTTCCACGACGGAAACGTTTGGGGGCCTTTTTCTTTGCGTTCGTTCTCCTGTTACGATCCACGCTTCTTCGTGAAATCCTCATAGAGCCGGCCGAGATTGGCGGAGAGATAATCTCCGAATCCGACAGCGTCCTTGGACTTCAGGGAAAGCGAATAGGTCTTGCCGTTGCTCGTGGCCTCCGCCGCGACCGAGCGATCGGGCGCAATCCACGACTGGCGCTTGGGCGGACGTGCGTATCCCACCGGCTTCTTGCGCGTGAGGCAGTCGAGAAGCACGTGGAAACCGGCATCCCCGCTCAAGCCGCCGAAATCGGTCCGGCCGATGAATTCGAGCACCTTTTCCAGGTTGGCAGGCCGCTCGAGCAGTTTCTTGAACTCGTACCAGCGGTCCCGGCCGATGCTCTTGGCACCCCGGGTCACGTCGAGAATGGGGGCTGGGAGGGAGGCGACCGAGAGCATTTTCGACAAGGTCGACTTGTCGAGGGCCAGCGCCGCCATGACGGTGGCATTGTCGCCGTCATAGTCGAGCTCGGCCAGCCTGCGGGCAAAGATCGCCTTCTCGATGAAGGAGAGATTGGCGCGCGCCGAATTTTCCTGGCCCTGGGCGACGACATGGGCGCGGTCGTCCATCGACTTGACGACGGCGCGCACCTTGCGACCAAGCTGGCGGGCGGCCTCGAGCCGGCGGTGGCCGAACACCGCCATGTAGCGCCCGGACTTTTCCGGATGGGGACGGACGAGGATAGGCGTGTCCTGGCCGCGCTCGCGGATCGCGGCCAGCAGGTCGGCGAACTCCTGCGGATCCTCCTCCAGCCGGTCCCGGATGAAGGACGCGTCGATCAGGTCGGGCTCGAGTTCCACCATTGTCTCGCCTTCCAGCAGGCGATCGGCACGCTCGGCTAGTTCATCGATGGAGGAGATGATCGAGCGCGATGCGCCCTTGATCGTATAGTCGAGCGCCACGCCATTGTCGGCCGGCTTTTCGTCCATCAGGTTGGCAAAGGGGTTCTTACGTGCCATCGCAACCTCCCGAAATGACGCGGAAGCCTCTGAAATAGCGAGAGAAAATCGCGCTGTTTACGGCCGTCAACATCACATCCGCCCCCAGGCGCGATGGATCAGGCCCTGGATCTCGAAATTGACTGCATCCATGCACTCGATGGCGCGGTCGTAGGTCTCGCGCGTGAAGTTGGAGCGCTCGACCTCGTAGAGACTCTGTTTGGTGAGGCCGGCATCGGAGATCGCCGTCGACTTGACCATCGGGCTCTTGAGGATCTCCTCGGCGAGCATCGAATGCATGAAGCCCAGCATCTGCGCCTGGGGAATGTCCGAGGCTTCGTAGCGGGTGATGAGATAGCGCAGCCAGTCCATCTGCACATCGGCTCCCGCCCGCTTGATCGTTCGGGTGATGTTGCCGAGCATCAGCAGGAACTGGCTCATCGACATCAGGTCGAGCATCTGCGGATGCACGGTGATGAGCACCGAGGTTGCCGCGGTCAGCGCGGTGAGCGTCAGGTAGCCGAGCTGCGGCGGGCAGTCGACGACCACCACGTCGTACCGGTCGTCGACGTCGGTCAGCGCCTTGCCGAAGCGGGTGAAGAAGCGCTTGCCCTCGTTCGAGGTCTGCATGGCGAGCGGGGTGTCGTATTCGTATTCCTGCAGTTCGAGATTGGCAGGGATGATATCGAGGCCCGGAAAGTTGGTGGCCTGAATAATCTCCGCGATCGGCTTGCGCTCGTCGTCATAGCGGATGCAGTCATAGAGCGACGGGTTCTTGTCGAGCTCCGGCTGGAAGCCGTGCAATGCCGACAGCGAGGCCTGCGGGTCGAGGTCCACGGCCAGCACGCGATGGCCGGTCAGCGCCAGGTGCTGGGCGAGGTGGGTGGCGCTGGTGGTCTTGCCGGAGCCGCCCTTGAAATTGACGACCGCCACGACCTGCAGCTTCTCGCCGGGCTTGCGGTGCGGCACATATTTCTTGGCGTCCGACTTCCCCGTCTTGTCGAGATAGAAGCGCAGTTCCTGCATCTGCTCGGCGGTGTAGAAGCGGCGGCCGCCGCCACCGGTGGCCGGCACCGGCCCCTTGCCTTCGAGATGAAGCCGCTTCAGGTTGTTCGGGCTGGTCCCGAGATAATGTGCGACCTCCGCCATCGAGAAGAGCCGCAGCGTCTTCTTGGCGTTGGGCGGGAACTTCTCCAGCCTGAGCTGGTCGAGCCGGCGCGAGATCTCGGCCCCCTGCCGGAGGATCTTCTCGTCGAACTCGAACTGGGGGAGGCGGGGTATTGCGTTCATGGTGGTGGAGCCATAATAGCGCCAGATCGGCGGAAATTAAAGAATTGGCGTCATTATGTTCGATTCTCTGAGTCTGGCAAGGAATTTAAGGTTAACGAAAACTTTAAGCCAGCGGACGCTCAAGTTTCACACAGGCCCGGAGAGGCGCACATCAACGGCGCGAAGCGGGGAGGGAAGAGGAGGGGAGGGGAGGGAGAGCGGCTGCCTCAGACTTGCTCCGTCAACGACATGGTGAGGAGCTCTGAGGATATTCCCGCTCCCGATTTCATGAAGCTTACCGATTCCGCGGGCCGAGAAAAGCCATTCCCGGGTCTTTCGGACGACGCTATCTGAACGAAGCCAGGAGAACAAACGGCAGGTCACCGAGGTAACCTGCCGGGCACATGGTCATGCGTTGGCGCGAAACTTTTTAGAAGTCGATCCTGAGCCCGCTTTCGCAGAAATCAAACTTGGCGGGTTCCGATTCGGAGCCGTCTGCCCAGGTGGCCTTGACCCATTGAGCACAGCTGTCGCTGTTTGTGCTTTGGTCCCAAACGAGATTGACGGTCGATCCCGGCTTGATGCCGCTGCCAATGTCAAAATGGCCCCAGTCGCGCTTGTTTTCCGAAACCAATACCTCGGTGAGGACCGATTTGTCTGTGTTGGTGGCAGTGAAAGAGAACTCTTCGGCATGGGCGGCCGCGGCAAACACCGCATTTGCTGCAATACCGAAAGCCATAGTAACGAAACCGGCACGAATGCTATTGAAATTCATGATCTATCCTTAAATGAATGTGCGTTTGACGCCAATCCTTCTTGCATTGTCCGTCTGAAATGTCGAAGGAATTTATTGACTTAAACACTTCCGGAGCAAAGTCGGACTTGGGAGCCTGACAATGCTGTTTTTGCGGTCGTCGTCGGGCTTTTTGATTGGCTATCGCAGGTATGCGGACCACGGCCGACAGATCGGACAGGCCTCATGCTGCATTCAGTCTCCAGTCTGCCAGAAGCTTGACCAGCCAGTCCACGAAAACGCGCACCTTGTTGCTGAGGTGCCGGTTCGATGGATAGACGACGTAGAGTGGGATCGGCTCGATGGTCCATTCGGGCAGGACCTGGACGAGTCTGCCGGCCTTGATGTCGTCGGGGATGAGAAATCGCGGCATCAGGGCGACACCAAGTCCGGTCTGCGCCGCTGTCAGGTAACTTCGGGCATCGTTGACGGATATCAGGTATCGGCCGGTCACCGCGACTGTCTCGCCGCCTCTGCGGAATTCGAACGGCAGCGTCCGGTTGGTCTGGGCCTGGAAGTAGTTGACGCAATAATGGTCCGTCTCCAGCGCCGCGGGCGAATCCGGCATGCCGTGCTTTTCGATATAGAGGGGGGCCGCGCATGCGATCATTCCCATTTCGGAGATGCGCCGCGCGATGAGCGACTGGTCCCCGGGCGGGCCGCCGCGCAACGCGCAGTCGACATTTTCGGCGAGATAATCGACGGTGCGGTCGCCGACTCCGAGGTCGATGCGGATGTCGGGGCATTTCTGGTAGAAATCGCACAGCGCCGGGATCACGATCCAGTCCGCGAAGGCGCCGGCCATCTCGACCCGCAACCGGCCGCTGGGGCTGCCGGTCGAGTTCGACAGGCTGCCGTCAAGCTCGTCGACCTCGGCCACGATGCGGGTGGCGCGTTCGTAGTAGAGCGCGCCATCGGTGGTGACCACCACCCGCCGTGTCGTGCGATTGAGCAGTTGGGTCCGCAGATGGGCTTCCAGCCCCTGGATGAGATTGGTCACGGTCGCCTTGGGCATGCGAAGCGCGTCGGATGCTCGTGTGAAATTGCCGGTTTCAACGACGCGGATGAAGGCGCGCATGGCCGAAAGCTGGTCCATTGGATCTCACCTCAGGTGCTGCATTGCGTTATTGTTCGAAATTTCGAATAGTGTAATCATAATATGCCATCTTGTTCCGTTTATCGAATAACAATACCTTCCGGTCAGAGATTGCAAGTGGTCCCCTCGGAAAACTTGCGCTATTCGAACAGGATGGAAATCAGGACGATGTCGGTCGACGTGAAAGACATGATGCTGGACAAGGTGGCGATTGGCCCCGTGTCGGCGCGTGTCTATCAGGGTGCCGATTTTGCCAAGGGCCCGCCGATCGTCCTTTTCTTCGGTGGCGGTGCATTTCTCGATCAGGGGCCGGCTGAAAGTCAGGTGGCGGAGTGCCTCGCCAGTATCGGCGCCATTGTCGTGGTGCCGGATTATCTGACGCCGCTCGGAGGTGCCTTTCCCAAGCCGCTGGAAGTTGGCTTTTCGATCTTTTCCTATCTTGCCAAGAAGCGTGCGGGACTGGGGGATCGCAAATCGCTGCTGCTGGTCGGCGGCGAAGAGGCCGGCGGCAATATCGCTGCCGCCGTGGCGTTCAAGGCGAGGGATCACTTCGCCAAGGAACTCGACGGGCAGGTGCTGCTGTCGCCGCTGGTGGATGCGTTCATGGGCTCGGCCTCGATGCGCGAGGCAGATGCGATCGGCATGCGCGCGCGATGGACAGAAGGCTGGAGCCAGTATCTGAGCGCCGGCGTCTGCCATCCCTATGCGGCGCCCTGTCTCTGTTCGCGCATGGCCGGTCTCGCGCCGACCTTGCTGCTGACAGCAAATGACGACCCGCTGCGCGATGAAGCGGTCGGTTTCGCCGAACGACTCGAGCAGGCCGGCAACAAAGTACGCCAACATGTCCTTCCCGCCGGGACAGGCTGGCCCTCGATTTATGGCGGAAAGACCGATGCCGCCGCGACGTGGCAAGACAGCGTTCGCCAGCAGTTTGCCAGCTTCATCAAGGACATCGGCCAGCATTGATTTGGCCAGCACCTATTTGGCCAGCACGTATTCGGATTGAAACAACAGTGATCATGCGCGCCCGTTTGGGGTCGCAAGGAGAGTAACAAATGACATCGAAGAGCAAGCGCTGGGCCCTTTTGGGCGCCGGCATGGGAATTGCTGCGTCTTTTGGAACCGCAGCCCTGTTTCTGGACCTGCCGATGAGCACGGTCGCCGTCGCCGCCGCACCCGTGGAAGCGCCGGCGATACCGGTGACCGTTGCCCTGGTCGAAGCCCGTGATATCACCACCTGGGAAGAGTTTTCCGGGCGGCTCGAAGCCGTCGACCGGGTGCAGATCCGCTCGCGGGTCGATGGCGCCATCCAGTCCGTCAATTTCCGCGAGGGCGCCCTGGTGAAGGCGGGAGACCTGCTGTTCACCATCGATCCGGCACCCTATCAGGCCGCTGTCGCCCAGGCGCAAGGCCAGGTCGCATCGGCCAAAGCCAAGCTCGATCTGGCACGATTGCAGTTCGATCGTGCCAGGCAGCTCTCGGAGAGCAAGGCCATTTCCCAAAGTGACATGGACCAGCGGCAGAATGCCGTCACCGAGGCTGAAGCGGGCATGATGACGGCTGAGGCCGCGTTGCAGACCGTCAATCTCCAGCTCGGCTATACCGAGGTCCGCGCCCCGGTGGCCGGCCGTGTCGGCAAGGTTGAAATCACCGTCGGCAACCTCGTTGCCGCCGGCTCCACGTCGATGGCGCTGACGACGCTGATGTCGGTCGATCCGATCTATGCGAGCTTCAGCGCCAGCGAGGAGATCGTGACCAAGGCGCTGGCAGACCTGCCGACCAGAACGGGGACCTCGCCTGATATCGAGCAGATTCCGGTCGAGATCGGTACGTCCGCCGACACTGACACGCCGACGCGCGGCAAGTTGCAGCTGATCGACAATCAGGTCGATGCCGCAAGCGGCACGATCGGCGTTCGCGCCGTGTTCGACAATCCGGGCGGCAAGCTGATCCCCGGCCAGTTCGTCAGGGTCCGCATGGGCCAGCCGAAGGCGGAACCGAAAATCCTCGTCAGCGAACGCGCCATCGGTACCGACCAGGACAAGAAGTTCGTCTTCGTGGTCGATGCCGAGAACAAGGTCGTCTACCGGCAGATCCAGCTCGGCGCCATGGCCGAGGGACAGCGCGTGGTCGAAAGCGGCCTGAAGGCGGGCGACAGGATCGTCGTCAACGGCCTGCAGCGCATCCGTCCCGGCGCGATCGTTGTGCCTGAGCTGGAAGAGAAAGTTGCGGCCGTGAAGTAGGCCGCGGCGCAGGGCCTCCTCCCTTTCCCCCGAGGGAGGAGGCCATTCATACCGATCCCACACCTGACCTGAACAACCGGCGGCATCCGAACCGCCGGAGAGGGTTCCTGCACCCGATTTTCATGCCGAAGAGGCCCTGAAATGAACATTTCCAGATTCTTTGTCGATCGCCCGGTCTTTGCCGGAGTGCTCTCGGTCCTCATCGTGGTCGCCGGCCTCCTCGGCATGCGATCCCTGCCGATATCAGAATATCCCGATGTCGTGCCGCCATCGATCGTCGTGCGCGCCGTCTATCCCGGCGCCAACCCGAAGGTGATCGCCGAAACCGTCGCCACACCGCTCGAAGAGCAGATCAACGGCGTCGAGGACATGCTCTACATGTCCAGCCAGGCGACGTCGGACGGCGTGATGACATTGACCGTCACCTTCAAGCTCGGCACCGATCCCGACCAGGCGCAGCAGCTTGTTCAGAACCGCGTCTCGCAGGCCGAACCGCGCCTGCCGGAAGAGGTCAAGAATATCGGCGTGACCACGGTCAAGAGTTCGCCCGACCTGATGATGGTCGTCAACCTGACCTCGCCCGACAACCGCTATGACATCACCTATCTGCGCAACTACGGCGTCCTCAACATCAAGGACCGACTGGCGCGCATCCAGGGCGTCGGCCAGGTGCAGATCTTCGGCTCGGGCGACTATTCGATGCGCGTCTGGATCGATCCGCAAAAGGCGGCCGAGCACGGACTTGCCGCCAGTGACATAACCAGCGCCATCCGCCAGCAGAACGTGCAGGCCGCGGCCGGCGTCATCGGCGCCTCGCCGAGCCCGGTGGGCGTGGACGTGCAGCTCAATGTCAGTGCCCAGGGTCGCCTGACGACGCCGGAGGAATTCGGCAACATCATCGTCAAGAGCGGCAGCAAGGGCGCGATCACCCGCCTGCGTGACGTCGCCCGCGTCGAGCTGGGTGCCGCCGACTACTCGCTGCGGTCGCTGCTCGACGGCAAGGCCGCGGTGGCGATTCCCGTGTTCCAGGCGCCGGGCTCCAACGCCATCACCATCTCGGACGAGGTCGTCAGGACCATGAACGAGCTGCAGGTGGCCATGCCTGAGGGGGTCAAATTCGAAATTGTCTACGACACCACCAAATTCGTCAGGGCCTCGATCGAGAAGGTGATCGACACGCTGCTGGAGGCGATCGCGCTGGTGGTGCTGGTCGTCATCCTGTTCCTGCAGACATGGCGCGCGTCGATCATTCCGCTGATCGCGGTGCCGGTGTCGATCATCGGCACATTCGGCGTGATGTATGCTTTCGGCTTCTCGATCAATGCGCTGAGCCTGTTCGGGCTGGTGCTGGCGATCGGTATCGTCGTCGATGACGCGATCGTCGTGGTCGAAAATGTCGAGCGCAATATCGAGAACGGTCTCTCTCCCCGGCAGGCGACCTACAAGGCGATGAAGGAAGTGTCCGGCCCGATTATCGCGATCGCGCTGGTCCTGGTCGCGGTGTTCGTGCCGCTGGCTTTCATCACCGGCCTGTCCGGCCAGTTCTATCGCCAGTTCGCGCTGACGATCGCCATCTCGACCGTCATCTCGGCGATCAATTCGCTGACGCTGTCCCCGGCCCTTGCAGCTTTGCTGCTCAAGGGTCACGACGCGCCGAAGGACTGGTTGACCCGCGGCATGGATTTCGTGTTCGGCTGGTTCTTCCGTGGTTTCAACCGGGCCTTCGGCGCGAGCTCCAATGCCTATGGCAGAAGCGTGGGCGGGTTGCTGTCGCGCAAGAGTATCGTCATGGTCGTGTATCTGGCGCTTGCCGGCGGCACCTATGCTGTCTTCAATGCCGTGCCGGGTGGTTTCGTGCCGGCGCAGGACAAGCAGTATCTGATCGGCTTTGCCCAGCTTCCCGATGCCGCAACCCTGGACAGAACGGAAGACGTCATCAAGCGCATGAGCGACATCGCGCTTGCCGAGCCCGGCGTCGAGCACACGATCGCCTTCCCCGGCCTGTCGATCAATGGCTTCACCAACTCGTCGAATGCCGGCATCGTCTTCGTGACGCTGAAGGATTTCGACGAGCGCAAGACGCCTGACCTGGCTGCCGGCGCGATTGCCATGAAGCTGAACCAGAAGTTCGGCGCGGTGCAGGATGCCTTCATCGCCATGTTCCCGCCGCCGCCCGTCCAGGGTCTCGGCACCACGGGTGGCTTCAAGCTGCAGCTGGAGGATCGTGCCGGTCTCGGCTACCAGGCGCTCGACGAAGCCACCAAGGCGTTCCTCGCCCGAGCCTATCAGACGCCGGAACTGGCGGGGCTGTTCTCAAGCTTCCAGATCAACGTGCCGCAGCTCTATGCGGATCTCGATCGCGCCAAGGCCGAGCAACTCGGTGTCTCCGTCACCGACGTGTTCGAGACGCTGCAGATCTATCTCGGCTCGCTCTATGTCAACGACTTCAACGCCTTCGGCCGGACCTACAGCGTGCGGGCGCAGGCCGATGCAAAGTTCCGGGCGACGGCGGATGATATCGGCAAGCTGAAAGTCCGGTCCGCGTCGGGCGAGATGATCCCCTTGTCCGCATTGCTGACGGTCGATGCCATGACGGGGCCGGAACGCACCAACCGCTATAACGGCTTC
This sequence comes from Rhizobium sp., assembly GCA_019739215.1. Taxonomy (GTDB): domain Bacteria; phylum Pseudomonadota; class Alphaproteobacteria; order Rhizobiales; family Rhizobiaceae; genus Rhizobium_E. Next base: position 129,457 of record JAHHDR010000032.1, read on the forward strand.
CTGGCCGCCGATATCAATGGCGGCCCGGCCCCCGGCTTCTCTTCGGGACAGGCCCAGGCCGCGATCGAGAAGATCGCAGCCGAAGTCCTGCCAACAGGCATCGGCTTTGAATGGACGGAGCTGACCTACCAGCAGATCCTTGCCGGAAGTTCGGGCCTGCTCGTCTTTCCGCTGGCGCTGCTGCTGGTCTATCTCGTGCTGGCGGCCCAGTATGAAAGCCTGACCCTGCCGCTGGCGATCATCATGATCGTGCCGATGGGTGTACTGGCCGCCCTGACCGGCGTCTGGTTTATCGGTGGAGACAACAATATCTTCACCCAGATCGGACTGATCGTGCTTGTCGGGCTGTCGGCGAAGAACGCGATCCTGATCGTGGAATTTGCCCGTGAACTCGAATTCGAAGGCAGGACGCCGGTTCAGGCAGCCATCGAAGCGAGCCGGCTGCGCCTGCGCCCGATCCTGATGACATCGCTGGCCTTCATCATGGGCGTCATCCCGCTGGTGATCTCGACCGGCGCGGGCGCGGAAATGCGCGCGGCCATGGGTGTTGCGGTGTTCTCCGGCATGATCGGCGTTACCTTCTTCGGCATCTTCATGACGCCAGTCTTCTACGTGCTGATCCGCAGGCTGGCGGGCAATCGTCCGCTGGTGCAGCACAAGGGGGCGGAAAAGGAGGGCGCTGGCCAACTGGCGACAGTGCCTGCCGAATAGGGGACGTCACAGTCAAGACCAAGGGATACTGCAAGAGCCGCTTGACTTGAAGTATCGCTGACAATGCCGGGAGAAGGCTCCCGGCCAGATTTGCCCGCGCCGAGGGTGCAGGCGCGTCAGTCCTGGCACGGCGCTACAGAAAATCGTCGCGTCTCGGCGTGAACGTGTCGATCAGCAGGCCCTTCCCGTGCGCGACGACGCCATGGACCAGGTTCGGCGCGACGATGAAGCTGGAGCCGGCGCCGAGGCGGGTGGTGATGCCGTCGATGGTGACATCGAAGGAGCCCTCGGCGACATAGCTGACCTGGGTGTGGGGATGCGAATGCGGTGCGCCGATGGCGCCCGGCTCGAAGCTGAAGGCGACGAGCATCAACTCCGGGCGATGCGACAGCACGGCGCGGCGATTGCCGGGCGCGACCTCGGTCCAGATGATGTCTTGGGGCAGGGTATAATGATCTGTCATTGAATGGTTCCTATCGCGCCAGCCAGCCGCCGTCGACGGGCAGGATGGTGCCGTGAACATAGTCCGATGCGGAAGACGCGAGAAAGACGGCGGCGCCCGCCATGTCCCGGGCCTTCGCCCAGCGGCCGGCCGGGATGCGCTTGAGGATGTCGGCGCTGCGCTCGGCATCGGCGCGCAGGGCCGTCGTGTTGTTGGTTTCGACATAGCCGGGCGCGATGGCGTTCACATTGATGCCTCTCGACGCCCATTCATTGGCCATCAGCCGGGTGATGCCGGCCAGCCCGCTCTTCGCTGCCGTGTAGGACGGGATGCGGATGCCGCCCTGGAAGGAGAGCAGCGAGGCAACGTTGATGATCTTCGCCGGCCGGCCCGTCGCAATCGCCGCCCTGGCAAAGGCCTGGCAGAGGAAGAAGACCGATTTCAGGTTGGTGTCGAGGACCGCGTCCCAATCCTCTTCGGTGAACTCCAGCGCATCGGCGCGGCGGATGATGCCGGCATTGTTGACAAGGATATCGGGTGTGGCGCCGGCCGCGATGGCGCGTTCGATGACGGCCTTTGCCGCCGCGATGTCGGAAAGGTCGGCCGTGAGCGGCACGAACGTGCGGCCCACAGCCGCCACCTGTTCCGCGGTCTCGCTCATGTCGGAGCGGCCCACGCCGACCAAGTCGGCCCCCGCCTGCGCCAGCCCCACCGAAATCGCCTGGCCGATCCCGGTATTGGCGCCGGTGACGATGGCCCAGCGGCCAGTGAGATCGAACGGGTTCATCGCAGGGCTTCCATCGGCACCTTGTCCATGTCGGTGAAGCTCATGTTATCGCCGGCCATCGCCCAGATGAAGGAATACCGGCCGGTGCCGGCGCCGGAATGGATCGACCAGCCGGGCGACAGCACCGCCTCGTGGTTCCGGAGCACGACATGGCGCGTCTCGCTCGGCTCGCCCATGAAATGGAAGATGCGGGTCGTCTCCTCCATGCCGAAATAGAGATAGACCTCCATCCGCCGGTCATGGACATGCGCCGGCATCGTGTTCCACACCGAACCCGGTTCGAACCGGGTGAGACCGACGAGAAGCTGGCAGCTCTCGCAGACATCGGGATGGACATACTGGTTGATGGTCCGGGCATTGGCCTCGTCCGCCGAACCGGTCACCACCTTCTTCGCCATGGTGTGGTCGATCAGCACGGTCGGGCAGGTGCGGTGGGCCGGTGCACTCAGTATATAGAAGTAAGCCGGCTCATCATTTTTGTCGCTGGCAAATGTCAGTCTCTTGGCGCCCATGCCGATATAGAGCGCTTCCTGGTTGCCGATCGCATGCTCCTTGCCGTCGACAACAACTACGCCTGCACCGCCGATATTGACCACGGCCGCCTCGCGCCGGTCGAGGAAGCGGTCGGTGCCAGTTTCCTTGACATGCTCGATGGTGAGAGGACCGGTGACCGGCACGACGCCGCCGACGATCATCCGGTCGAGGTGGCTGTAGGTGAGGTTGATCTGGTCGGGCCGAAACATGGCCTCGATCACGAAGCCGTCGCGAAGCCCTTGCGTGTCGCGGCGGGCGGTATCCTCGGGTCCGACGACCTGGCGTGTTGATACGGAAATTGTCACGGTATTCTCTTTCTGATGGGTCTGGTCCTGCAGCAGGTTTGGGGGTCAGGTCAGCACGACATATTCGGTGAGCTGGCCGATAGATGTGTCCGCCTTGTCGACGTCGAACACCTTGGTGCCATGGCTCATGATCACGAAGCGGTCGCAGACCTGGTAGGCGTGGTAGAGGTTGTGGGTGACGAAGACGCTGGAGACGTTTTCGGCCTTGAGCTTGAGCACCTGGTTAAGCAGCGCCTCGGTCTCGCGAACCGAGAGCGCGGAGGTCGGCTCGTCGAGCAGCAGCACGCGCTTCTTGAAGTGGACCGCGCGGGCAATAGCCACCGCTTGCTTCTGGCCGCCCGAAAGGTTGCCGACCAGCATGTCGGGCGAATCGATGCCCGAAATGTGCACGGCATTGGTCAACACCTGCATGGCGGTCTCGCGCATTTCCTTCTGCTTGAGGAAGCCGAAGCCGTCGGTCAGTTCGCGGCCCATGAAGATGTTGCGGGTGATCGACAGCGAGTCGACCAGCGCGGTATGCTGGTAGATCGTCTCGATGCCGGCATCGGCGGAGTCCGATCGGCAGGTAAAATCGCGCTTGGTGCCGTCGATGCTGAGATGGCCTTTCGTCGGCTTGTGGATGCCGGAGATCAGGTTGACCGTCGTGGACTTGCCGGCGCCATTGTCGCCGAGCAGGCCGACGACTTCGCCTTCGCCGATATGGAAGCTGAGGTCCCTGAGCGCGGTCAGCGCGCCGAAGCTTTTCGAGATATTGTGGAGTTCGAGAAGATTGGCCATCAGGCAAGCCCCCGCCGCTCGATGAGGTGATTGAAGATCGCCGCGACGACGATGAGGGTGGCGATGAACATGTCGAGATAGAAGCCGGGTGCGCGCAGCAGGAGCAGCACGTCCGTCATGGTGTGGATCAGGAGCACGCCGAGGAAGACGCCGATGATGGTGCCGCGGCCGCCGCGCAGCGACAGCCCGCCGATGACGCAGGCCGCGATCGCCTGGAGTTCGAGGCCCGCGCCCTGGCCGGGCTGGACGGAACCGACGCGGGAGGTTGCGAGAATCCCCGCCACCGCAGCCATGCCGCCGGCGATTGCGAAGGCGATCAGCTTGACGCGGCCGGTGTTGATGCCGATGGCGGTCGCAGCACCGGGATTGCCGCCGGTGGCGAAGACATGGTTGCCGAAGCGGTGGCGATGGAGCAGCAGGTGAAAGGCGGCGACGAGGACGAGAATCCAGATGAATGCGGCATTGAGGCCGAACAGCGTGCCGGAAAACAGGCTGGTGAAGGCCGGCTCGGGATCGAAGCGCACCTGCACCGCGCCATTGTAGAGCAACACCGCGCCGCGCCAGAACAGAAGGCCGCCGAGCGTGACGATGAAGGACGGCAGGCCGAAGCGCAGCGTGATCGTGCCGTTGAGCATGCCGATCAGCACGCCGGCGAGGATGCCGATGGGCGCGGCGATGAAGGCGCTCAGGCCGCCCTCGACCAGGGTGGCCATCAGGATGGCGGTGAATGTGTAGACCGAGCCGATCGAGAGGTCGAATTCGCCTGCGATCATCAGCACGCCGGCGCCGAGCGCCAGGCAGCCGAGCACAGGCACGGCCTTCATCAGGATCGTCAGGTTCTGTGGTGAGAGATAGCGGAAATCGTCGGGATAGATCAGCGCGCCCAGGATGCAGGCGATCTGCAACGTGACGAAGACGAGCAGGATCCCGCCGGCCGGCATGGCCATGATCTGCTTGAGGAGCGATTGCTGTCGGGTCCGCGAAGGCGGGTGGGTGGTGTCGGCCATAATTGTCACTTTGAAATCTCACGCTTGACTGTCGGGGAGGCTCCCCGGCGCGAGCCGGAGAGCCTCATGACATTGCGGTTAGCGATAAGAGCCGATCATCGGCTTGACGGCGCTGATGCGCGACTGGTCGAGGAATGCGCCCTGACCGGTATCGACATCGGTCGGCGTCAGGCCGTACTTCTTGGCCAGCGCGATCTGGGCGATCGGGTAGTAGCCCTGCAGATAGGGCTGCTGGTCCATGGTGGCGAACATGGCACCGGACTCGACCGCATTGACGATCTCGACCGCGAGGTCGAAGCCGCCGAACGGAATGTCGACGCCTGCGTCCTTGATGGCGCCGGCGCCGACCGTCGAGGTGACCGAACCGGTGCCGAACAGGGCCTTGACGTTCTTGTTGGCGATCAGGAACTGCGCCATGATGTTCTGCGCCTCGGCCGGGTCGAGGCCGGCGCGCACCGTCTCGACCTTGATGCCCTTCTCCTTCATCGCCTTCTCGATGCCGCCACCACGGGCGACTGCGAAGCTGGCTTCCGGGATTTCGCGCGGGTTGAACACCACATCGCCTTCCTTGAGGCCGAACTTCTCGATCATCCGCTGGCCGAGTTCGTAGCCGGAGGCGAATTCATCCATGCCGACATAGGCCTGGCGGCAATTGCCCTTGGCGCCTTCGAGGTCGTCATTGTTGAAGCCGATGACGATGATGCCGGCCTTGACCGCCGAGCAGATGCTGGCGTCGAATGCATCGGAACTGGAGATCGCCACCGCGATGCCGTCGACGCCCGCGGCGGTCGCGCTCTCGATCAGGTCGTTCTGGCGCACCGGATCGTTGTTGGCATATTGGACGTCGAGATCGACGCCGAACTGGGCGGCCGCGTCTTGCGCACCCTTCACCACGGGATTAAAGAACTGGACGCTCGGGTCCAGGTAGATGATCATCGTGGCCTTTACGTCGGCTGCCAAGGCGGCCGTCGACGCGAACAGGCTCACGCCCGCGGCCAGTGCCGCAGCGGTCAATGTGGTCAGTTTCATTTGCGTATCCTCCCTTTTGGATGTGCAATACGGGTCGTCAGACCCATGTCTCGGCTGGCGGGCTCCGACCAAAGATCACGCCGGCCGAGATTTTCCTCCCCCGATGCCCTCTATCGAGAGCGACCGGTCTTCAGTTGAACCAGCGCCCCGGCGTGCCGAGCGTCACGTGGATTCCCTTGAATTGCGAATATTCGTCGAAGCCGTAGCGGCCGAGTTCGCGGCCGAGACCGCTCTTCTTGTAGCCGCCGATCGGCAGTTCCGGCGTGCCGTCGATGACGCTGTTGATCCAGCAGCGTCCGGCGCGGATGCGGCGGATGCTCTGCAATGCGTTTTCGAGATTGGTTGACCAGACCGAGGCCGAGAGGCCGAACTCACTGGAATTGGCCAGGGCCACCGCCTCGTCCGCCGTCCTGAACGTCATGGTCGAGAGTACCGGGCCGAAGATTTCTTCCTTCGCGATCGTCATGTCCGGCGTCACGCCCTCGAAGACGGTGGGCGCATAATAGAGCCCATGCTCCTGGCCGGCCCGCGCGCCGCCGAGGAGCAATCTGGCGCCCGCCGCGACGCCAGCCTCGACATAGGAATGAACCTTGGCCGTGTGCGCCTCGGAAATCATCGCGCCGATCCTGGTCTTCTCATTGAGCGGATCACCGAACGTGACCTTGCTCGATATCTCCAGCACGCGCTGCATCAGCGCATCGCGGATGCCCTCCTGCACCAGCAGGCGGCTGCCCGAAATGCAGCACTGACCGGCATTGTGATAGACGCCATAGGCGATGCCGTCGGCGGCGGCGTCGAGGTCGGCATCGGCAAACACGATCTGCGGTCCCTTGCCGCCGAGTTCCAGGCCGACGCGCTTGACACTGCGGGCGGCGATCTCGCCGAGCTTGGTGCCGACGCGGACCGAGCCGGTGAAGGCCACCATGTCGACGCGATCGTCTTCCGCCAGGATCTGGCCGGCCGGGTCGCCATAGCCGGTCACGACGTTGAACACGCCATCGGGAATGCCGGCCTCGCGGGCCAGCTCGGCCATGCGGATCGAGGTACCCGAGGTGAATTCGGACGGTTTCAGCACCACGGTGCAGCCGGCGCCGATGGCCCACGGCACGCGCTCGGACGCGATGATGAAGGGGAAGTTCCACGGCGTGATGATGCCGACGACGCCGACCGGCTCGCGCAAGACGAGACCGAGGCGGTCGTCGCCGATGTTGTTGTGGGTCTGCCCCTCGAGCCCGCGGCACTGGCCGGCGGCATAGGACCAGAGGTCGGCGCAAAACCCGATCTCGCCGCGTGCCTGGGCTATCGGCTTGCCGACCTCAAGACTCTCGGCGACGGCGAGGTCTTCCTGGTTGGCAAGGATGAGTTCCGCCACCTTGAACATGAGCCGCGAGCGCTCCGCACCCGACATGCGCGGCCAGGGACCGGTGTCGAACGCGCGGCGGGCTGCATCGATGGCCAGACGCACGTCGTCGGCCGAGGCATCCGGCCACGTGCCGACGACGACACCAGTATGGCCGGGGCTCACGCGATCGATCGTCCGCCCGGACGCCGCATCGACGGACTTGCCATCGACAAGCATGCGATAGCGGGCTTTAATGCCGAGCCGAGAGTCCTTGGAATCGGGTGCAATGAAGTTGGCGAGCAAAATCTGTCCTCCCGCCGGAAATGCCTCCCCGGCGCCTGCTGTCCTGGCGGCTTGAGGGCCGTCAGAATTATGTTGCGAATGAATTGTATGGTACTGTATGGTGGTTTGAGATGGTTGTCAACGCATGATGGCGGCGAAGCTGATGGGACTTGAAAATCTGAAGTCTGAGACCGGGGAAACCACGGCGGCTCAGGTTGAACGCGACCTACGCGAGTCGATCATCCGGCTCGAACTCGCGCCCGGCACACGACTGTCCGAACAGGAGATCGCCACCCGCATGGGCGTGTCACGCCAGCCGGTGCGCGAGGCGCTGATCGCGCTGGGCAAATCCAAGCTGGTGGACATCAGGCCCAACCGCGGCACGGTCGTGGTGCGGATTTCCGCGCGGCAGATGATGGAGGCCCGTTTCGTGCGCGAGGCGATCGAGACGGCCGTGGCCCGGCGGGCAAGCGAAAGCTTCGACAGCTGGACGCGGCGGCGAATCGACACGATCCTGTCGCGCCAGAAGGCGGCCGAGGAGATGCACGACCACAATGCCTTCCGCCGCGAGGACGAGCAGTTTCATATCGCCATCGCCGAGGGTGCGGGCTGCGGCATGGCGTGGAACGCGGTCGCCGACATCAAGGCTCATATGGACCGTGTCTGCAATCTCCAGCTTCGCCACCAGGATTCGATGAAGAACCTGATCGCCGAACACGAGGCAATCATCGCCGCCATCGATTCGCGCGATGCAGAGGCGGCGGCGGCGGCCATGCGCCGGCATCTTAATGGCATCCTCTCCGACCTGCCCCAGATCGAGGCGAGTCATCCGGACTTGTTCGAGTAGCTGGCGCTTGCGACCAGGGACGCTGGCGCCATGCGGACCGAATCCAGATCGTCATAGGCGGCATAGGGCGTGGTCGCGTTGCCGGTGATTTTCGCCGTGGGTTCGGTCCTGTCATTGTCTGACGTGGAGACGTCGCGCTGCGATGTCAGCGCTTGACGACGACGATCTGGAGATAGTCGCCGGGGACCACCACCGTACCGTCCCGGGCGCGGTTGAAGCGGTCGATAAGCGAGAGGAGAGCCGCCTCGAGGGCCTGCTGGCTCGCATCCGGCAGCGCCAGGAACGCCTTGTGGACGGGGCCGTACCACGTGCGGAACACGTCCATCCAATGGGCCGGCGAGCGATAGCGGAACGTGAAGACCTCGCCCGTCGCCGAAATCGTGCCTTGGGCGCCGAACATCTCGTCCATTCCCTGCGCCGTGCCCCAGCGCGATGGGGGCCTGACACCGGCGGGTGGCGGCAGATGGGCGCCGATCGTCTTGAACAACTGGCCGATGAAGCCGTCGGGCGTCCAGTTCGCCATGCCGATCCGGCCGCCGGGCTTGCAGACCCGGAGCATTTCGCTGGCCGCCAGATCCTGGTCGGGGGTGAACATGACGCCGAAGGTCGATATCACGGCGTCGAACGTGGCGTTGGCGAATGGCAGCGCCTCGGCATCGGCCGGCTGGAATGTCGCGACCAGCCCGTCGGCCTGCGCCCGGGCACGGGCCTTTTCAAGCAAGGCAGGTACGTAATCGGTGGAGGTGACCTCGCACCAGCGGCGGGCCGCGGCAAGCGTGGCATTGCCATTGCCGGCGGCGACATCGAGGACGCTCTGCCCGGAGCGCAGGTCGAGCGCCTCGCAGAGCGTCTCGCCGACGATCTGGAGCGTGGTGCCGACGACGGAATAATCGCCCGATGCCCAGGCACCTTGCTGGCGCGCCTTGACGGCTGCGAGATCAGGGGTGGCGGTGACCGGTTGGCTGGCGAATGCGAGATGATTGTCCATGACGGTTCTCCTTGCGATGGGTCGCATGCCGGGAGTGTCGTCAGAATTTCCGGGGCCGGCCAGTGTAGAACAAGGACCGGTGCCGATACAGTTTATGGAGCGGCGGCGTAGGAACTGCGCACCATCCATTGTCCGATGCTGGCGGCCATGCCGGAGTCACCCTGAAGCGAAATCCGTCCGCCGGAAATCTCGCTCTGCAGGCTGGAAAAACCGATCCATGCCGAAGTCATGGCCTTGAGTTCGGCATGCACGAACAGGTCGACATCATGTCCGGGGTCGGTGGAGCAGAGATCGACCGGCGTGCCGGGCCTGCAGATCAGCCAATAGTGCTGCTCGTCCTTCGGCAATTCAGGATAGGTAAATTCGATGACGCTGCGGCGCGAGGCGGGCAGGGCGGTCGGGTCGATCTTGCGGCGCATGTTCCACATCAGCAGCCTCGCATCGAGTTTCTCAAGCGTCACATCGGCATCGATGTTGCGGTGTGCCCACCGTCCCAATGCCCTGACGATGGGTTCGAGTTCGTCGGCAATTGCGGTCGTCCGGTAGTGGATTTCGCCGCTCGAGCGATTTTCCACCCTGGTGACCAGGCCATTGGCTTCCATCTGCTTGAGCCGTCTGGACATCAGCGTCGGCGACATGCCGGGCACGCCGCGCCGGATCTCGTTGAAGCGGCTGGAACCCGACCACATCTCCGACAACAGCAGCATCGTCCATCGCGGCTCGAGGAACTCGCAGGCCTTGGCGACCGGGCAGAACTGGTTGTATCCATCGCTGGCCATGGCGCTGTCTCCAAAACATCACCATGCAAGCGGATCACGCCGCAGTCCAGTATAGAAACTGTAGTGCGGGCCGAGCCGCGGGCCGCCAGAGGCATGCCCAATGGCATCGAAAACTTCCGGGGCTGCGGTTACATCACGCCGAGGATACGGACCAGGCGGGCCAGGGTGCCGGCATCTTTCATGAAATCTCACATGAGCCTTGACTCCCGCTGGATGTCTGTATTTTAATCAAGCCTGCGGATTAGGCAGTTCCTGTCCGCAATCAAATGACTTTGACAGTCGCAGGGCAATTTCGCCCCATGACGCTCCGCGGCACGCGGAACCAGCGTCGTGGGGTTTTTCGTGTTTGGACGCAGGATGAACGAGGCGCTGAAGATCGGCATTCTCTATTCCACAACCGGGCCCTATGGCGCGATGGGGATCGATGCCCGCGATGGCGCGATGCTGGCGATCGAGGCCAGACTCAAAGAGGGCGCCGGACGTACGATCGAGCCGCTGTTCTACGACCCGCATGCCAGCCTGGGCGCATATCTCGACGGCGCGCGCCACCTGTTGCGCGAGGGTTGCCGGCACATCGTCGGCACCATCACCTCGGCGGCGCGCAAGGAAGTGATCCCGCTGGTCGAGAAGCATGACGGTCTGCTCTGGTACATGTGCCCCTATGAGGGTTTCGAGGCCAACGAGAATGTTATCTATGTCGGCGGTTGCCCCAACCAGCACCTGATCCCGGCCTTCGAATATCTGATCCCGCGCTACGGCGCGCGCCCCTATCTCACAGGCGCCAACTATGTCTGGGGCTGGGAGATGAACCGGCTGGCGCGCGAACTGATCACCAATGCCGGTGGCGCGGTGCTGGGCGAGCGCTACCTGCCGCTCGAGGAGACCGCCGTCGACCGCATCATCGCGGAGATCGCGGAGCGGCGGCCGAGCTTCGTGCTCAACAATCTGATCGGCCCGTCGAGCTATGCCTTCCTCGAGGCGATGAAGGCGCTCGGCGACCGCGACCCGGTCTTCAGGCCGGAGAATTGCCCGGTGGTGAGTTGCGACCTCATGGAATGCGAGCTGGACCTGATCGCCGCCGGTTCCGCGGCGGGCCAACTCTGTGCCGCGTCCTATTTCGACAATCTCGACACGCCGGAGAACCGCGCGTTCAAGGCTGTCGCCGCACGCCGCCATGGCCACGAGCGCCGGATTTCCAGCGTCTTCGCCAGCGCCTACACCGCGGTCGACCTGTGCATCGGGGCGATCCTCGCCGCCGGGAGCGACGATCCGCTCGCCGTGCGCAGCGAGGTCCATGGCCGCGAATGGCCATCACTCTTCGGTCCGCTGGCGATCGACAGACGTACCAACCATGCGGCGCTGCCGTTCCATCTCGGCCGGATCAACGCCGAAAACGGCTTCGACGTCATCGCCTCGCGCCCGGCGCTGGCCGCCGATCCCTACCTCACGACACGCGGCACCCAGATGCCGGCGAAGCTGCGGGTGGTGTCATGAGCCGCACGCCGAATTTCACGGGCTGGCATGCCGTGATCCTGCATCGCGGGGACAGCAACACCGAACGGCTCGAGCGGCAGTTCGGCCTGCTCGGCATCCGCGCGACCCGCCAATGGGAGCCACTCGCCGCCTGGGATATCGCAGACCTCGTTCTCGTCGATGCCGACCAGGGCTGGGACGACCTCCTTCCGAGCCAGGGCGACCTGCCCGGCAAGCCGCTCGTGGCCCTGCTCGGCTCGGAAGCGCCGGGCCGGATTGCCTGGGCGATGCAGCAGGGAGCGAGCGCGATCATTCCCAAGCCTGTGGCGACGTCGTCGATCTATCCGGCGCTCGTCATGGCCGTCTCGATCCATGAGGAGCGGCTTTCGGTGGCGCAGCGGCTGCAGTTCCTGGAGGAAAGAGTCCGGATGCGTCCCCTGGTCCACGCCGCCGTTGAAAAGCTGCGCGCGGCGCGCGGCCTCGACGAGGAGCGTGCCTATCTGCTCCTGCGCAATTGCGCCATGAAGCGCCGGCTGACCATGGAGCAGATCGCCGCCAGCGTGCTGACCGGCGCCGAACACCTGCCGGAGGTCGGCTGATGCCGGTCATCCGCTCCCTGCTCCGCCAGCCCGCGGCTCTGTTCGGCCTTGCCGTCGTGCTGATCGTCGTCGTGCTCGCGCTGGCGGCGCCCCTGATCGCGCCGGTCAATCCCGACGAACAGATGTTCGACGGGCTGACGCTCGAGGGCGCGCCGATGCCGCCGGGCGGTCCGTTCCTGCTCGGCACCGACACGCTCGGCCGCGACCTCTTCTCCCGCATGCTCTACGGCGCGCGGACTTCGCTGATCATCGGCCTCGTTGCCAATGGCATCGCGGTGACGATCGGCCTGTTCATCGGAATCATAGCCGGCTATGCACGTGGCCTGATGGGCAATGTGCTGATGCGCTTCACCGATCTGATGATGGCATTTCCGGCGCTGCTGCTGGCGATCGTGCTCGCCGCGCTGCTCCGGCCAAGCCTCTGGATCGTCGCCATGGTGATCGCGCTGGTCAACTGGGTGCAGGTCGCGCGCATCGTCTATACCGAGACGCGCGGGTTGGTGGAGCGCGACTTCATCATGGCCGAACGCTCGCTCGGCGCCGGCCACGGCCGCATTCTCTTGCTGCATATCCTGCCGCACCTCATCCCGACCGCGATCGTCTGGGGCACGCTCGGCATCGCCACCACCGTGCTGCTTGAAGCGACGCTGTCCTTCCTCGGCATCGGCGTGCAGCCGCCGCAGCCAAGCTGGGGCAACATCATCTTCGAAAGCCAGAGCTATTTCCAGGCGGCCCCGTGGCTGGTGTTCTTCCCCGGCGCGGTGATCCTGCTGACCGCGCTCGCGTTCAACCTCGTCGGCGACGCGCTGCGCGACATTCTCGATCCGACCCAGCGGGGGAGGGGCTGATGGTTGTCCTGCTCTCCAAGCGCCTAGCGCAGGCTGCCCTCATCCTGCTGGGCGTCGCCGCCATCACCTTCGTGCTGCTCTATGCGCTGCCGGCCGATCCGGCGCGGATGCTGGCCGGCCGCAGCGCCACCGCGCAGACAGTCGCATCCATCCGTCGCGAGCTCGGCCTCGACCAGCCGCTGCTGGTGCAGTTCTGGGCCTATCTCTCGGGGCTGCTGCAGGGCGATCTCGGTCGCTCCTATGCCCAGAAAACCGAAGTCTGGACCCTGATCGCGGCTCGACTTCCGGCGACGCTGACACTCATGGCAGCCGGCATCTTCGTCGAGGTCGTGCTCGGCACCACCTTCGGCACGATCGCGGCGATCAAGCGCGGCAGTTTCGTCGACCGGCTGGTGATGACCGCCTCCTTCGTTGGCGTCTCGGCACCGCAATTCGTGGCCGCGCTGCTGATGCTCTATCTGTTCGCGGTCACGCTCGGCTGGTTCCCGATGAGCGGCTACGGCACCTTCGCCCATATCGTGCTGCCGGCGATGACGCTCGGCATCCTCGGCGCCGGCTGGTATGCCCGCATGGTGCGCTCGGCGATGATCGACGTGCTCAGCCAGGATTATGTCCGCACCGCCCGCGCCAAGGGCCTGTCCTCAGCGCGCATCATCTTCCGCCACGCCCTGCCCAACGCGCTGCTGCCCATCATCGCCATGATCGGCATCGACATCGGCCAGTTCATGGGCGGCGTGGTGGTGGTTGAGGCGGTCTATGGCTGGCCAGGCATCGGCCAGCTCGCCTGGCAGGCGATCCAGCAGGTCGACATACCGATCATCATGGGCGTCACGCTCACCTCCGCCTTTGCCATCGTGGCGGGCAACCTGCTCGCCGACATCATCGCGCCGGTCATCGACCCGCGCATCCGCACCACCTGACCTCAGCCAACCAAAGAAGGGGAACATCAATGTTCAAACGCTGGTTACTCGGAACGACCATGGCCGCCGCCATGCTGATCTCGCCGCTCGCCGCAGGCGCGCAAGGCAAGGACATCGTCGTCACCTACAAGGACGACATCACCACGCTCGACCCGGCCATCGGTTATGACTGGGTGAACTGGTCGATGATCAAGAGCCTCTACTCCCGCCTGATGGACTACGAGCCGGGCACGGCGAACCTCGTGCCGTCACTGGCCGAAAGCTTCGAGGTCGCGCCCGATGGCCTCACCTACACGTTCAAGCTCCGCAAGGGCGTGAAATTCTCGAACGGCCGCGACGTCGTTGCGGCTGACGTCAAATACTCGATCGAACGCGCGGTCGACCCGAAGACGCAGGGCCCCGGCGCCGGCTTCTTCGGCGCGATCAACGGCTTTGCCGAACTGACATCAGGTGCGGCGACCGGCCTGACCGGCATCGAGGCGCCTGATGATGGCACCGTCGTCTTCAAGCTTTCCCGTCCCGACGCGACCTTCCTGCATGTCATGGCGATCAACTTCGCCTCGATCGTGCCGAAGGAAGCCGTCGATGCCGCCGCAGGCGATTTCGGCAAGAAGCCGGTCGGTTCGGGCACCTTCATCCTCAAGGACTGGACGATCGGCCAGAAGCTGGTGTTCGAGAAGAACCCGAACTACTACGTCGCCGACATGCCGAAGATCGACAGCTTCACGGTCGAGGTCGGCCAGGAGCCGCTGGTGGCGTTGCTGCGCCTGCAGAATGGCGAGGTCGACATTGCCGGCGACGGCATTCCGCCGGCAAAATTCCTCGAGATCAAGAATTCGGCCGACGGCGCGCAGATGATCGTCGACGGCGAACAGTTTGCATACCGGCTATGTGACGCTGAACGTCAAGGTCAAGCCCTTCGACGACCTGAAGGTCCGCCAGGCGGTCAACCATGCGATCAACAAGGAACGCATCGTCCGCATCCTCAACGGCCGGGCCACGCCAGCCGTCCAGGTGCTTCCGCCGCTGATGCCGGGCTACGACAAGGACAATGCAGGTTACGAATACAGCGTCGATAAGGCCAAGGCGCTGCTCGCCGAAGCCGGCCTCGCCGATGGCTTTGAAACCATCCTCTACGCCACCAACACCGATCCGCAGCCGCGCATCGCCCAGGCGATCCAGCAGGATCTGGCGGCGATCGGCGTCAAGGCCGAGATCCGCGCGCTGGCGCAGGGCAATGTCATCGCCGCCGGCGGCACCGAGGGCGAAGCGCCGATGATCTGGTCGGGCGGCATGGCCTGGATCGCCGACTTCCCGGATCCGTCCAACTTCTACGGCCCGATCCTGGGCTGCGGCGGCGCGGTGCAGGGCGGCTGGAACTGGTCGTGGTACTGCAATGCCGATCTCGACAAGCGCGCCGTGGCGGCGGACTCAATGTCCGATCCGGCGAAGTCGGGCGAGCGCATCGAGGCGTGGAAGGGAATCTTCACCGATGCCATGAAGGATGCGCCGTGGATCCCGGTCACCAATGAACGCCGCGTCGTCGCCAAGTCGCTTCGCATGGGCGGCGCCGACAACATCTATATCGATCCGACGCGCGTCATCAATTACGACGCGATCTTCGTGCAATAAGGCGATTGGATCATTGTCTCCCCGGCGCATAGCCCGGGGAGACTTCATTTCCGGAGAATTCCCATGTGCAGCATCTGCAATCACACCATCCACCAGGCCCAGCACAATTTCGGCTGGAACCGCGACTTCCCGCCGGCACTGACCGCGAAACCCGGCGAGACCATTCTGTTCGAATGCATGGATTCCTCCGGCGGACAGATCGGCCGGGATGCGACGCTCGAAACGCTCGCGAACCTCGATTTCGCCAAGATCAACCCGGTCTCCGGCCCCATCTACGTCGAGGGTGCCCAGCCCGGTGACGCCCTGAAGGTGACGATCAACAAGTTCCACCCCTCGGGCGTCGGCTGGACCGCCAACATTCCCGGCTTCGGCCTGCTCGCCGACCAGTTCAAGGACCCGGCGCTGCATGTCTGGTCCTATGACACGGCCTCGATGGCGCCCTCGGCCTTTGGTCCCGGCGGCAAGGTTCCGCTCAAACCCTTCACCGGCACGATTGGCGTGGCGCCGGCCGAAGCCGGGCTGCATTCCGTCGTGCCCCCGCGCCGGGTCGGTGGCAACATGGATATCCGCGACCTCACGTCGGGCGTCACGCTCTACCTGCCGATCGAAGTCGAAGGCGCGCTGTTCTCCGTCGGCGACACCCATGCGGCACAGGGCGATGGCGAGGTCTGCGGCACCGCAATCGAAAGCCAGATGAATGTCGAACTCACGCTCGATCTGGTCAAGGGCGCCAATCTCAAGACCCCGCGCTTTACCACCACCGAACCCGTGACCCGCCATCTCGACGGCATGGGCTACGAGGTCACGACGGGCATCGGGCCGGACCTGATGACCGGTGCCCGCGAGGCGGTGATGCGGATGATCGACCTCCTGACGGCGGAACACGGCTACAGCGCCGTCGATGCCTACATGCTGTGCTCGGTCTGCGGTGACCTCCGGATCAGCGAAATCGTCGACATGCCCAACTGGGTCGTGTCCTTCTACTTTCCGCGGATCGTGCTGGCGTGACGGACATGACGCCAACAGGGGCGCCGGTGCTCAGCGTCGAGCGCCTCTCGGTCAATGCGCGGACGCCCGTGGGGCTCAAGCCGGTGCTTGAGGACATCAGCTTCGATCTCCATGCCGGCGAGACATTGTGCATCGCTGGCGAGAGCGGGTCGGGCAAGTCGGTCACGTCGCTCTCCATCATGGGCCTGCTGCCCAAGGCCTCGCTGCAGGTCGCGTCGGGCAGCATCCGGCTCGGAGACCGCGACCTGCTGAACCTGTCCAACAGTCAGATGCGGCATGTCAGGGGCGGGGAGATCGCGATGATCTTCCAGGAGCCGATGACCTCGCTCAATCCCGTCATGAGCATCGGGGCACAACTGACCGAGGCCATCCGCGAGCATCAGGGCTCGCTCAACGCCGAGTCCATCGCGCTCGACATGCTCGAAGCCGTGCAGATCAGCGAGCCCAAGCGCCGGCTGACCCAATATCCGCATGAACTTTCCGGCGGCATGCGCCAGCGGGTGATGATATCAATGGCACTGTCCTGCCGACCGAAGGTGTTGATCGCGGACGAGCCGACGACGGCGCTCGACGTCACCGTGCAGGCGCAGATACTCACGCTGATGCGCGAGCTGAAGGCCGAGTTCGGCACCTCGATCATCATGATCACCCACGACATGGGCGTGGTCGCCGAAATGGCGGACCGGGTCGTCATCATGCAGCATGGCAGGATCGTCGAACAGGGCGCCTCGCTCGACGTCTTCGGCCATCCGCGCGAACTCTATACACGCCAGTTGCTGGCCGCCGTCCCGCGCCTCGGCGCGCTTGCCGGCACCGACGGACCGCCGCGGGTATCCAGGGTCGATGTCGCGCCAAAGGCACCGACGGCAACTCCGGTGCTCAATGTTTCGGGCCTGAGCGTCAGCTACGGCAGCGGCTCCGGCCTGCTGTTCAGGCGCAAGCCGCCGGCGGCGACGGTCAACGACATTTCCTTTGACATCCTGCCCGGCCAGACCATGGGACTTGTGGGTGAAAGTGGCTCGGGAAAATCGACCACGGGCAAGGCGGTGCTGGGACTGATCCCGTTTTCGGGCTCGGTGCAGATCGACGGCCGCGATATCGGCGGCCTCTCATTTCGCGAGATGCGGCCGGTGCGCCGCTCGGCGCAGATGATCTTCCAGGACCCCTATGCCTCGCTCGATCCGCGCATGTCGGTCGGCAAGGCGGTGGCCGAGCCCTTGGCCATCCACGCCATTGGCAATGCCTCGGAACGGGCCGATCGCGTCGCCGAACTGCTCCGCCGCGTCGGCCTGACGCCGGATGCGGCCACGCGCTATCCGCACGAATTCTCCGGCGGCCAACGTCAGCGCATCTGCATTGCGCGCGCCCTGGCGCTGGAGCCGAAGCTCATCGTTGCCGACGAGAGCGTGGCGGCCCTCGATGTCTCCGTCCGCGCTCGCGTGCTCGACCTGATGCTGGAACTGCAGGAGACGATGGGGCTGGCCTATCTTTTCATCTCTCACGACATGGCAGTGATTGAGCGCATGTCGCACAAGGTGGCCGTGATGCGCGGCGGACGGATCGTCGAGGCCGGCGCGCGCCGCGAGATCTTCGAGAATCCGCGCGAGGATTACACCCGGGCGCTGATGGCGGCCGTGCCGATTCCCGATCCGACGGTCTATCGGAAGGCTGCACTGGCGAGGAAATGATCGACGTCTCCGGCGCCCCTGATTGATGATCTGTTTGCGCATCATCCCTTTTCCAATGATATGTTAGAGGATCATTTTCATTGACACGCCGAAGCCAATGATATCTATAGGGATCATTCAGGCAACAATGATCCGCAAAGGTATCTTCATGCCGCCGGAATCCGAAACGCTTCGCGACATCGGTGCGTTGCTCCGCAATGCCAGGCTTGCTCATGCGATGACGCAGGAGGAGGTGGCCGCGCTCGCCGGCATCAGCCGCCCGCGCTATCGCGACATCGAGACGGGCACGGCGGCGGCGCGGGCGACGACGCTGATCAATGTCGCCCGGGCGCTCGGCCTCGAAATGCTGCTGGTTCCACAAGCCATGGTGCCGGCGGTCCAGGCGCTGCTGCAGCCGCAGGCTGATGACGACATGCCGGCCTTCGTCTCCCAGCCCGACGATGCCGACCATGGCTGAGCGGCCACAGGTTCCCAGGGCGATCGGCTCGCTCGACGTCTGGCTCGGCGCAACGAAAACCGGCCAGATCGTCCGGACACCCGGCGACTTCATCGCCTTCAGCTTCGACGGCGGCTATCGGGCGACAGGCGGGGTTCCGATCCTCAGCCTGTCGTTCCGGGCCGCTGCCGGTGGGTTGCGAAAGGATCCCAAACCGCTTTTCGGCACGCTGCCGGCCTTTTTCGCCAACCTTCTTCCCGAAGAGCGGCTGCGGGAAGCGATGGAAAAGCACCATGCGGGAAATGTGCGGCGGGGCAACGACTTCGACCTGCTGGCCGCCCTTGGAGCCGACCTTCCCGGCGCGGTCCGGGTCGTGCCCGGCGACGGCCGCCCAACGATGCCCGACGCCAGCCCTGGCAGCCGGCCGAAGGCGCGCTTTTCGCTGGCCGGCGTGCAGATGAAACTGTCGGTGATGAAGAACACGGGGAAGGGCGGCGGGCTTACCCTGCCGCTGGACGACGGGCAGGGGCAGTATATCGCCAAGTTTCCCTCCATGGCGTTCCCCGGTGTTTCCGAGAACGAATATGCCAACCTCGCGCTTGCGGCGGCAATCGGCATGGACGTTCCAGAGCGCGAACTTGTCGACAAATCCGACTTCGAGGGCATTCCCGCCGAATTCGATATCCTCTCCGAGGGTAGGGTGCTGCTCGTCAAACGCTTCGACCGGACGGAGACTGCAGCGCGCATCCATATCGAGGACCTCGCCCAGGTCTTCGGCATCTATCCCTCGCGCAAATATGAGGGTGCGGCCTATCATGACATCGCCGCGGCCCTCGGCGTGGCCGTCTCGCCGGCCGCGGCCCTCGACTTCGTCCGCAGGCTCGCGCTGGCCGCCCTGACCGGCAATGGCGACATGCACCTGAAGAACTGGTCGCTGATCTATCGCGGCGACGGCAGCAGGCCGTCACTGGCGCCGGTCTACGATGTCCTGTCGACCGTGCCCTATCTGCCGGCCGATGCCATGGCACTGTCCCTGGGCGGCGAACGCTCCTTCGGCGCGCTGTCGGCGCAGCGGTGGAAAGCCTTTGCCAATCGCGCGAGACTGCCCGAGCCGGCGGTGCTGAAGGCGGTGGTGGAAACCGTGGCGCGGGTCAACGACGTCTGGTGGCGCCTGCCCGAGCGCGCCGCGGTGCCCGCCCCTGTGCTCGAACGCATCGACACGCATGTGAAGGCCATGACGCCGGTGCTGATGACCTGCGCGGCGCGATAGGCGCGGCAGGCGGCTCAGCCGGATCTAGCGCGGCTGCGGCCGTCCGGGCGGTAATCGGTCCGCCATTCGCTCGGCGACAGGCCGGTATGCAGGCGGAAGAAGCGGGAGAAATAGGCCGGATCCCGGATGCCGATCTCATAGCCGATATCCTCCACCGAGCGGACGGTGAACAGCAGAAGCCGCTTGGCCTCCAGCAGGCGACGCTGGGTGATGAACTCCTTGGCCGAGAGGCCGAAAGCCTCCCGGCATGCCTTGGCGAGCAGGTGCGGCGTCGTGCCAAGCGCCGCGACATAGGACTCGATCGGCCAGTTGTCGCGGAAATGCCGGTCGACCAGCCGGCGCAGTTCCGTTGCGAGAACGAACTGGCCGCGCCGCTTCACGGACGGGCCGTCATGGGCGAGACGGGCAATATCGGTCAGCGCCGCCGCGGCCAGCGCCGCGAGCATCTTTTCCATGCCCGGCCGTCCCTCGCGATACTCTTCGGTCATGCGGTACATGATATCGGCCAGCCGCTGCCAAAGAGGGTTGTCGGCGCCCTCGGCAACAATGACCGGCAGGTCGAGTGGCAGCAGGGTGAGCCCCTGGATCGGCGCCAGCGCGCTGTCGGCGATCGAAACCACGATGGCGTCGGTCTCGGACGGTTCCACCGTGAAGCCATGCACCACACCGCTCGGCACGAAACTCACGGCCGGCGAGGAAAAGTCCAAGAAGGAGTCTTCCAGAAAGTAGCGTCCGTATCCCTTCGTCCAATAGGTGATCTGTGCAAGCTGGTCGTGCTTGTGCGCACCGACCTGACCGAGGTGAACATTCTGCCGTGCCATGACGGTCTCGACATGGATGAAGCCGACGTCGAGCGGCCTGTCGGGCTCGCCATACACAAAGAAACTGGGAATCCTGTCCGCCATGCATCGCCCGAAAAAGTGCAAGTTATTTTGCCATTCTGTCCATGGTACACACGTTAAGCAAGCGCTATTCCCTTGATCAACGTCAAAGGAGGAGTTCATGACCATTCACGACCAGCGCCGCTTTGCCCGGCCGGAAGACGTTCGCGCCGACAAGACGCGGCCCTTTACCGGTGCCGAGTATCTCGAATCCCTCCGCGACGGCCGCGAGGTCTATATCAACGGCGAGCGTGTCGCCGATGTCACCGCCCATCCCGCCATGCGCAATTCGGTCCGATCGCTGGCGCGCATGTACGATGCGCTGCACGACGAGAAGACCAAGGGTCGCCTGACCTCGCCGACAGATACCGGCAACGGTGGCTATACCCACAAGTATTTCCGCGTCGCCCGTTCGTCCGAGGAACTGGTGGCCCAGCAGGGCGCGATCGCTGACTGGGCGCGGATGTCCTATGGCTGGATGGGCCGCACCGCCGACTACAAGGCGGCGCTGATGAACACGCTCGGCGCCAATGCCGACTGGTACGGTCCGTTCAAGGACAACGCACTCGCCTGGCATAAGCGGGCGCAGGAATCCGTGCTGTTCATGAACCACGCGATCGTCAACCCGCCGATCGACCGCCACAAGCCGGCAGATGCGGTGAAGGACGTGTTCGTGCATATCACCAGGGAGACCGACGCCGGCATCTACGTGTCCGGCGCCAAGGTGGTGGCGACCTCGTCGGCGCTGACGCATTACAACTTCCTCGCCCAGAGTTCGGCGACGGTCACCGAGGATCCCTCGCTCTCGGTGATGTTCATCGTGCCGATGAATGCGCCTGGTATCAAGATGTTCTGCCGCGTCTCCTACGAGGAAACCGCCAACGCCGCGGGCACGCCCTTCGACTATCCGCTGTCCTCGCGCTTCGACGAGAATGACGCGATCCTGGTGCTCGACAATGTCTTCATCCCCTGGGAAGACGTGCTGGTGCTGCGCGACGCCGCCAAGATCCTGTCCTTCCATCCGGCGTCGGGCTTCATGCATGGCTATTGCTTCCAGGGCTGCACGCGGCTGGCGGTCAAGCTCGATTTCCTCGCGGGCCTGCTGGCCAAGGCGCTGCGCGCCACCGGCGGCGACGCCTTCCGGGGCAACCAGGCGATGCTGGGCGAGGTGATCGCCATCCGCCACCAGTTCTGGACCTTCTCCAACGCCATGGCCTACAATCCGCAGCCCTGGGCCGGCGGCGCCGTGCTGCCGAACATGGAGGCGGCGCTCTGCTACCGCACCTTCATGTCGGAGGCCTATCCGAAGGTGATCGACATCGTCCGTCGAACCGTCGCCTCGGGCCTGATCTATCTTCCCTCGTCGGCCAAGGATTTCGCCAATCCCGAGATCGACCGCTATCTCGCGCAATATGTGCGCGGCTCCAACGACATGGGCCATATCGAGCGCATCAAGATCATGAAGCTGCTGTGGGACGCGACCGGCACCGAGTTCGGCGGCCGCCACGCGCTTTACGAGCTCAACTATGCCGGCGCGCCCGAAGAGGTGCGGCTGCAGGTTCTCAAGGGCGCCGAGCGCGGCGGCAGGCTGCGCGAGATGGAGGCCCTCGTCGACCAGTGCATGAGCGACTATGACGAAAACGGCTGGACCGGCGACACCTGGTTGCCGTCGCGGAACGGCTGAGGAGGCGATCATGGAGGAGGCTGTATCCAAGACCGAATTCCGTGACGCCATGGCGCGGGTCTGCGCGCCGGTCAACGTCATCACCACCAACGGCCCGGCCGGGCGTGGCGGGTTCACCGCCACGGCCATGTGCAGCGTCACCGACGAGCCGCCGACGCTGCTGGTCTGCATGAACGGCAAGTCGGCGCAGACGGGGTTGTTTCTCGAGAACCGCCGGTTCTGCGTCAATGTCCTGGCCGACGACCATCAGGAACTGGCCGGCTATTTCGCCGGGCGCCAGTCCGACATGTCGGCGCGCTATGCAGCGGCACGGTGGGTCGACATGCCCTCGGGCAGCCAGGCGCTGGCCGATGCGATGGTGTCCTTCGATTGCCGGCTGTCGGAAGCGCGACTTGTCGGCACGCATCACATCTTCATCGGCCAGGTGATGGGCATCCGTTCCCGCGTCGACGGCAACGCGCTGCTCTATTTCAACCGGAGCTATGTCAACGTGCCGACCCAGGTGGGCAGCTTCGGCGGCTGACGCCATTTGCATGTGTCGCAGGATTGGCCGGGTCAGAAGCCCGGCCTTTGCCTTGTCCGGCGCATTCGTCCGCTATGCGGCCGCGTCGCCGAGATAGAGGCGATGAAGATGGGCGGGATCGCGCGCGAGCGCCTCGCAGCCGCCGTCATAGACCATGCGGCCGCGCCGGAGCACATAGGCCCGGTTGCCGATCGCCAGCGCCAGTGCCGCGAACTGTTCTACGAGGACCACAGCCATGCCGTCGTCGGCCAGTTTCCGGACCGCCTTCATCAGGCGGCTGACGATGACGGGGGCAAGCCCGGACGACATTTCGTCGATCATGATGACACGCGGGCGGTTGACGATCGAGCGTGCGATCACCGCCATCTGCTGCTCGCCGCCCGACAGCATGCCGGCCTTGACGTCGCGTCTTTGCAGGAGTTCGGGGAAGAGGCCGTAGGCCTCCGCCAGATCGGCCTCGGGATGAAGCGCAACCTTGAGATTCTCCTCTGTCGTCATGTCGGGAAACACCGTGCGGCCCTGTTCGACGTGGCTCAGCCCCGCCTTGGCGCGGGCGCCTGGCCGCAGCCTGGTCAGGACGCGGCCGTCGAGCTCGACCTCGCCGGAGCGGGCCGGGATGATGCCCGACAGGCTTTCGAGCAGCGTGGTCTTCCCCGCGCCGTTCGAGCCGAGCAGCACGCTGATCTCGCCGCTTGCGACCTCGAAATCGAGGCCACGAATGACGGGAATGCCGCCGCGATCGACATGGAGATCCTTGATCAGGAGCCGGGTCACTGTGCTGCCTCCTCGAACTCGATGCCCATATAGGCTTTCTGCACGATCGGCATGTCGAGCACCGCTTGCGGAGTGCCGGTGGCAATGACGCGTCCGAAATCGAACACCGTGATTTCCGAACAGGCGCGGCGCACCAGGTCCATGTCGTGCTCGATCAGCAGCACGGCGCTGCCGAAGGTTTCGGGGATGGCGGCGATGCGCGCCCCGAGCTTGAGTGCTTCGTCATAGGAGACCCCGGCGGCGGGTTCGTCGAGCAGGATGACCGGGGGGCGGGCCGCCACGACGCCCGCGACATCCAGCAGCCGCCGCGTGCCGGCATCCACCGAGGCGATGGGCGTGTCGGGGCCGGGGCCGCCGATCCAGGCGAGCAGCGCTTCGAGCTCGCTGCCGCGGATCTGGCCGGCGGCCAGGCGGAGATATTCCCCCACCGTCAGCTCCGGCGCAATGCGGGTGGTCTGCCAGGTGCGGCGGATGCCGAGTTGGGCACGGGCGGTGGCGGAAAGCCCTTCGAGTGGCTTGCCGTCGAGCAGGACCGAGCCCTCATAGCGATGCAGGAAGCCGGCGATCGCATCGACCATGGTCGACTTCCCCGCGCCGTTGGGTCCGACGAGTCCGACGACGGTCCTGGCCGGGACCTTGAGGTTGACCTTGTCGAGCGCGGTCACCGCGCCGTAGCGAACGGTGAGATCCCTGACCTCGAGCGCAATGCCCGGGCGATGGGCGACGGCGGCCGGAAGGGCGCCATCGGCGGCGGCCATGCCGATGGCCGGCGTCCGGCGGAGCTTGCGGCCGAGACGTCCCCAGGTTTCGGCGATCGACTCGCCCGATGACAGCGCCTGCACCGCGCCGAGGGCGAAGAAGACATTGCCGACATCCTGCGGCAGGTTGAGGCGCCGCAGCAGTTCCGGAAACAGCGTGATGAGGATGCCGCCGAGGATGGCGCCGAGCGTGAAATGCGCCCCGACCATGGTGGCGACGGCAAACAGCGCCAGCGACTGCATCATCGAGAAATTGTCCGACACCAATGTGCCGAGATAACCGGCGAGCAGGCCGCCCGATATGCCGGAGATGAAGGCGCTGATGGCAAAGGCGCTGAGCTTGGCCCGGGGAACGGAAATGCCATGCGCTGCCGCCGCCCGTTCGGAGTGGCGGACCGCCAGCCAGGCAGCGCCGAGACGCGAGCGGCTGAGGAATTCGAGCGCCACGGCGATCACGCCATAGACCAGCAGCACGAAGACGAAATAGCCGCGATCGCTGTCGAACAGGCCGGGTCGGGCGACCTGCGTGAAGGTCGTCTGTCCCGGGAATGTGATGGTGGCGAGCACGGTGTCGAAAGCGGCGGCGAAGCCGAGCGTGACGATCGCAAGGTTGATGCCGCGCAGCCGCAGCGCCGGCAGGCCGATGGCGATACCGACCGGCACTGCCGCGAGGCCGCCCACCAGCATCCAGACCACGAGGCCGCCGGGCGCATCGAGGACGTTGAGCCAGCCCGTCACCCAGGCGCCGACGCCGGCGAAGGACATCTGGCAGAGCGAGATCATGCCGGTGCGGCCCGTGACGAGGCCGAGGCTCTGGAGCGCCGTGCCGACAATGAAGACGGCCGTGATCAGGAAGATCCAGTATTTCGGCAGGAGCAGCAGCACCAGCGCGCCGATCGCGACCAGCGACAGGGCGGTGACGGCAGCGGCGCGGAAACTAGCGTGCCTCATCCCAGCGGGCTCCTCTCTGCGACCACAAGAGCACCGCCAGGATGACGATGAAGGGGACGGTGCTGCGGTACTGGCCGATGAAATCGATCGCGCTGACCCCACCTTCGAGCAGGCCGATCATCACCCCGCCGAGAAGCGCCGCGCGGAAACTGACGAAAGCGCCGATCAGCGCGGCGGCCAGGGCCGGCACGACCAGCAGGCTGAGCGAGGCGAAATCCGGCGACCGCAGCGGCGCGATGATCATCAGCGCAAAGGCGGTGACGGCGCCGGTCACGGCCCAGACGCCGAGCGCCAGCAGCCGGACGCGGATGCCGATCAGTTCCGCGGCCATGGGGCGCTGCGACAGCGCGCGGAGTTGCAGGCCAGTGCGGGTGCGGGCGAGGAACTGTTCGGTCACGACAGTGAAGACGACGGCGAGGACCAGCGTGGTGACGGCCGCCCAGGTCACCTCGACACCGGCGAGGCGGAAGGCGGAGCCGGGGATCAGTTCGGGGAAATAGTGCGGATGCTGGCCGCCGGTCAGCCGCAGCCCGACGGCGATGATGCCGACGAGCAGGGCCGCCGTCACCGCCGCCTTGGTCGAGGCATTGGCATTGGCGAACCATGTGGTCATGACCATGCCGATGGCAACACCGGCAACGGCACCGGCTGCGATGCCGAGGATCGCCGACACAAGCAGCGGCACGCCGAGTTCAAAGAGGCCGACCATCACGAAGGTGCCGGCCGCACCGATCGCCGCGCCGGTGAAGTTCACCACCGCGACGAGGCGATAGGTGAAGATCGCGCAGACGCCGAGGATGGCATAGGCGCCGCCCGCGGACAGTCCGGCGACAGCGGCTGTGAAGAGAGAGTTCATGATGGTCTCCGGGCGTGGTGCCCTTGGTTTGGTGGTCGTCCAAGAGAATGCACCCCTCACCAACGTCGGCCAAGGGCTCGCACTGCTCGCCCGGCCTGCGTTCGCAAGCTCACCCTCTCCCACAAGGGGAGAGGTAGGGGTGCCTCAAGCTGGCCTCGTTTGTGGCGAAGCGATGCAGCGGGTTTACCTCTCCCCTTGTGGGAGAGGATAGTTCATCCCCGAGAGGCGCAGCCGATCGGTTGGATGAACTTGGTGAGGGGTAAAACCGCACCCTAGGGAACGCGGTTTCTCAAGTCGTTGCCTCACTCCGCCGGGAGCGTGAACCAGTCCGGTGTCTTCACTGTCCATTTGCCATCGACGAGTTGCATGATCTTCGAGGCCTTCATCGGCGAATGCTTCTCCGCGTCGCCGAAGACATAGGGGCTGCCGGCGATCGGATACTTCAGTTCCTTGCCTTCCTTCAGCGCGGCGGTGACGGACTCGCGTGTCACTTCGCCCTCGATGCCGGAAATCGTGTCGATCAGCACCTTGGCCGCCATGTAGCCGCCCTGCGAGAAGGCGGTCTTCGGCAGGCCGGCCTTGTCCATGGTGGCGATCCAGTCCTTGTTGGCCTCGCTGTTCTGCTCGGTATAGGGCTCCCACTCGGTGCCGATGTAGATCGGCTGCTTGGAGTCGGCGACGGCCTTGGCGACGCCTTCGGTGTAGCCAGGTGCGAGGAACAGCCAGTTGATGCCGGAGACCTTCTGCGCGTCCGCCGTCTTGACCCACTGCACCACGCCCGGCTCGACCTGGTTGGTCAGCACCGCATCGCAGCCGGCGTCGCGGGCCTTGATGACGTAGGGCGTGAGGTCGCCCTGGAGCGGCAGGGTCATGTCGACGAGCGTGATGGTCTTGCCGCTCATCTTTTCCCAGTCGGCGACGGCCGCGGCATAGGCTTCCTGGGTTCCGCCGATGATGGCGAAGAAGGCGCAGGCCTTTTCGGAACCGAGGTTCTTCGTGGCATAGTCGAGCATCACGGTCGTCAGCGTGTAGGGACCGACATTGACCGGCGAGACGGAGGGCGCGTTGAAGCAGAGCGGATCGACGCCGACGCCCTGCACCGAAAGCACGTCGTTGCGGGCGTAGGTTCCGGCATTGACGGCGCAATCGAGCAGAGAGGCCCCGCCGCCCAGCGCGACCACTTCCTTGTTGTCGATCAGGTCGCGGGCAGCCTGGGCGGCGACCTGCGGATCGGCCTTGTCGTCTGATATCGTGTATTCGATCTTGCAGCCGTTGATCCCGCCGGCCTCGTTGAGCTGGTCGAACACCGCCTTGGTCGCCTTCGGCGCGTCGGAAAAGTCGACGATGCCGGTCACGGTCGAGACCGCGCCGATCTGGATCGGGCCGTTTTCGCAGGTCGGGGCGGCGAGCGCCGAGCCGGTGGAGATTGCGAATGCCGCGGCGGTGCCGGCCAATGCCGCCAATGTTGTCCTGTGAATAGCCATTGTCCTGTTCCCTTGCTTGTTGTGCCGGCCGGTTCCTCTCGGCTCGGCGCTCCCCGGCTCACCTCATCCCTGGTGGACGACGCGGCCTTCGAAATAAGTCCTGATCACCATCGTGTCGGCGATCGTATCCGCCGGGACGTCGAAGACGTTCCGGTCGAGCACGATGATGTCGGCCGACTTGCCGGGCGCGATCGATCCGGTGATCGCGTCGATGCCCATGGCGATGGCGGAATTGAGCGTGTAGATGCGGATCGCGGTGGCGAGGTCGATGGCCTGTTCGGGCCAGAGCGCCACGCCGGGAAACGAGCCCGAGGGGTTCTGCCGGGTCACCATGCCCTCGATGCCATGCCAGGGATCTGGAACCGGGATGACCGGCCAGTCCGAACCACCGGCGAGCAGCGCGCCGGATTTCTGCAATTCCGCGATCGGCCAGAAACGGGTGGCGCGGTCTTCGCCCATCACAGCCTTGTGGCCTTCGAGGAAAGTCGTCGGATACCAGATCATCGGGCAGAGATCGCCGACCACGCCGAGTTCGGCGAATCGACCGATATCCTCGGGGCGGATGTAGCTGGCATGGGCGATGTGATGGCGAACCGTGGTCGGGCCGCGGAAATGGCGGACCGCCTCGACCGCGTCGAGCATCTGGGTCACGGCGCGATCGCCGGCGCAATGGACCTTCAGGCCCATGCCAAGCCGTTCCGACTTGTCGACCATGCGGATCATCTCGGGCAGGTCGACCAGCAGATCGCCGCGATAGCCATGCGGATGGGCGGGGTCTGCGACATAAGCATCGTGGAAGGCCGCCGTCTGGGCGCCGGGAACGCCATCGAGGAAGATCTTGGTGAAGTCGGGCCTGACATGCAGCGTGCGGTGCGCATCCCGGACCGCCAGCAATTCGTCGCCGGTCGTGCCGAACAGGAAGGTCGGCTGGATCAGCGGCAGGGTGGCGACGGCCCAGGCCGAGAGTTCGCCGGATCGGTCGAGGGCGGAAAGCGTCTCGAGGATCGGCAGCGTGGTCGCGGCGTCCTGGAATGCGGTGACGCCAAGCGAATTGGCAATCTCCACCGCCCGCCTGACGGCGGCGCGGGCCATGTCGGGGCTGAAGGCATCGGCGGCCGCGAGTTCGACGATGCCGGATCCGGATTCGATGAGAATGCCGGTGAGCCTGCCTGTCTTCGGATCGCGGCCGAAGGCGCCCTGTGCCGGATCGGGCTGGTTGCCGGATATGCCCGCAAGCCGCATGGCCTCGCTGTTGGCCCAGCGGTTGTGCATGGTCTCGTCGCGCAGGAACACCGGATGGCCGAGGCTGGCGGCATCGAGCTTTGCCAGCGACTCCTCGGTGTTGAGCACCGCCATCATGTCGGCGCCCCACTGGTTGCCGACGATCCATTCGCCCGGAGCGGCCTTCTCGGCACGGGCGCGGACATGGACGCAGATCTCCTCGATGGAGGATGACGGCGGAAACTGCAATTCGTAGAGGGCCGACTGGCCGGCCATCAGGATATGGTTGTGCACATCGACGAAGCCCGGCATCGCCATGCGGCCGCCAAGGTCTTCCACCTGCGTATCGGCGCCCGCCAGGGCCGCGATCTCGGCCGCGCTGCCGATGGCGACGATCCGGCCGCTGGAAACGGCGACGGCCTCGACCCAGTCGCTGTCGCCGTCGACCGTGTAGATGCGGCCGTTGGTGAGGATCAGGTCGGGACTCTGGCGTGAAATGCTCATGTCGGGGTATCCTCCGTTGGTTCAATTATTGAACCGCCCGTTCAATTATTAAGATTGCCGCAGGACTGAACATCTGTCAACATAGTTCACACGTTAATTATTGCGATCAGAGGAGGACGCGATGCGCTACAAGGACAGGACAGCGGTCATTACCGGGGGTGGCACGGGCATCGGCGCCGCCGTGGCCCGCAGGCTGGCAGGGGAGGGTGCCCACCTCGCGCTGATCGGCCGGCGACGGGAGCCGCTGGAGGCAATCGCGGCGGAGACCGGTGCGGCGATCTTCCAGGCCGATGCGGCGGATGGAGCCGCCATGGCTCAGGCGACGGCTGGTATCATCGAGCGCTTCGGTGGCATCGACGTGCTGGTCGCCAATGCCGGCGGCCATGGCGTCGGCCCGACGGTGGAGATGTCCGACGAAACCTGGGCGCTGTCCACGCGGCTTAACCTCGATACCGCCTTTGTCAGCGCGCGCGCCTGCCTGCCGTCGCTGATCGATCGCAAGGGGGCTATCGTGGTCGTCTCGTCGATCGCCGGCCTGTTCGCCGGGCCTGATGCCGCGGGATACGTGACGATGAAGCACGGGCTGATCGGCCTGGCGAAATCGCTTGCCCGCGACTATGGCCGCAAGGGCGTGCGGACCAACACGGTGTGCCCCGGCTGGGTCCGGACGCCGATGGCGGACGAGGAGATGCGCATGATCATCGAGGCGCGTGGCCTGGCATCGCTGGACGAGGCCTATGCGCTGGTGACCAAGGACGTGCCGCTCGGCCGGCCGGCGCTGCCGGAAGACGTCGCCAATGCCGTCGCCTTCCTCGCCTCGGCGGAGGCTGCGATGATCAACGGCGCCGTGCTGACGATCGACGGCGGTGCCGGTACCGTGGACCTGCCGACGCTGGCTTTCGCGGATTGAGAGATCGGCGGCGCGATTTCGCGCCGCTCCCCGGCCGGGCCTGATTCAGAGCTGGATCCAGGCCGTCTTCAGGTCGACATATTTGTCGAGCGCGTGCAGCGACTTGTCGTGACCGTTGCCGGATTGCCGGACGCCGCCGAGCGGCACCGTGTTGTCGGCACCGCCATAGGTGTTGACATGGACGACGCCGGCGCGGATGCCACGCACCATCCGGTGGGCGCGCGAGAGGTTCGACGTCCAGACCGCGGAGGCGAGGCCGTAGTCGGTGGTGTTGGCAATGCGGAGCGCATCGTCCTCGGTGTCGAAGGGAATGATCGACAGGATCGGGCCGAAGACCTCCTCCTTCGCGAGCGTCATCTCCGGAGTGATGTCGAACACGGTGGGCTGCATGTAGAAGCCACCGGTCTCCTCGAGGATGCGTTTGCCGCCGGTGCGCAGCGTCGCGCCCTCCGACAGCGCCTGATCGGAAAAGCCGAGATTCTTCTGAAGCTGGATATCGCTGGCGATCGCGCCGGCCTCCGTGGCGAGCACGAGCGGATCGCCCACTTTCATGCCGGCGGCGATGGCGGCGACCTTCTCGGCGAATTCTTCATGAATCGAGCGCTCGACCAGCAGCCGCGAGCCGGCGACGCAGACCTGGCCGGAATTGCGAAAGATGCCATAGGCCGAGACCTTGGCGGCCTGGTCGAGACTGGGTGCATCGGCGAAGACGACATTCGGCGACTTGCCGCCGAGTTCGAGATAGACGCGCTTGAGGTTGGAACGCGCGGAATATTCGAGAAGCTTGCGGCCGACCGGGCCGGAGCCGGTGAAGGCGAGCACGTCGATATCCCCATGCAGGCCCAGTGCCTCGCCCGAGACGGCGCCGCGTCCGGTGACGACGTTGAACACGCCGTCGGGCAATCCCGCCTCGGCGAAGAGTTCGGCCAGGCGCAGCAGCGTCAGTGACGCGCCCTCGGCTGGTTTCAGAACCACGGAGTTGCCCGCCGCAAGCGCCGGCGCCACCTTCCAGGCGCCGATCATCATGGGGAAGTTCCACGGCACGATCGCGGCAACGACACCGATGGGCGCGCGATGGATCAGGCCGAGCACATTTTCGGCGGTCGGCGCGATCTCGCCATAAACCTTGTCGATCGCCTCGGCATAGTAGCGGAAGGTCCCCGCGGCGCTGCCGGGCTCGGCCTTCAGCGCCATCGAAATCTCGGTGCCGTTGTCGCGCACGCCGAGCACGGCGAGCTCGAGCGCATGTCTCTCGATCAGGTCAGCGACCCTGAGCAGGATCTTCTTGCGTTCGGCCGGTGCCGCCTTCGACCATGTGCCCTTCTCGAAGGCAGTACGGGCGGCGGCCACGGCGCGGTCGACATCCCCGGCACCGGCATCGGCGATGGTCGTCAGGACCGAGCCGTCGATTGGCGAGACCACATCCATCGTCGCGCCTGACGCCGCAGCCTGCCATTTTCCGCCGATGAACAGCGACTGCGGCGGCACGGGCAGCGTGCGGAGGTGGTCGATCCGGGCCTGGTCAGACATGGGCAGTATCCGTCTTTCGCGACTTGAAGGTGGTGTAGATGTGCAGGCCGATCACCAGCACGATCATCATGAACAGGATGAAGGCGATCGGCCGGTCGATGAAATCGAACGGGGTCGACACGCGCGCCATCGCGGTCCTGAGCTTGGTCTCCATCAGGCCACCGAGCACGATGCCGAGAATGATCGGCGAGGTCGGCAGCTCGAGCCGCTTGAGGATGAAGCCGAACACGCCGAAACCCGCCGCCACCGCGCAATCGGTCAGCGAATTGCGCAGGGAATAGACGCCGATCAGGCTGAAGGCCAGGATCATCATACCGAGGAACCGGCTGGGGATCCGCATGACCTGCATGAGGATGTTGGTGGAAAACATCAGGAAGACGACGACGAGGATATTGAGCAGGAGCAGCGCGATATAGAGCGCCATCACGAAATCCATCTGGTTCTGGAACAGCTGCGGCCCGGGGATGACGTTGTGGACGTAGAAGACCGCCAGCATCATCGCCGTCAGTTCCTCGCCCGGGATGCCGAGCGCCAGCAGCGGGATCATCGCGGCGGCGGGCACCGAATTGTTCGCCGCCTCCGAAGCGACGATGCCCTCCGGGTTGCCCTTGCCGAAAAGGTCGGGCGTCTTCGAGGTTCGCTGCGCATAGCTGTAGGAAAGGAACTGCGACATGAATTCGCCGACGCCCGGTATCATGCCGCAGATCACGCCGAAGCTCGAGGCGACGGTGGCGATCCGCTTGAACTGAAGCAGTTCCGCCATGCCGTGGAAGAACTTTCCGGTCACCGCGGGAAGAGAATAGGATTCGTCCTTGCGGGTGAGCAGGAAGAAGGCCTGGCTGACGGCGAACAGGCCCAGCACGACCACGATGAGATCGATGCCCGATGTCAGCCATTGTTGTCCGAACGTGTAGCGCTGGGTATAGGCGGTGCCCTCGATGCCGATCGTCTTGAGGAAGATGCCGAGGCAGGCCAGCATCGCCGCCGCCAGGATCTGGCCGCGATGGGTCAGCACCACCAGCACGATGCCGAGCAGGGCCGCGAGAAAGATCTCCCGCGCGCCGAACATCGGCGCGATGGCGGCGAGGACCGGCGCCAGGAAAATCAGGCAGATGATGGAAAAGATGCCGCCGAAGAACGAGGCGGAATAGGCGAGGCTGAGCGCCCGTCGCGCCTCGCCGCGTTTTGTCATCGGGAACCCGTCATAGGTGGTCAGCGCGTTGACCGGCGTGCCGGGCGTGTTGATCAGGATGGCGGGGATCGCGCCGCCAAACATCGACGAGCCGTAGATGCCGAGCAGGGCCGTCAGTCCGACGATCGGCTCGAGGGAAAACGTCGCCGGCAGCAGGATGGCGATCGCCACCGCAGCACCCACGCCGGGCAGGGCGCCGACGATGACGCCGCCGACCGAGCCGACGACGAGGGCGGCCAGCACGTCCCATCGGGCGAGGATGGCGAGACTTGCAAGGAAAGTGTCCATCGGTCGTCCCTAGAAATAGAGAATCATGAAATTGCGCAGGCCGCCCGGCAGGTATTCGTAGATCGCGCCGCCGGGTATGCGGACATGCAGCAGCGACTTGAAGAGCAGGACGACGAACAGCGCGAAGCCACCGGCCGCGGCAAAGGCGAGGCCGCTGCGGTACCCGGCCCGCCACGTCAGGAACAGGCAGAAGATGACGGTGGCGCCGAGATAGCCGATGCGAGGGACCGAGAAGACATAGATGAGGTACCAGCCGACATATTCCAGCGACCGCAGCCACAGCCATGCCTCACGCCACCGGCCCGGATTGCG
This sequence comes from Rhizobium sp., assembly GCA_019739215.1. Classification (GTDB taxonomy): domain Bacteria; phylum Pseudomonadota; class Alphaproteobacteria; order Rhizobiales; family Rhizobiaceae; genus Rhizobium_E. Next base: position 163,029 of record JAHHDR010000032.1, read on the forward strand.
CCGTGCGCGGGTGAGCGAATGGAGATGGAGTGCGCCGAAGAACACCATGCCGCCGAGGCCGACCAGCGGCCAGAGGCGCGGCTGCGCGGCCAGCCCCTTGCCTGGAAGCCATTGGGTCTGGCTGCCGATCTGGCTCAGCAGCAATGCGGCGAGAGCCAGGAAGATGAGGCCGAAGAGAAGTTCGCCCGGCCGTCGTCCAGTCGGGAAGACGTGCGGGACCGCGTCGTCGCTTTCCATGAGTCACTCCGCGTGAAGCGGCCCCGCGGTCGCGGGGCCAGTTGACATGGTGAGGTCATCAGGGAGAGATCATCTTGTTGATCCTGGCGATCGCGGTCTTGTCGCTCTCGATCTGCTTGACGGCTTCCGCGGCGTCCTTCCAGTAGATGATCGCGCCGGTGTCGGCGGCGAGCTTCAGCGCACGCTCGGAGACCATGGTTTCCCTGGCCACTGCGATGATCTTTTCGCGCACGTCGGCCGGCGTGTCCTTATGGACGAAGAGGCCGTTCCACAGCGAGACGTTCAGTTCCGGCGCCACCGAGGCAAGCGTGGGCACATCGGGTATCTTGCTGATCGGCGAGTCGGTGATGGTGGCGAGGATCTTCACCTTGTCGAGGCAAGGCAGCATCTGCTGCATCGTTGTATTGACCACGTCGAAATCGCCGGATGCCAGCACGTTGCAATCCAGCGCGTCATTGGCGGCCTCCGATCCCCATTCGAAACCGAGCTGCTTGGCGGCAGCGAATGTCGCCTGGGTCGGCAGGAGGAACGAGCCGAAATGACCGAGCGCGACCTTGTTGTCCTTCGCGTGGGCGGCCAGTTCCTGCAGGTTGGAATAGGGCGCGTCGGCGGACGTGGCGATGATGAAGGGATAGGTCAGGAAGATGCCGAGCGGCTCGAAGGGGTCGGGATTGAGCGCGGCGATGCCGACATCGGGGCCGACGACGGGAATATCGACGACGAAGGATCCGACCGTGTAGCCGTCGGCCGGCGAATTGGCGACATCGGCCGCGCCGGGGAACGGACCACCGTCGCTGGGCTTGTTGATGACCGCAGCGGCGACGCCGTACTTGGCCTGGAAATCCTCGGCGATCATGCGTGTCAGCACGTCCTCGAGGTCGCCGGGCGGAAACGGCACCACGAAGCTGACCGGCTTTTCGGGATATTCTGCCAAGGCGGCGACAGGGGCCACAAGGGCAATGGCGGCGGATGCGAACGCTGTCAGGAGGGTCTTGTTCATCGGAATTTCCTCTGTTCCCGGGTCTGAAGATCAGGGTTCGTTATGTGAACCTCTTGTTTAAATATAGACTTGCAAATTCCCCGGCTTCCTGTCAAGTTAATTCGCATGTTAAGTATCTCGGTCGATGCCGGAGGCCTCAAGCAAGGGTGGCAAAAGGCTTTATGAGCTGCGGTCGAGCAGGGGTGAGGAGAGCATGGGAACCATCGGCAAGGCATTGACGCTTCTGGATATTCTCTCCGGGATGGAACGCGAGGCGGGCCTGACCGAGATCGCGCAGGCCTGTGGCTATGACAAGGCCACCACGCGTCGCTTCCTTGTCGAACTGGAGCAGCATGGCTTCGTCGAACAGCATCCCGGTTCGCGGAAATACCGGCTCGGCGCCGCGCTGCTGCGGCTCGCCCGCATCAGGGAGGAGCGCTATCCCTTCCTCCGGACGGCAGCCCCCTTCGTCCGGGACCTCGTGGACCTGACCGGCGAGACCGTTCATCTCTCCGAGTTCTCGAACGGCCGGCTCTCGACCATCCATGTCGAGGAGTCGAACAAGGCGCACCGCGTGTTCGTCAGTGTCGGCACCCTGCTGCCGTTCCACGCCACCGCGTCGGGTCTTGCCTTCCTGGCGGCCTGTCCCGCCGACATGATCGAGGCCGAACTCGCCAAGCCGCTCGAAGCCTTCACCGACTATACATCCGTCGACGCCGCCGAGGTGCGCAGGCGCATCGCGGAAACCCAGGCACGCGGCTACTCCGTCAACCGCCAGGGCATGGAGGCCGGCGTGATCAGCGCCTCAGCCGCGATCGCCCCCCCTGACGGCCGCCCGGTCGGCGCGATCACGATTGCCGCCCCCTTCGTCCGCACCGACGAGGCGCGCATCGGGGAGCACGGCCTTGCAGTCAAGGCAGCCGCCCAGCGGATTTCAGACGCACTTTTCGGGTCCGACCGACAGGTTCGGCCCATGGCACAAGCGAGGAGGACCGGCTGATGAGCGCGAGCGCCCGCCCATCCGATGGATTGCCCGATGGTCGGGTGCCCAACATTCTGGTGATCGGCACCGGCGACACCAAGAGCGACGAGTTGCTGTTCATGGCCGATATCATCGGCCAGGCCGGCGGCCTGCCTGTCATGGTCGATGTCAGCGTGCTGGGCGATCCGCCCTACATGCCCGACTATTCCAGGCATGACATCGCCAAGGCCGCCAACACGACGATCGCTGATATCATCGGCAGTGGCGACGAGAATTCCGCGATGGCGCTGATGGCGCTCGGGGCCTCCAATCTCGTGCGCGAACTGCACGAAGGCGGACAGGTCGACGGCATGATCGTGCTCGGCGGCTCGATGGGCACGGATCTCGCACTCGATGCCGCAGCCGTGCTGCCGCTCGGCGTGCCGAAATTCATCGTCTCGACCATCGCCTATTCGCATCTGCTGCCGCCCGAGCGGATCGCGCCGGACCTGATGATGATCCTCTGGGCCGGCGGGCTCTATGGCCTCAACCCGATCTGCAAGGCCGTGCTGTCGCAGGCCTGCGGGGCGGTGGTGGGCGCGGCGAAGGCGTCGATCAGGCCCGCCAACGAGCGGCCGCTGATCGGCATGACGTCGCTCGGCTCCTCCTGCCTCAAATACATGAAGGTCCTGAAGCCGGAGCTGGAACGGCGCGGCTATGACGTGGCCGTGTTCCACTCGACCGGCATGGGCGGACGCGCCTTCGAAGCGATTGCGGCGCAGGGCGGGTTCGCGGCGGTCTTCGACTTCTGCATCCAGGAAGTGACAAACCATGCCAACGGCTCGGTGGTGACCTCCGGTCCGGACCGGATGGAAAACGCAGGTCGCGCCGGCATTCCGCAGATCGTCGCACCGGGGGCTGTGGACATGGTCGATATCCAGGCCTGGCAAGCGGTGCCCTCCCGCTTCGCCGACAGGCCCTACCACGCACACAACCGGCTGATCGGCTCGGTCACCACCAGCCCCGACGGCCGGCGCGAGGTGGCTCGCGTCATCGCGCAGAAGCTTGAAGGCGCGACGGCCCCGGTGGCCTTCATCCTGCCGACCGGCGGCATTCAGGAATGGGACCAGCCGGGCGAACCGCTGCACGAACCCGAGGCGCTTGAGGCCTTTGTCGACGAGATGCGCAAGGTGATGCCGGCGGCAGTAGAGTTTGCGGAAACCGGGGCACATATCAACGCGCCGGAATTCGCCGCGGCGACGCTCGCCGTCTTCGATCGCTGGGTCGCCGAGGGCGTCGTTCCGAGGGGTCGGGCATGAGCGCGCAAAAGGCCCTGATCCTCGATTTCGGCGGCGTCGTCACCCGGACGATGTTCGAGACACATGACATCGCCGAGCGAGCGCTTGGTCTCGATCCGGGCACGTTGACATGGCGCGGCCCCTTCGACATCGCCACCGATCCGCTCTGGCGGGCGATGCAGGCGCGCGAGATCACCGAGCGCGACTACTGGATGACCCGGACGCGCGAGGTCGGACAATTGCTCGGCGAGGACTGGACGGACATGAAGACCTTCGTCCAGCGGGCGCGCGGGGCGGACGCGGAACTGGTGCTGCGGCCCGAGGCGCGGGATGCGATCCTCAAGACCAGGGCGGCGGGGCTGAAGCTCGCCATCCTGTCCAATGAACTCGACCTGTTCTACGGCGTCGAATTCCGCAAGCGCTTTCCGCTGATCGAACTGTTCGATGTCATCGTCGACGCGACCTATACCGGCATCCTGAAGCCCGATCCCCGCGCCTATGAGCAGGTGCTGTCGGAGCTCGGGCTCGACCGCAAGAACTGCGTCTTCGTCGACGACCAGAAGAAGAATATCGAGGGTGCGGAGGCCGTGAGCCTGCCGAATGTCCATTTCGACGTCACCCGCCCTGCCGAGAGCTATGCACGAGCACTTCAGATGCTCGGAATTTGAGAGGACTATCCGATGCGTGACAGCAATTTCCTGATCGAGAACAATGCCCGCCACCTCTGGCATCCGATGGCGCATCCGGCCGAGATGATGGCCAAGCCGCCGAAGATCATCAATGCGGCACAGGGCGTCGAGATCGTCGATATCCACGGCAGACGCGTGCTCGATGCCGTCGGCGGTCTCTGGAACGTCAATCTCGGCTATTCCTGCGAGCCGGTGAAGCAGGCGATCCGCGACCAGCTCGACGAGCTGCCCTACTACTCGACATTCCGGGGCACGACCAATTCGCCACTGATCGAACTGTCCTGGGAACTGGCGCAATTTTTCAAGGAAGACGGGATGACCCGGTCGTTCTTCACCTCGGGCGGCTCGGATTCGGTGGAGACCGCGTTGCGCCTCGCCCGCCAGTATCACAAGATCAACGGCCAGCCGGAGCGCACCAAGTTCGTGGCGCTGAAGAAGGGCTATCACGGCACCCATTTCGGCGGCGCCTCCGTCAATGGCAATGCCAATTTCCGCCGCAACTACGAGCCGCTGATGCCGGGCGTGATCCATCTCGCGGCCCCGTTTCCCTATCGCAATCCGTTCAACACCTCCGATCCGGCCGAAATCGCGGCCGCCATTGCCCGCCAGTTCGAGGACGAGGTCGCCTTTCAGGGCGCCGATACGATCGCGGCCTTCATCATGGAACCGGTGCTCGGCGCCGGCGGCGTGATCGTGCCGCACGAGACGTTCATGCCCTTGATGCGGGAAATCTGCGATCGCCACGGCATATTGCTGATCGCCGACGAGGTGATCTGCGCCTTCGGCCGCACCGGTGCCTGGACCGGCTCGCGCGGCTGGGGCGTCAAGCCAGACATGATGTGCACCGCCAAGGCGATCACCAATGGCTATTTCCCCTTCGGCGCCGTCATGATCGCCGACACCGTCGCGCAGGTCTTCGAGGCCGACAAGACGAGCTTCGGCTCGATCGGCCATGGCTACACCTATTCCGGCCATCCCGTGGGCGCGGCGGCGGCGCTGGCAACACTCAAGGAAACCGTGCGGCTTGATGTGGCTGCGAATGCGGTCGCACGTGGCGCCGAACTCAATGCCGGCCTTGCCGGGCTCAAGGAAAAACACGCGCTCGTGGGCGACGTGCGTGGCAAGGGCCTGATGGCGGCGCTCGAACTCGTCTCCGACCGGGCCAAGAAAACCGCAGCTTCCAAGGACACCGTCGCCAGGGTCTACGAGACCGCCTATGAGGCCGGCGTCATGGTGCGGACGTCCGGCAGCAATGTCATCATCTCGCCGCCGCTTGTGATTACGTCGGATGACGTCAACCGCATCGTCGCGGCGCTCGATGCAGGCCTGTCGGCGGCGGAGGGCAAGTGAGATGAGCGACAACAGCGCGCTTCTGGCGCGGCGCGAGCGGCTGCTCGGCCGCAACATGTCGACTTTCTACCAGGACCCCGTCCATCTCGTGAAGGGCGAGGGCGTGTGGGTCTGGGATGCCGGCGGCCGGAAATATCTCGATTGCTACAACAACGTTCCGCATGTCGGCCATTGCCATCCGCGCGTGGTCGAGGCGATCTGCCGGCAGGCGTCTGTTCTCAACACCCACACGCGTTACCTTCACGAAGGCATTCTCGACTATGTCGAGCGCCTGACGGCGACATTCGACCCGAGCCTCGACACCGCGATCCTGACCTGCACCGGCAGCGAGGCGAACGACATCGCCCTCAGGATGGCGCAGGCCGTGACGGGCAAGACCGGCGTCATCGCCACCGATCACACCTATCACGGCAACACCGCCGCCGTTTCGCAGCTTTCGACGCGGATGCCGCCAGTGGGCGGCTATGGCGGTCATGTCCGGCACGTGCCGGCGCCGGACGGCTATCGGCCGCTGGGCGGGGTTGCGGGCGAGGCGTTCACGGAAGCCTGGGCATTGGCGCTGGAAGCCGCAATCGCTGATCTCAAGGCGACGCCCTTCGGCTTTTCGGCGCTGATCATCGATCCGTTCTTCGCCAATGAGGGCTTTCCCGACCTGCCGGCGGGGTTCCTCAGCCGCGCAGCCGCGATCGTCAAGCGCGAAGGCGGCCTGCTGATATCAGACGAGGTCCAGCCCGGCTTCGGCCGCACCGGCACGCATATGTGGGGACACCAGCGCGCCGGCATCGTCCCGGATGTGGTGACGCTGGGCAAGCCGATGGGCAATGGCCACCCGGTCGGCGGCGTGGTGGCGAATTCCGAAACGCTCAACGCCTTCCGCAAGGCCTTCCGCTATTTCAACACCTTTGGCGGCAACCCGGTGTCCTGCGCGGCGGCCATGGCGGTTCTGGATGTGATCGAGGACGAGAAATTGCAGGACAATGCGCGCCAGGTCGGCGCCTATGCCGTTGCGGGTCTGGGGCGGCTCGCCGAGAAGCACGGCATCATCGGCAATGTCCGCGGGTCCGGCCTGTTCTTCGGCGCCGAGCTGGTGCTCGACCGGGCGGAGAAGACGCCCGCGACGGATATTGCAACCCGGGTCATCAACGAGATGCGGGCGCGCGGCGTGCTGATGGGCAAGCTCGGCATCCACCAGAACGCGACCAAGATCCGGCCGCCCATGCCCTTTTCGCGGGAGAATGCGGATTTCATGCTCTCCACGCTCGACGACGTGTTGTCCGGGCTCTGACCATGACCAGCATGGCGGCGGAACTCACCGAACACGCAAGGGGCCTGCTGGGCCACTGGCGCCTGCCGGACCAGGTCCCGCAGCTCCTGAAATATCGCGAGAACGCGGTGTTCCGGGTATCCCTTGCCAGTGGCGACAGGGCGGCGCTCCGGCTGCACCGGCCGGGTTACCACGCACGTGCGGAGCTGGTTTCCGAGCTTGCCTGGATGGCCGATCTTCGGCGGCACGGCATTCTCGTGCCCGAACCTATCGCTTCCGTGACTGGCGATCTCGTCGTCACGACCGAGACTGGTGATGGCGTCACGCGCCATGCCGACCTGATCGGCTGGGTCGATGGCGTGCCGCTGGGCGAGACCGGGCGCCCCCTCGGGCCGCCGCCTGAGCAACTCAAGGAAATCTTCGGCGCGATCGGCCGACAGATGGCGCGCATGCATGCCTGCGCCGACCTGTATATCGCTCCGCCGGACTTTGAACGTCCGTCATGGAACGCGGCGGGCCTCCTGGGGGAAGATCCGTTCTGGGGCCGTTTCTGGGATTGCGCCGGGCTCGATGTCGGAGATGCGGCCTTCCTTTCCGGTCTTCGAGGAGAGTTGACGGGCCGCCTCGACGCCCTGTCTGGTTCCTTCGACAAAGGGCTGATCCATGCCGACCTCGTTCGAGAGAATGTTTTCGTCGACAAGGGCAGCGTCGCCTTCATCGATTTCGACGATTGCGGCTTCGGCTTCCGGCTGTTCGACATTGCAACCGCTCTGTTGCGCAACCGGGCCGAACCGGACTATCCGCTGATCCGCACGGCAATGCTGGAGGGCTATTGCGCCATCCGCCCCCAAATGGCGATGGAACTGGCGCATCTGCCGCTGTTCCTGCTGCTCAGGAGCCTTACGTATATCGGCTGGGCCGGGGCGCGGCCGGAATTGCCGGATGCCGGCGAGCGGCTGAGACGCTACATCGCCGAGGCCCGCGACCTCGCAGGCCTGCTGGAGGCGGGTTGACCGGCTCAGTCGTTGATCGAGGCCAGTTCGTCGAGCATGTCGAGAAGCTGGTCGATCCGCTCACGACCGAATTTCTTCTCAAGCCTGGCGTAGATCAGCCGGCTTTCGGGCGCGACCTCATCGATGATGGCGTGGCCGGCCGCGGTGATCTGCAGCAGCACGCGGCGGCCGTCATTGTCGTCCTTGGCCTTGGTGATGATGCCGCGCTCCTCGAGCGAGCGGATGATGCGGGTCAGGCTCGGCGCCAGGATGAAGGCGCGGTCGGCCATTTCCGACGCGTCGACCATGCCGGCTTCCGCAAGGATGCGGATCACGCGCCATTGCTGCTCGGTGATGTCGTGTTCGGCCAGCATCGGCCGGAAATGACTCATGACGGCTTCGCGGGCGCGCAACAGCGCGATCGGTAGCGAGCGGCGTGTGTTTTTCGGCAGGAGCGCGTCCTGCGGCAACCTGGATTTGCGGGGAGACTGGTCGTTCATGCCGGTTCTATCCTTCATTTCCGGGCTGTTTGCAATCGCATCAACGATCAGGGAAGCGACAAGGCGCTTGACATCGATCCTCGATATCATTAACACGTTAAATATATCGAGGCGCGCGGCGGGAGGACAGATGCCCCATTTCACGATGGAATATTCGGCCAATCTCGACGCTGTCGTCGACGTCTCCGCACTCTGCGCGGCGGTTCATGAAACGATCATGGCGAGCGGCCTGTTCGAGCTCGGCGCCGTCAGGGTGCGGGCATTGCGGACCGAGGCCTACGCGGTCGCGGACCTGCTGCCGGAAAACGGCTTCATCGACATGTCCTTCCGCGTCGGCAAGGGGCGCAGCGCGGCCGAGAAGCGGGCGGTCGGAGAAGCAATATTTGCCACGGTGACGCGCTTTCTTGCACCACAATTTGAAACGCCGCACTTCGCGCTGACGCTTGAGATCCGCGAGATCGACCCGGACCTGAGCTGGAAGAAGAACGCCATCCATCCCCGACTGCGCCAGACGGCCGGTTGAACAATCTCCCAGGACGCCTGCGCCGTTCCGACCGGGACGGTGCAGGCAACCGCCCCTCACGGAGCACAGAATGTCGAAGCTCGACGAAAACATCGCCAAGGCCAAGGCCTATCTCGCCCGGTTCGAAGGCGGCGTCATGAACCGGATCAACGGCGAGGATCTCCCGGCCGCCGATGGCGCGACCTATGAGACGATCTCACCTGTCGACCTCAAGCCGCTCGCATCCGTCGCGCTCGGCAAGGCCGCCGACATCGACCGGGCCGCCAAGGCGGCGAAGGCGGCCTTTCCCGCCTGGGCGGCGATGGACGGCACGGCGCGCAAGAAACTGCTGCACAAGGTTGCCGACGCGATCGTCGCGCGGGCCGAGGAGATCGCCTTCGTCGAATGCATGGATACCGGACAGTCGCTGAAGTTCATGGCCAAGGCGGCCCTGCGTGGCGCGGAGAACTTCCGCTTCTTCGCCGACCGGGCGCCGGAAGCCCGCGACGGCAGGACGCTGCGCGGCCCCGGCCAGGTCAACATGACGACCCGCGTGCCGATCGGCCCTGTCGGCATTATCACGCCTTGGAACACGCCTTTCATGCTCTCGACCTGGAAGATCGCGCCGGCGCTGGCAGCCGGCTGCACGATCGTCCACAAGCCGGCCGAGTTTTCGCCGCTGACGGCGCGGTTGCTGGTCGAGATCGCCGAGGAAGCCGGCCTGCCCAAGGGCGTTTGGAACCTCGTCAACGGTTTCGGCGAGGATGCCGGCAAGGCGCTGACCGAACATCGCGACATCAAGGCGATCGGCTTTGTCGGCGAGAGCCGCACCGGCTCGATGATCATGAAGCAGGGGGCGGATACGCTCAAGCGGGTGCATTTCGAACTCGGCGGCAAGAACCCGGTCGTGGTCTTCGCCGATGCCGATCTCGAACGCGCAGCCGATGCCGCCGTCTTCATGATCTATTCGCTCAACGGCGAGCGCTGCACGTCGTCCTCGCGGCTGCTGGTCGAGGAGAGCGTCTATGACAAGTTCACGGAAATGGTGGCCGAGAAGGCCCGGCGCATCAAGGTCGGTCATCCGCTCGATCCCGGGACCGTCATCGGTCCGCTCATCCACCCCGTGCATGAAAAGAAGGTGCTGGAATATATCGAGATCGGCAAATCCGAGGGCGCTGTCGTCGCGGCCGGCGGCGAAAAATTCGATGGACCGGGCGGCGGCTGCTATGTCTCGCCGACGCTGTTTGTCGGCGCCAACAACCGGATGCGGATCGCCCAGGAAGAGATCTTCGGACCGGTGCTGACCGCGATCCCGTTCAAGGACGAGGCCGAAGCGCTGGCACTCGCCAACGACGTGCAATACGGCCTGACCGGCTATCTCTGGACCAATGACGTCACCCGCGCCTTCCGCTTCACCGATGCGCTGGAAGCCGGCATGATCTGGGTGAACTCGGAAAATGTCCGCCATTTGCCGACGCCGTTCGGTGGCGTGAAGAATTCCGGCATCGGGCGCGATGGCGGCGACTGGTCGTTCGATTTCTACATGGAAACCAAGAATGTTGCCTTCGCCAATACGGCGCATGCAATCCAGAAACTCGGCGGCTGAGGCGGGTTCGCCAAATTCAGACCGACACCCGTATCGCCGCCGGCACCACATTGAGGAGGACCAAATGCCGCTACCGACACCCAATCTCCATCCACCCTTCAACATCGTGCGGCTTTCCCATGTCGAGCTTGCCGTGACGGACCTCCGCAAATCCCGCGCGTTCTACGTGGACACGCTCGGCTTGCAGGTGACCGACGAGACCGAAGACACGATCTATCTGCGCGCGATGGAAGAGCGCGGCCACCATTGCATCGTGCTCCAGAAGTCGGACACTGCGGAAGCCCGCGACCTTGGCTTCAAGGTCTTTTCCGAAGAGGATCTGGACAAGGCAGAACATTTCTTCAAGGGCAAGGGCCTGCCGGTCGAATGGATTGAGCGTCCCTACCAGTCGCGCACCTTCCGCACCCGCGATCCGCATGGCATTCCGCTAGAATTCTATTCGAAAATGGACCGCCTGCCGCCGATCCACCAGCAATACGCGCTCTACAAGGGTGTGAAGCCGCTCAGGATCGATCACTTCAACTGCTTCTCGCCCAATGTCGACGAGAGCGTCGCCTTCTATAACGAGATCGGCTTCCGGGTCACCGAATACACCGCCGACGAGGAGACGGGCCGGCTGTGGGCTGCCTGGACGCATCGCAAGGGTGGCGTGCATGACATCGCGTTTACCAATGGCCGTGGGCCGCGCCTGCATCACACCGCCTTCTGGGTGCCGACGCCGCTCAATATCATCGACCTGCTCGATCTGATGTCGACCACCGGATGGCTCGCCAATATCGAGCGCGGCCCCGGCCGGCACGGCATTTCCAACGCCTTCTTCCTCTATATCCGCGATCCCGATGGACACCGCATCGAGATCTACTGCTCGGACTACCAGACCGTCGATCCCGACCTCGAGCCGATCAAGTGGGACCTCAAGGATCCGCAGCGCCAGACGCTGTGGGGCGCACCGGCGCCGAAATCCTGGTTTGAGGAAGGCAGCTTGTTCCGGGGCGCCGAGCCCAGGGATTCGATCCTGAAGGCCCAGCCGATCGTGGCACCGTAAGGAGACGCAACATGGCACATCCGCGCCTCGCGAGTTTCTCGGCGAATGGGAGACACGGCTATGGACTGGTCAAGGGCGAGGCGATCGTCGATCTTTCGTCGCGCCATGGCGACCGATGGCCGACGCTCCGCGACGTCATCGAGGCGGGCGCGCTTGTCGCCCTGGCCGAAGAGGCCGCAGGCCTCGAACCCGACATCGCGCCCGGCACCTTCCGCTACGAGATCCCGATCCCGGCGCCGGAGAAGCTGATCTGCGTCGGCGTCAACTTCCCCGACCGCAACGAGGAATACAAGGACGGGCAGGCGGCACCCCCGAACCCGTCGCTGTTCATCCGCTTTCCGCGCTCCTTCACCGGCCACGGCCAGCCGCTGATCCGGCCGCCGGAAAGTCCGCAACTCGACTACGAGGGCGAGATCGTCATCGTCATCGGCAAGGGCGGCCGCAGGATTCCGGAGGCCGACGCGCTCGATCACATCGCGGCGCTCACGCTCTGCAATGAAGGTACCATCCGCGACTGGGTGCGGCATGCGAAGTTCAACGTCACCCAGGGCAAGAACTTTGATCGCACCGGTTCGATCGGCCCATGGCTCGTGCCCTTTACCGACGAGGCGCAGCTCGCCGATGTCCAGCTCACGACCCGTGTGAATGGCGAAGTGCGCCAGCAGGATCGCACGTCACGGATGATCTTTTCCTTCCGCAAGATCATCAATTACATTTCGACCTTCACCACGCTGGTGCCAGGTGACGTCATCGTCACCGGCACACCGACCGGCGCCGGCGCGCGCTTCGACCCCTCGATCTGGCTCAAGCCGGGCGATGTCGTCGAGGTCGAGGCGGACGGCATCGGCATTCTGCGAAATACGATCGAGGACGAGGCATGACCACGCTGACATCAGACGAGATCAAGGCCGCCGCCGCCGCACTCGACGACGCAGAGAAGAGCCGTAAGCAGATCGGGCTGCTCTCGCTAAAATATCCTGCCGCCGTCCTGGATGACGCCTACGCCATCCAGGACGCCTGGGTGAAGCAGAAGATCGCCCGGGGCCGCAGGGTGATCGGCTGGAAGATCGGGCTGACCTCCAAGGCGATGCAATATGCGCTCAATATCTCGACTCCGGATTCGGGCGTGCTGTTCGACGACATGCTGTTCGAGGACGGCGCGACGATCCCGGCCGATCGCTTCATCCAGCCGCGCATCGAGGCCGAGATCGCCTTCGTGATGAAGGCGCCGCTCAGGGGTCCCGATGTCAGCATCTTCGACGTGCTCAATGCGACCGACTATGTGACGCCGGCGCTCGAAATCCTCGACACCCGCGTGTTGCGCGTCGATCCCGAGACGAAGAGGGCCCGTACCATCGTCGATACGATCGCCGACAATGCGGCCAATGCCGGGATCTTCATCGGCGGCCGGCAGATGCGGCCCGATACCGTGGACATGCGCTGGATGGGCGCGATCGTCAGCCGCAACGCGGAAGTCGAGGAGACCGGGTTGGGGGCAGGAGTGCTCAACCATCCGGCCCGCGGCATCGCCTGGCTGGCCAACCGGCTGGCACAGTATGGCGCGGGCATCGAGGCGGGGCAGATCGTGCTGGCCGGCTCCTTCATCCGGCCGATCGAGGCGCGGCATGGCGATACGATCGTGGCCGACTTCGGCCCCTATGGCACGATTTCCAGCTATTTTGCGTGAGGACGACATGCCCGCACCACACAACACCTTCAAGGCCGCGCTGAGAGAAGGCCGCCCGCAGATCGGGCTCTGGGTCGCGCTGACCAGCCCCTATGCGGCCGAGATCTGCGGCGGGGCGGGCTATGACTGGCTGCTTGTCGACGCCGAACATGCGCCCAACGACATCCAGACGCTGGTGGCGCAACTCCAGGCTCTCGCGAAATATCCGGCCCATGTGATCGTCCGTCCGCCGATCGGCGAGGCCTGGATCATCAAGCAGATTCTCGACATCGGCGCGCAGACCATCCTGGTGCCGATGGTGGAGACGCGGGAGCAGGCCGAGGCGCTGGTTCGCGCCGTCCGCTATCCGCCGCATGGCATTCGCGGTGTCGGCGCGGCTCTGGCGCGGGCGTCGAGTTTCAACCGCATCCCGGATTACCTCCAGACCGCCAATGACGAGGTCTGCCTGCTCGTGCAGATCGAAAGCCGGGCGGGGCTCGCCAATCTCGATGCGATCGCCACGGTCGAGGGTGTCGACGGCGTCTTCATCGGCCCCTCGGATCTCGCCGCAGACATGGGGTTTCTCGGCAAGCCCGGCGCGCCGGACGTGCAGGCCGCCGTCGAGGATGCGCTCGCCCGAATCCAGGACCACGGCAAGGCCGCGGGCATCCTGACCGCCGACCAGGCGCTCGCGCGGCGCTATGTCGAACTTGGCGCGAGTTTCGTCGGCATCGGCAGCGATGTCGGCCTCTTCGTCAATGCCACGACGAAGCTGCTTGCGGATTTCAAGACCGGGGGCGCCCCGGCGCAGGCCGCAAAGACCTCGGGCCAGGTCTACTGAACCGGAGAACTTGACGCATCGCGGATTTGCGTCATAGTTCACCTGTTAAGCAGCGCGAGGGTATACCGCGAAGATCGATCGGCCGGCACTGTTGGGAGGCAGAGTTGGAACTGTTGCAGAGCGAAAGTCTCATCCCCGTGGCATGGTCCTCCGTGGCCTATGAGCAGTGGCGCCACGATCTCCACTCGATCTGCGGCAGCTTCGACCCGCGCACCACGGACAAGGGCAGGTCGGTACGGGGGGCGGCGCGTGGCATCGATGTCTGCGGCATGCAGTTCGCCCATGTGTCGAACGACCTCGATTTTGTCCATCGCAGCCATGACGACATAAGGTGCGACACCGCCGAGCATCTGTTCCTGATCGTGCAGCTCGAAGGCTCCTGCGGCGTCGACCACAGCGGCCAGCAGAACACGCTCGATGTCGGCGACTGCATTCTGGTGGATTCCACCAAGCCGACCACCTTCCACTTCGGCGGCCAGTTTTCCAACCACCTCTCCATGCACCTGCCTCGGCAGATCATGTATTCGGAAAAGCGCGACAGGTTCGAGATCGCCCGCAAGCTCGTCGGCTTCGATCCGATGGCGATCATGCTGCGCGCGCTGATCGCCAAGATCATGTCGACGCCGGAGACCGATGCGAGTGCGGGTAACCTGCGTGAACTGATGTTCAACGCGACGCGCCAGGCCTTCGTCGCAGAGGCGGCGACGATCGAGCACATGCAGTCGTTGCATGACAGCGCGGCGCGGCGGCTGGAGATGGTCGACATCCTGATCGACCGTCACCTGACGGAAAGCGACCTTTCGGCCAAATGGCTAGCGACGCGGATCGGAGTCTCGATCCGTACCCTGCAGCAGGATTTCCAGGGAATGGGCGTCACCTGCACCACCATCATCCGCGACAAGCGGCTGCGGCTGGCCCGCGAGAAGATCGAGCAGATCAAGGATGCGCGCGGCAACCACACGATCGCCGAGGTCGCCTATGCCGCCGGCTTCAACGACATTTCCTATTTCAACCGCAGTTTCCGCGAACTGTTCGACTGCGCACCGACCGACCTGCTCAAACCTGTGGGCCGCGCCTGACGCGCATCCGCTTGGACAATCGCGCAGGATCTGCGCTTTTCTCCAATTCATCGCGCGCGGCAGCCCAAGACGACCGGGGTCGAAGGGCAGATGATCCTTCCCAGACTAGGACGGGCCCTGCTGCGGGTCGCCCTTCGGGAGAAGAACCATGGAATATACGCTGTTCATCGGCGGGCAGAAGGTTGCCGCTACCCATCATCAGGACATCAGGAACCCATCGACCGGCGACATCGTCGGCCGCATGCCGCTGGCGACGTCGGAGCAACTCGACCAGGCGGTCGACGCTGCCACGATCGCGTTCCGCGACTGGAGCCGCAAATCCGAGGACGAACGGGCCCAGGCCTGCCGCGACGTCGCGACCGCCATCGAGGCGCATGCGGAGGAACTGGCGACGCTGCTGACGCTCGAACAGGGCAAGCCGATGAATGGTCTCGGCTCGCGCTTCGAGATCGGCGGTGCCCTGGCCTGGACGCGCTATACGGCCGAATTGTCGCTCCCGGTCGAAATCCTGCAGGACAACAATGAGGGCCGGGTCGAGCTGCATCGCAAGCCGATCGGCGTCGTCGGTTCGATCACGCCGTGGAACTGGCCTGTGATGATCGCCTGCTGGCATATCATCCCGGCGATCCGCGCCGGCAACACCGTCGTCATCAAGCCCTCGCCGATGACGCCGCTGTCGACCATCCGGCTTGTCGAGATCATCAACGACGTGCTGCCGCCGGGCGTGGTCAATGTCGTGACCGGCGAAAACGCGATCGGCGGCGCCCTCTCGGCCCATCCCGGCGTTGCCAAGATGACTTTCACCGGATCGACGGCAACGGGCAAGAAGGTGATGGCCTCGGCCATCGAGACACTCAAGCGCCTGACGCTGGAGCTCGGCGGCAACGATGCCGGGATCGTGCTGCCCGACGCCGATCCCAAGCGCATCGCCGAAGGCCTGTTCTGGGGTGCGTTCATCAACAATGGCCAGACCTGCGCGGCGCTCAAGCGGCTCTATGTCCATGACAGCATCTATGACGCGGTCTGCACCGAGCTGGCTGACTATGCCGGCAAGATCGTAATCGGCGACGGCATGGACGAGACAAGCGTGCTCGGCCCGGTCCAGAACGAGATGCAGTATAACAAGGTCCGCGACCTCGTGGAGGACGCCAGGGCGAGGGGTGGGCGGGTGCTGACAGGCGGCACGCCGATCGACCGGCCCGGTTATTTCTACCCGATCACATTGGTGGCCGACGTGGCCGATGGCGTGCCGCTGGTCGACGAGGAGCAGTTCGGCCCGGCTTTGCCGATCATCCGCTATAGCGACATCGACGAAGTGATCGAGCGCGCCAACCGCAATCCGGCCGGGCTTGGTGGCTCGGTGTGGTCGTCCGATCCCGAGAAGGCCAGGCACTATGCGGTGAAGCTCGAATGCGGCTCGGTCTGGATCAACAAGCATGGTGCGATCCAGCCCAACGCGCCCTTCGGCGGCGTCAAGCAATCAGGCGTCGGCATCGAGTTCGGCGCCGAGGGCCTCAAGGAATTCACTACCATCCAGACCGTGCTGAGCTGAGCCATGACAAGCTACGATTATATCATTGTCGGCGGCGGTTCCTCGGGTTGCGTGCTTGCCAACCGTCTCTCGGAGAAGCCTGACCACAAGGTCCTGCTGATCGAATCCGGCCGCCGCGACGCCGATCCGTTCATCCATATCCCCGCGACCTTCTTCAAGGTGCTGGAAAAGGGCATCGACGTCCACGGCTATGTTTCCGAGCCGGAGAAGGGCCTCAACGACCGTCCGCAGATCGTGCCGCAGGGCAATGTCATCGGCGGCGGCAGCTCGATCAACGCGATGATCTACATCCGAGGCCACCGCAACGACTACGACACCTGGTCGCAGATGGGCTGCCAGGGCTGGTCCTACGAGGACGTCCTGCCGGCCTTCCGCTCGCTGGAGAACAATGGCTCGCTGAACGGCAAGTATCACGGCCGGTCGGGCACGCTGCATGTGTCCGACGCGCGTCATCGCCATCCGCTGAGCGAGGCCTTCGTCAAGGCGGCGGTCGAGGCGGGGCTGCCGGCGAATGGTGATTTCAATGGCGAGAATCAGGATGGTGTCGGCTTTTATCAGTCGACAACCTTTAATGGCCGGCGCTGGAGTTCGGCGCAGGCCTTCCTGCGCGAGGCGGAGAAGCGGTCGAACCTCACGATCATGACGGAGACCAGGGTTGCCCGCGTGCTGTTCGACGGCAAGCGCGCGTCGGGCGTCGAACTCGTCGACGGAACGAAGATCTCGGCCACCAGGGAAATCGTGCTCACGGCCGGCGCGCTTGCGACACCAAAGATCCTGCAACTCTCGGGCATCGGCGATGCAACGCATCTAAGCGGGCTCGGCATTCCCGTCGTGGCGGACCTGCCGGGTGTCGGCGCCAATTTCCAGGACCATCTCGAAGTGCCGGTGCAGGGCGAGACCCGCGACCCTATCTCGATCCTCGGCCAGGACAAGGGCATCCGGGCAGCGCTGCACATGGCGCGCTACATGCTGACCAAGCAGGGCCTGCTCTCCTCCAACGTGGTGGAAAGCGGCGGCTTCGTCGACACGGCCGGCACGGGCCAGCCGGATATCCAGTTCCATGTCCTGCCCGTTCTTGTCGGCTTCGCCGATCGCGAGCCGGAGCCAGGACATGGATTGAGCATCGGCCCCTGCTTCCTGCGCCCGCGCTCGCGTGGCTCGGTCACCATCCGGTCGGCGGACCCGGCAGAGAGCGCGGTCTTCAACGCCAATGCGCTCTCCGACCCGGCCGATATCGAGACGCTGGTGCGCGGTGTGGAACTGGCGATCCGCATCCTTGAGGCGCCGTCACTGGCCAGGATCGTCAAGCGGCGCGTGCTGCCCGGGCCGGGCATCGAGAAGGATCCGGTGGCGCTGCGCGACTACATCCGTTCCACAGCCAAGACCGTGTTCCACCCGTCCGGTACGGCGAAAATGGGCCGTGCCGACGATCGGACGGCCGTGGTTGGCCCCGATCTCAAGGTTCACGGTATCGAGGGCCTGCGCGTCAGCGACGCCTCGATCATGCCCACGCTGGTTTCCGGCAACACCAATGCGCCGACCATGATGATCGCCGCCCGGGCCGCGGCCTTCATGACGGGCAAGCAGATCTCGGCCTAAGAGGGCCCTGAGCCGCGACGCCGGGGGAGGGCGCCGCATCGGGCTGGCCGCGACAGGCGGCCGGCAACACGACAACACGGAGGAAAACCAATGACACGCATCACCCATCTCATGGGCGCCACCGCCGCGCTCTTCATCGCCGCCGGCGCCGGCAGCGCGCTCGCGGCGCCGACCTGCGGCCTCAACAACGGCAAGAAGGCCGAGGGCGAGCCGATCCTGGTCGGCGCCGTGGTTGGCCAGACCGGCCCCGACGACTTCTCGTCCTCGGCGGACGCCGCGGCGGCCTATTTCAAATGCGTCAACGAAAATGGTGGGATCAACGGCCGCCCGATCGAATATCTCGTCGAGGACGACCAATGGAACCCTGAGGTCGCTGCCCAGGTGGCGACCAAGCTGGTGAAGGACAGACAAGTCGTTGCTCTCGTCGCCAGCGGTTCCTTCGTCGAGATGGGCGTCAATGCCAAGCTCTATTCGGACGAAGGCGTGATGTCGATGGCGTCGGCCTGCGCGGTCTCGGAATGCTTCGAGTCGCCCAACATCGTCTCCACCAACGAGGGCCCGTTGCCTTCGACGATCGGCGCGGCGCAATGGGCCGTCGCCAATCTCGGCACCAAGAACGTTGTCTGCATCGGCCTCACCATTCCGTCGGTCGGCCAGTATTCCTGCGGCTGGATGGAGAAATACATGCAGTCCAAGGGCCTGACCGGCGCGAGCGTCCTGCTCGATCCCGGTGCCGCCGACATGAATGCCGGCTTCCTCGAAGCCGTCGGCTCGAACCCGGACACGATCCTCGTCAACCTGCCGGCCGGCATGGCCGCAGCGTTCCTGCAGGTCGTGACCGAATCCGGTGCCCGCGACCAGTACAAGTGGATCTCCTCGACGCCGCTCTATGACAAGGACGTGCCCGGCCTTCTCGGCGAAGCCTGGTGGGATGTGATGTATGTCAATGCCGAGCTGACGCCGATCGACGGCACCGGGCCGGATGCCACCAACTGGCGCGCCGTCATGGACAAATATGCCTCTGAGAGCGATCCGCGCGACACGTTCAGCCAGGCCGGCTACCTCTCGGCACGGTTCTTCACCGACGCGATGCTGAAGCTCGATCCGGCCAAGATCGACCGGGCCACGGTGACCGAGGCGATCCGCAACATCAAGAACGAGAAATCCGATCTGCTGTGCGGCCCCTACTATGTCGGCCATGGCGACCGGCACATGCCGAACCACGCCAATGTGATGATGCAGCTGGTCAAGGACGGCTTCAAGCAGGTCGGCGAGTGCACCGATGTCGACAGTGCCTATCTCGATCCGATCCGGGCTCAGGAAAAAGAGCTCGGCATTACCTCGAACTGATCGGACGGATCGATGGGTGCCTATGGCCTCTTCCTGGTATCCGGCCTCGCCGTCGGCGCGCTCTATGCGCTCGGCGGGGTCGGGCTGGTCATGCTCAACCGCGCGACGGGCGTCCTGAACTTCGCCTATGGCGCGATCGGGGCACTGGGGGCCATGTGTGCCTGGCAGGTGCTGCAATGGGGCTATCCCGAACCTGTGGCGTGGCTCGCCTGCCTCGCCATCGGCGTCCTGCTCTCGACCGGCTACGGCATGCTGATCGCGCCGGCGCTGAGTCATCGCGAGCCGGTGGTCAAGGCGGTGGCGACGCTGGGCTTCGGCATTGCCATACTTGGGGCGATGAACCTGCTATGGGTCGTCAATCCGCGCAAGCTGACGCTGGCCACGGACGCCATCTCGCTCAATGTCTTCGGGCTCCGGATGACGGCGACACGGCTGCTGGCGCTGTTGGCAGGGATCACGGTGACTGTTGGCATGAGCATCTTCCTCGTCCGCACCCGGCTGGGCCTCATGATGCGGACGCTGGCCGAGGACCGCCAGCTGGCGGCGCTGCTCGGCACGCCGATCCGCAAGGTGGAGACCATCGCCTGGGGCTTTTCCGGGCTGCTTGCCGGCTTTACCGGCATGCTGTTCGGCGATCTGGTGCGGCTCGATCCGGCGGTGCTGACCTTCATGGTGATCCCGATCATCGCCACGACCGTGGTGGGCAGGCTCACCTCGATCCGCACCGCCTTCTTCGCCGGGCTCGCCATCGGCATCATCGAGAGCTTCATCACGCTCTACAAGCCGCTCGCACCGTTTCGCGTCGCCTCGCCCTTCATCGTCGCGATCCTGGCGCTGATGTGGCTGCAGCGCGGACGAAAACTGACATTCGCGGGACAGGACTGATGGCCGTGGTCAACGAAATCTCATCCCCGGCACCGGAGCGCGGGACTCTCCTGAACGCGCAAGCGCTCTGGCCTTTCGCCATGGCGGCCCTGCTTGCCGTGATCATCCCGCTCGTCGTCGCGGCACTCTGGCTCAAGGTGCTAACCTCGGTCGCGATCTATGCGCTGACGGCGGCCAGCATCGCGCTGCTTTATCGCAAGCTCGGCCAGGTCTCGCTGGCGCAGGTCGCCTTCATGGGTTGCGGCGGCTGGATGGCGCTCCGGCTGTCCTATGGCACAGGCCTTCCCTTCGAGATCAACATACTCGCGGGCGGGCTGTTCGCGGCCATCGTCGGCATGGTCTTCGCCTATCCGGCGCTGAGGATGCGCGGGCTCTATCTCGCGCTGGTGACGCTGATGGCGGCGGGCGGCTTCGGCATCCTGATCAATGTCATCCAGTTCCCCAATGGAGGCGAGGGCCTGCTCGGCTTTGCCGTCAAGGCGGCGTCCTACATGCCGCGGCCGTGGCTGGCGCAGACCGACGAGGCGTACTTCCGCTATTGCTGCGCGGTGGTAGCGCTCGGCTTCCTGCTGATCCACCTGCACGAGCGCGGCAAGCCGGGCCGGGCCTGGGCGCTGATCCGCCGCAGCGAGGCCGCGGCGATGGCATCGGGCATTAATGTCACCTTCTACAAGATATGGGGCTTTGCGCTCTCCGGCTTCCTCGCCGGTGTCGCCGGCGGGCTGCTGGCGGGCAATCTCCAGCTTCTCGATGCGCGCTCCTTCCCGCCCGCGGAATCGGTGATGATCTTCGCGCTCACCATCGTCGGCGGTGCCTGGCACTGGTACGGGGCGATCCTTGCGGCATTGCTCTACCGCTTCCTGCCGGCACTGCTGAACGATATCGGCGTCAGCGGCGATGCGGCCTATATCATCTTCGGCGTGGCGCTGATCCACGCGCTCATGACGGCGCCGCGCGGCATTGCCGACCTCTTCGGCCGCCTCATGCCGAAGGGAAGCGCCCGATGATCGCCATCCGCGATATCACCGTCGCCTTCGGCGGCGTGGTGGCCCTGAATGGCGTCACGGTCGACCTCACCGATCCCGTCGTCGGCATTATCGGCCCGAACGGTGCCGGCAAGACCACCATCCTCAATGTGCTCTCCGGCTTCCTGACGCCGAAGGGTGGCTCGATCAACGCATTCGGCACCGAACTGCTGACGCTCAAGCCGCACTTGCGCAGCCGTTGGGGCCTGCGCCGCTCGTTCCAGAAGGAGCAAGTGGTGGACGAACTGAGCGTCGAGGACAATGTCGGCGTCGTACTCGACAGTCTGGGCCTCGGCCGCGCCGGGCGCGAGCGCCATCTTGCCTCGGCCCTGGAGTTCACCGGCCTGACGACCGTCCGGCATGAGCGGGCCGCTGGGCTCAATGCCTTCCAGCGCCGGATGACCGAGATCGCCCGCTGTGCCGCAGGCCCCGTCCGACTGCTTCTGCTCGACGAGCCGGGCGCCGGCCTGTCTCAGAATGAAGTCGAGGTGCTGCGCAGGACCATCTCGGACATGCATGCCTTCAACGGCGCGATGACGCTGCTGATCGACCATGACGTCGATCTCATCCAGGCCGTCTGCGCCTCGACCATGGTGCTGGACTTCGGGTCGCTGGTGACAAGCGGCCCGACGCGCGACGTGCTCAACGACGCCCGTGTGCGCGCGGTCTATCTCGGCGTGGAGGAAGTGGTATGAGCGTCATCATATCCGACCTGACTGTCCGGCGCGGCAACAAGCGTGTGGTCGACGGCCTGTCGCTGACGCTAGCGCCCGGCAGGATCACGGCGCTGTTGGGACCCAACGGGGCCGGCAAGAGCTCTCTGGTGCTGGCACTGGCCGGGGTGCTGCCGATCGAAGGCGGAACCGTCGCCATCGGCGGGCGGCCGATGGCGGGGCAGGCGCCCGAGTCGATCCGTGCGGCGGGGCTCGCCGCCGTGCCGGAGGGCCATCGCGTGCTCTCGGGCATGAGCGTCAACGACAACCTGCTCGCGGCCGGATTCGGCCACCGATCGAGGGATGCTGCCGATGCCGTGGCGGATGTCTATGGCATCTTCCCCGAACTCGCAGAGCGAAAAGGTCAGCAGGCAGGCTCGATGTCGGGCGGCCAGCAGCAGATGCTGGCGCTCGGCCAGGCGCTGGTGGCACGGCCGAGATTCATCCTCGCAGACGAGATGTCGCTGGGCCTGTCGCCGCTGATCGTCAAGCGGCTGATGGGCGTGATCGTCCGACTGGCCGAGCAGGGCACCGGCATCCTGCTGATCGAGCAGTTCACCCACATCGCGCTTCAGATCGCGCACCATGCCAATGTGATGTCGCGTGGACGCCTAAGCTTTTCGGGGCCACCGCAACAGCTGGTCGACGAGCCCGAGATCCTGCATCGCGCCTATCTGGCGCAATAGCTCAAGGATGCGGGCTACGTTAAAACCTAGATGTCGGTTGGCCTCAGAAGGCTTTCGAGCAGGACCCTCAATTGACCGGCGCCGTCCCGCTCGAGCTGGCCGACAAGCGTCTTCTCGTAGCCGTCCACACGCGCCTGCAGGTTTCGGTAGGTCGCCGCACCCTTGTCGGAGCGGAAAATCAGCACGCGGCGGCGATCATGGGGATCCGGCGCCCGATAGACGTCGGCATTGGCAATCATCCGGTCGATGATCTTGGTCAGGGTCGGCGAGTCGACGAAAACCTGGGCAGCAAGCTCCCCCATCGGCTGGCCGTCGAGCACGTCGAGCGCTTTCAAGACCCTATATTGTTCGATCGCCACGCCGGAAGGCTTCAGGCGCGCCTCGATTGCCTGTTCCAATCGTCGATTCACGCCCGAAATCAACTGGATGAGATCGTGGGAGTCGTCGATTGACGAATCAGCCATCAAATTATCGCCCATTCAAATATTGCCATTCCATATATATTTCCGGTCGCCTCATCAAGCGGGCACGTCAGGGAAAGTGATGGCTAATATGAAAGTATTTTACCACTTTGCTCACTTTTGAGGCGAGCGGGGCTCCGGACTGCGCTTCAAAAAGAGTCTCACCGGGGGTTTCGCGCCAAATCCAGCGCATCGCATCTGGCATGGTTTATGCAGGAAATATCCGTACACAGCGATAATCCCAGACACTGCTCGTCGCCTTATAGTCGCGCTCGAAGGGGACCCGATGGTTGCGGTTCGTATCGGTCTATTGATCGCACAGGAGGGAGCTGCCGGACTGTGGGCACCCTCGGCGGAGGCCTGCGCCAAACTCGCGGTACTGGAAATCAACATGGCGGGAGGACTGTTCGGCAAGGACGTCGAACTGGTGCCCGTCAACATAGGGACGTCGATGGCCAGCGCAGCGGAAGCCGCGACGATGGCGGTGGAAATCGAGCAGGTGTCGGCCATCGTCGGCATGTTTCCGAGCTATGCGCGCCGGCCGATCGCGCGCGCGATCGGTGATCGCGTGCCCTTCATCTACACACCGCAGTTCGAGGGGCTTTCCAACGAGAGCGGCGTCGTGACCACAGGCGAGACGTCGCGCGAACTGCTCGGCCCCGCGATCCGCTGGCTGGTGGAAAAAAAAGCGCGGCCAGCGGTTCTTCCTGTGCGGCAGCGATTATGTCTGGCCGCGCGTGTCCTTCGCCACCGCCAGGGAGATTATCCGGGACGCCGGCGGCATCGTCACCGGCGAGGTTTTCACCCCTCTGGAAAGCCACGACTTCGTCGACCTGCTGTCCGCCATCCGCGCCACCAAAAGCGATGTCGTCCTGCCCTACTTCCTCGGTTCGGATGCCATCCATTTCAACCGCGCCTTCGGCGAGACCGGCATGGCTTCGAAGATCCTGCGCTTCTCCTCGGCGATCGACGAAACCATACTCTATGGACTGGACGAAAACGCCACCGAGAACCTGTTCGTCGCCTCGGCCTATTTCTCGACGATGCGGTCGCACAACAATGGTGCGTTTCTCGAGCGGTACCACAATGTCTATGGCGAGAGCCCGCCGCCGGCGAACGGGTTTGGCCAGTCCTGCTACGAGGGCATCCACTGCCTTGCCTCGCTTGCCGAGGCTGCGCACACCATGCGCCCCGGCGAAGTTCACCGCGCGCTCGGTCGGACCGTGCAGCGCCGGACGGCGCGCGGCAATGACAGAATGCCGATTGCCGGTGGCAGCCATCCCGTCCATGTGGCGCGCGTGGACGGCTACAATTTTACCGTGCTGTCCGGCATCTAGGCGGATTTTGCGCCGCAGCAAAATTGTTGCGGTCCAGTAAAATTATTCCTTGATTTTTCAACTATTGTCCTTTCAATTAAATGTCACAGGCAATGAGGTGCCTGTCACAGGGGAACGACAATGATAATCACACGCCGCTCAATCCTTAAGTCATCGATCGCCGCGTCGGCGGCGCTGGCCTCGCCGGCCCTCCTGACGCGATTTGCCTATGGCGCCGACGATCCGATCCTCGTCGGAAGCCTGCACGACCAGTCCGGTCCACTCGCCGCCACCGGCGTGCCGATGGTCGACAGCCTCGATCTCGCCATCCAGGAACTCAACGCCGCCGGCGGGTTGCTCGGCCGGCCGTTGAAGCTGATCCATTATGACACGCAGTCCAACATTCAGATGTATTCGCAATATGCCCAGCAACTGGCGGTGAAGGACAAGGTGGCGGTTGTCCATGGCGGCATCACGTCGGCCTCGCGCGAAGCCATCCGCCCCACCTTCGACCGTTTCGGCACGCTCTATTTCTACAACACGCTCTACGAGGGCGGCGTCTGCGACCGCAACATCTTCTGCACAGGCACAACGCCGGCACAGACCGTGGAGAAACTGGTTCCCTATGCGATGGGCAAGAGCGGCAAGAAGGCCTACGTCATCGCCGCCGACTACAATTACGGCCAGATCACCGCGAAGTGGATGACCAAGTACCTGAGGGACAGTGGCGGCGAGGCGCTGTCGATCGACTTCTTCCCGCTCGACGTCACCAATTTCGGCCCGACCATCTCGAAGATCCAGGCCGCCAAGCCGGACCTCATCCTCTCCGCGCTGGTCGGCGGCAATCACACCGCGTTCTATCGCCAGTGGACCTCGGCGGGCATGAAGGGGCAGATCCCGATCGCCTCGACGACCTTCGGACTGGTCAACGAACCCTCGACGCTCGACGCCAAGGAGAGCGAGGGCGTCCTCGGCGCCTATGGATATTTCGAGGAACTGACGTCTCCGGCCAGTTCCGACTATGTGGCGAAGCTGAAGAAGATGAAGCCTGATATCCCCTATATCAGCGAGCTTGCCGCGGCGACCTACGAAGGCTTCTACCTCTGGGCCGAGGGCGTCAAGAAGGCCGGCAGCCTCGACCGCATGGCGATCATCGAAGCGCTGGAATCCGGCATTTCCTTCGACGGGCCCAGCGGCAAGGTGACGATCGACCATGCGACGCATCACGTCACCCGCAACGCCTTCCTCGCCGAGGTCAAGGACCGCAAGTGGTCGGTGCTGGAATCCTTCCCGGACGCCAAACCGCTCGACACCGCAGGTGTCTGCGACCTGATCAAGAACCCGAGCGACAACCAGCAGTACGTGATCGATATCTGAGTTCACTCCGGCGTGGACGCGGGATGTCTTCCGCGTCCCGATGCCGCCTAAGCTCGCATACGGGGATCACGACATGGAACTCTCGATCATTCTGGCGCTGGACGTCATCAATGGCGCGGCATCGCTCTTCCTGCTTTGCCTCGGTCTCGCGTTCATCTTCGGCATGATGCGGATCATCAATCTCGCCCATGGCGAGTTCGTCATGCTCGGCGCCTATGCCACCGTCATCGCCGCCAATGCCGGCGTCAACATCTGGATTGCGATGCTGGTCGTGGCGCCGGTGTTCGTCGGCATCGTCGGCATCGTCGTCGAACGCTGCCTGATCCGCTTCCTCTATGGCCGGCTGGTCGATTCCATGCTCGCGACCTGGGGACTGAGCCTACTGATCATCGGCATCATCACGACGCTGTTCGGCAATACGCAGCAGGGCGTGCCGACGCCGCTTGGCGGCTTTTCGATCGGTGAATACCGCTCCAGCTATTACACGCTGTTCCTGCTCGCCATGGCTCTGATCATGATGGCGATCGTCTATTTGGTCATGCGCCATACCCGCTTCGGCCTCGTGGCCCGCGCGACGATGCAGAACCCCGGCATGGCGGCAACGCTCGGCGTCAATCCGGCCCGCGTCTACATGACGACCTTCGCCATCGGCGCCGCGATTACCGGATTGGCCGGTGGCCTGCTCGCGCCCGTCTCCGGCATCACGCCCGGCATGGGCTCGGCCTATGTCGCCAAGGCCTTCATCTCGGTGGTCGGCGGTGGCGCGGCCATCCTGTCCGGCACGCTGTCCGCCGCAAGCCTCTTCGGCCTGATCAACCAGCTCGGCGCCTATTTCACCACGCCGGTCTATGGCGAGGTCATTCTGTTCCTCTCGGCAATCGCCCTGATCCGCATCCTGCCGCAGGGCATTTCCGGCCGCTTCTTCAAAGGAAACCTGTGATGACCGCAACACAGACACTCGTCATCCAGGTGGTCGCCGTGCTTCTTGCCGTGATCGTCGCCGCGATGCTTCCCTCTTATGTCGACCTCTTCGACCTGATGCAGCTCACACTCTTCGCGGCCATGGCGGTGCTGTCCCTCAGCCTGGCGTTCATCTGGGGTTACGGCGGCATCCTGTGCTTCGGCCAGACGGCATTTTTCGGCATCGGCGCTTATTCCTACGCCGTCGCAGTCGGCAATTTCGGCGACTCCACCAATGCCATCATTCTGTCCATGGTGATGCCGGCGCTTTTCGCCGCCGCACTCGGCTATTTCGTTTTCTATGGACGCATCAGCGATGTCTATCTGGGCGTCATCACGCTGACGGTCACGCTGATCCTGTTCAACGTCGTCAATTCGACGGCGGGCGACGAATACACGATCGGCAGCGTCCGGCTCGGCGGGTTCAACGGCATCCCGGCCGTCAAGACCTTCAACATGCCCTATGATCCGTCCTACATTCTTTCCCCCGAGGAAAGCTGGTGGGTGACCGCCGGCGCACTGATCGGCGTCTATGTGATGATGCGACTGTTGCTGGCCAGCCGGTTCGGCCGCGTCGTCGTCGCGGTCCGTGAGAACGAAACCCGCGCCTCGCTGCTGGGCTATGATCCCCGCTTCATCAAGCTGACGACCTTCGTCATCGGCGGCGCGATGGCCGGGCTTGCGGGCGCACTCTATGCCAACTGGGGCGCCTTCGTCGGCCCGACGATCTTCAGCCTGTCCCTCTCCGCCGAGATCATCATCTGGATCACCGTCGGTGGCATCGGCACGCTGTTCGGCCCGATCATCGGCTGCTTCGTCATCCAGTATATCGTGTCGCAGATCGGTTCGCAGCAGACCTTCAACTCCAATCTCGTGCTCGGCGCCATCCTTGTCGGCTTCGTGCTGCTGCTGCCGAAGGGCATCGTGCCGACGGCGCAGGTACTCGTCGGCAAGGGGTTGCGATTTCTCTCCGAGCGCCGCGCGATGACGCTCGACACCGTCGACCCGAAGACCGTGGGAGCGGAATGACCATGCCGACCATCACTCCCCTGCTGCAGACCGAAAACCTCGTCATGCGCTTCGGCGGCGTGGTCGCCAACGACGACGTCAGCTTCACGCTCGGCGAGATGGAGCTGCGTTGCCTGATCGGCCCGAACGGCGCCGGAAAAAGCACCTTCTTCAAGATGCTCACCGGGCAGCTCGTGCCGACCTCGGGCAGCATCGCCTTCCGCGGACGACCCGTGACGGGCAAGGCACCGCATGAAATCGCCCGTATGGGCGTCGGCATCAAGACCCAGATCCCGAATGTCTTCAACGGACTGTCGGTGCGGGAAAACATCTGGCTGGCCGCCCGACGCAAGGCGACGCCGCGCCGCGTGGCACCGCTCGTCGACGAGGTGCTGGAGAAGATCCGTCTCACCGACCAGTCCGGCGCGATCGTCGGCCAGCTCTCGCACGGCCAGCGGCAATGGGTGGAGATCGGCACGGTTGTCGCCGCCGATCCCGAACTCATCCTGCTCGACGAGCCGGCGGCGGGCATGACCGACGACGAGACCGTCAGGACCGCGGAGATCATCCGCGAGATCAACCTGACCAAGGCCATCGTCGTCGTCGAGCACGACATGGAGTTCATCAAGATGATCGCAAAGACGGTTACCGTCTTCCATCAGGGACGCATCATGATGGAAGACACGATCGACACGGTGCTGGCGGACCAAAGAGTGCGTGACGTCTATCTCGGAAAGAAAGTGGCGGCATGAGCAACCTTCTGAATGTCGTGAATCTAAAGGCGAACTACGGCCGCGTTCCCATCCTAAATGGCGTGCG
This sequence comes from Rhizobium sp., assembly GCA_019739215.1. GTDB lineage: Bacteria > Pseudomonadota > Alphaproteobacteria > Rhizobiales > Rhizobiaceae > Rhizobium_E. The sequence goes on from JAHHDR010000032.1 coordinate 191,789, forward strand.
CTTCCAGATGGCGCCGGGCGAGTATCTCGGCATCCTCGGCCATAACGGCATGGGAAAGACGACCCTGATGCGCACGCTGATGGGAACGCTACCGGCCACGGACGGGTCGGTCGAATTCGACGGACGTGACATTACCCGGCTGAAGACCCACGAACGCTCGCGGCTCGGGCTCGGGCTGGTGCCGCAGGGTCGGGATATCTTCCCCATGCTTTCCGTGCGCGAAAACCTGCGCATGGGACTGGCAAGCGCCCCCAGGGAGGATCCGCAGGTGATCGACGACGTGCTGGCGGACTTTCCGCGGCTGGTGCGGTTGCTCGACCGCCGCGGCGGTGCGCTGTCAGGCGGCGAACAGCAGTTGCTGGCGCTGGCGCGGTGCCTCTGCACCCGGCCCAAGCTCATTCTGCTCGACGAGCCGACCGAAGGCATCCAGCCTTCGATCATCGAGGAAATGATCGAGACGCTGCTGGCGCTGAAGGCGCGGTGGGACCTCTCGATGATCATCGTCGAGCAGAACCTGGAATTCATCACGTCGCTGTCTGATCGCGTGCTCGGCATACAAAAAGGCCGTATCACCGGCGAGGTCGATCGCGGCGACTTGCTATCCGGTCACGTCGGCATGGCCGTCGCGTGACCGATCCTCGCGCCGGCGGTCCCTAAGCCGGCGCCCCCTCAACACTCCGATCGTTTAACCTCGATTCCAGGAAGGATATCGCATGCCTATCACACGCCCCTCAGTCCCGCAGGTCGTCGAACTTGCCGCCAGCCTCGGCATGACCATGACTCTGGCGGAAGCCGCCGAATACCACACACTGATGCAGGCGAATTTCGACGCCTACGACGTCGTCGACGCGTTGCCGGACAACATTCCGCTGGTCAAATATCCACGCACACCCGGATACCGGCCGACCGGCGAAGAGAACAAGTTCGGCGCCTGGTATTACAAGAGCGAAGTCAAGGGCGCGCCCGAGGGCAAGCTCGCCGGCCGCACGGTGGCGCTCAAGGACAATGTCGCCCTTGCCGGGGTGCCGATGATGAATGGGTCCTCGACGCTGGAAGGCTTCGTGCCGATGGCCGACGCCACTATCGTCACCCGCATGCTCGATGCGGGTGCCACGATCATGGGCAAGGCTGTCTGCGAACATTTCTGCCTGTCAGGCGGCAGCCACACCTCAGACCCTGGCCCGGTCCACAATCCGCGCAAGATGGGCTATTCGGCCGGCGGCTCCTCTTCCGGCAGCGGCGCGCTCGTGGCGGCAGGCGAAGTCGACATGGCGATCGGCGGTGACCAGGGCGGTTCGATCCGCATGCCCGCCTCCTATTGCGGCATCTACGGCATGAAGCCGACACACGGCCTCGTTCCCTATACCGGCGTCATGCCCATCGAATCGACCATCGACCATACCGGGCCGATGACCGCCAACGTCGCCGACAATGCCCTGCTTCTCGAAGTGCTCGCCGGCGAGGATGGTCTCGACCCGCGTCAGTACGCACCGAAGGTCGATGACTACACCGGGTATCTCGGCAAGGGCGTCAAGGGCCTGAAGATCGGCATCCTCAAGGAGGGCTTCGAGGTGACCGGCACCCAGCCGGGCGTCGTCGAGAAGGTCCGCGCCGGCGCCGAGCGTTTCGCCAGGATGGGCGCCATCGTCGAGGAAATCTCGCTGCCGGAACAGACGATCGCAATGTCGGTCTGGAACCCGATCGGCCTCGAGGGCCTGACGGCGCAGATGATGCTCGGAAACGGCATGGGCTTCAACTGGAAGGGCCTTTACGATGTCGGGCTGATCGACGCCCATTCGGCCTGGCGCGAGCGCGCCGACGACCTGTCGCAGACGCTCAAACTGTCGATGATCGTCGGCCAATGGGGCATCACCCATTATCGTGGCCGCTATTACGCCAAGGCACAGAACATCACTCGCGCCCTCAAGGCCGCGTTCGATGCCAAGCTGGCGCAGTACGACCTGCTGCTGCTGCCGACGCTGCCGCGCGTGGCTTCGAAGATCCCGGAAAAGGGAGCGTCGCTGGCCGAGATCGTCACCTGCGCCTTCGAGATGATCGGCACGACCTCGCCGCATGACATCACCGGCCACCCGGCGATGTCGATCCCCTGCGGCCTCAGCGAAGGCCTGCCGGTCGGTCTGATGCTGGTCGGGAAATATTACGGCGAGGGCACGATCTACCAGGCGGCGTCCGCCTTCGAGGCGGATGGCGACTGGATGACCTTCTGATGCGAACCATCACCGCCGTCATCAGGGTGAAACAAGGAGAGGAGGCGGCCATGAAGGCCGCCCTTCTCGAAGTCGCCGCCGATGTCCAGGCAAACGAGCCGGGTACCGTTGGCTTCTATCTGTCGCAGGCCACGGAAAATCCGTGTCTGTTCACGACCTACGAACGTTTCGTCGATGACGAGGCAATGGACAGGCACAACGGCTCGGAAACGGTGGCCTCGTTCTTCGCCAGGGCCAGACCACTGCTCGACGGCGATGTCATTCTGGTCACCGCCGGCGAATATTCCGCCAAGATCTGAACCGGCCGGTTCAGCCGACAATGGTGGTGCGGTAGAGTTCCCGCAGGCCCTCTGCATCGACCGACGTGCAGACCCTGTGCGACGGCCGGCCGTCCCAGGGGCAGGGGGCATAGCGCGTTCCGTCCGGCTTCTGGACCGTCATGCCGCGCGTAACGCCGGCCGTGGATACGCGGATCGCGCCCGATCTGGTCTCATAGAGCCCGGGTCGCAGCAGATAGGCCACAGCAGAGGAGTCATGCACATAGATCGAGGGCACGCCGCCTTCGTGGTGGAATGCCTCGTAGAAGCGCGACACGTCCCAGATGAACCGGCCGGCTTCCCCGCCGTCGGTGGCCAGCGCGGCCAGGTAGTCGGTCGGCATGAAGGTCTTCTGCGTGACGTCGAGGCCGACGAAGGTCAGGGGCCAGTCGACCGCCGTGATCTCGTCGGCCGCCTCGGGATCGCCGAGAATGTTGGCCTCCGCCGCCGGCGTGACGTTGCCCTGCACGCCCGCGATCCCGAAGGCGCCGCCCATGACGACGATCTGCCTGACCAGGCCCACGATGTCGGGGGCCTCGCGCAGCGCAAGCGCCAGGTTGGTCATGCGGCCGACGGCGACGATGGTGATCTCGCCGGGCGACGCCCTTAGCATGTCGATGATGAAGCGATGGGCGGGACGCGGATCGGCGTTGCCCTGGAAATCCTCGGGAATCGGCACGTTGCCCAGCGCATTCTGGCCGTGGACGAAGTCCGGCGGATCCAGCGGCTCGCCAACCAGAGGCCTGCCCGCGCCGCGCGCGACCGGCACGTTCATGCCGAAGCGCTCGACCAGATAGAGCGCGTTGCGTGTGGTCTGGTCGATGGTGCCGTTGCCGAAGGTCGTCGTCACCCCGACGAGGTCCACCTCCGGCGAGCGATGCAGGAAGAGCAGCGCCATGGCATCGTCCACGCCGGGATCTGTGTCGAAAATCACTTTGTGGATGGCCATGTCTCTGCTCCTGGATTGGTCTTGAAAGGGAAAGTCGTCATGCCGGCCTGCGGCGCCGGCGCGCGTGAATGACCAGCGCGATGACGGGCACGATATAGGGTACCGCCTGCAGCAGCTCGCTGGGAAGACCCCGGCCCTGAAGGGAGATCACCACGGCCTCGGCGCCGCCGAGCAGCACGGAGGCGAGCATGGTGCCCCAGGCGCTGCCCTGGCCCATCAGGTCGGCGGCGAGCGCGACGAAGCCGCGTCCGGCGCTCATGTTCTGCGAGAACCAGCTGACATAGCCCATCGACAGGAACGCGCCCGCGGCGCCCGCGAACAGGCCGGAGATCAGCAGGGCCGAGACCTGCATGCGCACCACGTCGATGCCGGCGGAGGCCGCCGCTTCCGCATTCTCGCCCACTGCCCTCAGTCGCACCCCGAAGGGCGTCCGCATCATGACGATGGCCGTGACCGGAACCAGAAGGAAGGCGAGATAGGTCAGGATGTGATGGCCCGACAGGATCGTGCCGAGGACCGGGATGTCGGCGATGACGGGCAGCGTGACCGACGGCAGGACCTTGCTTGCCAGCGAGCCCGACATGCCCTTGTCGCCGGTCAGCATGAAGAGCACCAGCGTCGTGCCCGATGCGGCCAGCATGTTGAGCGCGATGCCTGACAGGATCAGGTCGGCCTTCAGCCCGTGGACGGCCAAGGCCAGCGCCGCGGCCAGCACCATCCCCATGAACAGCGCGCCGAGAAAGCCGATCCAGGCGCTGCCGGTGGCGGCGCTGACGACCACGCCGGCAAGGGCGGCGGCGAGCATCATGCCCTCGATGCCGAGATTGAGCACACCGGCGCGTTGGGAAATATGGACTCCGAGCGCCGCCAGCAGGATCGGCGTCGTCACGCGCAGCAGGGCGGGCACCAGCGCCAGCAAACCGGAGAAATCGAGGAAATCGGTCATTCGGCGACCCCCGTCTTTCGTCCCGCGATCCAGGCCAGAATGCGTGGATTTCGCGTCAGGGCTCCTGCGGTGACGCCGATCAGGATCAGGGCCTGGATCAGGCCGACGACCTCGCTCGGGATCTCGTAATTGCGGGCGACGAGATCGCCCCCGACCTGCAGATAGCTCAGGAACAGGGCGGCCGGGATCAGCAGCAGGGGATGATCCCGGGCGAGGATCGCGACGACGACGCCGGTCCAGCCGGTTCCGGGCAGGGACTGCCAGGAAAAGCGCTGGTAGATGCCGAGCAGTTCGATGCCGCCGGCGGCGGCAGCAATGGCGCCACCGATGATCTGGGCACGCAGGATGATGCGCTTCATCGGCAGGCCGAGATGGGCCGCAAAGCCGGGATTGGCGCCGACGATCCGGGAGTCGAATCCCGACGTCGTGCGGAACAGGTAGAGGCTCCCGGCCGCGCAGGCGACAAAAGCAAACAACGTGCCGAGATGGATGCGTGTCCCCGGCACCAGCCGCGGCAGGCGCGCCTCCATCGGAATCTTGTAGCTCACCATGGCGCCCGCGGACGGGTCGCGCAGAACGATGTTCAGCACGTAGAGCCCGATGAACAAAGCCGCGAAATTGAGCATCAGCGACGAGACGAGTTCGGAGATCTCGTAGCGGGTACGCAGATAGCCGGGCACGATACAGACGCTGGACCCTACCAAGGTGCCGACCAGAAGCCCGACCGGGATCATCGCGAAACTGGGCAGCGGAACCAGCAGAACGGTGGCGACGGTGGCCAGTCCGCCGAGAAAGAACGCGCCTTCGACACCGAGGTTGAACATGCCGGTGCGGAACATGAGCGCCACGGCAAGGCCGCAGAGCATTGCGGGCGTTGCCATTTCCACGATGTTGCCGGTGTGGCGGGGGTTGCGGAAGGGACCGAGCAGGAAGGTGTCGATCATTCCCCAGGGATCGGGCTGCATCAGTGCCACGGGCACCAGCACGACAGCCAGGATCACGACGAGCAGCAGGATGGTCAGTATGAGGGGAGCAAGGGTTTCGCGGATGGTTCATGCGGCGCTCTCCAGTCCCAGCATGTAGGGTCCCAGTCTCTCCGGGGTCATGCAGGGGCCGTTGTCAAGCGTCGCCACAATGCGGGCCGCCATATATGACGGCGATGCGGTCCGACAGCGCCAGCAACTCATCGAGATCGGCGCTGACAAGCAATATCGCCGCGCCCGATGCGGCGAGCCCCAGAATGCGGTTCTGGATCATGGCAGCGGCCGCGATATCGATGCCGCGCGTCGGCTGGTCGGCAATCAGGAAGGACGGCTTGGTCGCGAATTCGCGGGCGGCGATGACCTTCTGGGCGTTGCCGGCCGGACAGCGCCGAGAGCGGCGCCTGCGGGCCGGGGACAGCGCACGCCGAATTCATCGATAAAGGCCACGGCCTGCCGATGCATTTCCTTCGTCCGCAGCAGCATGCCGCGCGCGAATTTGCGGCAGGCCGATGCGCGCCTGCGAGCGCGTTTTCCGCCACCGACAGGGTACGGGCTCCGCCCTGGTGGAACCGGTCCGCAGGGAGATGGGCCATGCCGGCCTGACGCCACTGCGCCGTGTCGAGGTTCGTGGCCGGGCGGCCATTCCAGATGATGTCGCCCGATGTCGGCCGCCGGGCGCCTGTCAGCAAACCGAGACAAGCCCGCGCTGGCCGCTGCCGTCGACGCCCGCGAGCCCGAGGATTTCGCCGGAACGGATGGTAAGATCGACGCCTGTCAGCCGGTCCGCGCCGCTCGATGCGGTCAGATTGCAGGCCTTTCGTCTCGATGCTGACCGCGCCCGGCGCATGGCGGTCGCGGGCCACCGGGGCGGGTCGAGATGCGCCCATCACGAGGGCGGCGATTTCGGAAATCCGCAATCGCATCCATGGCATTGCCGCCGGACACCTGTCCCAGCCGGAGCGCCGTGACATGGCTGGAGAGCGCCCGGACCTTCGCGCAACTTGTGCGAAATGAAGAGGGATGGTGAGGCCCGCCCTCT
>JAHHDR010000033.1 GCA_019739215.1 Rhizobium sp.
AACTTCAAGCCGGTGGGTCCTGTCGCCCGGTCGCATCTCGCTTGCGGTGGAGACCGAAGTGTCCGAACCGACCTTCGAGGGCTCGGTGACGTCGGCAGGTTCGCTCTGGCCGATCATCGGCAAAGAAGAAGAGCCTCGACATCCCTGCCTCCACGTTGCTCGGCATCGCAAGCGCGAGGCCTCGACGACCGTCGAACTACCATCCGGCGGCTCGATCGTCATCGCCGGTCTGGTCCGCGACGATATCCGGCAGGGCCACGTCCGGCACGCCCGGACTGATGAACGTGCCGATCCTTCGGCTCTCTGTTCCGCTCGCGCGACTTCCAGCGCAACGAGGACCGAACTGGTGATCATCGCCACGCCTTACCTGGTCCGGCCGATGGTGCGCTCCAAGCTCGCCCGGCCCGATGGACACTTCAATCCCGAGACCGACGTGAGCGGATTCTTCCTCAATCGCGTCAACAAGATCTACGGCCGCAAGGAAAAACAGCCCGGCGCCTACAACGGCACCATCGGGCTTTATCTACAAGTGAGAAGGGACGTCACCATGGGCCAATGACAACAGGAAGTTCCGCCTTCTCAGGCTTGCGACAACCGCGACCATTATCTCCGTCGCCGCTGTCCTGGCATCATGCGCGGCAAAGACCGATGTCGGGTGACGACAAGCTCCGTGCCGGACGACTATCGCACCCGGCACGCGATCACGCTTGCCGAGGTCCAGCACAATCTCGACGTACCCATCGGGGACCGGCCGAGCGCAGGTTGACCACGCCGCTCCGCGACCTCGTTCGCGGCTTCGCGCAGGATTATCTCGCGCTCTCCAAGAGCACGGTCACGATCGCGTTGCCGGACTCCTCGGCCAATGCCGGCGCCCGCACGCAATGTCAGCGGCGAGGTCCGCAAAGGTCCTGATCGAAGCGGGCGTCAAGAGCAACCACATCGTGCTGACCTCCTACACGCCCGCCCAGGCCTCAGCCCTCGGCGCCGATCAGGCTCGGCTTCGTTGCCGTCACCGCCATCACCAGCGACTGCGGGCAATGGCCCCAGCGACCTGTTCGGCGAAACGATCAGGGACAACACGAACTGGGAGAAATTTCGGGCTGCGCGACGCAGCAGAAACCTCGCGGCGCAGGTGCCAACCCGGCCGATCTCGTCGGGCCGCGCGGAATGACACCGATCGATGCCCAGCGCAGGGCGGAGGTCATCCGCATCTATCGCGACAGCGGCAACGTGGCGGGCGGCTGATCATGTCGGGCTTTGCCCGGGGGTTGAAGGGAACAGGAAACGAAGGCACCATGGACCATGAGCGCAGTCGAATACGGCATCAACAACGGCGAAGACGAGCACCGGGCCGAAATCCAGACCCGGCCGGGCGATCTCGACCACCTGCGCCCGCTCCCCCGCATCTCGGTGCACGCCTTCTGCGACTCCGAAAGCATGTTCTCGGTGATGGAAAAAGCTGGCGCAGGACCGGCGCATGGCCAAAGGTCAGCTTCCGCATCACGCAGGGCTTCGACCCAGGCGGCCGCCAACAGTTCTCCTCGGCGCCGACGCCCAACCTGATCATCCTCGAGACCAGCGCCGTCCCCTCCGGCATGATGGGAGGAACTCGCGCCGCTCGCCGAGGTCTGCGATCCCTCGACCAAAGTGGTGATCATCGGCCGCCACAACGATATCCCGATGTATCGCGACCTCATCCGCAACGGTATTTCCGAATACATGGTCGCGCCTGTGTCCGCTGGCAGACGTCATTGCGGCGATCTCCTCGATCTTCATCGATCCCGAGGCGGAACCCCTGGGCCGCACCATCGCCTTCATCGGCGCCAAGGGCGGTGTCGGGCGCCTCGACGATCCGCGCACAATATCGCCTGGGGCGTCTCGACGCTGTTCTCTTCGGAAACGATCCTGGCAGACCTCGACCTGCCCTTCGGCACCGCAAATAATCGATTTCGAACCAGGATCCGGCGCAGGGCATCTCAGAAGCCGTTTTCGCACCAGACCGCCTCGACGATGTTTTCCTCGACCGCCTGCCTCACCAAATGCTCCGAGCATTTGTCGATGCTCGCCGCACCTTCGCTTCTCGGACCGCGCCTATGATTTCGACCGCATGGCGTTTTCAGCCGATCATCGAGATTCCTGCAGCGCACCGCACCGGTATCGATCCTCGATGTGCCGCATGCCTGGAAACGAATGGGACCCGCTCCCTGCTCGCCGATGTCGACGACATCGTCATCGTGGCGGCGCCGGACCTGGCGAACCTGCGCAACGCCAAGAACCTTTTCGACCAGCTGCGCAAGATGCGACCGAACGACCGCGGTGCGCATCTCCTGCTGAACCAGGTGGGGATGCCGAAGCGGCCCGAGATTCCGCCGGCGGATTTCTGCCAGGACGCTCGAGACCGAGCCGATGGCCATCATCCCGTTCGACATCCAGCTCTTCGGCCAGCCCGGCAATTCCGGCCGCATGATCGCCGAGATGGATGCCAAATCCCCCATTGCCGAGATCATGTCCCAGGTCGCGCATGTCGTGACGGGCCGTGCAACGGTCAAGAAGCCCAAGAAGAGCGGCCTCGGCGGCATCCTGGGCCGCCTCGGCAAGAAGTAAGCGTATTCGATTTTTTGGATTGGTAGCGACCGATGTTTGGAAAACGTGGAAATGACGGTCCGTCAAGGCCGGCCGGCGGCGCAATAACCGCCCCGCCGCCGCCACAGCAGCAGCCCGTGTCGATCCAGCCGCCGCCGCTCGCGCCGGTGCCGGTACTGCAGGAGCCGGCCCGCGAGGCGCAGCCCGCGCGACCCGCCGTCACCGCGCCCCAGCCGCGCCGCCGCACCGCCCGGTCGGAAGACTACTACGCTACCAAGAGCCAGGTGTTTTCCGCGCTCATCGACACGATCGACCTGTCCCAGCTCGCCAAGCTCGACAGCGAAAGCGCGCGCGAAGAAATCCGCGACATCGTCAACGACATCATCACCATCAAGAACTACGCGATGTCGATCTCCGAGCAGGAAGAGCTGCTCGAGGATATCTGCAACGACGTTCTCGGCTATGGCCCGCTCGAACCGCTGTTGGCCCGCGACGACATCGCCGACATCATGGTCAACGGCGCCGGCCAGACCTTCATCGAAGTCAACGGCAAGATCGAGGAGAGCGAAATCCGCTTCCGCGACAACGGCCAGCTCTTGTCGATCTGCCAGCGTATCGTGTCCCAGGTCGGCCGTCGCGTCGACGAATCATCCCCGATCTGCGACGCGCGCCTGCCGGACGGGTCGCGTGTCAACGTCATCGCGCCGCCGCTCGCCATCGATGGCGCAGCGCTGACCATCCGCAAGTTCAAGAAGGACAAGCTGACTCTGGACCAGCTCGTCAAGTTCGGGGCTATCACCCCCGAAGGCGCGACACTGCTCCAGATCATCGGTCGCGTCCGCTGCAACGTCGTCATCTCCGGCGGTACCGGCTCGGGCAAGACCACGCTGCTCAACTGCCTGACGCGCTATATCGACCTGACCGAACGCATCATCACCTGCGAGGACTCGGCGGAACTTCAGCTGCAGCAGCCGCACGTCGTGCGCCTCGAAACCCGCCCGCCCAATATCGAGGGCGAAGGCGAGATCACGATGCGCGACCTCGTCAAGAACTGCCTGCGCATGCGTCCCGAACGTATCATCGTCGGCGAAGTCCGCGGACCCGAGGTCTTCGATCTTCTCCAGGCGATGAACACCGGCCATGACGGTTCGATGGGCACGATCCACTCCAACAGCCCGCGCGAATGCCTCAACCGTATCGAATCGATGATCGCCATGGGTGGCTTCACGCTTCCGGCCAAGACAGTGCGCGAGATCGTGTCCGGCTCGGTCGATGTCATCGTCCAGGCCGCCCGCCTGCGCGACGGCTCCCGCCGCATCACGCACATCACCGAAGTGGTCGGCATGGAAGGCGACGTCATCATCACCCAGGATCTGATGCGCTACGAGATCGAGGGCGAGGACGCCAATGGCAAGATCATCGGCCGGCACAAGTCGACGGGCATCGGCAAGCCCTACTTTTGGGACCGGGCCCGCTATTTCGGCGAGGACAAGCGCCTCGCCGAGGCGCTCGACCAGATGGAAGCGCAGTCAAAGTAAGGCGAAGAGACAATGTTTGGCGTCGATCCGATAATACTGGCGATCATCGCACTGGTGGCCATCTCCGCCGGCGCAGTCAGCTACGGCGTGCTCTTCTCCCGCATCGAGAACGACAAGAAGGCGCAGCATCGCTTCGACCGGGTCAAGGCGGCAGAAACCGACCGGGTGAAGATCAAGGCCTCCCGAGACCGCCTTGCCGAAATGACCAAGCGCCGGAAATCGGTCCAGGATTCGCTCAAGGACCTCGAGAAGAAGCAGGCCGAGGTCAACAAGAAGAAGGCCGCCACCCTCAAGGCCAAGATCACCCAGGCCGGTCTCAGCTTCACCGAGACCCAGTTCTACATCGCCAGCCTGCTGCTCGGCCTGGTGACCTTTGCGGTGACTTTCCTCGCCGGCATGCAGATTTTCCTCTGCATGGGCCTGGCTTTCGTGATGGGCGCGGGCCTGCCGCGCTTCTTCGTCAATTTTGCGCTCAAGCGCCGCCTGAAGAAATTCCTCGACGAACTGCCCAACGCGCTCGATGTCATGGTCCGTTCGATCAAGTCCGGCCTGCCGCTCAACGATGCCCTGCGGCTGATCGCCAATGAATCGAAGGACCCGGTCAGGGCCGAGTTCCGTCGCGTCGTCGAATCGCAGCAGATGGGCCTCTCCGTGCCGGACTCGATCGCCCGCATGTATCTGACGGTTCCCCTGTCGGAGGTCAACTTCTTCGCCATCGTCATCCAGATCCAGGCCCAGGCCGGCGGCAATCTCTCGGAAGCCCTGGGCAATCTCTCGCGCGTGATCCGCGACCGCAAGAAGATGCGTGCCAAGGTACAGGCGCTGTCGATGGAGGCCAAAGCCTCGGCGGTGATCATCGGCGCGCTGCCCTTCATTGTCGCGACGCTCGTCTATCTCACCTCGCCTCAATACATGATGATTCTCTTCACCGATCCGCGCGGCCACCTGATCATGGGCCTATCCGCGGTCTGGATGTCGATCGGCATTTTCGTGATGCGCAACATGATCAATTTCGACCTATGAGGAGCGCGCGGCGATGAACGAAAATCTGGTGGCGACACTGACGGACCCGCAGGTCGTCCTGGCCGGACTGGTTGCGATTGCCGTCTTCACCACGCTCTATGTGCTGGTGCTGCCCTACTTCGACTCCGGCGGTCTCGACAAGCGCATGAAGGCCGTAACCACCGAACGCGAGCAGATCCGCGGTCGCGAGCGCGCCCGGCTGACGGCGGAAAGCTCGTCCCAGCGCGCGTCGCTACGCCAGCAGAACAACAGTTCGATCAGAAGTATCGTCGAACGGCTCAACCTGCGCGAGGCGCTCGTGGACCAGGGCACGGTGGATCGGCTCAAGTCGGCAGGTTTCCGCTCGCAGAACGCACTCAACACGTTCCTCGTGGCACGCTTCTCGCTGCCCTTTGTCTTCATGGCGGTCGCCGGCTTTTACATCTTCTTCCTCGGGTTTCTCCCGGACCAGAGCCTGATGGTCCGCGTCCTGGCCGTCATCGGCATCGGCTATCTCGGCTTCTACGCGCCCAACATCTTCATTTCGAACAAGGTCGGAAAGCGCCAGCTCTCGATCCGCCGCGCTTGGCCCGATGCCCTCGACCTGATGCTGATCTGCGTGGAATCCGGCGTCTCGATCGAAGCTGCCATCAAGCGCGTCTCGGAGGAAATGACACTCAGTTCGCCGGAACTGGCTGAGGAAATGGTGCTCACGAATGCCGAACTCTCCTTCCTCCAGGAGCGGCGCGCGGCCTATGAGAACCTCGCCAAGCGCACCGGTCTCGACATCGTCCAGGCGGTAACCCAGGCATTGATCCAGGCCGAGCGCTACGGCACGCCCATCGCCCAGGCACTGCGCGTGCTCGCCCAGGAAAGCCGCGACCAGCGCATGAACGAGGCGGAAAAGAAAGCCGCGGCGCTGCCGCCCAAGCTGACCGTTCCGATGATCCTGTTCTTCCTGCCCGTACTCATCGCCGTCATTCTTGGACCCGCCGGCATCCAGGTCTCCGACAAGTTCTAGGCGACCGACCGCCGCCGCCACAGGGCGGCGTGCACGCTGCCGTCTCGCCGAAGTTTGACCCGGCCGTATTTCATCTTGCCAACCCCTCCAACACGTCATATTCCTGACAGCGCTCTAACGGGGTGCCTTCGGTCGATTTCGGCCGCTGGCTGAGAGGTGGTCTCCACCAACCCGCGGAACCTGATCCGGCTCATACCGGCGGAGGGATTAGACGCCTGCGAAACCAGCGCCCTATTCCCGTGTTTTATCGAAACAAAGGAGGCGCTGATGCGCAGATATTCATTCATCCTCGCTGCGGCCCTGGCCGCGATCTCGTCCGTCGCCATGGCGAAGACGACGCTGACCATTTATACCTATGAGAGCTTTACCTCGGAATGGGGCCCCGGCCCCAAGGTCAAGGAAGCCTTCGAGAAGGTCTGCGACTGCACGGTGGACTATGTCAGCCTGCCCGACGGCGTAGCGCTGCTCACCCGCCTCAAGATGGAAGGCGGCGGCACCAAGGCCGATGTCGTCCTCGGCCTCGACACCAACCTGATCGAGGAGGCCCGAGCCACCGGCCTGCTCGCCGAGCACGGCCTCGACACATCTGCCGTCAAGGTTCCCGGCGGCTTTTCCGATCCGGTCTTCGTGCCCTACGACTACGGGCACTTCGCGGTGATCTACGACACCCAGTCGATCAAGAACCCGCCGACCAGCCTCAGGGACCTCGTCGAGGGGGATCCCGAGCAGAAGATCGTGCTTGAGGATCCGCGCACATCGACACCCGGACTGGGCTTCCTGTTCTGGATGCGCTCCGTCTATGGCGATGAAGCGCCCGAGGCCTGGAAGAAGCTGCAGGCACGCATCCTGACCATTACGCCAGGCTGGTCAGAAGCCTATGGGCTGTTCACCAAGGGCGAGGCGCCGATGGTGCTGTCCTACGTTACTTCGCCGGCTTACCATATGATCGCCGAGCAGAATGATCGCTACCAGGCGGCGGAGTTTTCGGAAGGGCACCCGATCCAGGTCGAAGTCGCCGCCATGACCGGGACCGAGCGACGGGATCTCGCCCGCAGCTTCCTCGCCTTCATGATCAGCCCGGCCTTCCAGGACATCATCCCGGAAAACAACTGGATGCTGCCGGTTGCCGCCACCTCCACGCCGCTCAATCCCGTCTTCGACAAGCTGGTCCAGCCGAAAGTGACGCTGACGGTAACGCCGGAGGACTCGGCGAAGAACCGCAAGGCCTATGTCGACGAGTGGCTCGCCGCCACCAGCGGCAACTGATCCTGCGACCATGGAAAGCACCGGCGAGAAGCGGTTCTGGATCGGCGCGGGCGCGCTTGCGCTTACCCTGCTCGTGTCGTTCTGCATCCTCGCTTTCGCCATGCTGCTGGCGAGTGGCGTCCAGTCCAGCTGGCCGCCGCTCGCCTATCTCATCCACATCTTCGTCTTCACCGTCGAGCAGGCCGTGTTGTCGACGGTGCTTTCGGTCATTCCGGCGATCCCCGTCGCGCTGGCCATGGCGCGGCGGCCATCCTTCCCGGGCCGGCCGCTGGTCGTGGCGCTGATGATCCTGCCGCTCGGCCTGCCGGTGCTGCCGGCCGTCTTCGGCCTGCTGGAAATCTGGGGCCGGACCGGCATCGTCAACGACATCGCGGCGAGCTTCGGCTTCAGCCACCGCATGTCGATCTACGGACTGCAGGGCATCCTGCTCGCCCATGTCTTCTTCAACATGCCGCTCGCCGCCCGGCTGCTGCTCAAGGCGCTCGAACGCATTCCGCGCGACGAGTGGCGGCTTGCCGCAAGCCTCGGCCTTCCGCGCCGCTCGCTGTTCCGTTTCGTCGAAGGACCAGCATTGCTGCGCGTCATCCCGGGCATCGCCGGCCTGATCTTTATGATCTGCGTGACGAGCTTCACCATCGTGCTGACGCTTGGCGGCGGGCCGGCCAATTCCACGCTCGAAGTCGCCATCTACCAGGCGCTGAAATTCGAGTTCGACCCGCCGCGCGCGATGATCCTCAGCCTGGCGCAGCTCGCCTTGACCGGGGCGATCTTCTGGCTGCTCTCGCGCGTCCCCGATCCGGAGGAGGATCGCCGCGGCGCGGGCGGAGTGCCGTTCCGTCCCGATGCGGACGGGGCCGGACCCAGAACGGCCGACAGCGTCCTGATCGGGCTCTTCCTGGTCTTCGTCGCCCTGCCAATCGTCGCGATCATCGCCGCGGGCGTCCGGTCCGATCTTGCCGGCCTCGTCGCCACGCCGGCCTTCTGGCGCGCCTTGCGCACCAGCCTGGTCCTGGCACTGGGCGCAGGGCTGCTCGCGACAGCCATGACTTTCCTGATGGCCCGTGCCGGGGCAAGCCTCGCCTCCGGTCGCAATGCCGGGATCGGTGCCTTCTTCCGTCTGCCGGAATTCATGCTGCTGATCCCGCCGCTGGCGCTCGGCTCCGGCTGGTTCCTGATTCTCCACCGCCTCGGCCTTGCCGAGGGTGCGGGGCCGGTCCTTGTCGTCCTGGTCAACATGGGCATGGCGATGCCCTTCGCCGTGCGCGTCATCGCGCCCGAACTGACGACCCATCTCCGGCGCACCGGCCGGCTCGCCGCCAGTCTCGGCGTCACCGGCGTGGCGCGCTTCCGGCTGATCGACTGGCCGGTGATGCGAGGGCCGCTGTTCACCGCCTTTTCCTTCGCGGCCGCGCTGTCGCTTGGCGACCTCGGTGCCGTGGCATTGTTCGGCTCCGATGATTTCGTGACACTCCCCGCGCTGCTCTATGCCAGTCTCGGCAGCTACCGTTCGACCGATGCCGCGGGCCTGTCGCTGATCCTCGGAGCGGTCTGCCTGCTTCTCACCCTGCCCGCCGTCCGGCTCGACGGCCCCGCCACAAGGGATGCCGCATGATGCCCTCGCTCCGGCTCGACAGGGTCGAGAAGACACTCGGCCAGAAGCCATTCACCTACGACCTCGAACTCGAAGGTTCCGGCATCGTCGCCGTGACCGGAGCTTCCGGCAGCGGCAAGTCGACGATGTTCCACCTGATCGCGGGCTTCGAGACGCCCGACAGCGGCCGCATAATCCTGGACGGCGTCGACATGGTCGGGCGCGCGCCGGGTGAACGTCCGCTGACCTACATCTTCCAGGATCACAACCTCTTCGCGCATCTCGACGTGGCGACCAATGTCGCGATCGGCATCTCGCCTCGCCTCGGGCTGTCCACCACCGACCGGGACGCGGTCGCTGAGTCGCTGACCAAGGTCGGCCTCGCCGGCTTCGGCAAGAGGATGCCGCAGGCACTCTCGGGCGGCGAACGCCAGCGCGTAGCCTTTGCCCGCGCTCTGGTTCGCCACCGGCCCTTTCTGCTGCTCGACGAGCCGTTTGCCAGCCTCGACGAGAGCCTCCGCAGCGACATGGGCAACCTGCTTGAGGAACTTCAATCGCAGACCGGCATTATGGTGCTGATGATCAGCCACGACAGCCAGGAAATCACCCGGCTTGCCGGCCGCGTGGTCTCGATCCACGATGGGCAGGTGGCTTTCGCCGGCCACGTGCAGGACTGGGTCCGGCTCCGGAAGGATGGTCCTCGAAATTCGTCCGAAGCCTAAAAAAGGGCGGATTTAAGCTTCAGATTCGCCACGTCTTTCCGATATTTATGCTATGCAGGATAAGTTGAAATCGGATATTGGTGCCCCGTTGGTGCTGGACTCGCCGCGACAAAAAAGGACTGAGCCCTGAGCTTTAAGCCTTCCATGACCGAATTCAATTCTGCAACGACTGGTTTTCGTCCGCTCCGGACAGCGCGTCGCGTTTTGCGCAATCGCGCCATACCGGTGATTGTCGCCGCGCTGTTCCTCTCCGGTTGCGAGACGTTGCTCGATACCTATGAGCCGACGGTCGCGCCCTCCACCAAGCCCCAGATCGTCGACGAAGTCCAGAAGGATGACCCCCGCGCAGAACTCGGCGCTCGCGAGCATCCCCGAATCGTCGCCTCCTATGGAGGCGAGTATCGCGACGTGAAGACCGAACAGTTGGTGGCGCGCATAACCGGCGCGCTGACGCTGGTCTCCGAAAATCCGAAGCAATCCTACAGGATCACCATCCTCAACTCTCCCGCCATCAATGCCTTCGCGCTGCCCGGCGGCTATGTCTATGTGACGCGCGGCCTGCTGGCGCTGGCGACCGACGCCTCGGAAGTCGCAGCCGTGCTCAGCCACGAAATGGCGCATGTGACCGCCAATCACGGCATCGAGCGGCAGCGCCAGGAAGAGCGGGCGGTGATCGAGACGCGCGTCGTGGCCGAAGTGCTGTCCTCGACGATAGACAGCAAGACGGCGATCGCGCGGCAGAAGCTCAAGCTGGCCGCCTTCTCCCGCAACCAGGAACTCCAGGCCGACGTGATCGGCGTGCGCATGCTGGGCGAGGCCGGCTACGACCCCTATGCCGCAGCACGCTTCCTCGACGCGATGGGCGCCTATAGCCGTTTCAACGCCATCAACAACGATTCGGACCCCGGTCTCGACTTCCTCTCCAGCCACCCCACGACGCCGCAGCGCGTCGAGCTGGCCCGTCGCCACGCCCGGGCCTTCGGCATGGACGGGCAGGTCGGAGACAAGGGTACCGAATATTTCCTCAACGGCATCGACGGCATGCTCTACGGCGACAGCCCGCAGGAAGGCTATGTCCGTGGCCAGACCTTCCTGCACGGCAATCTCGCCATCCGCTTCGAGGTGCCCAACGCCTTCCGGATCGACAACAAGGCGGAAGCGGTGATGGCCACCGGCCCTGGCGACATCGCCGTCCGCTTCGATCTCGTCGACGATACGTCGGGCGGCAGCCTGACCGATTACATGGCCAGCGGCTGGGTGACCGGACTGAAGCCCGAGACGATCCGCTCCGGCTTCGTCAACGGAATGCAGGCGGCCACTGCCCGCGCATCTGCCGACAAGTGGGATTTCGATGTCACCATCGTGCGCAACGGCAAGAAGATCTATCGCTTCCTGACGGCCGTGCCGCTTGGGCATGAAGCCGACCTTCTCGCGACGGCGACGAAGTTGCGGACGACGTTCCGGCGCATGAGCCCCGGCGAGGCAGCGGCCCTCAAGCCGCTGCGCATCCGCGTGGTCACCGTGAAGGCGGGCGAGACGGTCCAGACAATGTCGGCGAGAATGCTCGGCACGGAGCGCAAGGCGGAGCTCTTCCGGCTTCTCAACGGCCTCCCAATCGGCGCGACGCTGACGACAGGCCAGCGCGTCAAGATCGTGGCCGAGTAACCCCGCCGAGAACTTCCGATAGCATGGTTGAAAGTGGCGGACGCCGACCCGGTCGGGCGACGTCCGCGCAGGTGTCAGGCTTTCTTGTTCTGCCGGTTGGCGATCAGGTCTTCCACAACCGCCGGATCGGCAAGCGTCGATGTATCCCCCAATGCCCCGAAATCGTCCTCCGCGATCTTGCGCAGGATGCGGCGCATGATCTTGCCGGACCGGGTCTTGGGCAGGCCCGGCGAGAACTGGATCTTGTCGGGCGTGGCGATCGGGCCGATTTCGTGTCTGACATGGCCGACCAGCGCCTTGCGCAACTCGTCGGAACCCTCCACTCCGGCCATCAGAGTGACATAGCAATAGATGCCCTGGCCCTTGATGTCATGGGGATATCCGACGACCGCCGCTTCGGAGACCTTGTCATGCGAGACGAGCGCGGACTCGACTTCGGCCGTCCCGAGCCGGTGGCCCGAGACATTGAGAACGTCGTCGACGCGGCCAGTGATCCAGTAGTAGCCGTCACCGTCGCGACGGCAACCGTCACCGGTGAAATACTTGCCCTTGTAGGTGGCGAAATAGGTCTGGATGAAGCGCTCGTGGTCGCCATAGACGGTACGCATCTGCCCCGGCCAGCTGTCGGTGATGCAGAGATTGCCGTCGGTGGCACCCTCCAGCACCTTGCCCTCGCCATCGACGAGTTCGGGCTTGATGCCGAAGAACGGCCGCGTGGCGGAGCCGGCCTTGAGGTCGGTGGCGCCCGGCAGGGGCGTGATCATGATGCCGCCGGTCTCGGTCTGCCACCAGGTGTCGACGATCGGGCAGCGGGCATCGCCGACGACATTGTAGTACCATTCCCACGCTTCGGGATTGATCGGCTCGCCGACCGAGCCGAGCAGCCGCAGCGACGAGCGTGACGCACGCTTGACGAAGCCGTCGCCCGCACCCATCAGCGCGCGGATCGCCGTCGGCGCAGTATAGAAAATATTGACCTTGTGCTTGTCGATCACGTCCCAGAACCGTCCCTGGTCGGGATAGTTGGGCACGCCCTCGAACATCAGCGTCGTCGCGCGATTGGCAAGCGGGCCATAGACGATATAGCTGTGACCGGTCACCCAGCCGACATCGGCCGTGCACCAGTAGATGTCGCCGTCGTGGTAGTCGAAGACATATTGATGCGTCATTGACGCATAGACGAGGTAGCCGCCGGTGGTGTGCAGCACGCCCTTGGGCTTGCCGGTCGAGCCCGACGTATAGAGGATGAACAGCGGGTCCTCCGCATTCATCGGCTCCGGCGGGCAGTGCGCATCGACCGTCTCGCACTCCTCGTGGTACCAGAAGTCGCGACCGGGTGCCCAGCCGACGTCCTTGCCGGTGCGACGCACGACGACAACGCTCTTGACCATGACGAAGTTCTTGGCAGCGATGTCGATCGCCTTGTCGACATTGGCCTTGAGCGGAACCGCCTTGCCGCCGCGCAGGCCTTCGTCGCAGGTGATCACGAAGGTCGATTCGCAATCGACGATGCGGCCGCCAAGTGCGTCCGGGCTGAAGCCGCCGAAGACGACGGAGTGGACGGCGCCGATGCGGGCGCATGCCAGCATGGCATAAGCGGCTTCCGGCACCATCGGCATGTAGATGGTGACGCGATCGCCCTTCTCGACGCCGTGCTTCTTCAGCACATTGGCGAGGCGGCAGACATGCTCGTGGAGTTCATTGTAGGTGACCTTCTTGTCGAGCGACGGATCGTCCGCTTCCCAGATGATCGCGACCTGATCGCCGTGTTTCTCGAGATGGCGGTCGATACAGTTGTAGGAGACGTTGGTCTCTCCGTCCTCGAACCACCTGATTGTGACATCGCCGTCGAAGGAGGTGTTCTTGACCTTGGTGAATGGCGTGGACCAGTCGATGCGCTTGCCATGCTCGGCCCAGAACGAATCCGGGTTGTCGATGCTCTCCTGGTACCATTTCAGATAGGTGTCGTTGTCGATCAACGCCCGCGCCTTGGCGGACTCCAACACCTTGTGAACCTTGACCTCCATGCAATCCTCCCATGGAAACGCGATATTTTCGCGCCTCTTAAGCCATTTTGTGCTATATGAATAGCAGCAACACCGATGATCGCAATCCGACTTTGGTCAACATATCAAAGTCGAACAGCGAAGAATTGCAATTCTGCGCGACACATCCGGTTATAGAGGCCGCCGATTTCCCGGACATCTGTGGTTGACCTACCCACGGCCCGCGGCCCCGGCGCGGACGATGACAGAAGGATCTGTCTCTCATGGCTCAACAGCAGCTTGCTCATGCCCAAGGCGACCGCCGTCTGGCTGGTTGACAACACCGCGCTGTCCTTCGACCAGATCGCCCACGTTCTGCAAGCTGCATCCGCTCGAAGTCAAGGCGATCGCCGACGGCGAAGCCGCGCACGGGCATCAAGGGCCTCGACCCGATTTCGCGACCGGCCAGCTGTCCCGCGACGAGATCGCCCGCGCCGAAGCCGACCCGATCCGCAAGCTCAAGCTCGCCGAGCCCAAGGTCCGGGTGCCGGAATCCAAGCGCCAGTGGCCCGCGCTACACCCCGGTTTCCAAGCGCCAGGATCGCCCGAACGCCATTCTCTGGCTGGTCCGCAACCATCCGGAACTCAAGGATGCACAGATCTCGCGCCTCGTCGGCACCACCAAGTCGACGATCCAGCAGATCCGCGAACGCACCCACTGGAACTCCACCAACCTGACGCCGATGGATCCGGTGACGCTCGGCCTGTGCTCGCAGATCGACCTCGACCTCGAAGTCGAACGCGCCGCCAAGGGCCGGCCCTTCCAGACGGTCGAGGAAACCGGTGCCAGCCTCGAGCCGGCCCGCGAGACCGAGCGCTTCCAGTCCGAGCCGGAAGAGAAGGAAATCGACGCCGACGCCGTCTTCGCCAAGCTCAAGTCGCTCACCGGCAACCGCCAGGACGACGAGGAAGAAGAGCGCTACTGATTTCGGGCAGAGATCCGGACATGATGAAGGGCGGTCCTCACGGGCCGCCCTTTTTGCTTTTGCTGTCCGTGAAGGCTGCCGTGCAGAGCCAATCTCACGGCCCTCAATCTCACGGGCTCCCATCTCGGAAAGCCGCCATCGACGCGCACCGCCCAAGTCTGAGACAGAAAAGCCGCCCGATGGGGCGGCTCTTCTGCATGCATGAAATCGCAGGCTACTCCGCGGGCTCTTCGACCGCTGCGGGCGCGTCGCTCGCGGCATCACCGCGCGGTTGGCGCGGCTGCCGGCGCGGACGTCCCGCATTGCTGCGGCGACGCGGCGTGCGCTCCTCCTGTGCATCGCCGGCGGCCGCGGCTTCCTGCTCAATCTGGACTTCCGCAGGGGTGTCTTCGAACACCGGCTGCGGTGTATTCTCGTCAATGGCCGGAGCGGCTGGCTGCGGGGCGGCAGCAGCCTTCTGCGGCTCGTTTTCGACGTCGGGCTGCTGGTAGTGGTGCTGCTGCTGATGCTGAGCCCCGTCGCCATCATCCTCGTCGCGCTCCGAACCGTCTGCGCGGTCGTCCCGCTGGAAACGCTCCTGGAACATGGCCTGCGCCGCCGCGATGATGCGGTTGTAATGCTCGGCATGCTGCAGATAGTTTTCCGCCATGACGCGGTCGCCGGAGCTCGTCGCGTCGCGGGCCAGCGCCATGTATTTTTCTGCGATATGCTGCGCCGTGCCGCGAATCTTCACATCCGGGCCCGAACTGTCATAGGTCCGCGTAAGGGGATTCTGACCCTTGCGCTGCTGCTGTTGGTTGTTGTTGTTGCTGTTCGGGTTTCCGCCGCCGCCGTTGCGTCCGCGGCCACGCTGCTTCTGCTGTCCAGGCCTCATCAATCACTCACCTGAGATTATCCGGCTTTCCATGCTGGCGCCGGCACATGCCGGCAAGGCTTTGGCCACGCCAAAACCCGGCAGGAATGTCACCGGACGCCGCTGATCCCGGAATATAATCCAAAAATCCAGAGTCCCGCACCAGGGCCGCTCATACCGGCAAATTGTTTTGAGGTACCCCAAAGCCCGGCAATCCATGTCATAGTCGTTCTAGGGATGCCGCCCGGTGCTTGGCTGGAACCTAGAACGCTTCGCCCTTGATTCCAAGCCCTTTCTTGCAGTCGCACAAGAAAAAAGCGTCTTTTGGGCGAAAACGGTCAGCACACTGCCCGGAATACCTGCGCCCGATCGTGGCCGGCGAGGTCCGCCCGCGCGGCAACCTCCTGAAAACCGGCCGATTCGAAAACCGCGCGCACGGTTGCTTTCTGGTCATATCCGGTCTCGACCGCAACCAGTCCGGACGGGTTGAGGAATCGACCTGCGTCCCTGGCGATCACCCGATAGGCATCGAGGCCATCGGTTCCGCCGTCGAGCGCCAGCAGCGGATCATGCTCCCGCACTTCGCGGTCCAGTGTCGGGACGATGTCGGACCTTATGTAGGGCGGGTTGGAGACGATCACGTCATAGAGGCCCGACACGGCCTCGAACCAGTTGCTCCGGGTCGTCCCGAAACGGTCCGACAAGCCGTTGAGCGCCGCATTGTCCTTCGCCGTGTCGAGCGCACCCTGTGCGAGGTCCGTGCCTGTGCCTTGCGCCAGCGGCAGGTTCGCGAGCAGGGCGAGACAGATCGCGCCCGTCCCCGTCCCGAGATCGAGGATCTCGAGCAGCTCGTTCCTCCGCTCACTGACGAGATCGAGCACCAGGTCGACCAGCACTTCCGTGTCCGGTCGCGGCTCCAGCGTGTCTCTGGAGAGCCTGAGTTCGATGCCGTGGAAGCCGCGGCGGCCAAGAATGCGGTAGGGCGGCTCGCCAGCCACGCGGCGGTCTGTGGCGTGAAAAATACGGACCTCGTCTTCCGGCGCCACGCGATCTTCTCCGCGGGTGATCAGATCGGTTCGGCCGAGGTCGAGCAGCCCGCCCACGAGAATCCGGGCCTCTGCCATCGGGTCCTCCACGCCCGCGCCCGCGAGGCGGCTTCGGACAAGCGCCAGCATCTCCTTGAGCGTGGTCATCCGTTTGCGCCCAGCCGCGCCAGTTCCGCGGCCTGATGGTCCGCGATCAGGGCGTCGACGACCTCGCCCATGTCGCCTTCGATGATTCGGTCGAGCGAATAGAGCGTCAGGTTGATGCGGTGGTCGGTGAGACGGCCCTGCGGGAAGTTGTAGGTCCGGATGCGTTCCGATCGGTCGCCCGATCCGACCTGGCTCTTGCGGTCGGCGGAGCGGGCGCTGTCGGCCTTCTGCCTCTCCATGTCGTAGAGCCGCGAACGCAGCACGGCCATCGCCTTGGCACGGTTCTGGTGCTGGCTCTTCTCCGAACTCGTCACCACGACACCTGTCGGCAGGTGGGTGATGCGGACGGCCGAGTCGGTGGTGTTGACATGCTGTCCGCCGGCGCCGGACGAGCGCATGGTGTCGATGCGGATGTCTTCGGCGCGGACTTCGATATCGATGTCCTCCGCCTGCGGCAGCACGGCGACGGTTGCGGCGGACGTGTGGATCCGCCCCTGCGACTCGGTCGCCGGCACGCGCTGAACCCGGTGGACGCCCGATTCGAACTTGAGCTTGGAGAACACACCGCGACCCGAGATCTCGGCGATGATTTCCTTGTAGCCCCCGGCCTCGCCTTCGCTTTCCGAGACGACATCGACCTTCCAGCCATTGGCAGCGGCATAGCGCTCGTACATCCGGAAGAGATCGCCCGCGAACAGCGCCGCCTCGTTGCCGCCGGTGCCGGCGCGGATTTCCAGGATCGCGCTCTTCTCGTCGGCGGCGTCCTTGGGCAACAGCGCGATCAGCAGTTCGCGCTCGAGGCCTTCGATCTTCTCTTCGAGGTCGGGAAGTTCGAGGCCCGCCAGCTCGCGCATCTCGCGATCGGTACCGGAATCGTTGAGCAGCGCCCTCAGCCCGGCCAGTTCGTCCTTCGCCCTGAGGTAGTTCGAAATCCTGGCGACGACGGGCTGCAGTTCGGCATATTCGGCCGCGAGCTTCACATAGACGTCGGCGGGCGGGCCTTCCGACATGCGCGCCTCGACTTCCGCCAGACGGCGTTCGAGCTCCTGCATCTTTTCAAGGGGCAGCTGGGCCACGGCGGTCTCTGTCTTGCTAGAGCGGAATATTGTGGGTTTCCGCGAAGCGCTTCAGCACTTCGCGCATCGGCAGGCCGTTGGCGGGCCGATCGAGCGCCTCGTTCATGACCAGCGCCAGGGCATCGACATCGAGGCCGAGCAGCATCGCCTTGATCGGTCCGATCGAGGCCGGCGACATCGAGACCGAGCGGAATCCTAGGCCGAGCAGGGCCATGGCCGACAGCGGGCGGCCCGCCATTTCACCGCACAGCGTGACGGGCGTGTTGTTGCGCGCGCCCGCACGGATGATGTCGCGCAGCAGGCGCAGGAACGGACGGCCGAGAATGTCGAAGCGCTCGGCGACCTGCGGATTGCCGCGGTCGACGGCCATGGTGAACTGGAACAGGTCATTGGACCCGACGGAGACGAAGTCGGCCTCCGCCATCAGTTCATCGAGCTGCCACATCAGTGCCGGGACCTCCAGCATCGCTCCGTATTGCAGCTTCTTCGGCAGCGCATGGCCGAATTTGGAGAGGTGCTGGACCTCCTTCTGCAGCAGCGCTCGCGCCTGCTTGAGCTCATCGACCTCCGTCACCATCGGGATCATGACCTTGAGCTCGCCGCCCGCCGCGGCCTTGCAGCAGCGGCGCGAAGCTGGGTCCGCAGCAGGCCCGGCCGGTCGAGCGCGAGACGGATCGCTCGCCAGCCGAGCGCCGGGTTCTCTTCCTTCGCCGCCTGGAAATAGGGCACGACCTTGTCCGAACCGATGTCGAGCGTGCGGAAAGTCACGGGGCGGCCGCCGGTCTGCTTGATCACGCTGCGGTAGAAGGCCTCCTGCTCCTCGCCTTTCGGCATGGTGGAGGCGATCATGAACTGCAGTTCCGTGCGAAACAGCCCGATACCCTCTGCGCCCGATTCGACGAGTTGCGGCAGATCGACCAGCAGGCCGGCATTCATGTTGAGGCTGATCCTTTTGCCGTCGCGCGTCATCGGCTCGACGGCGCGCAACGCCCGGAACTGCTCCTGGCGGCGGGCGCGGAAGCGGGCCTTCTCCTCGTAGGCGCGCTGCACGTCCTGCGCGGGCCGCAGGTGTACCTTGCCGTCCTCGCCGTCGATGATGACGGCATCGCCCTTTTCGGTCAGCGCCGTCACGCCGTCGGCCTTGCCGACGACGGAATGCCCATGGCGCGGGCGACGATCACGACATGGCTGGTGACCGCGCCTTCTTCGAGCACCAGTCCGCGAAGGTTGGCGCGCGGATAGTCGAGCAGTTCGGCCGCGCCCATCGCGCGGGCCACGACGATGGCGTCATTCGGGAAAGCATCGGCCGCGGCATGCGCGCCATAGCCGGCAAGCTGGCGCAGCAGCCGGTTGGCGAGATCGTCGAAGTCGTGCATGCGTTCGCGGAGATAGGGATCCGTCAGCCGCATCATCCGCGCACGGGTCTCGCTTTGCACGCGCTCGACGGCGGCCTCGGCGGTCAGGCCGTTGCGGATCGCTTCCTCGAGCTTGCGCACCCAGCCGCGGTCATGCGCGAACATGCGGTAGGCCTCGAGCACCGCGCGATGCTCGCCCTCCATCGACACTTCGCGCCGCGACAGCATGTCGTCGAGCTGGATCCGCGCAGCGAGCCCAGCGCATCCGACAGCCGGCTGATCTCGAGTGTCGACGTCGTCGTTGAGCAGGTTGGTGACGACCACGCGCGGGTCGTGCAGCACGACATGCCAAGGCCGACACCATCGGCATAGGCTCGCCGTCGATAGTAACGGGCCGCGTGAGGTCGAGTTCCTGGCCGGGCTGGGTGAGCTTCTTGAGCTCGCCGCTCGCGACCATTTCCGCGAGCACCATGGAGCGGTGTTCGAGCGCCTCGACCTCGTCCTCGCCGAGTAATGCCGCTGGGCCGGTTCTGGACGACAAGAACGCCGAGCGTCCGGCCGGCGCGCAGGATCGGCACGCCGAGGAAGGAGTGGATAGAGTTCTTCCCCGGTTTCGGGCAGATAGGCGAAGGCCGGATGCGCTCTGGCGCATCGGAGAGATTGAGCGGCTGGGCAGCGGCGGCGATCGTGCCGACGAGACCCTCTCCCATCTTCAGCTGTGCGTAGGTGGACCGATTCCTTGTTGAGGCCTTCGGTCGCGTAGAGCTCGAGCACGCCGTCGGCGCGCAGCACATAGACCGAGCAGACTTCCGCAACCATGTTGCGGGCAATCTGCATGACGATCCGGTCCAGGCGTTCCTGCGGCTCGAGCGGCTCGGCGGTGAGTTCCCTCAGCCGCCGAAGCAGGATGCGCGGGCCGGCTGCTAGGTCCCTGATCACCTGGACGCTCTCCTACTCTCGGTTTCCGTTACGGAGAGCCGGCGCCACAGATCGAATCACATCCCCTGATAGCCGAGCCCTCCTGGCAGTATCTACTTCTTATCCAGTCCGTAGGCCGAATGCAAAGTGCGAACGGCGAGTTCTCCATAGGCGCCGTCGATCAAGATTGAAATCTTGATTTCAGACGTCGTGATCGCCTTGATGTTGATGCCCTTGCCGGCCAGCGCCGCGAAGGCCTGGGCGGCGACGCCGGCGTGGCTGCGCATGCCGATGCCGATGACCGAAACCTTGACCAGGCCGGCTTCGGACTGGATCACGTCGAAGCCGACATTTTCCTTCTCGCGGCCGAGCACGGCAAGCGCCTTGTCGAGATCGCCGGTCGGCACCGTGAAGGTCATGTCGGTGCGCGAGCCGTCTTCCGAAATGTTCTGCACGATCATGTCGACATTGATATGCGCCTCGGCAAGCGGGCCGAAGATCGCAGCCGAAACGCCCGGCCTGTCGGCGAGGCGGCGCAGCGAGATCTGGGCTTCATCCTTGGCAAAGGCAATGCCGGTTACGACTTCCTGTTCCACGACTTCTTCCTCATCACAAATCAGCGTACCGGGGGGATTGTCGAAATCACCCATGCCCGGCGCATCGGGATCCTCGAATGACGAGCGCACGAAGGTGCGGACCTTGAACACCATGGCGAGTTCGACGGACCTGACCTGCAGGACCTTGGATCCGAGCGAGGCCATTTCCAGCATTTCCTCGAAGGCGACCTTCTTGAGCCGGCGCGCCTTGGGCTCGATGCGCGGATCGGTCGTATAGACGCCGTCAACATCGGTGTAGATATCGCAGCGATCGGCCTTCAGCGCCGCGGCGAGCGCCACGGCCGACGTGTCCGAGCCGCCACGGCCGAGTGTCGCGATGCGGTTGTCCGGGCCGATGCCCTGGAAACCGGCGACCACCGCCACCTGGCCCTCGCCCATGCGGCGGATGATCTCCGCGCCCTCGATTTCCATGATGCGGGCCGCACCATGAGTGCTGTCGGTCCGGATCGGGATCTGCCAGCCCTGCCAGGAGCGGGCGTTGATGCCCATCGATTGCAACGCGATGGCAAGCAGGCCCGACGTGACCTGTTCACCCGAAGCCACGATCGCATCATATTCGCGGGCGTCGTAAAACGGTGTATCGGCGCCGGTCGCCTTCGGCATCCCCTGCACCCAGCCGACAAGCTCGTTGGTCTTGCCCGACATGGCGGACACGACGACGGCAACCTCGTGGCCAGCCTCGACCTCGCGTTTGACGTGGCGGGCAACGTTATGAATCCGGTCGAGATCCGCGACGGAGGTTCCGCCGAACTTCATTACGATACGTGCCATGCCCTTTTCGCTTCCGGTCCCCGGCGCGGCCTTGGGTCGGCCGCGCATCCTGCACTATCCCCGGTCGTCCGCGGATTTCGGCGGTCTCTTATCGGAAGCAGTCGGGAGATTCAATGGCTGTAAGCTGGAGACCGGTATTGTGTCGCGAACCGCGGCAGGTCGTGCAGGATCAATCTGAAATGGAATGTGTGAAATGCGGCATGCGCTGGAACGGATCAAATGCCTGGACTTGATCGGCCGCAACGAGACCGGCAATGGCCACGACGAGCCCGATGACATATATCCGCATTCAAATGACCCATATGCTCGAACTGCACCTGATATGGACGGGGAACGGAATAGACGGGCTTATTATTCGGCACGCAGAGATGTGCATCGGTCTTTCAACGGCGGATAGGGAGAATGATCATTTTATGTTGAAGTCAAAGACGCTGCGCGCGCGCGCCAGCCAGGCTCGAAGATCGGCTTTGGCCGTGATGAATTCGCGACGCCCGGGATCGAGCGCAATCCGGAATTGGGAACAAATCTTCTGGGACACCGGCTCGTGGGTGACAGGGCCAGCGCCCTGATCAGCTCAGATATCGACGACGATGATTATTACACGCCCGGCGCCAATGAAAAAGCCTGCCGCGGGAGGAGGTGCGGCAGGCTTCATGAAATGGAATAGCGACCAGGGGGAGGAGTATCGCTATTCCGACGAACGACCCTTCTGGGAGGAGGAGTGGGCCGTCCGAAACTTTGAATTCGCGTTAGAGCACGGAAGCCTTGGCGATGCGGCGGATGTCCGCGCGGGCAATGCCGAGGTCCTGCAATTCCCGGCTCGACATGCGGCCGAGTTCGGTCATGGTCTGGCGAAACTTGACCCAGTTCGTGAAGGTGCGTGCAACGTTCATGATAGTCCCCTTTCGAGAGGAATGTGACGCTAGCAACCGCTTGTTCAGTCCCGGCGTCGTTTCGATAAGGCTGATATAGACTGTGGTAGCCTCCCGGAAAATGGATAAGGCGTCACCTCAGGTATGCGCTCATTGCATATCGACTAAAATGTGCCAAGGCCGCTCAATTCAAGCCTTGAACCTGTCAAACGCCGTCAGCCTTCGTATCGGCGGGTTCGCGTCCGGCCATCGATAGATCTCGGAGCGGAGGTAGTGCAGTTCATCGTCCAACAGCTGCTCATCCAGTTCCACCCACCATGATTTGGGTCGGCCGTCACTTCCGTCGGCCCAGCGATAGCCGCGCGCCTTGAGCAGATCCTTCATGTCGAACGGGCTACCTTCGGCGAAGATGCGAACGCGCGACCGCTGGCTGGCCTGATAGAGTTCCCCAAACGCCGTTGTAGGATTGCCATCCGCCTCCCGCGCCAACACCTCGAGCAGCGCAAAGCAATCGTCCACGGCGCGATGGCCGTCATGGAAATAACCCGCCTGCCCTATGAGATAGCCAAGCTTCGTTCCCTCGTAGCCGCGGGACGACCATTGGATTTCGGAGTTCGAGCATGCCCAAGCCTTGTCGGCGAAGATCGGTGAGAACGCCTCGCAGAATGGCCGGTCGAAACCGGCATTGTGGGCGATGATCAGATCGGCGGGTTCAATGAGATCGCCCACGGCCTGCATATCGATAACTTCGCCTGCGACCATCGCATCCGTTATACCGGTCAGCCTTGTAATGTCCGCCGGGATCGGGCTGCCCGGCTGCCGCAGGCCCGCGTAGACGCCGGCGATATCGCCGATGTTGCCGGCCGCATCGAACGTGAATGCGATCGCGCCGATCTCTATGATTTCGTCTTTGCGGTAATCGAGTCCGGTCGTCTCGGTGTCGAGAATGACGCCGCGCAACGGAAATTCGGGACGGATGACCTCGGTCACGGCTCTCGGCTTCAGCTTCCTCAGAATACGATAGCGACCAGTCTCCTGAAGCTGCTGAACCATATCGTCTTCGGTCAGTTCGCGTGGCGCCTGGCGGCTCGGCGGCGCAATACGGCCGCGTTTCGCCCGAAGTTCGCGATCATCGTCTGAAAACATGTCGAACTGTAATGCCATAGACCTCAGTAGCCGCCACCGCCGTCCATGTCGCCGACGGATGTGCACCAACACCCGTGTATCCACATGTCTATCTTCTGACAGACATGGGGAACCGATTTTGACGAGGCGGTCTTTGGGGGATGACTGCTTCTGGCGCGCCAGCGCGCCGTCTTCCGAGTCCTCCGCATTGTTTGCTTTCGAAGCGTTCCTGTCAGGCCGCTGCGGGGGAGGAGAACTGCCTTGGCGGGAGCATGTTCCTGCGCCAATCAGGCTCCGGCTTTGCGGTAAAGCGCGGCGAGCTGGGTACGTGATGACGGCAGTTCCGGCACCACGACCAACATCGTAATCTGACCGCGCTTGAAAGCTCTGAGGAAGGGTTGGTAATTCTGGAAGGCGACGCAACCGTGCGAGCCCTTCTGACCGCGCAGCAAGTTGGTATGCGTCAAGAGCCCGGTGCGGTTCTTCGGGTGGCGGCCGTCGATCGACGTCATGCGAATTGCCTCCACGCCGTAGAAGCGCTTCTCGCGCATCGACAGGCGATAGATGCCGGCGGGCGTCGGACCCTTCATTGTGACATGCTCGTAGCGCGGGTTGTCGCGCATCCTGCCTATGCCGGAATGGGCGCGAAGCTTGGTTCCATCGGGCAGGTAGACGGTCGCGTTGGACACGTCATAGATCGCGACCTTCGTGCCCTTTCCGAGCCAGGCAGTGTCGCTGGCCTTGTTCTTGAACAGATCGCCGAACAGCGAGCGCTCGGGCTTCGCATGGGCAACGTCTTCCTTCTTGTCCTTTTTGTCGAGGTTCCTGCGCGCGACAGGTTTCTCGTCGGCCGGCTTTTGATCGATAACGACCGTCTCGATCAAGGGTCTGGCTTCAGGCAGCGGAATCCGGCTTGGAAGAAGCGCGTCTTCTTCGGTTTCGGGGGTCGCCAGCACGAGCCCGAAGGGCTGGAGGTCACGGACTGGAACATCTTCCACCAATGCAGTCACCAGAGACGGCTTGCTGCCGATCTGGTCTTCCTGCCTTACCGAATCTCTTGAAGGTACAAACGCGGCCAGTTTCTTTGCTTTCTCAGCCTTCTTGCTTTCTTCCGCAAAGGCCGATTGGGCGATGAGGTTGCGCTGGTGCGCCATCCGGATTGCGGCGACAGTAAGCTGCCTCCGCCGGGTCTCGGTGTCGGACAGTTTCGAAAGGCGTGAAGACTTGGCGGCCTTGGGCGCGCGAGCGGCGCGGCGGTCGTCAGCCGCCACCGCCTTGGGATGGAGAGGCGTGGCAAGGCTCATGTTTTCGGACAAGGTGCGAGCCGCCTCGTGCATTGCACCGAGCGTCGAAGTGAGGCCCCAAGCTGCACCAGCCACAACGCTACAGGAGAGCAAGGTGCTCACAGCGATACCGAGGGAATGACCTCGACGGGATTTCGACGCGGAATGCGCGGACTTTTTCACAGACGCCATGAAGACAGATACCCGATACTCGTTACTCGACCCGACCGCGAAAACACTGTCCGCAGGTCGTTACGCTGCCAGCGGTGTGGGGAGTTGTGACTCCCGAAACTGCGCCGAACGGGCAAAGCATGAAGAGATATGGTCAACAAATCTTAAACGGCGCCTCGATCTCTGGAAGGAATGTGGCGAGTGGCTGTGCCCAATGCCCGGCAGCACGTGCCTCTCACAACAATGCGGCGCTGGCGTGTCTTCAATGGTCTGCGAGCAACTGCTGCAATTCCGCCCTCGCTTTATCTGCCGCAAAACACTCCCTGCATCTGCCTTCCTTATCGACAATAAAAGGTCAGCTCTGCAACCGGGTTCTGTGCGCAGCGCCAAGAAATACTACTATTGCGATAGCGTGAGAACACTAATAATTCCGGCGTCCATGATGAAGAAGCCTGGGGGGGGGGGCGAACGAATTGATCTCGGATTCTTCGGACCAAAGACGGCAGCCTACAGTCCAAGCTCGATATGTTTGCCCGTCGTCTTGCGCCCGATGCCAGTCGGCCTAGCGAGTTCTGACACCGACAGACCTTGTCGATGCAGACGCGGTATCATCATCATCTCGCTCAGCGTGATGGAAGCGGAGCGGCTTCAGCCGATCGGCGGCCGATTGCGTGAACCGGGCTCCCCGCCGAACAATGTCCACATGGTGGAAGGTGTCGTGACGGTCACGAGCCGTGAAATGCCCCCCGGCGGGCATCTCACGACTCGTGAGCAGGGTCGACTGCTTGCCGATGGCCATATCGGCTGCAATACTCCCTGACGCCGGGGAGCACTGCTGTCGGAGGATTGGTGTTGCAGGTCAAGGAGACGAGCGTGACGGTGCTGGAGGAGGCGGAAGCTTACCTCGCGGGATCCTATTGCGACCATCGGCTCGCGCCCGAAGACAAGACCGAGGCGGTTGACTTTCGCCACCGTCAGATCGAGCTCGGCGGCTCCGGCTTCAACTTCCTGCAATATGGCAGCCGTGTCTCGGTGAGTTCGCGTTTCGACGATTTCTACATGCTCGAAATGCCGGTGGCCGGCGGCGTCGACATCACCTTCGGCACCGAGAGCATTCGGTCCGAACCAGGCAAGGCCCTCATCCTGTCTCCCGGCCCAAGATTCCACTCGCATTGGCGCGCGGGAACGCAGCAATGGATGCTGCAGATCGACCGCCGGCTAATCGAGGAAACGCTGCGGCGGACGGCCCGCCGTGGTCGGGTCAGCGATCCAATCTTCAATCCTGTCATAGACTTGAACACACTACATGGGCAGCGGCTCGCCTCTGTCCTGCGGGATTTTTCGGAAGTATTCGCAACCTCCATCGATGTTATCAAGCCAGAGACGATCCAGGCTGCCATCGGCTCTGTCATCGATCAGTTGCTGCGCAATGTGGCCTTCACCTCGGCCTTTTCCATCGTGCCCGAACGGCTGCATGCCTCGCCGCGCCACGTCAAGCAGGCGATGGATTCGCTGAGGGCGCGCTATGCCGAGCGGCTGCTTGTGCCGGCCATTGCACAAGAGGTCGGCGTCTCCGAACGCGCCCTCTATGACGGCTTCCAGGCCTACTACCAGCGCACGCCGCACGAGATGCTGACCCGCATCCGGATGGAGGCCGCACGACGGCTGATAAGGGAGGAGGGACTGCCGGCCGCGCAGGCCGCCCGCAACGTCGGCGTCCACCATC
The DNA here is from genome assembly GCA_019739215.1 of Rhizobium sp. Taxonomy (GTDB): domain Bacteria; phylum Pseudomonadota; class Alphaproteobacteria; order Rhizobiales; family Rhizobiaceae; genus Rhizobium_E. The sequence continues at coordinate 26,320 of JAHHDR010000033.1, forward strand.
TCGGACGTTTCTCGGCGACCTACAAGGACACGTTCGGCGTGTTGCCATCGGCCGATGCGCGCCGGGATCACTAGCGCCCGTGCCCGTCGGTCCAACCGACTATCCACATTCTGCAGAATTCGCGACGGCGCGCCGGAACCGGCCTTTTATCCCTCATGACACTTTCATGACGCACGCCTAAGGTCCGCTCGATCGCTGGAGAGGGCGATCGGCGGGAGAATGGCATGCTCATCGGTTTGGATATCGGCTCGACCTCGGTCAAGGCTGCCCTGTTCGACATGAACGGCGCGGTGCTCGACCATTGGAGCCGCCCCTACCCGACCGAGCGGCCGGCAGCCGGAATGGTGGAACAGGATCCGCAGTATTGGCTCGACGGCATCCGCGATGCGATTGATGCGCTGCTGGTCGGCTGCAACCCGGCCAACATCCGCGCTGTCGGGCTCTGCAGCCAGGTCAACACCGATGTCTTCGTTAACCGGGCAGGCAAACCCCTGGCACCCGCCATCACCTGGCAGGATATCCGCGCCGGCGCGGAAGCCGCGGCGCTGGACGCGCTGATCGACCCTTCGGAAAAGCGCGCATGGTGGGGCGCGGAACTGCCAATCGGGGCGAGCCACGTGCTGGCAAAGATGATGTGGTTTGCCAAGAATCATCCCGATCTCTGGGCACGGACGCATCAGGTGCTCTCGGCGCGCGACTTCTGCCTGCTGCACCTGACGGGGCAGGCCGTCTCCGATCCGATCTCGTCCTTCGGCCAGGTTGGTCTCGACCACCGCTATATCGAAGCCCTGATCGACCGCGTCCCTGGTGCCGCGGGGAAACTTCCGCCCCTCAGGCACTTCACTGAGATAGCCGGCGACATGGCGCTCGGCTCGTCCGGCCGCAAGGTTCCGGTCGTGACCGGCACGATGGATGCCTGGGGAAATCTCTTCGGCTGTGGCGTCTTCCGGCCCGGCCAGGGCATGTATGTCAGCGGCACGTCCGAAATCCTGGCACTGGCCGGATCGGAGCGCATCGGCGCGCCCGGGATTGTTACATTCGCCACGATCGAGGGCCTGGTCGTCAATGCCGGCCCGACCCAGAGCGGCGCGGATTCGCTGCGCTGGTGGGCGGCGACGGCGCGCGTCGAGCCGACCGCCGTGCCCGCGCTTGCCGGGCATGCCAGCCGCAACGACCGGCCGATCCTGTTCCTGCCGCATCTCGAAGGCGAGCGCGCCCCGCTCTGGGATTCGGAAATCCGCGGCGCCTTCATCGGTCTCGACAGCCGCGCCGCAGGACCGGAATTCGCATTGGCGCTTCTGGAGGGCGTGGCGCTCGCCGCGCGCCACTCGATGGGATCGCTCATCGATGCGGCGGGTTTCACCCCGGAGCACATGCTCTATGGCGGCGGCGGTGCGCGCTCCGATCTCTGGAGCCAGATCCGGGCCGATTGCCTCGGCATGCCCCTTCATCGCTTCGCCTTCACCGACGTCGGCTGCCTCGGCGCCGCGATCCTCGCCGCCGTCGGCATCGGCGCATTCCAGTCCATCGCCGATGCTGTGCCCGCCATGACCAGCGTCGAACGGGTCTTCGAACCCGATCCGCTGAGGGCGGCCCGCTATGACGCGATGTTCGACGCCTACCTGCGCGCCATCGACGCGCTTCGCCCCATCGGCCTGATCCGCACGGACAGGCCGCAATAGAAGAAGAAACCATCACGTCCAGAAGAGGAGCAGGAACATGAGAAGATTTGCAATCGGAGCGGCCGTCGCGGCCCTCCTGTCATCGGCGTCAGTGGCCTTCGCCACCGACGTCGCCATCCTGACGCCCTATATCAGCTCGGTGCCGACCAACGAGATGGCCCAGAGTTTCAAGGCGGAAGGCGAGAAGCGCGGCTGGACCGTCACCATCATCGACACCCGCAACGATTTCGGCCAGTTGGCCTCGCGCATCGAGGACACGGTCAATGCCAAGGCATCGGCGATCGTGCTGATCTCGACCGATCCGGCGCAAGTCAGCGACCAGGTCGCGCTCGCGACAAAGTCCGGCATCCCGGTGATCTCGCTGGATGGCTCCAAGAACGCCAATGTCGCCGTCAACGTCACATCGAACAATTTCGATCTTGGCGCACAGCTCTCGGACGCCCTGTTCAAGGCGCTCGGCGGCAAGGGCAATATCGTGAAGTTCTTCCATTCGGCGCATCCCTGCGTGCACCAGCGCGAACTGGCGCTCGACGAGGCGCTGAAGAACAACCCCGACATCAAGGTCATCGCAGACCATTTCGTCAAGGTGCCCGGCCCGATCGACGACGGCCGCGTCGCCATGGAAAACATCCTGCGCCAGCACGGTGACGACATCAACGGCGTCTGGGCCGCCTGGGACGATCCGGGCGTCGGCGCCGAACTCGCCACGGAATCGGAAAAGCCCGATGCCAAGTTCATCATCATGGGCATCGACGGCAGCGAACAGGCGATCGAGATGATCAAGGCCTGTTCGCGCTACAAGGCGACCTTCCGCCAGGATTTCCCGAAAATGGCGGCGGTGGGTGCCGCTGAGCTCGAAAAGATCCTCGGCGGCGGCAAGGCCGAAAAGGACGAGATCTTCGTTCCCGCCGTGATGATCACGCCGGAATCGCTCGGCGTGACGTGCCCGTAACAAGGGGTGAAGGCCATGCTTGAGATCAGGGGCCTCGAGAAACGCTTCAGCGGTGCGCGCGCGCTCGCCGGTGCGGATCTTTCCGTCGCCGCCGGCTCGGTGCATGGCCTGCTCGGCGAGAATGGCGCCGGCAAGTCGACGCTGATCAAGGCTCTGTCCGGCCTGGTGCGGCCGGATGCCGGCGAGATCCGTGTCGACGGCCAGCCGACCTCGATCGGGAGCGTGCGGCAGGCGGAAGCCCTCGGCTTCCGCTTCATCCACCAGGAACTCAGCCTGGTGCCGCAATTCGACGCGGTCGAGAATGCGTTTGTCGGCCGCGCCTATCCACGGCGCGGCCCGTTCATCGACCGCACCGCCATGCGCAAGGCTGTCGCGGAAACCGCAGCGGCCATCGCGCCGGACCTGCCGCTCGATATTCCCGCCGGCCGCCTGACAACGGGCCAGAAACAGCTCGTCGAAATCATCCGCGCATTGATGAACGAGCCGGCGCGGCTGGTGGTCATGGACGAGCCGACGGCGTCGCTGTCGGAAGGTGAAGCGCGGCGGCTGCACCGAGCCGTGCGGACGCTGGCGGCGCGCGGCGTCGCCGTCATCTATATCTCGCACCGTCTGGATGAAGTCGCGGAAATCTGTGATCGCTTCACCGTTTTGCGCAATGGAGCCACTGCAGGCACAGGTGCCATGCAGGGCACGACGCGCGCCGACTTGGTGCGGATGATGTCGGGCCACGAGGAAATCACCAGTGGCCGTCCCGCGCCGGTGGCGGTCGGCAAACCGGTGCTCCAGGTCAGGGACCTGCCCTTCGGTCGCAATGGCAGCACGGTGTCGCTCGATGTCGCCGAAGGCGAGATAAAAGGCCTCTACGGACTGATCGGCGCGGGCCGCTCATCCCTGATGAAGATGATCTGGGGGTCGCGCGCGACTGAAGGCGGCACGATATCCCTCGACGGCCAAACCCTGAGATCAGGCGACATCCAATCGCGCATCCGCCTCGGCGGCGCCTATGTGCCCCAAGATCGGCGTCACGAGGGCCTGATGACCGGCCGTTCCACCGCCGAAAACCTGGCGATCAGCGATCTCTCCCGCGTCCGGGCCAATCCGGCGCTGCCGCTGACCAGCGCAGGCCGCCTGGCCTCCCGGGCCGAGGACATCCGCCAGCAGCTTCTCGGTGAAGATGGGTTCGCCCTGGGCGATGCCGCTGACGCTCTCGGGCGGCAACCAGCAGAAACTGCTGTTCGGCCGCTGGTTCGGCGGCCGTATCCGGCTGCTTGTTCTCGGACGAGCCGACACGCGGCGTCGATGTCCGGCGCCAAGGCGGAAATCCATGCCATCGTGCGCCGCATTGCCGCCGAAGGCGCCGCGGTGCTGATGACGACCAGCGACATGGGACGAACTGCTCGCGCTCGCCCATCGCGTTACCGTCTTCGCCAATGGCGAGATCACCGCGCGGCTGGAGGGCGAGGACATGACCCCGCCGCGCATCATTGATGCCGCATTTCATCAAGTGACCACGAAAGAACCCGCCGCATGACCGGTGTAGCCAGACAATACGGGACGCTCATCGCGCTCGTCGCGATCATCATCGTCTTCTCCATCGCTTCGCCCGGTGCCTTCGGCCCGATGTCGAACCTGATCAACATCACCCAGCAGATGACGCTGCTGGCGATCGTCCGCCATCGGCGCGACCGTGGTGATGGCGGTCGGAGAATTCGATCTCTCGACGGCCGCGATTGTCTCCTTCGGCGGCATCTTTGTCGTCTATCTCTTCAAGCTCGGCGTACCCGCGCCGCTGGCCTGCCTGCTCGTGCTGGGTGCTGCGGCGCTCTTCGGCGCGGTCTCGGGCTATATCGTCTCGCGCTTCCAGGTGCTCTCCTTCATCGCCACGCTGGCGGCCGGCACGATCATCGGCGGCATCACCTTCTGGATCTCGGATGGCGCGACGCTGCTCGGGGACATACCCGCCGGCTTCCGCGATATCGCCCGCGGCCACACACTGGGCCTGCCGACGCTGACCTGGTGGCTGGTCGCCACCGCACTTGCGATCTGGGTGCTGCTCGACAAGCTCCAGATCGGCCGCCGGCTCTATGCGATCGGCGGCAATCGGGAGGCCGCACGGCTGGCCGGCGTGCCCATCGTCTCCAACACCATGGCCGCCTTCATCGTCTCGGCGGTTCTGGCCGCACTGGTCGGCATACTCCTGACCGCCCGCATCGGCAGCGCCAGCCCCACCGGCGGGGGTGGCTACCTGCTCAGCGCCTATGCCGCGGTCTTCCTCGGCATGACCGCCTTCCGCGAAGGCGAGGCCAACCTGCCGGGAACGGTGGTCGGCGCCGCCATCATCGCCGTCATCGGCAACGGCCTGACCATCCTCGGCGTGTCGACCTTCCTGCAGGACATCATCACCGGCAGCATCATCCTGGCCGCCGTGCTGGTGCGCCGGATCGGCAAGGCATGATGATGGCAATGAGCGCAGCCAATCCGCGGCCCGGACGATATGGCAGTTTCGGCGGGCAATTCGTGGCACCCGTCCTGCTGCCGGTGCTCGACCGGCTGGAGGCCGCCTTCGACGAGGCCTGGGCCGATCACGCCTTTCGCCGCAGCTTCGAGGACCTGCTGGCCCGTTTCGTCGGCCGGCCGACGCCGATCTTCGAGACGACGACGCTGGCGTCGGTCAATGGCGGGGCGCGTATCATCCTCAAGCGCGACGACCTGACCTTCAACGGCGGCAACTATGCCAATTCGGCGCTCGGCCAGTGCATGCTCGCGGCGCGGATGGGGCTGAGCTCGGTCGTGACCGACACGGGATCGGGCCAGAACGGCGTGGCTGCGGCAGCGGTGGCGGCCCGGCTCGGGCTCGGCTGCACGATCTATATGGGCAGCCGCGATGCTGTCAGACATGCCGCCACGATCCGCAAGATGCGCGCATTCGGCGCCGATGTGACTGTCGTCGAGGATGCCGAACGGACACTGAGTTCAGCGACCTCGGCCGCGATCCGCCATTGGATGGGCCACAGCGCCACAACCGCCTATCTCGCCGGTGCGCCGATCGGCGCACATCCCTATCCTGTCATGGTCGGCGCCTTCCAGGCGGTGATCGGCCGCGAGACCCGGCTGCAACTGATCGAGGCCGGCGTGCTGCCCGAGGCGATCATATCGGCTGTCGGTGGCGGCTCCTCCACGATCGGCATCTTCTCCGGCTTCGTCGGAGATCCGCAGATCCGTCTCATCGCCGTCGAGGCGGGCGGCAGGGGCGACGGCGCGCCGCATTCGGCACGGCTCGGCAAGGGCAGGCGCGGGATCCTCCACGGCGCCGAAACGCTGGTTCTGGCCGACGAGAACGGCCAGATCCTGCCGGCAGCGTCGCTGGCGCCGGGCCTGGCCTATCCCGGTTCGGCACCGGAGATCGCCGACCTCGTCAAGCGTGGCCGCGTGGAGACCATGACGATCGAGGATGAAGACGCGCGCCGGGCGGTTCTGGACCTTGCGGCCCGCGAAGGCATCCTCGTCTCGCTCGAGGCCGGGCATGCCATTGCAGCCGCCGGGCGCATAGCCCGGCTCTATGACCGCAACGATGCCGTCATCGTCATGGTCGCCTCGTCCGGCGACAAGGACCTCGACGTCATCTGGCCGGGAGAATACCCATGACCCGAAGCGGAAACCGGATCGACGCGATGTTCCGCCGCCTGCAATCGGAAGGCCGGAAGGCTTTCGCGACCTTCACCCTCTCAAGCGATCCGAGCTTCAAGGAATGCCTTGAGCGCCTGGACCTGCTGGTGAAGAACGGCATCGATATTCTGGAGATCGGCCACCCCTTCTCCGACCCCGTTCTCGACGGCGCCACGATCCAGGTCGCAAATCGCCGGGCGCTCGCCGCCGGCGGAAATCTCGCGCGAGCTTTCGAGCTTTGTGCGGCGTTCCGCAAGAAGAACAAGGTGACGCCCATCGTCCTGATGGGCTACGCAAACCCGATTGTCACGACCGGATATGACGCCTTTGCTTGCCGCGCTGCGGCCGCAGGCATCGACGGCCTCATCGTCGCCGATCTGCCGCTGCGCGAGGCCGGCCCGCTGTTGGATGCACTTGCCCGCGAGGGGCTCTACTTCATTCCGCTCGCCGCGCCGACGGTCGAGACCAGTGATTTCACTTCGCGTCATCCCGGGGTCGGCGGCTTTGTCTATTGCATTCCGGTGGTCGGGCCGACCGGTGGCCCCTCAGCCTCGATGGATGCCATTCTCGATGCAGTCACCCGTTGCCGGATGGCCAGTGCGCTTCCCGTCATGGTCGGTTTCGGGGTGAAGACACCATCGATGGCCGCCGACGTCGCAGCCATCGCGGACGGTGTGGTGGTGGCCTCCGTGCTTATCGAGGAATTCGAGAAAATGAGAACGGCCTTAAGCCCGGCCGAATTCAAGGCCGCCGCTGGCGACCTCGCACTGGGCTACCGCCGCGTCATCGACGCGCAACCCGCTCTTGTTCCGCGCCTCTGATCACCGAACGAGCTCAAACTGCCCCTCACGCCCGAACCATGGCTGGATCAAGAGGAGTGATATCTGTTGAGGCCGATCTCCATAGCGGTCGCCCGTCGGTGGATCTCGCCCATGACCGGTTCAAACACCGTGTTGCGACGTTCAAGTTCCGCGTGTTCGGCCAGGTAGGCAGGAACAAGCTCACCGATTTCGTCAAGAACAGCGTCTTCGTCAACGGACGTCAATCTGCCAGACTGCATCACGATCCGTCCGGCGACCATCACCGTCTCGATCGACGAACCGTTCTCAGCGTAGACCAGATGCCTCGCCACCTCGTTGAGCGGGATGAAGGGATAGTTGCGAAGATTGAGGATCAGAAGGTCTGCAGCCTTACCAACCTCCAGCGATCCTGTCACATGCTCCAGCATTGCGGTCCTGGCGCCACCGATCGTCGCCATGGCCAGGACTTCCTCCGACGATACCCAACTCCCATAGTCCGGCCCGGCAGCGCTATGGACCAAGCCGGCGACGCGCATGACATCGAAGATCCGCGATGTATCGTTGGAAGAGACGCCATCAGTGCCGAGGCCGATGGTGACGCCAGCATCCAGCAGGCGGCGGACCGGAGCGATGCCGGCGCCAAGCTTGAGGTTCGACACCGCATTGTGGGCGACCGAGACGCCCGCCTCGCCCATCAGCCGCATGTCCTCGTCGCTGACCCAGACGGAATGCGCGATCGTCGTGTTGCGCCGGAGCAGTCCGAGATCGTGCATATAGACGATCAGCGACTTGCCATACAGCATATGGCCGGTCACGGCCTGGGTCTTGGTTTCGAGGATGTGGGTGTGGAACGGCACGTGTCTGTCAATCGCCAGATCCATGCAGGCGGCCATCAGGTCGGCCGTGCAGCGCTGCGGCGCCGAGGGTGCAATCATGAAATTCAGCCGGTCCGACTTGCCGTGCAGGCTGGAAAAGGCCGACTTGCAATAGTCGATATAGGCATTCGCCGTCATCGGCGGGCCGAAATCGAGCAGGGCCTTCAGGTCATCGGGCATGAGTTCGCGCGCGAAGGGCAGCGCATCCAGTGTGTGGATGTTCATGACGGCGCTCGAGACATTGGCGCGGATACCGGCGTCGTCATAGGCACGGAACACCGTCGAGAGGCGATCGAGATCGTGTTTCGGCGGATCGAAGAAGTCGTCGCAGAAGGTGGTCACGCCCGTGCGCAGCGATTCCATGGCAAGCAGCAGGCTGCGCAGGTAGAGCAGGCGCTCGCTCATTGGATCGTTCATCAGGAGCGGATAGGCAAAGAGTAGCCAGACTTCCAGCGGCATGCGCTCGTAGCGGCCGCGCAAGAAGGTCTCGCTCGAATGGGTATGGGCATTGACGAGACCGGGCATGACCAGCCGTCCGCGTCCTTCGATGACATGGGCATCCGGTGCAGAGGACAGCGACGGGCCGATCGCCTTGATGTTGGCGCCCTCGATCAGCATATCGCCGGCGAAGGGCTTGGCGCCATGGACAGCGTCCATCGCCACGATGGTGGCGCCCCGGATCAGGATCTCGGTCATGGCAGGTTCTCCAGCGAACGGATGAGCAGGTCGTAATAGGCGACCGGATCGCCGTCCCTGACATAGAAGACGTTCTTCGGCCGGTCGGTGATCTGCCACCAGTCGGCCACGGTCATGCCAGCCGTCAGCGATCCGTTCAGTTCGACGGAGACGTTGATCTGCCGGCCCGAGAACATGTCGGGCGCCAGCAGGAAGGCGGGCACGCACGGACCATGCAGCGGCGCGCCGTCCCAGCCATATTTCTCGAGGTCGAAGGCTTCCGAGAATTCCAGCATCTCGGCGGTGGCGATGCCGCAGCGATTGCCGAGCGCGCGCATGGCGCCGAGCCGTTCCGGTGTCGAGCGCATCTGGTGGGTGACGTCGAGCGGCAGGAGCGTCGTCTTGATGCCGGCCTTCAGCACGATGTCGGCGGCCTCCGGATCGACATAGCAGTTGAACTCCGCCGCCGGCGTGATGTTGCCGACCTCGAAATAGGCGCCGAGCATCGCGACGATCTCGTGGATCTTTCCGGCGATATCAGGCGCCTTGCGCAGCGCCATGGCAAGATTGGTCACCGGAGACAGCGAGCATAGGGTGATCTCGCCGGGATGGGCGCGCACCGTGTCGATGATGAAGTCCACGCCATGCTTGTCCTGACACTTGATGACAGGCGCAGGCAGGTCGGGGCCGTCGAGGCCGGTCGGGCCATGGACATGCTCGGCCATCACCAGCGGGCGGATGATCGGATGCGGGCAGCCGGCAAAGACCGGGATGTCGGGCCGGCCCGCCAGCTCCATCAGCTTGAGACAATTGGCGATCGTGTGGTCGAGATGAATGTTGCCCGCCGTGGCGACAAGGCCGAGCACATCGAAGGCCTGCCGCTGGCCAAGGATCATCAGGATGGCCGCGGCCTGGTCCTGTCCGGGATCGGTGAGAATGATGAGCTTGCGCGTCATGCTGCGTCCACCTTCCCCGGCGCCCCGCCTTCGAGCCAGGCATAGAGCTCCCAGGTTTCGCCATCCGGGCCGTGGAAATAGGCGCAATGGGCATTCCAGGCATAGGCGCGCGGCGGATTGAGGAACGCCACGCCCCTGGCTTTCAGGTCGTCATGGATGCGGTCGAGTTCGGCGGGGCTGTCGACGAGCACCGCGATCAACACCGCCGAGGCCGAGCCCGGACTGACCCGGACATCCGCATGACGGGCGATATGATCACGCTCCCACAGCGCCAGCGTCAGGCCGGCGCCGGTGAAATCGGCGAAGCCCGGCGCGCGGTGTTTGAGCTTGAAACCAAGCATCTCGGTATAGAATCGGATCGAGGCTTCGATATCCGTGACCAGAATGCAGACATCCCGGATCGCGTGCAGTTGTGCAAATGACATGTCGATACGTTCCTGCCTCTACTGGTCCTTGAGTTCGCCGAAACCGCTGGCCGCCTTGGCGCCACCCCGCAGCTTGCCCGAGATCCAGACGCCGAAGACGGTGGCAAGATAGGGCAGCGCCTGGAGGAGATCGTGCGGGACCCTGTCCCCGAACATCAGCTGGGCGCGGATGCCGAGTGCGCCGACAACCGCGAAGAACAGCGCGGCAAAAGTCGCGGCAACAGGATGGGCGGCGCCGAAAATGACGGCGGCAAAGGCCATGAAGCCACGGCCGGCGGTCATGCCCTGGCCGAAGAACTGCAGGCTGCCTGCGGCGAGTTCTGCCCCGCCGATGGCGCAGAGCACGCCGCCGATGGCCAGCGCGATCAGGCGCATGCGCGAGGGATTGGCGCCGACGCTGCGGGCGGCAAAGGGATGCTCGCCCGCGGCTGCAAGCCTGAGGCCGAAACGGGTGCGACGAAGCAGGACCCACATGCCGAAGACGACAAAGGGCATGGCCGCGACCGCAATCGACAACACGCCATAGGCGCCGAAGGCAGGCCCGAGCTTGGGCAGGCCAAAAGGCGCGGTGACCGTGGCCTGGCTGCCGAAGATCGACTGCACGGCCAGTGCCGTGCCACCGATGCCGAGTCCTGTCAGGCCAAGACCGGCAATGATCGGATTGGCCTTCAGCCGGTCGATGACGAACCAGAGCAGGACCGAGGCCAGTACGCAGACCAGCATTGCGATCAGCAGCGCAGCGGTCACCGAGTGGGTCAGCATGATGCCGAGAATGGTGGCGCAGGCGCCCATGATCATAAGGCCTTCGAGACCAAGATTCCATACGCCGGCGCGCTGGGCGATGACGCCCGCCAGCGTGACATAGATCAGCGGCGTTCCGGAGCGGAGGATGGCAATGATGATCTCGTTCATGTCGAACGCCCTCCGGCACCGAGTATCCTGTCGACGAACCTGGACTTTGCCGTGATGAACAGCGCGATGGCCGCATTGATGATGTCGATTGCCGCCGCAGGCAGGCCGGCCATGATCGGAAGGTAAAGCGCGGCCGACGCAAGCCCGCCGAAGAAGATAGCCGCCACCGCCGTTCCGACCACCGAGAGATTGGCGACCAGCGCGATCAGGATTGCGGTAAAGCCATGCGCAGGCAGGAAGCCCGAGGCGATACGGCCGTTCGGACCCATGAATTCGATCGTCCCGGCCAGCCCGGCCAGCGCGCCGGAAATGAGGAAACTGGAGAGACCCAACTTCCAGATCCGCGCGCCCTGCCATTGAACCATGGTGCCGTTGCGGCCCGCGAGGCCAGCCAGCACGCCGAAGGCGGTGCGGTTGACCAGCAGCCACATGGCAATGCCGACGACGATGGCGATGCCGATGATGGTTGGGGACAGGCCGAGTGAATCCGAAATGCGATAGGCCGGATCAAGCGGCCGGCTCGAGGCCTGCTGGCCGCTGCCGGATGGGTCCTTGAGCGGGCCGGACGTGACATAGACCAGCAGCAGGCCGGCGAGGAAGTTGCCCATCAGCGTGGTGATGACCTCGTCGGTGCCGGACCGGAGCCTGAGCAGGCCGGGCCACAACGCCCAGAGCGCGCCGCCCGCCATGCCGGCGAGAAAGATCAGCGGAATGACGACGACGGCCGGTCCACCCGACAGGAAATCCGCCGCGAAGGCTGCGGAGATCGCGCCGACATAGAACTGGCCCTGCGCGCCGATATTGAAGAAGCCGGCGCGGAAGGAGATTGCCACGCCGACCGCGGTGATGAACAGAGGCAGCGCCCATCGCAGGCTCTGGGCCATGGCGCCGTTGCGCAGGAAGGCGCCGTCGGCCACCGACCAGAGCATGACGGGCGCATTGTAGCCGGCGAACTGGAAGACGACGGCGCAGAGCACCAGAGCAAGGATCACGAAGATCAGGCTGCGGCCGACAGTGACAAGATTGTCCCTCATGCCGTGGCCCTCGCGGCTGCGCCGGTCATCGCCGCACCGACTGACTGGATATCGTAGGGGGCATGGAATTCACCGTTGATATGTCCTGACAGCATGACGAGCACACGGTCGGAAATGTCGAAGAGTTCATCGAGATCCGACGAGATCAGAAGAATGGCGGTGCCGCGATCGCGGGCCGCGCGCAGCGACTGCCAGACGAATGCCGTGGCGCCAATATCGAGGCCGCGCGTCGGCTGGGCTGCAATGATGAGAGTGGCATCGCGATCGACCTCGCGCGCCAGGATCACCTTCTGCGCGTTGCCGCCGGAGAGCGACCCCGCCCGCTGGCCGGGCGTGTGGTAGTGCACGCCCCAGTCCTTCAGCGAGCGATCGCAGTCTGCCCGCACGGCAGACGGCCGGATCAGGCGCAACAGGCTGCCCTGCAGCAACATGCGTGCGCTCCAGTTTTCCCAGAGCGAACTGGAGAGGCTCAAGCCCTCGACATTGCGCTCGAAGGGAATGATCCGCAGGCCCGCGGCACGTCGGGCGGCGAGAGGCCAACCGGTCACGTCCTGACCCGCGAGGCTGATCGAGCCCCGCGAAAGATCGGCCAGCGCCGCGATGGCGCGGACCAGACTCTTCTGGCCATTGCCCTCGACGCCGGCAATGCCGAGAATTTCGCCCGGTCGGATGTCGAGGTCGACGGCGTCGAGCGCGATGCCTTCGCTGTCGGGCTTGGTGGTCACGTTGCGCATCTCAAGGACGGGTGGCTTCGCGGACGTTGCGGCGTAGTGGGCGTTGTCGGCTGCAGGCGTTGCTGCTCCAACAAGGGCTGCGCGATCCTGCGCGTCGAGCGATTTCGCTGCGGCCTCTCCGACGATCAGACTGGCCAGTCGCTCGGCCGAGACATCGGCGATGGCGAGCGGGCCATCGACCTTGCGGCCGCCGCGCAGCACGGTCACGGTGTCGGCGACACCGAGCACTTCCCTGATCTTGTGCAGGATGAGAATGACGGTGACGCCGCGTGCCTTCAGGCGGCGCACGCGGGCGAAGAGGGTCTCGATGCCTGATGGCGAGAGCACGGCGGTCGGCTCGTCGAGGATCAGCACCTTGGCGTCAGTGACCAGCGCGCGGGCGATTTCGATGCCCTGCTGCGTTTCGATCGGCAGGTCGCGAATGCGCTTGCCCAAATCGACCTGCACGTCGAGCCCTGCGAGATGACTACGCCATTTTTCGGCCAGGCGTTTGCGGCTGTAGATGCCGCCCGCGCCTGTGGCGCCGAATTCCATCGCCTCGGCAACTGTGAAGGAGGGCGGAAGGGCGAAGCTCTGATGAACGAGCTCGACTCCGGCGGCGCGGCTGTCGCCGACATGGCCGGTGCGGATCTCGCGTCCCATGACATCGACGCTGCCTGATGTCGGTTGCACCAGTCCGGCCGCAACACGGGCGAAGGTCGTCTTGCCCGCACCGTTCTGGCCGACAACCGCATGGATCTGGCCGGGCGGGAAGCCGACGGAGACATCGGCGAGCGCGGTGACGTCGCCGAACTTGACCGTCACGTCACGGCACTCGAGAGCAGGCCTTGATGGTGTTGACATCGATTGTTCCCCGGAACGTGTCGTTCTCTGTTTTCTACGCGCGCGCCGTCCTCGCCGAAAGCCGATCGTCGCACTCAATTCGGAAACGGTGGGCGAAGGTTCGCGGGAATGCCAACAGGGCTGAAGGCGGCCCCCGCGAACCTCCGATGACCCCACGCGGGTGGGATCAAGGCGGTTGGTGTCCGCGCTCAGAGCGTGGTGTTGAACTCGACCTTGATCGAGCCGTCGAGGATGCCCGCGCGTGCCTTGTCCACTTCGGCAATCGCGTCCTTGGCCTTGGCGACCAAGTCGGCAGGGCCCTGCTCGGCGAAGACGGGCGACGGAATGAAGTCGATAACGCCGGTGCCGAGACCGGTATGCTCATGAGTGCCGCCCTTCCAGTCCGGTCCCAGGGCCTTGGTGGTTTCGTTGTAGAGCGAAACGCCGAAATCGAGCCCGACGATGGAAATCACCGACTTCGGGCCAAGCTGGTATTGTGCCGGAGCAAGGCAGCTCACCATGCGGCCTTCCTTCTCGTTGGCCGCCGCAATGATGCCGCCGTCGGTCGCCGCGGCATCGGTCTGGATATAGTCGATGCCGTCATTGTACATCTGGGTCGCGATTTCCTGGCCCTTGGCGGGATCCTGGAACGAACCGGCAAAGGCTGCGGTGACGGTGGCATCGGGACGAACCGAGAGAACGCCTGCCTTCAATGCATTGAAGTCGGCATTGAGCGGCGGGATTGACACGCCGCCGATGAAGCCGATCTTGCCCGTCGACGACATCTTGGCTGCAAAGATGCCCGACAGGTAGCAGCCGAGATAGTAGTCATAGGAGACGGTGACGACATTGGGGATCGGCGGTTCGAACGCGTCGCCGAAGAGCTGGATCCACTTGGTGTTGGGATAGGACGGCGCCAGCGCCTTGAACGGCTCGGCGACTTCGTTGAAGGTCGATACGATGATCGCCGCGCCGGCGTCGCCGAGCGTGCGATAGACGGTCTCATAGGTTGCCGGGTCCTGGGCATAGATGGCGCGGTATTCGAAGCCTTTTTCTTCCGAAAGCTGCTTTAGCTTGGCAATCATCTGGTCGACCGGACCATTGTCGCCGGCCGCCTGGGTGTGGACGAGCGCCACCAGCCCGCCGGCCGCCTGCGCGAACTCAGGCACGATGGAAGCGGCAAAGCCGAGCGCCGCCGCACCCGCGCTCACTTGCAGGAAGCTGCGGCGGTTCATCGTTGAAATTCCAGTCGTCAAGTTCCCAGTCTTGTCGGTCATGTCGGTTCCCTTTTTTTGATGGTTGGTCTTGTCATGCACGTCGTCACGCGCCGGCCGTCCGCGGCGTTGCCCTGATGGTTCAGAGCGGCGGCGAATAGGAGGCCGGGTTCATGATCATCACCTCCTGCTTCTGGATCGCATCGAGCGCCCAGACCTCGGAGATGAATTTCTGCCAGTCCGGATCGGCATACATCGTGTTGCGGCGTGCCTCGCGATCGGCCAGGCTGTCATAGGCCCACATCAGCACCGTGGTGTGCAGCGTGCCGAGTTCGGACGAATAGAGACCGACGAATTTGTTGAGATGGCGCCTCTGCACCGGCAGGCCGTCGGCCTCGTATTTTCTCATCCACTTGTCGACCGTGCCGGGCTTGAAGGTGTAGGTGCGGTGTTCGAGGATCATGGATCGCTCCTATGCGTTCAGGATGAATTCGGCGCATTTCTCGCCGATCATGATGGCGGGCGCGTTGGTATTGCCGCTCGAGATGATAGGCATGATCGACGCATCGGCGACGCGCAGGCCGTCGATGCCGTGCACCTTCAGCGTGGCGTCGACGACTGCCATCGGGTCGTTGCCCATCTTGGCCGTGCCGACCGGATGGAAGGTCGTCATGGCGGTGGCGCGCAACCACTTGGTCAGGTCCTCGTCGCTCAATGCTGCGGGTCCGGGCGCTAGCTCGCTGCCGCGATAGCGATCGAAGGCTTTCTGGCCGATGATGTCACGGGTCAGCCGGATGCCATCGATCATGGTCCGGATGTCGAAATCCGCCTGCAGATAATTGGCCTGGATTCTGGGCTTGTCGGTCGGGTTGGCGGACCGCAGCGTGATCTCGCCGCGGCTTGCCGGATTGACCGGTCCGACGCGGATGGTGAAACCGTGATTGGCCTCGACCCGCTGCTTGCCGCGGAACGGATTGGGGAAATGCAGGTTGGCGGTCTTCTCGAGCGCCGGCATGAAATGGAGCTGGATGTCGGGCGCCACCAGCGCGTCATTCGAGCGGATGAAAGCGCCGGCTTCGTAGGGGAATGTCGTGGTGATGCCCTCGCCGAACAGTATGCCCTGCGCCACCGCCGGGATCAGCTTGTCGGCACGCAGGTCTCCGAACAGGGTAACCGGCTCGCGGCATTCCCAACTCATCACGCAATCCACGTGATCCTGCAGGTTCTTGCCCACGCCGGGCAGATCGTGCACCGGCTTGATGCCTGTCGCCCTCAGCTCATCTGCCGGCCCGATGCCTGAAAGAAGCAGCGCCTTCGGTGAGTTAACCACACCGGCCGACAACACCACCTCGCGGCCCGCGCGGGCCTGCGACAGCGAGCCGTTGCGCAGATATTCGACACCGACCACCCTGCCCTGTTCGAGGATCAGCCGCGTGGTCTCTGCGCCGGTGATGACCGTGAGGTTCGACCGACCCATGGCCGACCGCAGAAAGGCCCAAGAGGTCGACCAGCGCTTGCCCTTGCGGATGGTGAAATCGTAGCGGCCGAAGCCCTCCTGTGTGGCACCGTTGAAATCATCGTTGAGCGGATAGCCCGCCTCCACGCCGGCCTGGGAGAACACATCCATCAGCGGATTGCTGCCGCGCGCCCGGCAGACGGTCAGTTCGCCCTCAGCGTTGTGGAAGTCGTCATTGCGCTGGATATGCGCTTCGGAGCGGCGGAAAGCGGGCAACACCTCGTCATAGGACCAGCCCGGCAGGCCAAGCTGCGACCAGCGGTCATAGTCATGCCTGTTGCCGCGGACATAGATCATGCCGTTGATGGTGGACGTGCCGCCCAGCACCTTGCCGCGCGGCCAGTAGAGCGAGCGGCCGTTGAGATACGGCTCGGGCTCGGTGTGATAGTGCCAGTTGTAGATCCCCGAATGAAAGAGCTTGCCCATCAGCATTGGCAGGCGAAACAGCGGATTGCGATCCTTGCCGCCCGCTTCGAGCAGCAGGACGCGATTGGCCGGATTGGCGGTCAGGCGGTTGGCGAGAACGCAGCCCGCGGAGCCTGCGCCGACAATGATGAAATCATATTCGGGTGTCGCTGCCATGGGTCACCACGCGATGGGCTTGGCACCCATCGCCTCCAGATAGGAATTGCAGAGAATGAAGGGATTGGGCTGGCCGAGCACCTTGTCGGCGAAGGCGGGATGCTCGCGCTGCACCAGCGCCACGCTGCCGTTTCGGCCTTCCGAAAATCCCGCTTCGGCGAAGATGTCGGCGGCGGCGGCGCCGAAACCGAGAAAAACGACCGGCTGCCCGCGAGCCACCAGCACCTCGATAACCCGCCCCATCAGCGGCCGCCAGAATGGGAGATGGCCGCGCGACTGGTGCGGGTCGATGTCGACCTTGAAGCGCGACAGCGTCAGCGAGGCATTGAGAAGCAGCGCGCCTTCGCTGACCCAGCGATCGGCAATCTCGCTCGAGGTTTCGAATGTGGTGTCCGCATCCGTCAGGATGGAGCGAACCTCGGGCCAGCGATCAAAATTCTCGGCCAGCCTTTCGTTTCCAGTCCGCGCGGCGGCGATCAGCTGCATGTAAGCGCGGATGCTCTTGGAGAACATCTTGTCGAGTTCGGCCCAGGAAGCGAGATTTCCGGCCTCGAAGGCGCGGCCCGTGGCGAAGCCGGGCTCCGGATACGGGTCCTGGCCGAGGATTACGCATCTGACGTCTTGTGGAGAAATGCCGTCGAAGGCAGCCAGCGCATGCGCGCCCTTGGGCTGGCCGGGAAAAGTCTTGCCGCGGCGAACTGGAAAGATCGGCTCCCAGGCTTCGAAGTCGAGCGACGGATCGACGCGATCGAAGGGATCTCCGATCGTTCCGAGCGCGATCCGCCAGGCGTCGGGAAGATCGAACTCCCAGCCTGAAAGCATCTCCGTCATCGCCTCTCTCAACGTCCTCGGCATTTTGCCGTTCCCCTTTGCGTTGATGGGAGACTAGACAAAAGCTGACCAAAGTGTCAACTTTTGAAAAGACAAAAAATGACATTCAGGTCAAATTTATTTGACCAATTAGTCAGCTTTTGGCAGAGCATTCCCGCGCTTGCATTTCGCTTGAAAACGCGGCAATTGCAGTGGCGGCGTCACCGCCACGCAGGATTGCCCGGCTGAGAGCAGCGGCGACAGGGAGCGAAATCGCATGGCAAAGGCAAGAGATCCGGAAGAGCGCATCAGCGCGCGCAATAGGCGGATCATCATCAAGGCCGGGATCGAGATTTTTGCGCGCAAGGGCTTCGACGGCACCCGCATCGCCGAGATCGCGGAAGCCTCCGGCCTGCCCAAGGCCAATGTCTACTACTACTTTTCGTCCAAGGAGGAGATCTACACCGCCATCATCGCCCACCTGATCGCCGGATGGGACGATGCGCTGAAATATATCTCGCCGGAACGCGAGCCGGCGGAAGCTTTCCGGCTCTATATCAAGGCGAAGCTGGATTACGCCCGCAGGAACGGCGCGGAATCCCGCCTCTTCGCCAGCGAGATCATCCAGGGCGCGCGGTTTCTCACGAAGAAGGATCGCGATCACATGCGCCGGGTAACAGACGTGCATGTTGGGGTTGTCGAGGGCTGGATTGCCGCGGGCAAACTCTTGCCTGTCGATCCCCGCCACCTGTTCATCATGCTTTGGGCATCGACGCAGTTCTATGCAGAGTTCGAGCCGGTCGCAGCCGATGGATTGCGCAAGACACGCCTGAAGATCGAAGACTACGACAAGGCAGCGGCGACGATCAGCGAAACGATCTTGAAGGGAATCTTGCCGGCTTCATAGTTCGAGCAAGCCGCGGCCATGAGTCAGGATGACGAGGCAGGCGGTCGCTCTGGCCACAGCCGATCGCCAGCTGGCCGCTGCGGCGCAGGGCGAAGGCGTGGCGGTGCTGGGACCGCTCGCGCATGAGCAGTGACAACGATCGCGCCGACGCGGGCTCGTCGTTTCTGAAGCGGGCCACGGAACTCGACACGCTCGATGCCACCTTCCCCTTCGATCGCCGGGATCAATTCGCCGGCATCCTGACCGGCGACTGCCTTCACGGTCCTCAGATTTGCAGCAAGGCCACCGCCCGCCCGCGACAGAGGAAGAGCCGCAAAGCCGTCACTGCAATGCGCGATGCCCGCCCTCAGTGCTGGTTCATCGAGGCCGGGGACCGCGATTTATCCCCGCATCTCTAACAAGAGTGGTATCCTTGCCCCGCCTGCCACGAACGGTTGGGGCGATTCTCGCCCGCCAACGTCGGAGGTCGCAGGTTTGCGGATGGGATAAAAAGAATGAACATCCATCCCTTCAAGGTGGTTCACCTTGAAACGACGTCAATTGCCAATCCGCACGCGCCGATCCGGGGTGACTTCCAGACGCCCGATGAACTGGCCTATCTTGGGCGTGGCCTGGCTGTGAGCGAATTCGCTGTGCTCCAGAGTTTCACCGAACTCCGCTATCCCGACCGGCTCGATGAAAACGAGCAAGCACTTCTGAAAAATCACGCAGCGATCGCACTGGCCGCGAGCAGGAAGGAGATGATCACACCGGCTGCGGAGTGGCTGCTGGATCACCACCATACCGTCAAGGAGAATTTTCGGCAGGTCCGCCGGGATCTGCCGCAGAAATTCTTCCGCCAACTGCCGGCGATTCCGGTCGAGGGCGCGCCGAAACTGCCGCGCACTTTTGCGCTGACCTGGGATTATGTCGCACATACCGACAGTACGTTCCAGCCAGAGACGCTTACCGCGATCGTCGAGGGGTTCCAGCAGGTCGAGTCTCTGTCGATCGGCGAGATCTGGGCCATTCCCGCCATCCTGCGCTATGTTCTGCTCGAAAACCTGCGGCGGCTCTCCGACCGTGTCGAAGCCTCGCGGATGATGCGCCAGCAGGCCAATGCGCTCGCCGATCTTCTGGCCGCCGGTGGTTCGGACGGCAGTCTCAAGCAGGCGTTCGAGATACATGGGCGCCATACCGAAGACACCAGCTTTGCCGCACAACTTCTCTACCGGTTGAGGGAGGATTCGAACTCGACATCGGAGGCGCTGATCTGGCTCGAGCGACAGCTCGAAGAGCGCAGGAGCGACGCCGAAGAGGTCATCATCTCGGAACACGCCAAGATTTCCACCGGCAACCTGAGCGTCGGCAACATCATACGAAGCCTGAAGCGCATCGACGACTTCGATTGGACGGCGTGGTTTGAGGATGTCTCGAAGGTCGATGTCACGCTTCGCGAGGCGTCAGATTTCGCAGCCCTCGACGCGGCATCGCGAAACCACTACCGAACGACGATCGAGAACATCGCTCGCCGGTCGGAGAAAACGGAGATGGAAGTGGCGATCCTCGCCATCACCATGTCCCACGCGCAAGCCGACGACGAGGCCGGTGGCGGACGACGTGGCAATGTCGGCTATTTCCTCGCCGGAAAGGGATTGGCGGAGCTCCGGGTGGCCGCAGGCTACAGATTGCCTTATGCCGAGCGCTTCGGAATGGCCTACCGCGCGGCTGGCCTTGTCTCGCTGGTCGCGCCGACGCTTGCGCTTGCGGCCATCCTCCTTGCCCTCGGGGCCTGGTTCCTTTCTGTCTGGCCCATCGCCGGAATTTCCCTCATTCTGCTTCTGGTCACGTTCGCGCTTCCGGCACTGGAAGCCGGATCCGCCCTGTATCGGGCGCTTGTCTTCGCCGTGGTGCCGCCGGCATTCCTGCCTGGCTATGAATTCAAGTCCGGCATACCGCCGACAGCCCGGACCCTGGTCGTCATACCGTGCCTGATTTCGGATCGCGACACCGTCGCAGCACTGTCACGAAGCCTGGAAGTGCACTATCTGGCCAATCCCGACCAGGAGATATTCTTCGCGCTGCTCAGCGATCTCGGCGACAGCAAGGAGGAGCCGCTCGAAGGCAACGACCTCATCGCCCTCGCCCGCGCGGAGATCGACGGACTTGCGGAGAAATATGCTGCCGCCGGCCCGCGAAGGTTCTTCCTGCTTCATCGTCGGCCGCTCCACAACCCGTCTGAGGGCGTGTGGATGGGCTGGGAACGCAAGCGCGGCAAGCTGCACGAGCTAAACCTGCTGCTGCGCGGCGATCCCGACACGACATTCGAAGCCACCGCCCAGCTTCCCAACGGTATCCAATATGTGCTGACGCTTGATTCCGACACCCGCCTGCCGCGCGATTCCGCCCGCAAGCTGATCGGAAAGCTGGCCCATCCCCTGAACGCGCCATCGATCGACCCGGCCACGGGACGCGTCACGGAGGGCTACGGCATTCTTCAGCCGCGCATCACGCCGTCGCTGACGACGGGAGACGATGCTTCCATCTTTCAGAGGATATTCTCGCGCGACCGGGGCCTGGACCCCTATGTCTTCGCCGTCTCCGATGTCTATCAGGACCTCTTCGGCGAGGGTTCATTCACCGGCAAGGGCCTCTATCACGTCGACGCCTTCCACGCCGCCCTCGATGGCCGCATCGCGGAGAACACCGTCCTGAGCCACGATCTGCTCGAGGGCTCCTTCGCCCGGAGCGCGCTGGTGACCGATGTCGTGTTCATCGAGGACTTTCCGGTGCAATACATCGTGGAAGCATCCCGACAGCACCGATGGGTGCGTGGCGACTGGCAGTTGCTGCCCTACATCTTCGGCAGAAGGCCGGGGGCGACGCCGCTTTCCCGCTTCAAGATGATCGACAACCTCCGACGTTCGGCCACGCCGTCCGTCTGGCTCGCCGCTTCGCTCCTGAGCTGGTGCCTGCTCCCGCCGGGTCCGGCGGCCCTGTGGCAACTGGGGCTGATCATCGCCTTCTATGTGGGGCCATTTCTGTCACTCTTCGCAGGCATCGTGCCCCGGCAAGTGGGCGTGACGCCGGAGATCCATGCTCGCACCCTGTTCGACGACCTGACCGACATCTTCGCCCAGATCAGCCTGCATGTCGCCTTTATCGCGCATAATGCGGCACTGATGGTGGACGCCATCATCCGGACGTCGATCCGATTGCTCTACAGCCGCAGACATCTCATCGAGTGGAAGACGACGCTTGAAATCTCCTCGTCGAATTCCGGCACGCTTGGTCACTATTACAGGCTGATGTGGGCATCACCAGCGATCGGCGTCGCATGCATGGCACTCGTCTACGCCGTCAATCCCCAAACCGGCATGATCGCATCCGTTTTCGGACTCATCTGGCTTGCCGCACCGGCGCTGGCCTGGTGGATCAGCCAGCCGCTTGAGAATGAAGATCATCTTCGAGTGTCCGAAGAAGAGGTTGCCACGCTGCGCGGCGTGGCGCGCCGCACCTGGCGTTTTTTCGAGACATTCGTGACGCAGGAACACAACTTCCTGCCGCCGGACAATTTCCAGGAAGTGCCCACGCCCGTCGTGGCTCATCGCACGTCCCCGACCAATATCGGCCTCTACCTGCTTTCGACTGTAACTGCGCGCGACATGGGTTGGATCAGTCTTGGCGATTGCATCCACCGGATCGAGCAGACGCTAGATACCGTCGAGCGCATGGAGAAGTTCCAGGGCCATCTCTACAACTGGTACGACACGAAAGACCTTCGCGTCCTGCATCCGCACTATGTTTCCTCGGTCGACAGCGGGAATCTCGCGGGGCATCTTATCACCGTTTCCTCAACGCTCCAGGCCTGGTCCAACGCGCTGGCGGTCCACCTGATCAGCGATATCAG
The DNA here is from genome assembly GCA_019739215.1 of Rhizobium sp. Classification (GTDB taxonomy): domain Bacteria; phylum Pseudomonadota; class Alphaproteobacteria; order Rhizobiales; family Rhizobiaceae; genus Rhizobium_E. Next base: position 48,771 of record JAHHDR010000033.1, read on the forward strand.
GGGCATTGCCGACACCGTCCGGGTCGTGCGGGAAACGCTTGCTACGATTCCCGACGACCGTCGCAATATCCGCCCGTTGAGGCGCCGGCTCGAGGAACGGCTGGAAGGATTCGACAACACCCTGCAATCCTGCATCAGGCAGCCGAAGCTCACCTCGGTGCGCTCCATCGGCCTGTCGATCGTCGCCAGCGAAATCGAGGCTTTCGCGCGGGACCTCGACCGCGAGGTCGGTGGCGAGGCCCCCGGCCTTCTCGTCGAGTGGGCGGGTCGCCTCTACGCAAACTGCGACGCGCATGTCTCCGATGCGGTCTTTGATCGCGCGCAGTTCGGCGAACTGCAGGCCAATCTGCTGGCGCTCGGAGAACGCGCCCGGACGCTCGCCTTCGGCATGAATTTCGCCTTCCTGTTCAACCGGGAGCGGCGGCTGTTGTCGATCGGCTATAACGGAGAGGAGCATGCGCTCGACGATTCATGCTATGACCTCCTGGCGTCCGAGGCCCGACTGACCAGCCTCTTCGCAATCGCAAAGGGCGACATCCCGAGCGAGCACTGGTTCCGACTCGGTCGACCCGTCGCGATCATCGGGGGACATGCCTGTCTCGTGTCCTGGTCGGGCTCGATGTTCGAGTACCTCATGCCACCGCTTGTCATGCACGAGCGGCAAGGCGGCATTCTCAACCAGTCCAACAATTTGTCGATCGACCGGCAGATCGCCTACGCAAAGTCGCTGGGCGTGCCCTGGGGAGTTTCGGAGTCCGCCTTCAATGCACGAGACCGCGAGCTTAACTATCAGTATCACAATTTCGGCGTTCCCGGGCTTGGCCTGAAGCGCGACCTGGGCAGCAACGTCGTCATTTCGCCCTATGCAAGCCTGCTCGCGAGCCAGTTCAAGCCGCGGGAAGCGGTCGCCAATCTCGCCAGCCTCTCCGCCCTCGGCGCACTGGGGACGTACGGCTACTATGATGCCGTCGACTTCACCGAGGCACGGCTGCCCGATGGGAGTAGCTCGGCCGTCGTTCAGAACTACATGGCCCATCATCAGGGCATGTCGATAGCGGCCATAGGCAACGTGGTGCTCCACGGGCGACTGCGCGATCGCTTCCACAGTGATCCGGTGATCGAGGCCGCCGAACTGCTGCTGCAGGAACGGGCTCCGCGGGAAATCGTGCCGGTGCGGACTCCGAATGCGAGCGAGCCCGTCAGCGATACGGGATCCGACCTGGCCGCCGGCATAAAATACCGGGTGATCGAAAATCCGATAGGTGCAAAGCGCTCCGTGGCGGTGATCTCCAACGGACACTATTCGCTCATGGTGACCGCCACAGGTTCCGGGTATTCGCGCTGGAACGGCATGGATGTCACGCGCTGGCGGGCTGATCCGACTGTCGACGACTGGGGCTCCTACCTGTTTCTCAGGGACGCGCAGAGCGGCGAGTGGTGGTCGGCGACACCGGGTCCAAGACCCTTTCCCGGCGAAACGGCAAGAGTGGTCTTCGCCGACGAGAAGGCAGAGTTCCACAAGACCACCGGGACCATCGAAAGCAAGCTCGAATGCCTGGTAGCAACGGAAGGCGACGCCGAAGGACGGCGCCTGACCATCACCAACAACGGCAGCGGCGACAGGCTCATCGAGGTCACCTCCTATGGCGAACTGGTGCTATCGTCCGCCGACAGCGATGCGGCGCATCCCGTTTTCTCGAAAATGTTCGTCAAGACGGAGATCGGTGCCAGCGGCGACGTCATTTTCGCCTCCCGCAACAAGCGAAACGCCGACGAACCCGACATGCATGTGGCCCATCTCGTCGGCGGTTCGAGCGGGCGGGCCCGCGTGGAGGCGGAAACGGATCGCCGTGCCTTTATCGGCCGGGGCCGCGAACTGGCCATGGCGCGGGCATTCGACAAGGGAGCGAAGCTGGAAGGCCACGACGGATTCACGCTCGATCCGATCTTCGCGCTTCGCCGCACACTGCGTCTGCCGCCGGGCAAGAAGGCGAGTATTGTCTTCTGGACCTTCGCCGCGCCAAGTCGCGCCGAAATCGAAACACAGGTCGCGCGCTACCGGCATACCGAAAACTTCGACCACGAAGCTGCCCTCTCCTGGACACGCAGCCAGGTTCAGGTGCGCCATCTCGACATGAGCCACAGCGAGGCGCTGCTCTTCCAGCGCATCGCCTCATTCCTCATCTATCCCGACACGCGCCTGCGCCAGGTGCAGGCACCGGGAAACGTGGTGAAGGGCACGCAGGCGGCCCTCTGGCCGCTCTCGATCTCCGGGGACTTCCCGATCTTCGCGCTGCGCATCGACAACGAGGCCGATCTGTCGATCGTGCAGAAATCCTTTCGCATGCAGGAATACCTCCGCTCGCGCGGCGTCATCGCCGACCTGGTGATCATCAACGAACGGGTCGCCTCCTATGCGCAAGACATGCAGCACGCGATCGATTTCATGTGCGAGAATGCCCGCCGTCGCGGCCTGTCCTCCGGTCCTGCCCAGCACATTTTCTCGGTGCGCAAGGACCTGATGGATCCCCAGGCCTATGATGCCCTGATCAGTGCGGGGCGCATCGTGCTCCACACCCGCAACGGCGCGATTTCCGAACAGATCGACCGGCTGGAACGTCTTTCGGGCAACGAGACCGAGGCTGAAGCCACCGGACCGACGATCCGGCAGCCGAGAGGCCTGCCTGTTCACGCCGGCCCGGACATTCCCGTCGACGACCTGTCTTTCTGGAACGGTTATGGCGGGTTCGACCGCGCGGGGCGCGACTATGTCGTGCGGCTGAGGGGCGGAGCCTCCACGCCGCAGCCCTGGATCAACGTGATCTCCAACGGTACCTTCGGCTTCCACGTCTCGGCGGAAGGCGCAGGCTTCACCTGGAGCGCAAATTCCCGCGACTATCAGCTCACGCCCTGGACCAACGACACGGTTGTCAATCGCCCGGGCGAGGCTTTCTACATCCGCGACATGCGGTCAGGCCGGACCTATTCGCCGTTCGCCGCGATCGGCCGCGATCCCGATGCCATTCACGAGGTCCGTCACGGGCCGGGTTACTCGATCTTCAAGGTCATCGACGACGGTCTCGAGATGGAGATCACCCAGATCGTCGCCGAATCGGATCCGGCCAAACTGATACGGGTCAGGATCACCAACAGGAATGGCCCCACGCGCTCGCTTCGGCTCTATGGCTATGTCGAATGGGTGCTCGGCAACAACCGCGCCCGCACCGCGCCCTATATCCGTACCTGGCACGACGACGCCTGCAACGCGGTTCTGGCGCAGAACCCTTTCTCCATCGAGAGTTCCTCGCGCACGTCGTTCTTCGCCGCCAGCCGCACGCTGCAATCCTGCACGTCGGCCCGCGGCGAATTCCTCGGCGACGAAACCAATGCGTTCGCGCCCTTCGCCGTCGACCGCGGCCTGGCTTTGTCCGATGTTCTCGAAACCGCAGGCGACCCCTGCGCCGCCCTCGCCATCGATCTCACGATCGCAGATGGAGCGACGGCGGAAACGATCTTCCTGCTGGGGGACGTCGAAACCGAAGCGCTGGCGGTGCCATTGATCGAAAGGCTGACGACGGCCGGCTTCGAGGCCGAATTCGAGAAGACCCGCAGTCAGTGGGAGACCTTCCTCGGCACATTGCAGGTCTCCACACCCGACGAAGCCTTCGACCGGATGGTCAACACCTGGCTTCCGTACCAGAACCTCGCCTGCCGCATCCGCGCGCGCAGCGCCTTTTACCAGGCATCCGGCGCCTTCGGTTTCCGCGACCAGCTGCAAGATACACTTGCATTGATGCTCCAGGATCCCGGCCTGGCGCGGGCCCAGATCCTCAATGCGGCGGGGCGGCAGTTCCCCGAAGGCGATGTCCAGCATTGGTGGTTGCCCCGTACCGGAGCGGGCGTGCGCACGCTCATTTCCGACGATGTGGTCTGGCTCGCCTACGCCACGACACTCTACATGGCGACGACTGGAGACCGGGCCGTACTCGACGAGGAACTCGCTTTCCTCACCGGCCCGGACTTGGGCGACAAGCATGAGAGCTTCTTCCAGCCCGAAACATCCGAGCAGCGCGCGACACTCTACGATCACGTCGCGCGCGCGCTCGATCTCGCCGTAACGCGAACAGGCGCGCACGGATTGCCGCTCATTCTTGGCGGCGACTGGAACGACGGTATGAACCGCGTCGGGATCGAGGGCCGGGGCGAGAGCACCTGGCTCGGCTGGTTCCTGATATCCGCGCTCGAAGCCATGATCCCGGTCGCCGAGGCACGCGGAGACCTGGTGCGGACGACCGACTGGCGGGCGCATCGCGACGCCGTGAAGGTCTCGATCGAGACCGAGGCGTGGGATGGAGAATGGTACCGGCGCGGCTATTTCGATGATGGATCGCCGCTCGGTTCGGCCGACAGCGGCGAATGCCGCATCGACTCGATCGCCCAGTCCTGGAGCGTCCTGTCAGGCGCCGCAGATACCGCGCGCGCCGGACAGGCCATGGACAGCGTGAAGGCCCGATTGATCGATTCCGAAGCGGGAATCGTCAGGCTGTTCACGCCGCCCTTCGAACATTCGGACAAGGATCCCGGATACATCAAGTCCTATCCGCCCGGCGTCCGCGAGAACGGCGGACAGTATACCCATGCGGCTATCTGGGTGGCCTACGCACTGGCCGCGATGGGCCGGTCCGACGAGGCCTATGACGCCTTTTCCATGCTCAATCCGATCAACCATGCGCTCGACAGGGCCAATGCGGACACCTACCGTGTCGAGCCCTATGTGGTGGCGGCGGACATCTATGGCGACGGCGACAAGACGGGTCGCGGCGGCTGGACCTGGTATACCGGCTCGGCCGGCTGGCTCTACCGAACGGCCGTCGAGGCAATCCTCGGAATCCGCCGCGAGGGCGACAGGCTGCGGATCGCTCCCTCGCTGCCCTCATCATGGCCAGGTTACACCGCGAGGCTCGTCCAGAACGGCGTGCCCTATGTCATCGAGGTCACGCGTGACGAGACGTCCACCGTCGTCGTCCGCGTCGATGGACGGATCGCCGAGGGTGGGGTCTGGCCGATGCGTGCGATATCAGATAGCTCCGAGCTGGAATGATCGGGACCGGCACCGGCGCGTCGGGGCGGAAGGAACGGCGTTTCGACCTCTCGACCAGAACAGTTTGATGCCGCGTGGCGGAGCACCTCCACGAACCGCCGGCCGTAGCCCGCAATTGGGTTGTGCTGCTACCGAATAGGGCGCATGGTCAATCGTCGATGGCCATTGATCCGGGCGCCATCGCGAAAGGGCGGCCATCGTGCCCTAGCCCCGACGAAAGGAGGACACCATGTCTTCCACCACGCGGCAGTATTTCACATCCGACGACTTGAACATGCTCAGACGCATCTTGGACGATGCCGGACTTGTCGACCGAGACGGCGAAACGTCCCGCCGCTCCAGATCGGTCGCGTCTCGATTTCTCATCGCTTGCTTCCAGCAGGGCGTTGCCACGGAAATGGAACTGAGATCCGAACTGTTCCACCACCTCTATCAGGACTTGACGGAACCGGTGCGCGCCGGAGAGATCACCGACTTCCCGTCATGGGAGAATGAGGGCGGCGCATTCGGCACGCGAGCGAGATCGGACCGGGGAACTGATTCTCGCGCGCCGGGCAGGAGGTGCACCCTCCCGCTGATGCTGAAAGTTGCGGCCTGACATGACACAGAGACCGATACCGGAAACGCCGCGACAGCATAGGCAGGCCGTGGTCAATTTCGCAGCGGATGAAATCAGCCGCAGGGAAGGTCTGGCGCGAGAACGCGAGACCCTCGCACGCGGCCTGAAAGAGCTTCCCGGCAAAGCGACCGGGACGCTGCCGACGAGTGAACCGTGAGGACGGTCATCCACGCTTCGAGACGGCAAGGCACGAAAACCGGCGATGCTCGCCATCTTTCGCACTTCTGTTTGCCCGCCGAACGAGAAGGGCCCGGGGCATGACAATCTCTTATGTCACCATCGGTTTCATGCGACGCGGTCGCGTGCTGGTCGCCGATCAGCCGCGGCTGAGCAAGACCGCCGACATCGCCGTCCAGCTCGCCAAACGGCTGTCCGAAACCAGGGCCGGAGCGGTGGCCTTCGAACAATCCCACGATGCCGAGAGCGAGTGCTACGACGATCCCGTCGTCTTGTTTAAGTCGGGTGAACTGCCGGCGGACTTCTCAACCGATTGAAGACCCATCGCTGCGTCGTGGCGGCAAGCAGTTCTGGCTTCCTCTGATGATCGGGGCGGGCTCTGAGAGGTATGGCTGATCTTGCTGGCTGTGGTCTGGCATCCGCAATTACGGCGCCACGATCGCGATTTGGAAGAGATGTTGCACGCTCCGGTCTCGCCGGGCAGGTGTGAGGCGTTCGAACAGTAGGCTATCTAGAGGACAAGTCCGCGACGACATCCTGCCCCGAGCCCAGCGCCAGCCTTGCGACGACCCACCAGGCCGGCGTTCTGCGTAATCTTACACCCCGCCAAACGCGCTGGCACCGATGACAATCAGTGGAAAAGTAAACGTCAGACAGATCTTGAAAATCTTCAGGCGCCTCGTGCGAGTGCCTTCCCAATCGTACGTCATGTACGGCTCCCATGCTGAACAACATCGTTCATGAGCCAGTGTAGCCGTAGGGCTTGCGTGAGGCTGACGATCAGTCGGACGTGTGAGCGGGACTGGTTTCCGCGAACGCGCCGCGAACCTTCAACGCGGCTCATGCGTGATTTCAGCAGCCTGCCGGCCGGGTGGCGCCGAAGCTGTTTCCAGCCAAGTGCGGCAGCCGGAATGTCGGTGCGCTGCTGGCACCTGCTGGTCAGGGTCCGGATCGATTACGCGCGAAAGATGGAGGTGGGATTGACGCCGCACCAGACCGGTGGGCAATTCAAGGCAAAGACCTACTGATCAGGCTAAAACAGAGGACCGAGGCTGGGACTGCCAAGGTTAGGAGGATCCTCAGCGTGCGCAAGCGGCGTGTGCGGGTGCCATTCCAGTCGTAGACCATTTCGAAGCCTCCCCTCGAGACGTTCAGCCTACGCCGCGATCACTGCCGCGCAACAGCCGATCGCGACGGCATAGGGCTTGTCCACGCAATTCACAGGGCGTCGATCCCGGGTTCACCGAAGACCGAAAGTCCGAATTGGACGCGAGCGACTTCATTTTCGCCGATGTCGCCATGGTCTCACACTCGATCGTCTCTGAAAGGAGCTCACACGATTGCGGCGCCGGGCGCGCGGACGAGCGCTCGGCGCAGTCGTTCTGCAAACCGGTCGATAGATGCCCCAAGTCCGCCAGCACCTTGACACTCGCCGAAGCACCGGCAACGGTCCGAGCCGCATCATCAGCGGAGGCCGCGGTTGGAACACGAAGTTTCACAAACTGGATGGGGATCGAAACTCGGTCGACCGCTGGGCATCGTCGTCCTGTTCTTCCTTCTCGGACCACCGATCGGGGCGCTTGCCTTCAGCACGATTGGCGCGCTCGGCGCCTTGGTGATGGGCCAGAGCGGGACTACAGCGGCCATGATCTTTCACGGCGCGATCGTCGGTATCGTGTTCTCATGGTTCGTCGGTGGCTTTCAGGCGTTCATAGCGGGTGCGGCCATGGCGATATTCGAATTGGTGACGCGCCGACAGTCCCTGGCGGTACCGATGATCGCGGGCCTGGTCGCCGGGATTCCCTACATGATCGAGGAGGACCTCGGGGGTGGATTGTCAACCCTTTTGCTGATCATCCATCTCGTCGCATCGCTCGGCTGCGGCCTTCTGGTCAAGGCGACGTGGAAACCGATGCCGCCGGTCCCGGCGTCCGTATAGGAGCGACGGGAGGCCCGGGCATCCTCGCTCCATTGCCCCCGGCCGGGCCCATGCTATGCTCGCTGGCATTGCACATTATTGGAGGGAAATCATGCGGATTGCCGCCGCCATCACTATCATCGCCCTCTGCCTGCCCGCTGCAAGTCTGGCCGCCGACAAGCTGCCGCTCAAGCGCGGGATTTTCGTTGATACTGACGTGAAGTGTGCCGAGCGCTCGAATGCAACAGTGGTCAGCTTCTGGGGTGACCAGCTCAACACGGCCAGGACGATCGGGACGATCAGCAGGGTCGTGAAGAAAGGAAAATCTTACACCGTCGATCTCGATATCGAGCACATGGATGGCGGCAAGGTGAAAACAACCTGGTCGCTCGTAATCCGGAACCCGAGGACGCTGAAGGTCACGAACAGCTTCGGAAGCTGGAATCACCGGTGGTGCTCCGACCAGATGTGACGGTCGCCGTGCTGCCTGGGAACCGCGCATGTATCATGCGCGTTCCTTGCGGTGCAACATGGAGATTTCACGTGGCGAACAGCAATTCTGAAGTAACTTTTCTCAACGAACAGATCGCAGACCTCAAGGCCGAACTCGTGGAGCTTTCCGGCAAAGTCCGTTCCGGCATGGATGACGTGGAGCGCGCTGCCCAGCCGGCGATTGGCGTGATCAAGGACAACCCTGGCACTGTCTCATCTGTAGCGTTGGCCGCCGGCCTGATCGGCATCGCCATCGGCTACATGATCGGCTCGACGTCGGGTTCGACCACCAGCCGCCGCTGGCATTGAGGCAAGCCATGAGCAGGGGTGCCCTTTACGGATTGATCGCCGTTCTCCTTGTCGTCGTCCTCGGTGGCGGCTTGTATCTCTACAACGAAGAGACCAAGCCCGGCGTTGAGCTCAAGGCCAACGAAGACGGGATATCGTTGGAGACAAACTGAAGAGCGGCCGGCACCCACCCCATCGGTGCCGGCCCCATCGCGCCTGGATTGAGAGGGCAGCCGAGCGGCATGATCGGCCGAGCGCCCCTGAGTGACAGGCCGACACAGCAACAAGCCGCGCCACAGCCTTTTTTTTTGCCCCCTTCTTAAGAGCTTGTTAAGACTCCTCTCTGTCGGAGATCTTCATGGCGCTTGGCGCATCGCATCGTTTGCAGGATGGCGTCCTCGCCGTCGAAACCATGACGCGCTTTGCGCTTGCTGTCCTGGCCCTGGCGTCCGGCGTCTACACCTATCTCGGGGTCCGCAGTCTCCTCGACGGTTCGCCGACCGCAATTTTCTTTGCCGCCATCATCTACTCGGCTTCAGTCTCGGTGGCGATCTACGCCTTCTGGTCCTATATGGCCCGCTTCTATCCGCATGTCACCGGAGCGGCGTCCCGCGGTGCCATGATCGGCGTGATGGCACTCGGCTGCGCGATGATCATCGCCATGTCGAGCTGGCTGAACGCGGCAGCCCTCGCTGGATCGGCGGCGCTCGAACAGCATCTGGCCGAGACGGTGCAGGACTATACGGCCGACCTCGACAAGGCACATCAGAACGCACTGGCCGCACAAAGCCTGCTGCCGGACATCCAGCGGACATCGGAGCGCTTCTCCAGGCTTGCGGAGGACGAACGCCAGAACGGGGCCCTGACGGGAACGACGGGCTCGGGGAGCGTCGTCCAGCTTCTGTCGCAAATGTCCGCGCAGCTCAACGAGCTCGAGACCGGCATCGTCGCCTCCCGTGAACGGGTGACCACGCTCTTCGACCAGGGGCGGAGTCACCTTGCGACCATGCGCACGCTGGTTTCGGCGCCCGGAGCCGTGGCGCCGCGCAGCGACGAATTCTCTGCCGAGGTTGTTGCGCTTTCCGGCGTCATCACGTCGCTGGAACAGACCTCGATTGCGCCCTCCGTCAAGCGGGCGGCCGAAGACCTGTCGCTCGGTTTCATCGCGCCGGTCGCCGATGGCAAGGCTGCCGATCTTGCAGACCGCCAGGACCAGGTCATGCAGACGATCCGCGCTTCGGTGTCGGCCCAGTCACTGGTGCTTTCGCAGGCCGCAGACGATATTCTGGCGCGTGAGCCGGTGGCGGAGCGCCGCTTCGTGCCACTGTCTTCCGCGGAAGCGGTTCTGCGCTATGCCGACGATTTCATTCCTGCATGGGCAGGCGCAATTTCCATCGACCTGCTTCCCGCCGTTCTCGTCTTCATCCTGACTGTCGTGCACGGAGCAATCCGGCGGCAGGAAGAGCGGCTACCCTTTGCGCAGCGGATCACCGCGGCGGAACTCCTGGAAGCCTTGGAGGTGCAGCGAGCGCTCGGCCGGCAGGGAACTGACGTGGAGCAGGCTTTGCGGACGGCTGAAACCGAAGACGAGCGCGGGCGGGCCGACTCCAACGTCACCAGCCTCGACATGTCGGTTAAGGCGCCCCGCAAGGGCCCGCCTGCATGAACGCCGCCTCGCCTGTCCTGCGCCTGAAGACCGCCTTTCTTCGTGCCGACGACGGCCTGCTGATGCGCGGCGCATTCTTCGGGCTTCTGGTGGCAGCGGGCGCCTTCCTCTTCGTGGACCTCAGGGAAATGAGTCTGGCAAGCGCCTCGGTTCCTGACCGTGACCCCATGACGACCGGCACTCCCGTGCTGCCGCCCGCGCTGACGGATGGCGTTCCAGGGGCGCCGCCGGTCGAACCGGAGACGTCGCCCGAAGTCCTGCGTCAGCCGATGCGCTTCGAACTCTTGGCCGGCGGCATGCTCAAGGCGGAAGGATCGATCGATCCGGGTGCGGCCGACCGCTTCGCCAAGGAGATCGCGGCACGCGGCGAGTATGTGAAGGCGGTGACGCTGAATTCGCCGGGCGGCTCGGTCGACGATGCACTGGCGATGTCGACGCTGATCCGGGAAAAGGGCCTGAACACCAAAGTGTCGACGAAAGCGCTCTGCGCCTCTTCTTGCCCCCTGGTCTTTGCCGGCGGGGTCACGCGCGAGGCTGAAAAGGACGCCATTGTCGGCGTGCATCAGGTCTTCAATGCCGGACAGCAGCGGCCCTCTCCCGAGCAGGCCATGTCCGGTGCGCAGAGCATGACGGCGCGCATCGCCCGGCATCTCGACGAGATGGGCATCGGCAACGGGCTCTGGTTCCACGCATTGGAAACGCCGCCGGACCGGCTTTACTATCTGACTCCGGAGGAGATGGTGAGGTTCAAGCTCACAACCGCACCGGTGGCGACGGCCAAGCAGGCGGGATAGATTTCGTTCACCGGGTTATACCCTGGACGCGGGCGGGCGTTTCTGGTTCGAGATGTCAAGCAGGCTCCGTCTCAGCCGGGGCACCGCGAAATCCAGGAAGCGTCGCATCTTGATCGGCATCTGGCCGCGCCCGGCATGCACGAGGCTCACCGGCACCGGTTCGGTCTCGAACTGTTCAAGGACAACCCGCAGGCCGTTGGCCGCGACCGCATTCGCCACCTGGTAGTGCAAGAGGCGCGTGGCGCCCACATGTCGGAGGGCCGCCCGAACGGCCGCTTCGGCCGTGGTCACCGAGAGGCGGGCCTCCACGGGGATCAGCAAAGGCTTTCCCGTTTTCGGATCGGCGAAACGCCATCCCGCCATTGGCCCGGGACCATCGAATGTGACACAGGGCATGGCAAGCAAGTCGGCAGGAGCCTGCGGCGTCCCATGCAGATCCAGGAACGTGGGGCTGGCGCAGACAACGGTGCGCATCGCGCCGACCGTCGTCGAGATCATCGCGCTGTCGGCAAGCCTGCCGATGCGCACGGCCATATCCACCTGGTCTTCTGCCAGATGCATGTTTCGATCGAGCAGCAACAGCTTGATCGTGATCTCCGGAAACGCCGCCAGAAAGTCGATGACGACAGGCAGCACATGGAGCTGGCCGAACTGCACCGGCGCGGTAATGACGAGCTCTCCTTTGGGAATGGTGAATTCCCCCGCGACAGCGCGCTCGATGTCATCGACCTGTTCGAGTATCCGCCGCGCCGCCGCGACATAGCTCGTTCCGGCGTCGGTCAGGGTGAGTTTACGGGTGGTTCGGATCAGAACTTCGGCACCCAGCAGGGCCTCCAGATTCGATATCTTTCGCGCAACTGTCGTGACGGGAACACGGAGCTTGCGTGCCGCAGCAGAGAAGCTGCCACTCTCCACGACCGCGACCAGGATCGACATGGCCTCGAGTCTGTCCATTCATCTTCCCATTTACCGGAGAGATCATGCCCACATTTACCGGATTATATCAAATCGGAACAGCCTCCATATTTGCCTTCGAAGAACAGCGAGGAGCTTGAGATGGCCTATGGATTTCTCGACATTGCCGTGACGCCAAGCGTCAGGGCCGCCCAGGCCGAGATGGGCGCCGACGCTATGTGGGCCGATTTCAGCGGGCATCGGGATTTCGACCGATTCACCGATTCAGAGAAGGCATTCATCGAAGGACGCGACAGCTTCTACATGGCATCGGTCTCGGAGACGGGATGGCCCTACGTCCAGCATCGCGGCGGGCCGCGCGGCTTTGTGAAGGTGCTTGACGACCGGACGCTGGCTTTCGCAGACTATCGTGGCAACCGTCAGTATATCAGCACCGGCAACTTCGCGGCCAATGACCGCGCCTGCCTTATCCTGATGGATTATCCCAGCCGCAGCCGCCTGAAGATCTATGCCCATGTGGAGAAGCTGGGACCCGGCGACGATCAAGGTCTGACCGAAGACGTCACCGACAGTGCTTACAAGGGCAAGCTTGAGCGCATCTTCCGACTGCGGCTCGCAAGCTTCGACTGGAACTGCCAGCAGCATATTACGCCGCGCTTCACCCAGGCGGAGGTCGTGGCGGCGATTGACCCGCTGCGCAAACGGCTCGCCGAACTCGAAGCGGAGAATGCCGAGTTGAGGACACGAACAGGCTGAGTTGACCATGATGAGGTCGATTTCCGGCCTGCGTGCAGGCAAACTCCGGGATTCTGCGCAGAATGGGTCCCCATTCCGACTCTTGGCTTGTTTTGAAGACTGGCATCTGGTCTCACTGCCGATCTCAGAAGGAGAACGACATGGCCGCATTCGACCCCGTGCAAGCGCTTGAGACCCATGCCGACTCCGAGTGCTCCGTGCAATTCTGGCTGCCGGACGCCAAGCCGTTTCAGTGCGCCTCGATTGGTGAGGCTGTTGCCTATGCAAGCCAGCATGGCGGCAAATGGAATGATGTCGAACTGACGGTGCATCGCGCCCGTGAAGACATAGCCTACGGCACCGACAAGACAAGAATGCTGATCGATGCCCAAGAGAGGGCGGCCAAGGCAAGCAAGCCCGCGCGCGAGATCGGGGATCGAAACTGACGCCGGAGCGGTTGAGGCTGCCCTATTCGGCCAGCCACACCGATCCGGACGAAGAGAGGTCAGTCAACCGGGGGTGCGGTGCGCCCCCGGTCCCGCTTTTCACTTCATTTGATATTCTTGAGCATTTCGCCGACCTGCTCGGTGGTCATTTCACCTGACGTCTCGACCTTGCCGTCCTTGATCTTCCACAGGCGGAACGGACCGGTGATGTCGCCATACTGGTCGAAGGTGACCGGGCCGATGACGCCTTCATACTTGATCGGCTTGCCTTCGCTGATCAGCTTGAGCGCCTTGGCGAACTCTTCCTTGCCGGCATAGATCGGCGTGCCCGCCGGATCGACCACCTTGGAGACGGCGTCCTTGATCTTGGCCGGGTCCTGCGAACCGGCGATCGCGATCGCAAGGCCGGCGATGGCACCTGCGTCATAGGAGCGGTCAGCTGCCGGGTTGGACGGTTCGATGCCCGAGAACGCCTTGTAGTTCGCCATGAAATATTCGGTCGACTTGGTCGGGTTGGTACCCGACGACGTGCCGTAGGCTTCGTTGAGATAGTCGGCACCGACCGATTCGATGAAGTCTGGGCTGTTCATGCCGTCGTTGAGCAGGAATTTCTGCACGCCGCCCTGCGAGATCCAGGTGCGGGCGATGGTCGCGCCATCGACGGGCGTGCTGACCAGGTAGAGACCGTCAGGCTCGCCGCCCATCGCCGCGGTGACTTCCGACGCATAGCTCGACTGCTTCTCGTTGTAGGGCGTGACCGAGACGATGGTGCCGCCGAGCGCCTTGTAGGCACGCGAGAACTCGGCCACCATGTTGACGCCGAAGTCGTTGTTGACATGGACGATGGCGAGCTTCTTGAAGCCGCTGTCGATCGCGTATTTCGCCGCCGCCACGCCCTGCAGCGCATCCGACGTAATCGTGCGGAAGAAGATGCCGTTTGTCTTGCCGTCGCGCGCCAGCGCCGTCAGCGTCGGCGAGGACGAGGCCGGCGAGATCTGCACGATCTTGGCGGGCCCGGTGACCGAGGTCAGGATCGGGATCGATACCGACGAGATGATGCCGCCGATAACCAGCGGTACCTTCTTGACCTGGACGAGCTGGGTCGCGGCATCGACCGCGATGTTGCCGGCACTCTGGCTGTCGCGCGTATCGGTGACGAGATCGCAGCCCAGCACGCCGCCGGCATCGTTGATGTCGCGGAAGGCCATCTCGACCGACTTGGCGCCGGCCTGGCCGTATTCGCCGGCCGGGCCGGTCAGTTCCATCACCAGGCCGACGGTGACCTTGCAATCGGCAGCAAGGGCGACGCCGGCGGTACCGGCCAGCAGCATGGCTGCGGTCAATTTCAGGAAGGTCTTCTTCATGGTAGTTCCCCTTTTCGGTGTTGATTCATTCCCAGTTTTCAAACCCGGCCCATTCTTCGAACCCGGTCTATTCAGCCGCCTGCATCCAGGTTTCATGCAGATGGCGCCATTCGACGCCGTTGGGCGCCGATGAACTCTCGACGAAAAGCGCCGTGGCGCGGCGCGCGGTCTTGATGCCGCGACGCTCCTGCTTTTCGATATAGGTCACGACCACGGCGTCGCCGGCCTCCCAGGCCAGCTCGACATCGGCAATCTCGATCGCATAGTCGCCGTCGAAGGTGGCGCGGTTGTCGCGTACATAGGCCACGACTGCGTCGCGCTCGAGCATATCGCCGCTGGGCGGGATCATCTTGAGTCCCGGTCCCATCACGCGATCGAAACGGTCGAAATCCGTGACATCGGCGGTGTTCCTGTCGTACCAGGCGACGAAAAATTCATGCAGTGACACGATCTCGTCGCGGGCGCGGATGAACAGGGGCGACGGGCTCATTTCTTCCCCGCATTGAGGTTGTAGTGCATGATCGAGCCATGGCGGCCGGTTCGGTCGCGCTCCAGCGTGTAGACATCGCCTTCGAGGCCTGTGCTCCGATCGATGACTGCGCCGATCGCAGCGAGGTCTTCGGCGGACAGTGCGATGTCCATGATGCGGGCGTTGGCCAGCGCATGGCTCTGGTTGCGGGCGCCGACGATGACGGCGGCGACATGGTCGCGGGTCAGGACCCAGGCGCTGGCGATCGTGGCGATATCCACGCCATGGCGATCGGCAACCCCGCGCAGTGCCCGGAGAAGTTCCTGGAACAGCGCCCAACCGCCGAAATCGTCGATGATGAGCTTGTACTTCACCAGCGAGCGGTTCTCGAGCGGCATGTCCGGCTCCGGCTGGCCGAGCCAGCGGTCGCTGAGGAAGCCGCCGGCCACCGAGCCGTAGCACAGGAACTTGAAGCCGTGCTTTTCGGCAAGGGCCGTAAGATTGTGTTCCGGGCGCTGGTCGAGCACCGAATATTGCAGCTGCTGGCTGACAACCGGCACGCCCGCGCCGATGATTTCGGCGAGACGCGGCGCATCGAAATTGGTGGTGCCGACATTGCGCACCTTGCCTTCTCCGCGCATCTCGTTGAGCCACCCCATCGCGTCGACATAGCCGCGAGGCGCATAATCCCACCAGTGGAACTGGACGAGGTCGAGCCGCTCGGTCTTGAGCCGCTTGAGCGACTGCTCGACGATGCCGCGGATATAGTCCCGGCTGATGCGCGGCAGGATTTCAAGATCCGGCACGAGCTTGGTATGGACCTTCATGCGCGCGGCAATGTCGAGCCCACGCTCGGACGCCAGTTTCAGGCGGGCGGCGCCGATCAGTTCCTCGACGCCGGTATAGATATCGGCGCAGTCATAGGTGACGATCCCGGCATCGAAGGCGGCGACCAGGTCATCGACAGCCTGCGCTCGATCGATGGCGCCGTGCCCGCCGGCGAGCTGCCATCCCCCGCGGATGACGCGGGAGATCGCATAGCCGGGTGCGAGTTCGAAGGTTTTGGTCATCACTGTTCACTCTCACTGGGCAAGGGCACGGCCGTGGTGTCGGCATGGCTGAAGCGACGCTTGCCTGTTCGCACGATCCTGAGACGGCTGGCGCAATTGGGGTCCGGGCAGGCAATTTCGGCGTCCGAGGTCATCCAGTCGTTGCGATGCGTCTCGCGCTGTTTGGCGGCAAGCAGCGGCAGCACCGCCGAGATCGAATAGATCGAAAAACCCTGGCCGACAGGCAGCTTCAGCATCTCGCCATGCAGCTCGAAATGGTCGCCGGGCCTGGCGCCGCAATAGATCGGCTTGCCCTCGGGGATGACGGCTTCCACCCGGAGGTCATAAAGCTCGAAGGCATCGTCGGTCACGCTCATGTCAGGCCTCCGCCCGGCTGAAGGTGACGTCGCAGGCGCCATTGCGTCGGATCACGCCGCAGGCCGCCGCGAAATGGTCGCGCTGTTCCGGCGCCACCTGGGCGACGACGCTGCCGGCCAGCCAGCCGATCGGAAACAGCAGCCGTGCGCCGGCGCCATAGAACAGGCCGATATCGAAGATGGCATTGGGATTGCCGCCCCACATGCGCGGGGGCACGTAGGAGAGCACGATATCGCCCGGCTGCGGGTTGAGCGTGGCGTTTTCCGCCGGCAGCGGCGTCGCATAGGCGGCGCCTTCGAGATGAGCTGATGGAATCGGGCAGGAGATTTCGGGGCCGGTCCACATGGCATGAATGCCGCCGACGATGCGCGGCTGAGCGAGGTATTCCCAGAGGAAGGCAGCATTGTCGGGCGCCTGGCCATCCAGCAGCGGCGCCTTGACCGACAGGCCGGACTTCGGCTCCTCGATCAGGATTGCACGGGTCGTCATGGGCTCGTCTCTCCTGTTTTTTCTTCTGACAGCATCTTGCTGCGCAGATAGTCGAACGGCCGGGAAATATCGCCGGCAAGCGCCTCGCGCGCGGCCTCGACATCCTTGGTCGCCAGCGCGCTGACGATGCGGCGATGGTATTGGGCGGTGTCGACCTCTCCAGCCTCGGAGAAGGCATAGATCGCCACCCGGATGCAGGGGCCGGATTGCAGCCAGAGGCTCTCGATCATCGGCATCAGCACGGTCGAGCCGCAGGAACGATAGATCTCGAAGTGGAACTTCTGGTTGAGCGTTACTTCCCGGTCGACATCCCCGGGCTGCTTGAGCGCCCGCATCTCGTCCCATTCGTGCAGGATCGCCTCGATCCGGGCGAAGTCCGGCCCGGTCATGCGCGCGGTGGCTAGCGCGATCGCCTCGCCCTCGATCAGGATGCGGGTCCGCAGCAGGTCGTCCATCCGCTCGATGGTGATCGGCGGCACGCGGGCCGAGCGGTTGGGCAGGGCTTCCAGCGCCTTTTCGGTGATCAGCCGGCCGACGGCCTCGCGCACCGGCATGGTGCTGGTCGCCAGCGCATCGGCAAGGCCGCGTATGGTCAGTACCTGGCTCGGCTCGAACAGGCCGCCGATCAGCGCGCGGCGCAGCTCGGAATAGACGCGGTCCTGCACCGTCTCGCGGCCGACAGGCGCAAGTTGGGCAGAAGAGAGGTCATTGTTCTTGTCAGACTTGGCTGGTCGCATCGCGTCCAGTCCCTCCGCGATTTTTCCCTTGCCAATTATTTTAAGCTTAATATTGTGATCAATGCAAGTGTGATCACAAATCAAAAAATCACGAAGCGACTAACGCTTCGGCCAGAGGGTTCGATGAGGTCAGTCGAGATGAGAGAGGCGGAGCCGCCGGGCCCCGCCGTGCTGAGCGCAAGGAATGTCGTGAAGCGGTTCGGCGGCCTGCATGCCGTCAACGATGTCAGCTTTGATGTCCACAAGGGCGAGATCCTCGGGCTGATCGGCCCGAACGGCGCCGGCAAGACCACGATGTTCGACCTGCTGGCGGGCAGCATTGCCCCGACATCCGGCCGTATCGAACTTGAAGGCACCGATGTCTCCCGCGAGATGCCGCACCGTCGCATCGGCCGCGGGCTCGGGCGGACGTTCCAGATTCCGCGCCCTCTGCCCAATCTCACGCTGATCGAAAATGTCATGCTGGCCGGTCAGAACCAGACCGGGGAAAAGCTGCTCGCCAATTTCCTGAAGCCTTTCCGCGTCGCCGCCGAGGAGCGCGCGGCAGAGACGAAGGCGATGGAACTGCTCGACCTGCTGCTGCTGTCGCGCCTGGCCCATGAGCCGGCGCGCGTGCTCTCCGGCGGCCAGCGCAAGTTGCTCGAACTCGCCCGCGTGATGATGGCCGACCCCGCGATCATCCTGCTCGACGAGCCGGCGGCCGGCGTCAACGCCACGCTGCTCGAAGTCATCATGGACCGCATTGTCGAGATCAATGCCCGTGGCGTGACCTTCCTGCTGATCGAGCACAATATCGACATGGTGACCCGCCTCTGCCACCGCGTGCTGGTCATGGCGAGCGGACAGCTGATCTCCGAGGGCACCGCGAGCGCCGTCGCGCGCGATCCGCGCGTCATCGAAGCCTATCTCGGGGGTGCGGCATGACGCGGCCCGTGCTTCAAGTCTCCAATCTGGTCGCCGGCTACGAGCCGGGCGTGCCGATCGTGCGCGGCGCATCGATCCGTGTCGACCAGGGCGAAATCGTCGTCGTGCTTGGCCCGAACGGCGCCGGCAAGTCGAGCTTCATCAAGGCCATATCAGGCCTCGTCCCGGTTTCCGCCGGCACCGTGCTGCTCGATGGCGACGACATTACCACGCTGCCCGCCCACCAGATGGTGCGCCGCGGCCTCGCCTTCGTGCCGCAGACCGAGAACATCTTCCCACTCATGAGCGTCGAGGACAATCTGCGTACATCAGGCGGCATCCTGAAGCCGAAGATTGCCGCCGAGCGCATCGAGCGCATGTATGAAACCTTCCCTGATCTGAAGAGCTTCCGCCGCACCGGCGCCGGCAATCTCTCGGGCGGCCAGCGGCAGATGCTCGCCGTCGCCCGTGCCCTGATCGTCGAGCCGAAGCTGCTGGTGCTGGACGAACCCTCCGCCGGTCTGTCACCCAAATTCGTCTCGATGGTGTTCGCGATGCTGAGCGAGATCCGCCGCGCCGGAATGACCATCCTGCTTGTCGAGCAGAATGCCAAGGCGGCGCTCGCCATCGGCGATCGCGCCTATGTGCTGGTCGAAGGCAAGGAAGCCCACGAGGGCGTTGCTTCGGAACTGTGGAACGATCCGGTCGTGGCCGAACTCTATCTCGGCCAGCGCGCCCACCAGCCATCAGGGGGCAAGCCATGA
Source organism: Rhizobium sp. (assembly GCA_019739215.1). Classification (GTDB taxonomy): domain Bacteria; phylum Pseudomonadota; class Alphaproteobacteria; order Rhizobiales; family Rhizobiaceae; genus Rhizobium_E. Next base: position 68,075 of record JAHHDR010000033.1, read on the forward strand.
ACCTGCAATTCATCGTCGACGGCCTTCTGACGGGCTCGATGATCGGGCTCGGCGCCATCGGCGTCACGCTGACCTATTCCATACTGCGCTTCTCGAACTTCGCCCATGGCGACTTCATGGCCTGGGGCACCTATGCGACCTTGGCCGTGGTCAGCGCCATCGGCGCTATGTTCGGCAAGATCGCGCCGATCGGCGCGCTTTCCTTCGGCTGGCCGCTGATCGTTGCCGTCGTCATCGGTGCCTTCATCACCGGGCTCCTGGCACTCGTGCTCGACATCGTCCTCTTTGCTCGGCTCAGGTCGCGCGGACAGGCGATCATCGTCGTCATGGCGAGCTTCGGCGCGTCGATGGCGCTGCGCAGCCTGCTCGAATTCATCTTCACCTCTCGGCCGGCCTATTTCAGCAAGGCGATCCAGATGGCGATGCCTGTTGGGTCAGGCATCCGCGTCACGCCCGACCAGATCGCCCTGCTCATCGTCACCGCAGTGCTGGTGGCCGCCACGCACCTGCTGATGACGCGAACCCAGACGGGCCGCTCGATGCAGGCGGTCAGCCAGAACCTGGCGCTGGCGCGCGTCGTCGGCATCGACGTCCAGAAGGTCGTCCGCGTCACGTGGCTGCTCGGCGGCGCACTGGCCTGCGTCGCGGGCGTCATGATCGGCATCCTGGTGCAGATCAGGCCGCTGATGGGCTTCGACATGCTGCTGCCGATGTTCGCGGCGGCCATCCTCGGCGGCATCGGTTCGGTCCCCGGCGCCGTTCTCGGTGGCCTGATCATCGGCCTCGCGGAGGCCGGCGCCGTCCAGCTCATCGGCGCCGAATGGCGCGCCGCCATCTCGTTCGTCATCCTGATGGGAGTGCTGTTCTTGCGGCCGATAGGCATTTTCGGAGTGAAGGAACGATGATCGATCTTGTCGGCTATGGCGCGTTCTTCCTCACCACGGCGCTGATCTTCGCGCTGATCAGCCTCGGCCTGAACCTGCAATGGGGCCTTACCGGCCTGTTCAATGTCGGCGTGGCGGGCTTCGTCGCGATCGGCGCCTATACCTCGGCGCTGATGACCACGCCCGACGATGCCGCGCGGTTCGGCGGCTTCGACCTGCCGATCGTTGCCGGCTGGCTGGGCGCGATGCTGGTCGCCGGCATCGCGGCTGGTATCACCGGTTTTGCGACGCTGCGCCTGAAATCGGACTATCTCGCGATCACCACATTCGGCGTTGCGGTCGTCGTCCAGCTCGTGGCGCTCAATGCCCAGAGCCTCACCGGCGGTGCCTTCGGCGTCGGCTTCATTCCGCGGCCCTTCGCGGCGCTGGCGGAGACGCCGTTCTACTTCAACCTCGCCAATCTCGCCGTCGTCTCCGCCGTCACCCTGGTCGCCTATCTCGCGCTCCAGCATCTCGCACGCAGCCCCTGGGGCCGGGTGCTGAAGGCGTTGCGCGAGGATGAGCGCGCGGCCATTTCGCTCGGCAAGAGCGCACGATTCTATCGGGTGCAGGCCTTCGCGGTCGGCGGCGCGCTGATGGGGCTGGCCGGCGCGGTCCAGGCTCATTTCATCGGCTTCATCGCGCCAGACAATTACACACCGATGTTGACCTTCCAGGTCTGGGTCATGCTCATCGTCGGCGGCTCCGGCAGCAACCGCGGCGCGGTCATCGGCTCCGTCCTGGTCTGGGCGATCTGGGCCGGATCAGGCGCGCTGGTCAGCTGGCTGGCGCCGCCCGACCAGCAGGCCCGCGCGGCAGCACTGCAGATCGCCGCCATCGGCGTGATGCTCTGCGTCATCCTGCTTGTGCGGCCGAACGGCCTGTTCGGCAACCTCGTCGAGCGCCGACGGCCGGCTGCGAAGCCGGATCCATCAGGCCCATCCGCATGACCGTCCTCTCGCTCTGGCATGCGATCGGCGGCCCGTATCCCGAACGCCCGCCGCTCGCACAATCCGTCGATGCCGATCTCGCCATCATCGGCGGCGGCTTTGCCGGACTTTCCACCGCCCTGCATGCGGCCGAGAAGGGTCTCTCCGTCGTGCTGCTCGAGGCCGAGATCATCGCCTGGGGTGCAACGGGCCGCAATGCCGGATTCGTGGTGCCGAATTTCGCCAAGAAGGACCCCGATCACATCACGGCCGAACTCGGCGCGGATCGCGGGGAACGGCTGATCCGCTTCGCCAGCGGCAGCGCCGACCTCGTCTTCGACCTCATCCGCCGCCACGAAATAGACTGCCAGGCCGAGCAGAGCGGCTGGATCCAGCCCGCCCATTCCGCCGCCGCCTTTGCCAAAGTCCGGTCACGCGCCGCCCAGTGGGCGAGCCGCGGCCGTACGGCCGTCGTGATGGATGGCGCAGAGACGGAGCGCGTCACCGGTGCCACCGGCTATGTCGGAAGCTGGACGGACCGATCGGGTGGTGTCCTCGACCCCGTCGCCTATGCGCGCGGACTGGCCAACGCCGCTGAGGCCACCGGTGCGCGCATCTTCGAGCGCAGTCCGGTCACCGCCATATCCCGCGCAAGCGACGGCTATCTGTTGACGACGGCGCAGGGGACCGTCAGGGCCGGAAAGGTGTTCATCGCCACCAATGCCTATGGCGGCGACCTGCAGCCCGGCCTGGCCCGAACCTACTTCCCGCTTCGCGTCTTCCAGATCGCCACCGATCCCCTGCCGCGCGAGATCCGGACGCGGCTCCTGCCCGGCAACCAGTCGGTGTCAGACACGCGCCGCAATCTCTTCACCTTCCGCTTCGACGCCGCCAACCGCCTCATCAGTGGCGGCATGCATGTCTTCGGCCCGGGCGCGGAGAGGCGCGTGCCTCGTGCCATCCACCGGCGCCTCGCGACGATGCTGGGGCTCACCGACCTACCCCCGATCGCCCATGCCTGGTCGGGCATGGCGGCGGTCGAACCCGATTTCCTGCCGCATCTGGTCGACCTCGGCCCCGGCCTGATCGCCGGCTTCGCCTGCAACGGCCGAGGCATCGCGCTGACGACAGCGCTCGGCCGCGAACTCACGGCCTGGGCGACGGGCACGCCGGCCAGCGCTCTGCCGATACCCTTCGCGCCACCCACCGAGATCCCCTTCCACGGGCTCCTCAGGCACGCGCCCAATATGCTCCTGCCCTGGAGCATGCTGCGCGACAGGCTTGATGAAGTACGAATCGCCAAACGCCAAGATAACGTGCCGCTCTCCGGGTCTTGATGACTGCAGAACTCCCGGCACCGCAAGTTTCCACCTGGAAAAGAGTTAAGTTGCCCTAACTTTCCTCGCCGATCGCCGCCCGGATCAGCGCCTTGGCATCGTCGCTTTCCCAGGCCGCTGGCCCGCTCAGCGCACCGAGCATGCAGCCCTTGCCGTCGATCAGCACGCTGACCGGAAGCCCGATCGTCAGCCCCGCCTTCTTGAGCTGGTTGAAGCTCGACAGCGTCGCGTCGTGGTGCAGCGGCAGCGCGTCGATCTTGGTCTCGGTCAGGAACTCGGTGGGTTTGGAGGCATCGCCGGTGTCGAGATTGATCGCGGTGACCTGGAATTTCTCGCCGCCGAGCGCCTTTTGAAGCGCATTGAGCGCCGGCATTTCCTCACGGCAGGGCACACACCAGGTCGCCCAGAGATTGATCAGCTGCACCTTGCCGGCATAGGCCGCCAGCGTGATGTCCTTGCCGTCGGGGCCCTTAAAAGCCGGCAGCGCCAGATCGCGGCCATTCTTCTCGGTGATGAAGGCGGCAACCTGGCCCGTGGCGAGCGGATCGATCCGGGCAATCGCCTCCTTCGCAGGCGTGCAATCGGCGGCAGCGACAGCCGGGCCATTGCCATCGACCGTGCCTCTCATGTAAACGGCCACACCACCGGCGATCACGCCCGCAACGGCGGCAACCGCCAGCAATTTCAGGGAAGGGAGAAAGCTCCGTCTTCTTTCCTCAGTCATGCACTCGTTCTTCTCAGGTTAGCCCCATGTCATCAGGCAATTCCAGCACGACTTCCAACCAGATGTGGGGCGGCCGTTTCGCTGCCGGTCCCTCGGCCATCATGGAGGAGATCAATGCCTCGATCGGCTTCGACAGGAAGCTCTACGCCCAGGACATATCAGGTTCCATTGCACATGCCACGATGCTCGCCGCGCAAGGCATCATTACGGCCGAGGACCGCGACAGTATCATTGGCGGCTTGAAGCAAATCCAGGGCGAGATTGAAAGCGGCGCCTTCGAGTTTTCACGCAAACTTGAAGACATCCACATGAATGTCGAGAGCAGGCTCGCCACCCTGATCGGCCCGGCCGCCGGTCGGCTGCACACGGCGCGGTCGCGCAACGACCAGGTGGCGCTCGATTTCCGCCTCTGGGTCAAGGCCGAACTGGAACTTACCGAAAAAGCACTGTCCGGCCTGATCGCAGCCTTCCTCGACAAGGCCGAGCAGCATGCCGACACCGTCATGCCCGGCTTCACCCATCTCCAGACCGCCCAGCCGGTGACCTTCGGCCACCATTGCATGGCCTATGTCGAGATGTTCGGCCGCGATCGCCAGCGCGTGCGCCACGCCATCGAGCATCTCGACGAAAGCCCGATTGGCGCCGCCGCACTTGCCGGCACGCCCTATCCCATCGACCGCCACATGACGGCCAAGGCACTCGGCTTCCGCGAGCCGACCCGCAATTCCATCGACACGGTCTCCGACCGCGACTTCGCGCTGGAGTTCCTGTCCATCGCCGCGATCTGCGCCGTGCATCTCTCGCGTTTCGCCGAGGAAATCGTCATCTGGTGCACGCCGCAATTCGGCTTCATCCGCCTGTCCGACGCATTCTCCACCGGCTCCTCGATCATGCCGCAGAAGAAAAACCCCGATGCTGCCGAACTGGTGCGTGCCAAGACCGGCCGCATAAACGGCTCGCTGGTGGCACTGCTCACGGTCATGAAGGGCCTGCCGCTCGCCTATTCCAAGGACATGCAGGAAGACAAGGAACAGGTTTTCGATGCTGCCGAGAACCTCGAACTCGCCATCGCCGCCATGACCGGCATGGTCAGCGACATGACCGTCAACGAGGCGAAAATGAAGGCCGCCGCCGGCGCCGGCTATTCCACCGCCACCGACCTCGCCGACTGGCTTGTCCGCGAACTCGGCCTGCCGTTCCGCGAGGCCCATCACGTCACAGGCCGTGTCGTGGCGCTGGCGGAAAGCACAGCGTGCGATCTATGGGACCTGTCGCTGGATGCATTGCAGGATATCCATCCTGGAATTACCGACAAGGTGTTCGAGGTCGTGACGGTCGAGGCCTCTGTGGCGTCGCGCACGAGCTTTGGCGGCACGGCGCCGGAGCGGGTGCGCGAGCAGATCGCCTGGTGGAAAGATAAGAACTAGCCGCCAGGGTGAGAGGAGCTATATGCAGATCTGCCGTGTGTCAGTCTCGGTCGGCGTGGGTATTGCGCTTAACCTGCTGGTCGCCACTGTAGTCTGTGCGAATGCCCTCGGCGTTGTAATCTCCTCTGCTAAGGGCCAAGAGATGATTGCTGACGCAATGGTATTCGCGAAGCAGGTGAAAGAATTCCATCTTTCCTGCCTTGAAAAGATGGATCGTGGCCTCGGCACAGGATCGCAAGACTGCGCGGAGGCATTGGCCCACATCAATTGGTTCGCAAGAGGAATGTCGTTGGGATCGCTAAAGCCCGAAGACCTGGAGGCGTTTCGCAACATCCTACTGGTGATCAAGGATAAGAGCGAAAAATAGTCCATCGTCGTTCCCAAACGCCTTTGAAACTTCATAATAGGCCCAAACTCGGCCATGGCGATATTGGCGTCTTGCGGGCGAGATCAATCAACAGCTCTGAACTGACCTTCAACAAATTCAGGGTGCACAAACGCCTACTTATCCGCTAAACGTCGCAAAGATTTCCGGGGAATGCCATGATCCGATCGCTGATAGTACCGCTTGCCGTCCTTGCACTCGCCTCGCTCACGCTTGCCGGCTGCGGCCGCAAGGGCGATCTCGACGTGCCCGGTACCCCCGTCGCCGACCAGAACAATGCGAGCAGGAAGGCGGCCCCGGTCGAAGATCGCCCCTTCGTCCTCGACCCGCTGCTCTAATTTCCGTCCCGGGATAATCCAGTGAATCATTTCCACTACAAGGACGGCGTGCTGCACGCCGAGAACGTACCGGTGGCAGATATCGCCCGCGCCGTCGGCACGCCGTTCTATCTCTATTCGACCGCCACGCTCGAAACGCCACGTCCGCGTCTTCCAGGAAGCCTTCTCGGATGTCGACTCGCTCGTCTGCTACGCGATGAAGGCCAATTCAAACCAGGCGGTGCTGAAGACCATCGGCCGGCTCGGCGCCGGCATCGACGTGGTCTCCGAAGGCGAGCTGCGCCGGGCCATGGCCGCCGGCATCCCTGCCTCACGCATCATGTTCTCCGGCGTAGGCAAGACGCCGCGCGAGATGGACCTCGCGCTCGACGCCGACATCTACTGCTTCAATGTCGAGAGCGAGCCGGAGCTGGAAGTGCTCAATGCCCGCGCCATCTCCAAGGGCAAGAAGGCGCATGTCTCCTTCCGCATCAATCCGGATGTCGATGCGGGCACCCATGCCAAGATCTCGACCGGCAAGAAGGAAAACAAGTTCGGCATCGCCTATGACCGGGCGCGTGCCGTCTATGCCCACGCCGCCACCTTGCAGGGCATCGAAGTGTCCGGCATCGACATGCATATCGGCAGCCAGAT
>JAHHDR010000034.1 GCA_019739215.1 Rhizobium sp.
GCCGAAGATCTTGTCATTTCCGCCGCGACCCTCGATATCGTCGTTGCTGTTGGTGCCGCGCAGCGTGTTGGACTTGTTGTTGCCATTGATGTTGGCCATCGTCTTGGTTCCTTTCCGGGTTTGTCGTCGGGGTCTTTCTGGCAGGACGGCACTGTCACGGTCCTGTCAGCCGATGTCAGCCAAATGAAAGCCGGGGCGGGCTATCGAAGGGTATGATCGTGACACGCACATTGATTGCCGCCACCGCCCTTTCGGCAGTCCTCCTGCTGTCGCCATTCCGCGCGGCCGGCGAAACGGAGGTCATCGTTGCCGAAAGCAGCCAGCAGGACGAGGCAACGGGACGCCGTGCGGCAGGGCCTGGTCCCGTCCGCTGGAAGAGATCCTGAAGGAGGTTCGCAAGATCATCGTCGGCGACATCGTCGAGATCGAGTTCGAGAAACATGACGGGCGATACATCTACGAGATCGAATATGTGGCGCCCAACGGCCATCTGATGGATATAAAGATCGACGCCAAGACCCTCGCGGTCCTGTCGCACGACCAGGAAGATGAAGACTAGGCCCTCATGAGACTGTTGATCGTCGAGGACGACCGGCGCATCGCTGCCGACATGGCCACTGCCCTTGGGGCGGCTGGCTACAGCGTCGAGGTTTGTGGAAACGGTGAAGAGGCCTGGTTTCTTGGCGACAACCGAGGGACTACGATCTCGTCGTGCTCGACATCGGCCTTCCGGACATGGATGGCCTTTCGATCATCAAGCGCTGGCGCGCCAACGACCGGCAGATGCCGGTCATCATGCTGACGGCGCGCGGCAGTTGGGCCGAGCGGGTCGAGGGTATCGACGCCGGCGCGGACGATTACCTTCCCAAGCCTTTCCAATTCGAGGAAACTCGTGGCGCGCGTACGCGCCCTCATCCGCCGCTCCGTTGGCATCGGAAGCGCGGTCATCGATGTCGGGGCGATGCGCATCGATCCGCGGGCGATGCGCGTCAGCCTGGGCGGCATTCCACAATCGCTCACGCCGCTCGAATACAGGCTTGTGAGCTATCTCGGCCATCATCGCGGTAGGGTCGTGCCGTCCGCCGAGCTGCAGAACCACCTCTACGGCGACGACTTCTCCCGGGATGCCAATGCAATGGAAGTGCTGATCACGCGCCTGCGCAAGAAGCTGGGGTCGGATTGCATCGGCACGCGGCGCGGCTTTCGGCTATTACATCGGCGGGACCGAACCTTGAGCCAACCCCTGCCCGGGCAGCGACAGTCCCTCCGCCTGAGGCTTGCGCTCACTGGCGGCATGGCACTGGCAATCACGCTGGTCGTGGCCTTCTTCGGCCTGTCGCTGCTGTTCGAGCGCCATGTCGAACGGCGGGTCGCAGCCGAACTGACGCTGCATCTCGAGCAGTTGATCGCCGCGTTGCATCTCTCGGACGGCAGGCTGTCGCTCGACCGTGAACCGAACCGACCCGCGTTTCGCCCGGCCCCTGTCCGGACTCTACTGGCAGGTCGAGAGCGGCGGCGACGCCCTTCGATCGCGGTCGCTCTGGGACACCGAGCTGTCGCTGCCGCCGCTGGAACCGGGGGCGCCGGTCAACCGGACCATCGATGGACCGGCTGGCACGTCTCTCCTCGTCATCGAGCGGGAGGTCGTCGGCGGCAGGCGCCTGGGCAATCGCCCGGCACTTCTGGCGGTTGCAATCATCCGGACCGACATCGAGGCGGCAACCGGAGAGTTCCAGCGCGACATGCTGCCCTACCTGGCGCTGCTGGGTGGCCTCTTGGTGGCCGCGGACCATTTTCCAGATCGCGATCGGGCTGAAGCCGCTCGCCGCGCTTCGTACCCGGATCGCCCAAAATCCGCCGCGGCACGGCCCACCAGATTGGGCGACGACTTCCCGTCGGAAATCCTGCCGCTGACCCGGGAGCTCGACGAGCTTGTGGCCTCCAGGGAAGCACAGATCAAGCGCGCGCGCGAACATGCCGCCGATTTCGCCCCACAGCCTCAAGGACGCCATTGCAGGCGATGGCCGGGGATATCGACCGGCTGCGGCAGAAGGGCGAGACGACCCTCGCGGATGACATTCAGTCTCTCGCGGCGCTCATGCGCCGGCATGTCGACCACCAGCTCGCACGTGCACGGATGGCCGGCAGGCCCGTCGGCCTGAGTGTACTCCGCCCGGCGATCCTTCGCGTTGTCGGCGTGCTGGAACGCACGCCCAAGGGTGGGCTGGTGGACTGGCGCATCGACGTTCCGGAGGACCTCGCGGCGCGCATCGATCCCGAAGACCTGACCGAACTGCTCGGCAACGTGCTCGAAAATGCTGTGCGCTATGCCGGGACCGGTGTCGAGATCGCAGCCCGCATCGACGGCGCACTTGTCCCTGGTTTCCGTGACGGACGACGGTCCGGGCATTCCGGACGACATGATTGGCCTCGTGCTGGAGCGTGGAGGGCGGCTCGACGAAAGCAGCGGCGGCGCGGGACTCGGGCTCGCGATCGCGCGTGACATTGCCACCGGCGCCAACGGCGAGATCCGCCTCGTCAATGCCCAGCCGGGCCTGCGCGTGATGATCAGCCTCGCCGCAGCCGGCCCGTAGTTGCGACCATCGTCCCGGTCGTCGGATGATGCTTGACGCCCGTCGCCGGCTGGTTCAAGAGAGGCCGCAATACCCAGCGCGACGACGGCGCCAAGGCAGCAATGCGCACCATCGGAGAGCGCCATGCAGCCTCGGAACCATTCGACCCCCCACGATCCAGAATTTCTTGCGACCGCAGCTTCGGTCGCGAAGGGTGGCAAGGACAAGGCCCCCCGGATCGATCGCGATTCGGATTTCCTCGCCGGTGCGGCCGACGGCACCGATCCGACTCCGGTTTACGACGCGGCACTCGACACGCTCGCCACCTTCCTGACCGACGGCTATTACGACTATTATGACGAAACGCGTCGCGCCTTCGATCTCGGCACGGATGGCGCGCTCAGCGTCCAGGTCTCGGGCCTGTCGAAGGCCGGCCAGAAACTCGCGCTGCACGCGCTCGACGTCTGGACCGCGGCGACGGGCATCGAATTCAAGGTGGTCAGGACCGGCGCCGAGATCGTCATCGATGACAACTATGCATCCGCCTACACCAATACCGAAGTGGACGGCACCACGATCACCTCTGCCTTCATCAACATTTCCGACGAATGGCTCGCCAGCAACGGCACCGGGATCTACGATTATTCGATGCTGACCTTCATCCATGAGGTGGGGCACGCGCTCGGCCTGGGCCACGGCGGCATCTATGGCGGCTACCCACCGCCTGTCGACGCGCCCGCACCGCTGCCCAACGATTCCTGGCAGGCAACGATCATGTCCTACTCCTCGCAGGATGAGAACGAAAACATCGACGCTGATTATGCGATACCCGTCACGCCGATGATGGCCGATCTCATTGCCATCCAGGATCTCTATGGCGCCGCAGCCCTGCGCCCCGGCAACGACGTCTACGGCTTCAAGGCCGAGATCAAGGCCGGAGCATCCGTGACCGTCATTGACAGCGGCGGCCGGGACAGGCTGGACTTTTCCTGGTCGAAGAAGGCCAGTATCATCGATCTGCACGAAGAGAGCTTCTCATCGATCGACGGCATCAAGGGCAACCTCGCCGTCATGCGCGGGACGGTGATCGAAGTCGCGGTCGGTGGCAAGGCCGGCGATACCATCACCGGCAATGACCACGCCAATGCGCTCTACGGCAATCTGGGAGCAGATACGCTGACAGGCAACGGCGGCGAGGATTTCTTCATCTTCGATACCAGGCTGTCGGCCGGCAACGCGGACATCATCACCGACTTCACCATCGGAGAGGACCGGCTTGTCTTCAACAATGCGGTCTTCACGAAGATCGGCAAGGATGGCGCCATCGCTCCCAGCGCGTTTGCCGCCAATGCCACGGGTCTCGCGGAAGACCGCCGCGACCGGATCGTCTATGACACGGCCTCCGGCGAGATACTCTACGACGCCGATGGCAGCAGATCCGGCAAGGCGGTGCTGGTGGCGCAGATCGACCCCGGCCTCGCACTGGGCGCATCGGACATGCTCGTCATCTGACGAAAGCGGTAGCGACGGGCACCCGGCGTCAGCCGAACATCAGCCTGCGGTGGGTCGCAGCACCGGCCATGGCGCCGTCTCCCACCGCGATGGCGACATTTCCCGCCGCGCGCGCCGCGTCGCCGCAGGCGAAGACGCCGGGCACTGATGTGGCCTTCATGTCGTCGGTGCGGATGTAGCGGCCCATCGGCCCGTCGGCGAAGTCGCATCCGAGCTGGGCCGCGATCGGGCTCGAGACCTCGGTCGCGGTTGCGGTGAACAGGCCATCCAGCGAAACCCGGCGTCCGTCCTCGAAAACGACGTCGACCGGGGAGCCTTCCAGCGCCCTGATCCTGCCATGCTCGACCGCGACGCCTCGCGCCGCAAGCTGGGCCAGTTGGTCCGGCGTGGGCTCGAAGGCGCCGTTGAGAAAGAAGGTCGTGCTGCCCCAGTCCGGCAGCATCAGGGCATGATGCATCGACAGTTCCGACACCGCGAGCACGCCGATGCGACCCCGGTTCAGTTCGTAGCCATGGCAATACGGGCAATGGAAGACCGCCTTGCCCCAGCGCTCCGCAAGCCCGGGAACATCGGGAAGTCCGTCCTTGACGCCGGTTGCGAGAACGACGCTGCGCGCTTCGTGCCGGGCACCGCTCCTGCCGGTCACCGCAAAGCCCTCGGCGAGCGGCTCGGCGCTCTCGGCGCGGTCGGCGAGCCAGGTGACCGTCGGATAGGCCATCAGTTGGGCGCGCGCCCGGTCGGCGATGTCGGCGGGATCGCTGCCATCTTGGCCGAGAAAGCCGTGCGAGTGGTCGGCAAATCGGTTGCGGCGAATACCCTCGTCGATGACGAGAATGTTCCGGCGCGCGCGAGCAAGCTGGAGCGCGGCAGACTGGCCGGCATAGCTGCCGCCGACGATGATCGTATCGTACATGTCACGAGTCCTTCTGTTGTCGGGCCGCGCGGTGCAGCGCGGCATGGTGGCGAAAATCCTCCGCGAGCGCGGCCAGCGTCACATCGGCCAGCCGGGAGACCAGCAGCACCTCGGCATCGCGGAAGGCCGAGGTCAGGGAACGGTTGACCGCCTGTTCGACCAGGCATGACGGGTTTTCGAGATTGATTCCTATGGCGAGCAGGTTCGGCGCGCCGAGTGCGTCGTAGATGTCCTTCAACGTCACCGAAGCGAGATCGCAGGCGATCCTCCAGCCGCCGCCATGGCCTTTTTCAGACTGGACGAAGCCGCGCTCCCTAAGACCTGCCATGGTCCGCCGCACGACGACGGGGTTTGTGTCCATGTGCGCCGCCAGCTCCGCCGATGTCATCGGCTTGCCGCGCTCGGCCATGTGGAGCAGGACGTGGAGTGTGACGGAGAGTCTGCTGTCAGCTTTCATGTAACTTCATATGTTACATGAAACTCGCGATGTCAAGGATCGCCCTTCCCACCCTGCGGACGGCGTCTCGCCCTGCCCGCATCATCAGGGAACAAGGCGATTTGACTTCATACCTACCAGTTGGTATGGTTGGGTATCGTCAAGCAACGGGAGGAATCAGATGGCTGACAGAAAGATTTCCACGGTTCTGTGGTTCGAGAAAGGCGGCTTGGAAGCCGCACGGTTCTATACGTCGCTGATCCCGAATTCGCGGGTGGTCGGCGATTACACGCCGCCGATGGGCGACATGGGCCAGCCCGCCGATGAACCGCTCGTCGTCGACTTCGAACTGGGTGGGGTGCCCTACCAGATCCTCAACGGCGGGCCGCATTTCAAGCAGTCCGAAGCCGTCTCGATCATGGTACAGACCGAGGATCAGGCCGAAACGGACCGGCTGTGGAACGCGCTCACCGCCGACGGCGGGCAGGAAAGCATGTGCGGCTGGCTGAAGGATCGCTGGGGCCTGTCATGGCAGATCACGCCGTCCGTGCTGCTTCGAGCGACCTCGAGCAGCGACCGTGCCGCGGCAAAACGAGCGATGGATGCCATGATGAAAATGCGCAAGATCGACATCGCGGCGATTGAAGCCGCCATGCGCGGCTGAACGCAGCCGCGACATCTCCTGCCCGAAGCCGACCGGAAAGCCGGCGTCACGCCGATGCGCCAGGCCTCCGGCGGCGGTAGAGTTCCTCGGTCAGGAGATAGACGATGAACAGCACGAAGCCGAGATAGAACAGGCCGTCAAGCGGCCCCGGCAAGTGACTGCCCTGGAGCTGCGACGCAGGTGCCCGCAGAAACCTTATGCTCGCGATCGCAAGCTCGACACCCACGAACAGCAAAACCGCATTGGCGAGCCATAGCCAGAACGAAGCGACGTGACGGGTGAGATAACGCATTCCCAGGTTGATCGTCTCGGAGAGTGCGTAGATCTTGAGTTCGCGCGGCGCCTGCTGGGCACGTGACAGCACTTGGTGGCGCACCCGGGCCAGGTTGGCGATCAGCACGGCCGGGATCACCATGATTGCCACGAGCAGCGCCACGAATTCCGGCGTGCGAAATCCGCTCACCCACCAGTGGCCGTTGGAGATGAACACGAAGGCGATGCTGGCGAACAGCGCCGCCCCCACCAGTTCCGCAGCACTGGTGATGCGATCCAGATCGCCGCGGGAAATCACATAGGTGGGACTGTGCTCGTTGACTCGATAGAGGATCCTGCCATCCGCATCCGCACGCCAGTGAAAACCGGCTTGAGGTATGTTCTTCATTGCGCCCCCGCAGCTCTGCAAACGCCTGTGCAACGATCACAGGTGTCGGTCCTGCTTTCATTGCACCCCCAACGCTAGCCGTCGGCTGTTAATCAAGCCGTAAGCGGGTATTTCAATTTGTCTGCAATCTTGCGTTCGCACCATCCGACAGTTCATGATCGTTAAGAAACGCTTGCGCGGCAGGCGCCGCCGATTCGGAGCGACCGAGGGGCCGCCGCGGTCACCCGGCAAGCGTCGCCTGATAGCCGGCAATCAGCCCCGCATAGTCGTCCATTCCGGGGAACGTCGGGTAGCTGTGCCGGGCAGCCGTTGTCGCCCAGGGCAGTTTCTCGCTGGTGAAGGTCTCGATGAAGGGCGCGAACCACCTGGCATCATCGAGCATGGTCGGGCGAACATTGACGAAGAAGTCCACGCCTTCCGGCCGGGTGAACATCCAGCTCATGCAGTGGCCGCAGAAATAATGCCGCGACGCGCCGTGCAGGCCGCCGATGACCGGCTCCCCGTCCGTGACCTCGAACCCGTCAGCGGGAATCGCGGCGGACAGCGAATAGGCACTGGCGCTCATCTTCTGGCAGCCGGTGCAATGGCAGGCCATCGTCAGCATTGGCGCCTTGGTAATTCGCAGTCTCACGCGGCCGCAGCGGCAGCTGCCGTCCTGGGGTAGCTCGAGTGCTGTCATGAGTTCCTCCTGAGTTCCTCCTGAGTCTTGCACCCCGAGAAAAGCAGAGCGCGGCTTACTCCGCAACCGCCAGCCAGATCGTGTGTCCGCCGCAGCCGGGATCTTCACGCTCGAAGTCCACGGTCTCGAACCCGCTCGCGGCAAGCAGGTCCCGATATTCCTCGGGATCGAGGCTCGCGTGGTAGAGCGCATCGCCGCCGAATGCGCCGATCGCCTCGCCATGCGCCGGACCGCTGGTGAACATCAGCGCTGCCCCGGGCGCGGCATGCGCCCGGAATATCGGAAACATTGCGCGTTGGTCCTCGGCCGTCAGATGAAAGAAACTGTCCCACGCGACCAGCCCGTCGAACGTCCTGTCGAGCGCCAGCAGGCGCATGTCGGCGACCCGCCAGTCCTGGCCCGGCATGCGGTCGCGGCACATCGCGATAAGACTGGACGAGCTGTCAATGCCCGTGACTGCGTAGCCCAGGCCCGCCATGTGGCTGGCAATCGGCTCGCCCGCGCCGCAACCAATGTCGAGGATCGCGCCCCTGGGCGGCACGCGGGCCAGGAAACGGGTCAGCCAGGGCGCTTCGAACAGCGATCTGCCGCGACTCGCATCCCAGAGCAGTGCATGCCGGTCATAGAGACCGATGATGTCGGCGGCCAGCGTCCGTCATGCTGAACGGCCTCAGGCGTCCGCCAGCGCCCGCTGCACCGACGGCCGCTCCGACATCCGCTCATGGTGATCCCTGATGATCGGCAGGTCGCGGATGTCGACGCCGTCACCCTCCAGCCAGTTCGAGATCGTATGAAGATAGGCGTCGGCGACGGTGTATTGCTCGCCCATTACCCACGGCCCCTCGAAGTAGTCGAGCTCGATCATCCGCATCGACGCCATCATGGTCTCCGGCACCTTGGCCTTCATGTCCTCGAAGGAGGAATGCTGGTCGGCCCAGCGGGCGCCGCGGCGGCCATGGGCATGGTTGATGTGCACGGTCGATGCGATGTAGGAATTGAACGCCTGAAGGCGGGCGAACTCGAAAGGGTCGTCCAGCGGGGCGAGCCGCGCGGCGGGAAAGGTCTGGGCGATATAGACGAGGATCGCCGGCGTCTCGGTGAGAACGCCCTGTTCGGTGACAAGCGCCGGAACACGACCCTTGGGGTTGATCTTCAGGTAGTCCGGGCTGCGCTGCTCGCCGGCCGCAAGGTCGACCTTGACCAGTTCGTAGGGCGCGCCCGCATCCTCGAGGGCAATCCGGGATGCGACCGCGCATGAGCCCTTGGAAAAGAAAAGTTTCAACATGGATGTTCCTCGTGACTGACGCGAAGGATTGGGACCGGCAACCCTGCGATGTCAGCCTGGGCCAGGCGCCGGCATGTGCTGAAAGAGCATGGAGACGCGGTGGCGAGGCCATGCCTCACGTATTGATCTTCGCGCCCAGCCCTGCCATCAGGTCCATGAACTCAGGAAATGACGTCGCGATCATCCGCGCGTCGTCGACCGTGACCGGATGTTCCGACGCCAGCCCCATGACCAGGAAGCTCATGGCGATGCGATGGTCGAGATGGGTCTTGACCGCCTCGCCCCTCGCATTGCCGAGCCCCCGGCCGCCGGGCACGCCGCGCACGACCAGGGACGCTTCGCCCTCGGTGCAATCGACGCCGTTGAGTTCCAGCCCACGGGCGACCGCCGCAAGCCGGTCCGATTCCTTCACGCGCAATTCGTCGAGACCGTTCATCGTGGTCGTGCCTTCGGCGAAGGCCGCCGCCACTGCGAGAACCGGGTATTCGTCGATCATTGACGGCGCCCGGCCTTCCGGCACTATCACGCCCTTGAGGTCGGAATGGCGCACGCGCAGGTCGGCGACGTCCTCGCCGCCGGCGTTACGGGCATTCATCACCTCGATGTCAGCGCCCATCTCCTGCAGCGTCAGGATCAGCCCGGTGCGCGTTGGGTTCATCAGAACGTTGAGAATTGTGACATCGGAGCCCGGCACCAGCAGCGCGGCCACCAGCGGGAAAGCCGTGGAAGACGGGTCGCCGGGCACATCGATAACCTGACCCGTCAGCGTGCCGCGCCCCTCGAGGCGAATGGTGCGAACACCGTCTGCGTCGGTTTCGACCGAGAGGCTGGCGCCGAAACCCTGCAACATCTTCTCGGTGTGGTCGCGCGTCATCACCGGTTCGATGACGGTAGTGATGCCCGGCGTGTTGAGGCCGGCCAGCAGCACGGCGGACTTGACCTGTGCTGACGCCATCGGCACCCGATAGGTGATCGGGTTCGGCGTCCTGGGTCCATGCAGCGTCGCCGGCAGCTTGTCGCCCGCCATGGCCTCGACCTGCACGCCCATCTCGCGCAGCGGATTAAGCACGCGTCCCATCGGGCGCGACGACAGCGAGGCGTCGCCGACGAACGTCGAGGAAAAGTCATAGACGCCGACCAGACCCATTGTCAGGCGGCAGCCAGTGCCGGCATTGCCGAAGTCGAGCGGCGCCTCGGGCGCGAGCAGCGCGCCGTTGCCTGTGCCCTGGATGATCCAGGTGTCGCCCGACTTCTCGATCCTGGCGCCCATGGCCCGCATCGCCTTGCCGGTATTGATCACATCCTCGCCTTCGAGCAGGCCGGTGATCCGGGTCTCGCCGCTGGCCAGGCCGCCGAACATGAAGGAACGGTGCGAGATGGACTTGTCGCCCGGGATGCGGACGGTGCCTCTGAGATTTTCGGATTTCCTGGCCGTGGCCGGGGCCGGCGTGCCTGCATGCGACATGAAAGGGTCCTTCGAATATAGGGCGGGGAGCGCCCTTCCCCGCATGAAACCGGCCGCTCGTTAACACAAAGCTTTTGGCCGGTCATCATTGTTGTTGCAAAATGCCGAAGCGGTGGCGCTCTTAGGCTTTGACAGGGGCTTGCAACATCGCTAATGGGCTCAACACTCGTTTTTCAACCTCGGCCGGCCAGTCCGGCCCGCCGAACGCGGCACGACGATCAAGAGGTCCCCACGTGGCTAAGTCAGAACTTGGTACCAAGCGCATCGACCCGGAAACGGGCAAGAAGTTCTACGACCTGAACAAGGATCCGGTCGTATCGCCCTATACGGGCAAGAGCTACCCGCTGTCCTTCTTCGCGGAAACCTCCGTCGCGGCCATCCTTGAAAAGGTTGCCGAGGAAGAAGAAGTGCCGGAAGTCGACACCGAGAGCACGGAAGTCGAACTCGTCTCGCTCGAGGATGCCGACGAGGAAGCAGCCGCCGGCGAGGATCTTCCCGACCTCGGCGATGACGATGTCGATATCGGCGACGACGATGACAACACGTTCCTCGAGCAGGATGAAGACGAGGACGACGACGACATGTCGGACCTCATCGGCGTTCCCGGCGACGACGAGGAAGTTTGATTCTCAAACCGGGCGAGGCGAAACTTTTCTGCGCCTTGCCCGATTTTCCTGCTTGCCATTGCGAACAGGCGGAAGTATGAACCCGCCACCGAAGCCGAAGCGCATCGGTGACACCTCCTCCCCTCGGGGACCGGATGGGGCTATAGCTCAGCTGGGAGAGCGCTTGCATGGCATGCAAGAGGTCAGCGGTTCGATCCCGCTTAGCTCCACCAAATTTTCCAGCAATAACAGACTGCGGTCCCAAATCTGATAAAGGTGGATTGGTGAACATTGCGATTCGCTGCGGAATCGTTTTGACCGCCCGGGCGAATTGAGTGACACATGCCGCACCGGCGACCAATACGGCTATAGCGGCAACAGCCCAGGCCCCGCTCCTATTTGTACCCCGTCATCTCAAGGTAGCCGATGCCGCGATGCGTACCTTCGAAAGAAATCGGACCCTCCCAATATTCAAAGCGGGTTTTCATCCAGGCTTGCGGATTGAGCGGCGTCGTCACCACGTCGAATTTGCGTTTCGGTAGTTCAAGATGCCACGCGGTCGGGATGTCCCTGCCGTCAACGACGGTCGTCCTCGTCGGCGTCATAGTCAGGTCGCCCGGCATCATCGGACTGGCAGTGCCATCCGCCGCGATCCAGGTCGCAGATGTGAAGCCATTCCCGCTGTCCCGCAACCGGAAACCCATGAGCTTCTCCCCGCTCTGCAGATGCAGGGAAAACCAGTCCCACCCGGTCTGGTCGGCAGCCAATGGCTGAGACGACCATTCATGGTCGAGCCAGGCGTTTCCAGTCACCTTGACCTCGCCGGTCGGCAGCATGATGGAGCCGGTGACCGCATAAAACGGCTGCGAGTAGTAGTAGCTTGCCTGGCCCGCGGGCGATTTCACCGAATAGCCCTGCTGGCCCTGCGCAACGACCGGGCCGACCGCATCGAGCGAAAGTTGGTAGGAAAAATCCTTTCCGGTCGCATTCACGGACATCGCTGACAGATTGACGCTCGACTGTGTTGCCGCATCATCAGGCAGACTCCGCAATTGCATGCGCCAATCGTCGATCCAGGCCGCGAATGGCGCTGCCGTGACACCCGACTGGTCTATCCCGTCGCGAGACAGGCGTTCCGCCACGAACTGGCGATCCCCGGTCGTGATCGCGGCATGCCCCATCCAGATTTGCGGGCTCGACCAGCCTTCCCTGCGACCCGGCGCGAGTGCCGACCGGAACAGGGTCCATTGCGCGCCATACGCCTTGCCGTCCTCCCCCTTGAGATTGGCTGTAAGGTACCACCATTCGATGCGGTAGTCCGGATGCGCACCATGGTCCGCTGGAAACGCCAGCGGCACACCCGGCTTCGGCACCGCAAATCCATCGGCCTTGGTGCCGAGTTCGGCGAAACCCTGGCCGTTCGCTCCGGACCCGACGAGAGCCAGGAATATCACCGCGGCCACAAGGCCTGACAGAAGCTTGCTAGCGTTCATTGGCAAAAACCTTCAGCAGATCGGCTGCAGATGTCCGGGCAAGCCGGCGCAGCGGGATGATTGCAGCGACCAGCGCCGCAGCCATCGCCAGCCCGCCGAGCTTCAGCCAGTCCCCGGGAAAGAGGTGCATCGGCAGCTTCCAGCTAAATGCCTCGACATTGACGATCGACAGCAGGACCCAGGCCAGGCCGAGGCCAACGGGAAGCGCGGCGATCAGGGTCAGCAATGCCAAAGCCAGCGTCCTGACGAGTTCCAGGAGGACAATGCGGCGCAGGGTAATGCCCATCGCCCACAACGGTGCGATCTGAGGCAGGCGCATCCCGGCCAGTGTCACCAGGCTGGCAAACATCGCCAGGCCCGCCACGCCGAGTGTCAGAACGTTGAGTACCGCGGTCACCGAGAATGTCTTTTCGAACACCTCCAGCGACCGCCGCTTGAGGCTGTCCTGATCCACCACATTCTGCCGGGGCAGATCGAATTCCTCGATCAGCGCCGCAGTCAGCGCGCCCGCGCCCGACGGTGCGATCCGCACACCATAGCGCAGGCGCGGCACCTGCGGATAGAGTTGCGACAGTCGGTCGATGCCGATGATGACCTGTCCCTTCGGGTTGCCGTAGTCGGAGAACACGCCGGCAACGGTCGTTGCCCATCCGCCCGGCAGGACGATGTCATCGCCAACGTCGAGACGATCGCGGCGCGACATCTGCTCATTGATCAGCGCGGCATTGCCTTCGGCCACCCGGTCCCAGACATCCGGCGAGGATTGCAGCAGCGGCCAGTTCTCCCGGTAGAGCGGATCATCCTTGATCCCGAATATCTCGGCATCGTTGCCCTCAACCTCTCCATCGACATTCCAGATCGGCAGAACCGCGCTCGCCCGGCTGGAAAGCCAGTGGCGAATCCGGTCGCCTTCTGCATCGCTTCGGGCTGTGACATAGAGCTCAGCCGCGAGCCGCTGGTCGAGCCATCCGGTGAATGTCTGCCGAAAACTTGAGACCATCGTGCCGACGCCGACATTGGCTGACAGCGCCAGGAGCAGCGCCATCAAGGCAAGCGAAAGGCCGGGCAGCTGCTGGCGCGCGTCGGCCCAGAACCACTGCGCAAGCGGCCCGCTTCCTGACTGGCGCAGCACGCCGAGCAAGGCGGAGAGGACCATTGGCAGGATCAGGGCCGCCCCCAGGAGAAGGCCTCCGAGCACTCCGAACCCGCTCACCAGGCCGCGGCCCCACTGTGCCAGCCCGGCGGCAAGGATGAACGCGACAATCCCGGCCAGCGCCTGAAGGATCAGTGCCCGCTCCGACGACAGCGCCCATGCACGCGGCTGCGCGGATGCCAGCAGCGGAAGCCTCCACACGCGCCAGAGACTGCCTGCGGCGGAAACCAGGGTGCCGCCCACGGCAATTGCGATCCCGGTCGCCCACCATTCGGGGCGCAGGGCCAGCGTGCCCGGAAGGCTGGCCCCATAGAGGCCCTGAAGGGCCGCAGCGACGTCAGGTAGCAGCAGCGATGCAACAAGATAGCCGAGAACGACGCCAGAGAGCCCCGCGGCCAGGGCCAGAGACAAGAGTTCCAGCACCAGCAGTCCGCACAGCGCGCGAGCGGAAAGCCCGAGCGATCTGAGGGTGCGAAATGTGGAGCGACGTTGTTCGAAGGCCATCCCGACCGCCGAATAAACGATGAACAGCCCAACAGCGAACGCCAGAAAGCCGAATGCCGTCAGGTTGAGATGAAAACTGTCCGTCAGGCGCGCAAGGTCGCCTTCGCCATCCGGCGATTTGACCACAAGGTCCGGAGCAAGGGCCTTCAGCGCGTCAGCGTCCAAAACCTGGTCGTTCGCGACCACGAGACTGCTGATCTGACCCGGCCTACCCAACAGCAATTGCGCGTTGCCGATATCCATGATGGCGTTGCCCGGAGGCACGTCAGCGGCGGCGCGAAAGGTGAGTGCGGTCTCATTGCCACGGGAAAGTTCCTCGAACGTTTCGGGCGCAACGAAGACCAGGCCAGGCGAACGGATGAACGACAGAAGATCGCCGCCTTCGCTCACATCGATCTGCGCCGCATCGGCAGGCAGCGTCACGGGATCGATCCCGACGACGTGGAGCCGCACGGAACCCAGCCGAAGATCGCCCTCGACGACAGGGGATACCTGCCAGCCTGCGCGCCGGAGTTCGACATATGTCTGCTGAGCGATCGGCGCGCCGTTTCCGGACACCAGTTGGTCGAGCCTGTTGCCGCCGACGATCGCTGTGGCGCGGTCATAGCTTGCGCGGGCCTCGGAATTCACCGCCTGAACGCCAGACCACAATGCCGTCGCCAGGGACAGGCCCAGCAGGAGCATTGCGAGTTGCAGCGGATTCCTGCGCCAGTGGGAAAACAGTGCGGACAGTGCCGTTCGGATCATGTCGAGACGATCCGTCCGCCGCGCAGGTTGGTGCGATCATCCAGTTGATCCGCCAGACGGCTCGAATGCGTGACCATGAGAAGGGCCGCACCCGTGTCTGCCACCAGTTCCAGCATCAGCGCCAGGACTGCGTCGCCGGTCGCCTCATCCAGGTTGCCCGTGGGTTCGTCGGCCAGGACCAGGCTGGGTCTGGCGGCAAGCGTTCGGCCGATGGCAACGCGCTGCTGCTGTCCACCCGACAGTTGCTCCGGATAGCGGCTCAGCAGCCCGTCGAGGCCGAGTCTCTCGATCAGCACGGCGTTCCAGTGCGGATCGTCACGACCGCTGAGGCGCGCGTGGAACGACAGATTGGCCGCCACGTCGAGTGACGGAATCAGGTTGAACTGCTGGAATACGAGCCCGACGGTGCCACGACGAAGCCTCGCTCGACTGGCGTCGTCGAGCCGGCCCATGTCTTCGCCTTCGACGATCACTTGCCCGGAATCGGGGATGTCGAGGCCCGCGGCGAGATGCAGAAGCGTGCTCTTGCCGCTTCCCGACTCTCCGGTCAGTGCCCGGCTTCTGCCGCTATCGACCTTGAGGTCGATGTCGTGAAGGACGGCGAGTGGGCCCTCCGCAGTCTGATAGGCTTTGCTGACGGCATGCAATGCAAGAACCATTGGGTCCTCGTTTCAACGAAGTGTCCCGATGGTATGGACGTCCTCCACACAATTGGCAACGCGCCGCCGTCATTGCCATGGCCCCGAACCATTTCTGTGCCCTGAATGCCGCTCGTTCAATCCGCGCAAGTCCTCGCAAGACGGCAGTCACGCCGAAACCAGCGGATGCCAAAAATGCTCGCTGGTCCGACGGCGTCCCTTATGGTGACAGGAAGGGGTATCGGATACAGCTCATGATGTCGTTACGACTATCCGCAGGCGGCATGGGCTGCCGCCTGCTCTCGTTGATCTTCGCTCCGGCGTGGAGCATCACTTGGCCGCTTCTTGCGTGCTCCTGGCGGCCTCGTCGATAACGTCGGCGATGACACCAGGCTGGGTCATGAACAGCGCATGGCTGGCATCGACCTCGGTCACTTTGGCGCCGATTCGCTTGGCCATGTCCTGCAGCATGCGCTGGTCGAAAGCCTTGTCCTGGCGGGCGATGACGGCCCAGCTCGGCTTGGTGCGCCAGGCGGCGTTCTCGAGCTTGATGCCGAACGATGCCAGGTTGATCGGCACCTGGGAGTCGCGCAGGAAGGCGGCGTCCGCGTCGGTCGTATCGGCCGCAAAGCCGGCCTTGAACGTATCGGCCTTCAGGGCACCGAATCCATCGGCCGTGGGTTCGATCACGAATTCCGGCGGCGTCGTGTAGCCTTCATACTGCTGCGCCGTGGTCTCGCCAGCATCCGGCGACAGGGCGGAGACATAGACCAGGCCTGCGACCTTCGCGTCGACGCCCGCCTCGGTAATCATCACGCCGCCCCAGGAATGACCGACGAGAATAGTGGGTCCGTCTTGGCGATCGATCGCGCGCTTGGTCGCAGCAATATCGTCGGCAAGCGAGGTCAACGGATTCTGGACGATCGTGACCTTGTATCCCCGCTGGGTGAGGTTGTCATAGACGCCGCGCCAGCCCGAGCCGTCGGCAAAGGCACCGTGGACGAGGACGACATTGCGGACCGCCTGGTTGTCGGGGATCTTCTCGGCGGCAAAGCCCGAAGTGGCCGCGGCGATACCGAGGGCTGTGGTTGCAGCGATAAGGGTGGTGTTCATTGTCGGGCTCCTTTGTTATCGCGGTTTTTATTATTGCGATAACAATCTTCTAAGCGCAACCATGAAGCCTGTCAACAACAATATTTATTGCGATAACAAAATTCTTCGATGTCTCACTTGGACTTGGTTCATCGTCAGAGCGCCGACCAGGCCGCGCTTCTTTGACTGTCGTGACTGGAAGCACGCATCAGACGAGATGATGCAGTACCGATTCCCGGGCGCCGTTGACCGCCTCAACCAGACGCGCGTGCGAAATCGCCTGGATGAGGAAGCGGTCGTGGGCGGTCCCGCCCATGTCCTCGGCCGCGAGCATGGCATTCACCACGGCCTCCTCGACGCAGTCCACGGTCGCGAGATAGACCGGGTCGAGCGGTTCGTCATTGACCATCTCGATGGCGAGATGCCCGCTCGCCCTGTGCGCCATGGGATGGGCATTGGCCGTAGAGAAGGCGAGGAAGATGTCGCCCGAATTGTTGCCGCCCGGCGTGCCGTTGCGGCCGATGCCGATCGCGGCGCGGCGGGCCAGGCGCTTGAGCTGGTGCGGCATCATCGGCAGGTCGGTGGCGATCACGACGATGATCGAACCGCGCTCGGCCATCTGGCTCTGCGGCGTGCCGTCCTGCATGTATTTGCCGACAGGCACGCCCGCGATGGTCAGCCAGTCACGCTGGCCGTGGTTTGCCTGTACCAGCACCCCGACCGTGTAGGACCGACCATCGAATTCGACGCTGCGTGACGAGGTTCCGGTGCCGCCCTTGAAGCCATAGGTGATCATCCCCGTGCCGCCACCACAATTGCCTTCCTGAACGGGTCCATCGGCAATGCTGTCGAGCGCGGCATGCACGTCGGCTTCGGTCAGGTGCAGCCCGTTGATGTCGTTGAGCACGCCGTCATAGGTCTCGGCGACGACGGGCATGATCCAGAGGAAATCGTCTGTCTGGTAGGTCGAGGCATAGCGGTCGATCATCCATTTGACGGTCGCGTGATGCGCCATGCCGACGCCATGGGTGTTGGTGATCACGACAGGTCCGAGGAAGTAACCGCCGTCCTCGATCCAGTGCGTGCCGGTCATCTCGCCGTTGCCGTTGAAGCGATGCACGCCAGCATAGACGGGCACGGGCGTGTCCGACTGCATGTGCGGCAGGATGGCCGTGACACCGGTCCGCACCGGGCGCTCCCGGCCGGGACGTGGTGCGTTCTCGATAATCGTGCGGAAGCCGACGCCGATGCCGGGCACGTCGGTGATGGCATTGTGGGTCCCGGTGCGGCCGGCAAAAGGAAGCCCGAGTTCGCGGCCGCGGGGCTTGGAGGTGTTCTCTGTCATGTCATTTCTGCCGGGATCGGAGGTAGAGGCCGAGCGAGGCCACGAGGAAGGAGAAGGTCAGCATCATGACGGCGATCGCATTGATCTCCGGCTTGATGCCGCGCCGGAGCATGGCGAAGATGAACATCGGCAGCGTGGTCACATCGACGCCGGCGATGAAATAGGTGATGACGAGATCGTCCATCGATATGATGAAGGCGAGCAGCCCGCCGCCGACAATGCCCGGCATCAGCTGCGGCAGCACCACCCGGCGGAAGGTCACCCATTCATTGGCGCCGAGGTCCGCCGAGGCGTTTTCCAATGTCCTGTCCATGCCGGCCAGCCGGGCCGAGACGACGATGAAGACATAGGAGATCAGGAATGTGCACTGGCCGATGACGATGGTCGTGACGCCGAGCCGGATGCCGGCGCTGACGAAGAAGATCAGGAGCGCGATGCCGAGCACGATGTCGGGCATCAGCATCGGCATGAACATCACCACCTGGTAGAAGCGTCGCCCAAGGAAATTGTAGCGGTGCATCGCAAGGGCGATCGCCGTGCCCAGCACGGTGGAGATGACCGTTGTGAAGAGCGCGATCTTCAGGCTGTTGAGCACCGCCGCGATCAGCTGGTCGGTGGACTCGATATAGAGCGCATTCTCCGACACAGTCGTCTTGAAGCCCAGCACCTGGGCATACCATTCCGTGGTAAACCCGCTCCACACCATCATGTTCACCGGGTTGGCGTTGAAGGAGTAGAGTGCGATCAGCGCCAGCGGAATGTAGATGAAGGCGAAGAACAGCACCGTGTAGAGCGTCAGACCCGCCTTGAAGAGGCCGCGTGAGAATTTCATCCCGGCCTCCTATCGCGCCTGAGCCGAAGCGGCATTCCGCCGGCCGGACAGGATGACATAGGCGAGAAGCAGCGTGAGCATGACGGCCATGATCATCATGGCGAGAGCCGAGCCGAACGGCCAGTTGCGCGCCGACAGGAACTGCGCCTCGATCAGGCTGCCGACCATCATCACCTTGGCGCCGCCGAGGATGGCCGGCACGATGAAATTGCCGAGCGCGGGGATGAAGACGATCACCGAACCGCCGACGATGCCCGGTGCGGTCAGCGGCAGCACCACGCGGAAGAAGGTGCGGATCGGCCCGGCACCGAGATCGAGCGAGGCCTGCACCAGCCGCCAGTCCAGTTTCTCGATCGAGGCATAGACCGGCATGAACATGAAGGGAATGAAGACATAGACCATGCCGAGGATGATCGCGCCGTCGGTATAGATCATCTCCAGCGGCCTCGAGATCGCGCCCGATGTCATCAGCGTCTCGTTGATGAGGCCGGTGGGCCTGAGGATCATCACCCAGACGAACAGGCGCACGATCAGGCTCGAGAAGAAGGGCAGCGTGATCAGGAACAGGCAGAAGTTCTTCCACCTGTCCGGAAGCCGGCTGATGTGGAAAGCGGCGGGGTAGCAGACGAGCAAGGTGTAGATCACCGTCAGCGCCGCGATCTTCAGCGAACGAAGGAAGATCGCGATATAGACCGGGTCGAACTCCTCGAAAGCCGGATCGGCGAAGCCAAGGATGCGGCCATAATTGTGCGGATACCAGATCCACTCGACGCCGCCATAGAGGCCGGGCGCGAGGAAGCTGGTGACGACCATGATGCCGAGCGGCACGGCGAAGAAGATCAGAAGGAAGAGCGTGACCGGACCGAGCAGGATGCCGAGTTGGAGACGCCTCTGGCTGGCGATACCCATCAGGCGGCCTCCCGTTCTGCGATGATATGGACGGTGGCGGGATCGTAGTACCAGCGCGCCAGCTGGCCAGCGGCGATTGCCCCGACGGCGTTGCTCTGCGACGCCGGCACCTGCGCCATCAGCCGGCGCCCGCCCGCCGTCCGGCCGAAAAGTTCGAAGACGGCGCCGACGAACACCACCTGCTCGACCGTGACATCGAGCGACGGCGCATGCTCGGACAAAGCGGTGAGCGAGAATTGCTCCGGCCGGATCAGCGCCGTGGCGGCGCTTGCGGCCGTATCCGCGCCGGAAGGCTGGTGACGGATCGTCGATCCGTCGGCGGCGACGAAATTCTGTCCTTCGACCCTGCCCTCAAACAGATTGCTTGCCCCGATGAAGCTTGCGACGAAGGTGCTCACGGGGCGGTCGTAGATGCGACGCGGCGCATCGAGCTGCTGGATCCGTCCGTTCGACAGTACCGCGACGCGGTCCGACATGGTCAGCGCTTCCTGCTGGTCGTGGGTGACGAAAATGAAGGTGATGCCGAGTTCGTGTTGCAACGTCTTGAGTTCGAGCTGCATCGCCTCGCGCAGGTTCTTGTCGAGCGCCGAAAGCGGCTCGTCGAGCAGCAGAACCTTCGGTCGGGCAATGATGGCGCGGGCGAGCGCCACCCGCTGCTGCTGGCCGCCGGAGAGCTGGCGCGGCAGGCGACCTTCCATGCCGTCGAGGCCCACCATGCGCAGCATAGACCGCACGCGCTCCGTACGCTCGGGTTTCGGAACGCCCGCAACATCGAGCGCATAGGCGGCATTCTCGCCCACCGTCATGTGCGGAAACAGTGCGTAATTTTGGAACACGGTATTGACCGGGCGGCGGTAGGGCGGCCGGTCGGTCATGTCCTCGCCGTCGATCTCGATCCGACCACCATCGAGTTCGACGAAACCGCTGATCGCCTGGAGCAGCGTGGTCTTGCCGCAGCCCGATGGGCCCAGAAGGGTGATGAATTCATTGCGGCCGATGTCGAGATCGACGCCGTCGAGCGCCGTTACCAGACGTCCTTCAGGCGTGGAAAAGGCCTTGGCGGCCGAGACCAGCCGCACGATCGCATCTCGCATAAGTCGTTCCCCGAAATGTTATTAAATTAACTCTTGCGCGATTTAGATACCTTGATATCATTTTCTGGCAAAGTCAACGCCCGAACGGCGCGCCGTCTCGACATCTGCAAAGGACGCGAAGCGGCACGGTTGCGTCGGGAAAAAATCCGACAAGGGGAACTGAAATGACGATCTTCAACGGGACCATGAGGCGCCTCGGTCTTGTGGCGCTCAGCGCGCTCATGCTGCCCGCGGGCAGCGCTTTCGCCGATGAACTCAACATCTACAACTGGGGCGAATACATCAATCCGGCTGTGCTGAAGACATTCGAGGAAGAGACCAAGATCAAGGTCAACCTCTCGACCTATTCTTCCAACGAAGAGATGCTCGCCAAGATCCAGGGCGGCGCGACCGGCTACGACATCGTCTTCCCGTCCGTGCACATGCATGACATCATGTCCAAGCTCGACCTTATCGAGAAGACCGACATCAACACCTATGAAGGCTTCAAGAACATCGACCCGACGTTCCTGCGCGCCAAGAGCGACCCGAACGGCGAGTATTGCCTGCCCTATGCCTTCGGCACTGTCGGCATCCTCTATAACCGCAAGGTACTCGGCAAGGACATCACCGGCTGGAAGGACCTGATCGAGACCGCAAAGGCGAAGGACCTGAAATTCACCCTGCTCGACGACATGCGCGAAGTCCTCGGCGTCGGCCTGATGCTGAACGGCCACACGGTCAATTCGACCGATCCTGCAGAGTTGCAGCAGGCAGCCGATACCGTCATCGCCATGAAGTCCCAGGTCGCGGCCTTCACCTATGACTCGCGCCCGATGGTCGCGTCCGGCGACGTGGCCGCCGCTCATTTCTTCGTCGGCGCCATGATCGACGTCTTCGGCAAGCCGGAAGACCTGGGCTATGTCATCCCCGAGGAAGGCGCGACCATGTATCAGGAGGATATGTGCGTGCTGAAATCGGCGCCGAACAAGGACAATGCCATCAAGTTCCTGCAGTTCTACACCAGGCCGGAAATCGCGGCGCTCAATGTTTCGCAGCAGACCAACGGCACCGCCAATGTGCCCGCGCGCCAGTTGACGCCCGAAAACATCAAGAATAGCAAGGAGATCAATCCGACCGACGAGACGATGAAGCGGCTGCAGATCTTCGAGGATATCGGCGCCGGCCTTCGCCAGGTCGACCGGGCCTGGACCAAGGTCAAGACCGCCCAGTAGGCAGAAGCATGG
This sequence comes from Rhizobium sp., assembly GCA_019739215.1. Lineage (GTDB taxonomy): Bacteria > Pseudomonadota > Alphaproteobacteria > Rhizobiales > Rhizobiaceae > Rhizobium_E. The sequence continues at coordinate 21,827 of JAHHDR010000034.1, forward strand.
CCTCTCCGCCCGATGGCGGGCGGAGAGCGAACCAGGGGATCACAGTGTCGAAGGAAGTCCTCAAGCGCCTGCAGGATGCGGAGATGCGCAAGTCGAAGTCCGACAAGCTGATCGCCAACTATTTCGAGCGCAATCTCGCCGAACTGCCCTTCGAAACAGCCAAGTCCATTGCTGCCCGCCTCGAAATCTCGCAGATGACGGTCGGGCGCTATTTGCGACGGCTCGGCTTCGACGGACTCGAGGAGATGAAGGCGGTGCTGCGCCGCGGCAGGTCCAACCCGGCATGGCAGGTCAAGGGCTCGATGGATCGCTTCCAGCAGGACCTGCGCGAGGGCAAGTTCATTGCTGGCCTGCTGCAGCAGCAGGTCGACAATCTCGGCCGGATCTACGAACTCACCACCTCTCACGAGTGGCAGCAAACGGTCGAGGCGTTGATATCGGCCAGCGAGGTCTATGTCGCGGCCTACCAGAATGTCCGCGGCATCGCGCAGTATTTTACCGCCCAGCTCTCCTACACGCGACCGCGCGTCGAATTCATGGACGGACTGAACGGCACCTATGCCGAGGCGCTCGACGGCTCCGTGGCGGGTCGCGTGCTCTTCCTCCACGATGTCCGCCGCTTCGCCGCCAAGGCCAGGCCACTCGCCGAGGAAGCCCGTCGCGCCGGCGTCAAGGTCATCCTGCTCACCGACGAGTTCTGCCCGTGGGCAGACGAGGTGTCCGACATTTCCCTCGTCGTGCCCGGGTCGCACGGCCCCCTCTGGGACGGCGCCGCCACCATGACCGCGGTCATGGACCTGCTGCTCTCCAACATCATCGTCCTGATGGGCAACGAGGTGGACGAGCGGGTGCAGTTGCTCACCCGCCTGCAGGACGTGTTCGGCGACTTCGAAGTCTGAATTGCGACCACAGCCCGCACGTCGCAGACGCGATCAGGCGTCCGCTACTGTCTCCGTCGGCTCCTTGATCCGGAAGCAGGCAACATAGAGCGACGGAAGGAAGACGAGCGTGAGCACCGTTCCGATGATGATGCCGCCCATCATCGCATAGGCCATCGGTCCCCAGAAGACTTCCCGCGAGATCGGGATCAGTGCGAGGCTCGCCGCGGCGGCCGTCAGGATGATCGGCCGGGTCCGGTGCCTGGTCGCTTCGACCACGGCGCTCCATGCCTCGTGGCCGGTGGCGCGCAGTTCCTCGATCTGGACAACGAGGATCACCGAGTTCCGGATCAGGATGCCGATCAGGGCAAGGATGCCGAGGATGGCCACGAAGCCGAGCGGCGCACCGCTGGGCACCAGGGCCGCCACGACACCGATCATGCCGAGCGGCGCGACGGCCACGACGAGGAACAGCCGGGAGAAGCTCTGGAGCTGGACCATCAGCAGCGTCATGATGACAAACAGCATCAGAGGCGCGACTGCGATGATCGGCGCCTGGGACTTCTCGCTGTCGGCGACGGGGCCGCCAAGTTCCACCTTGTAGGACGGCGGCAGCGTGTCGGTGAAGGCCTTGACGTCGGCCGCAAGTTGCTGGACCACGGTCGCAGGCTGCGTGTCGCCGACGATGGCGCCCTTGATGGTGATCGTCGGCACCCGGCCGCGCCTCCAGATGACCGGCTGTTCCAGTTCATAGGAGAAGCGAGCCACCGCACTCAGCGGAACCGCGCGCCCATCCTGTGCCGCCAGTTGCAGATTCTGAAGGGTGTCGATCGATGCGCGCTCTGCGTCGGTCGCGCGCGCCACAACGTTGACGAGATAGATGCCGTCGCGGACCTGGGTGATCGTCGACCCCGCCACGATACCGTTCAAGCCGGTGGCGATATCCTCAGATGTCACGCCCAGCTGTCGCGCCTTGTCCTGCATGACATCGACCTTGATCGCCCGGTTCGGCTCGTTCCAGTCGTAGTTCATGTTCGAGACAAGCGGGTGCTTGCCGACGATGGAGGAAAGGTCGAGCGCCAGTTGCCGGACTGTCTGGAGATCCGGGCCACTCACCCGGTACTGGATCGGCCGGCCGGCGGGCGGGCCAAGGGGCAGCAGATTGACATAGACGTCGAGGCCGGGGAACCCTTCCCGCGCAACCTGCTGGAGCCTGGTTCTCACGCGGTCGCGCGCCTCGAGATCCTTCGTCACGACGATGATCTGGCCAAAATTGGCGGAGTTCGGCTGCACGTCGAAGGACAGCAGGAACCGGACGGCACCGCGGCCCACGTAAGACGACCAGCGTTCGATGTCGGCGTCGCCGTCGAGTTTCGTTTCGAAGGCGTCCATCTGCCGGCGGGTTTCCTCGATGGATGCGCTCTGGGGAAGCGTGAGGTCGACGACGAGCTCCGGGCGGTCGGAGGAGGGAAAGAACTGCTGTTCGACGAAACGCATCGAGTAGAGTGAAAAGGCGAAGATTGCGACGGTTACCCCGATGGTTACCCAGCGCCAGCGCATGGTCACCAGCAGGATACGGGACAGCAGCGGGCCGAAGCGGCTTGGCTTCTCGTCATGCTTCGTCATCGTCTTCGGCAGCAACGTGACGCCGAGGAGTGGCGTGAAGACCACGGCAACGATCCACGAAAGCACCAGCGACACCGCGATCACGACGAACAGGGTGAAAGTGAACTCGCCGGCGGCGCTGCTGTTCAATCCCACGGGAATGAAGCTGGCCACCGTGACCAGCGTGCCGGTCAGCATCGGAAAGGCCGTCGACGTGTAGACCGCCGTGGCGGCCTTTCTGAGGGATTCCCCCGCTTCCAGCTTGGACACCATCATCTCGACGGCGATCATCGCGTCGTCGACCAGCAGGCCGAGCGCGATGATCAGCGCGCCCAGCGAGATGCGCTGCAGCGAGATGCCCAGATATTCCATGACGACGAAGGTCATGGCCAGGACCAGCGGTATCGACAGGGCGACCACGAGGCCGGCGCGCATGCCCAGGCTCAGGAAGGACACGGCCAGCACGATCGCGACGGCTTCGAAGAGCGCCGTGGTGAAGTCGCCGACGGCATGGGCGACCACCTCGGGCTGGTCGGAGACGAGGTGAACGTCCACGCCGACAGGAAGCTGGCTGACGATGACGCGCAGTTCCTCCGACAGGGCCTCCCCGAACTCTATCAGATTGGCGCCCTGCTTCATGCCGATCGCCAGGGCGAGCGCCGGCTTGCCCTGGAAACGGAACAGCGTCTGCGGCGGGTCGACATAGCCGCGGGTTATCTTGGCAACGTCGCTGAGGCGGAAGAAGCGGTCGTTGACCCGGAGATTGAGGTTCTGCAGGCTGCTCTCCGACGCGAACTGGCCCGTCACGCGGATGCTGACGCGATCCGGACCGGCTTCGATAATGCCGGACGGCGTGATCGCATTCTGCGCCTGAAGCGTGCTGACCACGTCCTGCTGGCTGATGCCGAGCGCCGCAATCTCGCGCGTGGAGAATTCGAGATAGATGACCTCGTCCTGCGCGCCGATGATATCGACCTTGCCCGCGTTCGGAACGGTCAAGACCTTCGAGCGCGCGCTTTCCACATAGTCGCGCAGCTGGCGGTCGGTCAGCCCGTCCGCCGTGAAAGCATAGACATTGCCGAAAACGTCGCCGAAGTCATCATTGAACGACGGACCCTGGACCCCGCTGGGGAACTGGCTCTTGATGTCGTTGACCATGTTGCGGACCTTCAGCCAGGTCGTGGGCACGTCACGCGCCTTGGTCGTATCCTTGAGGTTCACGTAGACGACGGAGTTGCCCGCGGTGGTCTGGCTGCGGGTGTAGTCGAGCGAATCCAGTTCCTCGAGCTTCTTCTCGATCCGCTCGGTGACCTGGGTCGCCATCTCGCTGGCGGTCGCACCCGGCCACTGCGTCATGATGAGCATGGTCTTGATCGAGAAGTTGGGATCTTCCTCGCGGCCGAGGTTCACATAGGACATCGCCCCGATGGCGGCGAAGATGATCATGAAATACCAGACGAGAGACCGATGCGCGATCGCCCAGTCGGACAGGTTGAAGCTCTTCATTGGGCAACCTCATCGGAAATCTTGACCTGCTGGCCCTCGGCCAGGCTGTTGACGCCGGCAGTGACCAGCCTGTCGCCCTCGGACAGCCCGCCGGTGACGCGTAGCAATGTCCCATGCGGCTCCAGCCCGACTTCTCTTGTTGAGACAGTGCCGTTGTTGGCGACGATCCAGACAAGCGTTCTGCCGTCGCGCTTGAAGACCGCGGATGGTGGAATGAGCAGAGCCTGCACTTCCGGCGTGGAAATCGACGCGGTCACGACGGTGCCGAGCCGGAAACCGGAGGGCGGATTGTCGAGGCTGATGCGGACACGCGTCGTCCTGGTCGCGGCGTCGAGCGATGGCGCGATCTCCCTGACATGTCCCATGGCCGTCAGGGATGGATGTGCCTGGGAGGCGACCCTAAAGGCGGCATTGACCTTCAGTGTGCGGCCGATCCTGTCGGGAACGTCCACGACAGCCTCGCGTACGTCGGGACGGGCGAGTGTCACGACCGTCTGCCCGGCCTGGATCGTCTGTCCCGGCTCGGCACTGACTGCCGTCACCACGCCTGCAAATGTCGAGGTGATGACGGTGTTGGCGAGTTGCTCTCGCGACTTTGCGACTTTTGCCTTCGCGCTCGCCACGCTTGCATCGGCCGACTGCCGGGCCTGCCTGACTGAATCAAACGAGGCCTGGGATGATATGTTCTGGTCGAGCAGTGTCTTCTCTCGCGCTTCATTGGTGACCGCATTGGCCTGCTGGGCGATGGCGCTTTCCAGTTCGGCATCGGCGATCCTCGCCTGGAGCCTGTAGGCAAGCGGGTCGATTTCCGCCAGCCTCTGCCCGGCCAGCACCAGGTCACCCACGTTGACAGGCCGATGCGTCAGACGACCGGCAATCTCGAAGCCGAGTTCGGACGTGTATCGGGACTCCACGTTGCCCGTGAACCGCGTCGCGTCGGCCGGTGTCGGCCTGACCACCATCGACAGGACCGGCCGTATGGGAGGGGCGTCCTGGCTGTTGTCCTCCTGGCAGGCGGACAGGGCAAGCGTCGCCATCAACAGTCCGGCAATCGTCAATCTGTTCATTGTCCTGCCTCCTCGACGGTATCAACGGTCTGGCCGGGATGCAGCATCTGTCCGCCCCGCGTCACCACAGTCTCGCCGCTGTCGAGACCGCTTTCGACGATGATGCGGTCAGACTCGTAGGAGTGGACGACGATCGGCTTCAGCGACACTGTCATGTCCTGGACGTTGACGACCCACACAGCCGGCCGGCCGGCCGCGGAGAAGAGCCCCGCCGGGGGTATCACCATGGCCTGGCGCGTGGGAAAGCTGGCCTCGGCGACGATGGCCGAGCCGAGCGTCATGGCGGCGGGAGGATCCTTGAGCTCGACCTTGACACGGATCGTGCCGGTCGCCCGGTCGACCGTCGGCGAGACTTCGCGCACGACGGCCTTTGCCTGCACCGACGGGTCGGAAATGAGCGACACGGTCACCTCGGGAACGACATCATCGGTTGCGAGAATGGACTCATCAACATCGAACACAGCATCCCGGGGGCCGTCCTCGGCAATGGTGTAGACGGTCTCGGCAGCCTGCGCGACCCGGCCGACTTCCATGTTGGACGCCGTCACGATACCGGCCCGCTCGGCGCGCAGCACGGTATGGCTGAGCTGATCGCGCGCCGTCTCCAGCTGCAGTTTCGAGATCTCGAGCGCGGCGCGGGCCGTCAGCAACGCTTCCTGGGCGGCATCGTAGTCCTTGCGCGTTGCCACGCGGCGATCGAGCAGTGACTGCTGGCGATCGAAATTGGATGTCGCCTGCCGCAACAGTGCTTCCGATGCGCTCACCGCAGCCAGTTGCGTGGTGACATCAGCCTGTATCTCCGCGGGATCGAGCCGAGCCAGCACCTGCCCCACCGTGATGTGGTCACCGACGCTTGCGGCGCGTTCGATCAGCTTGCCGGCGATCTGGAACGACAGGTTGCTCTCGGTTCGCGCCCGGATCTCGCCGGTGATGCGACCGCGTTGCGAATAGTCCGTCAGTCCGACTTTCGCGACGACCACGGATGTCGGTGGATTGGCGGGGTCTTCGGCTTGCTGCCCGCAGGCGGCGAGCAGGGGCAGCAGTCCGGCAACCAGCCATGGGCGGCAGCGCTTGGGGAACATCAGCGGAATTTGCATGTTCATAGTGAGACCCGGATGTTGAAGGTTTTCGCTCATATTACTTGACTGACGCGTCAGTCAAGTAATAGTTTGGCGAAAACACACGACCAATGTCGGCAGGTATACGGATGAACAATGAAAAAAATGTTGGAAAGCCCGTCGAGGACGTCTCGACCAGGATCCGGCGCAAGCCGGAGCGGCTGACCGAGATACTCGCCGCGGCTTTCGAGGAGTTCGTCCTGCACGGCTATACGGCGACGCGTCTGGAAGACGTGGCGGCGCGGGCGGGCGTGACCAAAGGCACGATCTACTTTCATTTCCAGAACAAGGAGAACGTGTTCGTGCACATGGTGCATGAACTGACGGCACCCATGAAATTGAAGTCGGAGGAATTTCTACGGGAGGCCTCCGAGGACGGTATCGAGTTCCTGAGGGCTTACCTGCGCTTCGCGCATGATCGTATCTTCAACGACAGGCATGCGCGTGAGATTCTCCGGCTGATGATCTCGGAGTCGACGCGCTTCCCGGACCTGGTGGACGAGCATTTGGGCCAGTTCATAGAGCCGGTGCTCAGTCGCATCAGCACCAGCCTCGCCACCGCCGCGCGGGAGGGGAAGGTGCGAAACGCGCCGGCGATTGAGTGTCCGGACGTGATCATGTCGCCGATCCTCGCGCTCAATATCATTGTTCTAATCTTTGCCGACCGCAAAGCACTGGATCCGCAACTGCATCTGGCCGCGGCGGAAGATCTTCTTCTGAATGGTCTGTTGCCAAGGGACGGCGACTCGCCTTCATAAATACCCGTCGCGGCAAGCCGGATTTTGATGGCCTTGCCGATTCATGGAGTCCTGCGGCGAGCGATTGCACACATCCGGCAGCCAGCAAGCACCTTATGGCGGCTCGGCAACCTGGTGCCGCTGAAGTCTGGATAGTCCACATAAGATGAGTGTTTTGGTCTTGTTTTAGCAATGACGAGGGGGTAGAGGCGCGGGTGAATATCATCCAACAAAAGGAACCGGTCTCGTGGCTGCATTCAGATCATGGATTGTCGCTGCTGGCGTCTGCGCCGCAATTGGCCTCACAGGCGGGGCAGTCGAGGCTGCAACCCGATATCCGCTGACAATCAAAAATTGCGGTGCGGAGGTGAGGTTTGAAAAGGCGCCAGCCCGCGCGGTCGGCCTCGGCCAGAACAGTGCTGAAATTCTTCTGCTCCTCGGCCTCGAGGACAGGATGGCCGGCACAGCCTTCTGGCCGAGCAAGGTGATGCCGCAACTCGCCGAAGCCAATTCGAAGGTAAAACTCCTCACCGTCGAGTTCCCGACCTTCGAGTCAATTCTCGCCGAGAACCCGGATTTCGTGGCTGCGGCACTGCCGAGCCTGGTCGGACCGGACAGCAAGGTTGCCAAGCGCGAGGATTTCGAAAAGGTCGGCGTCCCCACCTATCTCTCGCCCAGCACCTGCCTCAGCACCAAGGATGTCAAGGATCAGTATGGCAGTCGCTCGGAGCTGTGGAATATGGATCTTCTCTACAGGGAGATCGACCAGCTTTCGCAGATCTTCGACGTCGCCGATCGCGGCCAGGCCCTAATCGCAGATTTCAAGGCGCGCGAAGCGGCACTCCGCTCGACAGTCGCCAGCGACGGCAAGACGCTATCCTATGTCTTTTGGTTCTCGAGCCCCAGCCCGACCGCAGACGCCTATCTTGGCGGCAAGAACAGTGCGTCGGGCTTCATCGCCGATGTCCTCGGCGGCAGGAACGCCATCTCCGCGGAAGCGGAGTGGCCGACGCTGGGATGGGAAAGCATCATTGCCTCCGATCCGGACGTCATTGTCGTAGCAAGCCTCGACCGCAACCGTTGGGAACTCGACAAGCCGGAAGCCAAGATAGAATTCCTCAACACCGATCCGGCCGTCAGCCAGATCGCGGCCGTCAGGAACAAGGCCTTGGTCGTCATGGATGGACAGGCCATGAACCCGACCGTTCGCACGATCTACGGCGCCGAGCAGGTTGCCGCACAGTTGAAGGCGCTCGGGCTGCTGCGGTGAGCGAGGCCCGCCATCTTCGGCAATGGCCGCTGACGCTCTGCTTGCTGCTGCTGGCCTCCATCGTCGCGGTCGGCTTCATTGTCGGGATCAGTGTCGGGATCGGCGATCTGCCCATCCCGCTCTCGACGACGTTCTACGCCATCACCAATCGGCTGGGATGGAGCGCGGTCGAGCTCAACCGCATTCATGAGACGGTGATCTGGGATTACCGTCTCAGCCGTGCCTTGGTTGCGGCCTTCTGCGGTGCCGGGCTCGCGCTCTCGGGTGCGATCATGCAATCGCTGCTGCGCAATCCGCTGGCGGAACCCTATGTGCTGGGCATCTCGGCCGGCGCATCCACCGGTGCTGTCGCCATCGTCATTCTCGGCCTGGGCGCAGGGGCTGTCTCGCTGTCGGCGGGCGCCTTTGCCGGCGCATTCGCGGCATTCCTGTTCGTGGCACTTCTGTCGAACGGCACGCGCGGCGGGGCGGATCGCACCATCCTGGCGGGCGTTGCCGCCTCGCAACTCTTCAATGCCGCGACAGCCTACATCGTCACGACATCGGGCAATGCGCAGCAGGCCCGCGATGTGATGTTCTGGCTGCTCGGCAGCTTCGGCGGGGTGCGCTGGCCGGAATTCATGCTGGTATCGATCGTCGTCGGCGCGGCGCTCGTCATCTGCCTGCTCTATGCACGGGTGCTGGATGCCTTTGCCTTCGGCGACGAGGCGGCGTCCGCCCTCGGCGTCAATGTCGGCTGGGCACGGATCGTGCTTTTCGCGCTGACGGCAACGATGACGGCGGCGATTGTCAGCATGGTTGGCTCGATCGGTTTCGTCGGCCTCGTGGTGCCTCATGCGGCCCGCTTTTTCGTGGGGCCCCTGCACATCCGCCTTCTCCCGGCATGCGCCGTCGCCGGCGCCATTTTCATGGTGCTCGCAGATATCGCATCGCGCGCGCTCATCCCGCAGCAGGTGCTGCCGATCGGGGTTGTGACGGCGCTTGTGGGCGTGCCCTTCTTCTCCCTCATCCTTTATCGCTTCCAGCGTGCGTCATGAGCATCACCGCAGAAAATCTCGTCTGGAAGGCTGGCGGCAAGACCATTGTCGACGGTGTTTCCTTCTCGGTTCAGCCGGGCAGGTTGCTGGGGCTGATCGGCCCCAACGGCTGCGGGAAAACGTCGCTCCTGCGCCTGCTTGCCGGGCTGCGTCAGCCCCATTCGGGCCACGTCGCCCTCGATGGCAGGGACATCCGGTCGATCGGCCGCCGTGCGATGGCGAGGCGGATGGCCTTCGTCGAGCAGCATGCCACGACCAATGCCAATCTCCAGGTCATCGATGTCGTCAAGCTCGGTCGCTATCCGCATCGATCGATGTTCTCGGGCTGGGCGCCGTCGGACGACGACGCCGTTGAAGCCGCCCTCGACCGTGCCGGCATGGCGCAGAAACGCCTTGAGCGCTGGCAGAACCTATCCGGCGGAGAGCGGCAGCGCGCCCAGATCGCCAGAGCGCTGGCGCAAACGCCACGAGAGCTCCTTCTCGACGAGCCGACCAATCATCTCGATGTGCAGCATCAGATCGGCCTGATGCGGCTGGTCTCGAACCTTCCGATCACCGGCATCATCGCGCTGCATGATCTCAACCATGCCGCCATGTTCTGCGACGAACTTCTCGTCATGCAGGCCGGACGAATCGTCTGTACCGGAGCGCCGGAAGCCGTGCTGACCCACGACCTTCTGAAAACGGTCTTTTCCGTGGAAGCCATGGTCGAGATCTCACCGCATCACCGGCGTCCCCACATCCACTTCCTGCCCTGACATGGATTGCCGGACCGCCGAAGGCTGAGCCATTCGGCGTCGCCTATGCGAGTAGCCGGCGCACTTCGTCGGCGAGGGCAAGGCCGAGATCGGCATTGTTTTGCGCCGTCAGATGAATGCCGTCGATGCCTTCGGTCTTGATGACGGACCCGGCATCGAAGAAGGCCACGCCGAAAAAACTGGCCAACGCGGCATAATGCCGGGCCAGCGCGCGGGTCTTCTCCCGACCGCCGGCGAAGACCAGGTTAAGCCAGTCGTTCTCCATCTCGGCCAGCGGCGGCGGCGCGACCAGAAGCGCGCGCGGCGCGGGATAGGCGGTGCCGACGCCGCCGGCACTCGTTGCGACCTGAACCAGCAGCTTGGACACGCCTGTCGCGATATCCAGCGGGCTGCGGTTGAGATAGGCCTTGGTGTCATTGGTCCCGAGCATGATGATGACGAGGTCGAGCGGCAGGTGGGTCGCAAGCGCCGCCGGAAGATAGGCGCTGCCGTTCAGCCGCGGGTCGACAGGGTCATCGGCATCGGTGGCCCGCCCGCTCAGGCCCTCCTCGATGGTTTCGTATCGGTCACCCAGCGCGGCCGACATCCGGCCCGTCCAGCGCTCGGCGAAGGGGTAGCGCGTCGTCGGGACCACGTCCCTGACCGGAACCCAGCCCCATGTCAGTGAGTCGCCGAAGCAGAGTATTCTCTTCTTCCCGTCCATCGTTTCCTCCTGCCTCCCGGCATCGCCCGAATGCCCGGCTCTATCCTTCCAGCTTACGATTGAATTTCTCAAGCTCCAGAGGCGCCATCGGGGTCATTTCACCGGACGCAGGATAGTTCCCGTCCTGCACCGCTGACCGGAATCCGCTCAGCGCCCGCAGGCGCTCGGCGCGCACCGCCTCGTTGAGCGTCCGCAGGTCACCCCAGGCGCGGGCATGCCTTGGCAGGCGGGCGCTCTCGCCGCAGATGTCGGAGGTGAAGAGAAAGATCACGTCGGCATCGGGGCCCGAGCCGAGTGAAACGGTCACCAGGCCGCTCCGCTTGCGAATCTCCGCCATCAGCGGTGCGGCAATCAGTTCGCACTCAACGGCGAAAGCGCCGGCATCCTCAAGCAGCCGAAACCGGTCCCAGAGCGCGAGAGCCTCGCCGGTGGTCTTGCCCACCGCGCGAACGGATCCGGTCCAGGTCGACTTGCGCGGCACGAAGCCGAGATGTCCCATGACCGGGATCTGTTCGTCGGAGAGCAGCCGCACCACGCGCGCGCTGCGACCGGTGATCACCGCATCGGCGCCGGCCGTGACCGCCGCGAAAGCGGATCGCAGAACCTCCTCGTCCGTGACCGCCTCGGCGAAACCGAGGGCTGCCGTGACGAAGATCGCCCGCGAACCTTCCCTGACGCGCGCCACGCTTGCGGCGCGGCAAACCGCCATTTCAATCCCGGCCGCCTCGGCCGCGGCGGCCTCCTCGGCGGATTCGACCGTCACCTGCGTCACCCGCCCGCCGCCGTGCCGCAAGGCGCGCAGCGACGCCACGGTCACGGTCCGCGTCACGTCGCGGCCGCCGAAGTCGAAAATCCGCGGCATGCCTCACATCTTCCGTGCGTAGTAATCCGGGGCGACGACGCCCGGCTTGTCGAACCACCGGGGGACATCGACGCCGGAATAGAGCAGGATATTGCCCCAGGGGTCGAACGCCCCGGTCCGGACAATGACCTTGGCCTTTGCCGCCATCTCGCCCAGGATCTGCGCATGCGGGATCGGCTGCTGATCAGCATCGGCGAACAGCCGGCCGATCTTCTCCAGCAACGGGGTGTTGTGCACTTTGATCTCCTCGGCGAAGGAGACTTTCTCGGCGATGAAGTTCTGGGCGATCGGTCCCAACACCATCTCGAGATCCGGCAAGTCCGGGGAAATTGCGAGATCGATGCGCCAGGTCGAGGCAGGTATCGGGAAACCGGCGTCGCAGACGATCATCAGTTCGCCGTGGCCCATCGAGGCGATGGCATGGGAGAGTTCCGCGTTAAGCAGCCGGTTGCGATTCATGATAGTCCTTCCAGAGTGTGTTTTTGGCTTCGTTGAAGAGAGTGTCGGCGGCTGCACGATGCGGCAGCGATGGCACAACGCCGAGCGCGGTGCAGGCAATGCCGCCGCAGACCACGCCGAAGCGCACGGCATCGACGATGTCGCGACCTTCCGCGAGCGCGACGGCGAAACCCGAGTTGAACGCATCGCCGGCGCCCGTCGTGTCGACCACGTCGACGCCGATCGCAGGCACCATCACATCGAGTTCGTCATTGAGAATCAGGGCCCCGGTCCGGCCCAGCGTGACGACGACGTTTCGGACCCCATGCTTGCGCAGTTCGCCGGCCAGTTCGCGAGACGAGCGCGGGTCGTCGGCGGGCAGGCCAAGCAGGATGCGCAACTCGCTTTCGTTCGGGGTAAGGTAGTCGACATGGGCAAAGAGTGCGGCCGGAAGGGCGCGCGCGGGGGCCGGATTGAGGATCGTGCGGGCACCATGCTTCCGGCCGAGTTCCATGGCGCGCGCCGCGGCCTCGACGGGAATTTCCAGCACCGTCATGACGACGTCGCTCGCCGCGATCCGCGCCTCGGCGGCATCGACATCCGCCGCGCCCATCAGCTCGTTGGCGCCCATGTCGAGGATGATGAAATTCTCGCCCTTGTCATTGAGCGTGATGAAGCCGACGCCGGTATTGCGTTCCGTGCGCACCGAAAGATGCGACGTGTCCACACCTTCCTCGGCATAGAGGTCAGTGGCGATACCGGCCAGTTTGTCGGTGCCGATCGCGGTGACGATCGATGAGCTAGCGCCCAGTCGCGCGGTGGCGACCGCCTGGTTGGACCCCTTTCCGCCCGGCCCCATGTCGAAATCCTTGCCCAACATGGTTTCGCCGAAGATCGGCAGCTTGGGCGCCCGCATGGTCAGGCCCACGGCGAACGAGCCGACGACGGTGATTTCGGGTTTGCGCATGCCTGTCTTCCTTTTCATGATGTCATGGCCCGCGACAGGATGGCGTCCTCGCGGATATCGGACCCGCAAAGCTCGCCCGAGATCCGGCCGCCCCGAAGCACCAGCACGCGCGTCGCATTGCTGATCAGTTCCGGAATTTCCGAGGATATCATCACCACGGCCACGCCCTCCGCGGCAATCCCCGACAGAATCGAATAGATTTCGGCCTTGGCGCCCACGTCGATGCCGCGTGTCGGCTCGTGCAGCACGAGGACACGCGGGTTGGTGACCAGGCTGCGCCCGAGAATGATCTTCTGCTGGTTGCCCCCGGACAGCGTACCAAGCTTCTGCGCCAGATGTGAAATCCGCGCATCAAGTCTCGCAACCTGCGCCCGCGCTTCGCGTCGTATCGACCCGCGCCTCAAGACGCCTGCCAGCGAGAACCGCGACAATGCGGCCGAAACCACATTGTCGGCGACGCTCATCGAGAGCAGACCGCTTGCGCCGCGACGATCGGCCGGCACGAAGGCCATGCCGAGGCCGATCGCCCCCGTGGGATCGTGCGGACGCAGCACAGAGCCACCAACCTCGACGATGCCCTGCCTTTCGACGAGTCCGAACAGCGCCTCGCCGAGACCATCCTTGCCGGAGTCCGGCAATCCGCCGATACCGAGAATCTCACCCCGGCCAACCTCGAAAGACACGTCTTCCAGCCCCGGTGCCGTCAGGCCGGAGACGCGCAGGGCGATGTCGACCATCGCCGTCGACGGTGGGTCCGGTGGCCGTCTGGACGACACGGCCCTGCCGACCATGCCGCGGATGAGCCGATCCTCGTCAAGGCCGTTGTTCTCAAGCGTCTCGACGACGCAGCCGTCGCGCATCACGGTGATCCGGTCGGCGATCGACAGCACCTCCTTGAGGTGGTGGGAGACATAGATGACGGTCACCCCCTCCGCCTTCAACTGGCGGACCACATCGAACAGGCGCTCGCTTTCCCGACGCGACAGGGCGGAATTGGGTTCATCAAGTACAAGTACGCGGGCATTTTGCCGGATGGCGCCCGCGATCTCGACAAGTTGCTTTTCGGCGATGGAGAGCCGCGAAACCTTCGTATCGGGGTCGAGGCTGCCCATGCCGAGCCTGGCCAAAGCGAGCCTCGCCTGCCGTCGCATCTCCGCGCGGGGTACAAGCCGCGTCACGCGCTCGGACGCCATTGCCGACATCATGATGTTGTCGGCGACACTCATCGTCGGACAGAGCGCGAGCTCCTGATAGACCACGACGATGCCGGCGGCGCGGCTGTCCAGCGCGCTTCGCAGTTTTGCCGGCTGTCCATCGATCCGCACCTCACCTTCATTGGGGTGAAGATCGCCCGCCATGATGTTCATCATGGTGGACTTGCCGGCACCATTCTCGCCGATAACGGCATGCACTTCGCCGCGCCTGAAGCCGAGCGAAACACCGCTGAGCGCGACGACGCCGGGGAACCGCCGCGTCACGCCGGCGAATTCGACAATGTGGTCATCTGCCACCGGATCGCTCCTCCTTCGCAACCGCAAGGGTCGCCGGTGGGAACCGGCGACCTTTCCTGGCCATGATTACTTCTTGGCGACTTCCTGGATATTGTCCTTGGTGTAGATGCCGACGCCCGTATCGAGATTGTCGATCGTCTCGCCCTTGAGGAACTTGGCCAGCATGTCGACGGCCGCAAAGCCCTGCCGCTCGGGCGCCTGGTCGATGGTCGCCTGGATGTCGCCGCTGCCCACCAGTTCCACCGTCTGGTCGAGCAGGTCGAAGCCCACGACCTTGACGCTGCCGGTCTTGCCGTTGCGCTTCACCCATTCGCCGGCGGCCGGGGTCGAGCAACATTCGAGAGACAGCAGGCCGGTGATCGTGGGATCGGCCAGCATCGCGTTCTCGATCGCCGAATAGATCTCCTGCGGATCGCTGCCGGTGTTGAGCGTGTTGACCACTTCGATACCGGGCGTCTGTGCGAGGCCTTCGCGGGCGCCCTTCTCACGGTCGAGCGACCATTGGGCGGCGGCGTCGAGCGTCACGATCAGTACGCGTCCCTGGCCGTCGAGCACCTTGCCCATGAGTTTGCCGGCTTCCACGCCCGACTGGACGAGATCCTGGCCGGCGAAGGCGAGCCGCTTGCTGTCGGGATTGTCGGTATTGTAGGTCACGACGGGAATGCCGGCCGCCAGAACGCGGTCAATGACCGGCGCCAGCGCATCAGTCGAGACCGACGATACGGCGAGACCGTCCATCGTGCCCATCAGGGTCTCGATCTCGTTGATCTGTCCATCCGCGTCGGAACCGACCGGGCCGATGAACGAGGCGTTGACGCCGAGTTCGCTTGATCCGCGTTCCACGCCTGCCTTCAGGAAGGGTGCGAACTCGTTGGAGAGGTCCTGGTAGGAGACGTAGAAATCGAGTTTCTGGCCTGCGTCGATCTTGGCCTTGATGCGGTCCGCCAGCTTGAAGTCCGCCAGCTTCGCCTCGGCCATGGCCGTGGCCGGCAACAGACAAAGCGCGGCTGCCGCGATGATGTTTCTGATCTTCATGTTCGTTCCTCCCGTTGATGATGAAGTCTCAAGCAGATTTTCGTGCCGTCCATTTGTCGATGCCCACGGCGACGATGATGACAAGCCCGATCATGAGTTCCTGGACGAAGGGTGACACGCCCATCAGCACCAGGCCGTTGCGCATGACGCCGATGATCAGGACGCCCAGGATGGTGCCGAGGATCGTGCCCTCTCCTCCCGAGAGCGACGAGCCGCCGACGATGGTGGCCGCGATGACATCCAGTTCGAGGCCGATCCCGGTCCGGCCCGCCTGCCCGCTCGGCAGAAAGGCGAGGCTCAGGATTCCGGCGAAGGCGGCAAGCGCGCCCATCAGCACGAAGGCCCAGATCTTGACGGTGTTGACCTTGATGCCCGACACGCGCGCCGCCTTGGCGCTGCCGCCGACGGCAAAGACGCGAAAGCCGAAGTTCGTGTACGACAGGACGAACCAGGCGACGGCGGCAATCAGCGCGAAGAAAACCAGTTGCATCGGCACGACGCCGAACAGGTATCCCTGGCCCATGCCGGTGAAGGCCTGAAGCACATCGGGATCGGCGCCGTTCTTGGTGTTGACCGTGACCGGCCGGCCATTGGTGAGAATGAGCGCCGCGCCCCGCACCATGCTCAGCATGCCGAGCGTGGCGATCAGCGAGGGCAGCCGCCCGTAGGTGGAGAGAATGCCGTTGATAAGGCCGATGACGACCCCGGTCACAACCCCGACCGCAAGCGCCGGCAGCAGCGCCCAGCCGGCGATGATCAGCATCCCGGCGGCAAGCCCGGAAAACGCATAGGTCGAGCCGACGGAGAGATCGACTTCTCCGGCGATCAGCACGAAGGTCATTCCAACGGCCATGATGCCGAGAAGCGAGATCTGGCGACCGACATTCAGCAGGTTCTGCGAGGTCAGGAAGCTGTCCGTGGCAATCGACAGGAAGATGCACAGGACGAGCAGGGCAAAGAACACTCCCGCCTCGCGCGCGCGAAGCAGCCTGGCAATGCCCAACCTCTCCATAGCGGGCGCCTGGCTGCCTGTTCCGATCGTGTCTGCCATAAGCTTCCCTCCCTGAAGCGCCGGTGTCCCGCAGGGCCCGGCTCGTTGACGCATTGGCGATGCGCCCCGAATGCAGTTTCGATGACGGCGGCCCGCGTCCGGGCCACCGCCTTTGTATCATGCAGCCTTTTCGGCCACCGTGCGGAACGTTCCGGCGGGCACCTTCTTCAGCGCCTCGTAGTTGCCATACTCCCGCACCCGCTTGAACGGCGCGTTCTCCACGGCATTGTAGGAACTGATGTAACCCCAGCGATAGGTGTCCGAGCGGTTGGCGTCGGAGCGGTGCAGCAGATTGCCGTCGAAGACGAGCGCGTCGCCGGCTTCCATCTCGACATAGACGTGCTCGTAGCGCTTGAGCGCAGCCTCGAGATGTTCCTGCTCGACATTGGTCTGGTCGTTTTCGCGGATGTGGTTGAGCCGGCCCAGCTTGTGGGTGCCACGCAGCACCTGGAGGCAGCCGTTTTCCTTCGTCGCCTTGTCGAGCGCGACATAGATGCTCATCATCTCCGGTGCCAGGCAGCCGTAATTGTACCAGTAGCCGAAATCCTGGTGCCACTCCCACGCGCCGCCCTCGTTCGGCTGCTTCATGGTCATCTTGTGACTGTAGAGATAGATCGGCTTGCCGACCGCGTCCTCGGCCAGGTCGACAAGGCGCTCGTCGCGGGCGAGATAGCCATACTGGTCTTCCTCGGCGGTGTTCCACATCTTCAGAAGCGTGGTCTTGCCTTCCTTGTCGCCCTTGGCCATCACGGCGCCCGTGCGGCTTTCCGCCTCCAGTTGAGCGCGCGCACGCTCCCTGAACAGTTCGACTTCCGCGGCATCCAGCAGACCCCGCCGAAGGATAAAACCATCGCGGGCGTAGGCGGCAACTTCCGCCTCATTCATCGTCAGCATCGTCGTCTCCCGATTGCAAAATCAGGCGGCGTGGACCGCCTTCCTCCCTTGCAGCAGCTTCGGAACTCTCGTTGCGGGGCCGCAGCACTTGACGAATGATAACCTTCCCCAACCGGTATTAAATGGACAAAGGGCACCTCCTATTTGTATAAAACGCGCATGACGCCATTGCCGACATTCCTTGAAAGTCTTCACGCCGTTCCGGACGCCGGCTGGTCGGGTGCCGCGCTCTCCATCGTCCGGGCCGGCAAGGTCCGGGCGGCCGCCGACTACCGGGTCGAACGCGAGGCGCTGGCCGGCCAGGACGTGCTTTACTGCCTGGCCGGCGCCGGCACGGTTGAGACCCTGGGCCGCCGGCTTCGTGTCCGTTCCGGCCAGCTTGCCTGGATCGCCAATGAATTGCCGCATGCGCACGAAGCCGACCCCGACGATCCCTGGACATTGCTGTGGTTCAGGCTCGATGGGCCCGATCCTCCCCAACTCCGGCGAAAGATATTCGGCGACCGGCCGGGGCTGATCGATATCGAGGATCACCTGGCGCTGGAGGGATGGTTCAACAGGCTGTTCAGGGCCATGCGCGGCGGTGGATCGGGTCTCGCCATCCGGCTGAACCAGTTGGCAGGGGAATTCCTCGTCCATGCCGACAACGAAGTGCGCGGCGACCCCGCCGACGAAGTGCCTCCCTCGCTGGCATCGGCGATCAATGCAATGCGCTCCGATCTCGCGCATGGCTGGACAAGCCTGGAACTCTCCAAACTGATCGGATTGAGCCAATCCCAATTGCGACGGCTCTTCAGCCAGCACCTGCGAACCAGCCCCCATCAATGGCTGCTGCGCGAGCGCTTGAACCGGGCGCAGACGCTGATGTCGGACAGCACGCTGCCGCTTGCCGAAATCGCCGAACTCTGCGGCTTTTGCGACGTTTATCATTTCGGTCGCGAATTTCGCCGTTCGATCGGCACCCCGCCCGCGGCCTGGCGCCGTCTCGAGCTCGGAAGGGCGCGCTAGGAATGCTCCCCGGGCACGAGGCTGTGCCAGTCGACGCCGTGCCGTCAGCCTCTGTGGCGTCATTCGCCCTGCCGCCCGCCACTTCGGCGCCGCCGCGAAAGCCTGGTCTGTGCCCGTTTGTCATCCGAACACCCGCTTCATATCTTGACTTCCGATACATACCGGAAAGAATGATGCAAACTGCGAGGGAGGATTTGCATGGCGGAAATTACACTGGAAAACGTCTCCAAGAGCTTTGGCGCCGTCTCGGTGATCAACGGCGTCTCGCTCACCGTGAACTCGGGCGAATTCATGGTCTTCCTCGGCCCGTCCGGTTCGGGGAAATCCACCCTGCTGCGCATGATCGCCGGCCTCGAGACGATTGACAGCGGCAGCCTGACGATCGGCGGCGTCCGCAGCGAAGGCCTTGCCCCCGGACAGCGCAACGTCGCCATGGTGTTCCAGAACTATGCGCTCTATCCGCACATGACCGTGCGGGAGAACATGGCGTTCGGCCTGCGCAATATCGGGCTTCCGGAAGCTGACATCGCCACCCGGGTTTCCGCCGCCGCCCGCATGCTGGAGATGGACCAGTTGCTCGACCGGCGGCCGGCGCAGCTTTCGGGCGGCCAGAGGCAGCGTGTTGCGATCGGGCGGGCCATCGTCAAGGAGCCGAAGGCGTTCCTGTTTGACGAGCCGCTGTCCAATCTCGACGCCGCCCTGCGCGTCCGTACCCGCGTCGAGCTCGCACAACTCCACCAGCGCATGAATTCCACCATGATCTACGTCACCCACGACCAGACCGAGGCCATGACGCTGGCCGACCGCATCGTCGTGCTGAACGAGTGCCGGATCGAGCAGATCGGCACCCCGATGGAGATCTATCTCAAGCCCGCGACCCGCTTCGTGGCGGGTTTCGTCGGCAGCCCGGGCATGAATTTCCTGCCGGTCGAGACGTCGCGGCCCGGCCGCACGCCTGTGCGCTTCCGTAACGGCTTCGAGATCGAGATCGAGACCTCGGCGCCACAGGCGGGCGCCTATGATCTGGGGATCAGGCCGGAGGCGGTGCGCGTGATGACCGGAAGTGATGACATCTCCCGGCCGACAACCGAAGCCAAGGTCGGCGTCGTCGAGAGGCTGGGCGAGCGAACGCTGGCCTATTGCAGGCTCGATGATGGCAGCGAGCTCATCGCCCAGGACGTGGGTCGCTCCGATGTCCGTCCCGGCGACAGGGTGCGGATCGGCCTTGACCTTTCCGCGGTGCATCTGTTCGACGCGGAGGGCCGGTCCTATCACGCCCATTGATAGCGCTACGCTATAACAGGCTAAAGCCACGGGCTCTCGATCGTAAGATGGAGAGCCCGTGGAAGCAGGGCCAGGTCGCGGGAGATGGTCGAACTAACCCTTGATGCCTGCGGACAGCGTGATCGCCTCGGTGACGCGCCGCTGGAAGATCAGATAGGCGAGAGCCACGGGAAGCCCGGCCAGCACGGCCGCCGTCAATTGCCGGGCATAGTAGACGCCGAAGGCGTCGTTGACCTGGGTGATGCCGACGGTGATGGTCATCATGTCGGTCCGTGTCACCGCCAGGAAGGGCCAGAGGAATGAGTTCCACGACCAGATGAAACACACGATGGACAGCGCGGCGGTGACGCCCCAGTTCATCGGGATATAGACCCGCGTCAGGATCCGCCATTCCGAAGCGTTGTCCATCACCGCGGCCTCGCGGAAGTCCTTGGGAACGCCGTCGAAGAACTGCTTGTAGACGATGATGATCACGGGATGGATCAACTGCGGCAGCACGATCCCGGACCATGTGTTGATCAGGCCCATGCTGGCGACCAGTTCGAAATGATTGACGATCAGCGTCTGCATCGGGACCATGAAACTGGCGAGGATCAGCCACCACAGCACCCGGCGGAACGGAAACTGCAGTTGCGAGATCGCGTAGCCGCAGAACAACGAGGAGCCGACCGTCAGCACCGTGACCGCCACCGCCGTGACCACCGAATTGAGATACCAGCGGCCGATCTCGGTCTGGGTGAGCGAGAAGATATAGTGCGAGATCGTGAACGTGTCCGGCCACAGCTCAATATAGGGCCTGACGACCTCGTCTTCCGGCTTGAGGGACGAGACCACGCCCCAATACAGCGGAAAGGCCCAGAGGACGGCGCAGACGACCGTCGCGACGGTGATCACCAGGCCGGCGACATTGAGGCGGCGCGCGGTGGTTTCTTTCATCGGTCCCGGCTCCCCGACAGGCGCGTCAGCTGGAAATTCAGCACCGACACGATGATGACGATCAGGAACAGCACGACGGCGATCGCCGCGGCCCGGCCGCCCTGGTCTGACTGGAAGGCGCGCTGGAAAACGTAGTAGACCAGCACCAGGTTGTCGTTTGGACGCCCGCCGGTCGAAAACAGATAAACCTGGTCGAAGATCTTCAGCTGGGAAATCAGCTGGATCGTCAGTACGAGCGCGGTGATGGGCCACATCAGCGGCCAGGTTATGCGGGAGAAGGCAGCCCAGCGACCGGCATTGTCGAGCGCAGCGGCCTCGTAGATCTCCGCGGGGATCGCCCGCAGCCCCGCCAGGAACAGCAGGATCGAGAACCCGGCCGTCCACCAGATGGTGATGACGCCGACGGCGGGCATGAACCAGGTGCTGGACTTGAAGACCGGAATTCGCCCCAGCCCCACAAGGTCAAAGATGTGCATCGCGATGCCGAACTGGAAGTTCAGCGTCCAGTCCCAGATGAGGTAGACGACCGAAACCGGCAATATGTAGGGCAGGAAGAACAGCGCCAGTACCATCGCTTGCAGCCTTCCGGACAGGCGATTGACGCCCAGCGCGATGGCGAAGGCGATGAATGTGCCGGGCACCACGGTCAGCAGCACGAAATAGGCGGTGTTCCACAGCGACGTGCCGAAGCGCCGGTCGCCGGGAAGTCGCGCATAATTCTCGAAGCCGACATAGTTTCCGTCGCCGATCAATGGCGCGTCGGTGAAGGAGATCATGAACAGCTTGATTGTCGGGTAGATGAACACCAGCCCGTAGATGGCAACGAAGGGTGCAATGAGCACGAGTGCGACGATCGCCTCGCTGCGTCTGTTCCGGAGCATCATTCTTTCGTGCCTCTCGGGATCGCGGCCGGCTCGCGCCGGGCTTCAAGTCGAACGACGCCCGGGCCGCTGCAAGGCCGCCCGGGCGCGGGTCTCGTCAAAGATCTTCGAGGCCGGCCTTGATCTCTTCCACCGCCTTGGCCGGTTCCATTTCACCATTGAGCGTCGGAACGAAGGAGCTCGACATTACGTCGAAGATCGGCCCGGCGATACCGGCAAGCGGCGTCTTCGGATCGAAGATCATGTTGGCCGTCAGCGACGAGTAGGTCGCGTTGGGCTCCATGGCCTTGTACTCGGCCGAGTTCGTCACCGGGCCATAGGCCGGAATGTGGCCGGCCGTGGCCCAGAACAGCGAGTTCTTCGAGATCCAACTCATGACCTCGAGCACAGCGGCCCGCTTTTCCGGGCTCATGTCCTTGCCCTTGTTGGCGGGCATGGCGAAGGTATGGCTGTCCGCATAGGTCGAGGCATGGTTGAAGATGACCGGAAGCTCGACCGCACCCCATTCGAACAGCTTGCCGTTCTTCTGCAGGTCGGCCATGGTCGGCACTTCCCAGACGCCGTTGATCATCATCGCCGCCTCGCCCGAGGTGAAGAGCGCGACGGTCGCGGGATAGTCGGTATAGGTCGACTGCAGCCCCTCCTTCGTCCATTCCGCCAGCACGGCGAGCGCGTTCTCGAGCTTCTTGCCATTGTCGCCAGCCAGGAACTCGCCATCCGTCATCAGCTCGCCATCCTGCTGGCCAACCAGCGAATAGATGGTGCGGAACATGAAGTTGCCGTCGGCCGTCACTGATCCGAGCGGAAACTTGACGCCGGCCTCTTTCAACTTCTTCAGGGTCGCGGTGAAGTTTTCCCGCGAATCCATGCCCATCGGCCGGCCGTCGTCGCCGAGCACGCCGGCCTTCTTGAGCAGGTCCTTGTTGTAGTAGAGCACGATCGGATGGGTATCGAGCGGGACGGCATATTGCTTGCCGTCGGCGCTGATCGCGTCCCACGTCGCCGGCGCGTAGTCGGCCTGCGCCAGGCCCATGGTCTTCCAGTCGTCGGCCGTGAGTTCCTGGAGAATGCCCTGCTTGACGGCAAGCGGAATGCGGCTGGCATGATAGGTCATGATGTCGGGCGCCTCGCCGACCGCGGCGGATGTCTGGACCTTGGAATAGAACGGCGTTCCCCATTCCAGCGTCGTGGCATCGACCTTGATCTTGCCCTGATGGGCCGCATTGAAGTCCGCAATCAGCTGCTTCATGCGGACGCCGTCGCCACCGCCGAGGAAGTCCCACCAGATCACGGTTTCCTCGGCATGGGCGGCGGATGTCATCAATCCCGCTGCCAGGACAAGGGATTTCGTCAATTTCAACCAGTTCGGCATCTCATTTCCTCCCTAAAGACGAACGGCCTCCCGCCGCCGCCGACTACGTGATTTTAGAGTTGTACCCTGATCATCGAATAGGAATATGGCGGCACCGTCAGGCGCACGGCATTTCCTTCGAGGGTCGCGCCGTCCGTCTTGCGCGGCTTGACGTTTTCGGGGTTGTCCTTCGTGTTTGTCGCTTCGAGGTCGTCGTGCTTGATAAGGGTGTGCTCGACGGTCTTGGCCGTTCCGAAGCGCTCCATGGAGAGATTGATCTCCATCGGTTCGTTTCCATGGCGGTTGATCGCGAAGAAGGTCAGCGTCCCCGCGTCGCCGTCATGGACGCCGGAAATGTCGAGATAGGACACCGCATCGGCGACATTCGAGACATAGGACGCGCAGTCGACGTCAAGCAGAAGCGCAGTGCCGCGGCCGTAGCGGGACGCCAGCTGGAACGGATGATAGATCGTCTGGCGCCAGGCCGCGCCACCGGGGGCGGTCATGATCGGCGCGATGACGTTGACCAGTTGCGCGATACAGGCGATGCGGACGACGTCGGAGCGGCGGATGAACGTGTTGATGATGCAGCCGACCTGCAGCACGTCCTCGAAATTGTAGATATCCTCGAGCAGCACCGGCGCATGCGGCCAGTCCCACTCCTTCATCCGGCGGGCGTCGCTCTTGCGCTCGTGATACCAGACATTCCATTCGTCGAACGAGATCTTCACATCCCGCTTGGAGCGCTTGTTGGCCTTGACGAAATCGAGCACGCCGCTGACCGTGCCAATATAGCGGTCGAGCTTCTCGGGCAATGCGAGGAATTCCGCGGTATTCTTCTCGTAATTCTCGAAATACATGTGAAGCGAGATGTAGTCGACCTGGTCGTAGGTCGCGTCGAGAACCGTCGCCTCCCATTGCGGGTAGGTGGCCATGTCGGAATGAGACGATCCGCAGACCACCAGCTCGAGCTTGTCGTCGAAGGCGCGGAGGGCCTTGGCGGTCTCGTTGGCGAGGTGGCCATATTCCGCAGCACTCTTGTGCCCGACCTGCCAGGGGCCATCCATCTCGTTGCCCAGGCACCAGAGCCGGGCGTTCCAGGGCTCGGCCCGGCCGTTCTTGCGCCTGAGGTCGGACCACTGGCTGCCGCCGGGATGATTGACATATTCGACGAAGTTGCGCGCAGCGTCCAGGCCGCGCGAACCCAGGTTGACCGCCAGCATCATGTCGGTTCCGGCCGCCTCCGCCCATTCGGCGAATTCATGGATGCCGACCTGGTTGGATTCGGATGTCCGCCATGCAAGATCGAGCCGTGTCGGCCGGTCCTGCTGGGGTCCTATGCCGTCTTCCCAGTTATAGGCCGAGACGAAGTTCCCGCCGGGATAACGGCAGACCGGGGTGTCGAGCTCGCGAACGAGGTCGATGACGTCCTGGCGCATGCCATTGGCAAGGGCAGTCGGATGTCCGGGCTCGTAGATGCCCGTGTAGACGGCACGTCCGAGATGCTCGAGGAATGACCCATAAAGCCGTTTGTCGATGTCCGCGATAGAATAGCGCGCATGCGCGGTGACCCGAGCTTCCATGTTCCTCCCACCCTCAATATCCAGATATTCGGTCCGTATCCGAATATCTGGTATTTAAGACCCAAACCGGGAGCCGCGTCAAGCGATAGTATGATTATTAGACCTGCACGCGCAGCACGATGTCCTGGCCGTAATTGCCGAACCCCTTGCCGAAGATATTGATACCGCCGGGATGTTCGGCCTCTTCCTTCACGCCGACGCGCAGCCGGATCGACCGGTGCTGGTCGAGGTCGAGATCGTCGAGGGTGACGTCGGAAATCCGTAGGCCATCGACGAAGCTACCCTGCCCATTGACGCGCCAGTTCTTGAGCTTGCCATATTGCGAGCCCGCCAGTTTCCACCAGTCGGGCGTGTAGACGCCGCGCTTGTCGCCGAAGTCGCCCGGCGACGTCCAGGTCCCGATCTCGACGCCGTTGATCTGCAGGAAGATGTCGGACGGCCAGTTTGCGGCCGTGCCCGGCACTTCCGAACTCAGTTCCATGGAAACCTCGATCGCCTTGGGCCGGGCCTTCTTGAGCAGCGTGTTGTTGGGGAACTGGTACTCGACGAATCCCCTGGTAAACCAGAGCAATCCGGCCTTCATCCGGTCCGGGTCGAGGAAGGTGTCAGGCACGTCGAGCAGGCCGATGACACCATCTTTCGAGCATAAGCCACACGGGCTCGTCACCTCGAACTGGGTATAGAGGCCGAGCGGCATAGCGACCTCGATCGTGTTGGCCAGCCGGTCTGCGACCGGCTCTGCAAACGAGATCAGGATCTCCTGAAAGGCCGAGTGACATAGCTTCTGGCTTCCCTTGCGGGCGCGTTGGCTTTCCGTGAAGATCAGCCCGGCATCCTCGAGCACCTTCAGATTGATCGACACTGTCGATTGCGGCAATGCCAGCTCTTCGGCAATCTGGTTGACATTCTTCGCACCGCTGACGCGCAGCAGCTTGAGAATCCGGATGCGAACCTCGCTGGCCAGGCCCTTGATCAGGTCCTGCCGCTCCACGGGGTCGATTACCAATACTTTGCCGGTCATATGCGTACCATCCACTTCAGGTCCGCATATCAGAGTTTTGGATATGAATGCAACGACTATGTGTCCCGGCCGGCCGGCACCGTCCCCCCGCCCATCGGCGTCGCCATAGCAAGATCCCGCGTCTCGGGCGCAGTCTCATACGCGGATGGACAGCCAGGCGGAAACGGCCCGCCACCCCTGTGTGAAATATTCGTCCGCCCGGCCGAGCCCGCTCTCGGAATCGGTCCGAAGTTCCATCATGACATCACTCAATGCACGAAAGGACGCGACCTCGTCCCTGGCAGAGGCTGAAAGCCCAGCCCGGTCCGTCTGGACTGCGTCCAGTTCCGCATGCGACCGCCTGAGGAACACCCGCAGGCCGCGTCCCTCGTCCCGCCAGAGCCGGCGGGTGAGGAAATCCAGCGCCTGCATTCCCGTCGTCCCCTCGTAGATCGTCATGATTCGACTGTCGCGAAGATGCTGCTCGAGCGGATAGTCGCGGGTATAGCCCGCGCCGCCCAGCACCTGGATCGCGGCATTGGCCACGTCGAAGCCGGTCTGGGCACCGAAATTCTTGATCAGCGGAAGCATCCAGCCCGCAAGATCGGCATGCTCCCGGCGCAGGTCCAGGTCAGGCTCGATGCGGGCGAGATCCATGGCACAGGCAAGTTCGAGCACTGCCGCGCGCAGGATCTCCGTCTGGCGGCGCATGCCATCCAGTTGCCGGCGCACATCCGGATGCGCGGCAATCGGCACCGGTGGCCGATCCGCCGGCCCGCCCTGCCGCCGCTCGGCGGCGTAGGATTTGGCGATGTCGACGGCGGACGACGCGACGCCCAGCCCTTGGCACGCCGTCGACAGCCGCATCAGTTCGATCATCGCGAAGAGTTGCGCCAGGCCCCGACCCGGCTCGCCGATCAGGGTGGCCTGCGCGCACTGGAAGGTCAGCGCGCAGGTGGGCGAGCCGTGAAGTCCCATCTTCTCCTCGATCCGGTCGAGGGTAATCCCGTTCGGCTGGCCGTCGATCAGGTTCGGAACCAGGAACAGGCTGAGCCCGCCGGTGCCCGGCTTGTCCTCCGTCCGCGCCAGCAGGCAGTGACCGATCCGCGCGGCCATGTCGTGGTCACCGAAGGAGATCCAGCATTTCTGGCCGCTAATGCGCCAGACGCCGTCAATACACTCCGCGCGGGTGCGAAGCCGGCCGACATCCGAGCCGGCGTCCGGTTCGGAAATGCAGATCGTGGCGGCCCATTCACCGGCAACAAGCCGCGGCACCCACTCCGCCGCAACGGCGCTATCCGCGGCTCCCGCGAGAAGATGGCACGCGGCGCGACTCGCCCCGGCGGCCATCATGAAGGACACACAGCCGCGCTCGAACATCGACGCGCAGGCCGTATGCAGCACGAGCGGCAGCCCCAGCCCGCCGAGCGTCTCCGCGACGTCCGTGCCGATCCAGCCGGCAGCGCCGAGTTTCGCATAAGCCGCAGCAAACCCGTCGGGTGTCCGCACACGCCCCGCCTCGACCCGGCAGCCCTGCCGGTCGGCAGGCCGGTCGAGCAGGTGAAGCACGGTCTCGGCGAAGCGGCCGGCTTCCCGCAGGATCGCGGCCACGGTTGCGTCGTCACAATCGGGGCGGAGAGCCTGGAGCCGCAGCCAGCCCGGTGTCGCCTTCAGCAGGCCCAGCGTCCGGTCGGCCTGTCTCGAAAAGCCTGACATCGCGTTATCGCGGCTGCATTCGGATGGCGCCGTCCAGCCGGATGACCTCGCCATTCATATACTGGTTCTCGATGACGAACCGGACCGCGTCGGCAAACTCTGCGGGGTCGCCGAGCCGCGACGGATAGGGAATGGCCGCGGCCAGGCTGTCCTGAACCTCGCCGGGAAGGCCCTCCAGCAGTGGCGTCAGGAAGATGCCCGGCGCGATCGTGTTGACGCGGATACCGAAGCGCGCCAGTTCCCGCGCAGCCGGCAGCGCCATCGAGACGATCCCGCCCTTGGATGCGGCATAGGCCACCTGCCCGACCTGCCCCTCGAACGCCGCAACAGAGGCAGTGTTGACGATGACGCCGCGCGCCTTGTCGTCGCGCTCCGGCGCCTCTGCCATCCGCGAGGCCGCGAGGCGCATCATGTTGAAGCTGCCGATCAGGTTGACGCGGATGACACGCTCGAAATCCGCCAGGGGCATCGGCCCGTCCCGCGACAGCAGGCGTCCCGCGGTTCCGATCCCGGCGCAGTTCACGAGGATCCGAAGCCCGTCGCCGACCCCGGCAGCCGCGTCGATCGCACGGGCCGCATCCGCCTCCGACGTGACGTCGCCCTGGATCGCCACGCCGCCGATCTCGTCGGCGACCGTCTGCGCGGCTGCGCCGTCCCTGTCGAAGACATGAACCCTTGCGCCAAGGCTGGCGAGCAGGCGTGCGGTCGCCGCACCCAGGCCGGAGGCCGATCCCGATACGATGGCACTTGAGCCGGCTATCTTCATGCGACCACATCCTTGCTGGCGAAAATGACATCCGGCGCATCGCCGTAGAGCGCCTCTATCAGGTCGGCGCGATGGGCCCTGAGCGCGCGCTGGTTGAGCGAACCCTTGTCGGTGACCTCGCCCTTGTTGAAACGCGGCGGCTCGACAAGCAGCATCAGGCGCATGACACGCGTCGACGATCCGCTCGCCCGCCGCTGGTGTTGGGCAAGTCGCTCTGCGAGCAGCGCACGCACCTTGGGATGGGCCATCACGGCCGCGTCGGAAAGGTCGGCGGCCGCATCACCGATGGCCTCCCGCATCGTCTTGAGCACCGGAATCGCCAGCGCGCCAAGCTCTGCACGATCTTCGCCGGTGATCACCGCGTCGCGGATCAATCCACCGAACTGGTCGACAAGTTCGGCGCGCAATTTTCCGACGGAGACCCACGTACCGGTGCGGAGCTTGAAATTCTCCGCCGTCCGCCCCTCGAAGTAGAAGCCACGGGTCGGGTCGCCGGGAACTGCGAGCTTCACCGCATCGCCAATCATGTAGAAGCCTTCCTCGTCGAAGGCCTCCGCCGTGAGCTTTGCATCGCGCCAGTAGCCGGGGGTGATGTTGGGCCCCTTGAGCCGCAGTTCGTACTTGTCTTCCATCGGCACCAGCTTGAGCGTGATACCCTGCGCGGGAATCCCAATATTGCCGGGCCTTGTCTGCGGCTCGGTGCAGAACAGCGAGAAGGGCGCCGTCTCGGTCGAGCCGAGCCCGGTACAGATCAGCACTTGCCCACCCGTCACCTGCTCGGAGAACTCGAGCAGCGCATCCCAGGTGTGCTGCGCCATGCTGGCCCCGGCATACATCAGGATTTTCAGGTCGCGGAAAAAGCTCCGGCGCAACACCTCGTCGCGACGCATCGCCTCCACCAGCATCTCGTAGCCCGCCGGCACGTTGAAGTACCAGGTCGGGGAGATTTCCCTCAGGTTGGCAATCGTCTCCCCGATCAGGGCGGGACTGGGCT
Source organism: Rhizobium sp. (assembly GCA_019739215.1). GTDB lineage: Bacteria > Pseudomonadota > Alphaproteobacteria > Rhizobiales > Rhizobiaceae > Rhizobium_E. The sequence continues at coordinate 50,783 of JAHHDR010000034.1, forward strand.
TGCCCCGATCGATGTAGAAGGTGCCGCCATTGTAGATGACCAGGTTGAACACCTTGTTGCCGCTGGCCGTGTGGTTCCAGGGCGCCCAGTCGACGATGACAGGCGGCTCGTCGCGCAGGAAGCCGTAGCAGTCTGCCACCATTTCCTGGTTCGAGCACAGCATGCGCTGCGTCTGCGTGACCGCCTTCGGCGAGCCTGTCGTGCCCGACGTGAAGAGAAATTTGGCGACAGTGTCCGGACCGACAGCATCGAAGGCCCCGTCGACGGCAGCGCTTGGGCTGGTTGCCAGCAAGTCATCAAACGCGATCGATGGCCGCCCGGCCGGCGGATTTGCGCACGCACAGGAAGGGAATGTCGGCGCCGAAAGCGCCCACGACGGCCGCCGCAAAGGCGAGCCCGTCATCGGCGAACACCGCGCCGGGCGTCATCTGCCGCGCGATCCCCCCGAGTTTCTCGAAGCCGGGATCGGCGGTGGCATAGGCGGGCGCGGTCGCCGCCGAGGGTATCCCGACATGCTGCGCGCCCAGCGCCATCAGCGCGTGCTCGATCGAGTTGTCGGACAAGATCATCAGCGGCCTCTCGACCGACAGGCCGAGATCCAGGAGCGCCTGTCCGATGCTGCGGATCATGTCCAGCGCCTGGCCGTAGCGGACCTCCCGCCAGCCGCCGCGCGCGTCGCGCGCCGCCATCCAGACCCGGTCCGGCTCCGTCGACGCCCAGTGGACGAAACGTTCGTTGATGCTGCGGGGATAGGGTCCAAGCTCATCCTGCCGCCACATTCGCAGGACGCCGCTGGGCGCTTCTTCCCATTCAAGCCGCGGTGACCAGAGCTTGACTTCGCGCATGCGTGTTTCCGTCATGACCTCCTCCCAGAAGCAGGCCACCATAGCGCTCCAGCGCTCGCAGCCTCAATGTGGAAACTTGTTTACAAAGAAACAATCTCTGAGTAAACAATCGATGAGAATACAAAAACAAGAAACTGCAGTCCGGGAGAGAGCGCGACAATGGGCGGAGACGCGGCACCGAATTTCGTCACCTATGAACTCGTTGGCGACGTGGCCCATGTCGGTCTCAATCGTCCCGACAAGCGCAACGCGATCAGCGACCGGTTCGTCGAAGCAATCGCCGACGTCGTCGCGCGGGCCGAGCGCGAGGCGAAAGCCGCCGTGCTTCACGGGCACGGCAAGCATTTCTGCGCGGGCCTGGACCTGGGCGAGCACGTCAAGAAGACGGCGATCGAAGGTGTGCGCGGCTCCCGCCGCTGGCACGCGGTCTTTTCCGGCATCCAGCATGGCACCATCCCCTGGATTTCGGCATTGCACGGCGCCGTCGTCGGCGGCGGGCTGGAACTGGCGGCATCGACCCATATCCGCGTGGCGGACGACACGGCCTTCTTCGCGTTGCCCGAGGGCCAGCGCGGCATCTTCGTCGGCGGCGGCGGCTCTGTCCGGGTTGCCCGTCTCATGGGCGTCGCCCGCATGACGGACCTGATGCTCACCGGCCGCGTGGTCAATCCTGCCGAGGCAGAGCGCTGGAACATGGTGCAATATGTCGTCCCCGCCGGGACGGCCCTCGCCAAGGCGCATGAACTGGCCGAGATCGCCGCCTCCAACGCGACGCTTTCCAACTATGCCGTCATCAATGCCTTGCCGCGGATCCAGGACATGGCGAAGGAAGACGGTCTCTTCGTCGAATCCTTCATCTCCTCCTTCACCGCCACCAGCCCGGAGGCCGAGGAGCGGCTGATGGCCTTCCTTGAGAAACGCGCGGCGCGCATCAAGCCGCCGGGCGCGGACTGAGGTGCGCGCGATGGATGCTCCGGTCCGCAATCTCGATCAGGTGAAGGTGGGCGAACTCTCGCAGTCCGTCGGCTTCCTGCTGCGTCTGGCGCAGTTGCGCGCCTTCGAGGACTTCTTCTCCGACAACGGGCCGCGTGGCCTGAAGCCCGGTGAATTTACCGTGCTGTGGGTGATCGCGCGCAATCCCGGCATCCGCCAGAGCGTGCTCGGCCAGCGCCTGATGATCAAGCGCGCGCATATGACCAAGCTGATCCGGTCGATGGAAAACCAGGGCTTCGTCTCCCGCCGCATACCCGATTGCGACCGCCGCGCCGTGGAACTGACCCTGACGCCCGAGGGCAAGGACAAGACGAAAAAGGCCAGCGCGCTCTTCTTCGACTACGAACGACGCGCCGGCGCGCCGCTCGACAGCACGGAACGCGAGACACTGGTCGCGCTGCTGCAGAAATACACCGGATTGCAGATGGAGGCATGCGCATGAACATCGACGAGCTGGTCGCCATCGACATCCATACCCACGCGGAAGAGCCGTGCTGCGGCCACCGCGACGACGGCTACGACGAATTCCAGGCGGGCATGGCCGCCTATTTCAAGAATCCGGCCGGAGCGAAAGGCATGCTGCCCACCGTCGAGGAGACGGCAGCCTATTACCGCGAGCGCCGGATCGGCTGCGTGATCTTCCCCGTCGATGCCGAACGCGAGACAGGCTTTCGCCGCTACGAAAACGAGGAAGTGGCAAAGATCGCCGCCGAAAATTCCGACATCATGATCCCCTTCGCCTCCATCGATCCCGCCAAGGGCAAGATGGGGGCGCGCGAGGCGCGGCGGCTGGTGCGTGAGTTTGGCGTCAAGGGCTTCAAGTTCCACCCCACGATGCAGGCCTTCTACCCCAATGACCGCGACGCCTACGTGCTTTACGAGGCGATCGCCGAGGAGGGCGCGATCACCCTGTTCCACACCGGCCAGACCGGCGTCGGCGCGGGCATGCGTGGCGGCATGGGAATGCGGCTCAAATACTCCAATCCCATCCATCTCGATGACGTGGCGGCCGACTTTCCCGACATGCCGATCATCCTGGCACACCCGTCGTTTCCCTGGCAGGAAGAGGCCCTGTCGGTCGCGACCCACAAGCCGAATGTCTACATCGACATGTCCGGCTGGTCGCCCAAGTACTTTCCGCCGATCCTGGTCCGCTACGCCAACACGATGCTGAAGCACAAGATGCTGTTCGGCTCCGACTGGCCGGCGATCACGCCGGACCGGTGGCTCAAGGATTTCGAGGCGATCGACATCAGGGAGGATGTCCGGCCGCTGATCCTGAAGGAAAACGCCAGGAGGCTTCTCAAGCTCTAGCGCCTGAATTCGACCGACTATCTGCCGAATGTTCCAACTGGGAGGATTGAACATGAAACGCATGATACCGCTGATACTCGCCGCACTCTTCGCCACCGCGGCCGATGCCCGTGAACTGCGCATCGCGCCCGGCGCGCCCCCCGCGCATCCATCCAACAGCCACCTCTACACAAAGCTCATGGAGTTCCTGCCGGAAGTGTCCGGCGGCAAGCTCACCGCGCAATTGCTCGGACCCGAAGTGGTCGGGCTCGGCCAGATGAAGGACGCGCTGCAGAGCCAGCTCGTCGAAGTCGGCAACCTGCTGCCGCTCTATTTCCCCGCTGACCTGCCCAACATGTCGCTGGCCGGCGAACTCGCCCTGTCCGGCCGCGAGCCGCATGCCATGGCTGCGGCAATGACGGAATACATCGTCACCTGCGACACCTGCCAGGCCGAACTCAAGAAATTCGGCATCGTCTATCTCGGCTCCGGCTCGTCCGACGTCTACGCGCTGCTGACCAACAAGCCGGTCAAGTCGGCCGCCGACATCAAGGGCCTCAGGCTGCGGAGCGGTGGAGCGCCCTTCTCGCGCTGGGCCGAAAATTTCGGCGCGGTTCCGGCCAGCATTCCCGTGGGCGACACGTTCGAATCGATGTCGCAGGGCGTGATCGACGGCTCCATCGCCTCCATTGGCGACCTTCTCTCGTTCCGGCTGGTGGAACTGGTCAAGAATGTCACCATCATCCCGCTCGGGACCTATCATGCGACGTCGGACTTCAGCGTCGCCAATTCGGCCTGGCAGAGCCTGTCGGCGGAGGAGCGCAAGCAGCTCGTGACCGCCGCCAACAGGGCCAATGTCGTGTTCACCCAGCGCTGGGGCTACGACATGGCGGCGGCGGCCCGGGAGGCGGCCGAAAAGGCCGGCATCGCCTTCCTCGATCCCGACGCCGATTTCCTCAAGGCATCCGAAGACTTCGCGCAGGCCGACAAGGCGACCGCCGCCAAGGTTTCGCAGGAGCGCTTCGGCTTTGAAGATGCCCAGGCGCGCGTCGATCGCTTTGCCGGCCTGGTCGAGAAGTGGAACGGGATCGTCAAGGACGCCAACGGGGACCCCGAGGTCATCACACGGCGCCTCGACGAGGAAGTCTGGAGCAAGATCGACACCGCCACCTACGGCCTTTGATGCCTGGTGCCGGCGCGCCCGTGCCCGCCGGCACACTCCCTGCCCGTTGCGGCGATGCAATTCAAAGAGCCGCCCATGTCGATCGTTACACGATTTGCGGACCGCCTGTCGCAGATGCTCGCCTTTGTCGGCGCCATCGGCGTGGTGCTGATGATGATCCATGTCTGCGCTGACATCGTCGCGCGCCTGTTCACCGGCGCGTCGCTTCCGGCCACGGTGGAGATCGTGTCCTACTATTACATGGTCCTAGTCGCCTTCCTGCCGCTCGCCTGGGTCGAGCGCAACAACGGCATGATCAGCGTCGAGCTGATCGAGTTCATGATGAGCCCGTCGATGATGAAGCTGTCCGATGCGATCGTCGCAATGCTCGGCAGTTGCATCTATCTCGTCATGGCATACGCGACCCTGATCACCGCCATGAAGAATTTTGATACCGGAACCTTCGTCGTGGCGCTTCAGACCAAGATCATCACCTGGCCCGGCTATTTCCTGCCGCCTGCCGGCTTCGCGCTGGCGGGGCTGATCATGGCCGTCCGCTTCTTGCAGATCGTCTCCGGCAGCCGCAACGCGACCGGGGAGAGCCCGGCATGAGCATCGAGACCGGCCTTTACGGCATCGCGGTACTGGCTCTGCTGCTTCTGCTGCGGGTTCCCGTCGCGCTCGCCATGATCGCGGTATCCTTCGGCGGGATTGCCGTCCTGCTCGGCTTCACCCCGGCGCTCGGCATCATCACCTCGACGCCATACAGTTTCGTGGCGAGCTGGACGATGAGCGCCGTGCCGATGTTCCTGTTCATGGGCTTCGTCGCCTTCCATTCAGGACTGACGACCAGCCTGTTCTCTGCCGCCAAGGCCATCCTTTGGCGTGTACCCGGCGGGCTGGCGATCTCCTCGATCTTCGCCTGCACCGGCTTCGCCACCGTCAGCGGCTCGTCCATCGCCTGCGCAGCCGCCATGGGACGGATCGCGATCCCGGAAATGGTCGCGGCCGGCTACAAGCCGAGCTTTGCCGCGGGCTCCCTTGCCGCCGGCGGCACGATCGGCGCGCTGATACCCCCGTCGATCCTGATGATCATCTACGGCGTCTTCGCCGAGACCTCCATCACCCAGGTCTTCATCGGCGGTGTCGGCGTCGGTCTGATGACGGCGGTGTCCTATTGCATCATCGTTCTGGTGACCTGCTGGCTGCGGCCCGATGTCGTGCCCCGCACGCTGTCGGCGAGCTTCGCCGATGCCGGCGGACTGAAGGCGGTCGTCTCCGTCTGGCCGGTGGCGATCCTCGTCCTGCTGGTCTTCGGCGGCCTATTCTCGGGCAAGTTCACCGCCACCGAGGCCGGCGCCGTCGGTGCAGGCGGAGCGATCCTGCTCGCGGCCGCAACCGGAAACCTCAGCATCAAGGTGCTGCGACTCTCGCTGCTCGAGACGCTGACGACCTGCGCCTCGCTCTTCATCATCGGCATCGGCGCGTCGATGTTCACCCGCTTCCTCGGTATCACCGGCCTGTCATCCTTTATCGGCACTTTCGTCGCCGGCGCGGACCTCGGCTATTTCGAACTGATGGCGATCATCGTGGTGATCTACCTGGTCCTCGGCATGTTCATGGAACCCTTCGGCGCCATGCTGGTGACCCTGCCGGTGCTGTTGCCGGTTCTCAAGGCCGAGGACATCAGTCTCGTCTGGTTCGGCGTGCTTGTCGTCAAGCTGCTGGAGATCGGCATGATCACCCCGCCGGTGGGGCTGAACGTCTTCGTTATCAAGAATGTCGCGGCGAAATACGTCACCGTCGTCGACGTGTTCAGGGGCGTCCTGCCGTTCATGCTGGCCGACCTGGTCGTCGTCGTCCTCACCATCGCCTTCCCCGCGCTGGTGCTCGGCCTGCCACGGCTTCTGGGATAAACACCGGTCGACCTGCGGGACCTTGCCAGTCAAAGACCGGCGGAACATTCCTCCGCCGCCCCGGTCGGGGAGGCGGAGGAATGCGACTGTCTTACTCCGACGGACCTTCGTTGAGGCCGACCTTGTCGACCAGTTCGGAGGCCTGCTTGCGGTTCTTGGCAATGTCGATCAGGGCAAGCGTGTCCGGCTTGATCGTGCCGAAGCCCTTGACGACTTCGGACGGCTCGGCGCCGGGCAGAACCGGGTATTCATAGACCTGCTCGGCATAGATCTTCTGCGCATCGCCCGCCGACAGGAATTGCATCAGCTTCAGGGCATTGTCCTTGTTCGGCGCATTCTTGGCCATGGCCATGCCCGAAATGTTGACATGGGTTCCGCGGTCGGCAGAGTTGGGGAACAGCACCTTGACGGCCGCTGCCCATTCCTTCTGCTCCGGCTCCTTCTCATTGGTCATCATCACGCCGAGATAGTAGGTGTTGGCGAGGCCGAGGTCGCACTCGCCGGACATGATCGACTTGGCCTGGCTGCGGTCGTTGCCGTTCGGCTTGGTCACGAGATTATTCTTGAGCCCGGTCAGCCATGTCTCGGTATACTCGGCACCGTGATGGGCGATCATCGAGGCGAAGAGACCGATATTGTAGGAGTGCTGCGCGTCGCGCATGCAGATCTTGCCCTTCCACTTGGGATCGGCGAGTTCCTCGTAGGTGATGGTATCGGCGCTTACCCGTTCCTTCGACGCATAGACCACGCGGCCGCGTGTGGTCAGGCCGAACCAGGCGCCATCCGGATCGCGGAAATTGGCGGGAATGTCCTTGTTGATCACATCGTCATTGACCGGCTGGGTCACGCCGCCGTCCTTGGCTTCGGTCAGCCGGGCAATATCCACGGTGAGGATCACGTCGGCCGGCGAGTTCTCGCCCTCCGCGACGATCCGCTCGACAAGGCCCTTGTCCAGGAACAGCACGTTGGCCTTGATGCCGGTTTGCTGGGTGAAGGCATCGAGCACCGGCTTGATCAGCTCAGGCTGGCGATAGGAATAGATGTTGACCTCGCCGTCGGCAAGGGCCGGATAGGCCGTGCCGAGCAGCACCAGCGTCGAGGCAAGCGAAAGCATGGGAATGGCGTTCTTCATTGGCGTCCCTCCAAAAGTCGACTTGAAATGTAGACTTATCACGTCTGGCCGCTTTCTACGCACGGGCTTCGGCAAGTCAATGGGCGAACGCCGCATTAACATGATTGTGATTTTCCACTTTTTGGAATTGTTCCAAACTACATTAGCGTCTATATAGACTGGAACGAACCGCTCAGGAGACCCGCATGCGGCTGACCAAGCAGACGAACTACGCAGTGCGCATCATGATGTATTGCGCCGCAAATGGCGACAAGCTGAGCCGCATTCCCGAGATTGCCAGGGCCTACAACGTCTCCGAGCTGTTCCTGTTCAAGATCCTGCAGCCCCTGCACAAGGCGGGACTGGTCGAAACGCTGCGTGGCCGCAACGGCGGCGTGCGCCTTGGCCGGGCCGCCGACAAGATCACGCTGTTCGACGTCGTGCGCGTGACGGAAGAAAGTTTTTCCATGGCGGAGTGTTTCGACGAGGGCGCGGTCGATTGTCCGCTGATCGACAGCTGCGGCCTCAACTCGGCGCTGCGCCGCGCGCTCAACGCCTTTTTCGACGTGCTGTCCGAATACACGATCGACGATCTCGTCAAGGCGCGCCCGCAGATCCACATGCTGCTCGGCCTCGAAATTCCGGCAACTGCGGCTGCGTGATCAGTTTTCCGCCAGCGCATCGAAATGCGCTGGCATTTTTCGGGCCGTTGCTCTAATCGATTGAAAAATTCATCGAACGGAGGCCTCGGACATGATCCTGTGCTGCGGGGAAGCGCTGATCGACATGCTGCCGCGTCAATCGACGCTCGGCGAAAGCGCCTATGCACCTTACGCGGGCGGCGCGATCTTCAACACCGCCATCGCGCTTGGTCGGCTCGGTATCCCCACAGGCTTCTTCACCGGACTCTCCGACGACATGCTGGGCGATGTCCTGCGCGAAACGCTCCAGGCCTCCAATGTCGACTACAGCCATTGCGTGATCTCCTCGCGCCCGACGACGGTGGCCTTCGTCAAGCTGGTCAATGGCTCGGCGACTTATGCCTTTTATGACGAAAATACCGCCGGCCGGATGATCACGGTCGACGACCTTCCCTCGCTCGGCGATGACATCGAGGCGCTGCATTTCGGCGCGATCAGCCTCATTCCCGATCCGTGCGGCGGCACCTACGAGGCACTCCTGGCGCGCGAGCACGCGCGCAGCGTCATCTCGCTCGATCCCAACATCCGCCCCGGCTTCATCCGCGACAAGCAGGCCCACCAGGCGCGCATCATGCGCATGGCCGCACAGTCCGACATCATCAAGTTCTCCGACGAAGATCTCGAATGGTTCGGCATGGAGGGCGATCACGACGCGCTTGCGAAGGTGTGGCTGGATATCGGACCGAAGCTGGTGGTGATCACCAAGGGTGCTGACGGCGCGGTGGGCTATACGCGAAACCACAAGGTCGAGGTTCCAAGCCGGAAGGTGACTGTTGTCGACACGGTCGGTGCCGGCGACACGTTCGATGCCGGCGTGCTCGCCTCCCTCAAGCGCGACGGCCTGCTGACCAAGGCTCAGGTCGCAACCCTCGACGAGACCGCGGTGCGCAACGCATTGTCGCTGGCAGCCGGGGCCGCAGCGGTGACCGTGTCGCGTGCCGGCGCCAATCCGCCCTGGGCAAAAGAACTCGGCCTCTGAGCCGACGGGCTGCTCAGAATTCGACTTCGAGCTCGATGATCTCATCGGCCTCGGCCTTGGCGCCGTCGGCCCATTCGCGCATCAGGTCCCAGTCCAGCACCATGTCGCGATAGGTCGCGAGTTGCGGCGGCAGGTCGACCGCATAGGTCTGGAATCGCGAACAGACCGGCGCATACATCGCATCGGCGACCGTCGGGTTGGCGCCGAACAGCCAGGGCCCGCCATAGGCATCCAGGCACTCCGTCCAGATTTCCTTGATGCGCTCGATATCCGGCCGCGCACCGGTGAAGACCTTGAAGCTTTCGTGGCGCGCCTTGATGTTCATCGAAAGCGCCGAGCGCAGATTGTAGAACCCGGAATGCATCTCGCCGCTGACGGCACGGCAATGCGCGCGCACCACCTTTTCCTTGGGCAGCAGGCCCTTTTTCGGATAGGTTTCGTTGAGATATTCCGCAATCGCCAGCGTATCCCAGACCACCACGTCGCCATGGGTCAGTCGCGGCACCAGCACCGAGGGCGACAGCAGCAGCAGTTCGCGCCGCGCCCCGGCGTCATCGAGATCGATCGGGACCTCCCTGAAAACCAGCCCGGCCATCTTGCAGAGCAGCCAGCCCCGCAGCGACCAGGAGGAATAGTTCTTCGAGGAAATGGTCAGCGTGGTATCCGGCATTTTCGACTTACCCCGTACTCGGCGGCCACCTCGCAAGAAACGCTGGCCACGGCGAAAAAAATGCACTAGTTTTTCGCATTGCACAATGAAAAAGGTGCGGGGGCGGCCGATGCTTTACCAGGTCTACCAGATGCAGGACGACGTCGCGGCACCGTGGCGTCTCTGGGCCCGCACCATGCTGGGAATGCTGAATTCCGGCGTCAGTGGCATGCATAACGTCGTCGGTGGCGAGTACATCGCGGCGCTGGAGATGATCTCCCGATTCAAGCTCGGCCACAGCAGGCCGGACTTCGCAATTGCGAAGGTTTCGAGCGGCAACAATATCGCCGATGTCACCGAGGACGTCGCCCTGGATCTGCCGTTCGGCAAGCTCCTCCACTTCAGCAAGGACATCGATGCGCCACAGCCGAAGGTGCTGGTCATCGCGCCCCTGTCCGGCCACTTCTCGACGCTGCTGCGGGGAACGGTCGAGACGCTGCTGCGCGACCACGACGTCTATATCACCGACTGGACCAATGCGCGCGACGTGCCACTGTCGTCAGGCAGGTTCGGTGTCGAGGATTATGTCGGCTATATCATCCGCTTCCTCGAAGAGATCGGACCGGGGGCGCATATCCTGGCCGTCTGCCAGCCCTGCGTCCAGGGCCTCGCCGCCGCTGCGGTGATGTCGCAAGACAACCACCCCTGCACCCCGCGGTCGATGACGCTGATGGCCGGGCCTATCGACCCGCGCGAGAGCCCCACCGAGGTCAACGAATTCGCCGTGTCGAAGTCACTGAAATGGTTCGAGAACTCGGTGATTTCCACCGTGCCCTGCCGGTTCGGCGGCGGCGGGCGGCGCGTCTATCCCGGCTTCTTGCAACTCGTGGCCTTCATGGCGATGAACATGGATCGGCACCGCAACGCCCACAAGAAGCTCTACGACCATCTGGCCAAGGGCGAGATCAAGGAAGCCATCAAGATCAAGGACTTCTACGACGAATATTTTGCCGTGCTCGACCTGACCGAGGAATTCTACGTCGAAACTATCGACCGCGTGTTCCACAAGGCGGAACTCGCCACCGGCGACTTCAGCTATCGCGGCCGCAAGGTCGATCCCGGCGCCATCCGCCGCACCGCGCTCCTGACGGTCGAGGGCGGGCGCGACGACATCTGTTCGCTCGGCCAGACCGCGGCGGCGCATGAACTCTGTTCCTCGCTCAGGCCGCATCTCAAGCGCCATCACCTGCAGGCCAATGTCGGCCATTACGGCGTCTTCAACGGCAAGCGCTGGGAAAACGAGATCTATCCCGTGGTGCGCAACCACATTCTCAGCATGGAATAGAAGGCAAGCGGGAGGCGGACGTGGCCGGCGAAGACGATCTCGGAAAGCTGCTGGCGACGATGCGGCCGGAACTGCAGCCTGGCACATTCGTGTTCGCGATCCTGGATGACCATGACATACCCGCCGGGCTCGACCCGATCGGCACTTTTCGCGAGGCCGAGGGGACGACCCTGATCCTGCCGGCCCATGATGCCGGCCACCCGGCCATTGTCGCCAGCAAGCCGATGCGCCAGATCACCCTGACCGTGCATTCCTCGCTCGAGGCGATTGGACTGACGGCGGCCTTCGCGACGGAACTGACCCGGCATGGCATCAGCGCAAATGTGGTGGCGGGCTATTATCACGACCATATATTCGTCGGCGCAGAAGATGCCGAGCGAGCGGTAGTGGCTTTGCAGAGTTTGTCGGAAAGTTATCGGTAAACCAGCAACCCTCACCAACTTCGGCCAAGGGCTCACTGCGTTTACCCGGCCTGCGTATCCTCTCCCACAAGGGGAGAGGTAAAATCCGCGGCACCCACCGCGCCCCAGGCAAGGCCAGCACTTATGGCACCCTACCTCTCCCCTTGTGGGAGAGGATAGCAAGCCCGCGTGAGCCAAAGGCGAAGGCATGGGCGCGCTTGGTGAGGGGTGGACGCGCCGCGGGGCGACCGACTACATCATATCCCGTGGCACGACCTTCTCGAACATCTTCTCGAAGAACTGCTCCTCGCCGTCGAACGCCTTCACCTCGGCGCTGATCACCCAGTTCTCTGCCGTGCAGGTCATCTTGGTGCTCGACACGGTGCGGATATGCCACCCGTCGCGGAACATGTCGCAGACCCAGCTTGCCTCTCCCGACATGGAAAGCGGATCGCCATCCTTGATCGACCACTCCTCCTCGCGGACCTGTCTTGTCGCAAGGCCGGTATCCGGGTGCTCGTGCCGGCCGGTATCCTCGTGGATGCGATAATACGTCGTTCCGATCGAAAGCTCGCGGGTGACGCTGCGGCGGGACGCCGCGGGCAGTTGCTCGAGATAGTCGGGCAGCGGATTGGGATTGTCGGGCTCCTTCATTTCGATCCGCTCTGCTGCGCCCAGCTTCGGCATTGCGAGTTCGATCGAACCGGTATCGATCGCAAGCGTCGCGTCATGCGGCGGCGGTAGCATGATCGGCCAGTAGCTGGTCGAGAGCGAGAGACGGATCCTGTGGCCGGGCGCGAAGCGGTAGCCCATGGCGTCGAGATCCATCTCGATCTCGGTTGCCGCGCCCGGCGTCAGAGCCTCGGGATGTTCACTGGACGTGCGATGGGCGAGATTGAGAACGCCGAAGGCGACGCGCAGCGACGATCCGTCAGGGTGGACGTCGACGATGCGGGCGCAGAGATTGGCGAGCGGCGCATCCGATTTCAGCGACAGCTTCAGCCGCGGCATCCCGAGATAGTCCTGCGCTTCGGTCAGTGTCGCGGTTTCGAACACAAGCGACCCGGCATCATCGCCGCGCTGGTCGATCGCCAGTTCGACGTCCGGCTTGAGCGTGAACCATTCGCCCGAGGCCGTGCCGGTATCGAGCGGAGAGCGCAGCAGCACCTCGCCCACGCCGCCCCTGCCCTTGCCGAGCGCGCCATCTGCGCCGATGGCGAAAACGTCCGCCTCCGGCTTGCTCCAACTGTCCTTGGCGATCCAGAAGCCCGGATCGAAATCGCGGCGGATCGCGGGCTTCACCGCATCCATGATATAGGCGCGAAGCTGTGGCAGGTCCTCGACGCCGTTCTCTTCGCCGCGCAGCCAGCGGTTCCACCAGCGGATCGCCTCGCCGTGGAAATCGGCGCGCGGCTTGGGCCAGGCGAAGTGCGGATATTTGTGCACCCAGGGGCCGATGATCGCCTTGGACTTCGGCCCCATGCCCTCGATCGCCTTGATCGGCGTGTTCCGATAGCCATCGGCCCAGCCGGCAATGACCAGCGACGGAATCTCGACATCGTCGAAATTCTCGCCGATCGAGCCGTGTTTCCAGAAGTCATCGCGGCGCTGGTGTTGCAGCCATTCCTCCATGAAGAAGGGCTCCTTCTCTAGCCGCTCCTGCCACATGTCGCGCCAGCGGTTGCCGGTCAGCTCGGGATCGGGCGCGCGCGACTGGTAGGCGAGCATGGTCGCCGCCCAGGAGAGCTGGGCCGAGAGATGCGTGCCGTTCTTGTAGTGGATGTCGTCATTGTAGCGGTCGACCGTCGACGCGATCGAGATCACCGCCTTGAGCGCCTTCGGCCGCAGTGCTGCGACCTGCAGGCAGTTGAAGCCGCCCCAGGAAATGCCCATCATGCCGACCGAGCCGTTCGACCAGGGCTGCGCCGCGATCCATTCGATCAGTTCCACGGCATTGGCCAGTTCCAGCGGCGTGTATTCGCCGTCGATGACGCCATCGGACTCTCCCGAGCCGCGGATATCGACGCGGACGCCCGCGATGCCGGCCGCGGCGAAGACGGGATAGGTCGATTCATCGCGCGGGCTGGTTCCGTCGCGCTTGCGGTAGGGCAGGAATTCGAACACCGCCGGTACCGGATCAGCCTCGGCATTGTCGGGCATCCAGATGCGGGCGGCGAGCCTTGTACCGTCCCTGAGCGTGATCCACTGGTTTTCGATGGTGGTGAAGGAACGGCCGGTCATGCGATGCCTCATTGCGATGATGATGACTCCACCAGATCAGGAGACTTGCACCCCTCACCAACTCCGGCCAGGCGATCGGCTATACGCCTCTCGCGGCCTGCGTATCCTCTCCCACAAGGGGAGAGGTAGGCGTCCCCCAAGCACTCGCCTCTGACTTGAGGCAAGGCGGACGCCGCGGGTCTACCTCTCCCCTTGTGGGAGAGGATAGCAAGCCCGCATGAGACGCAAAGGCGAATGCTTGGGCGCGCTTGGTGAGGGGTGAAAAACCCACCCTGTCAGGAAGTGACTTCTTGTGAGACTAGCGACTTGTCCATCGAACGCAATGCGGGATTGCGGCCGATTTCGACCCCAATCGCGCCTCACCAGCCCGGCGTCAGCGCCGGCGCGCGCACGCGTCCAGTGCGAGGGAAGACACCCATGTCGCGGGCCAGTTCTTCCTCCACGCCGGGCGGCGTGATGTTGTCAAGGCAGGCGCTGATATGGGCGGTGATCGCATTGGTCAGCGAGGTCGATAGTCCCGTTCGCTTCATGATGCCGATCTGCACCGGCGCGAGCGGCGGGAAACCGTCCGGCTGGCCGAGCACTTTCATGCCCGTGCGCAGCGCCGATTCCGGCAGCACCGAAACCGCCATGCCGGCAAGCACGGCCGAGGCCACCACCGTCGACGACCAGCTGGTGAACAGGATCTGGTATTCACGGCCGATCGCATCGAGCGAGGCGCAGGCGAGCCGTCGCCACTGACAATCGCGGCGCCCCACGGCGAGCGGCACCGGTGCGTTTTCCGGCAGGGGGTGGTTGGCCGACATCACCCAGCAGAGCGGCTCGGTCCGCACCACTTCGGATTCGCGCTCCAGCGGATTGTGGGTCACGAGCGCGATGTCGAGCTCGCCCTTGGCCATCTTCTCGGCAAGGTCCACCGAGGGCTCGCAGACGATATAAGAGCTCGACATTGGGATGCGAGCGGGCGAAGCGCTGGATGATCTCGGGCATGTAGCGGTCGGCATAGTCGTCCGGCGTGCCGATCCGGAGCGTGCCCTCGAGCCTATTGTCATCGAAGGCCGCGACCGCCTCGTTGTTGAGGCGGATGATCCGCCGCGCGTAGTTCAGAAGCTTCTCGCCCTCGGGCGTCAGCCGGTTGCCGCGACCGTCCTTGACGAAAAGCTGCTTGCGGATGCGCTCTTCGAGCCTGCGCATCTGCATGGACACCGCCGACTGGGTCTTGAACACCCGGTCTGCAGCCTTGGTAAAGCTGCCGGCATCGGAAATGGCGACGAATGTCTGCAACTGATCGATATCGAGGGGAGAGACCATGGCAAAGCCCACACATAAGGACGATTGATGATTATCATTAAAAACATTCGTTGGACTGATCAATAGATTTCTTGCATCTTTTCAGCATCGAAACGACGGCCTGATCGACTGGTGTCCAGCCGCTCCGGCTGAGGAGAAACTCATGTCCATCTTTGAAGACGCGCCCGCCAGCGCTGCTGCGGGCAGAGGAAGTGTATTGTCAAGATTCAGCGCCGCGGCGCTGCTCAACGGTGCCGGCGCCCTGTTCTCGACCTGGCGCAATCGCCGGCTGGTGGTCTCGATGCGCGACTTCGACGACGCACAACTCGCCGACATCGGCCTGAGCCGTTACGACGTCGAGACCGCGCTCAGGAATCCCGGACTGGATCCGACCGTGCATCTCATTCATGTGCGCCAGAATCCACTTCGGGGAGTCCGCCATAGCTGACGTTTTCTTGTCAGCATCCATCGTAACACTGCTTGAAACGTTCCGACCTCCCGACTGAACCGTTTCCCCGCAGGGTGTCCGCCAAGCTGCCCTGCATCCTTGCCCGGCCGTTGCCTTCCCAAGCAACCGGCCGGGCTTTTTTCGTCGGGGCAACCGCACTCGCCACCAATCTTTCAGTTCCGTTTCAGTCTTGTTTCAATCCTGTTACCGCCGAAACAGCGGAGGCCATTTCTCCAGCCGTATAAATACGGCGAGACACAGGAGAACACCACAATGACCATGATTGCAGAAGGCCGCGCACGCGTCCGCCCCCTCACCGCATCCGGCATCCTGTCATTGATCGCAGGGCGGATAAGCGCCTATCGTGAAAGCCGCCGTATCCTCGGTCAACTCGCTGGAATGGAAGACCATATCCTCGAGGATATCGGCCTCACCCGCTTCGATGTCGTGCAGGCTTCGGTCGCCGAAATCGGCATCGACCGCATGGACATGCTGGATCGCGCTCGGACTCGACGCATGCGCTGAGGATCGGAGCACCTTGGATGCAGGGATGCATCCGGCGCGATCGCCCGTCAGTTCGGCGACATCAGCAGTGACAATTGGCCTCTGATGATCATCTTGAAATCGCTCAGCACGCAGCCATTGTCCGGCTTTTCCCAGACCGCCAGCCGCACGGCACCGAAAGCAAGGTGGAACATCAGGAACGTGGCGCGCCGAAACTCGCCGTGGCGCTCCGGGGGAATGAAACGCTCTCCGGCGCTGCAGAACAGTTCGGCCTGCTCGCGGGTCGATGCCAGGTCGAGATCCGTCAGGGCCTTGTCGGCCTGCACCGCGTTCAGCAGATCGAGCGTGGTCGGGTCTTCCGCCACGCGGGAATAGAAATAATCAAGCAGGTCGGATGCCGCCGCCATCAGGTCGTCGAGATCCGCCACGGTCTCGATCCGTTCGGCGACGAGATTGGAAATTTCCTCGGACCACTGCGCGAACAGCATGGCGAGGATGGCCGATTTATTGGGAAAATACTGGTAGACCGAAGAAATCGGCCCCCCTGCCAGAGCGGCAATCTCACGCATCTTCACTGCGTCGATGCCTTTTTCCCCGATCAGCTTCCTCGCCGCCGCGAGAATTTCCTCAACCCGTCCGCGGCTTCGTTGCTGCTTGGGGGGACGCCTCAGCCTTGTATCCATTCCAATTGTATTCCGATTCAATAATAAAGTCGTGATAATTTTCTACGCAGATGCCAAGCCTTGGTTCACCTGCCTCCGCAATTAATTGTTCGAAAGTTGACAATTGTCAGATGGTCTTGCGAATTGTGAGCGCGGCCATGGGTTGCTATAGGTTGGAACCCGCCACACAACCCGGACCGTTCTCATGCCTGTAGCCTCCATCGCCTTTCTCGGAACCGGATTGATGGGTGCGCCCATGGTGCGCAACCTCCTCAGGGCAGGTTTGTCCGTCACGGCCTGGAACCGCAGCCCGGAGAAGGCGGAAGGACTGAAAGCCGATGGCGCGTCTGTGGCTGCATCGGCGGCCGCGGCGGCGGCTGATGCGGACGTGGTGATCACCATGGTGTCGGATGGGACCGCCGTGCGGAACCTGCTCGACGGCGGGGTCGCCGATGCCATGCGGCCGGGCACGATTTTCATCGACATGAGTTCGATCCGTCCGCGCGAGGCGCGCGCCCATTTCGATCTCCTCAAGGCCAGGGGCATCTCTGCCATCGACGCACCGGTTTCTGGCGGCACCCGGGGGGCTGCGGATGCAACGCTGGCGATCATGGCCGGCGGCGAGCCATCTGCCTTCGAGATCGCCGAACCTGCTCTCTCCGCCATGGGCCGCCCGACGCTGGTGGGTCCCGCCGGAACCGGGCAACTCGCCAAGCTCGCCAATCAGGGCATCGTCGCCACGACAATCGGCATAGTGGCAGAAGCCATGCTGCTCATGCAGGCTGCCGGCGCCGACATGAACCGCCTGCGCGACGCCTTGAAGGGTGGCTTTGCCGACTCGGTAATTCTGCAGCAGCATGGAAAGCGCATGGCGGAGGACGATTTTGCGCCGGGCGGCCGCTCGTCGCTACAGCTCAAGGACCTCGACAACCTGATGGAAGAAGCCGCCGCCCTCGGGCTGACGCTGCCGCAGGCCGCGTTGCAGCAACAGCGCTTCCACCGCTTCGTGCACGAACTCGGCGGCGCGGACCTCGATCATTCCGGCTTGTTTCTGGAATTGAAGGATCGGCAGAAGCGATGATGTCAGGCGCCCGTCCTTTCCGTCCGGCGTCACCACGGACTGCCGGGACAGAGCTTACAACGGCCGCGCCGCCACCTGCGCCACGATTCCAAGGCTACGCCTGAGTTCGTCGGGCCTGCGATCCTCGGACCTGCCCTGCCCCAATGCCCTGTCGACTTCAGCGTGGGTCTCGATCCAGATCGGCAGCGCTTCAGCCAGCACTGCCGCACCCGCGTCGAGCAGAGTGACGCGACGGCTACGGCGATCCTTGCTGTCCTCCACCAAACTGACCAGCCCCCGCCGCTCCAACGGTTTGAGATTGGCCGTCAGCGTGGTTCGGTCCATCGCCAACAGGTTGGCAACCGAGCCGATGGTGGGCGGTTCCGGCCGGTTGAGAGACATCAGGAGCGAAAACTGGCCGCTGGTGATGCCAGCGGGCTTTAGCGCCTCGTCGAAACGGCGGGCCAGCGCCCGCGCCGCACGCTGCGAGGCCAGACAGAGGCAATGATCCCTGACATGCAGGGTTGTCTCGAATGAAACGGCACGCGGATTTGACATGGGCATATTATGTTGATATCAACCTTTAATGTCAAGGAAGCATTCGTCGGGAAAGCCGCGTTTTCCCGGGATTTCGCAACGTCAGCCAATGAGGAGATGGTCATGACCTATGTTACCGGATTTGTCGTCGCCGTGCCGGAAGCCAACAGGCAGGCCTATGTCGACACTGCCAATGCAGGCATCCCGCTGTTTCGCGAGTTCGGCGCCCAGCGCCAGGTCGAGGCGTGGGACGACGACGTCCAGGAAGGCAAGGTGACCGACTTCCGCCGCGCGGTGCAGGCGACGCCGGAGGAGAAGATCGTCTTTTCCTGGCACGAGTACCTGTCGAAATCAGCAGCCGACGAAGCCAACAGCAAGATCATGTCCGATCCCCGCATGGAGGAAATGGGCAAGAACATGCCCTTCGACGCCCGTCGGATGATCTGGGGTGGCTTCGAGGGCATCCTCGAACGCGGCAGCCGCGGCCGGGCGAACTACATCGACGGCTCGCTGGTACCGACGGCATCGGACAGCCGTGCCGCCTATCTCGCCTATGCCGAGAAGGTCGCCGATATTCTGATGGAGCACGGTGCCACACGCGTCGTCGACGCCTGGAGCGACAATGTGCCCGACGGCATGGTGACCGACTTCCGCCGCTCGGTGAATGCGACACCCGGGGAAGCCGTCATCTTCTCCTGGGTCGAGTGGCCCTCCAAGGCTGCCCGCGACGCCGCCTGGGAGAAGATCATGACGGATCCGCGCATGTTCGAAGGCAACCCGCCGCAGGATGAGTCGCGTCGCGTCAGTGGCGGTTTCGTTCCGGTGATGGACGCCTGACACCTATCGATTGCCCGGATATCGGCTTCGTCGGCGGTTCCGCCAGCCACCTTCGAAGAGGGCAAGATGTCTGGGAATGGAGCGGGCGCCCACGCCATTCACGCCATGCGTGGACGCCCGTTTTTCTTAAGTCCGGAAGCCGCTATTTCCTCAGCGCCGCCACCAGGCCGGCCGTCGAGGAGTCCATGCCCTCGGTTCCCTTCTTGCCCTGGACGACGGGCAGCAGCCCCGTCGCCAGTTCCTTGCCGAGTTCCACACCCCACTGGTCGAACGAGTTGATGCCGTAGAGCACCCCCTCGACGAAGACGCGGTGCTCATAGAGCGCGATCAGCCGTCCGAGCGCGAAAGGCGTCAGCTTGTCGTAGATCAGGGTGATCGATGGACGGTTGCCGCTGAAATAGCGGTGTGGCGCGATCTGGTCTGCCTTCGCACCGTCCCAGCCCTGAGCCAGCAACTGCGCCTTGGCTTCTTCCATTGTCCTGCCCTTGAGCAGCGCCTGGCCCTGTGCAAGGCAGTTCGACATCAGGAGTTCGTGCTGATGGTGCAGGCGCGGCTCGAAGCTGTGCTTGGCGATCATGAACTCGACCGGGATGATGTCGGTGCCCTGGTGCAGGAGCTGGAAGAAGGCATGCTGGCCATTGGTTCCTGGCTCGCCCCAGACCACCGGACCGGAAGAGCCCGCGACCGGCGCGCCGTCCATCACCACGCCCTTGCCGTTCGATTCCATGTCAAGTTGCTGCAGATAGGCCGGGAAGCGGCTCAACCGCTGGTCATAGGGGATCACCGCGCGCGAGCCATAGCCGAGAATGTTGCGCTGGTAATACCCGACCACGCCGAGCAGCAGCGGCAGGTTCCGGTTGAACGGCGCGGACCGAAAATGATTGTCCATCGCATGCGCGCCGTCGAGGAAATGCGCGAAATCGCTCTCGCCGATGGCGATCATCAACGGCAGCCCGATGGCCGACCAGATGGAGTAGCGGCCGCCGACCCAGTCCCAGAAGCCGAACACCCGCGCCGGATCGATGCCGAAGGCCGCCACCTTGTCGAGCGCGGTGGAAACGGCGGCAAAATGATGCTTCACGGCGGCATCGCCCATGGCCGCGGAGATGAATTCCCGCGCCGCCTGGGCATTCGTCATCGTCTCGATGGTGGTGAATGTCTTCGACGCGATGATGAAAAGTGTGGTCTCTGGATCGAGATGCCGCGTGGTGTCGGCGATATGCGCGGGGTCGATATTGGAAACGTAATGCAGGCGTGGGCCGTCGTGATTCGGCGCGAGCGCCAGCGTGGTCATGGCCGGCCCGAGATCGGAACCGCCGATGCCGATATTGACGACGTCGGTGATCTTCTTGCCCGTCGCGCCTGCGAGGCTGCCAGAGCGCACGCCCTCGGCGAACTTGCCCATGGCGGCCAGCACCGCGTTGATATCAGGCATCACGTTCCGCCCATCGACGATGACGGGCGTATTGGCGCGATTGCGCAATGCCGTATGCAGCACCGCCCGTTTTTCAGTAATGTTGATGATCTCGCCGGCGAACATCGCCTCGCGCTTGGCCGGCACGCCGGCCGCATGCGACAGGTCCTCGAGCAGCCCGAAGATCGTATCATTCACCGCTGTCTTGGAAAAGTCGAGCAGCAGGTCCTGGAACCAGGCGTGATACTTGTCGAAGCGCTCCGGATCAGCGGCGAAGGCTTCCCGGATCGCGGTGGCGCTGGTGGATGAAACGGCATCCCTGAGCTTTTCGACAATCGCTGACATGGCACTGCGTCCTCTTGATCGATGAGGCGGGACGCTATCCATTTCAATCGATTGGAACAAGGCCGCCGGGGTGGAGCGTGTGGAAAATTCTCCGGCCGGCATCGCGGCCTGGCGGCCTGACGACCCGATGAAGCGCCTCCGAACGGGCGGTCGATCACGAAAATGTCAGAAACACATTCGTATGACCAATTGCCTGACGTTCTCGAAATCCTGACAATGTATCCGATCGGCGCCAAACCGGTCGCCGGATGGAGAGCGTCCATTTCGGGATGATGAGCCTGAGCCTCTATGGGAGCGCGTTAGCGACAGGGCGAAATACATTTGGAGATTTTTCAATGACAACCTTCAGTTATTCCGGATACCTATCGACACATGACCTCGACGGTGACGCCACGGCGATCCGTGCGTCGTCGCTCGAAGTGGTCGTCGCGAAGATGTCCACGCCCTTCAGCTACACGAGGCCTGCCGGCGACAACGGCATTCTGCTTGCAAGCCCGATCATGGAATTGCGCATCGATCAGCAAACCGTCGCCACCGACGACCTCGACGCCGACATCGTCCAGATTTCGTGGAATGGCGACGGCGGCGAGAAACTCGTGGCCAACGTGCTCGTCGTCACGCTGGATGCACAACGATTCACCATGCAGATCTCGGGCAACACGCTTCCCACATTCACGACGCCCGCCCAATATGACGACTTCGTCGCCACGCTTCGCAGTCAGCAGCCGCTCACCTTCGGCTTCTACGGTCCGGGCGAGAAGATACCTTATGACCGTATCATGACGCCCGGCGTCACCGAAGACGACGTGCTTCTCGGAACAGCCGGAAAGGACAAGTACAACGGAGGCATCGGCGACGACAGCGTCTCCGGCCAGGCTGGGCGCGACATATTGAAGGGCGGCGCCGGTGATGACTGGCTTGACGGCGGCATCGGCGCGGACAAGCTTTATGGCGGCAAGGGGGCCGACATCTTCTTTTTCGATTCTCTGCAGGGCTCGACCGTCAAGGCGTCCGGCCGCGACATCATCGTCGATTTCTCGCGCAGCCAGAAGGACAGGATCGACGTCAGCGCCTTCGACACTGACCTGACAGCCGACGGAGACCAGGCTTTCGCCTTCATCGGCAAGAAGTCGTTCACCGGGGAAACCGCGGAAATCCGCTACGAGAAGAATAACGGCGACACCTTTGTGTTCGCCGACCTCGATGCCGATGGCAAGGCCGACCTGGCCATGCTGCTCGACGGGGGGATCAGCCTCCGCGCCGGCGACTTCATTCTCTGAATATGACGGCCTGGTCTGCCGCAACATGAAGCAAGGGCCGGGGACTGCCGCGTGGCGGTCCCTTACGGCCCCCTGAGTTCCTTCCTCAGGATTTTCCCCACATTCGTCTTTGGCAGGCTGTCGCGGAACTCGACGATGTGCGGCCGTTTGTAGTTCGTCAGGCCCTTGGCGCAGAACTCCTTGACCGACTCGGCGGTGAGATCGGGATCCTTGCGGACGACGAAAAGCTTCACCGCCTCCCCTGTCTTTTCGTCCGGCACGCCGACCGCGGCGGCCTCGAGCACGCCCGGGTGAGACGCGGCCACTTCCTCGACCTCGTTGGGATAGACGTTGAACCCCGACACGAGGATCATGTCCTTCTTGCGGTCGACGATCTTGACGAAGCCGTTCTCATCCATGAAGCCCATGTCGCCGGAGCGGAAATAGCCGTCGGGGGTCATGACGCGCGCCGTCTCGTCCGGCCGGTTCCAGTAGCCGGCCATGACCTGCGGCCCCCGGATGCAGATTTCGCCCACCTGCCCGAGCGGCAGGCTCTGGCCGTCGTCGTCGCGAATATCGAACTCGGTGGACGGGATCGGCAGCCCGATCGTGCCGGAAAAGGTCGTTGATCCCGGGGGATTGACCGAGGCGACCGGCGAGGTCTCCGACAGACCATAGCCCTCGAGGATCACGTTGCCCGTGATCTTCTCCCATCTCTCGGCGACGGGCCGCTGGCAGGCCATGCCGCCGGCGACGGTCAGCATCAGCGCGGAGAAATCGAGCTTCTTGAAGTCCTCGTTGTTGGCGAGTGCGTTGAACAGCGTATTGAGGCCCGGGAAGAAGTTGACCTTGTACTTGCCCAGTTCCTTGACGAAACCCGGAATGTCGCGCGGATTGGGGATCAGCAGGTTGGCCGCCCCCTCCGACATGCCCATCACCATGTTCACCGTGAGCGCGAAGATATGGTAGAGCGGCAGCGGGCAGACATAAAGGATCTTGGACGGATCCGCGCCCTTCATCTTGTAGGCGGCGGTCAGCCAGATCGTGCTCTGGACGGCGTTGGACAGCACGTTGCGATTGGTGAGCGCGGCGCCTTTGGAGACGCCTGTCGTGCCGCCGGTATATTGCAGGAAGGCGACGTCATCGAGGCCGATCTCGGTCCGCTTGAAGTCGCCGTTGCCGGCCATGACCTGCGTGAACGGCGTATGGCCGGGCAGCGACCACTCGGGCACCAGTTTCTTGACCCTGCGAACGACGAAATTGACGACGTGGCCCTTGAGACCCAGCATGTCGCCCATGGTGCCGACCACCACGGTCCTGATCTGCGTCTTGCCGATCACCTGCTGGACGGTGCGGGCGAAGTTCTCGAGCACGAAGATCCCGGTCGCCCCGGCATCGTTGACCTGATGTTCCAGTTCGCGCGGCGTGTAGAGCGGATTGACGTTGACGACAGTCAGGCCGGCGCGGAGGATGCCCATCGTAACGACGGGGTATTGCAGCACGTTCGGCAGCATGACGGCGATCCGGTCGCCCTTCTTGTGGCCCTTCGCCTGGAGCCAGGCGGCGACCTTGGCCGATGCGCGATCGAGTTCGGCATAGGTCATCGACTTGCCCATGCAGATGAAGGCGGTCTTCGCGGCATTCTTCTGGCAGCTTGCCTCGAAGAGGCTGGCGACGGATGCATGTTCCAGAGGCCCGATTTCGGCCGGAATGCCTGTCGGATAGGACTTCAGCCAGATGCGATCGGCCAGGCGGCTTTCGACTGCAGGGTTTGCTCCCGTCATTGGTTCTCCTCCACGTGTCCGCGCGACTCCCCAACCGCGCTCGGTCATATCAAGATGGGCAAAGACAACCCGTCCTGCAAGACATTTCGGCAGGGCATTAGCATTTTACGTAAACGTCATTCAAGGTCGGGTTGACTTCATCGCCGCCGTCCTCCAGCAACACAGGATAGGCGACAGCGAATGGGACAGGATGCAGCCATGTTGATAGCAACGGCATCAGGCGGCGGCAGTGATCGGGAGGGCAAAATCACGGCCGCATCGGTTCGGCTTTACGACTGGCCCGGTGACGCACGCCAACCCCGTCTCGTCGCCGAAAGCACCGCGGCGCCGGCGCCTTCGTTCCTTGCCTATGGCAGGAGGACGCGAACGCTTTTCGTTGCGAGCGAAACCGAAGCCGAAGGCAGGGTGACCGCTTTCGCACTCGACGGGCATCGACTGATGGAAGGCGCCCAGCAGGGAACCGATGGCAATGCCGCGGTCCACCTCGCGCTCGATCAGAGGGAAAGCTGGCTTGCCGCCGCAAATTATCGTGCCGGCGCGATTGCCGGCGATGCGGCGATCGCCCTCTTCCCGATCGAAACGGGCGGCAGTCTTGGTCCGCTGTCGGGCACCTTGCACCACCAAGGTGACGGTCCGGACCGCGGCCGGCAGCAGGGGCCGCACACCCATTGTGTGATGTTCAGCCCCGACAACCGGCTGCTGGCCGCCATCGATCTCGGCACGGATGGGCTCTGGCTCTACCGCTTCGATGAGGCGATAGGCGTCGCGCGGCTCGCCCGGGAGGTCAAACTTCCGTCGGGCTCAGGCCCGCGGCACGGCGTGTTCCACCCCTCCAAACCGCTTGTCTATATCTGCGGCGAGCTCGATTCCACGCTGATGACACTGCGATACGACTCCGCTGCGTCAACCGCAGAACTGGTTGACGTCGATGCTGCGACAGCGACCTCGACTTCTGGCCGCAACTATCCATCGGGCGTGGCGATCTCGCCCGACGGCCACTACCTCATGCTGGCGAACCGCGGTGCTGACACGATCGCCGTCTTCTGGATCGATCCCGAGACCGGCATGGCGCGCCTGCGCAACGAGGTGTTGTGCGGCGGAGCATTTCCCCGCGCGATCAGGCTTGATCGCGCCGGTGGCGTGTTGGCGGTGGCCAATCAGAAGTCCGGGAACATCGCCCTCTTCAACCGCGACTTCGAGACAGGCAGGATAGGGGCACAACCTGCCGCCTCGATCGAGCTGCCATCGGCGATGGATGCGATCTTTCTCGATCAGTAGCCGGCGTCGCGCGAGACCAGATGCTCGAGCGGCTGGCCCGCCTCATGCCGCTCGATCTGTCGCTCGACGTGATCGAACAGCGCCCTGACGTCGGAGTCCGCTGCCGAATGCGGGGTCATCAGCACGTTGTCCATCGTCCAGAGTGGCGATGTCGACGGCAGCGGCTCGGTCTCGAAGACATCGAGCGAAGCGCCCCTGAGCACGCTCTTTTCGAGCGCCGTGATCACGTCGGCCTCGACCTGGCTGCCGCCGCGCCCGGCATTGATGAAGAACGGTGCGCCGAGCGGGCCGCCGCGGCGGAGTTTGGAGAACAACTGGTAATTGAAGATGCCGCGTGTTTCATCCGTCAGAGGCAACAGGCCGACAAGGATGTCGGTCTTGCCGAGGAAAGCGTCGAGTTCGGCGCCTTCGAAAGTCTCGACACCGTCGATCGACTTCTTCGACTTCGACCAGCCGATGACGTCGAACCCCATGACCTTGAGCTTTCGGGCCGCGTCGGAGCCGAGCACGCCCATCCCCATAATGCCGACGGTCAGTTCCGCGGCTTCCGGCTGGGTGAGAGGCGCCCAGAGCTTCTTGGCCCGCTGCCGCTCATAGGTCACGTACTGCCGCAAGTGCAGGAGGCACTGCATCACCACCCACTCGCTCATCCGCGTGGTGAGGGAGGGATCGACGAAACGCACCAGCGGAAGCGTCGGCAGGCCCGGCAGCGTCAGAATGTGATCGACGCCAGCGCCGCCAGAGAACAACACCTGGAGGTTTGTCGCGCGCAGGAAAAGGTCATCGAGCGGCTTCCACAGCACGGCGTAATGCGCAGCCGATAGATCCTTGTCACGGCTCGCAGGGTCGGCGCGGTTGATCACCTCGCGGCCGGGAAAGGCATTTTTCAGGCCTTCGCGGACCTGCTCCGGATGAAATCTCAGGTCAACGATGACGGAACTTTTGGCGGACATGTCTAAACTCTGTCAGGTGGGAGGGGGAACGGGCTTCGCCTCGATGTCGAAGGCGGCGGCCAGCAGCGCCTTGGTATAATCTTCCTTCGGGTTGGCGAAAAGCTCTTTCGCCGTTCCCGTCTCCACGGCCTTGCCGTTGCGCATCACGATGATGTCATTGGCAAGTGCCTTCACCACCCTGAGGTCGTGGGAGATGAAGAGATAGGCCAGGCCGTGCTTTTGCTGGAGCTCGCGGAGAAGCTCCACCACCTGGGCCTGAACGCTCATGTCGAGCGCCGAGGTCGGCTCGTCGAGCATCACGAATTGCGGCTTGAGCACCATGGCCCGGGCGATGGCGATGCGCTGGCGCTGCCCGCCCGAGAATTCGTGTGGATAGCGATGGCGGGTCTCGGGATCGAGACCGGTCTCGGCCAGCGCCTCGGACACGCGTTCCTCGCGATCGCCGGCGCTGATCGACGGCTCATGGACGGAAAGCCCCTCCCCAACGATATCTCCGACCGACATGCGCGGCGAGAGTGAGCCGTAGGGATCCTGGAAGACGATCTGCATCTGCTTCCTGAGCGGCCGCATGTCGGCAAAGCCGAGACCCTGGATGTCGCGGCCGACGAAGGCAACGCGCCCCTGAGACGCGATCAGCCGGGTCATGGCGAGGCCCAGCGTGGTCTTGCCCGAACCGGATTCCCCGACGATGCCGAGCGTGTGGCCGGCCCGTAATGTCAGGTCGACCCCATCCACGGCCTTCACATAGTCGGTGGCGCGCCGCAGCAGGCCGGTCTTGATCGGAAACCAGACCTTGAGATCCTCGGTTTCGATGATGATCGGGCGGGATGCGTCCGAGGGGGGCGGCTCTCCCCTGGGCTCGGCGGCGAGCAGGTGGCGGGTATAGTCATGCTGCGGATTGGCAAAGATCTCCGTCGTCGGCCCGGTCTCGACGATCTTGCCCTTGGTCATGACGCAGACACGGTCGGCAAACTTGCGCACGATCCCGAGATCGTGGGTGATGAACAGCATCGACATGCCGTATTCGGTCTTCAGCTTTGCGAGCAGTTCGAGGATCCGCGCCTGGACCGTCACGTCGAGCGCCGTCGTCGGCTCGTCGGCAATCAGCAGTTCCGGCCGGTTGGCCAGCGCCATGGCGATCATCACCCGCTGGCGCTGCCCGCCCGACAGTTCGTGCGGGAATGCCCCCAGCCGCTTCTCCGGATCGCGGATTCCGACTTCCACCAGAAGTTCGATCACCCGCTTGCGCGCGGCATCGTTGCTGATCACCTGGTGCAGATGCAGGATTTCCGCGATCTGCCTCTCGACCGAATGCAGCGGATTGAGCGAGGTCATCGGTTCCTGGAAGATCATCGTGATGTCGTTGCCACGCACATTGCGCAGCGCCTCCGGGCGCGCTTTCAAAAGGTCCTGGCCCTTGAAGACGATCTGCCCTGAGGGGTGGCTGGCCGCGGGATAGGGCAACAGCTTGAGGATTGAATTCGCCGTCACCGACTTGCCGGACCCGGATTCGCCCACCAGCGCCACGACCTCGCCCTTGGCGATGTCGAACGAGACATGATCGACCGCCACCGAGGTATTGCCGCCCTGATGAAAGGCAACCGAAAGGTCTCGGACGGAGAGGAGCGGTTCGGTCATTGGAACGTCTTCCTTGGGTCGAAGGCGTCGCGCACCGCTTCTCCGACGAAGATCAGCAGCGAGAGCATAACAGCCAGCGTGAAGAAGGCGGTGAAGCCGAGCCAGGGCGCTTGCAGGTTGGATTTGGCCTGGCCGACGAGTTCGCCCAGCGAGGCAGAGCCAGGCGGCATGCCGAAGCCCAGGAAGTCCAGCGAGGTCAGCGTGGTGATCGAGCCTGACAGGATAAAGGGCATGAAGGTCAGCGTCGCCACCATGGCGTTCGGCAGCAGGTGCCGCCACATGATGGTGGCGTTGCCGACGCCGAGCGCCCGGGCCGCCCGGACATATTCGAAATTGCGCGCCCGCAGGAATTCGGCGCGGACCACGCCCACCAGCCCGGTCCAGGAGAACAGCAGCAGGATGAACAGCAGGATGAAGAACCCCGGCGGCAGCACCGCCGCCAGGATCATCAGGATGTAGAGCACCGGCATCGACGACCAGATCTCGATGAAACGCTGCATCAGGAGATCCACCGTGCCGCCGAAATAGCCCTGAACCGCGCCGGCCGCGACCCCGACGATCGAGGACAGGATCGTCAGAGCCAGGCCGAACAGGACCGAGATACGGAAGCCGTAGATCACCCGCGCCATCACGTCGCGTGCGCCGTCGTCCGTGCCGAGCCAGTTGAGATTGCCGAGCGTACAGCCGGGATCGTCATTGCCCATCGGGTAGCCCGAGCACACTTCGTCCTTGTCCATCAGCCACCAGGGCTTCGTCGGCGCCGAGGTCGGGATATTGGAACTGGCGGTGGTGAACGAATAGCGGATCGGCGGCCAGATCATCCAGCCATTGGCGTTGATCTCATCCCGGATCAGATCGGACCGATAATCCGTGATGGCGTAGAAACCGCCGAACTTCTCCTCCGGATAATCGACGAGCACGGGGAAGAGGATCTCGCCCTTGTAGGAGGCGATGACCGGCTTGTCATTGGCGATGAACTCGGCAAACAGGCTGAGCACGAACAGGACCATGAAGATCCAGAACGACCAGTAGCCACGCTTGTTGGCCTTGAAGTTCTGCATCCGGCGCTGGTTGATCGGGCTGAGCCAGGGTTTCCTCTTCGCGACGGCCATGTCTCAGACCTCCCGCTTGTCGAAGTCGATGCGCGGGTCGACCCAGGTGTAAATCAGGTCCGACACCAGTCCGATGAGCAGGCCCATCAGCGAGAAGATGTAGAGCGTGCCGAACACGATCGGGTAGTCGCGCTTGAGCACGGCGTCGTAGCCCATCTTGCCAAGCCCATCGAGCGAGAAGATCGTCTCGATCAGCAGCGCACCGGTGAAGAAGGCGGAGATGAATGCGCCCGGCAGGCCCGCGATCACGATCAGCATGGCGTTGCGGAAGACATGGCTGTAGAGCACCCTTTGCTCCGTCAGTCCCTTCGCCCGGGCGGTCACGACATATTGCTTGCGGATCTCGTCGATGAACGAGTTCTTTGTCAGCAGCGTGGTCGTGGCAAACGCCGAGAGCACCAGCGTCACGATCGGAAGTGCCATGTGCCAGAAATAGTCGATGATCTTCATCGGCCAGGACAGTTGATCCCAATTGTCGGAGACGATGCCGCGCAGCGGGAACCAGTCGAGGAAGGACCCGCCGGCGAACAGCACGATGAGAAGGATGCCGAACAGGAAACCCGGCACCGCGTAGCCGACGATGATGATGGCCGAGGTCCAGATGTCGAACGTCGATCCGTCGCTCACCGCCTTGCGGATGCCGAGCGGAATCGAGATCCCGTAGGAGAGAAGCATCACCCAGAGCCCGAGCGAAATCGAAACCGGCATCTTGTCGATGATCAGGTCGATGACCGACTCGTTGCGGAAGAAGCTCTCGCCGAAATCGAAGCGGGCGTAGTTCCACATCATTTCCAGGAAGCGCTCATGCGCCGGCTTGTCGAAACCGAACTGCGCTTCCAGCTTCTTTATGAATTCGGGATCGAGCCCCTGCGCGCCGCGATAGCGGCTGGAAAGTTCGCCCCCCCCGGTATCGAAGCTGTTGATCTCGTTGCCACCGGTCAGCCGGTCGCCGCTTGAGTCCTGACCCGTCAGTTCGGCGATGATCTGCTCGACGGGACCGCCCGGCGCGAACTGCACGACGATGAAGGACAGCAGCATGATACCGACGAGCGTCGGGATGATCAGCGCCAGGCGTCTGAGTATATAGCCGCCCAAGTCAGGCCTCCGTCTTTCCGGATCGAGTTCCGCTCAAACATGCCTCCACAACTGGCCATGCCGATGATTCGCATCCCGCAAGGGGAATGCCGGTTTGGATTACGCCGCAAGGCTTTCGCGAGGTTCAATTCTGCTTTGCCCACCACACCGTCGGGAAGCCTGTGGAATAATAGGGCAATTCCGCTGGCCGGTCGAACTTGTCCCAGTAGGCAATGCGGGTGTCGCGCGTCGTATAGCTCGGAACGACGAAGCGGTGGCTGAGCAGCACCCGGTCGAGCGCCTTGACGGCGGCGATGTGATCGTCGCGATCCTTGGAGAAGATCACGCGCTTGATCAGTGTGTCGATCGCGGGATCCGAAATGCCGGAATAGTTCTGCGTGCCATTGGTCTTGGCAGAGTCCGAGCCCCAATATTCTGCCTGCTCGTTGCCCGGATTGAGGGACTCGCCCCAGCCGCTGTACATGATGTCGAAGTCACGGCTGCGCGCGCGCTCGATGAATTGCGAAGCGTCGACGGAGCGCACCGAAACGTTGATCCCGAGCCGCTTGAGGTTTTGCGCATACGGAAGCACGGCGCGCTCCACGACCGGGGAATTCAGCATGATCTCGATGGTGAATTGCCGCCCGGTCGTCACATTGACCATGCGGTTGCCCTGGATCTCGTAGCCGGCCGCCTTGAAGAGTTGGATCGCCTTGAACATGTTGTCGCGAAACGACTTCGGGTCGCCGGATACCGGGTTCTTGTATTCCTCTGTGAAGATCGTAGCGGGAATCGCGTCCTTGACCTCATTCAGGATCTCGAGCTCGCGACCTTGCGGAAGCCCCGACGACGCAAGCTCCGTGCCATAGAAGAACGAGTTGATCCGGGAATACTGTCCGAAAAAGATAGTCTTGTTCAGCGCTTCGAAATCGTAGGCGTAGTTCAAGGCCTCCCGCACCCGGATGTCCTTGAACTGGTCTCGGCGGAGATTCATGATGAAGCCCACCATCACGCCGGAGTTGCGACCGTCGTTCGGCAATGTCTCGCGCTTGACCCTGCCATCCGTGACGCCGGGAAAATCATACTGCGTCGCCCAGCGCTTGGCCTCGTTTTCCGCCCAGTAGTCGGTGTCGCCGGCACGGAAGGATTCGAATTCGACATTGCGGTCGGCGAAGAACGCGTAGGTGATCGTTCCGAAATTGTCCTGGCCGATATTGACGTTGACGTCCTTGCCCCAATAGTCGCCCCGCAGTTCATAGGTGATGGTCGAGCCGGGCGACACGGACTTGATCCGGTAGGGACCTGAACCAAGGACGGGCTCGAGCGTGGTCGCGCCAATCTCGCGCTTCTTGCCGTTCGGTCCGGTATCCTCCCACCAGTGCTTCGGCACGATCAGCAACTGTCCCATGATCGCAGGCAGTTCGCGATTGCCCTTGAGGTCGAAGGTAAAGGTGACCTCGCCTTCGCCCGTCTTGGCGCCGCTCGTCACATGCCGGTAGTAGAACAGCTTGGACTGGTCGTATTCCTTGGCCTTGTCGAACGAGAAGAGCACGTCCTCGACGGTCACCGGCTTGCCGTCCGCCCATTTTGCCTTCGGGTTGAGCTTGAAGGAAACGGATGAGAAATCCGGCGGATAGGCAATGCTCTCGGCAAGCAGGCCATAGCTCGAGAAAGGCTCGTCAAGCGAGGATTTCATCAGCGTCTCGTAGACCAGACCGATCCCGGCGACGATCGACCCCTTGTTAACCACCGGGTTGAGGTTGTCGAACGTGCCGAGATCGGACAGCCTGACATCACCGCCCTTCGGCGCGTCTGGATTGACATAGTCGAAATGCTTGAAGCCCGGCGGATACTTGAGTTCTCCGAGCACGGATATTCCGTTGGTCCAGGGGGCATCTTGAGCCGCTGCGGGCAAAACCAAGGAGAGCGCGACCACCGCCAGCATCATTCCCCTGCGCAGTCCCGAGACGATCAAACCCATCTGTACCTTCCCTCTCTCGATCGTTGCCGATTTGCCGCAACAGTGCATGAAACCACGCCTATGGCAAATGAACGGCCGCTATGTCGACCTTTTTGATCTTCACCACGGATTCACCAGAATCATGGAATTGGTTAGACTGCATGGCAAATCACGATCCCGTTGCACTGTAACGGGAAAGACGCGGCGAAAAGAGGACAACCGGTTTGATTGCATTCGGTTTCAGGCTCTCCACAGTGATCCTTTCGGTCTTGATGCTGGCATCGGCGGCGCTGGCCCAGGACGCTGTGCCCGCCAAGCAGCTCTTCGGCAAGATCACACTGCCGTCCAAGCAGCGCGCCATGCCTCTCGGCTTCTATGCGAAGGGCTGCCTTGCCGGCGGCATCGCCATACCCGTTGACGGCCCGGCGTGGCAGGTGATCCATCTGTCGCGTAACCGCCGCTGGGGCACGCCCGAGATGATCGCGCTCGTCGAGCGGCTGGCGCGCGAATCCAGGGCCGAAGATGGCTGGAACGGCCTGATGATTGGCGACATTTCCCAGCCCCGCGGCGGTCCGATGCTCTCCGGCCACGCCTCACATCAGATCGGCCTCGATGCCGATATCTGGCTGACGCCCATGCCGTCTCGTACGATGACTTACGAAGAACGGGAAGTCGTTCCTCGGGCGTCCGTGCTCAAGAGCAGCATGATGCAGGTCGACAACCGCAAATGGACCAAGGCGCACCAGCGGCTGATCGTCCGCGCGGCGCGCTATCCCCAGGTCGAGCGTCTCTTCGTCCACCCCGCGATCAAGAAGAAGCTTTGCGATACGCTCGAGGGTTCGGATCGCAATGTCCTCAACAAGATTCGACCGATCTATGGCCACCACTATCATTTCCACATCCGCATGAAGTGCCCGCCGGGGTCGCAAGGCTGCGAGGATCAGGTCGATCCGCCTGCCGACAGCGGCTGCGGCAAGCAGGTCGCCGACTGGCTCGCCAAGGTCAAGCCGCGACCCGAGGTCAAGCCGACCAAGCCGGTCAAGGTTGCCAAGCCGAGGCACATGATGCTCTCCGCCCTGCCGGATGCCTGCGCCGTCGTGCTCAAGGCGCCTGCCGTGGCGAACATGGCCGTGGCGGAATACAATCCGGACGGTACGATTACCCAGACACAGACCGCGGTGACCGCCTACGCGGCCGACACTTCGGCCACCTCCGCCCAGGTCGCTGCAGGCGACGACTATTCCCTGTTCGTCCCGGCGCTCGGCAGCGTGCCGTTTCCGCTGGTGCGTCCGTCGATGTAGGACAACGGGACGGTCCAGCAATCTTCCAACGGACGAGCATTGCAACTCGAACCGCACTGCCCTGCGGAATTTTCATTGAAAATTCACGCGCCGGGCAGTTCCCTTCCTCACATCTTCGTGTTACCAGCCCGCGTCATCTTCCATTTGCTATTCGCGCCGATCGCGGTTCTCCCAGCCGCCACCGGGCCGTTTTTTTAGGAGCATGGCATGGCACGTCTCATAGAAACCATCACCGGTCTCGAAGCGCTGACCTTCGACGACGTGCTGCTCCAGCCGGGGCATTCCGAAATCATGCCCGGCCAGACCAACATCGCCACCAAGATCGCGGCCGATATCGAACTCAACCTTCCGATTCTCTCGGCTGCCATGGACACGGTTACCGAAGCCCGCCTCGCCATTGCTATGGCCCAGGCCGGCGGCATCGGCGTCATCCATCGCAATCTCACACCGATCGAACAGGCCGAGCAGGTCCGGCAGGTCAAGAAGTTCGAGAGCGGCATGGTGGTCAACCCGGTGACGATCGGGCCGAATGCCACGCTGGCCGAGGCCTTCGCACTGATGAAGGCACATGGCATCTCGGGCATTCCAGTCGTCGAAGGCAACGGCTCGGCCCGCACCGGCAAGCTGGTCGGCATCCTCACCAACCGCGACGTCCGCTTCGCCTCCAACCCGGAGCAGAAGATCCACGAACTGATGACCAAGGAAAACCTGGTCACGGTGAAGGATGGCATCGACCAGACCGAAGCCAAGCGACTGCTGCACAACCGCCGCATCGAAAAGCTGCTGGTCGTCGACGATGCAGGCCATTGCATCGGGCTGATCACCGTAAAGGACATCGAGAAGTCGCAGCTCAACCCCAATGCCTCCAAGGACGCCCAGGGCCGCCTGCGTGTCGCGGCCGCCACCAGCGTCGGCGATGACGGCTTCGAGCGTGCCGAGCGGCTTATCGATGCCGGTATCGACCTGCTGGTCATCGACACCGCGCACGGCCATTCGCAGCGTGTGCTCGATGCCGTGACGCGGGCCAAGAAGCTGTCCAACTCGGTCCGCATCATGGCCGGCAATGTCGCCACGCCATCAGGCACCCAGGCGCTGATCGATGCCGGCGCCGATGCCGTCAAGGTCGGCATCGGCCCGGGCTCGATCTGCACCACCCGCATCGTCGCCGGCGTCGGCGTGCCGCAGCTCGCCGCGATCATGGGCGCCGTGGATGTCGCCCGCAAGAACGACATCCCCGTCATTGCCGATGGCGGAATCAAGTTCTCCGGCGACCTCGCCAAGGCGATTGCCGCCGGCGCCTCCGCCGTCATGGTCGGCTCGCTGCTCGCCGGAACCGACGAAAGCCCGGGTGAGACCTATCTCTACCAGGGCCGCTCCTTCAAAGCCTATCGCGGCATGGGCTCCGTCGGCGCCATGGCCCGCGGCTCGGCCGACCGCTACTTCCAGGCGGAGGTGCGCGACACGTTGAAGCTGGTGCCCGAGGGTATCGAGGGCCAGGTCGCCTACAAGGGGCCGGTCTCGTCGGTCCTGCACCAGCTCGCCGGTGGCCTGCGCGCCTCGATGGGTTATGTCGGCGGCGCCACCATCCCCGACTTCCAGGAAAAGGCGACCTTCGTGCGCATCTCCGGCGCCGGCCTTCGCGAAAGCCATACCCACGGCGTGACCATCACCCGCGAAAGCCCGAACTATCCCGGCGGCGCATGATGCCGGGCATAGGCTGGATGCTGACAGGCGCCTGGATGCCGGCGCTGTGGGCCGCCACAGCGGCCAGCCTCCTGCTCGCTGTCTATATGCGCGTCCAGGCTCCCGCCTTCACGGCACTGCAGGCACATAGCTTCTTCGGCTATCATGTGCGGCGCGTGAAGAAGATGATGCGCGTGCTGCATGGCGATCGTGAGAAGCTCGCCCGCGTCAACCGGGTTCGCAAGCTCGACCAGATCCTGCCGGTGCTGACGGGTGCCACGCTGATTGGCTGGTCGCTGCATTTCTCGGGCATTCTCGGCGCATCGCATCTCGTGCCGCAAACCACCCTGGCGCTCGCGGTTGCGGCCAGCCTCGTTGCCGTTGGGTGTGACTATCTCGAGAATGCGCGCATCGGCGCCATGGTCGATGCCCTTCCCGCCGAGCCCGGCAACGATGTGATCCGCGCCGCATCGCGTGTTACGATCGTCAAGCTCTGGAGTTATTCGCTCGCCTTTGTGATCGTCGTGCTCGATGCCAGCGTATTGATTGTCCTGAAGGCCATCGCCGGCTGAACGGAGAGTCACGCATGCAGCAATCCACCGCCATCTTCTGGCCCGTATTCGTCCAGGTCGCGCTGATCTATCTCGTCTACTACCTCCTCTTCAGCCGCAGGCAGGCCGAGGTAAAGGCGGGACGTGCGCGGCTTTCCCAGTTCCGCGACAATGCGGCCGAGCCAGACGAAACCCGCGCGCTGAAAAACAACCTCACCAACCAATACGAATTGCCGGTCCTGTTCATGGTCGGCTGCCTCGCCAGCTACGCCACCGGCAATGCCGACCTCCTCGCCGTCCTCTTGGCGTGGCTCTTCGTGGCGCTGCGCATCGTCCACGCCGTCATTCACATCGGCCAGAACCGGCTGCGCCATCGCGTCCCGGTCTTCATTGCCGGCTATGTTGTCAACGGCCTGCTCTGGCTGTGGCTGGCGATCAACATTGCGATAGTTTAATTTTGCAGCGCAGCAATTGCTGCCTATATGGATCCCGTAGAGAGAAGCAATCGCCATTCCCGAGTGTGAGTCACGGGTGCGGCGTCGCGCGGGATGCTCGACATGGACCTCGGCACGGACAGGAAATATCTGGTTCTCCAGGGCGGCGGCGCGCTCGGCGCCTACCAGGCCGGCGCCTATGAGGCGCTTCACGAGGCGGGCGTCAGGCCGGAATGG
Source organism: Rhizobium sp. (assembly GCA_019739215.1). Classification (GTDB taxonomy): domain Bacteria; phylum Pseudomonadota; class Alphaproteobacteria; order Rhizobiales; family Rhizobiaceae; genus Rhizobium_E. The sequence continues at coordinate 86,780 of JAHHDR010000034.1, forward strand.
ATCGCCGGCATCTCGATCGGATCGATCAATGCGGCGATCATCGCCGGCAGCCCCGAGAAACGCCGCGTCGACAACCTGCGCCGGTTCTGGGAGACGGCGACGTCGGGGCCCACAAGCCTGCCGTTCAGGACAGGCCCCCTGATCCGCAAATGGCTGAACGAGTATTCCGCCGCTTTCAGCGCGACATCGGGCGTCAACGGCTTCTACATCCCCCGGTCAATGATGCCCTGGCAATATGCCGCAGAACCGAAGGCCGCGATCAGTGTCTACGACACCACACCGCTGATCGACACGCTGAACGAGCTCGTCGACTTCGACCGGATCAACCACGGCGCCATCAGGTTGAGCCTTGGCGCCGTCGAGGTCGAGACCGGCAATTTCGCCTATTTCGACACCCATCCCTGCCGGCTTCGCAAAGAACCGGTGCCGCTCACGGCCCACCACGTCGCCGCCTCGGGCGCACTGCCGCCGGGCTTTCCGCCGGTCGAAATCGACGGCAAGCACTATTGGGACGGAGGCCTAGTCTCGAACACGCCCTTCCAATGGGTCATCGACGAGCGCAACACGCGCGAGGACATCTGCGTCTTCCAGGTCGACCTGTTCTCGGCGCTGGGCGAGCTCCCGCGCGACATGTCGGATGTTCTGGCGCGCGAGAAGGAGATCCGCTTCTCCAGCCGCACCCGCCTCAACACCAACGAAGCCGCGCGGCACGAGCGCTACGAGAAAGCGCTGCGTCGCCTTCTGGGCAAGCTCCCGCCCGACCTCGCCAACGATCCCGACGTCAACTATCTCAAGTCGCAGGACGACCGCGGCGCCGTGACGGCGGTGCATCTCATCTATGCCCGCAAGCCCTACGAGACTCATTCCATGGACAACGAATTCTCCCGCCTGACGATGGAAGAGCATTGGCGTGCGGGCTACGACGACGTTGTGAAGACATTCGCATCGCCGCAATGGAAGAACCGCGTGATCCCCAACGACGGCTTCGTCGCGATCGACTACCGCCGGGACCATGCAAGACCCGAAGGAGGACTACATGAACCTGCAAGGTAAGATCGCCATCGTCACCGGTGCTGCGAGTGGCATCGGGCTCGGCATCGCCAGGCGCTATGTCGAAGCCGGCGCGAAAGTCGCCATCGCCGATCTCAAGGCGGAGGCGGCCGAGGCGGCAGCGGCCGAACTGACCAGGACCGGCCCCGGTGAGGCGATCGGAATTGCGATGGACGTCACCAGCGAAGACGCCGTCAACAAGGGCGTCGCGGATGTCGTTGCGAAATGGGGCACGGTCGACGTGCTCGTCTCCAATGCCGGCATCCAGATCGTCAACCGCATCGAGGACTTCGCCTATTCCGACTGGAAGAAGATGCTCGCGATCCATCTCGACGGCGCCTTCCTGACCACCAAGGCGGTGCTGCCGCATATGCAGAAGCAGAAATCCGGCGCCGTGCTCTACATGGGCTCGGTCCATTCCAAGGAGGCGTCGCCGGCCAAGTCCGCTTATATCACTGCCAAGCACGGGCTGCTGGGTCTCGCCCGCTCGGTGGCGAAGGAGAACGGCATGCACGGCATCCGCTCCAACGTGATCTGCCCCGGCTTCGTGCGCACCCCGCTGGTCGACAAGCAGATCCCGGAACAGGCGAAAACGCTGGGGATTTCCGAAGAAGAGGTGGTCAAGAATGTCATGCTCGGCCAGACGGTCGATGGTGAATTCACAACGATCGAGGATGTCGCCGAAGTGGCCTGCTTCTTTGCCGCCTTTCCCACCAACGCGCTGACCGGCCAGTCGCTGATCGTCAGCCACGGCTGGCACGTCGAGTAGGGCTTAACAAACGCCTCGCACCGCCATCCGTTCCATCACGCTTTTTTGACCCCTCCGGGCGCGGCATTTGCGGCGCCTTTCGTGGTCTTTGCCTCACTCCCGGCTAGAGTGGCCGCTAACCGTGAAACCAACAGGGAGGCAAGCGCCATGGACCAGCCCCGGATCACCCAGGCGATGATCGACGCCTATGACGAATATACCCATCTTACACTCGATCGCCGCGCATTCATGCAGAAACTCAGGATGCTCGCCGGCTCGGGCGCGGCCGCCGCAGCCATCGCGCCGCTGCTCGCCGCCAGCCAGGCGGCGGCCGAGGTCATCCCCGCCGATGACGACAGGTTGACGACGACGGACCTGACCTATCGCGGCGCACCGAGCGACATCAAGGCCTATGCGGCCATGCCGAAGGACGCGACCAAACTGCCGGCCGTCCTTGTCATCCACGAGAACCGCGGCCTCAACGCCCATATCAAGGACGTCACCCGCCGCATGGCGCTTGAGGGCTTTCTCGCAGTGGCCCCGGACATGCTCTCGCCGTCCGGTGGCACCCCCGATAATGAAGACAAGGCGCGGGAGATGATCGGACAGATCACATCAGACATCTACGGCTCCAATCTCCTCGCCGCCGTCGAATTTCTAAAGACGCATCCGAACTCGACCGGCAATGTCGGCGCCATCGGCTTCTGCTGGGGCGGCGGACAGGTCAACCGGCTGGCAACGCTGTCGCCGGACCTGAAGGCCGGCGTCGCCTATTACGGCGCCCAGGCCAAGGCCGAGGACGTGCCTGACATCAGCGCTGCGCTGATGCTGCACTATGCCGGCCTCGATGAGCGCATCAATGCCGGCATCGACGCCTACAAGGCCGCCCTCGAGGCCAACAAGAAGGATGTGCAGATCTTCATTTATGACGGGGTCAACCACGCATTCAATAACGATACGTCAGCGGCTCGCTACAACAAGGAAGCAGCCGACCTGGCCTGGGCCCGGACGGTCGAGTTCCTCAAGCAGAAGCTCGGCTGATCGGCGCGGCCGGGACTCGCCCCCGTCCCGGCCGCACTCTTCCATTACCATGATTTAACTTGGAATTTTGGCTGCGCGGGATAGACCGGTCAGGTAACCTTGCGAGACGTGGCATGAAGAGACGGACCTTGATCGTTGGCGGCATCGCGCTGGGGGGAGCCGCAGCCGGTATCGGCTTGTGGCCGAAACGGCATGTCGCCATCGCCGCGCGGCATTTTGATTGGCAAGGCAGTGATTTCCTGTCCGGCGGAACCGGCACGCTCTCGCCGGACCGTCTGGCACCGCCCGTGTTCCGCGAAAGGCCGAACTGCAGCGCCACCCTGGCGCAGACGCTCGGGCCCTGCCATGTCAATTCCGTCCCGGTCCGCACCGATGTGACCGAGGGCACGGCAGGACTGCCGATGCGCATCGCCTTCAGGCTTGTCGATGCCGGTGACTGCCGTCCGCTCGTCGGCGCGGATGTCGAGATCTGGCATACCGATCACCGGGGCATCTATTCCGGACGGGAGGCCGCGGCCATGTGCACGCTCGATGATGCCGAGGCTGTCAAGGGCTTGGCTTGCCGGGGCCGGCAGCCGACGGATGCGGATGGCGTGGCGAGCTTCCTGACGATCTATCCCGGTTGGTATTCTGGACGAACGATCCACGTCCATTGCCGGATTGTCGTCGGCGGTCGGGAACTGCTGGTCAGCCAGGTCTATTTCGACGATGCGCTGAGCGACATCGTCTATCGCCAGCACCCGGACTACGACGGCCGGCCGTCGCGCGACACGCGCAACACCGACGACAGGATCATTCCGGACGAGGACGCCGAGGACTACATCTTCGATTTCGAACGGCTCGACGGCGGGGTTCTGTCAGCCTCGATAACCATCGGCGTCAAGGCATGAACATCACGCCGCACTGACGAACTTCACCCGCGTGCCCCAGGGGTCCAGCGCCTCGATCGTGTCGCCGACTTCGTGGAAGTCGCTGCCGGCGGCGATGAGGCGGCGGCGGAGGCCGTCCATCAGCGGTTCGGAGACATTGAAGGCAAGGTCGTCAAGACCGTTCATTGCTTCATTGCGGAGCCCAGCACCGCGACTCCGCCAGACATTGGCGCCCACATGGTGGTGATAGCGGCCATTGGCGAGAAAGATCGCGCTGGCGTCACCGATCTTCGCCATCATGTCGAGGCCGGCCGTCCCGACATAGAAGTCCTCGGCCCTCGCAGTATCGCCGACGCGCAGGTGCACATGGCCGATACGGAAGCCTTCAGGCGCGACGAAAGGCATCGTCGCATCTCCCGGCAGCCCGGCGACCAGGTTGTCGATGTCGAGCCGTTCGGTGGCCATGGCAATCTGGTCGCCGTTCCAGCGCCAGGTTTCGGGTGCCCGGTCGGCATAGACCTCGATGCCGTTGCCTTCGGGGTCGTCGAGATAGAGCGCTTCGGACACGAGGTGGTCGGAAAAGCCCGTAAAGGGAACACTGTTCTTGGCCGCGAAGATCAGCCATCTGCCGAGCGAAGCCCTGTCCGGCATCAGGAAAGCCGTGTGGAACAGGCCGGCGGAACGGCCATCGTCCGGCTCGCCTGCGGGCCGCGCCTTCAGCGTCAGCAGCACCTGCCCGTCCTGGCCCAGTGCGCTTTCGCCCTCGCTCCGGGACAGGACGTCCATACCCATGATCTGGTTGTAGAACGCCGTCATGACAGGCAGGTCACGCACCTTGAGCGACACGGAGCGAATATGGATCGGCCGCGTGACGGCGAAGCTGGCGGCTTCGACGGATGGGGCAAACGTGGCAAGCGACATGGCAATGGTTCCCGTGGCAACGAACTGCAGCACGGCACGGCGGGAGAGATCGTGATCGGAGGACATGTCTTTCCCGTCGTTTGCTGCTCTGCCCTGAAGATGTGCCCGCCGGCCGGCAAAGGCAATATCGCTGCTGCGAGATGCAGCGTTCACAGTTTCTTGCGAATCACGAAACGATGGCCACCTTGCAGCGCCTCCTGCGAGACCAGGACGTGCCCGTTCTCATTGCAGAAGTGCGGGATGTCGATCGCCGACAGGGGATCCGTCGTCTCGACTTCGACAACCGTGCCGCCTGCCAACGCCGACAGTCGGTTCTCGGTCCTGATCACGGGGTAGGGGCATTTCAGCCCGCGCAGGTCGAGCCGGACTGATGCGTCCGCCGGCTTCACCAGATCTTCCAGAACGGCTTTTCCTTGGCCGGCTGGGCGTCGGTCGTGGCAACGGGCGCCTGTGCGGCCTGTTCTTCAGCCGCGGACGCAGGCCTCCTGGCAGCAGTCTCATCGACTGTCTTGGCGGCAGCCTGAGCGCCCTGCGTCACGAGCGGCAATGCGTCCGGGTCGGCGGTGGTCACTTCGACTGGCGGTGCAGACTTCTTCTTCTCCCAGACCTTCCAGAACGGCGTCTCGGCCTGCTTTTCCTCGGCGGCATAGGCCTGCATCACCGGCTTGATCGGGTTGGCCTCGGGCACAGGGATCTTCGCCTTGGCGAGGCGCTGCTCGATCTTCGCGGCTTCCTTCGCCTTTTCCGCAGCGATTTTCTTGCGGTACTCGACTTCGGCCACCGAAATATACTCCACGGTCGGATGGATGCCGCGCATCTTGGCGTCGATCTTCTTCTTTGCCTCCGAATAGGAGGCAACGGAATCAGACGTCTCGCTGCGCTTGGCGCTCGGATCGACGACGACATAATTGGCGTCGTTGGGCACATTCGGAAGCTTGCCCATGCGGCGCGCGACGCGTTCCTGCGCCTTGCGTTCGAATTCTGGCGTATCCTTCCAGGTCGCAGGCAGCTTGTTGGCCGCGGCGTTGAAGGCCATCTCGTAGGTCTTGGAATAGCTCTGATAGGCCGAGGCCAGCGCCGGCGGTGTGCCGGAGTCGCAGCCGCCGATCTGGTTGAACACATATTTCTTGCCGCACACATCCACCACCGGCGGGCGGTGGGTGATCTCGAAATGGTCGTAGCCGACCTTTAGGTTCTTCCAGAACTCGTAATGCTCGGAGGAGCGATGCTTGGCCATGTTCTCGGCGGTCATCCGGAAGGGAAAGGCCTGGATCTGGAAGTTCTTCTGGCCGCCCTTGAAGGCATCGCGGGCGAAGGCGTAGACCTGCAGCACGGCCGCGTCGGAGATCGAGTAGCAGCCCGACGACGAGCAGGCGCCATGGATCATCAGGTTGCGGCCGGTGCGGCCATAGGCGCGATCGAACTTGTTGGGATATCCCATGTCGAAAGACAGGTAGTAGCCCGAACGCGGGTTCATCTGGGCGGGCGTGACGGTGTAGAAGCCTTCGGGCGCCTGTCGGTCGCCTTCCTTCTTTTTCGGTCCGAGCTGTCCCGACCATGCGCAGATCGGATAGGTGCCGATCAACTGGTAGCGATCCTGGCTGTTCGCCTTCCACACCTCCATGACCGCTTCCTTCTTGAAGATGCGCATCATGATCGGCGATGACATGGAGAGGTTCATCTTGACGAGCTTCTGGCGCATCTTGGCCGGAAGCGGATGCTCCACCCGGTTCGAGACGTGCTCGATGCCGAGCGTATCCTCCGTGCTGCAGCCTGTCAGCAGCCCGAGCCCGAACGCCAGTACAACAAGTCCGTGAGACAAACGCATGCTCAAACGTATCCGACTCTCTTGTTTTGCGCCGGCGCGGCGCCGCGATTCCGTGTGGTTATACGGCAGAATTGGTTACCGGACTATTCACATCCAGTTAACCAATGCAAACTGCCCGGTTACGGGAAATGCAAGCATTTCAAAGAGAAAGAATGTGGCCGAGTTTGGGCGAAAACCGGGCCACGGCCCTGCTAACCCAGTTGCCGGCCCATATTCAGGAACTTCTGCCTGCGATCCTGCCGCAGATCGTTCGATGCCTTGAGCTCGGTCAATGCCTGGGCGATGACGTCGCCTGTCTGGCCGATGACCTTTTCCGGCGCGCGATGGGCACCGCCGAGCGGCTCCGGAATGATGGCATCGATGATGCCGAGCGACTTCAGGTCTTCGGCGGTAATCTTCATGTTCTGTGCCGCTTCCTTGGCTCGCGTCGAATCGCGCCACAGGATGGAGGCAGCCCCTTCCGGCGAGATGACGGAGTAGATCGCGTGTTCCAGCATGTAGACGCGGTTGCCGGTGGCGATCGCGATTGCGCCGCCCGAGCCGCCCTCGCCGATGACGACGGAGACGATCGGCACCCGGGCGTTGAGGCAGGCCTCGGTCGAGCGCGCGATGGCCTCGGCCTGGCCGCGCTCCTCCGCGCCGACGCCGGGATAGGCACCCGCGGTATCGATCAGCGTCACGATCGGCAGGCCGAAGCGATCGGCCATTTCCATGATGCGGATCGCCTTGCGGTAGCCCTCGGGGCGCGCGGAACCGAAGTTGTGGCGGATGCGGCTCTTGGTGTCGCTGCCCTTCTCCTGGCCGATCAGCACCACGGGCTCGCCGCGGAACCGGGCGAAGCCCGCCTGGATCGCATCGTCATTGGCAAACTTGCGGTCGCCGGCCAGTGGCGTGAACTCGGAAAACAGCTGGCGCTGGTAATCGATGAAATGCGGACGGTCCGGATGGCGGGCGACCTGGGTCTTCTGCCAGGGCGTCAGCTTGGAATAGATGTCGATCATCGCATCGCGTGCGCGGCCTTCGAGCCGGTTGATCTCATCGGATGTATCGATGCTCTCGTCCTGCTCGGCGAGGGTCTTGAGCTCGATGATCTTGCCTTCGAGATCGGAGATCGGCTTTTCGAAATCGAGATAGTTGTGCATGGTCACCCGTTCACAGCGTCAGGGGTTTCTCCCGCCGTTGCGCCCCCTAATCCTCGTTTTTTGCGGCTTTTGCAAGGGGGTGATGTGTTTCCACCAGTTCACGCAACGCCTCGTCGAGCACGTGGGTATAGATCTGCGTGGTGGAAATGTCCGAATGACCCAGCAGTTCCTGCACCACGCGGAGATCGGCACCATTGGCCAGCAGGTGGCTGGCAAACGCATGGCGGATCACATGCGGGGAGAGCGCAGCGGCCGACAGTCCCGCCCTGGCGCCGAGGCTCTTGAGATCGCGGGCGAAGACCTGCCGCGCCAGATGGCCGGACGCGCTTTCGGCGGGAAACAGGTAGACGAACTCCTTGTCGCCGTGCACCGCCTTCAGTTCGGCGCCATAGGCGGCCACGGCCGCGATCGCGGCTTTCGTGAGCGGCACCAGCCGCTCCTTGTTGCCCTTGCCGCGGATGATGAGAAAGCGGCCGTCTTCCGCCAGGACCCTTGCGCTGAGCGACACGAGCTCCGTCACCCGCATGCCGGTCGCATAGCAGAGCTCGAGCAGTGCCAGCATCCGCAGCCGTTCCAGCCGGCCCGGCCCTACGCGCGCCGCTTCTTCGATCGCAAGTGCGAGCATCCTGTCGATATCGGCCTGGCTGAGCGTCTTCGGCAGCGGCCGACCTTTCTTTGGCGCATCGAGAATACCGGTCGGATCGTCGCCCCGGATGTTCTCGGCATAGAGAAACTTGTAGAACTGCCGCATGGCGGACAGCCGCCGCGCCTGCGACGAGGCCTTGTAGCCCTCCCGCGCCATCTGGCCGAGAAAGGCCTGGAGATCGGCGGTGGTGGCGGCGCCAAGCGTCGTGTTGCGCGTCTTCAGAAACGCGGACAGTTCGTCGAGGTCTTTCTCATAGGAGACGAGCGTGTTCTTCGCCGCGCCGCGCTCGGCGCTCATCATTTCCAGAAAGGCTTCCGCATGGGCGGCGGAGAGATCGCGCATCGTCTTGCCTCATTGCGCGGGCGGGTTGGTCCGCTCCGAGGGGATTTCGATCGTCGCATCGCGCGGTGTCGGCTCGACCAGGTGGGCAAGCGAAAACAGGATGGCATAGATCACACCGGCAATCAGCGCGCACCAGTAGAGGAAGCGGAACAGTGTGGGCATTGGCCGGCCGGGAGGTCCTTCAGCGATTCGGGGACTGGCATTTCCTGTTATGGTCGCGCTCAAACGCTTGTGCAAGGGTGAAAGCCGTGGAACGGCCGACCTTGACGCGTGGGGGTTCCATCACCCATAGGAACACGGAAGGGATTGCGGGAACGAGAACACATGGAGGGGATGACCATCTTCGAACCGACGGTGGCCGACCGCGCAAAGCAAGCACTCGGCAAGCGCAACCTCGTGCTTGTCGGGCTGATGGGCGCGGGCAAGTCGGCAATCGGCAAGCTTGTGGCGTCCGAGCTGGGCATACCCTTCATCGATTCCGACCACGAGATCGAGCGGGTATCGCGGATGACGATCCCCGAGCTGTTCGAGAAATACGGCGAGCCGGAATTCCGCAAGCTGGAAAACCGGGTGATCAAACGCCTGCTGCGGACCGGCCCAAGGGTGCTCTCCACAGGCGGCGGCGCCTTCATGAATGGCGACACGCGCGCCTCCATCAAGTCCGCGGGCCTGTCGCTCTGGCTTGATGCCGACCTCGAAACGCTGTGGGAACGGGTGATCAAGCGCGACAACCGACCGCTGCTGAAGACCGAGCACCCGAAGCAGACGCTCGAAAACCTGATGATCGCGCGCTATCCGACCTATGCGCTTGCCGACCTGCAGGTGAAATCGCGTGACGTGACCAAGGATGTCGTGGCGGCCGAAGTGATTGCCGCCGTCGCCGCGCTCGCAGATGAGAATGGGACATGAGTGAACTGGAAAAAAACCGTGCGCGTCGAACTCGGCGACCGGTCCTACGACATCCTGATCGGGCCCGGGCTCATCGCACGCGCCGGCAGGGAGATCGCAGGCCGGCTCAAGGGCCGCCGCATGGCCGTGATCACCGACGAGCATGTCGGCGCGCGCTATCTCGATCCCCTGACGGCCAGCCTCGCGGCAGAAGGCATCGCCGTCTTCCCGCTGACGCTGACGCCCGGCGAGAAGACCAAGAGCTTCGACCCGCTGATCCGGGTCTGCGACCACATTCTGGAAGCCAAGATCGAGCGCAATGACGCGGTGATCGCGCTCGGCGGCGGCGTCATCGGCGATCTCACCGGCTTTGCCGCCGGGATCGTCCGCCGTGGCACCCGTTTCATCCAGATCCCGACCTCGCTTCTCGCCCAGGTCGACTCCTCCGTCGGCGGCAAGACAGGCATCAATTCCCGCCATGGCAAGAACCTGATCGGCGTCTTCCATCAGCCCGATCTCGTGCTCGCCGATACCGACGTGCTCGACACGCTGAGCCCCCGCGAATTCCGCGCCGGCTATGCCGAGGTCGCCAAGTACGGTCTGATCGACAAGCCGGATTTCTTCGTCTGGCTCGAGCAGAACTGGCGCGACGTCTTCCATCAGGGCGGTGCCGCCCGCATCGAGGCCATCGCCACGTCCTGCCAGGCCAAGGCCGATGTCGTGGCCCAGGACGAGCGCGAGAATGGGCTGCGCGCGCTGCTCAACCTCGGCCACACCTTCGGCCACGCGCTGGAAGCGGCCACCGAATACGATTCGTCGCGGCTGGTGCATGGCGAGGGCGTGTCGATCGGCATGGTTCTCGCCCACCAGTTCTCCGCCCGCATGAACCTTGCCAGCCCGGACGTGGCACGCCGCGTCGAGGCCCATCTCCGCGAGGTCGGCCTGCCGGTGTCGATGGCGGAGATTCCGGGCACGCTGCCGCCGGCCGAAATCCTGCTCGAGGCCATCACCCAGGACAAGAAGGTGAAGGGCGGCAAGCTCACCTTCATCCTCACCCGCGGACTGGGAGAATCCTTCGTCGCCGACGATGTCCCGGCCTCCGAAGTGCTGTCCTTCCTCCGCGAAAAGCTGGGCGCCTGATATGCGATGGCTCGCCTCTCTCGGCCGGTCGTTGACGCGCATCGCCGGCGAGGGCGAGCGCGACGGCGGGCGGCGGGACCAGGAACCGAACGGCAGCACGCCCCGCGAGAACGGCAACGGCGCGGCCCGCGAACGCGACAGTTGGAAGGAACTCGACGAGCGCGAGATTTCCGACGTCATGATCCATCGCACGGTCATGAAGGGCATCAACGCCGACGACCCGCCCGAGGCGGTTGTTCGCGCGATCCTCGAGAGCCATTTCACCCGCATGCCGGTCTGGAAGAACTCGACCGACAACATCGTCGGCGTGATCCACGCCAAGGACATCCTGCGCGCGCTGACGACAGGCGATGTGCGGCCGGAAACGCTCGACATCCTGAAGATCGCCGACAAGCCATGGTTCGTGCCGGACACGACCAGCATGAAGGACCAGCTTGCCGCCTTCCTGCGCCGCAACACGCATTTCGCCGTGGTGGTCGACGAGTATGGCGACGTCCAGGGCCTGATCACCATGCAGGACATCCTCGAGGAAGTGGTCGGCGACATCGACGACGACCGCCAGCCGGACCTGACCGGTGTGCGCAAGGAGGCCGATGGCTCCATCGTGGTCGACGGCTCGGTCACCATCCGCGACCTCAACCGCGCCATGGGCTGGTCGCTCCCGGACGAGGATGCGACGACGGTGGCCGGACTGGTGATCTACGAGAGCCGCTCGATCCCCGAGGAGCGGCAGTCCTTCACGTTTCACGGCAAGCGCTTCATCGTCATGAAGCGGATAAAGAACCGCATCACGCGGCTGCGGATCAAGCCGGCTCTCGAAGTGCTGCTTCTGCCGCCACCGGGGCGCTGACGGTCCGATATAGAAAGGCCGGCGAGGATTTCTCCCCGCCGGCCCCGTTCAAACAATCGGATTGTGCTTATTTCATTGTCGGCATGACGAATTCGGCACCGTCCTTGATACCTGACGGCCAGCGGCTCGTGACCGTCTTGGTCCGGGTCCAGAACTTGAAAGAGTCGGTGCCGTGCTGGTTGAGGTCGCCGAAGGACGAGGACTTCCAGCCGCCGAAGGAGTGGTAGGCGAGCGGCACGGGGATCGGCACGTTGATGCCGACCATGCCGATGTTGATGCGGCTGGCGAAGTCGCGGGCCGCGTCGCCGTCGCGGGTGTAGATCGCGACGCCATTGCCATATTCATGCTTCATCGGCAGGTCGATGGCTTCCTCGTAGGTTTTGGCGCGGACGACCGACAGGACCGGTCCGAAGATTTCCTGCTTGTAGATGTCCATGTCGGGCGTGACGTCGTCGAACAGGCAGCCGCCGATGAAGTTGCCGTTTTCATAGCCCTGGAGCTGGAAGGCGCGACCGTCGACGACGAGCTTGGCGCCTTCCTCGACACCCTTGTCGATCAGGCCGAGAATGCGGGCCTTGGCTTCCTTGGTGATAACAGGGCCCATGTCGGCCTTGTCGTCGGTGTAGGGGCCGATGCGGAGCGATTCCACCATCGGGGTCAGCTTTTCGATCAGGCGGTCGGCGGTTTCCTTGCCGACGGGGACGGCGACCGAGATCGCCATGCAGCGTTCGCCGGCCGAGCCGTAGCCGGCGCCCATCAGGGCGTTGGCGGCCTGGTCGAGGTCGGCGTCGGGCATGATGATCATGTGGTTCTTGGCGCCGCCGAAGCACTGGGCGCGCTTGCCGTTCATCGCCGCCATGCCATAGACATAGCGGGCGATCGGGGTCGAGCCGACGAAGGAGATGGCGCCGATGCCGGGATGGGCGAGAATGCCGTCGACCGCCGACTTGTCGCCATTGACGACATTGAGGATGCCGGCAGGCAGGCCGGCCTCGATCATCAGCTCAGCCAGGCGGATCGGCACGGAGGGATCGCGCTCGGAGGGCTTGAGGATGAAGGCATTGCCGCAGGCGATGGCAGGCGCGAACATCCACATCGGGATCATGGCCGGGAAGTTGAACGGCGTGATGCCGGCGCCGACGCCGACAGCCTGGCGGATCGAATACATGTCGATGCCGGGGCCGGCGCCTTCCGAGAATTCGCTCTTCATCAGGTGCGGCGCGCCGATGACGAATTCGCAGACTTCGAGGCCGCGAACGATATCGCCCTTGGCGTCCTCGATCGTCTTGCCATGCTCACGCGACAGAATCTCGGCCAGTTCATTCATGTTGTCGTTCAGAAGCTGCACGAACTTCATGAAGACGCGGGCGCGGCGCTGCGGATTGGCGGCGGCCCATTTGGGCTGCGCGGCCTGGGCGCTGGCGACGGCAGCATTGAGTTCCGCTTCGCTGGCGAGGGAAACTTCGGCCTGGATCTCGCCGGTGGCAGGGTTGAAGACCGGCTGCTTGCGGCCTGACGTGCCGGCAACCTGCTTGCCGTCGATGAAATGCCCGATCTGATACATGGATTTTCCTCCTGAGTTCGTTGGCGCGGATTTTACGCTTGAATTTGCACAAAGCAATGAGATGAGATAAGCATCCGTTGTGCGTGAATTGATGTAAGGGGTGGGCACTATGATGGCCGGGAAGATCGTCAGAATTGCGGAGCTGGAGATCGATCCGGCGCAGCTCGATGCCTATCGGGCGCTGCTCGCCGAGGAGATCGAGGCCTCGGTCGAGCGGGAACCGGGCGTGCTGATGCTGCATGCCGTGGCCGAGCGGGAGCGGCCGGAGCAGATCCGGATCCTCGAGGTCTATGCCGACCGGGACGCCTATGAGGCACATCTGCTGACACCGCATTTTCTGAAATACAAGACCGGGACGGCGGGGATGGTGCGGTCGCTGAGACTGGTGGATGTCGATCCGGTGATGATGCGGGGGAAGTGAGGGCTCCGTGGATTTACCCCTCACCAAGCGCGCCCAAGTCTTCGCCTTAGGCTCAAACGGGCTTGCTATCCTCTCCCACAAGGGGAGAGGTAGACTCGCGGCGATGACGGCGCCTCAGGCAAAGGTAGGGCTTGTGGCACCCTACCTCTCCCCCTGTGGGAGAGGATACGCAGGCCGGGTAAGCGCAGCGAACCCTTGGCCGAAGTTGGTGAGGGGTAGGTTCCGAAACAGCACGCGGGACACCACACTATGAACTGGGACGACGTCCGCATCTTCCTCGCCGTGGCCCGCGCCGGCCAGATCCTCGCCGCCTCCAAGCGGCTCGGAGTCAACCACGCAACGCTTTCCCGCCGCCTCACCGCGCTGGAAGAAGCCCTCGGCACTCGCCTCTTCATCCGCCGCACCAACGGCTGCGAACTCACCGAGCAAGGCGATGTCTTCCTCGCTTCGGCCGAGCGGATGGAGACCGAGATGCTGGCCGCGCAATCGAGCCTCGGGCGCACCGACACGGCGATTGCCGGCACGGTGCGGATCGGTGCGCCCGATGGTTTCGGCGTGTCCTTCCTGGCGCCGCGCATGGGCCGGCTGATCGAACGGCATCCCGAACTCAAGATCCAACTGGTCCCCGTGCCGCGCGCCTTCTCTCTGTCATCGCGCGAGGCCGATATCGCGATCACGCTCGAGCGCCCCGAGCAGGGCCGGCTCATCTCCGCGAAGCTCACCGACTATACGCTCGGCCTCTATGCCTCCCGCGCCTATGCCGATATCAACGGCCTTCCCCCGGATGCCGAGCAACTCAAGACCCACCGCCGCATCGGCTATGTCGAAGACCTGATCTTCTCGCAGTCGCTGAACTTCACCGGCGAGGTGATGCGCAACTGGAATGCCGGCTTCGAGATTTCCTCGGCGACCGGCCAGACCGAGGCGGTCCTTTCCGGCGCCGGCATCGGCATCCTGCACAATTACATCGCCCGGCAATATCCCGACCTTGTCCGCGTCATGCCGAAGACCGCGATCCAGCGCAGCTACTGGACCATCTTCCACGAAAGCGCCCGCGATCTCGCCCGCATCCGCATCGTCGCCGATTTCCTGCATGAGATCGTGCGCGAGGCGCGCGGCATCTGGTGACAGCGCGCCTCCGCTGCCGCATTGCCATGTCCTGTCTGGGGACCTAGACTTTGCCGGGCCACACTGTTGAGCCCGCGCCGCCGGCGCGAATGGAGGAACATGGATCCGCTCGTATTGCGTCTGGGGCTGGCTCTTGCCATCGGCCTGCTGGTCGGCCTCGAACGGGGCTGGCGCGAGCGCGAGGCGCCGGCGGGCAGCCGCACTGCGGGGATCCGGACCTATGGTATTTCCGGGCTGCTCGGCGGCGTCATGGCGGCACTGGGAGAAGCGAGCCAGAATACGCTGATGCTGCCTACCGGCTTCATCGGCTTTGCCGCGGTCTTTGCCTGGTTCAAGTGGCAGGAGTCGGCGGAGGAAGACAGTTTCAGCGTGACTGGCGTCGTCGTGGCGCTGCTGGTCTTCGCGCTCGGCGCTCTTGCAGTGTCCCATCGCCCGACGGAGGCCGCCGCCGGCGGAGCGGCACTGGCGGGCATCCTGGCGAGCCGGGAAATGCTGCACGGACTGCTCAGGCGGCTGAACTGGGTGGAGGTTCGGTCCGCCCTCATCCTGGCGGTGATGACCGCGGTCGTGCTCCCGCTTCTACCCGCGAAGCCGGTCGACCCCTGGGGAGCCATCAATCCGCGCGAGATCTGGATCTTCACCATCCTGCTCGGCGCCTTCTCCTATCTCGGCTATGTTCTCAACCGCGTGGCGGGGCCGAAGCGCGGGTTGATCTACGGCACGCTGGCCGGCGCGCTGGTCTCATCCACGGCCATGACGCTCGCGCTTGCCAGGGGCGAAGGCAACACGCGACGGCGCGCCGGCGCAGCCTGCCTTGCTGCGACGGTGTCGATCCTGCGCGTCCTCGCCTATGCCTCCCTCGTCGCTCCAGCGATCATGGCCCTCGTGCTGCCGTCTGCCGTCACCGCGGCCCTGGTCTTTGCGCTGCTCGGCTGGCTGCTCATCATCCGGACGCCGGATGGCGAAACGGCCGGCGCACCGGACCGCAACCCGCTCGCGCCCGGCGTGATCGTCCTGTCGGCGGTCGTCTACACCGCCATGTCGCTGCTCGCCGTTCTTTCCGCGAGATATTTCGGCTCGGAGAGCCTGCCGATCA
The DNA here is from genome assembly GCA_019739215.1 of Rhizobium sp. Classification (GTDB taxonomy): domain Bacteria; phylum Pseudomonadota; class Alphaproteobacteria; order Rhizobiales; family Rhizobiaceae; genus Rhizobium_E. The sequence goes on from JAHHDR010000034.1 coordinate 102,454, forward strand.
CCGCGGCCGTGTCGGGTCTCGCCGATGTTGATGTCGCGGTCCTCTCCATGCTGCGGCTGCAGGGAGGGACCGTGCCCGCCGAACTGCTGGCGCTTGCCGTGCTTGCGGCCTTCCTCTCCAACGCGCTTTTCCGCATGGCGAGTGCCGCGACCATCGCGCCGGCCGGATTTTCCGTACCGCTTGCAATCGTCACCCTGTTGGCGCTCGGAGCGGGTCTTTCTGTCCATCTCGCGCTGCCCCTCCTGCTGCCGCCGAACTAGATTTGCGCGGCGGCGAAAATAATTTTCCGATGACATGTTGCCAACCACATATCCTCTTCCTAGATATCAGTTGCCAACCACGTAACGGAGAGCTCGCCATGAATTCCCTCTTCACGCCGACCACGCTCGGCAACATCAGCTTGCCCCATCGCCTCGCGCTCGCGCCGATGACCCGCAGTCGCGCCAATGCCGATGGCACACCCACCAACATGGTGCCGATCTATTATGCGCAGCGTGCTTCGCTCGGGCTGCTCATCACAGAAGGCACCCAGCCCTCGGAAGACGGCCAGGGGTACATGATGACGCCGGGCATCCATACCGACGCCCAGGTCGCCGCATGGAAGAAGGTCGCGACCGCAGTTCACGCCGAGGGTGGCCGCATCTTCATGCAGATCATGCATGCCGGCCGTATGAGCCATCCCGACAACACGCCGCATCACCGCGATCCGGTTGCGCCCAGCGCCATCAGCGCCGGCCAGACCATGTATACCCCGACTGGTCCGCAACTCACCCCGACGCCGCGTGCCTTGAGCCGCGACGAGGTCCACCAGACCATTGATGACTTCCGCAAGGCAGCCCGCAATGCGATCGACGCCGGCCTCGACGGGGTGGAAATCCACGGAGCCAACGGCTACCTGATCAACCAGTTCCTCGCCTCCAACGCCAATATCCGCACCGACGAATATGGCGGCAGGATCGAGAACCGTGCCCGCTTCGCCATCGAAGTCGCCAAAGCCGTCGCCGAGGAAATCGGGCCTGAACGGACCGGCATCCGGCTGTCGCCGGGCTTCGAGGTCGGCGGACTCAATGACGGACCGGATGGCGAGGAACTCTATCGCTACCTTGTGACGGAACTGAACAAGCTTGGTCTCGTCTATCTGCACCTGCATCATTTCGGCAACGAGCCGTTCCTCGCCGATCTGCGGGCGCGCTGGTCGCAGAAACTGCTGGTGCTGCGCTACGACCGTCCGGTCGACGACATCGCCCGGGATCTCGACAGCGGCATTGCCGACATCGTGCCGGTCGGCCGCTGGGGTCTGGCCAATCCGGACTTCGTGGAGCGCCTGAAGACCGGCGCGCCATTCAACGAGCCCGATCCGTCAACGTTTTACAGCGGCGGCGCGAAAGGCTATATCGATTATCCGACCCTGCAGAAGGACCAGAGTGCCGTTGCCTGACAGGATCATTTGAAAGACTGGACAGTGTGAGACGATGGACGAAGTCAGCCGTGAATGCCTCGAGCAGGTGCCCTGCGCCTGCCTGAAGACGGACTACCCGGTGAGCTTCGCCATCTTCGCGCTGGCCCGGTCCCACCGCGCCAAGGCGGCCGGCATGCTGGCCGACATCGGCCTCTTCCCGGGCCAGGAAATCCTCCTGATGCAGCTCGCCGAGAAGGACGGCAAGCCGCAGAAGTCGCTGTGCGAGTCGATCGGGCTCGACCACTCCACCGTCGCGAAATCCGTGGCGCGCCTGGAGCGGGACGGTCTGATCGAGCGTCGCAAGTGTCCCGAGGACGGCCGCATCTCGCAGGTCCACTTGACCTCCAGGGGCCGCGAGATGACGGACGCCATCACCCGCGTCTGGGCCGAACTCGAACGCCAGACCATCAAGGATCTCTCCGCTCAGGAGCAGCAGGTGCTGATGGCCGCTGCCAGGAAGATCGTCGTCAGCACCGCAGTGCCCGAGCACATCGCCGCCGAGTGCGATCGGCTCTCGACGGTCGCCTGACGCTCCCCTATATCCTGGTCATACACCCATATCGGAGCATGGCATGACCGAGATCCAGCACGTCCCCTTCAAGCGCATGGACGGCACCACAGCAACGCTCGGCGACTATGCCGGCAAGGTGCTGCTGGTGGTCAACACCGCCTCCAGATGCGGCCTGACCCCGCAATATGAGGGCCTCGAGGCCCTCTATCGCGCAAGGAAGGTCCAGGGCCTCGAAATCCTCGGTTTCCCAGCCAACAATTTCAAGGAACAGGAGCCGGGCACCGACGCCGACATCGCGTCGTTTTGCCAGCTCACCTATGACGTGACCTTCCCGGTTTTCTCCAAGGTCTCGGTCCGGGGCGGCGACACCCACCTGCTCTACCGGCTGCTGACCGCGGCCCATCCGGACCGCACCGGCGCCGAGGACTTTCTCAAGCGCATGACCGATAACGGCCTCGGCCCCGAGAATCCCGGGGATGTGCTCTGGAACTTCGAGAAGTTCCTGGTCTCCCGCAAGGGCGAGGTCATCGGCCGCTATTCCCCAAACATGAAACCGGATGATGCGGCTTTGGCCGGCGATATCGACAAGGCGCTGGCGGAGTAGCGCCGCCTGATCTCCTTGTCGGCGACATTGCCTCCATAGATCCACGACACGCCGTCCACGGAAATTGTCCGCGCTTTGGAAGTTGATCGACTATCGGACGGTTCCAGAAAAGTTCATTTCCCTGCCTTGTTGAGATCGGCGCATTCCTTGCACAAGGGCTTGCCTCCGTCGCCTTGCCGGACGTTCTCCCTCTCGATGTTGTTCCCAGTGTTGCAATTGCTGTTGTTGTGGTGGATCGACTGCTTGATTGAGTGCCAAGGCGATTTCTTAGGCATGGTGTCCTCCGTCGACGCGCTTCTGCTATCAGCGAGGGCTGACCGGGCGCTAAGCATTCTTTAGCCGCATTCAGAGCGCGCGCAAGAAACCGGAGACCACCTTTGGTTGCAGACAATACCTCCCATGCCCGCTTCTTCACGGGAGATTTATGAAGTACGATTGAAACCCGATGAGTGAGAGATATGAATGTGTCCTGGTCGGCGAGCCAATATGTGAAATTCGAGGACGAGCGCACCCGCCCGCCGCGCGACCTGCTGGCGCAGGTGCCGCTCGAACGCCTCTCCAGCGGCGTCGATCTCGGCTGCGGGCCCGGCAACTCCACGGAACTGCTGATCGAGCGCTTCGGGGCCGCCTCCATATCGGGCATCGACAGCGACGACGACATGTTGGCGGCGGCGCGCGAGCGCCTGCCCTACACGACCTTCGCCAGGGCCGACCTCGCGACCTGGCAACCCGAGGCGCAGCACGACCTGTTCTTCGCCAATGCCGTGTTCCAGTGGCTGCCCGATCACATGGCGATCTTCGAGCGGCTGATGGGCCATCTCAGGCCGGGCGGCGTGCTGGCCGTGCAGATGCCCGATACACTTGACGAGCCGAGCCACCGCGCCATGGCGGAGACCGCTGCCGACGGACCCTGGGCGGCGCGATTCGGCGAACCCGCGACGCCACGCAAGCCCCTGCACCCGCCATCGGCCTATTACGACCGGCTGAAACCGCATGCCGAGCGCGTCGACATCTGGCACACGATCTACAACCATCCGATGGCCGATGCCGCCGCGATCGTCGAATGGGTCGCCGGCTCCGGCCTGCGTCCTTGGCTCGACCGCGCCGGCCCGGACCATCGCGAAGCCTTCCTCGCGGCCTATACCAGCCGCATCGAAGCCGCCTATCCGACGCTCGCCAGCGGCGGCAAGCTGTTCCGCTTCCCGCGGCTGTTCATCGTCGTGGTCAAGTAGCCCCCCTCAATCCCGCTCCATGCGCGGCAGCCAGCCCCGGCCGTAGCCCTTGCTGAGCAGCGCCTCGGCCGCGGCAAGCTCGGCGCGCAGGAAAGCGCAATCCTCGATCAGCGTGGCGATGGTGGCGACCGGATCGCCATCGTGCCAGGCGAGCGCCAGCGCCACCTCGTCCATGGGTATGAGCGGCGCGGGCTCGGTGAAGAGGCGCAATTGTCCGTCCCCCGTTGCTGTCACCAGAGGTCTCCTTCTCGACTGCGATGCGGCATGGAAACTCTCCCGGGGGAGAATTTGTTCCTATTTTGTTCCATGCGCCAACACGAGTCAAGCGCCAAGAAAGACCTTGTGTCCGGACTGTGTGGATGGTCTTATTATGCCTAGACATATCGGACGGATTGCCATGGACCATCGCGACATCATCGCCGCCCTGACCGCCGAGCAGCGCGCCAGCCTGACCGAGCGCTCGGACCGGAGGGGGCTTGCCCATCTCGCCCTGCACTGGGGGCTGATCGTGCTCCTGGGCACCCTGATCGCGGTGAAGGTGCCCTACTGGTGGGCGCTGATGCTGCCGCAGGGCATCCTGATCGTCTTTTTGTTCACGCTGCTGCACGAGGCGGTGCACAAGACGCCCTTTGCCAGCGAGTGGCTCAACACGCTCGCCGCCCGGGTCTCCGGCTTCCTGCTGATGCTGGGCGCGGACTGGTTCCGCTATTTCCACTTCGCCCATCACCGCTACACGCAGGACCCGGACAACGATCCCGAACTGGCCTCGCCCAAGCCCGAGACGCTGTGGCAATACCTGGCGCACGTCTCCGGCCTGCCGGTCTGGTGGGGGCAGGCGCGCGGGCTGGTGGCCAATGCGCTGGGCCGTGGCGCGGCGGCCTATGTGCCCGCCAAGGGCGAAGCGAAGGTGCGGCGCGAGGCGGTCGTCATCCTCGCCCTTTACGCGGCGCTGGCGGCGCTGTCGCTCTGGCTGCAGACGACGGCACTGCTCTGGGCGTGGATCGTGCCCGCGCTTCTCGGCCAGCCCTTCCTCAGGCTCTACCTGCTGGCCGAGCACGGGCGCTGCCCCTTCGTCGCCAACATGCTGGAAAACACCCGGACGACCGCAACCAACCGGATCGTCCGGTGGCTCGCCTGGAACATGCCCTACCACGCCGAGCACCATTCCTATCCGGCGGTGCCCTTCCACAAGCTGCCGGAATTCCACGCCATCGTCGAGGCGCATCTCAAGCAGACCGAGCGGGGCTATGCCCGCTTCAACGCCAAATACATCGCCGCGCTCGACTGACCGCCTACTTGAGCAGCTTGCCGCGCCCGGCCGCGTAGATGCCGGCGGAACCGGCATTGTCGAAGCCGACGAACACCATGTCGAGCCGGAACGCGTCGGCTTCGCCCTTGCGGCGGAAGGTGATGTCGACCGACATGACGGGATGGGCGAAATTGGCGCTCATCTCGCGCACGACGTGGAAGTCCTTGTTCGGGCTGACGCCGTTCCAGGCGAGCGCCGCGCCCGACGCGGCGAAGATGTCGACGGCATCGAAGAAGGCGTCGCGCTCGGACCCGGCATGGCCCAGCAGTTCCTCGTCCTTGCAGCGGAACTGCTCCTCCTGCTTCGACGGCGTCACCCGGATCAGGCCGGTCACCGGATCGGTGCCGAAGTTCAGCCCGCACATCAGCTCGAACTTGGTGAAGCGGGCCGGATGCTCGCGAAATTCGTGGACGATGCCGGCAAGCTGGCGGACAATGTCGATCTGCTGCTCGGGGCCATCCCCGGCGGGCGCGCCCTGGGTGTTGGGCTGAGTGTTGGCCGGGCTGCGGCTGGATGCGGCGGGCGTGGTTTTCTTGGTGGCCATGCGGACTTTCCTTCGTGACGGTGTTCGGGCCTTCGTGACGGTGTTCGGGCCTTCGTGACGGTGTTGCGGGCCTTCCTAACGGTTTGCGGGGCTCGCGTGACGCTGTTGCCGGCGCCTTTAGCACAAAGCCGGGGAGATGACAGCCCCGCGCGGCCCGCTCTCCGTCTCCGGTGCGGCATCGTCCTCCGTCCCGGCATCGGACCCGTCCTCCGCCGCGATCCAGTCGAGACGCCGCCAGCGGCGCGACGCGATCACGCGGGTGGTCTCGATCACGGTGGCGCCGGGCTGGGCGCGGAGTTCGCGGTGATGGGCGGCGCAGACGCGGGTGACCATGTCCCGCACCGCTTCGTCGAGCGTGACATAGCAGATGGGCACGGCGGCCGCGTCCGGCCGGGTCCCGTCGCCGTCGGCGGGCGCCAGCCGCGCCCGGCCGGCCTCGGTGGCGACGAGCGGGCCGGAGCACAGGCCGTCGCGGCGGCATTTGCGGATGGGGCAGTCGAGCGGGGCCAGCGCATAGGCCAGGCAGTTGCGCAGCACGGCCGCTGACCAGCGATCGTAATTTTCGGCGGTGGCGGAAAGCTTCATCGGCGGTCTCCTGCAACGGTCTGGAAAGGGGGGACGCATGGACACGCCGATGCCGTCACGCGGCCGGTTCGGGGGTCCGTGGTCTGGCTGGTTTTCGGACGGGGCGCCTTCTGACGCTCTATGTTTGTTGATATGTTGCGCCACAAGGCGCCCCGTTATGCATTTGTCCCATGCAACGCCGGTCCCTCTGCGTCACCGGATGCCCCGGGGTGGTGGATGCCATCCGGCCTCCACGCCCACGATGTTATTTGCCATCCGTTGCTGGCATGGCATTGCCGGACCATCACCCCGGCCTGCATCCGAATGCATCCTATGCCTCACAGGCACGCCCGGGCCTTTTTCAGCCCGGAGGAGGACCATTTTCTGCATGAGCCCTAGGGGCAGCCTGCGTCTCAGCCACCCGAAGGCACATGGCCCGCCTCGCCGGGTGACGCCCACCCGGTGTATCCGACGACGGAACGGAGGGAATGTAGCATGGGGTTGAAGGGAGGGGAAGGCAAACTAGGAATATTTTCTTATATCTTGTGTCGAGACATTCTTGGTCAGCGCGTCTTCTCGAGATGGCGCCCGCCACCTATATGTGTATAGTCACTCGTCAATCCGCATAGCGAGCAAATCTTTTTTGGTCCTTCGATGCCCAACATTCCAGTTCTAGATCTAAATAACTATTCACGAATCCTGTCACTTCTCGACCAACGCGACATCGCGCTTTGGATCGAAAAGCCGTTCGCCGACTCCGTCTCCACAGATGCGTTAGCAGATTTGATCAGGCTACCCTGGAGTGTCGTCCTCAGCGATGCCGGAGACGAGCACTTGATTGAGAATCTTGAGATGAGCGAGCCGATCGACAGCGCGTTGGTTCGCAGGCGTGGCTTCGTCCAGATTGTCGACGGCGATCCTCGTGACGTCGTGCTTCCTCCTCGGTCAATGCCGCTGCTGCTGCTCAATGGCCGCGCATCCAGTACTTCGAGGGGAATGGCTGCCGCGGCACGACGCATCAATATGCTCCAAGAGTTGACAAGAAGATCGGTCAAACAACTTGTTATCCTTTGCGGACCTAGCCCAACGGTTCCCGATGATTTCGATGCTCTCTGGAGCGATGGATTTCGAACGTCACTAACGGTTGTAAGTGATGACCCCGATGCGCAAACGAACTGGAGTGGATGGCTCCAAACAGCCGGAGCGCAGGCAATCGGGCTCCATAGGGATCATCCGGAGCAATTTTGCCGCCGACTATACTCGGAATTCGTCAGCGCCCGAGGCGAGCGGCAGTTTCTAAGAATTCGTTCCATAGATGGGAAGATGCAACGCTTAGACGTCTCCGGATTGGATGATCCTGAGCACCCGCTATTAGGCGCATTTCAGCTATTAGCGGACAGCGAACTTGCACCGCTGATGCCAGAGGACCTATCTGTTTCGGATATTGAAACTTTTTTTAAGGACGCGGCAGGCTCTTGGCGTCCGTATGCCGCAGGTATGCCTTGGCAACGCGACGAGACGTCTTTAAGCGCCGTGCATAGAGCACTACGCCGACTAGACAGAGGCCCTCGTGCAGATGCATCAGAAGCACATAACTTCTTTATAACAGCGGAATCCGGGGCTGGGGCAACCACGTTCATTAGACGTATCGCGTTTGACACAGCTTCTCACGGTTATCCTACCCTTATCGCAGGCCGCCCCCCATTCTCACCCAACGCAACCGATGTAGTTCACTTTCTTACAAGAATATTGGAGCGCAGCCGCGAAGAGGACATCAACCCTTCCAGCGAGCGGTTATATGAAGCTCCTTGCGTGATCATATTTGACCAATCTCATTGGGAAGGGCGTGAAGACGAGGCGATAACCTTTGTACGCGAATTGGATAGGGGTGGCAGACGAGCAGTCATAATTGTTGTGACTGGGCCGTATGTTAACCTGACCTTAGAAGGGAGTGTCCATTTTCGTCATCTTACACACCTCACACATGAGGTAAGTGCAGAACAGGCGCTCGCGCTAGGTCGTCATCTGAACAAGTATTTATCAATCCATGGCTCAACCCGCAGCGAAGGGGATTGGCGAGGCTTCTATCAAGCCTCAGCAGTTCAGGCGGGGCAGGGAATTGCTTCTTTTTGGATAGCACTTTCTTTCTGGGTACAACGTCAATTCGATATGGGCGAGACCGTACAGTCTTGGATATATCGACGTTTCAGGGAGGCTGTTCGGGACGCCGAAGTTGGATTGGCAATAATTAGAATTGCTGCGTTTTCAACAGAACGCCAACCTCTGCCCGATGACTTGCTTCCTCAGAGTGTCGATTGGCCTGTAACAGAAAAACTTTCTGATCTACAGAAAGATATTGCTCCTCTTGGACTGATTAGAGTTAGAGGCGAGCAAGAGCGATACTGGGCCATGATACACGACCTGCTTGGTAGATATCTATTGACTGCACTGTTTTACGACGACAGCGCCAAGGAACAGTATGGATTCTCAAGTGCGCAGAACCCCGAGCATCTACGCTTCCTAGCGCTTCGTGAACTATCATCTGACAGAGCTCTTGAAAGGAAAAGCCTACGTGAGATTGCTGAATCGTTTGCGGTAAACATCTTCAAGATTGATCCGGGTCACGGTAGAGCGACATTTGCTCCGTTCTGGAGGGAAGTTCTTAGTGCATTGGACGAGATGCCTCGTTCCCTGTGGACTACGAGTCGTCCATTTCTTCACCATACCGCCGTATCTCGACGACGAATTGCCGCAGACCGCGAGCAATTTCACATGGACAACGAAGAGCGGGCTGACCTTCTAAATCGCGCAGTGCGCGATTTGGAATTCGCACTGACGGTGCATGCCACCGATGATGCTGAATCGGACATGAATCTTCTCAATTCGTTGGCTCACGCATATCACGATTTAGCGAACGTGGAGACCGAAAGAGGCGCTGAAAGATCAATTGTCGAGAGACTTCTGACAAACGCTCGCGAACGAACTCGGCAGGCCTATGCGCTAAATCCCGATAGCACCTTTGTAATAGAAACGTATGCACGCGACCTCATTGCAGAAGCAAAAGTCGATCCAAGTCTTGCGGCATACAATGCGATTGAGGTCTTAAATATCGCCTATGCAACCATGTGGAGAGAGAATGCGGAGCGAAGACGACACGCTCTTGGTCGCCTTGCAGATGAAGCGCTTGAAATATTGCTGACTAACTTGGGCCCTGAGTCAGCAAAAAACGAAACGGAGAGCGAGGCCTCGGCTATCGCCAAGGCGCTTCACGCACTCAAGAAGGGCATCGACAACAACTTGAGACTTGGGCTGGACGAGTACCCACCGGAAAACCGCATTCGTGCGGCTGAATTGCTTGCAAAGCCCATATTACTTGGAAATCCTCAAGCGATTCGCCTACGATACTCTCTTACATGCATAGATCAACCTTACAGCTTCCCGCTTCAACTTGAACTGCTACAGTCCTTGACTGGCGGCACCTCGGCCTTTTCCCCTCAAATGCGTCTCGAATACGCAGTACTGCTGCATCAATGTGACAGGCATTTCGAGGCAGATCGCCAGTTTCGAGATCTCCGCAAGCTCTGGAGAAGGGAGGATCACTATGTCGAAGTTCCGGATAGGATCCGATGGCTGTTCGGGAAAGATGGCACAAGTAGACGACAGGTGCATGCAACAGTCACTGCGAGCGGTGAGGGGCGGTATTTTGCTAAAGTACGTGAGTTCGGCAACTTAGCCTTGGTGTTTCGTCCACAGGAATTCCCGCAGGGAAGCGTTCGTCCTGGTGCGATAATTCGTGGCCAAGTTTCATTTGGTCACAATGGGCCATTTCTCCGTCCGCTAACTCAGGGTTAGCGCGCGATGGCTACCCTGGTAGAAATGTTCGCTTCGCAGATAGGATGGAATATCGGTAAGTACAATGTCGTTGTGGAGGGAACCAGCGATGTTGGAATATTGCAGCACGCGGCCACTCTTCATGCTCAAGCGAGTGGAGTTAATCCGCTTGCTGACGACTTTGCCGTCGTCGCATCGGGTCTTCGAGACGATGGCGGCGTAGAGGGCGTAAATAGGCGCCTGGGCGCGGCACGTCAAAATGCTGACGCAGATCGAGATGCCAATGGCTTGCTTAAATATCGCTTCATTGGTCTTTTTGACAACGACCATGCAGGCAAAAAGGCGTTTAGATTAGCGTCGGCTATCGATCGTAGGGTGGTGCGCTATCGAGACGTGTTTCTTTTGCACCCTAATATGCCAATCGCAAATAGCTATCCCGTATCGGGCCTTGAACAGAGCGCCAGTCTATTAAACGCGCCTTACAGCGGACTGGACTGGGAGATCGAAGATAGTCTCTCAGAATCCTTCAAGCTTAGATTTCAGTCGAGCAATCCTCGCGCCATTTCCAATATTCTTAGCCGAGGCAACCGAACCCATCTAGAACTAACGCGAGAGGGAAAGAGAGCCTTTAGCTTGTTCGTGCGAAATAACGCGAAACACAAGGAAATGGCTGATACAATTCGACTAATTTGCGCACTTAGAAGTTACTTGGGGATTCCGCACAGCCACATTATATCACCATAGAATTTCGACAGGTGCGTCGATTGTTTTCGCGGGCTGAATGCATACTTGTCGCCTTCCCCGCCCTTCCCTCCCATGCTAACAATCCCGCCATGCAAAAAGGTGATCATCTCTTTCTCGTCGATGGCTCGGGCTATATCTTCCGGGCGTTCCATGCGTTGCCGCCGCTGACGCGGAAGACGGACAAGCTGCCGGTGGGGGCCGTCAGCGGGTTCTGCAACATGCTGTGGAAGCTCTTGGTGGATGCGCGCAACACCGAGGTGGGGGTGACGCCGACGCATTTTGCCGTCATTTTCGACTATTCCTCGACCACGTTCCGCAAGGCGATCTATCCCGAATACAAGGCCAACCGCTCGGCGCCGCCGGAGGAGCTGATCCCGCAATTCGCGCTGATCCGCGAGGCGACGCGGGCGTTCAACCTGCCCTGCATCGAGATCGAGGGGTTCGAGGCCGACGACATCATCGCCACCTATGCGCGCCAGGCCGAGGCCGTCGGGGCCGAGGCGACGATCATCTCGTCGGACAAGGACCTGATGCAGCTCGTCACCGACCGGGTGCATATGTATGACGGCATGAAGGACAAGCAGATCTCGATCCCCGAAGTGATCGAGAAATGGGGCGTGCCGCCGGAAAAGATGATCGACCTGCAGGCGCTGACCGGCGACTCGACCGACAACGTGCCCGGCGTGCCCGGCATCGGGCCGAAGACGGCCGCCCAGCTGCTGCTCGAATATGGCGATCTCGACACGCTGCTGGCGCGGGTCGGCGAGATCAAGCAGCCGAAGCGGCGCGAGAGCATCATTGCGGCGAAAGACATCATCGCGATTTCGCGCCAGCTGGTGACACTGAAGGTCGATACGCCGGTGACCATGCCGCTTGCCGATCTCGCGCTCGAGCCGCAGGACGGGCCGAAGCTGGTGGGCTTTCTCAAGGCGATGGAATTCACCACGCTGACCCGGCGCGTCGCCGAGGCCTGCGGTGTCGATGCGGCAGCCGTCGAGCCGACCGACGTGCCGATCGTCTGGGACGGGGCGGCGCGCGGACCGGATCTCGACGCGGGCGACGCGGCCGGTATTCCGCTGCCCGAGGGGGTCAAGGCGCCGAAGAGCGGGGTGCCGACGGAGCCGGAGACCGGATCGGACACGTCAGCGGCCGCCGGGCTCGCGCGGGCGCGGGCGGCGTTCTTCGCCACGGCGAAGATCGACCATGGAACCTACGAGACCGTGCGCGATGTCGCAGCGCTCGAACGCTGGATCGCGGCGGCGCGCGAGACCGGCGTGGTCGCCTTCGACACCGAGACGACCTCGCTCGACCCGATGCAGGCGGAACTCGCCGGCTTTTCGCTGGCCATAGCGGACAACACGACGGGGCCCTCGGGGCAGAAGATCTTTGCCTGTTACGTGCCCGTCGGCCACAAGTCCGGCCATGGCGACCTGCTGGGCGGCGGGCTCGCCGAGGGCCAGATCCCGATCCGCGAGGCGCTGGCGCTGGTCAAGCCGCTGATGGAGGACCCGGCCGTGCTCAAGGTCGGCCAGAACATCAAATATGACTGGCTGGTGATGAAGCGCCACGGCATCGCGGTCGCACCCTTCGACGACACGATGCTGATGAGCTATGTCATCGACGGCGGCGGCAACACGCCGCATGGCATGGACCCGCTTTCCGAGCGCTGGCTGGGCCACACGCCGATCGCCTACAAGGATGTCGCGGGCTCGGGCAAGTCGGCGGTGACCTTCGACATGGTTGAGATTCAGAAAGCCTCCGCTTACGCAGCCGAGGATGCCGACATCACCATGCGGCTTTGGCTGGTGCTGAAGCCGCAGGTTATCGCCAAGGGCCTGATGCGGGTCTACGAGCGGCTGGAGCGGCCGCTGGTCGATGTCATCGCGCGGATGGAGGAGCGCGGCATCTCGGTCGACCGGCAGGTGCTGTCGCGGCTGTCGGGCGAGCTTGCCCAGGCGGCCGCTGGTATCGAGGATGAGATCTACAAGCTGGCCGGCGAGCGGTTCAACATCGGCTCGCCCAAGCAACTCGGCGACATCCTGTTCGGCAAGATGGGCTTCGATTCCGGTGGTGGCAAGACCAAGACCGGGCAATGGTCGACCTCGGCGCAGGTGCTGGAGGATCTCGCGGCAGCGGGCCACGACCTGCCGCGCAAGATCGTCGACTGGCGCCAGCTGACCAAGCTCAAGAGCACCTATACGGATTCGCTGCCGGGCTATATCCACCCCGAGACCAAGCGGGTGCATACGAGCTATGCCATGGCGGCGACGACCACGGGGCGGCTCGCCTCCTCGGAGCCGAACCTGCAGAACATTCCGGTGCGCACGGCGGAGGGGCGCAAGATCCGCACGGCATTCATTGCGGCGCCGGGCAATGTGCTGATATCAGCCGACTACAGCCAGATCGAGCTCCGGGTGCTGGCGCATTTCGCCGATATCCCGCAGCTCAAGCAGGCCTTCGCCGACGGGATCGACATCCATGCGATGACGGCATCGGAAATGTTCGGCGTGCCGGTCGAGGGCATGCCCTCGGAGGTGCGCCGGCGGGCCAAGGCGATCAATTTCGGCATCATCTACGGTATTTCCGCGTTCGGGCTGGCCAACCAGCTCTCGATCGAGCGTTCGGAAGCCGGCGACTATATCCGCAAGTATTTCGAGCGGTTCCCGGGGATCAAGGACTATATGGACGCGTCCAAGGCCAAGGCGCGCGATCTCGGCTATGTCGAGACGATCTTCGGCCGGCGCATCCATTATCCCGAGATCCGCTCGTCCAACCCCTCGGTGCGGGCCTTCAACGAGCGGGCCTCGATCAACGCGCCGATCCAGGGCTCGGCCGCCGATGTCATCCGCCGCGCGATGATCAAGATGGAGCCGGCGCTCGACAAGGCAGGCGTCCATGCCCGGATGCTGCTGCAGGTGCATGACGAACTGATCTTCGAGACGACGGAAGCCGAAGCCGAGCGCGCGATCCCGGTCATTCGCGAGACGATGGAGCACGCGGCGCTGCCGGCGGTGACGATGTCGGTTCCGCTGGCGGTGGACGCGCGGGCGGCGAAGAACTGGGACGAGGCGCATTGAGGGGCTGACCGTCAGCCCCCAACGAAATCGGCCCGGGGTTTCCCCCGGGCCGCGTTGTTTCAGCACTGAGTTTCGGCCTCAGAATTCTTCCCAGCTGTCCGCCTTCTGGGCGAGGTTGCCCTGGGCGGCAGGGCGCTTGACCGGGGCGGCGTAGGACTTTGACGGGGCCGAGGCGGCGGGGCGGGTCATGGCGGATGCGGTCTGCCGCAGCGCCGAGGACTGCATCGTCGCCTGCTGGTCGAGCCGGAAATTCGCCACAAGCTCGCGCAGTTTGCCGGCCTCCTGGGCGAGCGATGCGGCGGCGGCGGTGGATTGTTCCACCATCGCGGCATTCTGCTGCGTCGTCTGGTCCATCTGGTTGACGGCGACATTGACCTCGGACAGGCCGGTGGACTGTTCCCGCGCCGAGGTGGCGATCGATTCCATGTGGCTGTTGATCTTGGTGATATAGTCGCCGATCGTCTTCAGGGCCTCGCCGGTGTCGCGCACCAGCTTGACGCCGCTCTCGACTTCCGTCGTCGAGTTCTGGATCAGGCCCTTGATCTCCTTGGCCGCCTGGGCCGAGCGCTGGGCGAGTTCGCGCACCTCCTGGGCGACGACGGCAAAACCCTTGCCGGCTTCACCCGCGCGTGCCGCTTCGACGCCGGCGTTGAGTGCGAGAAGGTTCGTCTGGAAGGCGATCTCGTCGATCACGCCGATGATGTTGGAGATCTGCTGGCTCGACTGCTCGATGCGGCCCATGGCTTCTTCCGCGTGGGACACGACCTTGACTGACTCCGCGGCACTCTGGTTCGCCGCCTGCGCGACGTCCCGTGCCTCGTTGGTCAGCTTCGATGAGCTCGAGACATTTGCGGTGATCTGGTCGAGCGCGGCTGCGGTTTCCTCGAGCGAGGCGGCCTGCTGCTCGGTGCGCCTGGAGAGATCGCCGGCGCCCGACGAGATTTCGCGGGTGCCGGAGTCCATGTTGCCGACGGCAACGATGACCGAGCCGACCGTCTGGCCGAGCTGGTCGACGGTGGCGTTAAAGTCGGCGCGCAGGCTCTCGTATTCAGGCGCGAACTGGGTGTTGATCCGACAGGTCAGGTCGCCATCGGCAAGCCGTTTCATGTTCTCGCCGAGCGCGCTCGTGGCGATGCGGAGTTGCTCGCCCTCGCGGGCCATCCGGTCCTGCTCGGCTTCGCGGGCCTGCTCGGCCTGGCTGCGGTTGGCGGCAGCCTCCTGCTCGAGGCGCTTGTTGTTGATCGCATTCTGGCGGAAGACCTCGACCGCGGCTGCCATTGCGCCGATCTCGTCGGCGCGGCCGCCAAAGGGAACCTCCGTCTTGTCGTCGCCACCGGCAAGGTTGCGCATCGAGCCCGTGATCATCTGGATCGGCCGCGCAATACCGGACAGCGCGAAGAAGATGCCGACGCCGCAGATCAGGATGGTCGCCGCGGCAAAGCCGATCACAACATTGAACGCTGTACCGGCCTCGGCGTCAGCCTCGGTGACACGCGCATCCGCAGAGGCAATGATGAAGTCGACGAGAGCACTGATGCTGTCGTTGACGGCATCGGCCTGCGGCTTCATTGTCGTCTTGAAATAGGCGGTCGCATCCGCCATGTTGTTGGCCGCTATGAGGTCCGCGTAGGTCTTGGCCTCGGCATTGTATTCTGCAAGCTTGGGCTTCACATCGTTGATCAGGGCGCGGCCCTTTTCTGTTCTTGCGCCGTCTTCATACTTGGCGACGTCTTTGGCGATCGCCTCCTGATAACCTACGAATGTTGCCATCTCGGCATCGAAGCTCGCCTTGTCCGTTGCCATCGCGAATCGCGCCAAAGATAGGCGCAGGTTCGAGAACTCGCCCTTCAGCTCGCGGGCTGTCAGCAGCCGTTCCATCCAGTACTTGCCGATGTCGGCCGTGGAGTTCCGCAGGCTCGAGATATTCGACAGCGCGATATAGGAGAGCAGCAGCACGGCAAGGCCGATGACGCCCAGCATTGCCATGAGAGTGGTACGAATTGTCGGCCGTTTCATTGGGAGAGGCTCCGCTAAATTAGACTGTCGCCAGATTTAGTGTCGTATACTTTCCAAAGCGTTAACTACTAAAATCTTCAGAAGCATGAGAAGCGCATTCGCAAGGAAATTTTCAATATGATAACGTGTCATATTAAGTCTTCCCAAAATAGCTCATTACGACTGGAGCAATGAAAAAAGAAAATCAGACAACAATACATGAATACTCAACATATAAAATTGTCCAATGACATGTATAAATAAGCTATATTTTTCTATATTATATTAAACACCGGAATATCATGTACGCAGAGACAACCAAGAATACATCTCTATCACGAGCCGTTCTTCGAAATTCATCCCTCTCGCAGCAACCCGTGTGCGGGCGGAGGCAGATGGCGCAAAGCGCTACAGCACTGCCAACTGCATGGGAATCAACGATTAAGTCGCACGCACGTAATCGTCCGGCGTGAACAGTTCCATGGTCCCGAACCCGCGGATCTCGTGTTCGCCGAGCGCGCGCAGCGGCCGGCGGCTTTCGGCATTGGCGGCGGGGCCGACGCAGATCGTGGTGCCGAGGAACTTGTTGGCGTCCTGCAGGCGGGCGGCGAGGTTGATCGAATTGCCATGGGCCGTGTAGTCGAGCTTGCCCGCCATGCCGACCTCGCCGAGCACGGCGATGCCGGTCTCGATGCCGAGCCGGGTGCGGCCGAAATCCTTCGCCTTGAACTCCGGCCGGTTGCGCATTTCCTCGGTCAGCCGCGAGATGGCGAGCGCGCAGTCGATCGCCTTGTTGACGTGGTCATGAAGGTCCTCGGGGGCGTTGAAGAAGGCGTGGACGGCGTCGCCCACGACCTTGTCGACCATGCCGCCGTGATCGGCGACCAGCTTGTTGACCTCGGCGAAATAGACATTGAGCAGCGCCACAAGTTCCTGCGCCCTGACCCGGCCAGCAAGCGTCGAGAATCCCTCGATATCGGTGAACAGCGCGGTAACCGGCCGCTCCTCGCCCGACATGGACCCCTTGGCGGGGTGATCGAGATAGCGGTCGACCACCGTCTGCGGCAGATATTGCGCGAAGCGCTGGCGGGCGACGCGCTCGACCCGGCGGGTTTCGGCGAATTGCGAGAAGGCTGCCACGACCAGCACCAGCACCAGCATGACGCCGATCGAGAAGCCGTCGGTCAGCCAGCCGGTGCGGGCATAGACGACATAGGACGCGGCGAGCGTGACACCGATGACGCCGAGCCCGGCAGCGAGCGTTTCCCACGGCCGGAACCGCACGGTAAGCAGCGCGATGATCAGCCCCGCGAACAGGGTGTAGCCGGCCTCGAGATTGACGAAGCCATCATCCCTGAGCGGCACGAAATTGGTGAGGATCGAATTGGCGAGATCGGCGTGGATCTGCGACGAGGCGACGAGCTGGGCGCCGGCACTTTCCCGCAGGCCTCCGAGATTGGGCAGAGACGACCCGATAAAGACGATCTTTTCCGCGAAAAGGCGCGTGGGAACCCTGGCCTGGATCACGTCGATCGCCGAGATCGTCCGGCTCAGCATCGCCTCGGGGCGGCTGGCGACGAAGCGCATCGACCCATCCTCGGCGAGCGAGAACAGCTCCCGGCCCAGCTTGAGCCAGGGCGGCGTGCCGCCGAGCAGCGGTGTCCTGATGTCGTAGTAGCGGCGCACCGCCTCGAGGCCAAGCGCGGGATAGGGCTCAGAACCGACGATCGAGAAGGCCTGGATCCGGCGCACCCGCGAATCCTCGTCGCCGATGAGGAAGGATGCCCCCGATGAAATCGCCTTCTGCTGGAACATGTCGCAGGACATTTCCGCGCCCGGCACGAACCAGAGTTCGGGCACGGTGAGCGAGCGGGCGATGGCGAGCACCGGCAGCGGGCGCGGCGCCTTGCCCTCGTGGTCGGCGAGCAGGAAGCCGAGTAGCGACGGGGCGCGTCCCATGGCGTCCGCCAGCCGGCGATTGGTGGCGGATGTCGGGTCGCAGTCGGTGGAAAAGACAAGGTCGAAGGCGATGACGGAGGGGCCGTCCGCCGCGATCTTCTCGACGAGTTCGGCGGTGTTGGCGCGCTGCCATTTCTGGTCTGGCATCGCGGCATAGGACTTGCGGTCGATATCGACCACCACCACGGCAGGCGATACCGGCACCGAGACGATCTGGGTGAGCCGGTCGAAATAGAGCTCGCGGCCGCCTGCCAGCCAGCTATCGGGCAGGAAGACCACGAGCAGTGCCGCGGCAATGCTCGCCAAAATGCCGACATGGAAGGGCCGGATGCGGAGGGTCATGCTGTCTGTTTACACAATCGCACAGAGGTTGGCAGGGGGTTACAGGTCGTTTGTTTCAACTTGCCGACGTGTGAGCGGTTTATGGACGTGGCGCTCGCTCCCCCGCGGACGCGACAGACAGCATGAATGCGGGCAAAACCGGTTGCATCCTGCAATCAGACACGCCACACATGGGCCCTAAATCATGCCAGGGAGGCTCGCGGATGGCCAAACTCGTCTTTGCAATGAACATGTCTCTCGACGGCTATATCGACCATGACTCATTCACCCCGCCGGGGCCTGCGCTCTTCCGGTACTTCATCGGACAGACGCGCGACCTCGCCGGCAGCCTCTATGGCCGCCGGATGTACGAGACCATGCGCTACTGGGACGAGAACCATGCCGACTGGACGCCGGATCTGCGAGCCTATGCGGCGGCGTGGCAGGGCCAGCCGAAGTGGGTTGTATCGAGCTCCCTGGAGTCGGTCGGCCCCAATGCCACGCTTGTCCGGGATGGGGTCGAGGCGGTGGCGCGCAAGCTGAAGGCTGATCATGACGGCGAGATTCTCGTCGCCGGACCAGCGCTGGCGGACAGCCTGAGCGCGTTTATCGACGAATATCATCTCTATGTCAGGCCATTCGTGGTGGGACGCGGCAAGCCCTTCTTCGCGGGCCCCCGGCCGCCACTGCGGCTCGTCGCCCATGACCTTGTCGGCGAGGATGCAATCCGGATGACCTACGTTCCCGCCTAGGCAGACTTTCGTTGGCAAGCCAACGAGATTCATCCGCTTGATCCATTGTTTTGTCGCAGGTTGTTGTCGGAAAGCCGTGGGACAGTTTCCCGGAACCTGCTTAGTCGTCCTCGGGCTCGGCGAGCGAGGACAGCCGGCGGATGTTGCAATCGATGACATTGCCCTTGCGCTTGATGGCGCCCTGCTCCTCGAGCGAGAGAATCGAGCGGTTGATCTTCGGGCGGCTGGCCCCCAGGATACCAGCGATCTCGGTCTGGCTGAGTGCGATATGCAGGCTGGCGGAATCGGGCAGGTCGTCGCCATGGATCTGCTTGAGCGTGGCGAGGAAGAAGCGGGCGACGCGGCTGTCGAGATCGTAGAGCGCGATGGTCTCGAGCTGGTCGGTGGTCTCGCGCAGGCGGCGGCAGAGATAGCGCATCACCGCTTCGGCCGCCTCCGGATTGCGGGTGATGAAGTTCATGAATTCGGCCTTGCCGATGACATAGCCCTCGGTGGCCACGCTCGCGGCGGCATCGGCCGAACGCGGTTCGCCGTCGAGCACCGCCATTTCGCCGAGCAGCGTGCCCGGCTCGAGATGGCGCAGCGACAGTTCCTTGCCCTGCGAGGTGATGAGCGACAACTTGATCCGGCCCTCGGTGACGAGGATCATGTAATTGCCTTCGTCGCCGCGCTGGAAGATCACCGTGCCCGCCGGCCACTTGCGCCATTGCGCAAGGCCCGCGACCTCTGCGACGAGTTCCTTGGAGAACTCCTCGAAGATCGGGAAGGACCGCCAGAAGGCCGGACTCTTGTTGATTTCTGCCATGCGCACACGTCCCCCGGTCGAAAAGCGCCGAAGCGCGTCGCCGCACCCTACAACAAGGCGACCAAATGTTAAGGGGGGTGGTGGCGTTAGGCGGCCTTGCTGCCTACCGCGGAGGCCAGGCTGTCGGGATCGCGCACGCCATGGCGGTAGAGCTGGATCAGCGATCGGGCCAGCGCCCGGGCGCGGGCGTCGTCTTCCCCCAGGCCCTCGCGCACGGCAAGCAGTTCGAAGGCACGGCGCAGCGCCGCGATATCGCCCGGCTTGAACATGCCGATGTCCTGAATGTCGGAAAAATAGGGCATTACATCCCTCCCCCGTGATCACGCGTGGACGCTAGCACGGGCCGCAATGTCGCGCGAGTGGCAAAATTTGCGGTAAAACGCTTGCGTCGGGAAAAATCCTTCCCCGGGCATCCTTCGAAAGGGTGATTGGCATCAAGCCGCCGGGCCTGATAACCCTTGTTCGATACACGACAGGATCGACATCGCATGACGAGTGAACCGCTGACCCCATCAGAGATCGAACGCTACGGCCGGCATATATTGCTGCCGGAGATCGGTGGTGCGGGCCAGCAGAAGCTCAAGGGTGCGGCGGTGCTGGTGATCGGCGCGGGCGGGCTCGGCTCGCCGGTGCTGGAATATCTCGCCGGCGCGGGCGTCGGCACGATCGGCATCATCGATGACGACACGGTGTCGCTCTCCAACCTGCAGCGACAGACGATCCACGGGACCGGCACCGTGGGCGACCGGAAGACCCGCAGCGCCGCAGCCCGCATCCGCGAACTCAATCCGCACATCACCGTCGACCGGCACGAATTGCGCTTCTCCGACGACAACGCCCCGGGCCTGACCTTCGGCTACGACCTGCTGATCGACGGCTCCGACAACATCACCACCCGCTATGCCGCCGCCGATGCCGCCGAGCGCGCCCGCATTCCGTTGGTGACCGGGGCGGTGGGCCGCTTCGACGGGTCCGTGACGGTGTTGAAGCCCTACGAGACCGGGCCGGACGGAGCGCTGCTGCCCGGCTATCGCGACCTCTTTCCCGAAGTGCCGCCCGAGGGCATGCTGCCGGCCTGCGCCGAAACCGGGATTGTCGGCGCGCTAACGGGGGTGATCGGGACGCTGATGGCGATGGAGGCGATCAAGCTGATCACGGGCGCGGGCGATCCGTTGGTCGGTCGACTGCTCATGTATGACGCGCTGTCGGCGCGGTTCGACGTGGTCAAGTACCGGCGGCGGTGAACGCCACGTCCCCACCCTGCGTCAACGGGGCGGAAACTCTTCAGGTGTTGCAAACGTAACTGACGCCATTCCGGCGAGCGGATAACCATGCGCCCGGATTGCTTCGCTGCCGCCTCCCGTGGCCGGCGCGGTGCGAAGACGGAGACGCCGTCATGGATGAATTCGAGATTTCACGCCTTGGCGCCTTGCTCGCCGTCACCCTGATTTCGCTCGCCATCTGGGCGATGCTGATCGGCGTGATGGTGCTGTTGTAGCCGAATGCCGCCTCTGGTCCGCCTGCATGGCCCGGACCAGAGGCATGGCGACCATCACATCGTGAGGCGCGGCGTGAGGATCTGCCCGGCGATGTCCTTGAAGACATCCACCAGCTTGGCGGAATCCTCCACGGTGAACGCCTTGTCGGGTGATGTCGCGCATTTGGCCAGCGTGGCTGCGGCCTTGGAATCAATACCCACGCCGATGGTGAAGATGGTGATCTTGGAACTCTCGGCATTGTCGCAGACCGCATTCATCTGAGTATCTGCCTTGGCCGCGTCCGAGCCATCATGCTTAGGATAACTTGGCGATTTCGTATTGGCACCGTCAGTCATGACGATCATGAACTTCTTGACGTCGTCGGTGGCATTCGCGCCATGGGTGAACGGCTCGCTGGCCGACAGCGTGTTCCAGCCCCAGAGCACCCCCGGCGCGACATAGGTCTCGTTGTTGGCCGTCATAGCCTTGATGGCCGCGCGCAGTGCCTTGTAATCGTTGCTCAGGGTCGTAATCGGCGACCCGCAGCTCGTGTTGAGAAGACCGGTGTACCTCTTGGCCGGATCGCTGTCCTTCACATCGAGCGGACTGTTGCGGGAGCCGACGCATCCCGTCCACTTGTAGGTATCCGTTTGCTGCTTGCAGGTCTTCTCTTCGGGGCCATAGACCTGGTTCGTGCAGACATTCTTGGTGCAGCTGTAGGACACGCCGTCATTGCTGCAGGTCGACGCCACCTTCTTGCAGTCCTGCGAAATGATCGGCTTGCTCGTCGTGCACTTTTCATAGGTCTTGGTGTAATCGTCGGGCACGTCGAGCCAGGACTTCGAACGGTTCGACATGCCGACATTGACATAGCGCGAGAAGGGCACGATCGAGAATCGGGCCATGGACTTGTCGGCATCGGCTTTCTCGAAAACGTCGAGCAGGCTGTTGGCAGCCGATTTCAGGTCGGTCAGCTTCTGGCCGCTCATGGAGTAGGTCGTGTCGAGGACCATCGCGATCTCAACCTTGTCCTCGCTACCGGAGACCGCCTGGGACAGGACGCCAATATCGATTCCCTTCGACCAGATGATCTTGCCCAGCGTCAGGGGAATATTGGCGTTCGCAATCAGGGTGATGTGGCGATCCTCGCTGACCTCGAACTTGGTGATGACCGGCCTGGTCCCGAAATCGGTGGTCAGGTTGGCATAGAAGACGTTTGTCGCCATCTCCTCGAGCTTGACCTTGTCATAGACACCGGAAGAGGCGGCGAGCAGGACTGCGCTATCGGCCGCGTTCTGCATTTCGGAGCGTTTCATGAACGCCGTCGAATAGTCCAGGCCGACGCCACATGCGATTAGCAGTGGCACCGCCCCGATCGCCATCGCGATCGCGAAGCCACCCGAATCATCACCACACAATGCCTTCAAAGCCTTCATGACCGCTCCTTGCGTTCCAAGCGGTCGAAAGATAGATTTCGACAAGAAAACAAACAGTAAACCGGCATGCGGCCGTTCAGTTTCAGAGCAAAAGGCCGAATTTTCGCGACAATTTCCGTCCCATTCCGGGACAGGTCCCAGAACGGAACAACTTGCGGCGCATTGCAGGCCGCATCGCTGACAACGACCCGATCTCAGGTCCGGCCTGGCAGAACCCGATCGGGCGGCCGGTGGCCGTCATAATAGGTCCGGATGTTGATGATCACCTTCTCGCCCATGTCGATGCGGCTCTCGATCGTCGCCGAGGACATGTGCGGCAGGAGCACGACCTTGTTCTCGTTGGCGAGCTTGAGCAGCTTCGATCCGACCACCGGCTCATTCTCGAAGACGTCGAGGCCGGCGCCGGCAATCGTGCCCTCGCGGATGCATTTGATCAGCGCCGTCTCGTCGATCACGCCGCCGCGGGCGGTGTTGACGATATAGCTGGTGGGTTGCATCAGGGCGAGGCGCCGTGCCGACATCAGGTGGTAGGTCGCGGGCGTCGACGGGCAGTTGATCGAGACGATATCGACGCGGGCGAGCATCTGGTCGAGGCTGTCCCAGTAGGTCGCCTCGAGCGCTTCCTCGGTGGCCGCGCTGACCCTGTGGCGGTTGTGATAGTGGACCTGGAGGCCGAACGCCTTGGCGCGGCGGGCGACGGCGGTGCCGATGCGGCCCATGCCGACGATACCGAGGCGCTTGCCCCAGATGCGGTGGCCGAGCATCCAGGTCGGCGACCAGCCCGCCCAGTCGCCCTTGGAGTCGGTGAGGATCCGTGCGCCCTCGGCCAGCCGGCGCGGCACGGCGAGGATCAGCGCCATGACCATGTCCGCCGTGTCCTCGGTCAGCACGCCCGGCGTATTGGTGACAGTGATGCCCTTTTTTGCCGCCGCCTCGACATCGACATGGTCAATGCCGTTGGAGAAACTGGCGATCAGCTTGAACTGGGGGCCGGCCTCATCGAGGATGGCGGCATCGATCCGGTCGGTGACGGTGGGCACGAGCACGTCCACCCGGCGCACGGCGGCGACGAGTTCGTCCCGGCTGCGTGGCATGTCGTCGACATTCAGCTCGGCGTCGAACAGCTCGCGCATCCGGGTTTCGACGATGTCGGGCAGCTTGCGGGTGATGTAGACGCTCGGTCTCTTCTTGTTCGGCATGCTCCTCCGGCCCCGTTGTCCCGTCATGTATCCCGGCGTTGACCGCTCCTTAACCAAGTTGCGCGACATTCGCCGGATCAATTCTCATTCATTATCAGACGTGTCGACGATGGCAAACAGGATCAGGCCCAAACGGGCAAAGGCGACGATAGCAGCGGTCGCGCTACTGGGGCTTCTGGCCGCGGCAACGCCGACGCTGGCCGAGGCGGCGAAGTTGTCGACCGGCCTGCCGGTGCCGCGCTTCGTCACCCTCAAGGCCAAGAAGATCAACCTCCGGGTCGGTCCTGGTCAGGACTATGCCGTCTCCTGGCGCTACCTCAAGGCAGGCGTCCCGGTCGAGATCACCCAGGAATACGAGAACTGGCGGCGCATCCGCGATGCCGAGGGCGCCGAGGGCTGGGTCTTCCACTCGCTGCTATCAGGCGAGCGGGCCGCGATTGCTGCACCCTGGATGCGCGAGAAGGGCCCCGACATCTTCGTCAACATGCGCACCGACGCGCGCGACAGCGGCCATGTGATCGCCAAGCTGCAGCCGGGCGTCGTGGTCAAGCTCGATCAGTGCAATGGCCAATGGTGCCATGCCGAGGCGAAGGATGTCGAAGGCTGGGTGAGCCAGGCCGAAATCTGGGGCGCCTATCCCGGCGAGGCCTTTACAAAATAATGCCGATCTGCTCGGCGGCGCGCTTGAGCGGCACCTGCATGCGCGGCCCGATCTGCTGGATCACCAGCCCGGCGGCGAGGCTGCCAAGACGGCCGCAATCGGCCAGTTCGAAGCCATTGGTGTAGCCGAACAGGAAACCCGCGGCGTAGAGGTCGCCGGCGCCCGTGGTGTCGACGACGGTGTCCACCTTGAGCGGTTCGATGACATAGCGCTTGCCGGCATGCAGGATCAGCGAGCCATGTTCGCTCATCGTCACCGCGGCCAGCTTGCAGTCAGCAGCCATCTGGGTCAGCGCGCCGTCGAAATCCGAGGTCTGGTAAAGCGCCAGCATTTCCGATGAATTGGCGAAGACGATATCGACCGTGCCCGATCGCATCAGGTCGAGGAACTCGCCGCGATAGCGATCGACGCAGAAACTGTCCGACAGCGTCATCGAGGTTTCCTGGCCCGCCGCATGCGAGATGCGGGCGCATTCGCGGATCGCCTCCTTGGCGCGCGGCGGATCCCAGAGATACCCCTCGAAATAAGTGACGCGCGAGGCGGCGACGACATCCTCCTCGACATCCTCGGGACCGAGCTCGACGCAGGCGCCAAGATAGGTGTTCATCGAGCGTTCGCCGTCCGGCGTCACGAAGATCATCGAGGTGGCGGTCGGAGGATGGCCGGCAAGCGGTCGGGTGGCGAAATGCACCCCCTGCGCATTCATGTCGTGGCGGAAGATCTCGCCGAGCTTGTCATTGGAGACCTTGCCGAAATAGGCCGCCTTGCCGCCGAAGCTCGCGACGCCCGCCGCCGTGTTGCCGGCGCTGCCGCCCGACATTTCCACCGCGGGCCCCATGCGCGAATAAAGCAGCGCGGAGCGGTCGGCATCGATCAGATTCATCGCACCCTTGGTGATGGCATTGTCGACGAGGAAATCCTCTTCGCAACGGGCGATGATATCGACAATCGCATTGCCGACGGTGAGCACATCGAATTTCGTCATTCGCCAAGCCTTGAAATCGCAGTCTTTTCGACCGAGCTATGGCTTAAATCGGCGGCGACGAAAAGTGCCGTCAGGCAGGAATCGGCCCCGTGCGACGGCTTTCCCGCGATTCCTTGGGTTCTGCCCGGTCAGGAGCCGCTCTTGACCGTCGTCGGCAGCCCGGCATCGTCACCGGCGGCGGCCATGGCGGATGGCGGCTGATCCGGCGCGACGGCCGCTTTCTGTTGGGGCGGATTGCTCAGTCCGAGCATGACGATGCCGACGATGATCAGCACCATTCCGGCAAGATCCCGCGCCGTATAGTGTTCGTGAAGGAAATAGGCCGCGACCCCAATCGAGAGCAGGATTTCCGCCGACAGGATGGTGGCCACCGCATGCCCCAGCTGGATTTCCCTGAGCGCCTGCACCTCGAACCAGGCGCCGATCATGATTGACAGCGCGACGGCACCGTAGAGGATATACCAGGGCATCCCGCCGAGTTGCTTCATGGCCAGGTTCGACAGCATGAAGCAGACGCCTGCGGTGAAGATGTGGAAGATCGCAACGTAGGAAAACATGGTTTCTCTCCCGGTCGCCACGCGATGTGTCGATCCCGCATGACGGCGGCTGCCGTCCGCTGCTGCACGTCGCGGCTGTTGGCGACGAGAGTAACCCTGTGCCCGCCGCCCCTCGACCGCCATCGGGCTGTCTTCGGCGGCAGGGAAATCATCCGTTTGGTGGATGTCCGATATCTACGGCAGACTGTGACTGGCGGCGAGGCGGACGAGATCGGACTGGCGCCGCACCCCGGTCTTTTCGTAGATCCGCAACAGATGCGTTCGCACCGTGCTCGGCGCAATGCCCAGCCGACTTGCGGCGAGGCCGGGATTGTGGCCCGTCGCGATCTCCGAGAAGACGGCCGCTTCCGCCGGCGTCAACCGGTAGAGCATCGACAGGGTCCCAAAGTCGGCATGCGCGCCCGCCCCCGCTTCGCGCAGAAAGATGGCGGCGCATCTGAGCCGCCTGTCCATCCTTTCCCGCAGGGGCTCCGCCGGGACGGGGACGACATGAAGGCTCTCGAGGCTTGTGCCATCGAGCGGGATCAGCGACGGGGCCGAAGCGGACTCGACCCCGCAGGCCCTTTCCACCGCATGCTGCAGCAGCCGCGACAGGGCTGCGTCGAGCGCATAGACGAGGCCATCGCGCGTCATCAGCACCCGCCGCTCGGCGAGGATCTTCCTTGCCGCACGGTTGGCATAGAAGATCTTCTGCCGATCGCTGACGAGCAGGACAGCCGATCGGAAGCGATCCAGGGCTGCCTCGATTCTTTCTTGCGCCTGCCGCTCGTTGCCAAGCCGACTGCCGATAGCGACGGCACGGGCGATGTGCGGGAATAGGCGCTCGAGCGCCGCGCTGTCCACCGCGCCACCCGGACCGACGCCCGCGACGAAGGCAATCTGGTAGGGCGCCAGCGTGCCCGGTGGAAGATGCCGGCATTCGAGTTCAGCAAGATGGCCGCTTCCAGGCTGCAGCACCGATATCGCCTGGCTGGCGACGTCCGAGCCGCTGGGACCAGCGGTTAGCGACGGCGAGCAGATCGCGCCGGCCCGACCGGCGGCGGCATCGCGCCAGGCCAGGGCAGCCCAGTCCGCCGAGATGTCGGCTGCAATGAGGAGCAGGGTCTCGGGCCACCGGTTCTCGTCATTGGCGCATTCATAGACCCTGTCGAGCAAGCGTGAATATACCGCGCGCTCGTCCAGGGCCGGGCCCGTCATGGCGCGGTCGGTCGCATGAAGCCAACGCCGCTGACGAGGTGCACGAGCTCCGGCTGGCGGGAGGTTCCGGTCTTGCGGAAGATCCGCTTGAGCTGCGACTTGACCGTGCTGAGCGGCATGCCCAGCCGGCTTGCCACTTCGCCGGGGCTGCTGCCCGCGGACAGGTGGGTGAGCGTCACCGCCTCCACGCGGGTAAGGTCGAACAACGACGCCAGGGCATCGGCGGCCGCGACCGGCCGCGCGTCCGGCGACGTTATGAACACCGCCGCGAGGGACGAGGGTGCGAGGAGACGGCGCCCCTCGCCCCGCGCGAGCGGCAGGACATGAAGCACGAGCGGATCGCCCCCGTGCCGCGGAACCGGCAGGCTGAAGCCGGCCCGCCCCATTTCGGCGTCGCCCCGCCCGGCCCGCTCCAGCGCATGTTCGAAAGCATCGCGCGACCGAGGGGCCGACACCCCGATGCGGCCCGCATGACAGGTGATGCCATCGCCTGCGTCGAGATAGCGGCGAGCGGCGTCATTGGCATGAACCAGCCGCATGGACTGGTCGACAAAGGCGATGCCCAGGTCGAGGCCGTCGATCAGCGCCTCGAGGCGACGCGCGCTGAGCGCGCTTGTGTCGAGAAGATCGCTGATGGTTGCGGCCCGACGCACATGCGGCGCCAGCATGCGCAGGATCTTGAGGTCCCTTTCGCCGACAAGCGGCCTGTCCGTGCCGGTATTGACCCCGAACATGCCGAAGCGGCTGGAATCATTCATGATGCAGAGCGCCGCGACGTCGATCAGGCCCTGTGGCGCGGCCCATTCCCTGTAGAAGTCGGTCTTCTTGAACGCCTCGATGTCATAGAGCATCGCGCCACCCTTGGCTTCCTCCACCTGCATCCTCGCGTAGCTTTGGTAGACCGGCAGGGTTGCCACATAGCCGGCATAGGAGCTCTCGTAGGGTTCGGAAACGCCCCAGCTGGTGCGGATGATGGTTTCACGGGTCAGCGTGTCGCTGATGCCGATCGAAGCCGTGCGGCCGCCGAACAGACGGGCCACCCGTTCGAGGGCGACCGGCCAGAGCGAGGGGTCGATGGCGCAGTTATAGATCGAACCGATGGTTTGGGAAAGCGCATGCGTATCCGACATAAATGATCCCGCCGTGAACCGTGGCCCGACGGCAAGTCTAGTCTCATTCCGAAATATTTCCACACACTAATAAAGCGATCCGAACTATACGCGATCAATCCGGCGTATACCCGATCCCGTTTCAGAGGGAGGGGCCTCCCTCGGATTGCGTTCGGAGCCGAGGCATCCTGTGGACGTATATTTGTCATTCTTGTACATGCGTATTGGAATTTCCGGCGAATTGTAGGATCAGGTTACCAACTGACCGATCGCGGCAGTCCAGTAGCTGACCATGCAGGCCCCACCATGCACTCCCCTCCCCGAACCGTCCTTTCGTCCATAGCCACCAATGGCGTCATCGTCGCGCTTGTCGGGATGCTGCTGTTTGCGCTCAACGACACGATGGGCAAGTGGCTGGTGGCGACCTATTCGGTCGGACAGGTGGTGCTGCTGCGCTCGGTGGCAGCCCTCATCGTGCTGGCGCCCTTCGTCTGGTGGCTGGGCTGGCGGCCGCTGTTCAAGGTCGAGAAGCCACGGATGCAGGTGGCGCGCGCCGTGATCTCGACGACGGAGACCATGTTCTTCTACGCCGCGGTGTTCTACCTGCCGCTGGCCGACGTGATGACTTACTGGCTGGCAGCGCCGATCTACATCGCCGCGCTTTCGCCGCTGCTGCTCGGCGAACATGTCGGATGGCGGCGCTGGACGGCGATCGCGGTCGGCTTTCTCGGCGTGGTGATCGCGCTGCAGCCCTCCGCCGCGATGTTCCAGTCCCCGGCCGCCGCCATATCCATCATCGGCACCTGCTTCTTCGCCTTCCTGCTGATCTCGGGCCGGTCGCTGAGGAACACCCCGGACACGGTTCTGGTATTCTGGCAGAACGTGATGGGTGTGGTGATCGGCGGCGCCTTCGCGCTGTTCGACTGGGTGATGCCGGATCTGCGCGACCTCCTGATGCTGGGCCTGCTCGGCGTGGTGGCGATGACCGCGCATGCGATGATCAACCGTGCGCTGAAGCTGACCGATGCGAGCGTCGTGGCGCCGCTGCAGTATTCGCTGCTGTTCTGGGCGATCGTCTTCGGCTTCCTGTTCTTCGGCGACATTCCCTCCGTGCCGATGCTGATCGGCGCGCTGCTGATCGTCGCGTCGGGCCTCTTCATCTTCTTCCGCGAGACGCAGTTGAAGAAGCGCGACCGGGTGCTGCCGGCGATCCCGGAATAAGCATCAGGCTCGACACCGAGCCTGCCGCTCAACTTTTCGCGGCCTGTTGCACCTTGTCCGTATCCTCGTGGATCGCGTCCCGCACCACGCCATAGGAGGCGCCCCAGGCGTCGGTCATGTCGCAGCGGACGTCCCAGAGTTCGGGGAAGAAGCGGTGGCGGGCGCCGGCCTGCAGCAGGTCGACCGGGCGGCCCTTCAGCGACTTCGAGCCCAGCCCGATGGAGCGGTGGATGAGATAGACGTGGTTGGCGCGGAACTTCTGGAAGAGTTCGTCGAATTCGATCAGCGCCTCGGCCACGACATAGCTGTCGCCATGATCGTAATTGGCGTCGTAGACATCGGCGACCGTCAGGCTGCGGGCTTCGAGATAATGCGCCTTGAACTTGTCCCAGAGATCGAAGGGCAGGCGCAGCAGCAGCTTGAAGCCGGGCGATTCCTGGCCGGAACCGTTGCCGAGCTGGAGGCGGACCTGCTGGTATTCCTTGGGCGACATGGTCTCGAGCACGTCGAGTTGGTCAGTCATCAGCCGCATCAGCCGATGCACCCGACCCATCAGGGTGACGACGCGATGGGTATCCTGCCTTTCCATGTAGTCCAGCACGTCGACCAGCGTATAGGCGATGAGCTTCATCCAGAGCTCTTCGACCTGGTGGACGATCTGGAACTGCAACTCGTCGCCATTGACCATCTCGGCCAGCGGCTTCTGGCAGGTCAGCAGCTTGTCGACCTGGAGATAGACGCCATAGTCCAGCATGACGGGCGTCTCGATCCGTGCGTGATAATCCGTCTTGTCCATGGCCGGACTCCTCTTGATGGCTGTCAATATCCAACTTGACAGCAATCATAGCCCGTTCATGCCCGAACATTGTTCCTAAGCGTTGCCGATTATGCTGGTTTCGAGGTACGATTGCCGCGTATTTCAACAAACCGGAGAACGCATGAATCTCGATCGCATCGACCAGAAGATCATCCGGCTGCTGGAAGGCAATGCGCGCCTGTCCTTTGCCGAGCTTGCCGAACAGGTGGGGCTGTCGAAGACGCCGTGCTGGAAACGGGTCAAGGCGCTGGAGGATGCCGGCGTGATCCGTGGCTACGGGCTGGACGTCGATCCCGCCAAGATGGGCTTCGGCCTGGAGGCCTTCGTCCAGGTGACGATCTCGCCCGAAAGCTATGCGGCCTTCGAGGCGGCGGTGCTGCGCCATCCGCTGATCCGACGCTGTCACGCCACGACCGGCGAGGACGACTACCTGCTGCAGATCCTCGCCGTCGACATGGCGGAACTCGATGCGCTGCTGCGGCAGGAGATCGCCCTGCTGCCCGGCGTCCGGCGTACGGTGACCTCGATGATCACGCGCGAGATCAAGACCGCGGCGCGGCTGGCCGATGCGCTGGCGCGGATCACCGCCTGAGCAGTTCCGGGCGCGGAGGGTGGCTGTCCAAAACCAATCGAAAAAGACAGGCTGGCAGACCACACAATTGCCTTGACGGCGGGACAGTCAAGGTTTGTACTTTACGCAGAAAAGACAATTCCGGAATAATGCCATGACCTCGCTTGCAGCACCGATCATCATCCTCAACCCGGCCGACGATGTCGGCGTGGCCCGCCAGAGGATCGGCAAGGGGGAAGCGACGGGTTACGAAGGACTGATGGCGACCGACCTGATCGGCCGTGGCCACAAGGTGGCGCTGAAGCCGATCAAGGCCGGCCAGGAAGTCCACAAGTTCGGCCAGGTGATCGGCGTCGCGACCGCCGATATCGCGCCGGGGCAGCATATCCACCTGCATAACCTTCAGATGATCCCGTCGGAGCATGAATACCAGCTTGGCGGCGCCAACCGCGACGAGGGCTTGCTGCCGGTGGCCGAGCGGCGGACGTTCATGGGCTTTGACCGTGGTCCGGGCGGCGTCGGCACGCGCAATTACATCGGCATCATCTCCTCGGTGAACTGTTCCGCCACAGTGTCGCGCTACATCGCCGACCATTTCAACCGCTCGGGCGGGCTCGACGGCTTCGGCAATATCGATGGCGTGGTGGCGCTGACCCATGGTGGTGGCTGCGCGCTCAACAACAAGTCCGAGGGCTACCGGATCCTGACGCGGACGATCCAGGGCTATGCGCGGCATCCGAATTTCGGCGGCATATTGATGATCGGGCTGGGCTGCGAGACCAACCAGATCGCGCCGATCCTCGAACATTACAAGCTGGCCGAGGGTGCGCTGCTGCGCACGATGACGATCCAGCAGACGGGCGGCACCAGGAAGACGATCGAGGCGGCGCAGGAAATCATCAAGGAGATGCTGCCGCTCGTGAATGCCGTCGAGCGGACGGAGCAGCCTTTGTCGGCGCTGAAGCTCGCGCTCGAATGCGGTGGCTCGGACGGCTATTCCGGGATTTCGGCCAACCCGGCGCTGGGCGTGGCCTCCGACCTGCTGGTCAAGAATGGCGGCACATCGGTGCTGGCGGAAACGCCGGAAATCTACGGCGCCGAGCATCTGTTGACCCGGCGGGCGGTGTCGCCCGATGTGGCGCAGAAGCTCCTTTCCCGCATCGACTGGTGGCGGGACTATACGGCGCGGAACGGCGACGAACTCAACAACAATCCCTCCTACGGCAACAAGCAGGGCGGGCTGACCACCATCCTCGAAAAATCGCTCGGCGCGGTGGCCAAGGGCGGGACCATGCCGCTCAAGGCGGTCTATGAATATGCCGAGATGGTGACGGAGCCGGGCTTCGTGTTCATGGACACGCCCGGCTACGATCCGGCGGCGGTGACCGGCCAAGTGGCGGGGGGATGCAACGTGATCTGTTTCACCACCGGACGCGGTTCGGTCTCGGGCTTCAAGCCGGCGCCCTGCATCAAGATCGCCACCAACACCGAGATGTACGACCATATGGACGAGGACATGGACATCAACTGCGGCGGCATCGTCACCGGCACCGAGACGATCGAGCAGGCGGGGCTGCGGATCTTCGAGGACATCATCGCGGTCGCCTCGGGCAAGAAGACGTCGAGCGAGATCTACGACTACGGCGACAACGAGTTCGTACCTTGGCAGGTGGGGGCGATCACCTGAGGCGGGGGATCACCCCGGGCAGGCAAACGCCGCCTTGATATTGCCCGGCGCACGCGCGTCGCAGGATGCCTTGGACAGCGCGCGGGCACACGCGCCCGACAGTTTCGCCTTGTTCTCGATCAGGCAGGCGAGCGCCTTGTCGCGCGAGAACACCATGCCGCAATTGGCCTTGACGTCGGCCTCGCAGCGCGCGCGGATTTCAGCCCGCGCATCGGCCAGTGCGTAGGCAGGAAGGCATGCGGCGACGGCGGCGATCAGCAGAAGAGTTTTCATTGACCATGGTCTCCAGGGACAGGTTTCTCTCGGTGGTTGGCCTGTCGTCCCTCATACACCGATTTCGCCGGAGAGTTGAAGTCCCCCGAGGGCACGGCCTCTCAGCCTGATCCGAAGGCAGCGCGGCTGGCGATCGCCAGGCTCGACTGGACCAGATCGCGATAGAGTTCCAGCCTTTCATGGTCATGAAGTCGCTCCGAGCCGTGATGTTTCATCGAAACCTCCATCTATCCAACGAAAACAAGATGTACGATCAGCAGCCGTAAATCCTGACGGAAATCCGAAATTTCGCCGACGCTGGCGGGAATGCTGCCGGCAGGCTACGGCCGGGGCAGGAACGGGGGACGGAGCCGGCGCAACATGGGGTGAGCCACGCAGAAAAAACACTGCAATTTCATTTGGATTACGAAGAGTTATGTGAAAAGTTGAAGCAAGTTCGCTGGGCAGCCTTGGAGGAACGAGCGGTATCGATGCGTTTTCATTTCCAATCGCCTGCCCTTATTCTTGCGGCCATCATCATCCTGTCTCTCGCCGCGACGGTCTGGACGATCCGCGCTGCCGCGTCGCAGGCCGGCGTGGAGGCGGATGTGGTGCATCGCGCCGGCGCGCTGCCGCTGGTTCGCGAAGACGGGGCGGAAAGGCTACTCGTCGGCCTTGCCTCCGCGCGGCTCGCTGATCGCGAGATCATGCGGGACCGCACGGCGCTCGACGCGCGCCTTGCCGCGGAGCCGGATCTCGGAATCGTCTTCGAGGAGGCGGATTTCGTGGAAGATCCCGACATGCTGCCGAGCTATGCGGCCATCGATCGCTTCCACCAGCGCCAGGCCAGGATCACCGGCCTGCTCGACGAGGGCCGCGTACTGCTGGTCCGGTCCGCCGACAGCGGCTTTTCCGGCAGCCTCGATTTCCGCGAGGTTGCCGTTGCCCCCGCACGTGGGGCGGCCTCGCTGCCGGCCTATTTCTGGGTGCAGATCGGCGCCGGCCTCGTGGTTATCCTGATCGCGGCGGTTTTCCTGGCATTGCGGCCGCGGAGCTTCGCCGTCACCGCCTTCGCCGTCGCAGGGCTCGGCATCACAGGGGCGGCCTATACGGCGGCGACCTACAGTTCGCGCCATCTCGGCATGGACCCGGCACTGATCGCGACACTGTCGTCGCTCAACCATGTCTTCACCGCCAGCTTCGGCATCGGCATCATCGGGCTGTTCTCGGTCTATCCGGTGCGCATCGCCGATCCGCGCAAGACCGCGCTGCCCGCCGCGATCCTCAGCTACGGCGCGCTCGCGGCCTATCATCAGCGGCTGCTGCCGCATGACCTCGTGTCGCTGCAGAACATCGTGGCGGCCCTGCTTGTCGCAATCCTGGTTGCGGTCTTCCTGCAGCACCGGGCGACGCGCAACCGGCCCGCCGACCGCGCAGCGCTGATCTGGCTCGGCCTGTCGGTCGTGTCGGGCTCGACGGCCTTCGTCTCGCTGGTGATCATTCCGGTCGCGCTCGGTCATCAGGGCGTGGTGACGCAGGCCTTCGGCTTCGTACTCCTGGCGATGATCTATGTCGGCATCGCATTCGCCGTGTCGCGCTACCGGCTGTTCGACATCGGCCGCTGGTCCTACCGGGTGCTGATCTATGCCGGCATGATCGTGTCGCTGCTGGCGCTCGACGTCGCCTTCGTGCTGGGGCTGCAGATGTCCGAACAGGCTTCGCTCGCCATCGCCTCGGCCATCGTGCTCGTCATCTACTTTCCGCTGCGCGACCTCGTGTCGGACCGGCTGTTCCGGAGATCGAGCCAGAACCTGCCCGAACTCTACCGGCAGGCCGTGGCGACAGCCTACAAGTTCACGCCCGCCGCACGCCAGCTCGCATGGCGCAAGCTGATGGAGGAAGCATTCCAGCCCGGCCACGTCGAGATGCCGCAGCCCGTGCCGCACCAGGTCGGCGTGCGCAACGAGGGGATAGAGATGGCGCTCCCCGCCTATGCCTGGTCGGCGCCGCTCTCATTGGGACTGGCGGCACAGGGGCGGCGGCTCTTCGCAACGCGCGATGTCGAACTGGCCGAGGAACTGGCGGAGATCGCGGCCTCCGCCCATGCCGACCGGCTGAGCTACGAAAAGGGCGCGGAGGAGGAGCGGCACCGCATCGCCCGCGACCTGCATGACGATGTCGGATCGACGCTGCTTTCGGGCCTGCACGCCGTCGACGAGGGGCGCCGGCAGGAAACCCTGGTCGAGGCCCTGTCCGACATCCGCCGCATCGCCCATGATCTCGCCGGGCAGGAATTGTCCATGGAGCGCTTCGTCGCGCAACTGCGGCATGACATGCGGCAACGGGCAGTCGCGCACGACCGGGGCTTCGAATGGCCGCTGGGCAGCGCCGACGACGATCACAGCGTGCTGCCCTACCGCTTCCACCACAATCTCTCGGCCATGGTGCGCGAGGCAGTGTCCAATGCGCTCAAGCATGGCAGCGGCACGATCAGGGCGACGGCCGAGATCGAGAACGACAGGCTGGAGATGGCGATCTCGAACCCCGCCGGCGCAGCGGCCGATCGCGACGACAGCGGCATCGGGCTGAAGAACATCGCCGCCCGCGCCGCCGGACTTGGCGGTCACGCCGAGGCCACAGCACAGGATGGGCGCTTTGTCGTCCGCATTTCGCTGCCTCTTCCGAGCGAGGCGGAATGATGGACGGGCTGGCGATACGCAACAAGCGGCTGCTGGTGGTGGAGGACAATCCGGAAACCCGGCAGTGGATCTGCGCCACGCTGAGGAGCGCGTTTCCGGATGTCGAATTCGTCGCGACCGGCACCTTCGCCGAGGCGCGCGCCCTGTTGTTCGGGCCGAAGGGAACGCGGCAGGCCTTCGACGTAGCGCTGCTCGACATCGTGCTTCCCGATGGCAGCGGCATCGACCTCATTCGCCGCATCAACACCGAGCTGCGGGAAACGACGCCCGTCGTGATCACCATTTACGACGACGACGCGACCCTGTTCGAGGCGCTGGCCGCCGGCGCCATGGGCTATATCCTGAAGGGGGTGAAGACGGCCAACCTGATCGAACAGCTCCGCCGCATCGACAGCGACGAGCCGCCAATCTCGCCGCAGATCGCACGGCGCATGCTCAATTTCTTCAAGGTGGCCCTGCCGGCCCAGAAGGCCGGGCCCGCATTCCTGGAGGCCAACCTGACCAATCGCGAGGTCGAGGTACTGAGCCTGCTGGGCAAGGGGCTGACAGCCACCGAGATCGCCGGAATCCTCGGCATGTCGCAGAACACCTGCGCCACCCATATCAAGGCGATCTATCGCAAGCTAAATGTATCGAGCCGTGCCGAGGCGGCGATCGAGGCCGACCGCCGCGGCCTCGTGTAAACCTCAGTCCTGCTCGCGCAGGCCCGGCGCATAGTTATCCTCCGAGGGGTCGATGTCGGATTTGACGATAAAGGCGTCGCGCCCAAACTTCACGGCCGCCCGGACGGCATCGGCATTGGGAAGGTCATCGGGGTCAAGCGCCTCCGGGTCATCCGGCGACCTGATCTCGCGATCGGTCTCGTTGCGATAGACGTCGTCCTCGCCGATATCGAGCGCGCCGCCGGTGGTCCTGTTGTCGTTGCCTGGCTTATCCATTGTCGGACTCCTCTGTTCCCGCAAGCAACGTTCGCCATTGGCAGGGGTTCCGGATCAGGCGGCGCAATCTCGCGAGACTTTTTGACGGCCCCTGTCGGATCGGCGGGCATTGCTTCGTCGAGAAGCGAGCCCGATTGCGCGGGCCGCCAACCAACAGGAGCATGCCATGAACGAAGCCGATATGACCGCACCGATGCCGCCGATGCCGCCGACGCTCAACAACCTCGTGCCCTACATCACCGTCGACGGGACGCAGCAGGCGGCCGAATTCTACAAAACGGCCTTCGGGGCCGAACTTGCCTTTGCGGTGCCGCCCGACGAGAAGGGACGGACCATGCACATGCATCTCTATATCAACGGCTCGTCGCTGATGCTGTCGGACGCCTATCCCGACTACGGCCACCCCTACGAGAAGCCGCAGGGCTTCATGCTGCAACTCATCGTCGAGGATATCGACATGTGGTGGGATCGCGCCGTCGGCGCGGGCGCCGAGGTGGTGACGCCGGTGGAGATGATGTTCTGGGGTGCCCGCTGGGGGCAGGTCCGCGACCCGTTCGGCATAATCTGGGGCTTCAACGAGGTGAAGCGCTAGCCAACTAGCGGGCGGGGAGGAGCCGGGGCGGGCGATGGCCACCCCGGCCGAACGCTGCGTCAGACGGCGGCGATGATGCCGATCTCGACCTTGTATTGCGGCGCCGCGAGTCGGGATTCCACGGTGGCGCGGGCCGGGCCCTGGCCGGCCGGCAGCCAGGCTTCCCAGGCGGCGTTCATTTCCCCGAAGGTCGACATGTCGGTGAGCCAGATCGTGGCGGACAGGAGCTTGGTCTTGTCGGAGCCGGCGCGGGCCAGCAACGCATCGACGCTGGCCAGGATGTCGGCGGTCTGCTCGGCAACGCTCGAGCCTTCACCAACCTGGCCGGCAAGGAAGACGAAGCCGTTATAGGTCACGGCCTGGCTCATGCGGGCACCGGGGTCGAAGCGCTGGATGTTCATGGATAGCTCCCTAGCAAGAATGTTTCGCTGACGCCCTCCGGCGCCACTTCAGGCGACCTCGTGCCTTGACGAGACCGCGTGTCCGCTGGCATCTCACATCACCACACGAGGAACAAGCCTTTGACTGACACGCCTGCCGTTTTCCGCAAGACCTATGCCGCCTTCCTGTTCGACATGGACGGAACATTGCTCAGTTCTATCGCGGCCGCCGAACGCGTCTGGGGCGGCTGGGCACGGCGGCACGGGCTGGATGTCGAGGCCTTCCTGCCGACGATCCACGGCGTCCGCGCCGAGGACACGATCCGGCGGCAGAATCTCGACGGCATCGATATCGACGAGGAGGTGCGCTGGGTGGAGCGGGCGGAGATCGATGATGTCGACGGCGTGGTGGCCATCGACGGCATCCTCGATTTCCTCAATGCCCTGCCCGACGACAAATGGGCGATCGTGACCTCGGCCACGCGGGAACTCGCCACCAGGCGCCTCTCCGCAGCCGGCATTGCGCCGCCGAAGATCTTCGTAACCGCCGAAGACGTCAAGCGCGGCAAGCCGGCGCCCGATCCCTTCCTCACCGCCGCCGAACGGCTCGGCGTCAGGGCGTCGGACTGCCTAGTGTTCGAGGACGCACCGGCGGGAATCGCGGCGGGAGAGGCCGCGGGCGCGGACGTGATGGTGATCACGGCAACGCATGGCGGACATTTCGAGACCGCGCATGCCACCACAGGCAACTATGTCGACATCGTCGTGTTTGCCAGAGACGACGGCACGCTCGCGGTCGAGCGCCGCAGGGCCTGAATCCAGCACCTTCGCTTCGTCGAGGACGAGTGTGCTGTCGCGTTCTTGTCATCGCGCCGCGCACGCGAATAGATTGTAGCCGAGGCGCGTTTCCTTCCAGTCGAGATCGGTCGCCGCTGCCGGGAAGCGGCCCGGTTGCATGAGATATGGGGGTATCAGTTGAATTTCTTGTCCACCGAGCAGGTTCCCCGCCAACAGCGTCTGCAGATCCTGAATGATTTCATCGGCCGGAAGGTTGCCCGCAGGCAGTTTCGGCCGCTGGTCGACGACGTTTCGGTCGAACTGAACACCATCACGCTGCCAAACGGCCTGATGGTTGGAAAAGCCCGATATTCCCCGATGGCGGGAAAGCGCACCAGCGAAATGCTTGCGGATGGTCGCGACGATTATCTTCTGGCGATCCAGAATGCCGATTGTGAGATCACGATCGATGGCCGGCCGTCGATCACCGTGCGTAAAGGTGATGCCATGCTGGTCAACGAAGCGGTTCATTCGGAATTCCGGCTGCCGCACACCACAGTCACGGTTCTGTCGCTCGGATTTCGCGAGTTGACGACCCGCATACCCCGACTTCAGGCCAGGCCGTATTATCACATGGCCGGGAGTTGCCGGGGCATCAACCTGCTTGCGGGCTATTCCGACCTGCTGCTTACCGAACCGGCAACAGCGCAAATGCTGGGAGAACGGGCCGCAGGGCATATCTACGATCTCGCCGCACTGGCGGTTTCGGCCTCCATGTCCGGGGAAGCGGAGGCCGACCGGGCTTCGATCGGTGGCGCACGGCTGGACATTGCCAAGCGGCATATCGTGAAGCGGCTCCGGGAGCCGGACCTGAACGTGACGTCGATCGCCCGCGATCAGGGCGTCACACCGCGCTACCTGCAACGACTGTTCGAGGCCGAGGGCACAAGCTTCTCCGAATTCCTGCGCGACGCGCGTCTCGATCTCGCCTTCGACACGCTGACGGACCGGCGCCAGGACCGCGCGAGCATTTCGACTGTCGCATATGATTGCGGCTTTTCCGACCTGTCGCATTTCAACCGCTCGTTCCGCAAACGCTTCGAGCGGACGCCGTCGGATGTGCGGGCGGCCGCGTTGAAACGGCGCAGCTGAAGCTTTGCTTTGGGCAGGTCCGTTCACGGGCCTGTTCGCCACAAGCCCAATCCGTTCATCCTTGACCAAGAGTCACCCGCTGCGGCCGTTCTATAGCGGCGTGGCGGTTGCACGGGACACGGCCGCGTCAATCAGCAACGCGGAGTGAACAGCCTTGCCTACGCCAACATTTTCGGGTTCGTCCTACCAAATCGATCCAAAGAACAACGCCTATTACCATTCTCCGGCAGTCGCCGCGCTCGACGACGGCCGCATCGCCACCGTCTATCGCAATGGCGGGGACGGGATGGATGGCAATCTGCGCTATGTGATCCACAATGCCGATGGAACGGTCGCTTTCGAACAGGCGATCGTCGATCTCGATGACGACGTCACTGTCGACAACGAGCAGGTCAACATGGCGGCCCTTCCGGGCGGCGGCTTCGTCGTCGCTTGGAGCGAACGGATCGGCGACAGCCAGAACATCTACCACCAAATCTTCGGCGCGGACGGGCGGCCCGTCGGCGAGAAGATCCACAGCAATGCCGACATGCCCAACGGCTATGCACAGCGCCCGGATGTGGAAAGCGACGGCGAAGGCGGCTTCTACATCGTCTGGGATGACATGCACTTCCATAACGGCGCCGCCAACACCCGATCGATCCGTATGCAACATTACGGCGCGGACGGTCAGCCGACCGGGGAATCGGAGCGCATCAGCGACGACATCGGCGCCGACTCCAACGCGGCCATCGCCATAAGCCGCGACGGCACCCGCATCAATGTGGTGTGGGACGACGATCTGGGCAATGGAAGCAGCCACTCAGACGGCATCTATGGCATCGAGTTCGGCGGAACGGGCGAATTCTATCGCGCCGACAAGGGGGATTACAGCGAGTTCCACACAGATCCCGACGTCGCCTACTCGACAGGCACGACATTCATGACGGTGTGGAACGAATATATCGACATCGAACAGGGCTATGCTGTCTACGGCTCGATCAATGGCGGTGCGGAATTCAAGATCAACACCATGGCACATGATCACTGGAACACGATCCAGAAGGTCGTGGGCCTGCGGGACGGCAATTTTCTGGTCGTCTGGACCGACAACGGCTTCGACGGCAATGATGACGTCAACGGCCAGCTGATCTCTAGCACCGGCGCAAAGATCGGCGACGAATTCCGGATCTCCGACACAGCCTCCAACCATATCAACCGGATCACGGCATCGGAGACGATCGACGGCCGGGTGGTGGTGACGTGGGACACGCCAGGCGGCGACATCCGGGGCAGGATCGTCGATCCCCGCCAGGGGGCGATCACATGGACGGGTGACGAGAGCAACGAGCAGTTCACCGGCACCGGCTTTGCCGACACGCTGGCGGGCGGCGACGGCGACGATATCATCCAGGGCCTTGGCGGCGCCGACGTGATCGATGGCGGCGATGGCAGCGACACGGCAAGTTACGACCTTTCCGAGGCGGGCGTGCTCGCCAGTCTCGCCAGCCCCTCCGGCAATCTCGGCGACGCCCTTGGCGACTCGTACCTGTCGATCGAGAACCTGAGGGGCTCCCGGCATGCCGATACGCTGATCGGCGATGGCGGCGCCAACATCCTCGCCGGCCTGTCGGGCAATGACATCCTTGAAGGCGGCAACGGCGCCGACACGTTGGCAGGCGGGGACGGCAACGACGTGCTGAGCGGCGACGCGGGCGGCGACCTGCTCTCCGGCGGGGCAGGAAAAGACGTGTTCCTGTTCTCGCGCATCACCGACTCGTCCAGGCGCGCGCAGGACGTCATCGCCGACTTCACCCGCGGCGACGACGTCATCAACCTGCGCCGCATCGATGCCGACGAAGACGCGCGGCGCGACCAGTCCTTCGACTTCATCGGCAAGCAGAAGTTCAGCAAGGAGGCGGGGGAACTGAGATATGAGGTGAAGGGCGGCGATACCATCATTTCCGGCGACACCGACGGGGACGGAAAGGCGGACTTCCAGCTTCTGCTCGATGACTTCGGGAAAATGAAGGCCGGCGACTTCATACTCTGACGCGGGTCCCCGCCCGTTCCACGGGGATCCGTCAGCGGCAGCCGCGCAAACGCCTTCGCAGGGGCGGCTGCCGCTGGAACTCTCGCGTCACGAGTTCGAGCTCCCGTGCGGGCCTTATTGCGCGAACCGCGTCGTGATCCAGTGACCGGCGCCGGCGGCAGCGGCTGAGACGAAACTTCCCCAGGCGAGGTCGGCGACAGTCAACAGCGTCGACCAGTTCTTCAGCGTCGCCTGGTTGGTCAGGTCGTAGGTCGCATAGGCGGCGAAGCCGAAGAACGCGCCGTAGAGCAGCGCCGAGCCGAGGCCCTTGCCGGGCTGCAGCGATGGCAGCACCGCAAAGAAGGTCAACGCCGCCACGAAGATCAGGTAGAAGAACACCGCCGGGGCGAGCCGGAACTGCGGCGCCAGCATGTCGCCGAGCACCGGCCTGTAGAGCACGTTGGCCATCGCGCTCAGCCAGATGAAGTCGATCACCAAAAAGACGATGAAGGTGGAGGCGTAGGCGACGATGCTGGTCTTCATGGGGCGGCTCCGGTCAGTTGATGCGCGTCCAGCCGACGCCCTTGCAGAGCAGACCGCCCAGGATGCAGCCCGTCGTCGTCATCTTGTTTTCGGCAACGTCGAGCTTGATATTGTAGCTTCGGTCGCGCTGGGGATCGAAGGCCGAGCCGCTATACTGGTTCTCAGCCACCTTCTCGATCTTCATCACCAGCACGTCGCCTGTCTTCTCGCTCGGCGTGCCGGGCTTGATCCAGGTGTTGGTGGCACAGATGTCGCCGCCGCATTTGGCGATCTTCACCCGCGCCTTGCCGTCGCTGCGGGCCCAGTTGCCGTTAAGGTCGGCGGCCTGCGCCATGGTGGCGCCGCCGAGGGCGAGAACCGATGCAATCAACAATGACGTCTTCATGTCGTCACTCCTTGTCTTTGGGGTCGGCGTCAGCCGTCCGCGTGCTTCAACGTATAGAACCCGACATTGATCGAGCCCTCCTCGAACCCTGCCTCGCAGTAGCAGAGATAATATTCCCAGAGCCTCTGGAACCGCTGGTCGAAACCGAGCGCTGCAATCGCCGGCCATGCGGCGCGGAAGCGCACGCACCAGTCCGCCAGCGTCCGGGCATAGGACTTGCCGAAATGCTCGACCTCCTTCAGCACCAGCCCGGCATTCCTGATCTCGGTGGCAAGCGCCGAATCCGATGGCAGGAACCCGCCGGGGAAGATGTACTTCTGGATGAAATCCGCATTCTTCCGATAGGCGTCGTAGCGCTTCTCCTCGATCGATATGATCTGCAGCAGCGCCGTGCCGCCGCGCCTGAGACAGCGGCGGATCGTGTCGAAATAGCTTGGCCAGTAGGCCTCGCCAACCGCCTCGAACATCTCGATCGACACGATCCGGTCATAGCGGCCGTCGACGTCCCGATAGTCCTGGATGCGAAGGTCGACCTGATCGCCCTTGCCGGAGCGGTCGACGACGTCCTTGGCCCAGGCCAGTTGCGACGGCGACAGCGTGATGCCGGTGACCGTCGCGTCGGCTTCGACTGCGAGATGCTCGGCCAGCGCACCCCAGCCGCAACCGATTTCCAGAACGGTCTCGCCGCCCTCGAGTTCCAGCTTCTCGCGAATGCGGTCCAGCCGATGCTGCTGGGCCTGATCGAGCGTGGCCGTCTCGGGCGTCCAGATCGCCGAAGAATAGAGCATCGAGGGATCGAGCCACTGCTTGTAGAAATCATTGCCCAGATCGTAATGCGCCTCGATGTTCTTGCGCGCGCCCTTGCGGGTGTTCGGCCGGAGCATGTGGAAGATCCGGTTTGCCAGACGCATCGCCACGCTGCCGGTGATCGCCGGCGCCAGCGCGTCCGAATTGCGGGCCGCAAGCCGGATCACGGCCGTGAGGTCCGGCGTCGTCCAGTCGCCATCCATGTAGGCTTCGGCAAAACCGATATCGCCCGATGACACGATCCGGCGCAGCATCCGCCAGCGGCGGACCACGATCATCGCGTCCGGCCCGTCCTCCAGGCCGGACTTCTCGACGACGGCGCCTGATGGCAGCACGACACGCAATCGCCCGAACTCCAGGCCGGCGATGAAGCGGCGCACCATGCGGGCACCGATACCGTTGGCGCCGGGCCGGTCATGGCCGTCGACGGAGATTGCGCTGTCTTCAAACTGGCTCATGGGCGGAGACTTCCTTCGGGCGAGCGGGGATCCGCACGACCGATACGGGGTTTTCCGGAGGCGCGGGGCGGGAGACCAGCCTGACGCGCTTCAGCCAAATCTTCAAGGCCTCCCAATGAATGCCGCCGATCACTCTCAGTGTAAGAAACGGAATGGCGACGAAGGCACGCAGCAGCGCCGCATCAGTCAGCGCCTGCTTACGCGCCATGTGCCGTGCCGCCAGCACCTTGCCGCCGGCATCGAATGTGTCGATGCGGATCGACAGCGTGTCCGCCGGCGGCTTGACGCGGAACTCGTAGCGCAGGTCCATCTGCATGAAGGGCGAGACGTAGAACGCCTTGTCGCAATGTTGCACGATCTCGCCGCCGGGTCCGGCTCCCTCGACGGGGATCATGTAGGCGTGGCGCTGGTGGAACGTGTTGTCGACTTCCCAGAGGATGGCGACCAGCGTTCCGTCCCTGCGGTGGCAGAAATAGGTAGACAGCGGATTGAACGCCCACCCAAGCAGCCGCGGCA
This sequence comes from Rhizobium sp., assembly GCA_019739215.1. Classification (GTDB taxonomy): domain Bacteria; phylum Pseudomonadota; class Alphaproteobacteria; order Rhizobiales; family Rhizobiaceae; genus Rhizobium_E. The sequence goes on from JAHHDR010000034.1 coordinate 146,589, forward strand.
TGGTCAGCAACCGGATAGGTCCGCCATCGGGTTCGACGCCGGCCGCGCGCATGGCACGCTCGACCTGACCCTTGAGATCGCGGCCGCTGCCGTCGCCGCGATCCCTCCGATGGAAGGAAAACAGATTGAAGCGATCGACGGAGAACCAGCGCAGGCGGCGGTCAACCTCGTCGAGTTCATCGAGGTCCAGCAGCAGCGAATAGATCCGGTAGTTCAGCCGATGCACGCGCGGCTTCAGCCGGGCATGGGTGACATGTCCGGGATAGAGCGCCGATGCCAGGGGCCGCGGTTCGATCATGCCAGCTCCCCGATCATGCCAGCGCCTCGACCGGCACCGGCACGACCACGGGGCGACGCACGATGCGGGCACTTTCCGCCCCGACCTTCCAAGGCCGGCGCAGGCCGCCGAGATCCTCCGCGACCGCAAGGCCGGCCTGAAGACCGTCCTCGTGAAAACCACTGCCGAAATGCGCACCGCAGAACCATGTATTGCGAACGCCCTGCAGCGACCATAGTTCCTGCTGTGCCCGTTCGGTCGCCAGGTCGAAGATCGGATGCGCGTAGGTTTCGCTGCGGATCACCGTCTCGTCGCGCGGTGCGCGCGACGGATTGAGGGTGACGAAGGTCGGCGGGGCGGAGCCGAGCGGCTGCAGCTTGTTCATCCAGTAGGTAACCGATGGCTGGCTGAGGCCGTCAGACGTGTCAGAAAGGTAGTTCCAGCTCGACCAGGCGGCACGGCGCTTCGGCATCAGGTCGACGTCGCCATGCAGCACCGCTTCATTACGCGAATAACGGAAGGCGCCGAGGATGCGGCGTTCGTCGTCGCCGGCATCACCGAGCATGGCGAGCGCCTGGTCGGCATGGGTTGCGATGACCACGTCGTCGAAGCGGTGGACCGCGCCATGCCCATCCCCCAGTTCGACGCCGCCGGGGAGGCGGCGAACCGAGGCAATCGGCGTCGACAGGCGCACGCGGCCGGAAAAAACCCGCCATCATCCGGCCGATATATTCGCGACTGCCGCCCCGGACGGTGCGCCAGGCCGGCCGGCCCCACAATTCGAGAAGACCGTGGTTCTGGCAGAAGCGCACGAAGTTGGCGGCGGGATAATCGCCGACCTCCATGGCCGGGGTGGACCAGATTGCGGCCGCCATCGGATAGAGATGCTCGTCACGAAAGGTACGGCCATAGGCATTGCGGGCGAGATATTCGTCGAGCGACATGTCGCCCATGACAGGCAGGTCGCGGACCGCATTGCGGTAGAACCGCAGGATGTCCGCGATCATCGACCAGAAGCGGGGGCTTGCGAGATTGGAAGCCTGGGCCAGAAGGCCAAGGCCGGTACCGCCGGAATATTCGAAGGCGCCTTTGCCGATCGACACGGCAAAGGACATGTTGGAATTGGCCGTCGGCACGTCGAGTTCGCGGAAAAGCGCGGTCAGGTTGGGATAGGTGACCTCGTTATAGACGATGAAGCCTGTGTCGACGGCGACCCGCCCTGCGGCACTGTCGAACTCCACCGTGTTGCTGTGGCCGCCCAGCCGATCGGCCGCCTCGAACAACGTCACGTCGTGGCGCTTCGCAAGAAGCCAGGCCGCCGAAAGCCCGGATATCCCCGTTCCGATCACCGCCACCTTGAGCGGGCGACCGCCACCGTTCCTGTCGTGATAACCCATCGAACCCTCTTGCCTTGTCCTTCCCGCCATAACAACGAGATGGTCCTGCATACGGCGGGCATCGCCGTAAGGTTTCATCGGGAGGTCGGAATTCGGATTTTTTTGATTTTTGCTGGAGCGACGAAACCCAATCGGTACCTGCAGCGTAGCATCAGCATCGGACAACACGATTTGCGGAACCACCATGGACATGACGCTGCTCCTGCTGCTCGCCCTCAGCCTTTCCGCCATCATGACCATGGCCTGGGCGGTGCAGCGCGTGACGGGCGCGAGCGGCTGGATCGATACGATCTGGTCGATGGCCGTGGGACTTGGCGGGATCGCGGCGGCAGTCTTCGCCGAAGGTGACGGCGAACGGCGCATCGCCGTGCTTGTTCTCGTCGCCATCTGGTCGCTGCGCCTCGGGCTCCACATCGCCGCTCGTACCCACGGGGCGGGCGAGGATCCGCGCTATGAGAAACTGATCCGGGACTGGGGCGAGGCGGCAAGCCTGAGGCTCTGGCTGTTCCTGCAGGTGCAGGCGGCGGCGGCCTTCGTGCTGGTGCTCGCGGTCTATCTGGCGGCGGCCAGCCCCGAACCCTTTCCGCGGGTGATCGACATTGTCGCCATCGTCCTGGCGATCGTCGCCGTGGCCGGCGAGACCATCTCCGACCGGCAACTCGCGGCATTCCGCAAGACGCCGGAGGCGCGCACGGGCGTGATGGAATCCGGCCTGTGGCGCTACTCGCGGCATCCGAACTATTTCTTTGAATGGCTGTTCTGGTGCGCCTTGCCGCTGATGGCAGTCGGGTTCTCGAACGGTTGGGGCTGGCTCGCGCTGCTGGCGCCGATCCAAATGTACTGGCTGCTCGTGCATGTCTCCGGCATTCCGCCGCTCGAACACCACATGCTGGCTTCGCGCGGGGAAAAATTCCGCGCGCTGCAGCACCGCGTCAACGCTTTCTTTCCAGGACCGCGCAAACAGGAGTCCCGCTCATGAACATGATCGCGCTTGCCATCAACGCCGCCGAACGCGCACCGATGCCCGATAGCGTGACGCTGGCGGGGATCGACTTCCTCTGCGCCCGGACCCGGAAGCGCCTGGCGGAGACGCCTGCCGAAGCCGAGGACGCCTTCGCACGATCGATGAGTGCCTTTCCGGTCGCCATCCACACCGACGAAGCCAACGAGCAGCACTACGAGGTGCCGGCGGAATTCTTCGCGCTGGTCCTGGGGCCGAAGCGGAAATACTCGAGCTGCCTCTATCCGACACCGACGACGACGCTGGTCGAGGCGGAGACCTTCGCGCTTGCCGCCACCGTGAACCATGCGCGCATCGAGGACGGGCAGCAGATCCTCGAGCTTGGCTGCGGCTGGGGCTCGCTCTCGCTCTATCTCGCACAGCATTTTCCGATGGCCGCGATCACCTCGGTCTCGAATTCCGCTTCGCAGCGGGAATATATCGAGCGCCAGGCCCGCAAGCGGGGGCTGACCAACCTCACGGTCGTCACCGCCGACATGAACGATTTTGCGGCCGAAGCGCGCTACGACCGCATTGTCTCGGTCGAGATGTTCGAGCACATGTCGAACTGGCGCACCCTGCTGGAACGCACCCGCGGCTGGCTGAAGACGGACGGGCGCCTTTTCCTGCATGTCTTCACCCATCGAGACCGGTCCTACCGCTTCGACCACGCCGATCCCGCCGACTGGATCGCACACCACTTCTTTACCGGCGGCATCATGCCGGCCTTCGACCTGCCGCACCGTTTCCAGGATATCTATCGCGTCGAGCAGGAATGGCGTTGGTCCGGCGTCCATTACCAGCGCACGGCGCTGGACTGGCTCGCCAATTTCGATCGGGAGATCGGGCGGATCGACCCGATCCTGAAGCAGGTCTATGGCGCGGATGCCGTCCTGTGGCGGCGGCGCTGGCGGCTGTTCTTCCTCGCGACCGCTGGCCTGTTCGGCCATGACAAGGGTGACGTCTGGGGTGTCGGCCACTATCTGCTGGCGCCGTCCGCCTGATGGATGGGCGCACCGAACCGGACGACCTGACCCGGGCGACCGTCACCGTCGCCTGGGTCATCATTCTCAACAAGCCGTTCTATCCGCTCTATGTCTGGTGGCTGGTGGGATCGGGCGTCGAGGCATCGCTCGGCACGCTGATCGCGACGCCATTCTTCCTGGCCATCGCGCTGCTGGCCCCACGCGGGCCCTTGGCAGCACGACTGGGCCTGCCGCTGGCTGGCGCGATCGACACCATCATCGCCACCAAGTTCATCGGATTTTCCACCGGCACGCTGCTCTTCCTCGCCCCCTGCATGATGCTGGCCGGGCTCTCGTTTCACCGCGGCGAGGCATGGTGGCAGCGCGGAGCGGCCGCACTCGTCTTCCTCGTCTTCATCGCGGGCTATGACAGGCTGGGGGCGGCCCTGCACGCATGGAGCACTGCCGAACTGGACACGCTGTTTTCGCTCAACGCGTTTGCCGTGGCGAGCCTGATGGCCTTCATCGCCATCCGCTATGCGGGCATCAGACGCGACGCGTGAACAGGATCTCCTCGGCATCGTCACGCGTCATGTCAAAGATCTTCCTGGCGAGGTCATAGCCGAACCCGCCGCGGGCGAAGGCCGAAAACTCCCTGGCCATGCGCTTCTCGTCCAGATCCACCTTCCGGAACGGACCGAAGCCGCGCTTGCGGGCCATCACGACGGCGGCATAGAGGTCGTCGGCATCTTCGAGCGCCGAGGCCACGGTCTCCCTGGCGATGCCCTTGACTGACAGCCGCTGCGCGATGGCGCGTTTCGAGCGGCCGCTGCGCATGGACGAGCGCGTCGCGACTTCGGCATAGGACGTGTCATCGAGGCCGCCCACGTCATAGGCGAACTTGACCGCGAACTCGGCGCAGGCCCGGACCTGCGCCTCGCTGATGCCCTCGAACTTTTGCCTGGCCTTGCGCCGGATGGCGTCGGACAACTGTTTCTCGGTCAGCATCTGTCGTCCGAGGCGGTAGAGCGTGGAGTTCTTCGCCCAGGCCAGCATGCGCGGCGTCGGAATGTCCGAAGGCTCGTCGGGCATGAGCGCCGCCACGCTCACCGCCACATGCCCCGCATCCGCGCACCGACATCGACGCGCATCGGTCGTGGTGCGCCCGGCCCTACAGCGGCTCCGGCACGGCCCTTCGGCCAGCTCGTCACCTCGAAATACTGCAGCAGCGTCGCCGGGATGAAGCGCGAGCGCGACGCATAGACATGCTTGTCGCCCTGGGCCTGCTGGCCGTGGACGAAGAAGCGCTGCGGGGTCACCAGGTTGAGATCGTCCTTGGCGCGGGTCATGGCGACATAGAGCAGGCGGCGCTCCTCCTCGAGTTCCGGCGTCGAACCGGTGCCGAGGTCGGAGGGTATGCAGCCGTCGACGCAGTTCATGACGAAGACCGAGGTCCATTCCTGGCCCTTGGCCGAATGGATGGTCGACAGGATCAGGTAGTCCTCGTCGAGCAGCGGCACGCCGGCCTGATCGCTGGTGGCGTCCGGGGGGTCGAGCGTCAGTTCGGTGAGGAAGCGTTCACGCGACGGGTACCCCGCGGCGATCTGCTCAAGCTGGATGAGATCGGCCTTTCGGGTCTCCGCATCCTCGTGCAGGCGGTCGAGATGCGGCTCGTACCACAGCCGCGCCTGTTCGATCTCGGACGGCCAGCCCGCGGCCCGGTCGCCGATGCCCTGCATGACATCGACGAAGGCCGGCCAGTCGGCGCCGCTGCGCGGCGGGGCCGCCATTTCGGCCAGCGCGGTGATCGGCCTCGGACTGTCGGCCATGGCGTCGAGCACCTTTGCCGCCGATGACGGACCGATGCCGGGAAGCATCTGCAGCAGCCGGAATCCGGCAACGCGGTCGCGCGGGTTCTGCGCAAAGCGCAGCAGCGCCAGCATGTCCTTGACATGGGCGCTGTCGAGAAACTTCAGCCCGCCGAACTTGACGAAGGGGATGTTGCGGCGCGTCAGCTCGATTTCGAGCGCCGCACTATGGCTGGATGTGCGGAAAAGTACCGCCTGCTGCTTGAGCGCCGTTCCGCCCTCGCGATTGTCAAGCACCTGGTCGGCGATGAAGATCGCCTGGTCGGCCTCGTCGCGGACGGTGACCAGGCGCGGCCGCATGTCGGATTCGCGCTCGCTCCACAGGTTCTTGGTGAAGCGCTCGCGGGCGAGATCGATGACGGCATTGGCCGCCTGCAGGATCGGCTGGGTCGAGCGGTAGTTGCGGTCGAGCGTGACGATCTCGGCGGGCGGCGAAAAGGCGGCGGGAAAATCGAGGATGTTGCGGACATCAGCCGCGCGGAAGGAATAGATCGACTGCGCGTCATCCCCGACCACGGTCAGCCCCCGTCCCTCGGGCTTCATCGCCATGAGGATCGAGGATTGCAGCCGGTTGGTGTCCTGGTACTCGTCGACCAGCACGTGGTCCCACCGCTCGCCGATCTCGCGGGCGAGCACCGGATCGCCCATGGTCTGGGCCCAGTAGAGCAGCAGATCGTCGTAATCGAGCACGTTCTGGGCCTGCTTGGCCTCGACATAAGCCGCAAAGAGTTCGCGCAGTTGCCCGCCCCAGGAGGCGCACCAGGGGAAGGCGGAACGCAGCACCGCGTCGAGCGCGGATTCCGAATTGACCGCGCGGGAATAGATGGCGAGGCAGGTACCCTTGGTCGGGAACCGGTTCTCCAGCTTGGAGAAGCCGAGTTCGTGGCGCGCCAGGTTCATCAGGTCGGCGCTGTCCTCGCGGTCGTGGATGCTGAATTGCGGGTCGAGACCGATCTCGGGCGCATAGTCGCGCATCAGCCGCGCGCCGATGGCGTGGAAGGTGCCGGTCCAGGCCAGCGCATCGGTGAGCACGCCGGCATTGGCGCCCAGCACCTGGCGGCAGACCCGCTCGACACGCCGGGCCATTTCGCCTGCAGCACGGCGCGAGAAGGTGATCAGCATGATCCGCCGCGGATCGGCGCCACCCACGATGAGATGGGCGACGCGATGGGCCAGCGTGTTGGTCTTGCCCGAGCCGGCCCCGGCGATGATCAGCAAGGGGGACGCATCGAGATGATCGCCCGGGCCGCTGCCATGGACGACGGCCCGCCGCTGGGCGTCGTTGAGCTTTTCGAGATAGGCGGGTTCGAGAGCGCTTCTCTCCCGTTCGGCCCGGGGCCCGGCATTGTGCATACGTGTTCCGTCCAGATGCCGGGCGCCGCATGCCCGGAACATTCGATGAACCTAGGAGATTCGCCGGGCGATGGGAAGGGCGGGCGATGGGAAGGATTGCGCGACGCCGGTCAGGATCGGGTGCGGTAGAGAGCCGGAAGCAGACGCCACCACTGAACATAGCCCAGTGCAGCGTGGACCGGCGTTATCAGGACCAGGGTCTCCGCGGGCGCCATGATGCCGGACGCGACAAGTGCCGCCCCGGCGGCGGCGGCCACGAAGCCCAGCGGGAACGTCATGACGGCCAGCAGGACCTGCCCGAAGGAGAGAATGACGATATCGTGTTCGGAATAGAAGCTCGAGAGAACCACGCTGCCGATGCCGAGAATGAGTATGGCCCCGACATAGGCAAGCTTAGGATATCGCATTTTGACCTCCGCGCCTCGAGATGGCAGGTGGAGGGTATTGGCCCTCTTGCCCGCGTCAAGGACAATAGCACGACCTGTATCTCAGCGCTTGGCGGCCTCTCGAGATTGTCGCGCCATACGGCGCGCGGGATTGAAATGCCGCCGACCCGGCATCCCGGGAACCACTTCCGGACCGGCGCATTTGCCACCCGAGGCAGCCGGGACGTGTCAACCGGACGCGACAGGGATGGAGAACATCGGGATTTTTCCGGTTTCTTCCGATGGCCAACGAAACGGCAGGCGAGCTCCCCACCTGTCCGGCCCGGTGCCCGCCTCCCCGTCAACGCACGCGCAGCGGATCGTTGTCGAGTTCGATCGGCTGGCCATGCGGCGTCGCTTCGGCGGCACGCTGCCAGCTTTGCTGCAGGTCGAGGAGGGTGGCCGCCTCGGTGATGCCCTTTGCTTCGAGCAGGCTGGACAGCGCGGCCACCCAGCCGTCGTAATAGTCGCGGCCATCTGCGGCGCGGTGCGGCCGCTTGACCTCCGCGGACAGCGCCTCAGCCCATTCGGGCCACGTGAACACGCCCCGTTCGTGAAGGTGGACGGTGAGCGCGAAGGCCTCCGCCTGCCAGGGCTCGGCAAAGACCGGGTCGCCCTCCTCCGAACGCGGCAGGCCGGGTGTGTCGCGGACCACGGATCCAGCGTCACAGGCGCTCAAGGTAGCTCTCCCAGGCGTCGATCGAGATGGTGAGGCCGGGCGCGGCATCGTCGCCCCAGATCTCGGAACCGTCGAAGACCACCGTGTAGACCCATTCGGGGTTCTCGCCTCGTCCGTGCGCATTGTCGTCCGGGAAGACGAAGGCGCCCTGCACGGTCTCGACCACGCCGGCCTTGCCCTTGGCGTAGCGCGGCAGGCGGCTGTGCGTGACGGGGTGGAAATTGCGGGCGCGGACGCGATCGCCCGCGGCGAATCTCGGCGCGTCGGCGATTTCACGGTCGCAGGGGCCGCCCCTTGCCAGAACCGCGGGAACCATGTCTGCCTTCAGCACGCGCTTCGGGGTCGATCCCTCGCCGAGCTTCCGACCGGCAGCGATCTCCGCCTGGGTTGCAAAGCCATGGCGCTCGAGCAGGACCTCCAGCGCCCGGATCCAGATCTCGTAATAGCTCGCGGCGAGATAGGCCGGCGGCGGGATGTTTTCGCGAGCGTGCCGCGATTCGTCGATGGTCCAGGCGCCGAAGGCACCGCAGGACAGCACGACGCCGAGCGCGCGCTTTTCCCATTCGGCATGAAACCAGGGCTCGTCCGTTTCTGGCGCGACGGGACCGAAACCCATCTCGCCGCCAAGGTCGTGTGGACCGTTCATCGCCCGGCCCCCGGATTCCCGGCAACGCCGGTGCCGATCATTGCGTCGCGGCTGACGAGTCCGGCCAGCGCTTCCTCGGTCCACCCGTCGGTGCCGGCAGGGCGTTCTGGGATCACAAGGTAGCGCAGTTCGGCCGTCGAGTCCCAGATGCGGATCTTCTTGTCGCCGGGCAGTTCCAGACCGAACTCGGCAAGCACGCCGCGCGGATCGATGACGGCGCGGGAGCGGTAGGCCGGCGCCTTGTACCACACCGGCGGCAGGCCGAGCACGGCCCAGGGATAGCAGGAGCACAGCGTGCAGACGACGAGATTGTGCGTCTCCGGCGTGTTGAAGACGGCGCGCATGTGCTCGCCCTGCCGGCCGCCATATCCGAGACTGGCAATGGCCGCGGTGGCTTCGATGCGGAGCCAGTCGGCAAAGTCGGGGTCCGACCAGGCCTTGGCCACCACATGGGCGCCGTTCCGTGGCCCGACCTTGGTCTCGTAGGTGTCGACAATGGCGTCGATCGCGCCGGGATCGATCAGTCCCTTCTCGGTGAGCACGGTTTCGAGCGCGCGCACCCGCGCCTGCATGTCGGTGTAGCGATTGTCGTGATGGTGATGATCGTGGTCGTGGTGATGGTGGTCGCTCATGACGGGGCTCCCGTTTGGGAGAATATCTAGAGCGATCTGGTTGATGTGCCAAGAGGGGATTGGGCCGCCCAAGCTGAAGACCCTCCCCACAGGGGGCGGGGTCTTTGCGCCGATGCCCGCTCACGCCGCGCGGCTGTAGCCCTGCTGCCCGTGGCCCGCCGAGCGGAAGGAGAACTTGGCGAGCAGGCCGCGCAGGGTGCTGCTCTCGGCAACCAGCGTCTGGCTGGCGGCGGAGGTTTCCTCGACCATGGCGGCATTCTTCTGGGTCATCTGGTCCATCTCGTTGACGGACGTGTTGATCTCGTTGAGGCCCGTCGCCTGCTCGCGCGCGGCTGTCGTGATCTGGGCGACCTGGTCGTTGACCTGGTGGACGAGGCTCTCGATCTCCACCAGCGCCTCGCCGGTCGAGCGCACGAGCGCGACGCCGCCCTCGACTTCGGAGGCCGAGTTCTGGATCAGCGTCTTGATCTCGCGGGCGGCGGTGGCCGAACGCTGGGCGAGTTCGCGCACTTCCTGGGCGACGACCGCGAAGCCGCGACCGGCTTCGCCGGCACGGGCCGCCTCGACGCCGGCATTGAGCGCCAGAAGATTGGTCTGGAAGGCGATCTCGTCGATCACGGAGATGATCTGGCCGATGCGGTTGGAGGATTCCTCGATGCGACCCATGGCGGTGACGGCGTCGCGGACGATGGTGCCGGAGCGTCCGGCGCTGGACCGGGTCTGCTCCACCATGCGGCTGGCTTCGGTGGCACGGTCGGCGGCAGTCTGCACGGTCGCGGTGATTTCGGCGAGTGCGCCCGCCGTCTCCTCGAGCGCCGCGGCCTGCTGTTCGGTCCGGCGGGCGAGCATGTCGGTGGCGTCGCCGATCGACCCGGCGCTCTCGTTGACGACCGAACTGGATCCGGCGATCGCCTGGATGACATCATGCAGCGAGGCGGCAGCGGCGTTGAAGTCCTCGCGGAGCTTCGCATATTCAGGGCCGATGTCGCCGAGCGACACGGTGAGGTCGCCGGCGGCGAGCTTTTCGAGGCCCTGTCCCAGCGTGCGGATCGCCAGATCCTGCTGCTCGGACACCGCACGCACCGTTTCCTCGCGCTGGCGACGTTCGTTTTCGATTGCCTGCTGCTGGCTCGCCTCGCGGCCGCGCATCTGCCGCCGCTCCTCGACGGAATCCCGCAGGATGACAAGCGCCTTGGCCATGTCGCCCGCCTCGTCGTCGAAGGCCTGGTCGACGATTTCCACGCCCGATTGCTCCTCGGCGATGGCCGCCATCTGTGCCTTGACGCGGCCAAGCGGGCCGACCACGCTTGCGTCCGATCGCAAAGGCGATGCCGATGATCACAAGCGCGCCGACGCCCGTCGCGATCGCGGCCCACATCGCGTTCTGCCAGTAAAGCGCCGCGAGGTCGTCGGCATAGACGCCGGTTCCGACAATCCAGCCCCAGGGCTCGAAGCCAACAACGTGGGAATATTTCAGCACCGGGGCATCCGCCCCCGGCTTTGGCCAGTAATAGTCGACGAAGCCCTCGCGGCTTGCCTTGACCGTGTCGACGAAGGCCACGAACAGGAACTTGCCGTTGGGGTCCTTGTTCTGCGAGAGGTCCTGGCCGTTGAGTTCCGGCTTGATCGGATGCATCACCATCTTCGGATGCATGTCGTTGATCCAGAAATAGCCGCTGTCGCCGTAGCGCATGGACGAAATCACGTCGGCAGCGGCCTTCTGCGCCGCCTCGCGCGACATGGCCCCCGAGGTCTCGAGGTCATGATACTTCTTGAAGATCGCGATGGCCGTCGCATCCATCTGGGCGAGCCCGGCCTTGCGCTCCGCCTCGAGCTCCGTGAACGTATAATTGAGCGCGATGGTCATGCCCGCCGCGAAAATCGCTATGGCGAGGCCGACAAGCACGTAAAGGCGAGCAGCAATCGAAAACTTGCGCATCAGGTCCGTTTCCCCTTCGAAGACCTGACAAATGTAAGTTTTGCGAGTTAATAAAAGATAATTGCTAATTTATTCAAATATTACATAAACTTCCGCCGCAAATGCATCATCCGCCGTTGACCAGCCGCAGGATCAGCTGGTGGATATTGCCGCCGTCGCCGAGCTCGATTCTGTCGAATTCCCGGCTCTTGCGGCGCTGCTCCTGCGAGATCGCGGCAAGGCGGCGGGTGAGTTCCTGGCGAATCTTGCGGCAGTTCGGATCATCGGCCACCGTCAGCCCGATACTGGCGCGCTCGATCTCACGCACCATGTCCTTGATCATCACGCCGTGCACCTTCTCGTGGTCGCGCACGCCGGAGATGAACAGGTCCCAATGGCTGCGAACGGTGCCGGACAGCCGGGATGCAGCCTTCGGCAGCGTATAGGTGATCGTCAGCTTCGGCCTGGCGCTGGCCAGAACGCAACCGCCGTCGCGCGGCTGATAGTCCCGCGTCCATGTCAGCTTGAAGGTGGTATGCGCGATGGTCCGGACGAGCCCGCCGACCTGCGGGCCGCGCTCGCCGATCGAGGCATAGAGCTCCGGCCCGGTGCTGCCCTGGACGACATAGGACTGCTCCCGCTCGACCGCCTTCCACTCCGCCGCCACAGGTGAGGCGAGCGCGATCAGTGCCGCGCCGACAATCCGTCCGATACTCTTTGCGTGCAATCATGCCTCCTGCCTTCGCCACGGACGGAGAGTAGAAAGAATTCCGCGCCGCTTCAATGTCGCACCGCGACAACGGCCGAAATCCGCTTGACATCACGGACTGATGGTAATTACCTCGTATTGTCAATTTGAGGCCTCAAAATCAACCTCATTTTGAGGTGGCAGATCGGTGCCGGGTTGAGGAGCCCGGACTTCAGGCACCGGCCGGCCTGACTGAGGAGGATATGCCGGACACCGGCATCATTGGGAGGAGACGAGCATGCTCAGACGGACATTCCTTGGCCTAGCGGCGGCCGCCACGATGGCGGTGGGCGCGTTTTCACCGGCACTGGCCGCCGGCAAGACCTTCTACTGGATCTCGCATGGCGCGCCGACCGATCCGGTCTGGACCTACTTCCTGGCGGGCGCCAAGCAGTGGGAGAGCGATACCGGCAACACCGTGAACACCTCGTTCCATTCCGGCGGACGTGCCCTCGCACCAGGAAGCGGTTCGCGCAGCGATCGCCGCCAAGGCCGACGGCATCGTCACCTCGAGCCCGGACCCCGGCAGCCTCGTCAAGGTCGTGCAGGAAGCGCGCGATGCCGGCATACCTGTCGTCAACATCAACACGCCCGACCCGACCGTGAACTTCAACGCCTATGTCGGCATGGACCTGCAGAAGGCCGGCGCCGCATGGGCGCAGTATCTCGTCGACAAGAAGCTGGTGAAGGAAGGCGACTTCGTCTGGATGCCGGTCGAAGTGCCCGGCGCCACCTATGGCGTACAGGAAGAAGAGGGCATCGCCACCGTCTTCAAGCCGCTCAACATCACCTGGGAAGTGACCGATACCACCCTCGACCAGGGTGAGATCATCAACCGCATGAGCGACTACCTGACCGCCAATCGCGCCAAGATCAAGGCGATCATCGGGCTGGGCGACCTCGTGACCGGCTCGGTCGCGCGGGTCTTCAACCAGGTCGGCGTCAAGGCCGGTGAGATCCCGGCCGTGGGCTGGGGCAATTCGCAGGACACGACGCAGGAAGTCATGGACGGCTTCGTCAACGCCGCCATGTGGCAGGATCCGCAGGCGACGAGCTATATCGGCCTCTCGATGGCGGCCATGGCGGCGGCCGGCATCCCGCCGGGCTTCGACGTCTATGTCGGCACGCTCTACGAGAAGGACACCGCCCAGCTCTATCATGACATCATGGGCGCCAAGTAACCCCCCGAACATCCGCCCGGCCGACGTAAGGGCCGGGCGGTCTCAGCGCTGAGACTGGCGGACATTCATGCAAAACAGAACATTCCTGCAGCGCTTCATCAGCGCGCCCGAGTTCGGACCGCTGGTCCTGCTGATCGTGGAACTGGCCATCTTCACCACCATCAATCCGAATTTCCTGTCCGGGTTGAACATTTCCAACATCCTGACCTTCACCGTCGAGCTCGGCCTCATCGCCTTGGCCATGACCCTGCTGATGACCGCCGGAGAGTTCGACCTTTCGGTCGGCTCGGTGTTCGGCTTCTCGGCCGTGGTGATGTGGACGCTGTTCAATTCCGGCCTGATGCCGATGGAACTGGCTTTCCTGGTCGCGATCGCCATCGCGATGTTCATCGGCTGGGTCAACGGCCTGTTCGTCACCCGGCTCAACATCCCGTCGTTTCTCGTGACCCTCGGCATGCTGCTCGTGGTTCGCGGGTCGGCGCTCTATATCACCGACGGCTTCCCGCAGCGCACATGGAGCGCGGAGGGCTCATGGATGGCCGACGTGCTGGTCGGCGAGTTCACGATCAACGGCTTCCGGGTCTACATGTCCGTCTTCTGGTTCGCATTGTTCGCGCTGGCGACGCACTACGTCCTGACCCAGTCGCGCGCCGGAAACTGGATCCAGGCATCCGGCGGCAACGCCAATGCGGCGCGCAACCGCGGCGTCAACGTCAACCGCACCAAGGTGCTGCTGTTCATGTTCTCGTCGGCGATGGCGGGCTTTGCCGGCATCATATCGTCGATCCGGACCTCGGCCGCCAATCCCAACAGCGGCACCGGCTATGAGCTCGAGGTGATCGCCATGGTCGTGATCGGCGGCACCGTACTGACCGGCGGTCGCGGCACGATCATCGGCACCGTGCTCGGCATCTTCATCCTGCGCGCCATGCGCAACGGCATCGTGCTGATCGGCGTACCGGGCCTGGCCTACAACATCTTCATCGGCGCGATCATCTTGGGCATGATGGCGCTGCATTCCTGGCTCGAACGCCGCCACAACGCGGGGACATGACCAATGGCTGAAGAACTGATCCGGATGGACAACATCAACAAGTTCTACGGCCGGGTGCACGCGCTCCGCGACGTGAGCCTCAGGGTCATGCGCGGCGAGGTGGTCGGGCTACTCGGCGACAACGGCGCGGGAAAATCGACGCTGATCAAGGTGCTGTCGGGTGCCGTGCCGGTCACGTCGGGCGAGATTTTCGTCAAGGGCCGCAAGATCGAGATGCACTCGACGACGGACGCCATTTCCAACGGCATCGAGACGATCTACCAAGACTCGGCGCTGGTGCCGCAACTTTCCATCGCCCGCAATCTCTTCCTTGGCCGCGAGCCGCTGAAGGCGCCGCGCATTCTCAACCGCATGGACCATGATGCGATGAACGCGGTGGCGCGCGACCTGCTCAAGAAGGTCGGCATCACCAAGGAGATCCCGCCGAACACCCCGATCGGCTCGCTGTCCGGCGGCGAGCGGCAGGCGGTGGCGATCGCCCGCGCCATGCATTTCGACTCCGACCTGATCATCCTCGACGAGCCGACCAACAATCTCGGCGTCGCCGAGACCAAGGGCGTGCTCGACTTCGTGCGCGAGGCACGCGACACCGGCCATTCCTGCATCTTCATCGCCCACAACATCCACCACGTCTTCCAGGTGGTGAGCCGGATCATCGTCATGCGTCGCGGCCAGATCGTCGCCGACGACATCGATCCGAAAAAGACGACGATCGAGGAAGTCGAACGCATCATCACCGGCGAAGACCTGCTGGAAGCGGTCAAGGTTTGATGTTTCCCGCGCCGGCGGGCGGTGTCAGACCTCGCTGGGAATATTCTCGGGGAAGACCGACTGGATGCGCACCGTCGATTGCGAAATCTCGCCTTCGCCGCGCACGGCACGGACCAGGCGATCGATGCTGTCGCGCGCCTCGACGCGGGCGTTCTGGTCGATGACCGCGTCGATCACGCCGTCGAGAAGATAGGCACGCGTGTAATCGGTCAGGTCGTGACCGATGAAGACCACCGATTGCGCTCGGCCCCTCTCGATCAGGGCACGGCCGACCCCCTCGCCGCCCGCGCCGATGCAATAGATTGCCAACAGGTCCGGATATCGCTCGAGCAGAGCCCGGACTTCGACATAGGCGCGCTCTGGATCCTCGCGAATCTCCGGTGGCGCGACGATCTCCATGTCGCCGAAACGCTCGCGCATGATATGGCGGAAACCCATTTCGCGTTCCTCGTGGCCGCGATAGGCAAGCGCACCGGCGATGAGCGCGACCCTGCCCCTGGCACCGGGCAGGAAACGCCCGATGAGGTAGCCGGCCAGGCGGCCCGCCGCGCGATTGTCGATGCCGACATAGCTGATCCGGCCGACATGGCTGATATCGGAGACCAGCGTCAGCACATGGATGCCGGCGGCGATGAGCCGGCGAACGGATTCCCGCACCAGGGGGCTGTCGAGACCAATCAGGCCTACGCCATCGGTGGTGTCCCGGAGCATATCAAGCGTCGCTGCGATCCGCTCCGGCTCGATCGCGTCGAAGCGGTGGATGCGCACGTCGACATCGGGCCTCTGGGCGGCCTGCCGCGCGATATGCCTGGCGAGATCGGCAATAAAGGCATTGTGACCGCCCGGCAGCACGAAATCGAGCCGGACCCGGCGGGGGGCAGCCGCGCCCGTTTCGCCCGAGAGGCTCGCCATCACCTGGATGACATGGGCGCGGGTGTGCTGCTGGACGCCCGGCCTGTCGTTGAGGACGCGATCGACGGTTGCCTTCGACACGCCGGCGATGCGTGCGATCTCCTCGAGTTTCGGGCGAATGGTCTTCACGTCGGATCCCGGTTTAGAGACGCGGCTTCGCGCCTCGATTACGTCAAAATGAGGTTTAGCCGGAGTGACGTGAAAGCGCCAGAGGGAGCCGGCCGGTCGCCAGGAACCAACGCCGGCTGTCGCGCCACTGGCGCGCCGGATCGGAATGCCGACGGTCGGACTGTCGACGGGATGATAAGCGGGGCAGGTCCTGTGGCACGCAAGGCCGGGGGCGCAACGCCGTCAGCGGCACGACATCGTGTAGGCGCAGGCGAATTCCTTCGACGTGTCGCGCGTCGACAATTCGAACGCCGACGCACCCAGCGTCATGGCCACCATCGCGGTGAGGAGGAAGTAGATCGCACGCATTCTATGGATGTCCCTGGTCACATATCGAAACAGAATCGCACGCCGCCGCTGTCCCGATCGAGGTCGTCATCATGGAGGCGCATGTCGAAAGTGTGACAATCGCCAGCAGAACATGGGCGAAAATCTTCGTCATGGTTAACCCCCGGTAAATGCAGACCGACGGCACGATTGCCGTACCGCGTCATCGCACGGCACTGGCTTTGGGGCTGTCACTTTTGTAACAGGCGTCGTGCGGGGAGTATCGGCTCAGAGCTTGCGGGCGTTGTCGATGGCCCAGCGGATATATTCGAGCATGAGTTCCTTTTCGAACCGGCGGAAACCCTTGAAGAGTTCCTGGTCGGCATCGCGGGCGGCGGCGAGCGCAGGCTCCTCGATGGCGCGGGCGCGATCGGTCAGGAAGATGCAGGTGGCACGCCGGTCCTTCGGGTGCGGCCTGCGCGCGATCAGCCCGTCGCGTTCCATCCGTGACAGCGTATTGGCAAGCGTCGCCTGCTCGATCTCGAGACGATCCAGAAGTTCGCGCTGTGTCAGCCCGTCCTCATTCCACAATTCGACCAGGACGGGGAACTGGCCGGGCAGGAAGCCGAGTGCGTTCGCACGGCTCGCGAGAGACTTGGAAAAGCCCTTTGCAAGCAGTGCGGAAAGATAGGCCGCCGACTCCATCCTGTCATATGTCATCTGTGCCGAATTAAGACAGAATCAGGGCGTTCGACAAGGTGGAAACACGCCTCTCCCCAGCGTTGCAACGAAAAAAGCCGGCCATTGCGGGCCGGCGGAGCATTCTCGCTTGCAGGGGGGACGGACAAGGGCCCGGAGAGGGGGGGAAGGCCCTTGTCCGCACTTTTGGGCTGACGCGGCGGGGGACGGAGCCGGAGCCAGCCTTGGCGACCTCTTCGAGACCACCATTGATGAAGATATGTTGTCGGCAACCCGCATCTTCAAGGCATCGGCGGATTACATTTCGGTAATGAAAATCACGGCTCGGTGATCACGCCCTTGCGCAGGATGATGTTGCCGTAGAGCGCCCGCTCGGACGTCTGCACGATCGTGTGGGCGGCGCGGACGCGGGCGTAGAAGTCGTCCGGCGCCAGCGGGACCACGGGCCGTTTCGGTTCCCAGCCGCGGCAGATCTCGATCATGCGGACGTGGATCGGATCCGGAGCCTCGGGATGCGCGGGCACGATGGCGCGGAAAATCGCCTGTTCGACCGCATGATCGATGGGCAGGACCGATAGCACGGCATCGAGCACGTCAGGGATGCCGAGACCATCGGCGCGGATGATCCGGCGCCCATGCTCCTCGCCGGGATAGTTGCCGTCGACCAGCGCGATCTCGTCACCATGGCCCATGGCCCGCAAAGTCGCGAGCAGTGCCGGGCCAAGCACCGGATTCAGTCCTTTCAGCATCACGCCATTTCCTTGAAAAGCACGCTCTGGTCGATGTGATACCGCGAGAACAGTGGCAGGCTCGCTGCCCCTATGGCGCGCGCGGACGAGCCGACCAGGCCCTCCTCGACCACCGGCATCGCGATGCCCTGGAGGTTGAGGCCCGCCAGTTCGCGGCGGGTCACGGCGGCGATGGCGCTGCGGATGGCGGCGGAAAAGCCGCCGTCGATGATCACCGCCTCGAAATCGACGACGGAGCAGACGGTTGCTGCAGCAAGCGCGAGCGCCCGGCCGGTACGCTCGATCCAGAGCGCGGCAGTATCGCCGAAGTCGTCCCAGTTTTCCGGCGTGAGCCAGATCGAGGATGGATTGCGCCCGGCTTCCAGCAGCATCTTTTCCAGCAGCACGACGGACGCATGGTCGATGAGTTGGTCGTGACCGCCGTCCCTCGACGGAAACGGCATCGAGCCGAAGGCGCCGGCATTGCCGGTCCGGCCCGGATAGAGCGCGTGGTTGAGCACCACGCCGCCGCCGATGAACGACCCCAGGAAGAAATAGGCGAAATCCGAGAAGCGCGGGCCATGGCCGAAGGCAAGCTCGGCGGCACAGGCGGCAGTGGCGTCGTTCTGCAGCAGCACCGGAAACGGCAGCCTTTCCGCCAGAAGCGCCGCGATGTCGGCGTGGCGCCAGGCATCAAGGTCCGCTTGCGGCGCCCCGACTTCCTCGACCCAGTTCCAGAGCTCGAAGGGCAGCGCGACGCCGATGCCCGCGATCCGCTCGCGCTCGGCCGATCCCGTGCCGGCGAGCATGCGCATGACGCTCTCTTCGACGAAGGAAAGAATGCCTGATGGCGTGGGATAGCGATAGGTTTCGTGAAGCTGCCAGCGGACGCTGCCGGTGAAGTCCATCATGATCAGGTCGGCGCTGCGGCGCCCGATCTTCAGCCCGAGCGAAAGCACGCCGTCGGGATTGAGGCTCATCGGGATCGACGGCTGGCCAACCCGTCCGCGCTGCGGGCTGCCGCGGCTCAGCAGTCCGTCCTTCTCCAGGGCACGCATGATGACAGAAACGGTCTGGGCGGACAGTCCGGTGCGACGCGCGATGTCGGCCTTGGACAGCGAGCCGTGGCGGCGCACGAGCGACAGGACCAACCGTTCATTGTACGCCCGGACACGCGTCTGGTTCGCGCCGCCCATGGGATCGACGACCCCGGACGCGGAATCCTGCTCAAGATAAGTGCTCGCCATTGCCCCATGCTCCTCCCGGGCATTGGTATACTTGCAGGCAAAAGCATGCCACATCGAATAAATAAATCAATCGAATTTATTTATTGACAGCCGCCGCGATCGATGTTTACCTTCATCAAGCTGACCGTACGAGGCAGGAGGAGCCTTGGTTGAGCGATGCCCGCTGGGGTGCGGTCGCTTGGAGGAGCGGCGGATCGTCCGCCGTTGCGAACATTTCCTTGGGAGGAATTCAACATGAAGAAATCCGTGCTTTCTGCCACGCTCGGTGCGCTCGCACTCGGCGTCGCCTTCTGCGGCACTGCCAGCGCCGCCGACATCTCCGCCTGCCTGATCACCAAGACCGACACCAATCCCTTCTTCGTCAAGATGAAGGAAGGCGCGACCGCCAAGGCACAGGAACTCGGCATCGACCTCAAGGCCTATGCCGGCAAGGTGGATGGTGACCATGACAGCCAGGTGGCAGCGATCGAATCCTGCATCGCCGTTGGCGCCAAGGGCATCCTGATCGCGGCGTCCGACACCAAGGCCATCGTCGACCAGGTCAAGAAGGCGCAGGAAGCCGGGCTGCTGGTGATTGCGCTCGACACACCGCTCGATCCGCCCGGCTCCGCCGATGCCACCTTTGCCACGGACAACCTGCTTGCCGGCAAGCTGATCGGCCAGTGGGCTGCCGCCACAATGGGCGACAAGGCCAAGGACGCAAAGGTCGGCTTCCTCGACCTGACCCCCTCGCAGCCGACAGTGGACGTGCTGCGCGACCAGGGCTTCATGATCGGCTTCGGCATCGACCCGAAGGACCCCAACAAGATCGGCGACGAGGATGACCCGCGCATCGTCGGCCATGACGTCACCAACGGCAACGAGGAAGGCGGCCGCAAGGCCATGGAAAACCTTCTGCAGAAAGACCCTGATATCAACGTGATCCACACCATCAACGAACCGGCCGCCGTCGGCGCCTACCAGGCGCTCAAGGCCATCGGCAAGGAGAAGGACGTGCTGATCGTGTCGGTCGATGGCGGTTGCCCAGGCGTCCAGGCGGTTGCCGACGGCCAGATCGGCGCCACCTCGCAGCAATATCCGCTGCTGATGGCGGCGCTCGGCGTCGAAGCCATCAAGAAGTTCGCCGAGACCGGCGAAAAGCCCAAGCCGACCGAAGGCAAGGACTTCTTCGACACCGGCGTGGCGCTGGTGACCGACAAGCCGGCAGCCGGCGTCGAGTCGATCAGCGTCAAGGAAGGCATGGAGAAGTGCTGGGGCTGATCGCCTCGCCTTGACCCACCCTTGATCCACTGACCCTTTGGGTCCACTGTCTTGCCGGGGGAGCGGAGCCAGCCTCTCCCCCGGTTCAACCGGCAGCATAAGCCGGATCACGCCCTTGGGAGGAAAGCATGGCCAGCATCCAGGAGTTCGAGAAGGCTCTCGACAAGAGCGACACAACCGTCGCCGCATTTCATTCACGATCGCCGCTGCAGAAGGTCCAGCACTTCCTGCATTCGACGCCAGCGGCGGTGCCGGCGATCGTCCTCATTCTCTCCATCACTGTCTTCGGCCTGAGCATCGGCGACAGGTTCTTCTCCAGCTACACGCTGACGCTCATCCTGCAGCAGATCGCTGTTGTCGGCATTCTCGGCGCCGCGCAGACGCTGGTGATCCTCACCGCCGGCATAGACCTGTCGATCGGCGTCATAATGGTGATCTCCGCCGTCGTGATGGGCAATTGTGCCCTCTACTACGGCATACCCGCACCGATCTCGGTGGCGATCGGCCTCTTGGTCGGCATGATCTGCGGCCTGCTCAACGGCTTTCTCGTGGCCAAGCTGAAGCTGCCGCCCTTCATCGTCACCCTGGGCACCTGGAACATCGTGATGGCCACGAATTTCATCTATTCGGCCAACGAGACGATACGCGATGCCGATATCGAGGCCACAGCACCCTTCCTTCAACTCTTCGGTGTCAGTTTCAAGCTCGGCGGCGCGGTGCTGACGCTGGGCGTCATCATGATGATCGTGCTGGTTCTCGTGCTCTGGTACGCACTCAACCACACCGCCTGGGGCCGGCATCTCTATGCCGTCGGCGACGATCCGGAAGCGGCGAAGCTTTCAGGTATCCGCACAGACCGGGTGCTGCTCGGCACCTATGCGCTGGCCGGCCTGATAGCAGCGCTCGCCGCTTGGGTCTCGATCGGCCGCAACGGCTCGATCTCGCCCTCCTGGGCGGTCACGGACTATAATCTCCAGGCCATTACGGCAGCCGTGATCGGCGGCATCTCGCTCTTCGGCGGACGCGGCTCGATCCTCGGCACCATGTTCGGCGCGCTGATTGTCGGTGTGGTCTCCATGGGTCTCAACATGCTGGGCGCCGACCCGCAATGGAAAGTGCTGCTCACGGGCGTGCTGATCATTTCGGCTGTCGCGCTCGACCAGTGGATCAGAAAGGTAGCCGGCTGATGACCGAGAACATTCTCACCGCCCGTGGCCTCGTCAAGCGCTATGGCCGCGTTACCGCGCTAGACCAGGCCGATTTCGACCTGCGCCAGAACGAAATCCTCGCCGTGATCGGCGACAACGGCGCCGGCAAGTCCTCGCTGATCAAGGCGATCTCAGGCGCCGTGAAGCCCGATGAAGGCGAGATTAGGCTCAATGGCGAAGTGGTCCACTTCTCCTCGCCGATGGCGGCGCGCGATGCCGGCATCGAGACCGTCTACCAGAACCTCGCCTTGTCGCCGGCGCTCTCGATCGCCGACAACATGTTCCTCGGCCGCGAGATCCGCCGGCCGGGGCCGCTCGGCACCGTGTTCCGCATGCTGGATCGTCCCCGGATGGAAAAGATGGCGCGCGACAAGCTGACCGAACTCGGGCTGATGACGATCCAGAACATCAACCAGGCGGTGGAGACGCTGTCGGGCGGCCAGCGCCAGGGCGTGGCGGTTGCGCGGGCCGCAGCCTTCGGCTCCAAGATGGTCATCATGGACGAGCCGACTGCGGCGCTTGGCGTCAAGGAATCCCGCAAGGTGCTCGAACTCATCCTCGACGTGAAATCTCGCGGCCTGCCGATCGTACTGATCTCGCACAACATGCCGCACGTCTTCGAAGTGGCCGACCGCATCCACATCCACCGGCTCGGAAAGCGGCTCGCCGTGATCAACCCGAAGGACTTCACGATGTCTGACGCCGTCGCCTTCATGACCGGGGCGAAGACACCGCCGCCGGAAAGCATGGCGGCGTGATTGCCGCATGCGGCACTGATTTCCTCGCCGGCGGATCATTCCGCCGGCTTTTTCGTTTCTGCGGGGGCATCAGCCTCGAAAAGCGCTTCACAGATTTCCCGGACTTGCTCTATGAGCGGGAAACCGCCCGCCGCAGGAGACATCCATGACTTCGCTCACCATCCGCCGACCGGACGACTGGCACCTTCACCTGCGCGACGGCGCCATGCTCGCGGGCGTCCTGCCCTATACGTCCCGGCATTTCGCCCGGGCGATCATCATGCCCAACCTCGTGCCGCCCGTGGTGACGACGGTGGATGCGCGCGCCTATCGCGATCGGATCCTCGCGGCGATGCCGGAGAGCCACAGCTTCGAGCCGCTGATGACGCTCTACCTGACCGAGGGCACCTCGCCCGACGATGTCGAGGAGGGCGCGAAATCGGGGCTGATCACGGCGGTAAAGCTCTACCCGGCTGGTGCCACGACCAATTCACAATCGGGCGTTCGGAATTTCGAGAATGCCATGCCGGTGCTCGAGCGGATGGCCAGGATCGGGTTGCCGCTCTGCGTCCACGGCGAGGTGACAACCCCGGAGGTCGACATCTTCGACCGGGAGGCCGTGTTCATCGAGACGGTGCTGGATCCCTTGCGGAGGCGCCTGCCCGAACTTCGCATCACCATGGAGCACGTGACGACCAAGGACGGCGTCGACTACATCGACCAGTCGGAAACGAACCTGGCCGGATCGATCACCACGCACCATTTGATCATCAATCGCAACAACATCCTCGTCGGCGGCATCCGCCCGCACTACTATTGCCTGCCGGTTGCCAAGCGCGAATACCACAGGCAGGCGCTGCGCAGGGCGGCGACGACGGGCAACCCGAAATTCTTCCTGGGTACGGACTCGGCGCCGCATGTCGACCCGCTCAAGGAATGCGCCTGCGGCTGCGCCGGCTGCTTCACGTCGATCAACACCCTGTCATGTCTCGCCCATGTGTTCGAGGAAGAGCAGGCGCTCGACAGGCTGGAAGCCTTCGCGTCGCTGAATGGCCCGGCATGGTACGGGTTGGCGCCGAATGCGGAGAAGATCACGCTGGTCAAGCGCGACGCGCCTGTGGAATTTCCAACGCGGGTCGAGACGGGAGACGGGCCGGTGACGGTGTTCGACCCGATCTTCAAGTCGCATTGGGATGTGGAGGGCTGAGGTCTATCGCAGCAGGAACGGACCCACGCTCCACAGCGTGACCAGACCGGCGGCGGAGACCGGGTGGCTGAATGCCACAGGCCAGCCCATGACGATCGCCCAGTGCCAGATGCTGAAGCTGGTCAATTTCCCGATCCTTTGCGGCCAAGTCGGAGACAGACATTGCCGATGCAGGTTGGGAAAGCAATAGTGGAAAATGACAGCCGGGCCGCTCAGGCCGCCACGATGTCGGTCTGGCTGAAGTTGTTGCCCTTGTAGAGAAGGGGCACGTTGTGATGTTTCGCGCAGGCATAGGCGAAGCAACCGCCGAAGTTCAGCGCTGCGGGATGGCGCCCCTTGCCGTAACGGCGGAAGGCGTCGAGCGCGATGGCTGTCATTGCCGGCTCAATCGCGACGACTTTGACACCGAATTCCGCAAAAAAACTCAACGACGAGCTTTTCGGCAACCTCATGCTGCACCACGAGAATCCGCGATATGTTTGCTGCCGATTCCCATACTGCCAACGGCGACGTCCGGCGCAGACTTGCTGGGCGGAGCTTTCCGGCCAGAACCGCGGCATCTTCTTCACCGCAGATCATCGAACAGCAAGCCGAAGCGTCGATGAACATCGTTGTCAGTCCTCGTAGAAACTATCCCTGAAGGCCTTGTCTGCCGGTTTACCTTCCTTGGGGTTGCCCAGTGCCCTTGCTCTTCTCGCAAATGCCATTACGCGTTCTACGAAATCGTTATCCTGCTCGCGTTGTATTTCATCGCGCAGCGCTTGTCTCAGGGCTTCGGTCTTGGTTGTCCCGCGCGCTTCGGCCGGTTGGGACGCCAACCGGTCGACTTCAGCGTCCTTCACATAAAGCGCCATGGCATATCCTCGCCTTCAAGAGGGATATACCACGGTCCAGCTCAGACTCAATTCGAAGGCGTCACCTCGATCGCCAGCGCATGCAATCCCTCGTCGAAGGCGAATTTCAGCGCCGCATTTATCTCCCGATGCTGGGTCACCCGGCTCTTTCCGGCCAGCGATGCCGCAGAGATTCGGATTCGGTAATGCGTATCGTTGGTCGCCGCCGCTTCCGGGTTGTGACCGGCATGCAGGTTGCTTTCATTGACGATTTCGAGATTTGTGGGCTGAAAGGCCGCTTCGAGGGCGGCTTGGAGTCTGGGCTGCAGCGTCATGATTCAGGTTCCGAGCAAAGCCCTCCACAAAGACCGCAACTTTCCGGATTGTCAATTCTTGCGATGCGACATGGCGGGACCCATAATGGGGGAATGAAACTGGATTCCAAATATTTCGACTCGATCCGCACGCGCCGCAAGGGCAAGCGTGTCGAAGAGCCGCCCGAAAAGCCCGTCTGTCAGTGGGATGGTTGCGAGAAGCCTGGCGTGCATCGCGCGCCGGTGGGACGCAATGCCGAGAACCAGTATTTCGTCTTCTGCTTCGAGCATGTGAAGGAATACAACAAGGGCTACAACTACTTCTCCGGCCTGTCGGACACCGAAGTCGCGCGCTACCAGAAGGAAGCCGTGACCGGCAATCGCCCGACCTGGAGCATGGGCGTCAACAAGAGCGCCAAATGGGGACCCACCCAGAACCAGGCGCGATCCGGCGCCGCCAAACTGCGCGACCCGTTCGGTTTTGCCGGATGGCGCGTCAATGGCGGCCGGCATGGCCCCGCGCCCGATCGCAAGCTCAAGGCGCTGGAGACCAAGGCCTTCGAGACGCTGGAACTGGCCCACAACGCCACGTCCAGCGACATCAAGTCGCGCTACAAGGAACTGGTGAAAAAGCACCATCCTGACGCAAATGGCGGCGACCGCGGCTCGGAAGAGCGCTTCCGGGCGGTGATCCAGGCCTATCAACTGCTCAAGCAGGCCGGCTTTTGCTGACCGTCGCCCTCTAATATTGTTGTGTCGGGCGAAAACCCGCGATAGGACAGGCGCCGGTGATTTCTACGGCCGTTCCCCGCGGCCGCGCTGGAGTTATGATGACCAAGATGGATCTCGATATTGTAAAGCTGCCGGACACTAAGGTTTCGGTCCGGGACGTGTTCGGAATCGATTCCGACATCAGCGTGCCTGCCTATTCGGAACCCGATGCCCATGTCCCGGATGTCGATCCGGACTATCTGTTCGACCACAACACGACGCTGGCGATTCTCGCCGGCTTCGCCTTCAACCGCCGCGTCATGGTTTCAGGGCTACCACGGCACCGGCAAGTCGACTCATGTCGAGCAGGTCGCGGCGCGCCTCAACTGGCCGCTGCGTCCGCGTCAATCTCGACAGCGCATGTCTCGCCGCATCGATCTCGTCGGCAAGGATGCGATCGTCCTCAAGGACGGCAAGCAGATCACCGAATTTCGCGACGGCATCCTGCCCTGGGCCGTAGCAGCACAACATCGCGCTCGTCTTCGACGAATACGACGCCGGCCGCCCGGACGTGATGTTCGTGATCCAGCGCGTGCTCGAGGCCTCCGGCCGCCTGACGCTGCTCGACCAGAGCCGCGTCATTCCGCCCGCATCCGGCCTTCCGCCTGTTCGCCACCGCCAACACGGTCGGCCTCGGCGATACCACCGGCCTCTATCACGGCACCCAGCAGATCAACCAGGCGCAGATGGACCGCTGGTCGATCGTCACGACGCTGAACTATCTGCCGCATGACAAGGAAGTCGGCATCGTCGCTCGCCAAGGCCAAGCACCTATGACACGGACGACAAGGGCCGGAAGCTCGTCGCGAACATGGTGCGCATGGCCGACCTGACGCGCTCGGCCTTCGTCAACGGCGATCTGTCGACCGTGATGAGCCCGCGCACGGTCATCACCTGGGCTGAGAACGCCGAGATCTTCGGCGACCTCGGCTTCGCTTTCCGGCTGACCTTCCTCAACAAGTGCGACGAGCTCGAACGACCGGTCGTGGCCGAGATGTATCAGCGGGTTTTCGGCGTCGATCTGCCCGAGAGCGCCGCAAACCTGGCGGTTACCGCCTGAGGCGATGGCCAATCCGCCGCGCAGCAAGTCGAACCGACCCGACACCACCGCCTCCTTCAAGTCGGCAGTGGGCGCGACCGTGCGCGCAGTTTCCGGCAAGCCCGACCTGGAAGTGAGTTTCTCGGCCGACCGGCCGGTGCTCACCACCGACAAGGCGCGTCTCGCCAACCTGCCCCGCGTCCCGACCCGGCGTGACATCGCCGTGGCCCGTGGCCAGGGCGACGCCATGGCCATGCGGCTCGCAAGCCACGATCCCGCAACGCACAAGAAGCGCGCACCGGCCGAGCCCGAAGCGCGCGCCGCCTTCGACGCGCTGGAACAGGCCCGCGTCGAAGCGCTGGGCTGCATCCGCATGCCCGGCATGAGCGGCAGACATTTCCGTCGATGCTGCGAAGACCGGATACGTTCCAAGGCAGAACTTCGCCGAGATAACGGACCGCGACGACGCCCCGCTCGGCGAGGCGCTGGCGCCTTATCCTGCGCGAGCGCTGTCGCGGGCCATCTCGGTGCCGCCCTCGGGCAACGCCATCGTCGACCTGTGGCGCAAGGAGATCGAGGAGAAGGCGAGCACCTCTCTGACGACTCTGCTCACCCAGTTCGACGACCAGGAGCTGTTCTCGCCCGCCTGTCCGCGACAGGTGCTTGCGTCGACCTCGAATCTGGTGCCCGACAGCGACCTGGCGACGACGGCGAGAGCGAGGAAAGCGAAGACGGCGACGATCAGAGCAGCCCGGAACGCGGCGAGGATCAGGACGAGGACGCCGGAACGAGGGCGAAGGCCAGAGCGACGACGCCGAGGCCCAGGAGGATCGAGAGCTCCCGGCTCGAGCGACGAGCAGGGCGACGTCGAAGGCTCTGAGATGGACATGTCGGACTCGGACGAGGACGACGAATCCGATGCCGGCGAGGACGCGCCCAATACGCCCCCGGGCGCCAACGAGGAGAAGTTCTCCAACCAGTTCGCCTACAAGGTCTTCACCACCAAGTTCGACGAAACGGTGCGGGCGCCCGACCTCTGTCCGCCCGAGGAACTGGACCAGTTGCGGGCGCTGCTCGACAAGCAGCTCGAGAGTCTCGCCGGCGCGGTGGCCCGGCTCGCCAACAAGCTGCAGCGGCGGCTGATGGCACAGCAGTCGCGCAGTTGGGAATTCGACCTTGAGGAAGGCGTGCTGGACACCGCCCGCCTGACTCGCGTCGTCACCGACCCGACTGCAGCCGCTTGAGCTTCAAGGCCGAGACGCGACACCACGTTCCGCGACACGGTGGTGACGCTGCTGCTCGACAATTCCGGCTCGATGCGCGGCCGGCCGATCACGGTCGCGGCGATCTGCGCCGACATCCTGGCCCGGACGCTGGAGCGCTGCGGCGTCAAGGTCGAGATCCTCGGCTTCACCACCCGCGCCTGGAAGGGCGGCCAGAGCCGCGAGAGCTGGCTCGACGGCGGCAAGCCCGCCATCCCGGGCCGCGCTCAACGACCTGCGCCACATCGTCTACAAGTCGGCCGACGCAGCCGTGGCGCCGCGCCAAGCGCAACCTCGGCCTGATGATGCGCGAGGGGCTGCTGAAGGAGAATATCGACGGCGAGGCGCTGACCTGGGCGCAGAAGCGGCTGCTGGCCGCGGCCGAGAACGCGGCGCATCCTGATGGTGATCTCGGATGGTGCGCCGGTCGACGACTCCACCCAGTCGTCAATCCGGGCAACTATCTCGAGCGCATCTGCGCGCAGGTCATCGACGAGATCGAGACGCGGTCGCCGGTCGAGCTGTCTGCCATCGGCATCGGCCACGACGTGACCCGCTATTATCGCCGCGCCGTGACCATCGTCGACGCCGAGGAACTGGCCGGCGCCATGACCGACGAACTGGCCGCGCTGTTCGAGGAAGACGCGGGCGGCAGCCAGGATCGGGGCAAGGGCCCGGGTCGCGGCCAGCCACGCGGCCGCAAGCGGGCCTGAGGGACCGGCCGCGAAAGCCTCTCTCCAAACAACAGACGGCGAAAGGAACCGCATTGGCAATGAAGAAGCGATGGTCGCTGCTCGCGTTCCTGCCGTTCCTGCTGTTCGCCCTTGCCTTCCCCGTCGCCTTCGGCGGCCAGCCGGCCAAGGACGGCGTCGAGATACCCGTCAATTCGCTGGTGATCCCGGAATTCAAGCGCGATGCCGGCAGCCGCTTCGGCAGCCTCGACTATGTCGGCGGACTTGTGATGGCGACGAAGAATGGCGAACTCGGCGCGGTTTCCTCGATCCGCATGCTGCCGGATGGAAAGCGCTTCATTTCGGTCATGGACACCGGCCACTGGGCGACCGGCGAGATCGAGCGCGATGCCGAGGGCCGTCCGGCCGGCATCAAGAACTATGCGATCACCACCATGCTCGACGCCGGCAGCTACAGGAGCAAGGATCACAAGGACAACATGGACGCCGAAGGCATGGTGATCGATGGCGACCGGATCCTGGTCAGCTTCGAGCGCAACCATCGCATCGCGGCCTATCCGCTCGACGGCTATGACCGATCCGAGCCGCTCGCGGTGGAGAAGCCCGAGACCGACGGCCACGCACTGCGTGGCAATGGCGGGCTGGAGGCAGTGATGAAGGCGCCCGTGGATGGCCCGCTGGCAGGTGCCACCGTCTGGGTGTCCGAGCGCAGCTACAACGACAAGGGCGACTTCATCGCCGGCGTCCAGTCCGGGCCAAGGAAGGGCGTGTTTTTCGTGGAGCGCATTGCGCCCTATGACATCACAGATGGCGTCTTCCTCAAGGATGGCAGCTTCCTGCTGCTGGAACGCAAGTTCGGCCTCAAGGACGGGATCGGCATGCGCATCCGGCGCTTCGAGGGCAAGGACATCGCGCCGGGGAAGACCGTCGCCGGCCGCGAGGTGATGGAAGCGGACTTCTCCCACCAGATCGACAATATGGAAGGCCTCGACGCCTTCACGGCCGCCGACGGCTCCACGCATCTGATCGTGGTGTCCGACGACAACCACTCGCTGCTGGAGCGAAATCTGCTGCTGGAATTCAAGCTGGTCGAGTAAGGTCGGGAAAAGCCGGCGTGTTTAACCGGATCTTACCGGTTTATCATCAAATCTTCAGGTTGATTTGAGATCTGATCTGGACTGATAATGCATCGCAGCATGACTCTGCCGGAATGAGCCGGTGATCGTCGCTCGGGGAGCGGCGGCCGGCGCGGATCGATACCACACTGCGAGGCTTGGCGGCGCGCGGTAGAAACGGGGCAATCTCATGATCCAGTATGATTTCATCGTGATCGGCAGCGGCCCGGCAGGGCGGCGTGCGGCCATCCAGGCGGCGAAACTCGGCCGCAGGGTTCTCGTCATCGAAAAGGGCACCCGCGTCGGCGGCGTCTCCGTCCATACGGGCACGATCCCCTCGAAGACCCTGCGCGAGACGGCGCTGAACCTGACAGGCTGGCGCGAGCGCGGCTTCTATGGCCGGGCCTACCGCGTCAAGCAGGAGATCAGCGCCGAGGACCTGCGCCGTCGCCTGCTCATCACCCTCGACCATGAAGTCGAAGTCCTCGAGCATCAGTTTTCGCGAAACCGTGTCAACCATCTGCGCGGCCTCGCACGCTTTCTCGATGCGCATACGCTGGAGGTCGAGAAGGCCGACGGTGAAATGGTGCAGGTGCGCGGCAACGCCATCCTGCTGGCAATCGGCACCAAGCCGTTCCGTCCGCCGAGCATTCCTTTCGACCACGAGAAGATCATCGACAGCGACGAACTGCTGGAACTCAAGGAGATTCCCCGCTCGATGATCGTTGTCGGCGCCGGCGTCATCGGCATCGAATATGCCACGATCTACAGCGCACTCGATACTGCGGTGACGGTGATCGAACCGCGCACCTCCATGCT
The DNA here is from genome assembly GCA_019739215.1 of Rhizobium sp. Lineage (GTDB taxonomy): Bacteria > Pseudomonadota > Alphaproteobacteria > Rhizobiales > Rhizobiaceae > Rhizobium_E. Next base: position 176,781 of record JAHHDR010000034.1, read on the forward strand.
CGACTTCATCGATCGCGAGATCGTCGAGGATTTCGCCTACCAGCTTCGCGACCGCAACATGAAGCTGCTCTTCGGCCAGTCCGCCGAGAAGATCGAGCGCGAGCCGAACGGCAAGTGCAAGGTCACGCTGTCGAACGGCCGCGTCGTAACGGCCGAGATGGTGCTCTACGCCGCCGGCCGCATGGGCGCCACCGCGGCCTTGAATCTCGAGGCTGCCGGGCTGACGGCCGACTCGCGCGGCCGCATCAAGGTCAACCCCGAGACTTTCCAGACCGACGTGCCCAGCATCTATGCCGCCGGCGACGTCGTGGGCTTCCCCAGCCTCGCATCGACCGCGATGGAACAGGGCCGCATCGCCGCGCGCCATGCGGTGGGCGTCACCACCTCCGAGCCGCCGCAATATTTCCCCTACGGCATCTATGCCGTGCCCGAGATTTCGACCTGCGGCCTGACCGAGGAAGAGGTGAAGGAACGCAACATCCCCTACGAATGCGGCATCGCCCGCTTCCGGGAGACGTCACGCGGCCACATCATGGGCCTCGACACCGGCATGCTGAAGATGATCTTCTCGATCAAGACCCGGCGCCTGATCGGCGTTCACATCGTCGGCGAGGGCGCGACCGAACTGATCCATATCGGCCAGGCCGTGCTGAACCTGAAGGGCACCGTGGATTACTTCGTCGAGAACACGTTCAACTATCCGACCCTTGCCGAAGCCTACAAGATCGCTGGCCTCGACGCCTGGAACCGGATGGGCGAGCTCGTTGTCGCGCCCCAGGAAGACACGCAGGACACCGCCGAAATCCAGCAGCAGGCGGCGCAGTAGCAAGGCCGAAATCCGTGTGACAAAGATCAGGTCTTGCCGTAAGTTTCCCGGCAGGCAAAGTGGATGGATGCGCGAATAAACTGGGCTCGCGCACCGTCTTGCCGCTGACGGTACAGTCTCGCGGCGGGCGGGACTGCCGGAACATGCAGCCTGATCAGGGGGAAACAATGGATTTCGCAACAGCAGTCAAGACGGTCGTCATGCAGAAGTATGCAAGCTTCTCCGGACGAGCGATTCGGTCAGAATACTGGTGGTTCGTTCTGGCCTATATCATTGCCTATATCGTGCTCGCCATCGTCGATTACGTGCTGGGCGTGCAGCTTCTTACCGCCATCTTGTCGCTCGGCCTGCTCATCCCGAGCATTGCTGTGGGCGTGCGCCGCCTTCACGACCTCGACAAGTCCGGCTGGTGGCTTCTTCTTGGTCTCGTTCCGCTGGTCGGCCTGATCCTTATCTACTGGTTCGCCCAGCCCGGCACGCCCGGCGCCAACCGGTTCGGCCCTCCGGCAATCTGAGTATTGCAAAGATGTCAGTCCGGGCGGCGCAACGCGCGCAGCCCGGATTATTTTGACTGATGTCACATGTCATCACGCGGCCGGTTCAGCCAGCCACGCGACAGGCCGGTCGCAACCGCAATGGTTGCCATCAGGATTTCGATGACGTCCTTGATCATGGCCCTGCTCCTTTCTGATGAAGCCATGGTCGCGCCGTTGCGTCTCCTGTTCAAACGAGTATATTGCCCGCTTCACATGACTTGAGGTTATGCATGAAGCGCGGTCGCCTGCCCCTGACGGCACTCAGGAGTTTCGAGGTCGCCGGCAGGCTCCTGAGCTTCACCCGCGCCGCGCAAGAACTCTTCGTGTCGCAGGCGGCGATCAGCCGCCAGATCCGCGAACTCGAGGCCGCGATCGGCCACCCGTTGTTCGAACGCGGCCACCGCGCCGTCACGCTGACGCCGGATGGCGTGGAACTGCTCGGGGTGCTGACCGAAGCCTTCGACCGCATCGATGCCTCGCTTTCGGCGATCACGGCGCGGGCGATCGGAGCAAGCGTCACGGTCAGTTGCGAGCCGACCTTCGCCGCCCTCTGGATGGTCCCGAACCTGATCGACTTCCGGACGCTACATCCCGAGATCGAGGTTCGGATCGAGTCCGATCCACGGGTGATCGAGTTCCGCGCCAACGAGGCCGTCATCGCCATCCGGCATGGCGAGACGCAGGCGCGTTGGCCGCGCACCGAAGCGCGGCACCTGATCGACTCCGTGATGGTGCCGGTCCTGGCGCCGTCGCTGCTCGCGACCGGGTCGGCCCTGCGTGCGCCGGAGGACATCCAGCAATTCGACCTACTCCACGAAGAGAACCGCAGCGCCTGGGCCGATTGGTTTCGCCTCGCCGGGGCCCCGCAGGACAGTTGCGACCGCGGACCCATGTTGGCGGACGGCGCCCATGTGCTGCAGTCGGCGCTGCGCGGCCATGGTGTCGGTCTCGCCGACCCTCGGCTCGCCGAAGAGGAGTTGCAGGCCGGACGGCTTGTTCAGCCCTTCCAGACCGCGTTGCCTTTCGGAGCCTACTATCTCGTGGCGCGCAAGTTCGATGCGCTCCCGAAACCAGCGGCGGCGCTCTCGCGGTGGCTGCTGGATCGTTTCGCAAGGACGGCGGATTGAGCGACCGCAACGCGGCTGACGCGGAAATCACACCTTGCCGCATTGCAGCAAGAGTGCAACACTGGCGTTGCGCCGCCCCGGCGTCAGCAGACTGGCCTGCCGGCCCCCTGCCCCATGCGCAAGGAGCCCACCATGCTGATCCGCTTCGGTTACGACATCACCATCAACTGCCCGCAGCCCACCCCGCTGGTCTGCCTTCTCAACTCCCATCCCGACCGCGCCGGCGATATCCGCTCGGCCGAGCAGGTGGTGACCCAGCCCACCGTCACCAGCACGGTCTACCGGGATCTTTTCGGCAATATCTGCCGACGCTTCGTCGCCCCCGCAGGCGATTTCTCCATCTGGGGCGACGGCACGATCGAGGACAGCGGCCTGCATGATCCCGTCTTTGCGGACGCCCAGGAGATTGCGGTCGCCGACCTGCCGAGCGAATGCCTCGTCTTCCTGATGGGCAGCCGCTACTGCGAAACCGACCGGCTCAGCCAGGTCGCCTGGGACCTGTTCGGCCACGTGACGCCCGGTTGGGGCCGCGTGCAGGCGATCTGCGATTTTGCCAACCAGCGTATCAAGTTCGGCTACATGGATGCCCGCAGCACCCGGACGGCCTACGAAGCCTACCAGGAGCAGATCGGCGTCTGCCGCGATTACGCGCATCTCGCGATCACGCTGCTGCGCTGCATGAACATCCCCGCCCGCTACGTGAACGGCTATCTCGGCGATATCGGCGTGCCGATCCTCGACCCGCAGGACTTCTCCGCCTGGATCGAGGTCTATATCGGCGGCCAATGGATGACCTTCGACCCGCGCAACAACATTCCGCGCATCGGCCGCATCGTCGTGGCCCGTGGACGCGATGCCGCCGACGTGCCGCTGATCAACTCGTTCGGCCCGCACGAACTGAGGCATTTCCGCGTCTGGACCTATGATGTCACCGGCCTGCCGCTTCCCCTGCCGCCGGTCGAACACGCCGTCTGAGGCAAGCCTGCGGCGGCTATTGCCGGACCATGATCCTGTCCGAGGCCAGCCAGAACGGCGGCAGCGCCAGCGGCGCATGCGACATCGGCAGGATCGACGGCTTGAGGTCGATGCCGATCACATCGCGGATGAAGGCGCGCCGGGCTTCGACACGGGCATGGACGGCCGGGTAGAGGCGCGCCAGCTCCGCCCGCAGGGCGTCATCGGCGAAGGTCACGGAATCCTCGTGGTTCAGCGCCCAGTTGTCTCGCATCGGCACCGGGATGATATCGACCTGGAACGGCATGCCCGACCGCAGGCGCTCGGTGGAACCGGGACGAACCGGCGTGTGGACCCACTCGTCATGGCCCACGAGGTGGCCGGGATTGAGGGCCTGGTCGAGGCCATGCTCGGCCAGCGCCTCGGTGACGACGGAGAAGATCTCGCCGCCGGTCACGCCGATGTCGGCGACATCGTACCATTCGGCAAGCCCGCGAAAATAGGCCTTTGCGGTGTCGAGGAAGTCGTCGTCATGATCGGTGAACAGGCCGGCGCGGCTCGACAGGCCGCCCCAGTAGCCGACCGCGGTCGTCACGCCGTCACCCTTCGCCAGCCGGCGGCCATTGGGGCTGCGCAGGCCGACGACAGGATTGCCCGGCGAGGCGGACGCAAACATCACGTGGCAGCTCAGTTCCTCGCCGGCATAGCCCATGCGACCCGCTGCGGTGAATTCGTCATCGCCCTCTCGCGCGCCCTGCACGATGCGCCAGACGGCGGCGGAGGCGCGCGCCGCCCCCCATTCCATCGCCGCGATTTCATGGACGTCGACGACGGCACGCAGTCCGGTCTCGGGATGCATGAGGACGGAGGTTGCATCGGACACCGCCGAGGGATCGCCGGCCACCTCCCGCAACGTATCGACGATGAAGGCCGGGACCTGGAACGTGGGAAGGCGCCCGCGCCATTCGTCAGGCCCGAGATATTTCCAGCCGGCGAGGCCGATCGTGTCGCCTTGACGGATGCCGATCTCGCCCAGCACGTCCTCGAGATTGGGTGCGGATTCGCGCGGCTGGCCGAGCAGGCTGAGCGACTGGCAGAGCACGACCTCGATGTCGGGCAGGCCGGCGAGCACCGCATAGCTGCCGCTCTCGTTGCCCACCACGAGAACCCGCCGACCGGCCCTGCCGAGCACCAGCAGCGCCTCCTCGAAGCGCGGCTCGAAGCCTGTCAGGAACGCCATGTTGGCGAGATGCTCGCGGTCGGCATAGACCACCAGCCAGTCGCAGCCGGCGCCGGCATAGGCGGCATCGGCGCGCGCGGCGTAGGTTTCGGCCGGTATCGTGGGGCGTTCATGCGGAATGTCGAAGTCGGGCAGGCGAACGGAACGCAGCGTGAAGGTCATCAAATCTCTCCCAAATCGTGGCGCAGAATAGCAGCCGGCTTCAAAAGGTCCATGTCGCACTTTCCAGCCCGGACGGTTCCTGTTAAGCGCAGGTGACGACCGTTGCACGAGGCCCGCCGATGTTTTCCAATGCATTCACCGACAAGTCCGTGATGGCCGACCTGATGGCCAGGATGCTGTGGGAAATCAAGGCGGTGCATTTCCGCCCCGAGCAGCCCTACAAGCTGGCTTCGGGCATGATGAGCCCTGTCTACATCGACTGCCGCAAGCTGATCTCCTATCCCCGCATCCGCTCCGCCGTGATGGATTTCGCCGCCGCGACGATCCTGTCCGAAGCCGGCTTCGAGCGGTTCGATTGCGTGGCGGGCGGCGAGACGGCGGGCATCCCCTTTGCCGCCTTTCTCGCCGAGCGCCTGTCGCTGCCGATGATCTATGTGCGCAAGCAGCCCAAGGGCCATGGCCGCAACGCCCAGATCGAGGGCGCCATGCCGGAGGGCGCGCGCGTGCTCGTCATCGAGGACCTCACCACGGCGGGCGGCTCGATGTTCACCTTCATCGATGCGATCCGCGCCGCTGGCGGGGTGGTCGAGCACGGCATGGCGCTGTTCTACTACGGCATCTTTCGCGAGGCCGAGGCCCGCTTCGCCAATGGCGGGGTGGCGCTGCACCATATCGCGACCTGGCGGCAGGTGCTGGCGGCGGCCAGCGCCCAGTCGCTGTTCGACCAGCCCACCCTGGCCTCCGTGCAGGCCTTTCTGGACGATCCGCTTGCCTGGTCTGCCGCGCATGGCGGCGTCTCGGCACTTCCCACCACCTGACCTGACCGGTCGTCGACTAGCCTAAGGCAAGCTCCGCCTGCGATATTCTTGACCGGAACACGCATTGAGCGTTAGAAATCCGGCATATGCGGCGTGTGGAAGGACAGCGGTAGCAGTAGCATGTATCACGCGACGACGCGCGAAATAGACGTGACAGTGGAGCCCTACTATCTCCCCGAGCAGTCCGACCCGGCCGACAGCCGCTATGTCTGGGGCTATCGGGTCGTCATTGCCAACAATTCCGACCAGCGCATCAAGCTCCTGAACCGCTACTGGAACATCACCGACGAAAACGGTCAGGTCGACGAGGTCTCGGGCCCCGGCGTGGTCGGCGAGCAGCCCGTGCTCGAGCCCGGCGACACCTACGAATACAATTCCGGCTGTCCGCTCGACACGCCCTCGGGCGTGATGTTCGGCCACTACCAGATGCTCGCAGATTCCGGCGAGACCTTCGATGTGGTCATCCCGGCATTTTCGCTGGATACGCCGGGGCTGCAGCGTACACTGAACTAGAAATTCCGATGTTGGGAAAGACCCCGCCCCAAACCCCTTCCCCGTGTGGGGCGAGGTTTGGGGCGGGGTTCTTTTCACTCAGCAAAGATCAGTTCGCCTTGCGAAATTCGACCGGGTCGAACTTGTAGGTCGTCGAGCAGAACTCGCATTCCACCCGGATCTCGCCGTCCTCGATCGTGCTCTCGATCTCCTCGGCACTGAAGCCTGACAGGACGCCATGCAGCTTTTCGCGCGAGCAGCTGCAACGGTCATGCACCGGCTGGGCGTCATAGACACGCACCCCGCGTTCGTGGAACAGCCGGTAGAGCAACCGCTCGACGCCGAGATCGGGATCGGTCAGTTCCTCCGCCGCCACGGTAGAGGCCAGCATCTGGGCCTCGGCCCAGGTGTCGTCTTCCTCGAAGGCGTGCTCGGTATAGCCGTCGCCGCCATGCAGGTCGCGCTGGCGCATCCGCTCGGGGGCGCTCGGCAGGAACTGCACGACCATGCCGCCGGCGCGCCAGCTGTGGCGCGGCTTGCCGTCGGCATCCCGGTCGAACAGTTCCGCGGAGGCGAGCTTCACCCGCGTGGGGATCTGCTCGGACTGGCGGAAATAGGCCGCCGCCGCCTCTTCCAGCGTCTCGCCGTCGAGTGCGACGATGCCCTGGTAGCGCTGCGTGTGTTCGCCCTGGTCGATGGTGAAGGCCAGCACGCCCTTGCCGAGCAGTTCATGCGGCTCGGTGCGGCCGGCAGCGCTGGCCGCTTCCACCGCCTGCTCGTCAAAGCGTGCATAGCCTCGCACGCCGTCCGGGGCCGTGAAGTCGGCGACCAGGAAGTTGACGGGCCCATCGGTCTGGGTCTGCACGATCAGCTTGCCCTCGAATTTGAGCGAGGTGCCGAGCAGCACGGTCAGCGCGATCGTCTCGGACAGAAGGCGCGCAACCGGCGCGGGATAGGAATGGCGCGACAAGATCGCGTCGGTGAGCGGCCCCAGCGACACCGCGCGGCCACGCACGTCGAGCCCTTCGACCTGGAAGGGAACGACGCGATCGTCGCCGGCGAGCCCTGTATGGCCCGGATTGACATGGATTTCGGTCATCGGAGTCTCGGATATGTGACTGGGTCAAAGCCTGAGCGGCCGATAATCGGCTGCTTTTCGTTGGCCATCAAGTAGGCAATTGCGCGGCCCATTCAAGACCGCGCTGCCGAACGCTCCGTTCAGCCCGGTCCGATCAGATCGCTCCGAGGCACCAGGCGAGAACCGACTTTTGTGCGTGAAGCCGGTTTTCAGCCTCGTCGAACACCACCGATTGGGCGCCGTCGATCACCTCGTCGGTCACTTCCTCGCCGCGATGGGCGGGCAGGCAGTGCATGAACAGCGCGTCGGGCCGGGCCTGCTTCATCAGCGCGGCATTGACCTGGTAGGGCATGAAGACATTGTGGCCGCGCGCCTTGTGCTCCTGGTTCATCGACACCCAGGTGTCGGTGACGACGCAATCGGCATCGGCAACGGCCTTCTCGGCATCATGGGTCAGCATGACATGGCCGCCATTGTTGCGCGCCCAGTTGAGATACTTGTCGTCCGGCTCGCTGCCGAGCGGCACCGCCATGTTCATCCGGTAGCCGAAACGGGCCGAGCCCTCGATCAGCGAATGCAGCACATTGTTGCCGTCGCCGGTCCAGGCGATCGTCTTGCCGGCCACATTGCCGCGATGCTCTTCCAGCGTCATGATGTCGGCCATGATCTGGCAGGGATGGGTCGCGTCGGTCAAGCCGTTGATGACAGGCACGGTGGCGTGTTCGGCAAGCTCCAGAAGCCGGTTGTGATCCGTGGTGCGGATCATGATCGCATCGACATAGCGCGACAGGACCTTGGCGGTGTCGCCGATGGTCTCGGCGCGGCCGAGCTGCATCTCGGTGCCGGAGAGAAACAGCGTCTCCCCGCCGAGCTGGCGCATTCCGACATCGAAAGAAACGCGGGTGCGGGTGGAGGGCTTCTCGAAGATCATCGCCAGCATCTTGCCGGCCAGCGGCTTGTCGCCCTTGCCGGCCTTGAGATCGGTCTTGCGGGTCTTCGCGTCATCCATGATCAGCCGGAGATCCTGGGCGGAAACGGCGGAGAGATCGAGAAAATGCTTGGTGGACGCCATATGCGTTTGTCCTTGTCGTCAATCTTGAAACGGGAGCGGTCTTCAGGAAGGGACAAGCGTCATCGCTTGGAAAGAGCTTCGGCCGCCTTCTCCAGCCGGGCGAGGCCATCACGGGCTTCTTCGGCGGTGGTGATCAGGGGCGGCAGCAGCCGCACCACATTGTCGCCGGCCATGACGGCGAGCAGCTTTTCGCCACGCATTGCCTGCAGCAGGTCGGCGGCAGGGATCCGTGCCTTGATGCCGATCATCAGGCCCTGGCCGCGGATTTCCTCGATGACATCGGGAAACCGGTCGGACAGCGAGGCGAGGCCCTGGCGGAAGACGAGCGAAACATCGTTGACATGCTGGAGGAAGCCTTCGGCCAGCACCACGTCGAGCACAGCATTGCCAACCGCCATCGCCAGCGGATTGCCGCCATAGGTCGAGCCATGGGTGCCCGCGACCATGCCCGAGGCAGCCTCTGCCGTGGCGAGGCAGGCGCCGACGGGGAAGCCGCCGCCGATGCCCTTGGCAACCGCCATGATGTCGGGCGTAATGCCGGCATGTTCATGCGCAAACAGCTTGCCGGTCCGGCCGACGCCGCACTGCACTTCGTCGAGGATGAGCAGCAGGCCGTGCTCGTCGCAGAGCGCGCGGATGTCGCGCAGGAACTGGGTGGAGAACGACCGCAGGCCGCCCTCGCCCTGCACCGGCTCGAGCAGGATGCCCGCGGTGGCGTCCGTGATCGCTGCCTTGACCGCATCCATGTCCTCGAAGGGCACCTGGTCGAAGCCGGGCGCCTTGGGGCCGAAGCCGTCGATATATTTCTGCTGGCCGCCGGCGGCGATGGTGGCGATCGTGCGACCGTGAAAGGCGCCCTCGAAGGTAATGATGTGGAATTTTTCCGGATGGCCCTTGGAATAGTGGTAGCGGCGCGCGGTCTTGATCGCGCATTCCAGCGCCTCGGCGCCGGAATTGGTGAAGAACACCTTGTCGGCGAAGGTGTTGTCGATCAGGCGCCGCGCCAGCTTTTCCTGGCCGGGGGATTCATAGAGATTGGATATGTGCCACAGCTTGTCAGCCTGGTCCTTGAGGGCGGCGACCAGATGCGGATGGGCGTGGCCAAGCGAATTGACCGCGACGCCGGCGGCGAAATCGAGATAGCGCTCGCCGGTCTCGCTCAGCAGCCAGACGCCCTCACCTCGCTCGAAGCGCAGGGGAGCGCGAGCATAGGTATCATAGAGCGTAGCGGCGTCCGCCATGGCGGTTCTCCCTGAAGGGCAATAGAACGTTGGGCCGGCCGGTACCGGCCCGAGAAAATGCAAAAGCCGCCCTCGCAGGCGGCAGCGGCACTATTAGCATCTCATCTCCGGTCGTCAACAAAAACCCGCATTTCCACGCCAATCGCACGGCGTCGCGACGCATCGGGCCGGCGTCACACCGGAACGCGAAATGCGCTTGACAGATCAATCCTGGGGATAACCCGAAAATCGATTCCCATGGATTCGACCGACTCTTGTCAGGGAGTCCCCGGGTCACTAGTTTAGGCGGAAATAAAACTAGACTGCATGCGGCGGAACTAGTCACCAAGAAAAATATCAGGGGTCCTCGCCCTCAGGCTTGCCTGGGAGCGCTGATGGATTCCGGAAGAGGACGATACAATGGAAACTGGCGCAATCTGGACCGAGGATCGGGTCGACAGGCTCAAGAAACTCTGGTCGGAGGGGTTGAGTGCGAGCCAGATCGCAGCACAGCTCGGCGGCGTCAGCCGCAACGCCGTGATCGGCAAGGTGCACCGGCTTAATCTTCCCGGCCGTGCCAAGGCCGGCGGCGCCACCTCGGCCCGATCCCAGAAGCGGGTTACGATCCCCACCCAGTCGCGCCCGACAACCTTTGCGCCACGGACGATCACCCGCACCGTCACCCGCCCCGCCGGCGCCACGATGATCAAGGAAGACATCGAGGTCGATGCGCACGAGGAAATGCAAATCACGACCAGCAATGTCGTGGTGCCGATTTTCAAGCGCGTCCCGCTGATCCGGCTCACCGAGCGCACCTGCAAGTGGCCGCTCGGCGATCCGCTGAAGGACGATTTCTGCTTCTGCGGCAACGACTCCCCTGACAATACGCCGTATTGCACCTATCACCAGAAGCTGGCCTACCAGCCATCTTCGGAGCGCCGCCGCGTCCGCTGATACGCCTGGTGCATGCATTGAAGCCGGGAGCGGTCGACGCTTCCGGCTTTTGCGGATCTAGATTTCCAGCAGCAGCGGACAGTGGTCGGAAACTTCCGGATCGGTCACAACGTCGAAGCGTCGCACCTCGACGATGTCATTCACCAGCATGTAGTCGGCAAACCGCCCGGGCTTGCGATAGTGCGACGTCCGCGTGCCCTCGTGGCCGCGACCGGTGACGAGATCGTGCAGCCCGGCTTCGGCCAGGAGGCCGAACGTCGCGCTGTCTGGCTCGATGTTGAAATCGCCGCACAGCACGATGCGGTCGCCGGGCACCGCTATGGCTCTCGCGAGTTCGGCGAGTTTCTGTGCCTGCGCCATACGTGCGGGCGTGTCCATCTTGCCGGCAGGATCGCGCAGGCCGTGGGCATGGATGATCGACACCGGCCAGCCGCGTTCGAAGTCGTAGAGGCGAACCGCATGGGCATTGCGCGAGCGCGGATGGGCGCCGTAGCCATCGGCTGAAAAGCCCTTGTGGATGAAGGACTGGATCTGGCCGATCACCGCCACGCGCTTGCGGACGAATGTCGCGATGCCCCATTGCGACGGGATGGCGCGGCCGTCGACGTCCCACAAAACGCCCTGCGCGGCCGGGCAGAAGGTCGCGCCGTGATGCGGCAGTGCGCGCACGAGATCACCAAAGAAGTTCGCGCGCTGCGGCAGCACATGATCGCCGTCGCGGTAGTCGAGCCAGTCTCTCTCCGAAGCCGGCGTATGGACGACTTCCTGCAGGCAGAGAACATCGGGGTCGGTGCTGCGGACATAATCCACCAGCCGGTCGTGCAGCCGGCCACCCCAGCCGTTCAGGCAGACGATGCGCACGACCGCGTTCTCCCCGTCAGGATCATTTGAGGAACTTTGCGCCGCGGCCGATGACCTTGTCGTCACCCTTGCCGATCACCGCCCTGTCCTTGCCGTCATAGTCGATGGCGGCGAGGATGTGCTTGATCACCTCAAGTCGTCCGCGACGCTTGTCATTGTTGCGCACGACATGCCAGGGCGCGTCGTCGGTATCGGTTTCCTTCAGCATCCGGTCGCGCTTGGCGGTATAGTCATCCCACTTGGTCAGCGCAGCAATGTCCATCGGCGACAGCTTCCAGATCTTCAGCGGATCGTGGCGCCGGTCGTGGAAGCGCTTGAGCTGCATCTCGCGGCCGATGTCGAGATAGAACTTGAAGAAGAAGATGCCCTCCTGGACGATCAGTTTCTCGAACCGCGGCACGGTCTTGAGAAACGCCTCATACTGGTCCGGCGTGCAGAAACCCATGACGGGCTCGACGCCGGCGCGGTTGTACCAGGACCGGTCGAACAGCACGAATTCACCGGAGGTCGGGAACGTCGAGGACATAGCGCTGGAAATACCACTGCCCGCGTTCGGTTTCCGTCGGCTTGGTCAGCGCGACGATGCGCGCGGACCGCGGATTCATGTTCATCTTGACGGCATTGATCGAGCCGCCCTTGCCGGCGGCATCGCGACCCTCGAAGATGCTCATCACCCGGGCGCCGCTCTTCTGCTGCCAGATCTGCAGCTTCACCAGTTCGACCTGCAGCGCCTCGAGCCGTTCCTCGTATTCCTCGTCGTCGAGCTTCTTGCGATAGGGGAACCCGCCGGATTCGAGTGCATGGTCGTCGATCCAGTCGGGCAGGTCGGGAAGGTCGATGTCGAACACGCGCTTTCCGCCGCCGAAATCCAGTTCCACAGGGTCGGTCTTGACCAGGTCCAGCATGCTCGGCTCCCGCGCGATCCAAACTCTCTACAGGCCGAGTTGTCCATATTCGCCTTGTGAATTCAAGCGCTCCATGGAAAACCTGTCATATTTGAACGATAGCAAGGACGAATCCGGTTGCTGCGGTCGGAGCGGGAAGCAAGGAGGTGGCGATGGATTGGTTGAGGCGCGGCGGCGCCCATGCACTGACCAGCCTGGGCTGCCTGGTCGCTGTCTACCTGCTATCGCAGTCGATCCCGGCAGCGGCAGCCGGCGCGGCCATCGCGCTGTTGCCGGCGCTGTACCGGCCCAAGCCCGCGGCGGTCGAGGCGCCGGTCGTGGCGGACCGACCCGAGCCTGCCGATCCCCTCGACGCCGTCAGGTCCGCCTTCGCCGGCTTCGACAGCCCCGTCTTCCTGCTCAATGGCGAAGGCAATGTCCTCTACCAGAACCCATCCGCATCGCATGCCTTCGGGGAGATCGGCGAGGGGCAGCACGTATCGGCGCGCATCAGGCAACCCGTGGTGCTCGACGTGGTCAAGGAGGCGCTGGCCACGGGCAGGCCCGGCTCCACCGAGATCACCACGCCCATGCCTTCCGAAAGCGTCTACATGGTCCGCATCGTCAAGGCTCTGGGCGAAGCCGACTTCTTCGTGCTGATCTTCCGGGACATCAGCGAGACCCGCCGCATCGACCGGATGCGCACCGACTTCGTGGCCAACGCGTCGCACGAGCTCCGGACACCGCTCGCATCGCTACGCGGCTTCATCGAAACGCTGCTCGGGCCTGCCCGCAACGACGCGAAGGCGCAGGAGAAGTTTCTCGGCATCATGCAGGAACAGGTCACCCGCATGAGCCGGCTGGTGGATGACCTGATGTCGCTCTCCCGGCTGGAACTCAAGGCCAGGGTGGTGCCCGACGACGCGGTCGACCTGGTGCCGCTGATCGGCTCGGTCTGCGACGCGCTCGCACCGCTCGCGGCCGATGTCGGCGTCGAGATCATCAGGGTCCTGCCGCCGACACCTGTCATCGTCAAGGGCGATCGCGACGAACTTACCCAGGTATTCGAAAATCTCATCGAGAACGCCTGCAAATACGGCCAGGAGGGCAAGAAGGTCGAAGTGACGCTGACCGTTCCCGACGGGCAGATGCCGGAAGTGAGCGTGCGCGACTATGGGCCGGGCGTGCCGGAGGAGCATGTCCCGCGGCTGACCGAGCGCTTCTACCGCGTCAGCGTCGAGAGCAGCCGCTCGAAAAAGGGCACCGGCCTCGGACTTGCGATCGTCAAGCACATCCTCACCCGACACCGGGCGAGGCTGGCCATACGCTCCGAAGTGGGCCGGGGAAGTACATTTACGGTGCGCTTCTGACACAAAAGTCGGCTCGGACCGGTCATATTTCTAAAAACACTAATTATTTCATATAGTTGTCCTGTCACAAATCTTTCGTGAAAGTGACATAAAAGGATCGGTGTCGAGGGTCTAGAGAGATCGCAGCCATCGAAGGCGAGCCTTGCGCAAGGTTCTTGCGCATCCGGACTACACACCGAACGGGAGAAAATCCATGAACGCTCTGAAAATCTCACTCGCGGTCCTCGCCGCGACCACCATGTTCGCAGGTGCGGCCCATGCCCGCGACCAGGTCAAGGTCGTTGGTTCCTCCACCGTGTTCCCCTATTCCCAGGCTGCTGCCGAAGAATACGCCAACAAGTCGGGCTCCAACGCTCCCGTCGTCGAATCGACCGGCACCGGCGGTGGCTTCAAGGCATTCTGCGGCGGCATCGGCCCTGATTTCGCCGACATCACCGGCGCTTCGCGCGCCATCAAGGACTCCGAAGTCAAGCTTTGCGCAGACAACGGCGTGACCGACATCACCGAAGCCCTGATCGGCTATGACGGCCTGTCGATCGCCCACGCCCGCAGCGGTCCGGAAATCAACCTCACGGAAGAGCAGATCTTCAAGGCGCTTGCCGCTGAACTGCCGGATGGCAAGGGTGGCTTCGTCGCCAACCCGAACAAGAACTGGTCGGACATCGACGCGTCGCTGCCGAACATTGCTATCACTGCCTTCGGCCCACCTCCGACGTCCGGCACCCGCGACGCTTTCGTCGAGCTCGTCATGCATGACGGCTGCAAGGATCTTGCCGGCATGGCCGACCTCAAGAAGTCGAACGAAGACAAGTGGAACGAAGTCTGCTCGCGTATGCGCCAGGACGGCCCCTTCGTCGAAGCCGGCGAGAACGACAACCTGATCGTCCAGCGCCTCGAAGCCGATCCCAACGCCATCGGCATCTTCGGCTACTCGTTCCTGTACGAGAACAACGACAAGCTCAAGGCCGTCAAGGTCAACGGCGTCGAGCCGACTTTCGACACGATTGCCGACGGCTCCTATCCCGTCTCGCGCCCGATCTACTTCTACGTCAAGAACGCGCACCGCGACGTCATCCCCGGCATGAAGGAATTCCTGGCCGAGTACATGTCCGACGCGGCGCTCGGCGCTGACGGCTACCTCGCAGAGCGCGGCCTGACGCCTCTCTCCGACGAGAAGCGCCAGGAAGTCCAGAAGGCCGTTCTCGACGGCAAGAAGCTCGGTTCCTAACAATCTGCCTAAAGCCGCCCGCCAAAAGCGGGCGGCTCACTCGTTTCAGGATGGGTTTCCATGACGGGCACTTTGGTATTGTTGATTGTTGCGCTGTCGATCGTGACGGCCGTCCTCGCTTCAAGAAGAGCGATTTTCGCCGGCACCGCAGTGTCTGGAAAAATACATTCACGGCCGGTCTATCACGGCCTGAACACGGCCATCTGGGCCGGTGTTCCCGCACTCCTCATCGTATTGATCTGGCTCTTTGCACAGGGTTCCATCATCGACAGGATGGTGCTCTCGACCATTCCGTCTGCATCGACCGCCACCGCCTCTCAGCAGGCCCTGATCATGAGCGAAGTGCGACAGAATGCGACTGGTCTCGCCTTCCAGGCACCCAGCGAAGAAATCAAGACGGCCGCCGAGGCCTATCGGTCGCTCCAGGTGACCGCGAACTGGGCGATGTTTGCTGTTGCCGCAGCAGTCGCAGTCGCGGGCGCGGCGCTGGGCCTGCGCGCGGTGGCGCCTCGCTTCCGGGCTCGGCACGCTGTCGAACGGGCAGTGACGATCTTCATGCTGTTCTCGTCACTTGTGGCGATCGTAACCACGGCCGGCATCGTCGCCTCGCTGGTCTTCGAAGCGGGGCAGTTCTTTACCAAGGTCCCCTTCTACGAGTTTCTGTTCGGTCTTCGCTGGGAGCCGCAGATCGCGATGCGGGCCGACCAGGTCGCCGGCCAGGGTGCGTTCGGGGTGATTCCGGTCATCTTCGGCACAATTGTCATCTCGATGATTGCAATGATCGTGGCGGTGCCGATCGGTATCCTGTCGGCGATCTACCTGACGGAATACTCTCCCCGGAGCTTCCGGGCCGCGGTCAAGCCGCTGCTCGAAATCCTCGCCGGCGTTCCCACCGTGGTCTACGGCTTTTTCGCCGTGCTGACAGTCGCCCCGGCGATCCGAAACCTCGGCACCAGCATCGGTATCGATGCCTCCCCCAATAGCTCGCTCGCGGCGGGGCTTGTCATGGGCATCATGATCATTCCGCTCATTTCATCGCTGTCGGACGATGCCCTGGCAGCCGTTCCCCGCGCGATGCGCGATGGCTCGCTGGCGCTCGGTTCGACAAAGGGAGAGACGATCCGCAAGGTCCTGATCCCGGCGGCACTTCCAGGCATTGTCGGTGGCGTGCTGCTGGCGCTGAGCCGCGCCATCGGCGAAACCATGATCGTCGTGATGGCGGCAGGCTTGATCGCGAAGATGACGATCAATCCCTTCGACGCCGTTACCACTGTGACGGTCCAGATCGTGACATTGCTGACAGGCGATGCGGAATTCGACAATCCGAAGACACTCGCCGCCTTTGCACTGGGCCTGGTGCTTTTCATCATGACCCTCATTCTGAACATCATTGCCCTGCGCACCGTGCGTAAGTATCGGGAGAAATACTAATGGCCGCCCCCGCATCGACACCGATCGGCGCGATCGATTGGCAATCCAAGGAAATGGCGGCGCGCCGCAAGTCCCGATACGCAGCGGAATCGCGTCTCAAGGCCTACGGCCTGACCGCCATTGTGCTGGCCCTGGGCTTCCTTGTCTTCCTGATCGGATCGATCACCTACACGGGCTACCGGGCGTTCACCCAGACGATGGTGAGCGTGGAAATCGACTTGAGCGCGGCGAAGATCGACCAGAACAAGCTGATGGAGGCCAACTGGCGAGGCATTGTCCGTGACGCCCTTCGCGTCTATGGTGGCGACATCCCCCGCCGCGACGAAAAAGCATATTTCGGCATGTTCACCGATCAGGCAGCATACCTGATCCGCGACCAGGTGATCGCCGATCCCGCACGGCTGACAGGCACGCACACCTACACCATTCCGATGTCCGATCCCGCCGACCAGTTGGCAAAGGGTCAGGTCGACCGCGATATACCGGAAAACCAGCGTCGCATTTCCGACAAGCAAATTGCCTGGTATGATGCGATGGTGGCAAGAAACGTCGTATCGACACCGTTCAACTGGGGCTTGTTCTTCAATTCCGACAGCCGCTTCCCCGAACTGGCGGGCCTGGCCGGAGCGATATCCGGTTCGTTCTGGATGCTTCTGGTCACCTTGGTCATTTCCCTGCCCATGGGTATTGCCGCTGCAATCTATCTTGAGGAGTTCGCACCGAAGAACCGCTGGACCGATCTCATCGAGGTGAACATCAACAACCTCGCTGCGGTGCCTTCGATCATCTTCGGTCTTCTCGGCCTTGCGGTGTTCCTGGGCTGGTTCGGCCTGCCCCGTTCGGCCCCGCTCGTTGGCGGCCTTGTCCTCTCCCTGATGACATTGCCGACCTTGATCATCACCACGCGCAACTCGCTGAAGTCCGTGCCGTCGTCGATCCGTGAGGCTGCTCTCGGCGTGGGCGCGTCCAAGCACGAGGCGATCTTCCATCACATCCTTCCACTCGCCATGCCGGCGGTGATGACGGGGACGATCATTTCGCTGGCCCGCGCGCTTGGCGAAACCGCCCCCTTGCTGCTCATCGGCATGAACGCCTTCATCACCTCGGAGCCGGGAGGCGTCATGGATGCGGCAACCGCGCTTCCGACCCAGATCTACATCTGGGCAGACAGCCCTGAACGCGGCTTCGTGGCTCGTACATCCGCCGCGATCCTGGTTCTCCTCGGCTTCCTCATCGTCATGAACGGTATCGCAATCTATTTGCGCCAGCGCTTCGAGCGTCGCTGGTAAGGAGAAACTCCCATGAATATGCTTACTGATATCGAAGTCGAAAAGACGATTGGCAAATCCATGAGCACTGACCCCCACTCCAAGATGATCGGCAAGGACGTCTCCGTCTATTACGGCGACAAGCGCGCTTTGTTCGACGTGAACCTGAACATTCGCCAGCATACGGTGACCGCGCTGATCGGCCCCTCGGGCTGCGGAAAGTCGACGTTCCTGCGCTGCCTCAACCGGATGAACGACACGATCGACGGTTGCCGGGTCACCGGCAATATCACGCTCGACGAACAGGACATCTATGCACCTACGATCGACGTCGTCGAACTGCGCGCCCGCGTCGGCATGGTGTTCCAGAAGCCCAACCCGTTCCCCAAGTCGATCTACGAGAACGTCGCCTACGGCCCGCGCATTCACGGCCTTGCCAGAACCAAGGCACAGCTCGACGAGATCGTCGAAAAGAGCCTGCAGCGCGCCGGCCTGTGGAATGAGGTCAAGGACCGCCTTCTGGAGCCCGGTACGGGCCTCTCCGGCGGCCAGCAGCAGCGCCTCTGCATCGCCCGCGCCGTGGCCGTCAGCCCCGAAGTCATCCTGATGGACGAGCCCTGCTCGGCACTCGACCCGATCGCCACCGCCAAAGTCGAGGAACTGATCCACGAACTTCGCGAGAACTACACCATCGTCATCGTCACCCACTCGATGCAGCAGGCCGCGCGCGTGTCCCAGCGCACCGCCATGTTCCACCTCGGCTATATCGTGGAAGAGAACGACACCGACAAGATCTTCACCAATCCGGACGACCAGCGCACCCAGGACTACATCATGGGCCGCTTCGGCTGATCCCGCTTCGGCCGAGCCGTGACGTATCCCGAATTCAAGAGGTAGTGACATGTCCACCGCACATATCTATTCCGTCTTCGACGATGAACTGAAGCATCTCACCCGCCGCATCGCGGAGATGGGCGGAATGGCCGAGCAGATGGTGTCTGATTCGATCCACGCGCTCGTCACCTCGGACGCGGCGCTGGCCCAGCGCGTCATCTCCGAAGACACGATCATGGACGCCACCGAGCGCGAGATCGGCGACAAGGCGATCCTGATGATTGCCAAGCGCCAGCCCGTCGCCTCGGACCTGCGCGAGATCATCGGCTCGATCCGCATTGCCTCCGATCTCGAGCGCGTCGGCGACCTCGGCAAATCCAACGCCAAGCGCGTCATTGCGGTACAGTCCGCCGGCATCCCCCGGCCGCTCGCCCGCGGCATCGAGCATCTCTCGGAACTGGCCCTGTCCCAGCTCAAGGACGTGCTCGACGTCTACTCGACCCGGTCGCCCGAGAAGGCTGAGCAGATCCGCGCCCGCGACGAAGAGATCGACGCGATGTACACGTCGCTGTTCCGCGAACTGCTGACCTACATGATGGAAGATCCGCGCAACATCACGCCCTGCACGCATCTTCTGTTCTGCGCCAAGAACATCGAGCGCATCGGCGACCACGCCACGAACATCGCCGAGACCATCTATTACATGTCGACCGGCGAACAGCCGGCAGGCGAACGTCCGAAGGACGACAACACGGCGTCCGTCGTGCAGCAGCCGGCCCAGTAACAGCGGCCGACCAGGAAGAACAGCAAGATGCAGCCGAGAATCATGGTGGTGGAAGACGAGGAAGCGCTGGGCACACTGCTCAGCTACAACCTCGAGGCGGAAGGCTATGACGTGGAGGTCATTGCCCGCGGCGACGAAGCCGACATCCGCCTGCAGGAACGCGTGCCGGACCTGCTGCTGCTGGACTGGATGCTGCCCGGCGTATCCGGCATAGAGCTCTGCCGCAGGCTGCGCATGCGCCCGCAGACCGAGCGCCTGCCTGTCATCATGCTCACGGCCCGCGGCGAGGAGAGCGAGCGCGTGCGCGGCCTCTCCACCGGCGCCGACGACTATGTGGTCAAGCCCTTCTCCACGCCCGAACTGATGGCTCGTGTGAAAGCGATGCTGCGGCGGGTACGGCCGAGCGCGATCTCCTCGCTGCTGAAATGCGGCGATGTCGAACTCGACCGCGAGACCTATCGCGTCCACCGCCGTTCGCGCGAGATCCGGCTCGGGCCGACCGAGTTCAAGCTGCTTGAATTCTTCATGTCGTCACCGGGCCGCGTGTTCTCGCGCTCGCAGCTTCTCGACGGCGTCTGGGGCCACGACATCTATGTCGACGAGCGCACCGTCGATGTTCATGTCGGCCGCCTTCGCAAGGCGCTCAATATTTCCAACATGCCCGACATCATCCGCACCGTGCGCGGTGCGGGCTATGCGATGGAAGTCTGACAGCCAGCCCTCGATCAGGATCCCGGCAGGACCCTGATCCCGTAGAGGCGGATCGAACTGCCCTCGCCCGTCAGGTCGCTGTTGATGACGATGTGCCCCGGCCCGCTCGGGGCCAGCTTGCCCTCGAATTTCACCTGGATCAGCTTGTCGGCGCGTTCGTTTGTCACCGTGTAGCGGTGACGGCCGCAATCGCCGAGCGATTTGAATTCGCACTGGACATAGATCTGCGCCGGCTTGTCGCTGTTGGACTTCACGGTCACGGCAAGCGTGGATGTCTTGCCGGAGATTTCCTGCAGGAACGACGCCGGGATCTCGACCAGCACGTCTCCATCCTGGTCCGGCGCATTGGATGTGATCACCGTCGCAAGGCCGTCGCTGTCGCGGTGCTCCTCGATGGCGGCCTTGTCGCGTGCCTTGACGACACTGGCATTGGGCCCTGGCTTGTAGATATCGATCCAGTCGCCGGAGAATCCGCGCAGCGTCTCAAGCCGCTGTCCGGTTTCTGCGGGGTCGGACTGGGATTGCAGCGCCTCCGGCACGAGCTGGAAATCGCTCCTGCCCTCGAGCGCCGCATCGATCATGCCCGTGTCGTAGACCCACCAGACCCCCCCGCCGATGATCGCGAACAGGAAGAGATAGACGAAGGCCGAAACCAGGAAGCCACCGGAGCGTCTGCCGCGCGGCCGGGCGGGTGCCAGGTGCTCACCGACATCGTCCTGGCGAGCGCTGGAATGCGCATCCGCAGCGCGGCTCGCCGTCTCGGCGTCGCGCGTGGCCGAAACTCCGTCGAGCGACGCCTCGTCCATGACCGGCCGTGCGGAATTGCGTGGCGAGCGCTGCTCTGGCTCGACATCCATGACGGTTTCGCCGCGGCTCGCCGACCGCTCGTCTCGCACCGGCGCGGCGCGCGTCGCCTCGATCTCCGCCGATTCGTCCTCGAACTCGGCATCGAGCAATTCGGCGGCCGCCGGGGGCGCGCTGGCGAATGTCGGCTCGGTCCTGCTGCCGGATGGCTGCCCGCCCGTCGCGGCCGGCACCGGATCGGCGATCGGCGTGCTTTCGGGCTCGGGATCCGCTTCAGGCTCCGGTTCGCGCTCCAGCGCCACCCGCTCGAACTGGGCGATCGAACGCAACCGGACGAGTTCCTCGTCCTCGATGTCGCGGATCGTGGCCTCGAGCCGCTGGCGCTGGCGTTCGATCACCGCGGTATCGTTGATATCCTGCTTGCGCAGCCCGGCATCGAGCGCATTGCGAGCCGACTGGTAGATGCGGGACCGGATATCGGGATCCGACCGCTCGGCGCGCTCCAGCGCATTCCTGATCGCCTGTTCCAGTCCGCTCAAGCCGCAAATCCCTGTCTGGCGACGCGACTTCGCGCCGATTCATACTCCGGTAACCATTCGCCTGCGCCTTGGCAAGCGGCAGCGCCTGCCGCAGGCGTTTGCCCGGCCCGCACTGCGCCCAAATCGTGGCAAGTTTCCGGTGGATGAAAATTCAACCTTGAACAATTTTCCGGATTGGGCTTAGCTGCGCCGTCAACCGATGGACCCTGCCAATGGCCCTGCCGCCCATACTCCAGAACCTCCGCCTGCCGGTCGTGGCCGCCCCGATGTTCATCATTTCCGGCCCGGCCCTGGTCATCGCCCAGTGCAAGGCCGGGATCGTCGGCGCCTTCCCGGCGCTCAATGCCCGGCCGGAGAGCCAGCTCGACGAATGGCTGGCGGAAATCACCGAGGCGCTTGCAGCGCATGATGCCGCCCATCCGGAGGCACCCTCCGCGCCCTTCGCCGTCAACCAGATCGTCCACGCGTCCAACAAGCGGCTAGAGCACGACCTGACAATGTGCGTGAAGTACAAGGTGCCGGTGGTGATATCGTCGCTCGGCGCCGTTCCGGAGGTCAACCAGGCGATCCACTCCTATGGCGGCACCGTGCTGCATGACGTGATCAATGCCAGGCACGCCCATTCGGCGATCCGCAAGGGTGCGGACGGACTGATTGCCGTGGCGGCCGGCGCCGGCGGCCATGCCGGCATGCTCTCGCCCTTCGCGCTGGTTCAGGAAATCCGCGCGTGGTTCGACGGCCCGCTGCTGCTATCCGGCGCCATCGCCACCGGCGGCGCGATCCTTGCGGCCCGGGCGATGGGCGCCGACCTCGCCTATATCGGCACGCCGTTCATCGCCACCGAGGAAGCGCGCGCCGCCGATGCCTACAAGCAGATGATCGTCGATTCGACCGCCGCCGACATCGTCACATCCAACTACTTCACCGGCATATCAGGCAACTATCTCAAGGGCTCGATCCGCGCCATGGGCATGGATCCCGACAACCTGCCCGCGGCCGATCCGTCGAAGATGGATTTCGAGAAGGCGGCCTCCGGCCCCAAGGCCTGGAAGGAGATCTGGGGTTCCGGCCAGGGCATCGGCGCCGTGACGGCCGTGGTTTCGGCACGGGCGCTGGTAGACCGGCTGGCCGACGAATACCGCACCGCCAGAGCCGGCATCTGCGGCTGAACCACCCCGCCCGTTTGGCAATGCACGGCCAAGGCCGCCGATCGCAATTTTCCTCGTCCGCCCACCTTGCATTCTTGGCCCGTTGGCGCTATCAGCCGTCTCGATCCGCTTCCGGCCTGCCCGGAAAGATCGGTAGGCCGCTTTAGCTCAGGTGGTAGAGCACATCATTCGTAATGATGGGGTCGCAGGTTCGAGTCCTGCAAGCGGCACCACTTTTCCTTTGTCCGGCCCGTGTCCGACACCCCTCAAGATGACACTATGGAACCGAAGCCGCGCGCGCGACGTGGCTGCCGATCTGGCGTCTTCGCACATTCGGCGCAAGTGGTGCCCGACCTTTGCTTCATCCGCGGACTGGGACGGACAGGAAACGCATGCATCCGGCCTCGAACATTGACATTCCACAGTCGGCTAATATAATAAAATTTTAGGGGAAACCAAGAAAACCGGACGGTGCGCATCATGTCGGTCGATGCAACTCCAAGAGGTGTGAAGAACATCTTCAGTTCCGGAAGTGTCTTTATTGATGGCATACTGAGCGGCTTCGCCTGGTCCCAGAAGTCCATCGACTATGCGTTTCCCGACAACCCGAAGAGCTACAGTTACAACGGATATCCCGATCGCGGTTTCAATTCGATCTCCGACTTGCAGCGCGACATGGCCATGTTCGCGCTCGACAGGGGGTTCGGGAACAAGGCCAATGACGGCTTCTCCGTCGAAGGCTTTACCAACCTCAAGTTCTCCAAGGGTTCGGACAAGTCGGCCGAAATCCGGGTCGCGGAAACCAGGTTCGAGACGCCGACGGCATGGGGCTTCTATCCGGCGGCCGGCTCGAAGGGGGGCGACGTCTGGTTTGGCGTTCAATTCGAATATCGCAATGCAGTCGCGGGGACATTTGCCGCAGCGACGATGCTCCACGAACTCGGCCATGCCCTCGGATTGAAGCACGGCCATCAGCCGGGCGGGAATTTCGGCACGATCCCCTTCGAGTGGGATTCCCAGGAATATTCGCTGATGACCTATACGAACTACATTGGCGACACCGGCGGCGCAGCGTCCTACGAGCGCTACGGCGCCCCGCAGACCTACATGATGGCCGACATCGCGGCGTTGCAATTCATGTACGGCGCCGATTACTCGACCAACAGCGGCCGGACTGTCTATAGCTGGAAGCCGGGCGGCGGAGAGACCTATGTCAATGGAAAGGTCGCCATCGATCCCGGGGCCAACCGGATCTTCGCCACCATCTGGGACGGCGGCGGGCGCGATACCTACGACCTCAGCGCCTACAAGTCCGACGTGACGATC
This sequence comes from Rhizobium sp., assembly GCA_019739215.1. Lineage (GTDB taxonomy): Bacteria > Pseudomonadota > Alphaproteobacteria > Rhizobiales > Rhizobiaceae > Rhizobium_E. The sequence continues at coordinate 200,448 of JAHHDR010000034.1, forward strand.
GACCTGGCGCCAGGAGGCTTTTCGAAATTCTCCGATAAGCAACTGTCGGACCTCGGCGGCGGACCCAACAACGGCAATGCCCGCGGCAACATCTTCAACGCCTTGATCCACAACAATGACCGGCGCTCTCTGATCGAGGATGCGAAGGGCGGCAGCGGCAATGACACGATCGGCGGCAATACCGGTCAGAACCGTCTCTATGGCAATGGCGGCGATGACCTTCTCTACGGCCTCGCCGGCGATGATCTTCTGGTTGGCGGCGGCGGGGCGGACCGTTTCTATTTCGCGGCCGGCTACGGCAAGGACACGGTCCGGGACTTTCAGGACGGCGCCGACCTGATCTATCTGTCCAGCTCGCTGGGCATATTCAACGCGATACAGGCCCTGTCCTACGCGTCAGTCTCGAACGGCAATGTGGTCTTCAATTTCGCCACCGGTGACACGCTCATCCTCGAGAATGTGCAGCCCAGCGAGTTCTCGGTCGCCGACATCATCATGTAGTGCCCGAGGGCGGGACCGGCTGGTTCACTCAACACTGAACACGTAATCCGTGTCCTGCCGCAGCACCTCGCCGGGCCGCAGCACCGCCTCGGGGAAGCCGGGCTGATTGATGGCATCCGGCCAGATCTGCGTCTCCAGGCAGAAGCCGGCGCGCGGCGGATAGCGCAGCCCGTCGAGGCCCGGCACGGGGATGTCCATCTTGAAGCCGGCATAGAACTGGATACCCGGCTCGGTGGTCAGGACGCGCAGGTGGATGCCGGACGCCGGGCTCGTGGCATGCGCGACCAGGCGCTTGCCGGTGCGCTGGGGCGACAGGCAGAAATTGTGGTCATAGGGAACTTCTTCGCCATCAGCCACCTGCACCATCGGCTTCAGGCTGCAGAAGTCGAAAGGCGTGCCGTCGACCGGTCGCGCCCCCCCCACGGGGATCTGGTCGCCATCGGTCGGCAGGTAGCTGTCGGCCGCCAGCATCAGCAGGTGGTCGGACGTGTCGCAGCCGTCCTTCAGCGAGAAATAGCTGTGCTGGCAGACATTGGCGATGGTCGGTGCATCGGTCGTGCTCTCATAGCTGACGGAAAGAACGCCGCCCGGCTTGAGGTGATAGGTGGCCGTCACCGTGCAGTTTCCGGGATAGCCGGCGCGGCCGTCGCGATCGACGGCACGCAGCACGACCCTGTCGTCGTCGAGCGCGATGATCTCCCAGTTCTGGCTGGCCAGCCCGCCTTTGCCGCCATGGAGATGGGTGACGTCGCGTTCGTTCTGCTCGAGCTGGTAGTCACGCCCGTCGATAGTGAAGCGGCCCCCTGCGATGCGGTTGGCATTGCGGCCCGGCGTCGCGCCGAAGAAGGGCGAATGGGCGAGATAATCAGGCAAGTTCTCAAAGCCCAGCACAAGCGGCGCGGCATGGCCTTCGAGGCGCAGGTCCTGGATGATCGAACCCCAGGTCAGCACATTCGCCGTCAGGCCGCCGCCAGCAAGGCGGATCCGCCTCACCGTCTCGCCGTTCGGCCCGGTGCCGAAGACTTCACCTCTGGACATGGATGGCCCTCCCCCGGCTCAAGACTCGCGGGGCGCAAATTGTATGATTTTTCGGCCGTTCGCAACTGCCAATAACGATCGTGCGACGGGAAGGCCCGTCGCCGGCGTCAGCGGGTGGGAACCGGCGTCGCGCCCCGATAGTCGTAGAAGCCGCGGCCGGACTTGCGGCCCAGCCAGCCGGCCTCGACATATTTGACCAGCAGCGGGCATGGCCGGTACTTCGAGTCGGCAAGTCCGTCATGCAGCACCTGCATGATCGACAGGCAGGTGTCGAGGCCGATGAAGTCTGCAAGCTGCAGCGGGCCCATCGGATGGTTGGCGCCGAGCTTCATGGCGGTGTCGATCGCCTCGACCGTGCCGACGCCCTCATAGAGCGTGTAGATCGCCTCGTTGATCATCGGCAGCAGGATGCGGTTGACGATGAAGGCAGGGAAGTCCTCGGCCACGGTGGTGGTCTTCTCCAGCGTGTCGATAAACTGCTTGGCCGAGGTGAAGGTCGGTTCGTCGGTGGCGATGCCGCGCACCAGTTCGACCAGCTTCATGACGGGCACCGGGTTCATGAAATGGATGCCCATGAACTTTTCCGGCCGGTCCGTCGCCGAGGCGAGGCGGGTGATGGAGAGCGACGAGGTGTTGGTGGCAAGGATCGCTTCCGGCTTCATCACCGGACAGACGGCGGAATAGATCTTGCGCTTGACGGCCTCCTCCTCGGTCGCCGCCTCGATGACGATGTCGGCGGAGGCGAGGTCGTTGATGTCGGCCGAGCCGGAAATGCGGGCCAGGGCCGCCTTGCGCTCGTCCTCGGTAATCTTGCCGCTCGAGATCTGCCGGGCCAGATTGCCGTTCACGGTCGCCAGCGCTGCCTCGATCCGGTCGGGCGCGACATCGTAGATCTGGACCTTGTATCCTGCGGCTGCGGCGACCTGGGCAATACCATTGCCCATCTGTCCCGCGCCAATCACGCCCACCGTCTTGATTTCAATGCCCATGTCGTTTCCCGTTGTACGTCCGGCGTTCTTTTTGTTGATTGAGGTGCCGGATAATAGAGGGCGGATATGTTTTTCCGCAAGCCCGACCTTGATACCGCCCTTGTTCCGTCAGTTCCAGTGTTTTTTCGCAACTGCGAAGGTCCAGCGAAGGCTTGGTTAAGCGCGTGGGCAGGCAAACGAAGGCCCCGGCGGATCGCTCCGTCGGGGCCCATTGTGCCACAGGATTGAGGCGCGATCACAGCGCCTTTTCAAGCTCCGGCAGGATCTCGAAGAGATCGCCAACGAGGCCATAGTCGGCGACCTGGAAGATCGGCGCTTCCTCGTCCTTGTTGATGGCGACGATGACCTTGGAATCCTTCATGCCGGCGAGATGCTGGATGGCGCCCGAGATGCCGCAGGCGATGTAGAGCTGCGGCGCCACGACCTTGCCGGTCTGGCCGACCTGCCAGTCGTTCGGCGCGTAGCCCGCATCGACGGCGGCGCGGGACGCACCGACGGCGGCGCCGAGCTTGTCAGCGACCGGAAGGATGACCTCCTTGAACTTCTCCGACGAGCCGAGCGCACGGCCGCCGGAAATGATGATCTTGGCCGAGGTCAGTTCCGGGCGGTCCGACGAGGCGATCGCGTCGGCGACGTGGCTGGAGAGACCCGGATTGCCGGCGCCCGCGATGGCCTCTACGGAAGCCGAGCCGCCCTCTGCCGCCGAGGCGAAGGAGGCGGTGCGGACGGTGATGACCTTCTTGGCATCTGATGACTGCACCGTCTGGATCGCATTGCCGGCATAGATCGGACGCTTGAACGTGTCGGCCGAGACGACATCGGTGATCTCGGAGATCTGGACGACGTCGAGCAGGGCCGCAACGCGCGGGAAGACGCTCTTGCCCGACGTGGTCGCGGCCGTGAGGATCGTGTCGTAGGAACCGGCGAGCGAGACGATCAGCGCCGCCAGCGGCTCGGCCAGCGAATGCGCATAGTCGTCATGGTCGGCGAGCAGCACCTTGGAGACGCCCGAGAGCTTGGCGGCCGCATCGGCGGCGGCCTGGGCGCCCTTGCCGGCGACCAGCACGTGGACGTCGCCGCCGATCTGGCTGGCGGCGGTCAGCGCCTTGTTGGTCTGGTCCGAAAGCGTTGCGTTGTCGTGATCGGCAACAAGAAGAATAGCCATTGTTGTTTTCCTTTTCCCTTGCTGTTGATCAGATGACGCCGGCGGCCTTGAGGCTCGAGACCAGTTCCGCCACGTCCTTGACCTTCACGCCCGCCTTGCGGCCAGAGGGCTCCTCGGTCTTGACGACCTTGAGGCGCGGCGTGACGTCGACGCCGTAATCGGCGGGCGTCTTCTTCTCGAGCGGCTTCTTCTTGGCCTTCATGATGTTCGGCAGCGAGGCGTAGCGCGGCTCGTTGAGGCGCAGGTCCGAGGTGACCACGGCCGGCAGCTTGACGTTGATCGTCTGCAGGCCGCCATCGACTTCGCGTGTGATGTCGGCATTGTCACCCTTGATGTCGACCTTGGAGGCGAAGGTCGCCTGCGGCCAGCCGAGCAGGGCCGAGAGCATCTGGCCGGTCTGGTTGGAATCGTCGTCGATCGCCTGCTTGCCGACGATGACGAGGCCGGGCTGCTCGGCCTCGGCGACGCCCTTGACGATCTTGGCGACCGCGAGCGGTTCGACCAGCTCGTCGGTCTCGATGAGGATGGCGCGGTCCGCACCCATGGCCAGCGCGGTGCGCAGCGTCTCCTCGGCCTTGGCCGGACCCACGGAGACGACGATCACTTCCTCGGCCTTGCCGGCTTCCCTGAGACGCAGGGCTTCTTCGACGGAGATTTCGTCGAACGGATTCATGCTCATCTTCACATTGGCAAGTTCGACGCCCGAGCCATCCGGCTTCACGCGGATCTTGACGTTATAGTCCACCACCCGCTTGACGGTTACGAGGATTTTCATGGAGGTCCTTCCCTTGAATACAGTCTGGCCCGGAAAATGCGCTATCTGCGCCCTTTCCTATTGTCTGTTGGCGGCATCCGGATGCGCCAAACTCGCCATCGGTGGGTGATTTTCCGGCCTTTGGCAGTGTCGCAACCGGAATATAGAGCGGCCTTTGTCAGGTCAACATTGCCGTCAGGGGCTTCAATCGATTTTAACGGCCCCAATGGGGCGTTGTTTTTTGTGGCTCTGCGGGGGCGTCGGGCGGCGCCTCCCTGTGCTCGACGGCGCGCGGACTGACAATGGTCCGGTCGAACAGCGGCACGCCCCAGCGCTTGAGCACCGGCGTCAGCACGAGGCCCGCGACGATGCCGCCTGCATGTGCCGCCCAGGAGATGTTGCCCTCCTTGTCGACGAGCAGCATGAAGAACTGCTGCAGGATCCACAGGATCAGCGGAATGAAGGCCGGCACCGGCAGGGGAACCTTCCACAGGATCAGAACCCAGACCCGCACCTTGGGATGGAGCAGGAAATAGGAAGCCACGACACCGGAGATCGCGCCCGATGCGCCGATGAGCGGACCGGTGGAACTCGGATCGAGGAAGCCATGGAACCAGGCCGCGGCAACGGCGCAGAGCAGGTAGAAGATCAGGAACTTGACGTGACCCATCGCGTCCTCGACATTGTCGCCGAAGACCCAGAGGAACAGCATGTTGCCGGCCAGGTGCCAGATGTCGCCATGCAGGAAGGCATAGGTGAGATAGGTCCAGTCTTCCGGGATCAGGTAGAGCGAGGGGTCGAGCACCCGGCCGTCGAAGATCAGCGCCGGTATGTAACCGAGGCCCATGGCGGCCCGCCCGGAGAACTCGTCACTGCTGGCAAGGCCCGTGACCAGCCAGATCAGGACGTTCAGGACGATGAGCGAGAGCGTGACGTACTGGAGCTTGATATGTTTCAGCGCATTCACGTCATAGAGCGGCACGAACATCTGCGCTGGAACTCCCCATGGCCTCGTCCAGCATCAATACTCTTTCGCGGCCCTGTTCCACAAGTGGACCCCCACACGTGGGCCCTGCCGGATCACTCCAGCAGCCGGACCGACTTGGCGGCCGCGGAGCCACCGCCGTCATAGGGCTCGATCTTCCAGTTGGCCGAGTTGAAGATGATCTGGTTGACCACCATGCTGATCTTGGCCGCCACATTGGTGGTGGAGTTGTAGGTGACGTTGCGATTGGGCAGGTAGATGATGCCCTCCAGCGTCTCGCCGTTGGAGCCGTTGAAGATATACTGCGTCTTGTTGGCGTTATTGCCAGCGTTCGACGTCTTCTCGAACATCAGGATGCCCTTGTAGGTCCCGGTCGTCGGTGCCGTTCCGGTAAACGTCAACGAACCGTTGGCGCGGATCTCGCTGTTCGTGTCCGGGAAATAGAAGGTGACGCCGTTGGCGATGACCTTTGCGCCCGAATTGATGATCATCCGGCCCTTGATGATGTGCAGGCCGGGCTGGAAGGTGATCGTGGGCGAACCGTTGAAGCCAACGTCACAATGCATGCCGGGCGCCAGCGAGAAGGTGTTGCCATTGGGATAGCCCGAGGTCGTGCAGGACGCGGGCAGCGTCGGCTCCGGAAGCAGCCCGGCATAGGGGTCGGCGGCAACGGTGCAGCCCGTCTCGAGATTGGCGAGCGTGCCGCCATTCTTGATGTATTTCGTGCCCTTCACGCAGAACTTGGTGAACTTGATGGTGGATCCGCTGTTCATGATGAAGGCCGGATTGGCCGTCGAATGCGCGTCGAGTCGGCATCGCGTCGAGTCAACGGTCGCCCCGGAATTGATCAGCACGTCCTGCCCTGAATTGCCGAGCGACCAGATGCAGGTGTCGCTGGACGACTGGCTCGCGGCAATCGCGGTCGACTTCACGCGGATCGCCAGGGAGTTCCGTCCGGCGATGCGCATGAACGTCGTAGGGACGGTGTCCCTCAGTGTCGCGGTCACGCTGCCGTCGGCATTCTTCGCCACGGCGAGATTGGCGCCGAAGTCGAAATCCGGAACCAAAAGATTGCTACCCTCGCCCGCATTGGCGAGGAGGACATTCTGGATGACGGTTCGTTGTTCCTGCAGGGTCGACTTGCTGAGCGCCGCAAGCAGCCCCGCGTCGAGGGCCTGCTGGATTTTCTGCCGCTCCGTCAGGGCATAGCTGTAGTCGATCGAGGCACCGACCCCCATCGTCAGACAGGCTGCCGCCAACGCAGCCAGCAGTCCGAAGTTTCCTGAACGGTCGGCGAGAAGCCTTGTAAGATGTCGCATGAAAGATCCGTATCCCCGGCAAAGTCATCGAGTTTGTGACAGCAGGAAACGGTTGCGCCGTGAACGACCCGTTAATGCGCGCCGAAACATGACCAGGTGTCATTTATATGATTAATGACATCTGACTTTCGGCGGACTTTTGCCCGCCAGGGTTAGCCAGGCGGACGCGCCACCATCTTTGGTAGGCCCTGGAGATCTTCTGAGAGTCGGCATGCTGCGCCCGGCCAGTATCGGCACTACCGGTTCTTGCCCGGCACCCACAGCACGTCCGCCGCACCCCGGTCATTGGCATGACGCGCCGCGACAAAGAGGAAATCCGATAGCCGGTTTATGTATTTCAGCGCTGGCGCGCCGACGACCTCGCCATCCTTCTCGGCGAGCGCCACCATCAGCCGTTCGGCGCGGCGCGAGATGGTCCGGGCAAGATGGAGATAGGCCGACAGCGCCGACCCGCCCGGAAGGATGAAGGAATTGAGCGGCGACAGATCCGCGTTGAGAAGGTCGATCTCCCTCTCCAGCCGCTCGACCTGCGCCTCGACGATCCTGAGCGGCTCCCATTCGGGCTTCTCGCCGGTATCGGGCGTGGCGAGATCGGCGCCCAGATCGAAAAGGTCGTTCTGGATGCGGGTCAGCATCTCGCCCAGTTGCGGCTGGTCGCCGGCGTGCAGCAAGGCGAGACCGAGCGCCGCATTGGTCTCGTCGACGGCACCGAAGCTGTCGATCCTGATATCGGACTTGGAGCGCCTGGGGCCGGCCGCGAGGCCTGTCGTGCCGCCATCGCCGGTCTTGGTGTAGATCTTGTTGAGCTTGACCATGTCAGGGCGATCCTCAGGCGGGACGCCCGCCGCCGGTCAGCCACAGCGTCAGCATGATCAGCGCCACCGCGATCGCCTGCAGGATCACGCGCGCCTGCATCAGCTTGTTGGAGGTGTTGCTCGAGCCGCCGCGTGCCATGTTGACGAGGCCGCGGACGAGCACGACGGCAACGGCGAACATGACTGTTATCGCCAGGAAATAGGTAACTGTGCCCATGGGTTTTATCCGTTCAAAAGGTGCCGCTCAGCCGAGGCTTCCGAGAATCCTGTAGAAGAGGCCGGAGGGAAGGAGCCGCTTGAGCAGCACGCCGCGTTTGGCGGGTTTGGTGACAATATAATGGGGTTTGGGGGATGGCGACGTCAAGGCATGCCGCAACACTTCATACACGGCCTCCGGGCCGAGCTTGCCCCGCGCACCGGACAATTCGCCGCGCAGGCGCTTCAGCTGTCGTTGATATTCCTGCCGGTGGGCCGTGTTCTCGATGTCGATATTCGCCTCGACCGCCTTGAGCGCGTTGGCCATGAAATTCGAGGCGATCGGGCCCGGTTCGATCAGGCTGACATGAATACCGGATCCCTTCAGTTCCATCATCATCGTCACCGTCAATCCCTCGAGCGCGTATTTTGATGCATTGTATGCACCTCTCCACTTGTACGGCACGAGGCCGAGAATGGATGAGCAATTGACGATCCGGCCCCTGCCCTGCGCCCGCATGACCGGGATGACGCGGCGCGTCAGCTCGTGCCAGCCGAAGAAATTGGTCTCGAACTGCAACCTCAGCACATCGGTCGGCAGGTCTTCCACCGCGCCCGGCTGGCCATAGGCGCCATTGTTGTAGAGCGCATCGAGCCTGCCATCGGTTCGCTCGAGAACCGCCTCGATGAGGGCGTGGATCGAGGGCGTGTCGGTATAATCCATGAGGAAGGTCTCGATACCGTCGGATTCGAGCGGCGCCCGGTCCTGGTCGCGACGAACTGTCGCAAACACCCGCCAGCCCTCCGCCTTCAGGGCGCGTGCCGCATGGGCGCCGATACCGGACGAAGCGCCGGTAACGATAATCGAGGGCCGTTGATCCATTTGCCGCTGCTTTCTGTACAAACCGGACTTTGTTTCCCATATTCGGGCAACAGTGCCAATGCCGGCCAACCGATGCGACCATTCGCGCGTTATGATCCCAAGAAACTGAGCGAGGTGGAATGCCCGGCTTCGTCCGAATCACATGGAAAGTCTGCTTTGATGCATTGTGGCACTTCACCGAGGATGACGGCTGGGCCATGGCCAGTCACGTCGCGCTGTCGGCCTTGCTGGCGATCTTTCCGTTCCTGATCTTCGGCACCACGCTCGCCACGTTCCTCGGCGCCGAGCAGTTTTCCGAAACAGCCGTGCACCTGATCTTCGACAACCTTCCGACGACGATCGCCGATCCGATCGCCCGCGAGGTGACGCAGGTCCTGACCATCCCCCGCGGCGGGCTGCTGACGGTCTCGGTCCTCGCCGCCTTCTATTTCGCCTCCAACGGCGTCGAGGCTCTCCGCATCTCGCTCAACCGGGCCTATCGGGTCGTCGAACCCCGTCCATGGTACATTACCCGGCCGCTCAGTTTGGGCTATGTCCTGGCGGCGGTGCTGGCACTGGTGATGTTGTCCATCTTCCTGGTCGCTGCGCCATTGGCCCTGCGCTACGCCGGCCAGTGGATTCCCTGGGCAACGGATCTGCTGATCATCGTCGACAACTGGTCGAGCTGGGGCGCCATCGCTGTCGTCGCGGTGGCGCTTCTTGTCTGCCATCTCTACCTGCCGGCAGGCCGCAGGCGGTTTCTCGATGTCGTTCCCGGCATCGTCCTGACCATGCTCGCCTGGACCGCGGGCGCCTACGGCTTTGCCTACTACATCTCGACCTTCGCCAATTACGCCGCCACCTATGCCGGCCTCGCCTCGATCATGATCGCGCTGGTCTTCCTGTACATGACCGGCGTGATCTTCATCATCGGCGCGGAGATCAACGCTGCGCTGCTGAAGTATCGGGTGCGCGAGCTGATCTCGCGCTCACGCGAGCGGGAGACCGAGCCGGCGACGGATCCCTGACGGGGTCTCGCCCGCCTCGCGCAGCGCCCTGAGGCCAGTCGAGGCAATGCTCTTGGCAAGCTTGAGGCCGCTCTCGTCCCTGATCAGCGGATGATGGTGATAGACAGGCGCCGGCAGGCCCAACAGGCCCTGCAACAACCGGTGGACATGCGTGGCGTGAAACAGATCCATGCCGCGCACGACATGGCTCACCCCCTGGAGCGCATCATCCAGCACCACGGAGAGGTGGTAGCTCGACGGCGCATCCCAGCGCCACAGCACGACATCACCCCAGATCGCAGGATTGGCCGGTGTGGCCTGGGTGGCGCCCGTGTTGGTTTCCGTCCAAGAGAGCGGGGTGCCGACGTCCCGCGCTGCCGCAACCGCCCGCTCCACATTCAGCCGCCACATGTGCCGTTCGCCGCGTGCGATACGCTCTGCTGCCTCATCCGGGTCCAGGTCGCGCTCGAGCGTCGGATAATGCGGTGTTCCGTCCGGATCGTATTTCCATCGTCCGCAATTCTTCTCGAATTGCGTGACATGCGCCTTCACCTCGGCGCGCGACAGAAAGGCGGGATAGACCAGCCCCCGTGCCTTCAACCCCTCGAGCGCCGCCAGATAATCCGTAACATGCTCCGACTGCCGGCGCACGGGCTCCTCCCAGTCGAGCCCGAGCCAGCGGAGGTCGTCCCGGATCTGTGCCTCGTATTCCGGGCGGCAGCGGGCGGGATCGATGTCCTCGATCCGCAGCAGAAACCGCCCACCCGCGGCGCGGGCCATGTCGAAATTCAGGATCGCCGACAGCGCATGACCGAGATGGAGTTCGCCATTCGGGCTCGGCGCGAAGCGGAAGACCGGCTTCATGCGGCCTTCTTCTTGCGGAATATTGTGCCCGAGACGGCGATCAGCGCACCGCCCGAAACCAGCACGCAGGCGGTCAGCACCTGCCAGCTCGCCTCCGCGAAACCGGCGGCGATCAGCGCCAGGGTGGACAGAACCGGCGCGGCATAACTGGCCACGCCAAGCAACTGGATGTCGCCGTTCTTAACCCCATGGTCCCAGGCATAGAAGGCCAGCCCCACCGGGAAAATGCCGAGGCCGGCAATGGCGAGCCACTGGTTCGACGATTCCGGCCACACCGTCGTCTCCAGCGCGAGATGGCAGAGCGCCGACAGGATCGAGGTCGCGATGCAGAAGGCGGTGACCACATCGGTCGGGACCTGGCCGTAGCGGCGGCTCAGCAGCGAGTAGCCGGACCACGTGAAGGCGCAGGCGAGAGCTGCCGCATAGCCCAAATAGCTTTGCGCGGCCGAGAACTCTTCCGTGCCGCCGGCACGGGCAGAGACGATGAGTACCGCGCCGGCAAAGCCGACCAGTGCGCCAACGATGTGGACGAGCCTGAGCCGCTCCCCCGGCAGCATCGCGGAGCCGAGCACGATGAACAGCGGCCAGAGATAGGCGATCATGCTGGCCTCGGCAGCCGGCGCGTTCCGGAGCGCGGTGAAATACAGGAAGTGATAGCCGAACAGGCCGATGATGCCGGTGGCCCACGCGCCGATGGGCTGGCGCAGATTCCGAATCCGCTCGGGCCTGAGGATGAAGAGCACGATGCCGGGCAACGCGCCGATGGCAAAGCAGATGGCGTTGAGCTGGAACGGCGGCATCGTGCCCGAGGCGGCCGTGAACAGCGCCAGCAGCGCCCACATCAGACATGCTGAAAAGCCTATCAGCGTCGCACGCAACTTCACCCCAGCAGCCTCCGGACGGTCATCCGTCGAAACGCGTGGCCTTCATGGTGAGGGTGCCAAACCTTGTCGGGACGGAAAAGAATACCGGAGCATATACATTCATCCGGTCCGATTTCGCAAACCAGATTTCCATGCGCTTGAGCCGCTTGAGGAACTCGGCCTCGCGGCTGCCCTTGCGATAGCCGGCGAGCGGCGTGTAGCGCATGGCGCAGACGACCACGGTACCGTCGAAACCCTCGGTCTTGAACGGCTCCTCGCCCTTTCGGTCGAGGTTGATGTCGAGCCGGCTCTCGCCGTCATACACAGGGATTACCGGCTTGCAGGGATCGCTATCCGCCAGTTGGATCAACCCGGCCAGCGGATCGGTGACGGCCTTGAGATCGCTTGCCGAAACCGGGATCCAGTTGCGCTGTTTCGACCGGTCGCGCGGCGGCTCGACACGGGTGGCGATCACGTCGCCATCCTTGAAATCCGCCTCGAAGCGGCGATGGCGTTCGCCCTTGCGGTATTGCAGATAGTAGCGCTGCGACTGCAGGCCCGACTTGGCGATGACGCCCGACGACATCAGCTCCGCCGTCATGTCGCTGACCACCTGGCCGACGCCGGCGGACTGGAAATTGACCTCGATCTCATAGAGATTGTCGTCGCGGACTGAAGTGAAGCTCGCCCGCGCGAACGGCAGGCCGGCCAGCTGGATGTCGAAATCTGCGCGATGGCGCAACGGCTCGGCCGAGGCCGGAGACGGCGCAGCCAGCCCGAGGACGGCGAGGAGGGGAAGGTATCGAATTGTCATTTTGACGACGCCATATGCACTGATACGATTGCCATTAGAAATTCTTTGTGTTTTTTCTGCGGGCCGTGTCAAACCTGCCAGGGCCGCACCTGTCGAACCTGTCAGAAATATCCACCATATCCAAGGATTGTCTTGACAGGCCCAGCCACTCCCACTATGGAACCGCAACTTCAAAAAGCAGGCCAGCGGCGCGCGGGCCCGAACTTCGGGTCCGTTTTTAGTTTGTCCGGCCGGATTAGAGAATAGGTGATCACATGTCCCGTGTTTGCGAACTGACCGGCAAGGGCGTCCTGGTTGGAAACAATGTCAGCCATGCGAACAACAAGTCCAAGCGTCGCTATCTGCCGAACCTGTGCCAGGTGACGCTGATCTCCGACGCACTCGGCCAGCGCTTCCGCTTGCGCGTTTCCGCGCACGCTCTGCGTTCCGTCGAGCACCGCGGCGGCCTTGATGCTTTCCTCGCGAAGGCCAATGAAGGTGAACTCTCGATCCGCGCGCGCCTGCTGAAGCGCCAGATCGCCAAGAAGGTCGCCGCCTGATCCAGGGCGTCGCCTTTACCGACTGAGGCTTGACCGGGAGACCGTTCAGGCCTTTTGTCGTTTTTTGTGAGGATCGGCATCCGGCCGCCCTACGCACAACTGAGCACCAACTGGTGGCATCACCCAGGATAAAAAAATGCTGACCCAGCGCTATACCCTTGTCTACGTGGCCCTGATGACCCTGGTCGTCGTCGCCTCGAATGTCCTCGTCCAGTTCCCCGTCCAGGGCATGCTCGGCGCCATCAACCTTGGCGACCTGCTCACCTGGGGCGCGTTTACCTATCCCTTCGCCTTCCTGGTCACCGACCTCACCAACCGTCACTACGGCCCGCGCAACGCCCGAATCGTCGTGGTTTGCGGCTTCGTCGTTGGTGTGGCGATGTCCTGGTACCTGTCGCAGCCGCGCATCGCGATCGCCTCGGGCCTCGCCTTCCTGCTCGGCCAGCTGCTCGACATCTCCGTCTTCAATCGCCTCCGCCGGCAGAGCTGGTGGCAGGCACCGCTTGCCGGCTCGATGCTCGGCTCGATCCTCGACACCGTGCTGTTCTTCTCCTTCGCCTTCGCGCCGGCCTTCTCGGTCTTCGGCCCGAACGACGACTTCGCGATCGGTCTCGCCCCGGTGCTCGGCGTCATGGCGACGGAAGCCCCGCGTTGGATATCCTGGGCGCTGGGCGACCTCAGCGTGAAGGTGATCTTCGCGCTCGTGCTGCTGCTGCCCTATGGCGCGCTGATGACGGTGCTGAAGCCGATGCCGGCGGCGAAAGCCTGACGCTTCCACAACGAGTCAAAGGCCCCTCCCTATTCTGGGAGAGGCCTCTGCATAATCCGGCCCGCTGTCGATCCTTCACTCCCCGTAGGGAATCCAGACATTCTTGACGTCGGTCGCCTTGCGCAGGAACAGCGACCCTTCGGCCTGCGCCGGGTCCATCCAGTCGAAGCCCCTGCCATAGTCGGTGAAGGTGCGCTTGAGGTTGCCCGCCGAGCCCTTCTCGACCATCTCCGACAGCGCCGGTGAACCGAAGGCCCAGACGGCGTCGACGTCGTTGTGTGTGGCGAGCGCCTTGCCGAGTTCCATGGCAGAACCGGTGACGATATTGACCACGCCGGCCGGCACGTCTGAGGTTTCCAGCACCGTGTAGAAATCCGTCGCCGACAGCGGATAGGGCTCCGACGGCACCGCCACGACCCGGTTGCCGACCGCGATCAGCGGTGCGACGAGGCTGACGAACCCCAGCAATGGCGCTTCCGGGGGGCAGACCACGCCCACGACGCCCTGCGGCTCCGGCAGCGCCAGCGCCACGCCGCGCAACGGCGGCTGGTGGACCACGCCTTCATACTTGTCGGCCCAGGCGCCATAGGTGAACAGGCGCGATACCGCCATGTCGAATTCGGCGCGGGCCGAGCCCGGCGTGCGGCCGGTCTGGGCGGCGAGGCGGGCGATGAACTCGTCGGCGCGACCCGAGAGGTTCTCGGCGATGTAATAGAGGATCTGCGCCCGGTTGTGCGCCGTGGCACTGCCCCAGCCGGAGGCGCCCTGCGCGGCGGCGACGGCATTGCGGATGTCCTTGCGGTTGCCCTCGCCGACTTCTCCCACCAGCTTGCCCTTGGGCGAGACGATCGGGCGGTTGTAGTTGCCGTCGGGGCGGGCCTGCTTGCCGCCGATGAACAGCTTTGTCGTCCGGTCGATCAGCGGGGCGGCGAAATCGCCCGACATGGTCCGAAGCTGCGGCACGACATAGTCGTTTCGCGGCTTGCTCTTCGCCCAGGCCTTGGGCTTGAGATATTCATAGGCGCCTTCCTTGCCGCCCTCGCGGCCGAAGCCCGATTCCTTCTTGCCGCCGAAACCGGCAGCCGCGTCGAACAGGTTGGTGGCATTGACCCAGACCACACCGGCCTGCAGCTTTGCGGCAATATGCAGCGCGAGCCCGATCGTCTCGCTCCACACGCTGGCGGCAAGCCCATAGCGCGAATGGTTGGCGAGCTGTACCGCCTCGTCCGGCGTGCGGAAGGTCATGGAGACCGCGACGGGCCCGAAGATTTCCTCGGTCGCCACGATGGAGGTCGGCTGGACATTGGCCAGCAGCGTTGGGCGGAAGAACGAGCCGCCCTTCGGCAGGTCGATGTCGCTCTGGTAGAGCGTGGCACCTTCCGCCACACCCTGGCTGACCAGCGCCTCGATGCGCTTGAGCTGCACCGGCGCGACGATCGCACCCATGTCGATGCATTTGTCGAGCGGCTGGCCGACGCGCAACGTCTGCATGCGGCGCTGGAGCCGGGCATGGAACTTATCGGCAATGCCTTCCTGCACCAGGATGCGGGAGCCTGCGCAGCAGACCTGGCCCTGGTTGAACCAGATCGCATCGACCACGCCTTCCACCGCGCCATCGAGATCGGCATCGTCGAAGACGATGAAGGGCGACTTGCCGCCGAGTTCCAGTGTCAGCGACTTGCCCGTGCCCGCCGTCTTCTCGCGGATGATGCGGCCGACCTCGGTCGAGCCGGTAAAGGCGATCTTGTCGATGCCGTCATGCTCGACGATCAGGGCTCCGGTCTCGCCTTCGCCGGTGACGACATTCAGAACACCCGGCGGAAGCCCGGCGGCGGCCGCAAGTTCGGCGAACAGCAGCGCGGTCAGCGAGGTGAACTCGGCCGGCTTGAGTATGACGGTATTGCCGAGCGCCAGCGCCGGCGCGACCTTCCAGGCCAACATCAGCAGCGGGAAGTTCCACGGGATGATCTGGCCGATGACACCCACCGGCACATGGTCGGCGAATTCGCTCTCCTGCAACTGCGCCCAGCCGGCATGGTGGTAGAAGTGGCGGGCGGCGAGAGGCACGTCGATGTCGCGCGTCTCGCGCACCGGCTTGCCGTTGTCGATCGCCTCGACCACGGCGAGCAGCCGGCCGTGACGCTGGATCATGCGGGCCAGCGCATAGAGATGCCGGGCACGCTGGTGGCCTGACAGTTTCGCCCATTGAACCTGCGCCTTGCGGGCAGAGGCCACGGCGGCGTCCACGTCATCGCCTGTGCCGATGGCGAGTTTCGCAAGATCGGAACCGGTGGCCGGTTCGTGCGTCACGAAGGTCTTGCCGCCTTGTGAGGGACGGAACTCGCCATTGATGAAATGGCCGAAGGTGGAGTTGTGGCGCTTCAGCCAGGCGCGGGCCTCGGTATCGGCCTCGGGTGCGGGACCATAGGACATGTCGTCGAAGAATTTCGCTACGTTGGATTTTGTCGCGGAAGAGGAGGTCATGGCAATCATCCGATCGGGTGTCTGTTGAAAGACGAATAGGCGCCCGTGACGTGATGCTCGAGCTGGCGTTCGATATCGGCGAGCAGGCTCGACGCGCCGATGCGGAAAAGGTCGGGCTCGAGCCATTCGCGGCCGAGTTCGTCCTTCATCAGGAACTGGTAGTTCAGCACATCCTTGGCGGTGGAGATGCCGCCCGCCGGCTTGTAGCCGACCTTGAAGCCGGTGCGCTCCTCATATTCGCGGATCATCCTGAGCATCACGAGCGTGACGAGCAGCGTGGCGTTGACGCCCTCCTTGCCGGTCGAGGTCTTGATGAAATCGGCACCGGCCATCATGCAGACCAGCGAGGCGCGGGCGACGTTCCTGAGCGTCTTGAGGTCGCCGGTGGCGAGGATCGCCTTGACATGGGCATCGCCGCAGGCGGCGCGATACTCCTGCATCTCCTTGTAGAGCGCTTCCCAGTTGCCGGTCAGCACATGCTCGCGGGTGATGACGATATCGATTTCCTTCGCGCCATCGGCGACGGAGGCCTCGATCTCCTTCAGCTTGGTCGCATGCGGCGACAGGCCGGCGGGAAAGCCGGTCGAGACGGCGGCGACCGGGATGCCGGTGCCGTCAAGCGCCTCGACGGCGGTGGCGACGAACCGGTGATAAACGCAGACGGCCCCGGTCGTGATCTTGCGGTCGCCCATGCCGATGGCATCGAGAAGGTCCTGCCGGATCGGGTTCGCAGCCTTGGCGCAGAGGCGCTTGACGCGGCCGGCCGTGTCATCACCGTTGAGCGTCGTGAGGTCGATGCAGGTCAGCGCCTTGAGCAGCCAGGCGGCCTGCGCATCTTTCTTGACCGTGCGCCGGCCCGGCAGCGAGGCGACACGGCGCTCGCCCGCCGAGAGGTTCACGCGCTGCGATTCGACCAGCCCAAGGTCGAGCTCCATGCCGGGGTTTCTCGGCCAGCCATGATTGGTGGCGGCCTTCGGCCTATCCAGTGTCGTCGAATCCACGTCTACCTCCCTTGGCATCGCCAGGATGTTATATTTTTTACATGTGAATGTTATAATTACATCAATCGCGCGTTGGGTCAAGCGCGGACGCGAACCTCAGGCCGCCTCTTCCGCAAACCACGCGCCGTCCTCGGTATAGATGACGTCAAACACCTCCGCATCGGCGAAGAAAGCGGGCTTCACGCGGCCGAGCTTGGAATTGTCGATGACGAGCAGGTTCTTCTGCGCTGTCGCGATAGCCTTCTGCTTCACGGCAACCTCATGAAAATGCGCGCAGGTGGCGCCCCGCGCCGGATCGAGGCCGGCCGCGGACAGGAAAGCCGTGTTGATGCCGACGCGGTCGAGCGTATCGAGCCCCTGCGGCCCGGAAAAGGACGCGGTTTCCGGGTGATAGAGCCCCCCCAGCAGGATCAGCCGCTTGTTGGGCTCCGGCGCCAGCCGTTCGGCGATGTTGAGCGCGTAGCAGACAACCGTCAGCGGCATGGATTGCGGAACCAGATCAATGAGATGCTGGAGCGTCGTGCCGCAATCGACAAAGATCGTGTCGTCGGCATGGATGTGCCCGGCGGCATAGCGGCAGGCGGCACGCTTGGCATCCGCGTGGCGGTCGGCCTGCGAGGCCAGCTGGTAGGGCTGTTCCGGCTCGACCTTCTCCGCCGGCATGATATGGCCGCCGAGATAGGCAAAGCGCCCTGCTTCGTTGGCGATGTCGCGACGGACGGTCATCTCGGACACGCCCAGGACACGCGCGGCATCCCTGAGGTGCATCACGCCCTTCTCGTTGAGCATCGAAGCAAGCTGGTCGAGCCGGTCCTTGTTGCGAGGTGCCATGCACCCTCCCTCTCGGCGCCTCCGTCAGGCACGGCGCCTTGCTAGCCGGTCAATCACATTTGTGATGATCATAACAGGCTTGGATCACGCATACAACGACTTGAGCTGCGCGGCCCCCTGCGACAAAAGGCTCGCGTCGGAACCCAGCGCGATAAAGGTGGCGCCGAGTTCGAGATAGCGCCTGGCATAGTCCGGATTGGCCATGTAGACCCCGGCCGCCTTGCCATGGCCGATGATGCGCCGGAACGCATCCTCGATGACCGCCTGGACCTCCGGCGCGAAGGGATTGCCGAGGTGGCCCATGTCCGCCGAAAGATCGGCCGGCCCGATGAAGACGCAATCGACGCCGTCGGTCGAGGCGATGTCATCGAGCGCCGCGACACCGGCGCGCGTCTCGACCTGCAGCATCAGCAGGATCTCGGCATCCGCCGTCGCGGTATAGTCGGCGATATGCCCGAAATGCGAGGCCCGCGCCGAACCGGCCCCGACGCCCCGGATGCCGCGCGGCGGATAGCGAACGGACTTCACCAGCAGTTCCGCCTGCGCCCGGCTCTCCACCATCGGGATCAGCAGCGACTGCGCGCCGGCGTCCAGCAGCTGCTTGATCAGCCATGGCTCGCCCACGGGCGGCCGCACCAGGACGGAGGATTCGGAGAACCGCAGCACCTGCAACTGCTGCATGATGGTCTGCAGGTCATTCGGCGAATGCTCGCCATCGATCAGCAGCCAGTCGAAACCGGCATCCCCGAGCAACTCGGCGGAATAGCTGTTGGCCAGCGACAGCCACAGCCCTGTCTGGGCCTTGCCGGCCCTGAGTGCGGACTTCAGCTTGTTGGTGGGGGCGGGCATACGCGGTCACTCCTGTTGACAAGAAACAACTAGCCCCGCCCCGCCTGTCCTCACAAGCCCTTACAACAACGATTTCAGATTGAAGCTCTCGTCCGCCACCTGGATCGACGTCAGCATCTTGCCGCCCTCGAGGATCTTGCGCGCCACCATGTAGGCGGCGCCGTCATTAAGGCAGTCGGCTGCAAGGAAATTGCCGTCGCGGAAATAGAAATGCGATTTCGCGCCCTCGCGCAGGCCCTTGCGGGTGACGACCTGGTCATAGCCGGTATTCAGCCCGGCGATCTGCAGCTTGAGTTCGAACTGATCCGACCAGAACCACGGCACCGGCCGATAGGCCCTGCCTTCGCCGAGGATATTGTGAGCGGCGGTGATTCCCATGTCATTGGCATTCTGCACCGATTCCAGCCGGATCATGCGACCGTGATAGGGAAAGGATGCGCAGTCGCCGATCGCGTAGATCGACGGGTCGGACGTCTCCAGCCGCTCGTTGACGACGATGCCGTTGTCGCAGGTCAGCCCCGCCGTGCCGGCGAGCGCGATATCCGGATTCACGCCGATGCCGGTGATGATGAAATCGGCGGCAATGACGGTTTCGTCCGCCAGGATCACGCCATCGGCGATGCCGTTGGTCTCATGGATCTCATGCAACTGCGCGCCTTCGAGGATCGTCACGCCATGCGCCTCGTGCAGCGCCCTTATATCGGCGGCCGTCTCCGGGCAGGCAACACGCTTCAAGATACGGTCCGCGGCCTCGACCACGGTCACGGACACACCCTTCTTGGCGGCCTCCGAAGCGGCTTCCAGGCCGATATAGCCCCCGCCGATCACCGCCAGCCGGGCGCCCTCCTTCATCCGATCCATCAGCTTCAGCGCGTCGCCATGGTCGCGCATCACATGGACATTGGGCAGATGCCCGCCGATTTCGGCCGGCAGGCGGCGCGGCAGCGCGCCGGTGGCGAAGACCAGCCTGTCATAGGACACCTTGCGACCATCCGACAGCGTCACGACACGGCCATGACGATCCACGGCTTCTGCCCGCGCGGCCCTCAGGAGCTCGATGCGGTTCGGACCATACCAGTCCTCGGGACGCAGCACGACCTGGTCGAAGCTCACCTTGCCGGACATGTAGCCCTTCGACAGCGGCGGCCGCTGGTAGGGAACCTCCTCGTCGGCACTGATGATGGTGATCTCGGCCTCGGGCGAGAGATGCCGGAGCTGGGCCGCAAGCGAAATCGCCGCGTGGCTGCCGCCGATGATCACAGTCTTCATGTCGTCACTCCCACCCCTGCACAGATATTGAATCTTCGTTCAGAATAGTCACGCAGACCTCTGCCCGGATTGCCTGTCTGCGCAGCAAGTAATCCTGTTCACGGCCCATATCAATGCCAGTATCAATGCCCGTTCAATCCTGGCCGACGCTCAGGCGAGCGCATCGAGTTCGCGCCGCTGCTCCTGCATCCTGAGAAAGACACGGTAGTCACGGTCGAGACGCTCCGCACGGATCTCGTCGGGTTCGATGATCGTCGAGGGTCTCGCCATGGCCTTGCAGGCGCCTTCCAGCGAAGGATGCAGCCCCGCCGCCGTGGCCGCGGCCATGGCGGTGCCGAGCAGCATCGCCTCCTCGCCGGCCGAAATCGCCACCTGCCGCCGTGTCGCATCGGCATAGAGCCGGGCGAGCAACCCATTGCGCGCATGGCCGCCACCTAGATGCAGCGTGCGGATCGCACCATCGAATTCCATCAGGTCGAGGATCTGGCGGATGCCGAGCGCAAGAGACACCATCGCGCGGTAGTAGATGGCGCACATGCCGTCGAACGTGCCGTCGAGCGTCAGTCCGTGGATCGTGCCGGTGGCCCGCGCATCGGCCAGGGGCGCGCGGTTGCCGTGAAAATCGGGCAGCACCCGGATCCGGGCGCCGAAGCCCTCGCCTTGTTCCGCAACCAACTGGACAATCCGGTCGAGAATGAGCTCATGGGTGCCGGGTGTCGGTTCCAGCCCGTTGCCATGGGTGCGGACGATATGGTCGAGTAGAGCGCCAGTCGCCGACTGGCCGCCCTCGATCACCCACCGGCCCGGCAGCACCACGTCGCGATAGGGGCCCCAGAAGGACCTGAGATATTGCGGTCCGTCCGAGAAGCGCATCAGGCAGCTTGACGTGCCGCCGATCAGACCGGCATGGCCGCTCGCCGTCGGATCGCCGCCTACAAGCGCGAGTTGTCCGGCATAGGCGTCGACCATCCCCGGCGCCACGACCGCCGCGGTTGTCAGCCCGAGTTCGGCCGCCGCGGCTTCGGTGAGCGGCCCGAGCGGGCTACCCACCGGCGCGGGTAGGTCGCTGATGCCGGCGCGCGCGCCGAGGTCGTCGAGGCCGGCGGCCGCCAGTTCGTCCCGCCGCCAGCCTTCCGGCGTATGGGGCAGATAGCTCCACTTGGCGGTCAGCGTGCAAGTCGAGCGCGTCAGGCTGCCGCTGGCGCGCCAGGTCAGGAAGTCGGCCAGGTCGAAGATCATGCCGGCACGCGACCATGTGCCAGGCAGGTTGCGCTTCAGCCACATCAGCTTCGGTAATTGCATCTCGGGCGAGATCGTGCCGCCGGAATGCCGGACGGTCTCGCCACCGAGCCCGCTCAGCGCGTCTGCCTCCTCGACCGCGCGATGATCGAGCCAGGCGATCGTGTCCCAGCCCGCCTCCCCGGCTTGCGTCACCGACAAGGGCCGCCCGTCCGCGTCGCGAACCACGAGCGAACAGGTCGCGTCGAACCCGACAGCGACGACATCGGCCGGCGCGATGCCGGCTTCGTCGCGCGCACCTTTCACGGCGCGGCACACGGCGCGCCAGATATCTTCGGAATCATGCTCGGCAAAGCCGTTGCTGCCGGTCTTCATCGCGATGGGAAAGCTCGAACGCCCGAGCGTCCGCCCCAGCCGGTCGAACACACCGGCCCGGGCACTGCCCGTGCCCACGTCCACGGCAACCAGATATTTTCCCATCACTCCGCCCTAGCTTCCGGATGCAGCGATGAGTCCCGGAAGCTGCGCCATATCATCAAAAATGGCAGCCGGTTTCAAGCTTTCCACGATCGGCCGGAGGTTCGAGGCGATGGCGTGCGACGCCCCCGTAAACGCGAACACGGTCATTCCCGCCGCCTTGGCAGCCCGAATTCCGGACGGGCTGTCTTCGATCACGATGCAGTTGCGCGGCGCAAAGCCCATGTTGCGGGCGGCATGCAGGAAAAGGTCCGGTGCCGGCTTGCCGTTGGCGACCATGCTGGCGGAGAAGATGTTGGGCTCGAAATAGTCGATGAGACGCGTCTTCCTCAGGCAGAGCCTGATGCGCTCAAGCTGGCTGGACGAGGCGACGCAGTGGACGAAGGGAAAATCGGCGAGCAGGTTTCCGATGCCGTGCACCGGCTCCAGTTCCGCCTCGAAGCGCTCGTAGAGCCGGGCGCGCATAGCCGCCAAGGCCGCTTCGTCGAGCAGGAGATCATGTTCGCGAGCGACCAGTTCGGTGATCGACGCCATGCTCTTGCCGAGAAAGTTCTCGTAGGCCCAGCTCTCGCTGAAGGCGAGCCCGGCATCGGCCAGCATTTCGCGCAGCACCGCAAAGGAAATCGGCTCGCTGTCGACCAGCACGCCGTCGCAATCGAAGATGACCAGTTTGCCGTTCTCGTTGTCCATCATGCACTGACGCCCGTTTCACTTCCACTCGGCGCAATGCGCGTCTGTCCGTTGCGACAGGACAGGGGGCATTGAGCATGCCCCCTGTCGCCGTGCCGCGCCCCGCACTTCAGGAGAAAGCGGGAGGTTTCGGGACGCGGAATATCAGGCCGCGAGGCTTCCGTCGATATAGGCGCGCAAAGTTGCCCGGGTTCCATTGTTGCGCAGCGAGGCGAGCGCTTCGACGAAGCGCTTCCGGAACTGCGCCGACTCGGCGACCGCGCCGAAAATATCCTTGAGTTCGAGGAAGGCGAGAGGATCGTCGCGGGAAGCAAGCGCGGCGGCCTGCAGTCGCTCGGCGCTCGCATCGTTGAACACGATGGCCTTGCCGGAATCCGATTGCCCCTCGAAATAGCGGCACCAGAGCGCCGAGACCAGCGCAAGGCCCTGCACGTCCTGCCCTTTTGCCAGCCGGTCGGCCGTCGAGGGCAGGATGAATTTCGGCTGGCGATTCGAGCCGTCCTGCGCCAGCCGCGCCACCGTGTCGCCGATCTTCGGATTGGCGAAGCGCCGCTCGATCAGCTTGAAATAATCCTGGATATCGGTGTTCGGCACCGGCGGCACGCAGGGAATGATTTCCGTCTGTTCGAGTCTGGCGAGGAAGCCGCTGATATCGGGATCCTCCATCGTCTCGTGGACGAAATGGATATCGAGCAGCGCGCCGGGATAGGCGATGGTCGCGTGGCCGCCATTGAGGATGCGGATCTTCATCAGTTCGAAGGGTGCGACGTCATCGACGAAGGTGACGCCGACCTCTTCCAGCGCCGGGCGACCGGCGGTGAAATGGTCCTCCATCACCCATTGCTTGAACTCTTCGCAATAGACCGGCCAGGCATCGTCGATGCCGAAGGTGTCGCGGCAATGATCGATCTCGCGCGCGCCTGTCGCCGGCGTGATGCGGTCGACCATGGAATTGGGGAAGGCCACGTTGTCAGCGATCCAGTCGGCGAAATCGGTGTCGTCGGACAGCCGGGCGAGACCCGCCACCGCATTCTCCGTCACATGGCCGTTGCCGGGAATATTGTCGCAGGACATGACGGTAAAGGGCAGGATGCCGCGCTCGCGGCGCAGGCGAAGACCGGCAAGGATAATGCCGAACACCGTCGTGGGATCGGATGGATTTCGCGCATCCGCAACGATTGCCGGATGTTCCGGGTCGAACTTTCCCGACGCCGGATTGATGAAGTAGCCGCCTTCCGTGATCGTCATCGAGACGATGCGGATCGATGGATCGGCGATCTTCTCGACGACGCCGGCGCGGTCGCTCGGATCGAGGAAGTCGATCATGGCGCCGGTCACCCGCGCGGCCGACTTGCCCACGTCCTGTTCGACCACCGTGGTCAGATAGTCCTGGCCCCTGAGCTTGTCGCGCATGGTGCCGTCATAGCTGGTGACGCCGGCGCCTATGATGGCCCAGTCGAGATCTCTGCCGGTGTTGAACAGGTCGTCGAGATAGACCGCCTGGTGCGCCCGATGGAAGTTGCCGATGCCGAAATGGACGATACCGGCCTTCAGGTCGCTGCGCCTGTAGGCGGGCACCGTCGCTGTCTGGGAGATCGCCCCCAGGTTGGCGAGTGAAAGAGTGGTACTCATGGCATGCATTCCTTCTGCAGATCAGATCGTTAGCCGAGGCTAACTCATCCAGTTGCCGCCATCGACATTGTAGGTCTGGGCGACGATGTAGTCGGCCTCCGGGGAGGCGAGGAAGACGGCCATTCCCGTGAGATCCTCGGCGCGGCCCATGCGGCCGTATGGCACCGCCTCGCCCACGAGCCGCTTCTTTTCGCCGAGCGGCCGGTTTTCGTACTTCGCGAACCTGGCATCCACGTCGTTCCAATGCTCGCCGTCGACGACGCCCGGAGCGATGGCGTTGACGTTGATGCCATGTTTAATCAGGTCGAGGCCCGCCGACTGGGTCAGCGAGATGACGGCCGCCTTGGTTGCACAATAGACCGCGACCAGGGCCTCGCCGCGCCGGCCCGCCTGGCTCGCCATGTTGATGATCTTGCCGCCCTCGCCGCGCTTGATCATCGACTTCGCAGCCGCCTGCATCATGAACAGCGTTCCCGACACGTTGATCGCAAACAGCTTTTCGTAGGAGGCCCGCGTGATCTCCACAATGGGCGCGAGGTCGAACAGGGCCGCGTTGTTGATCAGGATATCCAGCCGGTCGGCCTTCTCTTCCACGGTCTGGATGGCGGCGTCGATCGAGTCCTGGTCGGTCACATCGAGTTGGACCGCATAGGCCGACGGACCAAGATCGGAGGCCGTCTGGCCTGCGCGGTCGATGTCGATATCGGCGATGGCAACGCGCGCGCCCTCACGAATGTAAGCTTCGGCCAACGTTCTGCCGATGCCTCGCGCCGAACCGGTGATGAGCGCCGACCTGCCCTTGAGCCGTTTCATCTGATGGCCTTTCCGTCGGGGCCGAACTTGTGGACGCGGGCCGGATCGGGCGTGAGATAGACGGTATCGCCATGGCGGATCTGGAAGTCGCCCGAGGCGCGCACCGTCACCGTGCCCGCGCTTTCGGTATGGACATGGACGAAGGTGTCGGAGCCGAGATGTTCGGCGACGCCGGCCGTGCCCTTCCAGGCGCCTTCGGTCGTGGAGATCGCGAGGTGTTCCGGGCGGATGCCCATCGTCGTCGCTCCATAGGGCTGCGCGATGGCGCCGCCCACGAGGTTCATCTTCGGCGAACCGATGAAGCCCGCAACGAAGAGATTGTCCGGCCGGTGGTAGAGGTCCATTGGCGATCCGACCTGCTCGATGTTGCCCGCGTTCAGTACCACGATCTTGTCGGCCATGGTCATGGCCTCGACCTGGTCGTGGGTCACGTAGATCATCGTGGTCTTGAGCTGCTGGTGCAGTTCCGAGATCTCGAGGCGCATCGTGCCGCGCAGCGCCGCATCGAGGTTGGACAGCGGTTCGTCGAACAGGAAGGCGGAGGGTTCGCGCACGATGGCGCGGCCGATCGCGACGCGCTGCCGCTGGCCGCCCGAGAGCTGGCCCGGCCGGCGCTCGAGATAATTGGTGAGGTTCAGCACGCGCGCGGCTTCCGTCACCTTCTTCTCGATCTGGTCCTCGGGCATCTTCGCCATCTTCAGCGGAAAGGCGATGTTTTTCTTGACCGTCATATGCGGATAGAGCGCATAGGACTGGAACACCATCGCCAGCCCGCGCTTGGCCGGCGCCTCGCCGGTGACGTCGCGGCCGTCGATCTCGATCTTGCCCGAGGTCGTGTCCTCGAGCCCGGCGATCAGCCGGAGCAGCGTGGACTTGCCGCAGCCGGACGGCCCGACGAAGACCACGAACTCACCTTCGTTGATGGTCAGGTCGATGCCCGGGATGACCTGCGTGGTGCCGAAGGACTTGTTGACCTTCTTGAGTACGATATTTCCCATGATTTCCTCCCAGCCTTTATGGCTTGCCGGCCTTTGTTATTTAACGGCGCCGAATGTCAGGCCGCGCACCAGTTGCTTCTGCGAGAACCAGCCCATGATCAGGATTGGCGCGATGGCGAGCGTCGAGGCGGCACTGAGCTTGGCCCAGAACAGGCCCTGCGGGCTCGAGAAGGATGCGATGAAGGCCGTCAACGGCGCGGCGTTCGTGGTCGTGAGGCGGATCGTCCAGAACGCCTCGTTCCAGGCCAGGATGATGTTGAGCAGCATGGTCGATGCGATGCCGGGGATCGCCATCGGCATCAGCACGTACCAGATTTCACCCCAGAGCGATGCGCCGTCCATCCGGGCGGCCTCGAGGATCTCGCCCGGGATTTCCCGGAAATAGGTGTAGAGCATCCAGACCACGATCGGCAGGTTGATCAGCATGAGCATGATCATCATGCCGATGCGGCTGTCGAGAAGGCCGAAGTCCCGGAAGATCAGGTAGATCGGAAACAGCACCGCGACCGCCGGCATCATCTTGGTCGACAGCATCCACATCAGGATGTCCTTGGTCCGCCTTGTGGGGGCGAAGGCCATCGACCATGCGGCGGGAATCGCCACCAGGAGGGCCAGGATCGTCGACCCGACCGCCAGGAACACGGAATTCATGAACGGCTTGAAGTAGTTGTACTGCGACTGGACCTCGGCATAGCTCTCCAGTGTCCCTGATGGAATCAGGCTGAAGCCCTGGATCGCCTCGGTCTCGGATTTGAACGAGGTGATGATCGTGTAGAGGATCGGGAAGAAGATGATCAATGCCACGATCCAGGCGGCGACGGTGAAGACGATGGTTCTTCTGGTGGATACTGCGCGTGCCATGGTCTTTGCCCCTACTTGTCGAGGTTCTTGCCGACAGCGCGCATGGCGAAGAATGCGACGATGTTGGCGAGGATGACTGCGATGATGCCCCCTGCGGATGCCTGGCCGATCTTGAATTCGAGCAGGGCCTTCTGGTAGACCAGGAAGGGCAGGTTGGTGGATGCGTAGCCCGGACCGCCATTGGTGGTGACGAGGATTTCGGCATAGACCGAGAGCAGGAAGATCGTCTGGATCAGCACCACGACGGTGATGGCGCGGGCCAGGTGCGGCAGCGTCAGGTAGATGAAGCGGTTGACGAAATTGGCGCCATCCATCTCCGCGGCCTCCTTCTGCTCGCCATCGAGCGACTGCAACGCGGTCAGCAGGATGAGCGTGGCGAAAGGCAGCCACTGCCAGGCGACGATCAGGATGATCGAGAACAGCGGATATTGCGCGAACCAGTCGATCGGCTGCAAGCCGAAGAAGCGGGCGATGTCGGCGAAGACGCCGTAGCCCGGATGCATGATCATGTTCTTCCACACCAGCGCCGCGACCGGCGGCATGACGAAGAAGGGCGAGATCACGAGGATGCGGACGATGCCCTGGCCCCACATCGGCTGGTCGAGCAGCAGCCCGAGCAGGATGCCGCCGACGACGGTGATCAGCAGCACGCTGCCGACGATCAGCAGTGTATTGAGGATCGACCAGAGGAAGGCGGGATTGTTGAAGAACAGCAGATAGTTGGAAAAGCCGACGAAGCCGTCCCGCATCGGGCTCAGCGGATTGTACTGCTGGAACGAGAACCAGAGTGTGATCGCCAGCGGCACCGCCATCCAGACCAACAGCAGGATCACGGACGGCGCCATCATGAAGCGGGCCAATGTCCGGGTTTGTTGCGTAGCCATTCCCATGCTCCTCCCATATTCGCGGATACCGTCACGGCTCCCGCAAGCGGGAGAGACAACACCAGCCTACTTCTTCTCGAGCGTTTTTTGGAATTCATCGTACAGGCGCCGATTACCGACGACGCCTGAGGGGCCTTGAAAGGGGCCGCCCGGACCAGGCCGGGCGGCCAAAGCTCGTCCTTGGGAGACGATTACTGGATATATCCGCCTTCGGTCATGGTGGCGGTGGCTGCGTCCTGGGCCTGCTTCAGCGCCTCATCGACGCTCATCTGGCCGGCAAGCGCCGCCGAGAAGAGCTGGCCGACAGTGGTGCCGAGACCCTGGAACTCAGGAATGGCGACGAACTGGACGCCGACATAGGGGACCGGCTTGACAGTCGGCTTGGTCGGATCGGCGGAGTTGATGCTGTCGAGCGTCATCTTCGCGAACGGCGCAGCCTTCTGGTATTCCGCATTGTTGTAGAGCGAGGTGCGCGTGCCCGGAGGAACGTTGGCCCAGCCTTCCTTGGAAGCGACGAGGTCGAGATAGGCCTTCGAGGTTGCCCAGGCGATGAACTTCTCGGCCGAAGCCGCCTTCTGCGTGCCGGCCGGGATGGCGAGCGTCCATGCCCAGAGCCAGTTGCCGCGCTTGCCGAGGCCCGTATCGGGCGCCAGCGCATAGCCGACCTTGTCGGCGACGGTGGAGTCCTTCGGGTTGGACACGAAGGAAGCCGCCACGGTGGCGTCGATCCACATGCCGCATTTGCCCTGCTGGAACAGCGCGAGGTTCTCGTTGAAGCCGTTGGACGAGGCGCCCTGCGGGCCGGCATCGTTCATCAGCTTGACATAGGTGTCGAGCGTCGCCTTCCACTCAGGCTGGTCAAACTGGGGCTTCCAGCTTTCGTCGAACCAGCGCGCGCCGAACGAGTTGGACATGGCGGTCAGGAAGGCCATGTTCTCGCCCCAGCCGGCCTTGCCGCGCAGGCAGATGCCGTTGATGCCTTCGTCGCGATTGGTCATCTTGCGGGCAGCGTCGGCAATGAATTCCCAGGTCGGGGCGTCGGGCATGGTCAGCCCGGCCTTTTCGATGAGATCCTTGCGGTACATCACCATCGAGCTTTCGCCGTAGAACGGCGCTGCATAGAGCTTGCCTTCGGCCGAGAGACCGCCGCGGATCGCCGGCAGGATATCGTCGACGTCATAGTCTGCGCCGAGATTCTCGAGCGGCAGAAGCCAGCCCTGCTTCGCCCAGATCGGAACTTCATACGTACCGATCGTCATCACGTCATACTGGCCGCCCTTGGTGGCGATGTCGGTCGTGACGCGCTCGCGAAGCACGTTTTCTTCGAGCGTGACCCATTCGAGCTGGATGTCGGGATTGGCCTTGGTGAATTCGTCCGTCAGCTTCTGCATGCGGACCATGTCGCCATTGTTGACGGTGGCGATGGTGAGGGTTTCGGCGTTTGCCATGCTGAACATGGCGATTGCTGTGCTCGCGCCCAGCAAGAAGGTCTTCAAGTTCATGAGATCTTCCTCCCAGAAGTAAATTGAGCAAATGCTATGCTCATGGGCATTTACCCAAGGGATGGCCGGCATGTCAATCGGGATTCGTTGCTGCGTCGCAGCATAGGAGTTCAACGCAACAGAATGGCCCCCAACCGTGCGAAACGCTCGGGGGACGAATTGGCTTGTCGATGCTGATGGAAAGGTCAGGCCAGCGAAAGGTCAGGCCAACAAGAGATCAGGTCAGCCGGAGCAGGTGCTCCGCGGTTTCCTCATCGGTGATCAGGCCGTTGACCAGCCCGCCCCGGATGGCGCCAGCGATGCCGGGAAACTTGCGCTCCCCCTTGGCTGCCGCGATGACGATCGAACTGTCCCGCGACGGGATCGACACCGAGGCCACACGCTCGTTGGTAATACCCTCGATCATTCTGCCTTCGGCGTCGAACGCCCAGCCGACGATCTCGCCGACCGCGCCCGCCGAGCGCAAGGCGAGCAGTTCGTCACGCGTGATGAACCCGTCGACGAACAGCGGCGCCTCTTCGGACAGGTCGCCGATGCCGACGAAGGTCACGTCCGCCCGCGCGGCGAGCTCGAGTGTCGGCTTGATCATCGCCTGGCCATGCAGCATTTCGCGCTCGCCGCTGGAACTGGCAATAACAGGCAGCGGCATCGGGAACGAGCGGACATTGACCGAGTCCGACATGGTGAAGACGACGTTGTAATAGGCGGCGGAACCGTCCGGCGCGATGTTGCCGGTGAGCGACACCACCTTGTGCTGCGGACACTCCATCCGCGGCAGGAGTTCGACCGCGGCCTTGAGCGTGCGGCCGGTTCCGACCGCGATGATCACGGGCTCCTCGCGCCGGAGCCAGCGCTCGATCTCCGCGCTGGCCGATTCGGCGACGCCCGTGATGGTGGAATCGGAGCCGGGATCGGTTGGCGTCACGTCGACGAACTTCAGGCCGAACCGCGCCTTCAATGCATTGGAGAGTTCCAGGCAATTGGCGATCGGATGGTCGATCTGTACCCGCACCAGCCCTTCCGAGCGCGCCAGTGACACCAGCCTCTGCGCCGATTGCCTGGACACGCCGAGCTTGGTGGCAATCTGGTCCTGGGTGTTGCCCGCCACATAATAGAGCCAGCCGGCGCGTGCGGCGTCGTCGAGGCGGCTCACTCTCTTGCTCATGGATGAAGTCTGCTCCCTGCACTGCGGCGTGATCATAGGCTTGAGCCGCAAAAAGTCGCAAGGGGGCAGTCTGCTTTCCCGCGAACGAGGCTTGGAATCTGCGCCTCTTCGGATAATGTCCGACCCGTCCCATCGCGAACGCCGTCGAAGTGAACCCATGCGCATCCTGATTGTCGAGAACTTCCGCAACACCTCTCTTGGGCAGGTTGGGGTGGCGTTGGCGGAAGCCCGCGCCCACCAAGCGTGGACACGGCCCTGGAGCGGCGACCCGTTGCCGCAACAAAGCGACGGCTTCGACGGCATGGTGGTGCTTGGCGGCGAGCAGAGCGCCATCGACGACGACATTCACCCGTATCTCCCGGACCTGGCCCGGCTGATGAAACGCTTCGGCGACGACGACAAGGCGGTGCTCGGCATCTGCCTCGGGAGCCAGTTGCTCGCGCGCGCCCATGGCGCCACCAATCTCGTCGGCCAGGCGCGGGAATTCGGCTGGCACCGCGTCGCACTCACCGAAAGCGGACGTGCCGACCCGGTCTTCGCCGCCGTCGATGACGAATTCCCGATCTTCCAGTGGCACAGCGACACGTTCACCCTGCCGGAAGGAGCGCTGCATCTCGCCCGCAATGCGACGACCGCCAACCAGTGCTTCCGCATCGGCCGCGCCTCCTACGGCATGCAATTCCACTTCGAAGCCGATCGCTCGGTCGTGGCGGACTGGAACCGGGATTTCGAGGCGACGATCGAGCGTATGAACCCGGGATGGCTGGCCAACTTCCGGCAGCATGCCGAAAAACGACGGGGCCCGTGCCGACGTGGCCGGACTGGCGATTGCCCGCGCATGGGTGACACAGGTGACGGCGCGCTGAGATCCCGACAGCAAAAAGCCCCGGCGGGTCACGCCGGGGAAGCTGTCCACCATCCGGGGACACGGATGGCAGACATTCGAAAACGGCGCCCGGCCGTAACGCGAAGCCGGTGCCGCAAGCGCCGCGTTCCGCGTCATGCGGCGAGGCGCCCTGGGGTGAACAGGTGACCGACGCTGACCCTGGCGTCCGCCTGTTCCACTTGGGTCCCGGAGCCGACTGACCTGTCTGCTCGGTGGATAGACACACAATGTCACGGGCCTGTTGCCATCGGCTCAAGCAAATCCCTAAGATTTGAAACATCTGTCGTTTTTCACGACATCTGCGTTCGATCGCGGCACGCCTGCCTGTTTCCCATTGCCGCCGAAAGCCTCTAGAGATCTATCGGATCATCGAATCAAGGGCACCGCAGCGACGCCATGGCCGACAGGGTCACCATCAATACGATCCGGCTCAGCGCCTTCCGGAACTACGAAACGGCAACGCTGGTCTTTGACGGCCGGCATGTGGTGCTGACCGGAGAGAACGGCTCGGGCAAGACCAACCTGCTCGAGGCCATTTCCTTCCTCTCGCCCGGTCGGGGCCTGCGTCGCGCGGTGTATGCCGACGCCATCAAGGCAGGTACCGAGGCCGGGTTCTCGATCTTCGCACAGGTCGAGGGCATGGACGGCGAGGTCGAGATCGGCACCGGCATCGGGCCCGGCGCGGATGCCGGTTCGCGCCGGGTGCGCATGAACGGAACCGAAGCGAAGTCGGCCGACGAACTTCTCGATCATCTCCGCATCCTCTGGCTCACCCCGGCCATGGATGGACTTTTCACCGGCCCGGCCTCTGATCGCCGCCGCTTCCTCGATCGCCTGGTTCTGTCGCTCGATCCTGTCCACGGTCGTCGCGCCGCGGATTTCGACCGGGCGATGAAGATGCGCAACCGCCTTCTCGAGGAGCGCTCCGGCGACGCGGACTGGATCGCCAGCGTCGAGGCGCAGATGGCCGGCCTTGGCGTCGCCATGACCCTCGCCCGCAGCGAGATGATCGGCCTGCTGGCCAAACTCGCAGGCCAGGGCAATCGTGGTGCATTCCCGAGCGCCGGCCTCGCCCTATCCGGTTTCCTCGACGACGCCGACGGCATCGCGGCGATCGATCTCGAGGACCGCTATCGTCGCATGCTGGATACGGGCCGCCATGCCGACCGGGCGGCGGGGCGCACATTGCAGGGTCCGCACCGCGCCGACCTCGTGGTCACGCATCTCGACAAGCGGATGGATGCGGCGCGCTGCTCGACCGGCGAGCAGAAGGCGCTGCTGGCCGGCATGATCCTCGCCCAGGCCAGGTTGACCGCCAACCTGACCGGTTTCGCGCCGGTCCTGCTGCTCGATGAAGTGGCCGCCCATTTCGACCACAAGCGACGCCAGTCGCTATTCAACCTGATCGACGAACTCGGTGGCCAGGCCTTCATGACCGGCACGGACCGCAGCCTGTTCGACGCCCTCGGCGCGCGGGCACAGTTCTTTTCCGTCTCGAATGGGCACGCAACGCTGGAAAATTAGCTAATTCTTATCTTCAACCGCGACGAGGAACTTCACGAAAACTCACATTCATGTTTTTTTGGTCGGAGTGGTATTTTAGCATCATTGAAATGCCACATTTGAGGAACCACATGGTTCTCGAAGGTGGTCGTCGCCCCTTGACCACCTCTTCCGGGTACAGGCTCGTCCCCCGCCGGCCCGGGATGCGGAGACAAAGACGCCCCTAATCTTTGTTCCGCGTTATAAAAAAGACCGTCATGGCACCGCCCTCCAGCCATGACGGTCTTGCTTTATCCGGACCTTGGCCGATGGCCGCGTCAGGATGCGGTTCGCGGGACGTCTTCAGACTGGTAGACCGAGATCACATGACCGTCGGCATCCGCGAATTCCGCCGACCAGCCGCCTGGCGCATGGCTGACGAGCGTGACGATCGTCGTGCCCTTCTCCGCCAGTGCCTGGACGACATCCTCGATCCCGCCATCCGGAAGCTCGAAGACGATGATGGGAGAATTTCCGGGTCTGGATTCCATCTCGAAGAAGATGAGGTCGATTCCGCCTGCCGTCGAGGCGATCAGCCAGTCACCGGTTTCGCCCTCTCCGTCATCCTGCATCCGCTGGACGTCAAGGCCGAGCACATCGCGATAGAAGCGCTCCGTCCGGTCGATGTTTGAAACATAGTAGCAGATGTTACCGATCTTTCGGTTGGCAAACATGGTTCAGCTCTCCTTTGCTGTTACAGCACCCTGTTGCCGTGCAGGCATGGTTTGTGAGGGCCGGCTGACGAAAAAAAGATGGCCGTCGGGGTCATGGCCGGCAAGAAAAGCTCCGCTGCGCCGAATGGGCGAGATCAGGCTCCGGCGGATCAGGCCGTGGGCGAGCGGACCGGAAAGCCCCGCCAGATTATCGACAGAAAAGCCGGCGCCGCGAAGCCGACGCCTGATGTCAGCGATCCGCTGGCGAAACGCCATGTCGGAGATACCGAGAAGCCAGAGTATTTCCTGTTTGGTATGCCCGCCGCCGATCAGTCGGGCCGTAATCCCCAGCGCAGCCGGAAGGCCGGCGCAGGCCCGGGCGAAATCGCTGTCCTCGGCATGGCCGGTCATGGCGGGGACGAGGACCGTTTCGCGTCTCCTGCGCCGCACTGCGGATCGTGCGACGAACGCAACCTGCCTTCGGATCGCTCCCATGAGCCAGCGCCTGTTGGCACCGATGCTGAGGTCGGCCCGGCCGTGCTTGACGGCGGACAGCAGCACGGTCTGCAGGATGTCCTCGGCGTCGTCCGCCCGGCCCGATATTCGCCTGGCATAGCGAAGCGCGTCGGCATAGTCGCTCAGCATTCGGCTTTCCGGCAAACCATGCGCGAAACATCTCGATGGATCAGAGCAGGCCGACGCTCTTGTAGGCTTCCTCGATGCGGCCCTTGCCCCAGGTCTTCGTCTCCGACATGTCGCCGCCGAACAGCGAGCGCGTCTTGGCGTCGGTGGCAATATCCACGCCCTCGCCGGCGGCCACGCTGCGGGTGCTCTGCCCGCTCTTGACCTCGACCAGCCCGTGCTCGACGAAAACGGCATAATTGCCGCGGCTCCGGCCGGTGAAGAATTTCGTGCCGCGCACGCCGATCTGGCCGAAGGTGGTGCGGATCGTCAGGTCGATTTTCGGCATCCCCTCGGGACGGTCGAAAACCATGTCGCCGGACACCAGCTCGATGATCCCGCCCTGCTCGGCGAGGAAGCTGTCGAGCACGACCTCGGTATTCTCGCCCATGAGGATCTTGGTATCGGAGCCCAGCAGCATGGAGGCGAAGCTCTTCTTGCCCGTCGCCACCAGATCGTTGTTGACCAGCGACGCGCCGGTCTTGATCAGGGTCTCGACATCGTTCTGGGTCTTGATCACGTCACCCTTGACGTCGATCACCTCGCCGATCGCGTCCGAAGCCCATGCCGGAAGGGCATGCGCGATCGCCAGCGTGCCGGCAAGCCCCAGCGCCTGGCGCCGGGTGAGCCCCTTGTTGATATGGAATAACTTGATGCCGCTCATAACCCTGAGCCTCCTCGGACCAATGGAAAGACTATTCGATGAACTGACGTCTTTTGCAAGGCGTCTATTCACGCCCACGGCATGGGCACTGGTGCATGCTGGCCTGATTGGCCGGCCCGCGAAGTTCCGCCGGGAACAGCCTCAGCCGATATCTCCGGCATCCGGACCCCAGACGTCGGTCACCGCAAAGCCATCGGCCGTCGGGTCGAACGGGTCGAGCGCCAACTGCGTCAGCCCGAATGTCCAGGCCCGGCCGGTGATCGTCGGGATGATCGCCGGGCGCCCGGCAACCTCCGTGACGGCGGAAAGCCCGACCTGGAACTCGGTACCGATGGTCGAGCGCGAGGTGAAGACGTCACCAATCTTGGCAAGGCCGCGCGCATGCAGCGTCGCCAGATTGGCCGAACTGCCGGTGCCGCAGGGCGAGCGGTCGACACGGCCGGGCCACATCGTCGTGCAGGTGCGCACCGCGCCATCCGGCTCCTCGCCACGGAACATCACATAGGAAATACCTGAAATCTCGGGGATCTCGGGATGAACGATCCTGAGGCTCGTGTTCAGCCCGGCCTTGATCTTCATCCCGGCCTCGACCAGCGCCCGGGCATTGGCCTTGCTGATGTCAGTGCCGATCGCATCGGCATCGACCAGCGCGTAGAAGATGCCGCCATAGCAGATATCGACCTTGATCCGGCCGAGGCCCTCGATGTCGACCTCGAGATCGAGTTCCTGCACGAAGGACGGCGGCATTGTCAGCGTCACGCTCTCGCAGCGTCCGTCCCGGCAGGTCGCCGTCGCTTTGACGAGGCCCGATGCGGTGTCAAGCATCACGACCGTCTCGGGCTCCTTCATCTCAACCATGCCAGTCTCCAGCAGCGCCGTCGTCACGCAGATCGCGTTGGATCCGGACATGGCATGGGCCTGGTCGGCCTGCAGGATGATGAAGCCGGCATCCGCCCCCTCGCGGCGAGGCGGCACCAGCAGGTTGACCGAACCGAGCGGACCGGAGCGCGGCTCCAGGCAGCAGAAGCGGCGGATCGAATCGTCGACCGTGTTGATATGGTTGAGCTGCTCGGCGATGGTCCTGCCGGGAATGACAGGCACGCCGCCGGTGGCGACGCGGCCGATCTCGCCCTCGCAATGTACATCGACCAGTTGCAGCGTGCGTTTCCATCTCATATGTGAATTCCCTAGAAGCGATCGATGCGGAACGGCGTGAGATCGACGGATGGCGTGCGGCCCATGACGAGGTCGGCCATGACGATGCCCGTGGTGGCGGAATAGGTCAGCCCGAGATGGCCGTGGCCGGTGGCGTAGAACAGCCCCTTCGTCCCGGCCGAAGCCGACAGAACGGGGATCGTGTCCGGCGTTGCGGGCCGGTGTCCCATCCATTCGGTCGTGTTCTCAACCTTGAGCGACGGCACTGCGAATTTTGCGTGTTCGACCAGGATGCGCGCCCGGCGCCAGTTCGGCGGGCGATGAAGCCCCGCCATCTCCACCGAGCCGCCGACCCGGATGCCGCCAGCGGTGGGGGTCACCATGAAGGCGCGCTCCGGCCAGATCAGCGAATAGCGGAGGTCTCCCCCGCCGCCCGGCGCCATGATCTGCGTATGATAGCCGCGCTCGGTCTCGAGCGGAATCGGCTCGCCCATGGCCCGGGAAATGTCAGCCGTCTCCATGCCCGCGGCCACCACCAGCCGGTCGGACTCGATCCGTCTCCCATCCTTGAGCAGCACGGCGGTGACGCCCCTGATGTCGCGCTCGACGCGGGCGACATCGCCGCGCAGCAATTCGCCGCCGCGACTCTGCATGTCCTCTGCCATGCGCGTCACGTAGCCAAGGGGATCGGTGATGAAGTGGTTCTGCGGCAGCAGCACCGCCTTCACGATCGCCCGCGTCAGCAGCGGCTCGTGCGCGCGGATCGCGCCGCCGGTCAGGACCTCGTAGTCCAGCCCGTAGCGTTTCATCAGCTCGAGATTGTCGCGCCCGTCCCGAAAAGCCTGCTCGGTCTCGTAGAGCTGCAGGCAGGTGGCGTCGGAGATCAGGCTCGGCGCATTCATGTCGGCGAGCAGTTTCCTGATGTCGTCCAGCGCCCGGGTCGCGAGGCTGGCGCCGGCATCCTCGATCTCGCGCATCCGATTGGGCCTGCCGGCGGCAAGGAAGCGCAGGAACCACGGGATCATCCTGACCGCATGGCGCGGATCGGCGGTCACGGGCGCCTGGGGGTTCATCATCCAGAACGGCAGTTTTTTCCATGTCGAAGGCCGCGATGCGGCGTCGAAGCCGTTGATCGCGATGCTGGCCATGTTGCCGAAGGACGTGCCGCGACCCGGCTCCTGCCGGTCGATCAGGATGACCTTTTCGCCGCGGGCTGAAAGTTCGCGCGCGATCGCGGTCCCCACCAGTCCCGCGCCGGCCACGACGACCGGATGTGATGTCTGCATTGTCAGCTCGCCTTCCTCGCGATCCCGCCACCCAGAAGATGGGCGAGCCGCCGCAGTCTCAGTTCCTCGTCCCGGATCGCCGCCACCGCCGTGTCGCGTCCGACCACCTCGAACCGGATCGCCGCGCCAGACGGCGCCTGGCCGAGCTTCCAGAGATCGGTCTCGATCACATGGGCGATCTTGGGATATCCGCCGCATGTATTGGCCTCGGCAAGCTGGATCACCGCCTGGCCCGACGGCGGCACCTGGATCGTGCCCGGCATGATGCCATGCGACAAAAGTTCGGTCTTGCGTGTCAGCGCCAACACGGATCCCTCGAGCCGCATGCCCTGCCGGTTGTTGTCGGCCGACACCCGGAACTCCATGCCGAAAAGCGCCTGCCGCGCTTCGTGATTGAAGGCATCGAACTCTGCGCCCGGCATGATCCTCAGCGTCAGCGGCTCGCCGCCCGCCATGCCGCCCAGCGTATCGCGGAAATGAAAAGGGTCGATGCTGCGGCTGGATGTCACGGCCGCCGGGGTTGAGCGGGAGCCGGTCGCAAGCCGGTCGCCACGCGCCAGCGCCCGGCCTTCCAACCCGCCGAACACGCTCTTCAGATCCGTAGCGCGTGCGCGAAGCACTTCCGGCACATCGATGCCGCCGCCGATGGTGATATAGGCGCGCGAGCCCGCCGTCGGCGGCTCGAGCCTAAGCTCGTCTCCGGCATCGGCCGTGCCGGACCACCAGGGCGGCAACGGCTGGCCATTGAGGCTCGCGCGGCAACTCGCGCCGGTAACGGCATAGCCCGCCGGCTCCAGAAATCTCAGGCGGAACGGAAACACCGCAACCTCGATGGCAGCGGCTCCCTCGGCGTTTCCGGCCAGCAGGTTGGCGATGCGCAGCGCCGGCCGGTCCATCGCACCGCCGCGGCCGATGCCCTGGTCGAGATAGCCGGGCCGGCCGAGATCCTGCACCGAGTTCATCAGGCCTGAAGAGAGAATCTCGATCATTGCGGCCGCTCCGGCACGAAGCGGATACGGTCGCCCGGCCTGAACAGCGCCGGACGGCCGCGCGCAGGATCGAACAGGTCGAGCGGCGTGCGGCCGAGGATGTGCCAGCCGGACGGCGCCGTGATCGGCATGATGCCGGTCTGCGTACCGCCGATGATCACCGAGCCCTTCGGCACGCCCTGCCGTGGATTGGAGAGTCGCGGCGCCGCCAGCGAAGGATCGAGCCCCGAAAGATAGACGAATCCGGGCATGGCGCCGACCGCCGCCACCGAATAGAGCGGCGCCGTATGACGCGCCACCACCTCCTCGATGGAGAGCGATCTGGCGCGGGCGAAGTCATCGAGGTCAATACCATCGGCACCGCCATAGAAGACCGGCACGTCGACGATCCGGCCAGGTTCTTCCGGCCGGTAGGGCGCCGCCCACAGGTCGCGCATCGATTGTTCCACCACGAAGGCATCGAGCTCCAGGGCATCGAACACGACCATCAGGTTGTTCATGCCCGGCACGGTCTCCGTCACCCCATGGATGAATTTCAGTTCGCGTGCGAGGCGCCAGACCTTCTCCTGCACATGTATGTCGAAGCTTGCGCCGGCAGCATCCA
The DNA here is from genome assembly GCA_019739215.1 of Rhizobium sp. Classification (GTDB taxonomy): domain Bacteria; phylum Pseudomonadota; class Alphaproteobacteria; order Rhizobiales; family Rhizobiaceae; genus Rhizobium_E. Next base: position 239,082 of record JAHHDR010000034.1, read on the forward strand.
GCAGGATGGCGCCGGTGCCCTCGTGCGACAATCGCGGTTCGACTTCCTCGTGAGACATGCTGGTTCCAGACTGGGTCGAGAGACTGATATATCAGTTTGCCGGCCTTGCAAAGGGCCGAAAGGAATTTGCCCGGCGAATTGAAGCAGCGCCGAAAGCAGATTAGAGAATGGATCGCAGCGAGGTGCAAGAATGGCTCTGACAGTCGATCTCAATTCTGACATGGGCGAGGGCTTCGGCCCCTGGAAAATGGGCGATGATGCCGCCATGCTCGATATCGTCACCTCGGCGAACATTGCCTGCGGCCTGCATGCCGGCGATCCCGAGGTGATGGCCACGACATTCGCCAGGGCGAAGGAGAAAGGCGTCTCCGTCGGCGCCCATCCCGGCTATCCGGACCTGTACGGTTTCGGCCGCCGCAACATGCCCTACACGATGGGCGAGACCGAGCGGTTGATCGCCTATCAGATCGGCGCCGCCGAGGCGATGGCCGCCTATGCGGGCCACAGGCTCACCCATGTCAAGCTCCATGGCGCGCTCGGCAACCTCAGCCAGCAGAACCGCGATGTCGCGCTTGCCGCACTTCGGGCGGTGAAAGCCGTCAATCCGAAGCTCGTCTGCCTCACCATCGCGCTGGGCGAGATGGACCGGCTCGCGGGCGAGATGGGGCTCGCGTTCCGCTCCGAGATCTTTGCGGACCGCGCCTATACCGAGGAAGGCTTCCTTGTCGACCGAAAGCTGCCGGGCGCCGTGCTGCACGACCCCGGTGAAATCGCCGAGCGCATCCTCGCCATGCTGAACGAAGGCGCGATCCGGACGATCTCGGGACAGTGGCTGAAAACGCCGATCCATTCGATCTGCGTCCATTCCGACACGCCCTCGGCCGTCGAGATCGCCCGCTCGCTGCGCACCTCGCTCGAAGCCCAGGGCGTCGGCGTCAAACCCTTCGCGGGAGCCTGAGCCGATGGATCTGGTCCTGATCGAGAAGCTGATGCGGATGCTCGAGCAGTCGGCGTTGCAGGAGCTTGACGTCAATGACGGCGGCACCCGCATCCGCCTGGCCAAGAAGCGCACGCTGGGCCTCGACGGCTATGATGCCGCCAAAGAGCCCGACATCGCGCCGCCGCCACCGGCTGTCGAACAGGGTCCGCACCGCATCCTGTCCGGCATGACAGGCACCTTCTACCGATCGTCCGCGCCCGGCGTCGCGCCCTATGTCACGGAACGCAGCGCAGTGGTTGATGGCCAGCGGCTTGGCCTGATCGAGGCGATGAAGACCTTCAATCCCGTCGAAAGCGACATCGCCGGAACAGTGGTCCGCATCCTTGTCGAGGACGGCCAGCCGGTCGCGCCGGGCACGCCGCTTTTCGAGATCGACGTGCCATGAACGACGCCCTTCGTGCCAGGCTCCTCGAGTTGATGAACCGGCACGGCATCGGCTGGTTCGACTATGAAGGGCCGGACGGCGCGATCGCACTCGACGCCGAAGAGCCGGAGCAGGCGCATCCGCCGATTTTCGCACGGACTGCCGGTGTCTTCCTCTGGCGTCACCCGGTCGATCGCAATGTGGCCGTCTGGCCGCGCCGTGTACGCCAGGGCGAGGTCATCGGCTGGCTCAAGATCGGCCCTCTTCTGGAGCCCGTGCGTGCTAAACAGGACGCCCTGATCCGCCGCCCCCGGCTGGTGGACGGCACGCTCGCCGGCTACGACGCCCGGCTGTTCTGAGATGCGAGGCAAAAAACCGTGCCTTGTCCTGTCGGATCGAACGACGCTCGCTCGTCGTGTTGCCAGGAAGGCAGAGAAGCCTCCACAAATCGAAAGGAGACGACAATGCGTGTAATGGTGATCGTCAAGGCGACCGAGGACAGCGAAAAGGGCCTGATGCCCTCGACCGAAATGTTCGCGGCGATGGGAAAGTTCAACGAGGAACTGGTCAACGCCGGCGTCATGCTGACCGGAGACGGGCTCAAGCCCTCGTCCCACGGCAAGCGAATCGCATTCGATGGTCCGAGCCGCACCGTGATCGACGGGCCTTTCGCAGAGACCCGCGAACTCGTCGCCGGCTTCTGGATCTGGGAGGTCAAGGACATGGCGGAAGCCATCGAATGGGCCAAGCGCTGCCCCAATCCGATGCCCGGACCGAGCGACCTGGAAATCCGGCCCTTCTACGAGGCGTCCGACTTCGGCGAAGAGTTCACGCAGGAATTGCGGGCGCAGGAAGACGCCCTGCGCGACAAGCTCGAGAACCGCTGAACCCGGGGTAGCCGGGTTGACATCGGCGGCGCTGGCTTTCTAACTCGTCGGCATGACCGCCGAGGCTGAAATCCACCGCACGATCGAAACCGTGTTCCGCATGGAGCGGGCGAAGCTGATTGCCGGCCTCGCCCGCATGGTACGCGACGTGTCCCAGGCCGAGGAACTGGCGCAGGATGCGCTGGTCACTGCGCTCGCCGACTGGCCCGTCAACGGCGTGCCCCGCAATCCCGGCGCCTGGCTGATGGCGGCGGCAAAGCGGCGAGCCATCGACGGCTTTCGCCGCAACAAGATGCTCAGGCGCAAGCATGAGGAACTCGGCCGCGACCTCGAAGGCGTCAGCGACACCAGCATCGAGGACCTCGAAGCTGCCATGGACGACGATCTGGGCGACGAACTGCTGGGGCTGATCTTCACCGCCTGCCACCCGATCCTGACGCGGGAAGCGCGGGCGGCGCTGACGCTGCGCCTCATCGGCGGTCTCACAATGGACGAGATCGCCCGCGCCTTCCTGTCGAACGAGGCGACGATCTCCCAGCGCATCCTGCGCGCCAAGAAGAAGATCGCCGAAGCCGGACTGACATTTGAGGTGCCGCGCGGCCCCGACCGCGCCAAACGCCTCGCCTCGGTGCTCGAAGTCGTCTACCTGATCTTCAACGAAGGCTATTCGGCCACGGCGGGCGAAGACCTGATCCGGCCATCGCTCTGTGCCGAAGCCCAGCGGCTTGGCCGCATTCTCGCCGGGCTCGCAGGCGAGGAGCCGGAAGTCTTCGGCCTGCTGTCGCTGATGGAAATCCAGGCCTCGCGGCTTCACGCCCGCATCGCACCGGACGGATCGGCCATTCCACTCAACGAGCAGAACCGTGCCCGATGGGACCACATGCTGATCCGCCGCGGCCTGCTGGCGCTGGACCGCGCCATCGCGCTCGGTGGCGCAGACGGCCCCTATGCCCTGCAGGCCGCGCTGGCTGCCTGCCATGCCCGCGCCCGACGGATGGAGGATACGGACTGGGCGCAGATTGCTTCGATCTACGATCGGCTGCGCGAGGTCATGCCGTCACCGGTGGTCGATCTCAACCGCGCCGTGGCGCATGGCATGGCCTATGGGCCGGACGTGGCGCTGGAACTGATCGGGGAGATCGAAGCCGAGGGGTTGCTGGACAACTACGCGCCCCTGCCGGCTGCGCGGGCCGACAGCCTGTTCAGGGCGGGACGAGTGGCCGAGGCACGGCCCCATTTCGAACGCGCCGCCGCGATGACCCGCAACATCAGGGAGCGGGAGTTTCTGCTGAAACGGGCCGCACAATGCGGCGCATGAATGATGCGCCCTAAGCAACGCGCCAGTGCTATCGGGGAACTTGGCGGATCCGCGCGGATTTCGCTCAGGCGTTTCCGTCTGCGCCGTTCTCGGCAGCGTCCGCCTGCTCGGTCTCCTCGCGCGCCTTCGCCCGCTTCAGTGCCGTCTTGCTCCGCGAAATCCGCACCTTCTTGATCCGTCGAGGATCGGCATCGAGCACATGGAACTCGAACCCCGGAATTGCCTGCACGACCTCTCCGCGGGCGGGAATGCGACCAAGCTCGGCATAGATCAGACCGCCCAGCGTATCGACTTCCGTGAGTTGTTCCGTGACGTCGAATTCCGGGCCGATGGCCGCGGCGATCTCTTCGAGCTCCACCCGCGCATCGGCGATGAACGTGTCGTCCGCCTGCCGGCTGAACATCGCTTCCTCGTCGTCGTGCTCGTCCTCGATATCGCCGACCAGCATCTCGACGATGTCCTCCAGCGAGGCAAGGCCGTCCGTGCCGCCATACTCGTCGATGACCAGCGCCATCTGGATGCGCTCGGCCTGCATCTTCACCATCAGTTCCGAAGCCAGCATCGACGGCGGCACGAAGAGAACTGGGCGAATGATGCCAGCATCGGCGATCGTGGTGTCGGCATTGACGCGGGCGAGGTCGAAAGGCTTCGACCGCGATTTCGGCGCGGCGGTGCCGTCGGGCAGCGGCAGCGCCGCCGGCTTGGCCTGCGTCCGCCGCTTGTTGCGGCTTTCCTTGATCATGTAGCCGAGCAGGTCGCGGATATGGACCATCCCCTTGGGGTCGTCGAGCGTCTCGCGATAGACCGGCATGCGGGAGCGTCCGGTTTCATGCAGCAGCATCATCAGTTCGCCAACCGGAGTATCCTGGTCGACGGCCTCGATCTCGGCGCGCGGCACCATGACGTCCTCGACACGAACTTCCCGGAAGCGAAGGATGTTCTTGAGCATGGCGCGCTCGACCGGCGAGAAGCCGATCGCGGCACCCTCCTCCGTCTCGAGCACGCCTGCGAGATCGTCGCGCAGGCTCGAAGCGTTTTGTGGCCGGAGAATGCGGGCCACCTTTGCCCAGATCGACTGCCGTGGGGCACCGTTGCTGGGCGCGGCAGTACTGGGCGCGGTGGTACTGTCGCCCTTCGTACCGGAGCCGCTGTCCTCGCCCTTGGAGGACGGCTCGATTGCCGCGTCATGCGACCGTGTGGAATATTCGCTCATTGCCTCGACTGTCGTTGTGGTCAGTCCCGGTAGGGATCGGCAAGGCCCAGTTCCGCCAATATGCGGGTTTCGAGCCCTTCCATGACCTCGGCTTCCTCTTCCGTCATGTGGTCGTAGCCGAACAGGTGCAGGAAGCCGTGCACCAGCAGATGGGTCAGATGATCATCGAACGCAATACCAAGGTCAAGGGCCTCGCGGCGCAATGTCTCCTCGGCAAGCACGATATCGCCCAGCATCGACCCCGGCTTTCCACCGGGTTGAAGGGGAAAAGCGGGAAAAGACAAGACGTTGGTCGGCTTGTCCTGGTTCCGCCATTCCCGGTTGACGGCCCTTATAGCGTCGTCGTCGGTGAACACCAGTGAAATCTCGACCGGCGCGTCGGGAAAGGGTTGGGCAAGGCGATCGGCCAGATGACCCGCCGCATGCTCGAGCACGCGACCGGCACGAGCCTCCAGCAGCGCCTCGTCCGGCCAGCCCCCGGCCTCCACGCCGAACTGGATATCCAGCCTGTGTCGGGCATCGACCATCAGAGGTCGGACTGGGACGCGATCGACTTCTGGGCGCCCTCGGCCTCATAGGCGCGCACGATGCGCGCCACAAGCGGATGGCGGACGACGTCGACATCCCTGAACCTCACGACCGTGACGCCCTCGACGCCGTTGAGGATCTCGAGCGCCTCGACAAGACCCGACTTCACGCCGCGCGGCAGGTCCACCTGGCTCGGATCGCCGGTCACGATCATGCGGCCGTTCTCGCCCAGCCGGGTGAGGAACATCTTCATCTGCATGGCCGTGGTGTTCTGCGCCTCGTCGAGAATGACGGCGGCATTGGCGAGCGTGCGGCCGCGCATGAAGGCGAGCGGCGCGATCTCGATCACGCCGGCGGTGATGGCACGTTCCACCTTGTCGCCGGGCATCATGTCATAAAGCGCGTCATAGAGCGGGCGGAGATAGGGATCGACCTTCTCCTTCATGTCGCCGGGCAGGAAGCCGAGGCGCTCGCCGGCTTCGACGGCGGGGCGCGACAGGATGATGCGATCGACCGCACCGCGTTCGAGCAACATGGCTGCATGGGCGACAGCGAGATAGGTCTTGCCGGTACCGGCCGGGCCGATGCCGAAGACGAGTTCCGATCGCTCCAGGGCGCGCATGTAGACGTCCTGCGTCGGCGTGCGGGCATGGATCGTCTTCTTGCGGGTCGAGATCTGGCCCATGGTCAGCTTGGCCTTCTTCTCCAGTGCGGGAAACACCAGTTGGTCGTCCGCGGCCTGGGCCATGCGGATCGCGCCCTCGACGTCGGAAGCCTCGATCGGAGACCCCTTCTGCAGCCGATCATAGAGATAGTCCAGGGTTCGGCGGGCGAGGTTGGTGGCGCTGACGTCGCCGGAAATGGCGACGGAATTGCCGCGCGCCCGCGCCTCGATCTTGAGCCGGTCCTCGATCAGCTTGAGGTTCTGGTCGAACTGGCCGAAAAGCTCGCTGGCGAGACGGTTGTTTTCGAAGGTCAGAACAAAATGATTGGCGTCTGTCCGGCTGGGCTGGCGCTCTTTGGTCGACACCGCTTCTGGTCTGTTCAAACCGTCCTGCTCCTGTCTGTCGCCCGGCCTGCGCTTCATGCCCGTTCAGCGTGAAGGCTGTTGGTGCCGGCCTTGGTGATTCTCACCTTCATAATGTCACCAATTTCAAGTTTGTCATCGGCTTTCATCTCGATGATCACAGGCAGGAGCCACGGCGAACGTCCCACCATCTGGTGCTCGAACCGGCCCGGCTTCTCGATAAGGACCTCGCATTCGCGTCCCGCCATCGACTGCTGAAACGCGGTCTGCTGGCTGAAAAGCAGGGCTTGCAGCCGTTCCAGCCGCTCCGCCTTGACATCCTCTGGGACATGGTCTGGCAGGTCGGCACCCGGGGTGCCGGGACGCGGCGAATATTTGAACGAATAGGCCTGTGCATAACCAACGGCCTCGACCAGCCGCATCGTATCGTCGAAATCGGCATCGGTCTCGCCGGGAAAGCCGGTGATGAAGTCGCCGGAGAGCGCCATGTCCGGACGCACGGACCGGATGCGCTCGATCAGCGCGATATACTCGGCAGCGGTATGCCGGCGGTTCATCGCCTTGAGGATGCGGTCCGACCCCGCCTGCACCGGCAGGTGCAGGTAGGGCATCAGTTTGTCCAGGTCGCGATGCGCCGCGATCAGCCGGTCGTCCATGTCGCGCGGGTGGCTGGTCGTGTAGCGCAAGCGCTTGATCCCGTCGACCTCGGCCAGGCGATGCAGCAGATCGCCCAGGCCCCAGGACGAACCGTCGGGACCATGGCCATGCCAGGCATTGACGTTCTGGCCGAGCAGGGTGATTTCCTTGACCCCGGCATCGACCAGCTTGTCGGCTTCGGCCAGGATCTGTGCCAGCGGCCGGGAGACTTCCGAGCCGCGCGTATAGGGCACCACGCAGAAGGTGCAGAACTTGTCGCAGCCTTCCTGCACGGTGAGAAACGCGGTGACGCCGCGCGAGATCGTTTTCTCGCGATTGATCTGCGGCAGATATTCGAACTTGTCCTCGACCGCGTAATCGGTCTCGACCACCTTGGCGCCGGCCCTGGCACGCTCGAGCGCGTCGGGCAGGCGGTGATAGGTCGTCGGGCCGATGACGAGGTCGACCACCGGCGCCCGCCGGATGATCTCGGCGCCTTCCGCCTGCGCCACGCAGCCGGCCACGGCGATGGTCATTGCCCCAAGACCGGATTGCCCGCGCGCCTCCTTCATCACCCGCAGCTTGCCGAGCTCGGAATAGACCTTCTCGGCCGCCTTCTCGCGGATGTGGCAGGTGTTGAGGATGACGAAGTCGGCGTCCTCGGCCGTGTCCGTCGGCGCATAGCCCAGCGGGCGCAGCACATCGGCCATGCGCTCCGAGTCGTAGACGTTCATCTGGCAGCCGTAGGTCTTGACGAAGACCTTCTTTGTGTTGGCTGGCGGCTGGAGATCCGTGTTCTTGACGTGCTCGTTCATGCGGGCTCTTTAGAACATCTCGGGAGCTTACTCAACGGCCCGCCGAAAACAGGCCCATCATCGCCCGCGCAGGCTCTTCTCGAGCATGTCCCGCAGCTGCTCGCGCACGAAGCCGCTGACATGCTTGCGGCTGGTGCCGGCCATGACCTCCACCGTGTCGCCGAAGCGGACATCGACGTCGATCGCGCCGGCCCTGAGGATGCCAACGAGATGCGGCATCAGCGCGACATCGCCGGGCCAGGCCGCGATCGGGCGGTGGAAATGCCCCATCGCCATGCCCTGGATGCGGGTATAGGCAATGGCGACGGGCTGGACATGCACCACCCGGTCGGGCGCCAGGTGGGCGGCGGAAGACGCGGCGGCGAAGAGCGAGGACTTGATCTCGCCGAGCCGGTTTCCATCGGTCGTGGTTCCCTCGGGAAACAGCACCACCGTCTCGCCTGCATTGAGCCGCGCCGCCATCTCGTCCGCCTGCTCCCGTGTCTGGCGGCGCTCCTCGCGCTTGATGAAGATCGACCGCTGCAGCCGGGCGAGAACGCCGAAGACCGGCCAATCCCGCACCTCGGCCTTGGCGACGAAGGTCGCATCGACGACAGAGGCCAGCACCAGGATGTCGAGCCAGGAGGAATGGTTGGCCGCCAGCATCAGCGGCCGTCGCCGCTCGGCTTGGCCATGAACATGGACCCTGACGCCGATGGCCCAGAGCGTGAACTTGTGCCAGATGCGCGGCAGGCGGTTGCGCCAGGGATGGCGCAGCCAGAGCAGCAGCAAATGCAGGGGAAACAGGATCAGCGAAATCAGGATGACGGCCCCGACCGCCAGCCAGAGCCGGATCCAGGCGATCACGGATCGTCCTTCTTGAGCGGCACGCCGTAAAGCTCCAGCCGATGATCCACGAGCCGGAAGCCGT
>JAHHDR010000035.1 GCA_019739215.1 Rhizobium sp.
GGCTTGGACATGCCGGCCGCCTCGGCGATCTCGTCGATCGTGGCGCCGCGGAATCCGTGGCTCGAAAACACGTCCAGCGCGGCTTCGAGGATTTGTTCTTCCTTCTCTTCCTGAATGCGGGTTCGACGCTGGGTCTTTGCTGCCCTGGGTATCGCCATCCTAGCTCTGGTCCCCTCCTGCGGCCCGGAAAAATGTCTGGACCGGCATGCTTTTCGGCTTGAGTGCGGCGAAAGAAATTGTAATGTTTACCAAACGGTCAAATTATTGGACAAATCGCCAAACAAAGGCAAGTCCAATTCGGGGAAGAGAGAAAAATCATCCGCTCCGGGGACCACGGGAACAAGACCGGCGCTTGGCATCTTGCCCGCGCCCAGGGCATGAATGCCATGTCATTCATGCCAATGCAGGGAGATATCAGTGACGGCACGCGGCGAGAACATGCGCATCAATGGCGACCGACTGTGGGATTCGCTGATGGATATGGCGAAGGTCGGCCCCGGCGTCGCCGGCGGCAACAATCGCCAGACGCTCACCGATTCCGACAGTGAGGGCCGCCACCTCTTCAAGACCTGGTGCGACGAGGCCGGGATGACCATGTCCGTCGACAAGATGGGCACGATGTTCGCCACGCGAGCCGGCACCGATCCGGATGCACTGCCCGTCTATGTCGGCTCCCATCTCGACACCCAGCCGACCGGCGGCAAGTATGACGGCGTTCTCGGCGTGCTTGCCGGCCTCGAAGTCATTCGCTCGATGAACGACCTCGATATCCGGACGAAGCACCCCATCGTCGTCACCAACTGGACCAACGAGGAAGGCGCCCGCTTCGCCCCCGCCATGCTCGCGTCAGGCGTCTTCGCCGGCGTCCACACGCTGGACTACGCCTATGACCGCAAGGACCCCGACGGCAAGACTTTCGGCGACGAGCTCAAGCGCATCGGCTGGGTCGGCGACGAAGAGGTCGGCGCCCGCAAGATGCACGCCTATTTCGAGTATCACATCGAGCAGGGTCCGATCCTCGAGGCCGAGAACAGGCAGATCGGCGTCGTCACCCACTGTCAGGGCCTGTGGTGGCTTGAATTCACACTGACCGGCAAGGAAGCCCATACCGGCTCGACTCCGATGAACCTGCGCGTCAATGCCGGGCTCGCCATGGCCCGGATCATGGAAATGGTGCAGACCGTTGCCATGGACAACCAGCCCGGCTGCGTCGGCGGTGTCGGCCAGGTGAAATTCTCGCCCAACTCGCGCAACGTGTTGCCAGGCACCGTGATCTTTACCGTCGACATCCGCTCTCCCGACCAGGCCAAGCTCGACCGCATGCGGGCAAGGATCGAGGCCGAGGCGGCCGGGATCTGCGAAGTCCTCGGCGTCGGCTGCGCTGTCGAGGCCGTAGGACATTTCGACCCCGTCACCTTCGACCCGACACTGGTCGCTTCGGTGCGCAAGGCGGCCGAGGATCTCGGCTACAGCCACATGAACCTGATTTCCGGGGCCGGCCACGACGCCTGCTGGACTGCCAAGGTGGCCCCGTCGACCATGATCATGTGCCCCTGCGTCGGCGGGCTCTCCCACAACGAGGCCGAGGACATTTCCAAAGACTGGGCCACCGCTGGCGCCGACGTGCTGCTGCGCGCGGTGGTCGAGACGGCAGGGATCGTGGAGTAACTTCGGTGTGGGTGGGCTGAGTTCCAGCAATGCCTCGAGCACAGTTCATGAACATCGCGTCTCACTCCTTCACGGCATTCACGTCCGCAGTCCGATAGCGCCACAACCGGAACCCACCCATGGACATCGCCACAATCCTCGCCTTCATGACGGTCACCACTCTGCTGGTCGTTTCGCCCGGCCCGAATGGCGTGCTGATCGCCAGGACCGTCCCGACCTCGGGCAGGATGGCGGGCTTTGCCAATATCGCCGGCTTCGTCACCGCCTTCTACATTCACGGGGCCTTCGTCCTATTCGGTCTGTCCGTGATCCTCATGCGCTCGGCGGACCTGTTCTTCCTCGTCAAGATGCTGGGCGCGGCCTATCTTTGCTATATCGGCATCAAGGCGCTGCACCAGGCCTGGCGCGGCGCCACTGCGAGACCAGCAGTGACGCCCGCCCGCCGCCGGCGGACGTTGGTCATGGCCTATGTCGAAGGCCTGCTGACCAATGCCCTCAATCCCAAGGTCTCGATGTTCTACATCGCCGCCTTCCCGCAATTCCTGCCGCCCGAGCATGCGACGGCGGCAAACATCTTCCTGCTGGTCTTCCTCCACTCCATGATCAACCTCGTCTGGTTCTCGACCATGGTGCTGGTCTTTTCCCGCCTGTCCCGATTTGCCCGAAGCGACCGCGCCGAACGCTGGATCCAGGCAGCGACCGGCCTCGTCTTCGTCGGCTTCGGCCTGAAACTCGCAACTATGCGCGCCTGAACACTCCGGAGGTATTCATGTCATCCAAAATCATCAAGGGCGGCACCATCGTCACCGCCGACCTCACCTACAAGGCCGACATCAGGATCGAGGGCGGCCGCATCGTCGAGATCGGTCAGAACCTTTCGGGCGGCGAAACCCTCGACGCGACAGGCTGCTACGTCATGCCCGGCGGCATCGATCCGCATGTCCATCTCGAAATGCCCTTCATGGGCACCTATTCCGCTGACGATTTCGAGAGCGGCACCCGCGCCGGCCTTGCCGGCGGCACGACCATGGTCGTCGATTTCTGCCTGCCCGGCCCGCAGCAGTCGCTGCTCGAGGCACTGCAGATGTGGGACAACAAGACCTCCCGCGCCAATGCCGACTATTCCTTCCACATGGCGATCACCGGCTGGAACGAGCGCGTCTTCAACGAGATGGAGACGGTGGTCAGGGATCGCGGCATCAACACCTTCAAGCACTTCATGGCCTACAAGGGTGCGCTGATGGTGAACGACGACGAGATGTTCGCCTCCTTCCAGCGCTGTGCCGAACTGGGCGCGCTGCCGCTGGTCCATGCCGAAAACGGCGATGTCGTCGCCTCGATGACCGCCAAGCTGCTGGCCGAGGGTAACAATGGCCCCGAGGCGCACGCCTATTCCCGCCCGCCCGAGGTCGAGGGCGAGGCCACCAACCGCGCCATCATGCTGGCCGACATGGCGGGTGTCCCGCTCTATGTCGTGCATACCTCCTGCGAACAGGCCCATGAAGCCATCCGCCGCGCGCGCCAGAAGGGCATGCGCGTCTATGGCGAGCCGCTGATCCAGCATCTGACGCTGGACGAGACCGAATATTTCAACAAGGACTGGGACCATGCCGCCCGCCGCGTCATGTCGCCCCCGTTCCGTTCGAAGCAGCATCAGGACAGCCTCTGGGCCGGCCTGCAATCGGGCTCGCTCTCGGTCGTCGCCACCGATCACTGCGCCTTCACCACCGAGCAGAAGCGCTCCGGCCGCGACAGTTTCGCCCTGATCCCGAACGGCACCGGCGGCCTCGAAGACCGCATGCCGATGCTCTGGACCCATGGCGTCGCCACCGGCCGCCTGACGATGAACGAATTCGTCGCGGTCACCTCGACCAACATCGCCAAGATCCTCAATGTCTACCCCCGCAAGGGCGCGATCCTGGTCGGCGCCGATGCCGACATCGTCGTCTGGGATCCCAAGCGCTCCAAGACGATTTCGGCAGCGACGCAACAATCGGCGATCGACTACAATGTTTTCGAAGGCAAGCAGGTCACCGGCCTGCCGCGCTACACGCTGACCCGTGGCGAAGTCGCGATCGAGGAATCGACCGTCAAGACCAGAGAAGGTCACGGTCAGTTCGTCAAGCGCGAGCCGTTCCAGGCCGTCAACAAGGCGCTGTCGACCTGGAAGGAACTCGTCGCACCGCGCAAGGTCGAACGCACGGGCATCCCGGCGACGGGGGTCTGAGGAAAGCATGGGGGGCCGCGCAATCTTAATCGCACTGATCAGCGCGGCACCCTTCTCCGCGATCGCGGCAACGCTGCCGATATCAGGCACCTACGGCAACGAACGCGGCTGCCGGCTCGCGCGGATCGGCGACTACAGCGAGGATGACAGCGCCCGCATCCTGACATCAGAGGCGCTCCAGACCATGGTGACCTACTGTTCCTTCGATGTAGTGACCCCAACACCAGCCGGCGGCCACAAACTCGCGCTGACCTGCGCCTCTGAAGGATCCGGCCCGGAGGACAACATTCAGGATTCGGCGGAAATATCCGGCGATGCGACCAGCGGCTACGTCGTCAGTTTCGCCGACGGAACGGTATGGGAGGCGTTGAAGAGATGCGAATGATCCCGCGCAAAAAACCGCTAATCCGCCAGCCGCTCCAGTTCCGGCAGCAGCACCACGCTCTCCTGCTCGTTGGGGTCCGTGCGCGCTATCACGGCACTGCAGCTCTCAGTCGTCGACCGGTTGACCGGCAGGTGCGGCACGCCGGCCGGGATGTAGAACATGTCGCCGGCCTTGGTGATGATGCGGTTTTCGAGCCTGGCGCCATAGAAGCATTCGACCTCGCCGGACAGCACGAAGATCGCGGTCTCGTGCCCTTCATGCATATGCGCCTTGGCCCGGCCACCCGGTGGCACGGTCAACAGCATCATCGCGATACCTTTCGAGCCCGAATTCTCCTTGCAGATGCCCTCGATATAGGAAAAGCCCTGCTTGCCGTCATAGGGGATTGCCGGACGGATCAGCTTGCATTCGGGAAGCGGGGATGATGACATAGAAATTGCTCCTGCAACAAAAACAGGCGGATAACCGCCGTCGGGAACGAGAATAACCGAACTGGGTGAACATGTCGAAATCCAATGAAACCGTCGTCGCGGCAAACAAGCTCGGCCTCGTCTTCGAGACCGGCGACGGGCCCGTGACCGCGCTGACCGATGTCAATCTCGATGTGAAGAAGGGCGATTTTGTCTCTTTCATCGGGCCGTCGGGCTGCGGCAAGACGACCTTCCTGCGCGTCATCGCCGACCTCGAGAAGCCGACCTCGGGCACGATCCTGGTCAACGGCATGTCGCCGGAACAGGCACGCCACAGTCGCGCCTATGGCTATGTCTTCCAGGCCGCGGCGCTTTATCCGTGGCGCACGATCGAAAAGAACATCGCGCTGCCGCTCGAAATCATGGGCTACTCCAGAAGCGAGCAATCCGCCCGCATCGCCCGCACGCTGGATCTCGTCAATCTCTCTGGCTTCGCCAAGAAATTCCCCTGGCAGCTCTCCGGCGGCATGCAGCAGCGCGCCTCGATCGCCCGTGCGCTGGCCTTCGATGCCGACCTGCTCCTGATGGACGAGCCCTTCGGCGCGCTCGACGAGATCGTCCGCGACCATCTCAATGAGGAACTCCTCAAGCTCTGGGACCGCACCAACAAGACGATCTGTTTCGTGACCCATTCGATCCCCGAGGCCGTGTATCTCTCCACCAAGATCGTGGTGATGAGTCCGCGCCCCGGCCGGGTTACCGACATCATCGAATCGCCCCTGCCCCGCGAGCGCCCGCTGGACATCCGCGAGACCCCCGAATTTCTCGAGATCGCCCATCGCGTCCGCGACGGGTTGAGGGCGGGGCATTCCTATGAAGTCTGATTCATTCTCCGTTGCGAAAGACGTATTCAAGCTATGAGCGGAACCTTCATCCTCTTTCTCGCCGGTGCTTCCGCAATCTTCATCGCGGCCGCGAGCGCGACGCGTGCCTATATCTCCTCGGACAACTGGCTCTGGGTGGCGCTGTCCCTGTTTCTCTACGCCGCGGGCAACATCGTCATGATCCGCATCATGCGCGAGGGCGGGCTCGGGCTGGCGATCTCGATCTCCGCCATCGCCCAGCTCATTCTCGTCAACATCATCGCCTTTGCGGTCTTCAATGAGCGCATGACCAATGTCCAGATCGGCGGCGTGGCGCTCGGCATTCTCGCCATGGTGTTGATGATGTGGCCGAACAAGGCGGGGGCGTGAGATGGCGGCATCGAAGGCACGTGAAAGCCTTGTCCCGGTCCTGACGATCACCGCCGTCATCCTGGTAATCTGGTACGTGGCCGCGACCCTGCTCAACGCGCCCTTCCAGCGCGACCAGGACAAGCGCGACGACGTGGCTTCGCGGACCACCGGCGAATTCATCATGAAGACGTGGTCGCAGCCGAAACCGACCATGCCGGCGCCGCACCAGGTGGCGGAAACGCTCTACAAGAACGTCTTCACCGTCAAGGTCACATCGGCGCGCAGCCTCGTCTATCACAGCTGGGTCACGCTCTCCTCGACGCTGCTCGGCTTTGCGATGGGCACGGTTCTCGGTGTCGTGATCGCTGTCGGCATCGTCCACGTGCCCGCGCTCGACAAGTCCTTCCTGCCGTGGATCATCGCCTCGCAGACCATCCCGATCCTTGCCATCGCCCCGATGATCGTCGTCGTGCTGGCCTCGATCAACGTCACGGGCATCATGCCCAAGGCGCTGATCTCGGCCTATCTTTCGTTCTTCCCGGTGGCGGTCGGCATGGTGAAGGGCCTGCGCTCGCCGGAAGTCATGCATCTCGACCTCGTCCATACCTATAGCGCCACGCCCTGGCAGACGTTCTGGAAGCTGCGTGTGCCGGCTTCGGTCCCGTTCTTCTTCACCTCGATCAAGGTGGCGGTCGCAGCCAGCCTCGTCGGCGCCATCGTCGGCGAACTGCCCACCGGCGCCGTGGCCGGCATCGGCTCGAAACTGCTGGCCGGTTCCTATTACAGCCAGACCATCGACGTCTGGGCCGCGCTGATCGCAGGCTCGGTCGTCGCCGTCCTGCTGGTCACGATCGTCGACATCGTCTCGCGGCTTGTGAACAAGGGCATGGGGGCCCGGCCGGAATGATGCGCTTCAAGCCCAACTGGCAATCCCTACTGGCCGCGCTGGCGCTGGCCGTCAGCCTGGTGAGCCTGCCATTGACCGCCGCGACCGGTGCCGGCACGACCACGGCCGTCGTGCTCCTGATCGGCCTGTCCATCGTCCTCGCATCGTCGGGTGCGAGCGGGAGCATCATCGCCGCCGGACTGGCGATCTTCGTCCATGCCGCGGTCTTTCTGCTGCTCGCCGCCCTCGATGGCGCCGAGGGGACCGCGGGCATCGGCTTCTACGCGGCCGTTATCGCCTGCTGGCTGATGGCCTGGCGGCTGGTGACGGTCATGTCCGGCGATAACAGGCGTTCGGGTGGCCTCTTGGGAAAGGTGGTCGTGCCGGCAATTTTCGGCATCTGGATCCTCATCCTGTGGGAAGCGCTGACGCGCGGCGCAGGTGTGCCGCAGGTTCTCCTGCCGTCACCGTCGCTGATCTGGGTCCGTATCCTCAATTCGCTGCCGATCCTGGCGGCCGACTTCCGCCAGACCGTCCTGAAGGCCGTGCTCGCCGGCTATGTCATGGGCTGCGGTGCCGGCTTCCTGGTTGCCGTCCTGGCCGATCGGTTCCGCTTCCTGTCCAACGGGCTGCTACCGATCGGCAATCTCATGTCGGCGCTGCCGATCATCGGCATCGCGCCGGTCATGGTGATCTGGTTCGGCTTCGACTGGCAGTCCAAGGCCGCCGTGGTCGTGGTCATGACCTTCTTCCCCATGCTGGTGAACACGATCGAAGGGCTCAAGACCGCCGGCCGCATGGAACGCGACCTGATGGCCACCTACAATGCCGGCCACTGGCAGACACTGTTCAAGCTCCGGCTCCCGGCCGCGATGCCCTTTATTTTCAATGCACTGAAGATCAATTCCACGCTCGCGCTGATCGGCGCGCTGGTGGCGGAATTCTTCGGCACGCCCATCGTCGGCATGGGCTTCAGGATCTCGACCGAAGTCGGTCGGATGAATCTCGACATGGTCTGGGCGGAAATCGCGCTTGCAGCCCTTGTCGGGTCGTTGTTCTATGGCGCCATCGCACTTCTCGAGCGCGCCACAACCTTCTGGCACCCGTCATACCGCTAATGCCGGGCGTCCGGAAACAAACAGGGGAATGAAAAGATGAAAACAAAGATGAAACTCACCCTCGCCCTGGCCATGAGCCTGGTCGCCGGCTCGGCCCTGTCGGCCGAGAAGGTCGTCCTCCAGCTCAAATGGGTCGCACAGGCGCAGTTTGCCGGCTACTTCGTCGCCAAGGACAAGGGCTTCTATGAAGCGGAAGGCCTCGACGTCGAGATCAAGCCGGGCGGTCCCGACATCGCGCCCGAGCAGGTCATTGCCGGCGGCGGCGCCGACGTGATCGTCGCCTGGGCCGGCGGCGCGCTGGCCGCACGTGACAAGGGCGTCGCCCTCGTCAACATCGCCCAGCCCTTTGCCAAGGCCGGCATGCAGCTCGTCTGCCCGAAGGACGGTCCGGTGAAGACCGAAGCCGACTTCAAGGGCAAGACGCTCGGCGTCTGGTTCTTCGGCAACGAATATCCCTTCTACGCCTGGATGACCAAGCTCGGACTTTCGACCGACGGCGGCGCAGAGGGCGTCAACGTCCTCAAGCAGTCCTTCGACGTGCAGCCGCTGATCCAGAAGCAGGCCGACTGCATCTCCGTCATGACCTACAACGAGTACTGGCAGTTGATCGACGCCGGCTACAAGCCGGAAGACCTCACCGTCTTCAACTACGCCGCCATGGGCAACGACCTGATGGAGGACGGCCTCTACGCGCTCGAGGACAAGCTCAAGGACCCGGCCTTCAAGGAAAAGATGGTCAAGTTCGTCAAGGCATCGATGAAGGGCTGGGCCTACGCCAAGGACAATCCAGATGAAGCCGCCGGCATCGTCATGGACAATGGCGGCCAGGACGAGAACCATCAGAAGCGCATGATGGGCGAAGTCGCCAAGCTTCTCGGCGACGCCTCCGGCAAGCTCGACATGGCGCTCTACGAGCGCACCGAAAAGGCTCTGCTCGACCAGAAGATCATCGAGAAGAAGCCGGAAGGCGCGTTTACGACCGAGATCACCGACGCGGCGAGCAAGTAAGCGCTGTCAAGATCGATTGAACCACGGGAGGCAGGCTGGAAGGCCTGCCTCTCTTTTTTCACGCCTGACGAGTATGTCGGGCCAGGGCCAGGCGATCGGCCGGAATGGCCGTCTGTCGCTCTGAACCGACACATCGTCGCGCATGACATCCCTCCACAGGGTACCACGCCAACGCGCAGAAGCCCTGAGACGGTCCTAGAATCCCGCTGACGGCAATCACGGACCGCAAAGGCGATGACGACGATTCAGGCCGACAATGGTCATGGAACTCGCGAGGAGCGCGGCCGCGATGGGATAGCTGCCACGCCACGCCAGCGCAGCAGCGGCGACCGCGACGAGCGGCGACAGGGCGAGCAGCGACAGGGCGAGCAGGACCGGCGTGCCCCCATCGCCAGCCCGAAAATCGATTCCCTGCTCAAGGGCGCCGGGCAGCGACGACAGCCAGCCCAGCATCAGGCTTCCCGCGACGGCGAGCGTCGCGCCGCGAAGGGCGCCCCGGGCAGCGAAGACGAAGGCGACGGACAGCAGCGGCAGTCTGAAGCGCGCCCATGGCGGCTGCGACCCATCCGCTTGGTCCATGAGCAACGCCCGGCACCCCCAGGAAAAGATAGGCTACGGCTGACAGGCCGAGATAGACTTGCAACACGCCCGTGAGGACAAGGAGCGGCCAGGCAAGTCTTGCCGCGAGGGATTTCTTTTCTTGCACGTCGTCCATTTCCAATCCTGTGACACCGGCACGTCGATCCGGGTGCGGCCCGATGGGGAACTGCTTGGTGAGGACGTATTTCAAGGACGCCGATATTCGCCGTCATTTCTGCACCCGGTGCCACGGAATTCATGGGCGCCACGCCAGTCGCGAACAGGCCAAACGAAAAGAGCCCGGCACCATCAGCGCCGGGCTCCTGTTCATCCATCCGAATTCGGCTTACTTCAGGCCGGATCTCGAAATAGCTGTACTTGCCGTCGTCACCCTTCTTCCCACTTCGTACATGGTGTAGTCGGGACGGGTGAGGTCGCCCTTGGAGTCAAAGGAGATGTCGCCGATGACCGTCTTGAACGGGCCATTGGCCTTGGCGACTTCAGCGACCTTCATCGGATCATTTTCGCCAGCAGCCTTGGCGGCGTCGGCAATGATCTGCACCGAAGCGTAGGAGTAGAGCGTGTAGGCTTCCGGCTCGAAGCCGGCGTCGCGGAACTTCTTGACCGCGTCGGCAGCGTTCGGGTTGTTGCGCGGATCCGGCGGGAAGGTCATCAGCGTGCCGTTGACGGCGTCGCCGGCGATCGAAGCCAGTTCGTTCGACGTGATACCGTCGCCCGACATCAGCGTTGCCTTCAGGCCCTGGTCGGCCATCTGGCGCATGATCAGGCCGGCTTCGGTGTGCAGGCCGCCGAAATAGACGACAGAGACGCCAGCGTCCTTCATCTTCGCGATGAGGGCCGAGTAGTCTTTTTCGCCCGGCGTGACGCCTTCATAGACGACTTCGGTGACGCCGAGGCCGTTCATCGCCTTCTTGGTTTCGTCGGCCAGGCCCTGGCCATACGGGGTCTTGTCGTGGACGATCGCGACCTTGCCATCCTTGAACTTGTCGAAGATGTACTGGCCGGCAACGGTGCCCTGCTGGTCGTCACGGCCGCAGACGCGGAACGTGTTCCAGAGGCCGCGCTCGGTGTAGTTCGGGTTGGTCGACGCCGGGCTGATCTGGAGAATGCCGTTTTTCAGCGTAGACTTCCGAGGCCGGGATTCGAAACGCCGGAGTTGAAGTGGCCGACGACGAACTTGACGGCCGTCCACCGACGAACTTGTTGGCGGACCGAGATACCCTGCTTCGGGTCGGAGGACGTCGTCGCCGAGCACGATCTTGGACCATCTCGCCGTTGATGCCGCCAGCGGCATTGATGTCTGCGGCGGCCTGTTCGGCACCCTTCTGCAGCTGTGCGCCGAAGGCAGCGTTCGGGCCTGTCAGCGGGCCTGCCACGCCGATCAGGATGTCGGCCCATGCGGCACCACCAAACGCAACCATGGCTGAAAACGCCACGGCCGAGAGAAGCTTCTTCTTCATCGTGTTATGACTCCCCATATTGAGGCGGGCTTGTTCCCTATGCTCCCCCGGTCCGCCCACCTGTTGGACCGGGGAGTATTTCCTCTTGCTGTCTATCTGTTCACAGTGAGCGGAAACTTGTCAAACACTTCTTTTTCTTCCAGGCGAAGGGCCCCGATTTCTCGTAGAGCCAATAGTATTTTCTCGGACATTTGCTTGGCGCGCGTGTGGCGGAAGCCCAGGAGCGCGAAACAGCGCCAGGATCAGCGTATCGACGACATAATAGTGCAGCTGAGAACATCGTGCCGTTGAAAAGCGCGTGATGCACGAAGCGGATCGGCGATGCCGAGCAGGAGCGTGTAGATGACGAGATGCGGCACGATCTCGCCCCACCCGTCCGCGGACGCTCTTTCCGGTGCGCCAGGCGGTCCAGCCGCCGATGGCGATCGTGATCATGACGAAGGCCCAGAAACTCGTCTCTTCATGGAGAATACCTTGCAGCATCCCGTAACTCCCTTGCCGTGGAAATCTATTCCTTTGCGCCCCGGGCGCAAGGCTCTCCACCAAATTTTCTCAATGGTGACCGCCCTTCGAGATAGGCCGGCACGCACTTCCGGATTTGGCCAGCAGTTCCTGGCCGGAACCCTGCATTGTCACGAGACCGTTGACCATCACGTAGCCGCGATGCGCCAGGCGGAGCGCGGCAAAGGCGTTCTGCTCGACGAGGAAAACCGAAAGGCCTTCCGCCTTGTTGAGCCTGCCGATGGCCTCGAAAATCTGCTTGGAGATCAGCGGCGCCAGGCCGAGCGAAGGTTCGTCGAGCAGCAGCAGCTTGGGTCGCCGCCATCAGCGCACGTCCGATCGACAGCATCTGCTGTTCGCCGGCCCGAAAGCGTGCCGCCGCGCTGCGCCTGCCGCTCCTTCGAGCCGCGGGAACAGTTCGAAGATGCGCTTCACGTCCTCGGCAAAATATGCCTGGTTGTCGAGAGACGCACCCATCTGCAGGTTCTCGTAGACGGTCATGCGCGGAAAGATGCGGCGACCCTCCGGCGGACTGGGCGATGCGGAGACGCGCGATCTCGTGCGTCGGCATCCTGGTGATGTCGCGGCCCTGGAACACGACCGAACCCGTCCGCGCCTGCGGCATGCCGCAGATCGTCATCATCAGCGTCGACTTGCCGGCACCGTTCGCGCCGATCAGCGTCGCGATCTCGCCTTTCCGCCACTTCCACGTCGGACGCCGCCAAGCGCCCGGATGTTGCCGTAGTAGGTTTCGGACACCGGTAACCTTGAGGAGGGGCTGGGGACATCAGAGAATGCCTCCCACGATCTTGATCGCTTCTTCTTCATCATCGACGCCGAGATAGGCAGCGATGACCTTGGGATCGTTCTTGACGTGGTCGGGCGAGCCGTCGGAGATCTTCTGGCCGTATTCGAGCACGACCGATGTGGTCCGAGATTTCCATGACCACGGACATGTCATGCTCGATCAGCAGGATCGAAGTGCCGGTCTCCTGGCGAATGGCGCGAAGGAGCGTGTTGAGCGCCTGCGATTCCCGGGGGTTAAGGCCGGCAGCCGGTTCGTCCAGGCAGAGCATCTTCGGCTCCGGTGCACATCGCCCGCGCAATCTCCAGGCGACGCTGGGCCCCGTAGGGCAGGTCCCCCGGCCGGATCGTCCGGCCCGTTCGATGAGGTCGGCCTTCTCGAGCCAGAACCGCGCCTTCTCGATCGCGTCCCTGGATTCCTTCGCATAGGTGCCGAAGCCCAGCAGGCCGAGGATGGTGAAGCCCGACGCCTTCATCAGCTTGTTGTGCTGGGCGACGAGCAGGTTCTCAAGCACCGTCATGCCGGAAAACAGCCGGATGTTCTGGAACGTCCGGGCAACCTTGGCATGGGCCGTGATCTTGAAATCCGGTTCGAGGGAGTCGGCAAGACTTTCCAGCTCGAGCAGATTGCCGGATTTCAAGATCACGGCCCATGCCAAGGTTGCCCGGACGTTCCAGAACATCCGGCTGTTTTCCGGCATGACGGTGCTTGAGAACCTGCTCGTCGCCCAAGCACAACAAGCTGATGAAGGCGTCGGGCTTCACCATCCTCGG
The DNA here is from genome assembly GCA_019739215.1 of Rhizobium sp. Lineage (GTDB taxonomy): Bacteria > Pseudomonadota > Alphaproteobacteria > Rhizobiales > Rhizobiaceae > Rhizobium_E. The sequence goes on from JAHHDR010000035.1 coordinate 13,077, forward strand.
CCTGCTGGGCTTCGGCACCTATGCGAAGGAATCCAGGGACGCGATCGAGAAGGCGCGGTTCTGGCTCGAGAAGGCCGACCTCATCGAACGGGCCGGACGATCCGGCCGGGGACCTTGCCCTACGGGGCCCAGCGTCGCCTGGAGATTGCGCGGGCGATGTGCACCGAGCCGAAGATGCTCTGCCTGGACGAACCGGCTTGCCGGCCTTAACCCCCGGGAATCGCAGGCGCTCAACACGCTCCTTCGCGCCATTCGCCAGGAGACCGGCACTTCGATCCTGCTGATCGAGCATGACATGTCCGTGGTCATGGAAATCTCGGACCACATTCGGTCGTGCTCGAATACGGCCAGAAGATCTCCGACGGCTCGCCCGACCACGTCAAGAACGATCCCAAGGTCATCGCTGCCTATCTCGGCGTCGATGATGAAGAAGAAGCGATCAAGATCGTGGGAGGCATTCTCTGATGTCCCAGCCCCTCCTCAAGGTTACCGGTGTCCGAAAACCTACTACGGCAACATCCGGGCGCTTGGCGGCGTCGACGTGGAAGTGGCGGAAGGCGAGATCGCGACGCTGATCGGCGCGAACGGTGCCGGCAAGTCGACGCTGATGATGACGATCTGCGGCATGCCGCAGGCGCGGACGGGTTCGGTCGTGTTCCAGGGCCGCGACATCACCAGGATGCCGACGCACGAGATCGCGCGTCTCCGCATCGCCCAGTCCGCCGGAGGGTCCGCCGCATCTTTCCGCGCTATGACCGTCTACGAGAACCTGCAGATGGTGTGCGTCTCTCGACAACCAGGCATATTTTGCCGAGGACGTGAAGCGCATCTTCGAAACTGTTCCCGCGGCTCGAGGAGCGGCAGGCGCAGCGCGGCGGCACGCTTTCGGGCGGCGAACAGCAGATGCTGTCGATCGGACGTGCGCTGATGGCGCGACCCAAGCTGCTGCTGCTCGACGAACCTTCGCTCGGCCTGGCGCCGCTGATCTCCAAGCAGATTTTTCGAAGGCCATCGGCAGGCTCAACAAGGCGGAAGGCCTTTCGGTTTTCCTCGTCGAGCAGAAACGCCTTTGCCGCGCTCCGCCTGGCGCATCGCGGCTACGTGATGGTCAACGGTCTCGTGACAATGCAGGGTTTCCGGCCAGGAACTGCTGGCCAATCCGGAAGTGCGTGCCGGCCTATCTCGAAGGGCGGTCACCATTGAGAAAATTTTGGTGGAGAGCCTTGCGCCCGGGGCGCAAAGGAATAGATTTCCACGGCAAGGAGTTACGGGATGCTGCAAGGTATTCTCCATGAAGAGACGAGTTTTCTGGGCCTTCGTCATGATCACGATTCGCCATCGGCGGCTGGACCGCCCTGGCGCACCGGAAAGAGCGTCGCGGACGGGTGGGGCGAGATCGTGCCGCATCTCGTCATCTACACGCTCCTGCTCGGCATCGCGATCCGCTTCGTGCATCACGCGCTTTTCAACGGCCACGATGTTCTCGCTGCACTATTATGTCGTCGATACGCTGATCCTGGCGCTGTTCGCGCTCCTGGGCTTCCGCCACACGCGCGCCAAGCAAATGTCCGAGAAAATACTATTGGCTCTACGAGAAATCGGGGCCCTTCGCCTGGAAGAAAAAGAAGTGTTTGACAAGTTTCCGCTCACTGTGAACAGATAGACAGCAAGAGGAAATACTCCCGGTCCAACAGGTGGGCGGACCGGGGGTAGCATAGGGAACAAGCCCGCCTCAATATGGGGAGTCATAACACGATGAAGAAGAAGCTTCTCTCGGCCGTGGCGTTTTTCAGCCATGGTTTGCGTTTTGGTGGTGCCGCATGGGCCGACATCCTGATCGGCGTGGCAGGCCCCGCTGACAGGCCCGAACGCTGCCTTCGGCGCACAGCTGCAGAAGGGTGCCGAACAGGCCGCCGCAGACATCAATGCCGCTGGCGGCATCAACGGCGAGATGGTCCAAGATCGTGCTCGGCGACGACGTCTCCGACCCGAAGCAGGGTATCTCGGTCGCCAAACAAGTTTCGTCGGTGGACGGCGTCAAGTTCGTCGTCGGCCACTTCAACTCCGGCGTTTCGATCCCGGCCTCGGAAGTCTACGCTGAAAACGGCATTCTCCAGATCAGCCCGGCGTCGACCAACCCGAACTACACCGAGCGCGGCCTCTGGAACACGTTCCGCGTCTGCGGCCGTGACGACCAGCAGGGCACCGTTGCCGGCCAGTACATCTTCGACAAGTTCAAGGATGGCAAGGTCGCGATCGTCCACGACAAGACCCCGTATGGCCAGGGCCTGGCCGACGAAACCAAGAAGGCGATGAACGGCCTCGGCGTCACCGAAGTCGTCTATGAAGGCGTCACGCCGGGCGAAAAAGACTACTCGGCCCTCATCGCGAAGATGAAGGACGCTGGCGTCTCTGTCGTCTATTTCGGCGGCCTGCACACCGAAGCCGGCCTGATCATGCGCCAGATGGCCGACCAGGGCCTGAAGGCAACGCTGATGTCGGGCGACGGTATCACGTCGAACGAACTGGCTTCGATCGCCGGCGACGCCGTCAACGGCACGCTGATGACCTTCCCGCCGGATCCGCGCAACAACCCGAACGCTGCCGACGCGGTCAAGAAGTTCCGCGACGCCGGCTTCGAGCCGGAAGCCTACACGCTCTACTCCTACGCTTCGGTGCAGATCATTGCCGACGCCGCCAAGGCTGCTGGCGAAAATGATCCGATGAAGGTCGCTGAAGTCGCCAAGGCCAATGGCCCGTTCAAGACGGTCATCGGCGACATCTCCTTTGACTCCAAGGGCGACCTCACCCGTCCCGACTACACCATGTACGAGTGGAAGAAGGGTGACGACGGCAAGTACAGCTATTTCGAGATCGGCCTGAAGTAAGCCGAATTCGGATGGATGAACAGGAGCCCGGCGCTGATGGTGCCGGGCTCTTTTCGTTTGGCCTGTTCGCGACTGGCGTGGCGCCATGAATTCCGTGGCACCGGGTGCAGAAATGACGGCGAATATCGGCGTCCTTGAATACGTCCTCACCAAGCAGTTCCCCATCGGGCCGCACCCGGATCGACGTGCCGGTTGTCACAGGATTGGAAATGGACGACGTGCAAGAAAAGAAATCCCTCGCGGCAAGACTTGCCTGGCCGCTCCTTGTCCTCACGGGCGTGTTGCAAGTCTATCTCGGCCTGTCAGCCGTAGCCTATCTTTTTCCTGGGGGTGCCGGGCGTTGCTCATGGACCAAGCGGATGGGTCGCAGCCGCCATGGGCGCGCTTCAGACTGCCGCTGCTGTCGTCGCCTTCGTCTTCGCTGCCCGGGGCGCCCTTCGCGGCGCGACGCTCGCCGTCGCGGGAAGCCTGATGCTGGGCTGGCTGTCGTCGCTGCCCGGCGCCCTTGAGCAGGGAATCGATTTTTCGGGCTGGCGATGGGGGCACGCCGGTCCTGCTCGCCCTGTCGCTGCTCGCCCTGTCGCCGCTCGTCGCGGTCGCCGCTGCTGCGCTGGCGTGGCGTGGCAGCTATCCCATCGCTGGCCGCGGCTCCTCGCGAGTTCCATGACCATTGTCGGCCTGATCGTCGTCATCGCCTTTGCGGTCGTGATTGCCGTCAGCGGATTCTAGGACCGTCTCAGGGCTTCTGCGCGTTGGCGTGGTACCCTGTGGAGGGATGTCATGCGCGACGATGTGTCGGTTCAGAGCGACAGACGGCCATTCCGGCCGATCGCCTGGCCCTGGCCCGACATACTCGTCATGGCGTGAAAAAGAGAGGCAGGCCTTCCAGCCTGCCTCCCGTGGTTCAATCGATCTTGACAGCGCTTACTTGCTCGCCGCGTCGGTGATCTCGGTCGTAAACGCGCCTTCCGGCTTCTTCTCGATGATCTTCTGGTCGAGCAGAGCCTTTTCGGTGCGCTCGTAGAGCGCCATGTCGAGCTTGCCGGAGGCGTCGCCGAGAAGCTTGGCGACTTCGCCCATCATGCGCTTCTGATGGTTCTCGTCCTGGCCGCCATTGTCCATGACGATGCCGGCGGCTTCATCTGGATTGTCCTTGGCGTAGGCCCAGCCCTTCATCGATGCCTTGACGAACTTGACCATCTTTTCCTTGAAGGCCGGGTCCTTGAGCTTGTCCTCGAGCGCGTAGAGGCCGTCCTCCATCAGGTCGTTGCCCATGGCGGCGTAGTTGAAGACGGTGAGGTCTTCCGGCTTGTAGCCGGCGTCGATCAACTGCCAGTACTCGTTGTAGGTCATGACGGAGATGCAGTCGGCCTGCTTCTGGATCAGCGGCTGCACGTCGAAGGACTGCTTGAGGACGTTGACGCCCTCTGCGCCGCCGTCGGTCGAAAGTCCGAGCTTGGTCATCCAGGCGTAGAAGGGATATTCGTTGCCGAAGAACCAGACGCCGAGCGTCTTGCCCTTGAAGTCGGCTTCGGTCTTCACCGGACCGTCCTTCGGGCAGACGAGCTGCATGCCGGCCTTGGCAAAGGGCTGGGCGATGTTGACGAGGGCGACGCCCTTGTCACGTGCGGCCAGCGCGCCGCCGGCCCAGGCGACGATCACGTCGGCGCCGCCGCCGGCAATGACCTGCTCGGGCGCGATGTCGGGACCGCCCGGCTTGATCTCGACGTCGAGGCCTTCCGCTTCATAGAAGCCCTTGTCCTTGGCGACGAAGTAGCCGGCAAACTGCGCCTGTGCGACCCATTTGAGCTGGAGGACGACCTTCTCGGCCGACAGGGCCGAGCCGGCGACCAGGCTCATGGCCAGGGCGAGGGTGAGTTTCATCTTTGTTTTCATCTTTTCATTCCCCTGTTTGTTTCCGGACGCCCGGCATTAGCGGTATGACGGGTGCCAGAAGGTTGTGGCGCGCTCGAGAAGTGCGATGGCGCCATAGAACAACGACCCGACAAGGGCTGCAAGCGCGATTTCCGCCCAGACCATGTCGAGATTCATCCGACCGACTTCGGTCGAGATCCTGAAGCCCATGCCGACGATGGGCGTGCCGAAGAATTCCGCCACCAGCGCGCCGATCAGCGCGAGCGTGGAATTGATCTTCAGTGCATTGAAAATAAAGGGCATCGCGGCCGGGAGCCGGAGCTTGAACAGTGTCTGCCAGTGGCCGGCATTGTAGGTGGCCATCAGGTCGCGTTCCATGCGGCCGGCGGTCTTGAGCCCTTCGATCGTGTTCACCAGCATGGGGAAGAAGGTCATGACCACGACCACGGCGGCCTTGGACTGCCAGTCGAAGCCGAACCAGATCACCATGACCGGCGCGATGCCGATGATCGGCAGCGCCGACATGAGATTGCCGATCGGTAGCAGCCCGTTGGACAGGAAGCGGAACCGATCGGCCAGGACGGCAACCAGGAAGCCGGCACCGCAGCCCATGACATAGCCGGCGAGCACGGCCTTCAGGACGGTCTGGCGGAAGTCGGCCGCCAGGATCGGCAGCGAATTGAGGATACGGACCCAGATCAGCGACGGTGACGGCAGGAGAACCTGCGGCACACCTGCGCCGCGCGTCAGCGCTTCCCACAGGATGAGGATCCAGATGCCGAAAATTGCCGGCACGACCACCTTTCCCAAGAGGCCACCCGAACGCCTGTTATCGCCGGACATGACCGTCACCAGCCGCCAGGCCATCAGCCAGCAGGCGATAACGGCCGCGTAGAAGCCGATGCCCGCGGTCCCCTCGGCGCCATCGAGGGCGGCGAGCAGCAGAAAGACCGCGGCATGGACGAAGATCGCCAGTCCGGCGGCGATGATGCTCCCGCTCGCACCCGACGATGCGAGGACGATGGACAGGCCGATCAGGAGCACGACGGCCGTGGTCGTGCCGGCACCGGTCGCGGCGGTCAATGGCAGGCTCACCAGGCTGACGGCCAGCGCCAGCGCGGCCAGTAGGGATTGCCAGTTGGGCTTGAAGCGCATCATTCCGGCCGGGCCCCCATGCCCTTGTTCACAAGCCGCGAGACGATGTCGACGATCGTGACCAGCAGGACGGCGACGACCGAGCCTGCGATCAGCGCGGCCCAGACGTCGATGGTCTGGCTGTAATAGGAACCGGCCAGCAGTTTCGAGCCGATGCCGGCCACGGCGCCGGTGGGCAGTTCGCCGACGATGGCGCCGACGAGGCTGGCTGCGACCGCCACCTTGATCGAGGTGAAGAAGAACGGGACCGAAGCCGGCACACGCAGCTTCCAGAACGTCTGCCAGGGCGTGGCGCTATAGGTATGGACGAGGTCGAGATGCATGACTTCCGGCGAGCGCAGGCCCTTCACCATGCCGACCGCCACCGGGAAGAACGAAAGATAGGCCGAGATCAGCGCCTTGGGCATGATGCCCGTGACGTTGATCGAGGCCAGCACGACGACGATCATCGGGGCGATGGCAAGGATCGGGATGGTCTGCGAGGCGATGATCCACGGCAGGAAGGACTTGTCGAGCGCGGGCACGTGGACGATGCCGACAGCGATCACGACACCGAGAACCGTGCCCATCGCAAAGCCGAGCAGCGTCGAGGAGAGCGTGACCCAGCTGTGATAGACGAGGCTGCGCGCCGATGTGACCTTGACGGTGAAGACGTTCTTGTAGAGCGTTTCCGCCACCTGGTGCGGCGCCGGCATGGTCGGTTTCGGCTGCGACCACGTCTTCATGATGAATTCGCCGGTGGTCCGCGAAGCCACGTCGTCGCGCTTGTCCTGGTCGCGCTGGAAGGGCGCGTTGAGCAGGGTCGCGGCCACGTACCAGATTACCAGGATGACGGCGGTGATCGTCAGGACCGGGACAAGGCTTTCACGTGCCTTCGATGCCGCCATCTCACGCCCCCGCCTTGTTCGGCCACATCATCAACACCATGGCGAGAATGCCGAGCGCCACGCCGCCGATCTGGACATTGGTCATGCGCTCATTGAAGACCGCAAAGGCGATGATGTTGACGAGAATGAGCTGGGCGATGGCGGAGATCGAGATCGCCAGCCCGAGCCCGCCCTCGCGCATGATGCGGATCATGACGATGTTGCCCGCGGCGTAGAGAAACAGGGACAGCGCCACCCAGAGCCAGTTGTCCGAGGAGATATAGGCACGCGTCGCGCTCGCGGCCGCGATGAAGATTGCGGAAGCACCGGCGAGAAAGAGGATGAAGGTTCCGCTCATAGCTTGAATACGTCTTTCGCAACGGAGAATGAATCAGACTTCATAGGAATGCCCCGCCCTCAACCCGTCGCGGACGCGATGGGCGATCTCGAGAAATTCGGGGGTCTCGCGGATGTCCAGCGGGCGCTCGCGGGGCAGGGGCGATTCGATGATGTCGGTAACCCGGCCGGGGCGCGGACTCATCACCACGATCTTGGTGGAGAGATACACGGCCTCGGGGATCGAATGGGTCACGAAACAGATCGTCTTGTTGGTGCGGTCCCAGAGCTTGAGGAGTTCCTCATTGAGATGGTCGCGGACGATCTCGTCGAGCGCGCCGAAGGGCTCGTCCATCAGGAGCAGGTCGGCATCGAAGGCCAGCGCACGGGCGATCGAGGCGCGCTGCTGCATGCCGCCGGAGAGCTGCCAGGGGAATTTCTTGGCGAAGCCAGAGAGATTGACGAGATCCAGCGTGCGGGCGATGCGGGCGGATTGCTCGCTTCTGGAGTAGCCCATGATTTCGAGCGGCAGCGCGATGTTCTTTTCGATCGTGCGCCACGGATAAAGCGCCGCGGCCTGGAAGACATAGCCATAGGCGCGACTGTGGCGTGCCTGTTCCGGCGACATGCCGTTGACCAGGATCGTGCCCGAGGTCGGCTTCTCGAGGTCGGCGATGACGCGCAGGAAGGTCGTCTTGCCGCAGCCCGACGGCCCGATGAAAGAGACAAAATCGCCCTTCTTCACATCGAGATTGACATCGGTCAGCGCGGTCACGGGCCCGTCGCCGGTCTCGAAGACGAGGCCGAGCTTGTTTGCCGCGACGACGGTTTCATTGGATTTCGACATGTTCACCCAGTTCGGTTATTCTCGTTCCCGACGGCGGTTATCCGCCTGTTTTTGTTGCAGGAGCAATTTCTATGTCATCATCCCCGCTTCCCGAATGCAAGCTGATCCGTCCGGCAATCCCCTATGACGGCAAGCAGGGCTTTTCCTATATCGAGGGCATCTGCAAGGAGAATTCGGGCTCGAAAGGTATCGCGATGATGCTGTTGACCGTGCCACCGGGTGGCCGGGCCAAGGCGCATATGCATGAAGGGCACGAGACCGCGATCTTCGTGCTGTCCGGCGAGGTCGAATGCTTCTATGGCGCCAGGCTCGAAAACCGCATCATCACCAAGGCCGGCGACATGTTCTACATCCCGGCCGGCGTGCCGCACCTGCCGGTCAACCGGTCGACGACTGAGAGCTGCAGTGCCGTGATAGCGCGCACGGACCCCAACGAGCAGGAGAGCGTGGTGCTGCTGCCGGAACTGGAGCGGCTGGCGGATTAGCGGTTTTTTGCGCGGGATCATTCGCATCTCTTCAACGCCTCCCATACCGTTCCGTCGGCGAAACTGACGACGTAGCCGCTGGTCGCATCGCCGGATATTTCCGCCGAATCCTGAATGTTGTCCTCCGGGCCGGATCCTTCAGAGGCGCAGGTCAGCGCGAGTTTGTGGCCGCCGGCTGGTGTTGGGGTCACTACATCGAAGGAACAGTAGGTCACCATGGTCTGGAGCGCCTCTGATGTCAGGATGCGGGCGCTGTCATCCTCGCTGTAGTCGCCGATCCGCGCGAGCCGGCAGCCGCGTTCGTTGCCGTAGGTGCCTGATATCGGCAGCGTTGCCGCGATCGCGGAGAAGGGTGCCGCGCTGATCAGTGCGATTAAGATTGCGCGGCCCCCCATGCTTTCCTCAGACCCCCGTCGCCGGGATGCCCGTGCGTTCGACCTTGCGCGGTGCGACGAGTTCCTTCCAGGTCGACAGCGCCTTGTTGACGGCCTGGAACGGCTCGCGCTTGACGAACTGACCGTGACCTTCTCTGGTCTTGACGGTCGATTCCTCGATCGCGACTTCGCCACGGGTCAGCGTGTAGCGCGGCAGGCCGGTGACCTGCTTGCCTTCGAAAACATTGTAGTCGATCGCCGATTGTTGCGTCGCTGCCGAAATCGTCTTGGAGCGCTTGGGATCCCAGACGACGATGTCGGCATCGGCGCCGACCAGGATCGCGCCCTTGCGGGGGTAGACATTGAGGATCTTGGCGATGTTGGTCGAGGTGACCGCGACGAATTCGTTCATCGTCAGGCGGCCGGTGGCGACGCCATGGGTCCAGAGCATCGGCATGCGGTCTTCGAGGCCGCCGGTGCCGTTCGGGATCAGGGCGAAACTGTCGCGGCCGGAGCGCTTCTGCTCGGTGGTGAAGGCGCAGTGATCGGTGGCGACGACCGAGAGCGAGCCCGATTGCAGGCCGGCCCAGAGGCTGTCCTGATGCTGCTTCGAACGGAACGGGGGCGACATGACGCGGCGGGCGGCATGGTCCCAGTCCTTGTTGAAATATTCGGTCTCGTCCAGCGTCAGATGCTGGATCAGCGGCTCGCCATAGACGCGCATGCCCTTCTGGCGCGCGCGGCGGATGGCTTCATGGGCCTGTTCGCAGGAGGTATGCACGACATAGAGCGGGACACCCGCCATGTCGGCCAGCATGATGGCGCGGTTGGTGGCCTCGCCCTCGACCTCGGGCGGGCGGGAATAGGCGTGCGCCTCGGGGCCATTGTTACCCTCGGCCAGCAGCTTGGCGGTCATCGAGGCGACGACATCGCCGTTTTCGGCATGGACCAGCGGCAGCGCGCCCAGTTCGGCACAGCGCTGGAAGGAGGCGAACATCTCGTCGTCGTTCACCATCAGCGCACCCTTGTAGGCCATGAAGTGCTTGAAGGTGTTGATGCCGCGATCCCTGACCACCGTCTCCATCTCGTTGAAGACGCGCTCGTTCCAGCCGGTGATCGCCATGTGGAAGGAATAGTCGGCATTGGCGCGGGAGGTCTTGTTGTCCCACATCTGCAGTGCCTCGAGCAGCGACTGCTGCGGGCCGGGCAGGCAGAAATCGACGACCATGGTCGTGCCGCCGGCAAGGCCGGCGCGGGTGCCGCTCTCGAAATCGTCAGCGGAATAGGTGCCCATGAAGGGCATTTCGAGATGGACATGCGGATCGATGCCGCCGGGCATGACGTAGCAGCCTGTCGCGTCGAGGGTTTCGCCGCCCGAAAGGTTCTGACCGATCTCGACGATGCGGCCGCCCTCGATCCTGATGTCGGCCTTGTAGGTGAGGTCGGCGGTGACGATGGTGCCGCCCTTGATGATTTTGGATGACATGAATACCTCCGGAGTGTTCAGGCGCGCATAGTTGCGAGTTTCAGGCCGAAGCCGACGAAGACGAGGCCGGTCGCTGCCTGGATCCAGCGTTCGGCGCGGTCGCTTCGGGCAAATCGGGACAGGCGGGAAAAGACCAGCACCATGGTCGAGAACCAGACGAGGTTGATCATGGAGTGGAGGAAGACCAGCAGGAAGATGTTTGCCGCCGTCGCATGCTCGGGCGGCAGGAATTGCGGGAAGGCGGCGATGTAGAACATCGAGACCTTGGGATTGAGGGCATTGGTCAGCAGGCCTTCGACATAGGCCATGACCAACGTCCGCCGGCGGCGGGCGGGCGTCACTGCTGGTCTCGCAGTGGCGCCGCGCCAGGCCTGGTGCAGCGCCTTGATGCCGATATAGCAAAGATAGGCCGCGCCCAGCATCTTGACGAGGAAGAACAGGTCCGCCGAGCGCATGAGGATCACGGACAGACCGAATAGGACGAAGGCCCCGTGAATGTAGAAGGCGGTGACGAAGCCGGCGATATTGGCAAAGCCCGCCATCCTGCCCGAGGTCGGGACGGTCCTGGCGATCAGCACGCCATTCGGGCCGGGCGAAACGACCAGCAGAGTGGTGACCGTCATGAAGGCGAGGATTGTGGCGATGTCCATGGGTGGGTTCCGGTTGTGGCGCTATCGGACTGCGGACGTGAATGCCGTGAAGGAGTGAGACGCGATGTTCATGAACTGTGCTCGAGGCATTGCTGGAACTCAGCCCACCCACACCGAAGTTACTCCACGATCCCTGCCGTCTCGACCACCGCGCGCAGCAGCACGTCGGCGCCAGCGGTGGCCCAGTCTTTGGAAATGTCCTCGGCCTCGTTGTGGGAGAGCCCGCCGACGCAGGGGCACATGATCATGGTCGACGGGGCCACCTTGGCAGTCCAGCAGGCGTCGTGGCCGGCCCCGGAAATCAGGTTCATGTGGCTGTAGCCGAGATCCTCGGCCGCCTTGCGCACCGAAGCGACCAGTGTCGGGTCGAAGGTGACGGGGTCGAAATGTCCTACGGCCTCGACAGCGCAGCCGACGCCGAGGACTTCGCAGATCCCGGCCGCCTCGGCCTCGATCCTTGCCCGCATGCGGTCGAGCTTGGCCTGGTCGGGAGAGCGGATGTCGACGGTAAAGATCACGGTGCCTGGCAACACGTTGCGCGAGTTGGGCGAGAATTTCACCTGGCCGACACCGCCGACGCAGCCGGGCTGGTTGTCCATGGCAACGGTCTGCACCATTTCCATGATCCGGGCCATGGCGAGCCCGGCATTGACGCGCAGGTTCATCGGAGTCGAGCCGGTATGGGCTTCCTTGCCGGTCAGTGTGAATTCAAGCCACCACAGGCCCTGACAGTGGGTGACGACGCCGATCTGCCTGTTCTCGGCCTCGAGGATCGGACCCTGCTCGATGTGATACTCGAAATAGGCGTGCATCTTGCGGGCGCCGACCTCTTCGTCGCCGACCCAGCCGATGCGCTTGAGCTCGTCGCCGAAAGTCTTGCCGTCGGGGTCCTTGCGGTCATAGGCGTAGTCCAGCGTGTGGACGCCGGCGAAGACGCCTGACGCGAGCATGGCGGGGGCGAAGCGGGCGCCTTCCTCGTTGGTCCAGTTGGTGACGACGATGGGGTGCTTCGTCCGGATATCGAGGTCGTTCATCGAGCGAATGACTTCGAGGCCGGCAAGCACGCCGAGAACGCCGTCATACTTGCCGCCGGTCGGCTGGGTGTCGAGATGGGAGCCGACATAGACGGGCAGTGCATCCGGATCGGTGCCGGCTCGCGTGGCGAACATCGTGCCCATCTTGTCGACGGACATGGTCATCCCGGCCTCGTCGCACCAGGTCTTGAAGAGGTGGCGGCCCTCACTGTCGGAATCGGTGAGCGTCTGGCGATTGTTGCCGCCGGCGACGCCGGGGCCGACCTTCGCCATATCCATCAGCGAATCCCACAGTCGGTCGCCATTGATGCGCATGTTCTCGCCGCGTGCCGTCACTGATATCTCCCTGCATTGGCATGAATGACATGGCATTCATGCCCTGGGCGCGGGCAAGATGCCAAGCGCCGGTCTTGTTCCCGTGGTCCCCGGAGCGGATGATTTTTCTCTCTTCCCCGAATTGGACTTGCCTTTGTTTGGCGATTTGTCCAATAATTTGACCGTTTGGTAAACATTACAATTTCTTTCGCCGCACTCAAGCCGAAAAGCATGCCGGTCCAGACATTTTTCCGGGCCGCAGGAGGGGACCAGAGCTAGGATGGCGATACCCAGGGCAGCAAAGACCCAGCGTCGAACCCGCATTCAGGAAGAGAAGGAAGAACAAATCCTCGAAGCCGCGCTGGACGTGTTTTCGAGCCACGGATTCCGCGGCGCCACGATCGACGAGATCGCCGAGGCGGCCGGCATGTCCAAGCCCAACCTGCTCTACTATTTCCGCACCAAGGAGGCGATGCACCGGGCATTGATCGAGCGCGTGCTGGATACCTGGCTCGATCCCTTGCGCGAATTTGACGCCGAGGGAAACCCCGAATCCGAGATCCGCAGCTACATCCGCCGCAAGCTCGAGATGGCCCGCGACTTCCCCCGCGAGAGCCGGCTGTTCGCCAACGAGGTTCTGCGCGGCGCGCCACTGATCGAGGATGAACTCAAGGGTCCGCTGAAGCAGCTCGTCGACGAGAAGGCCGAGGTGATCCGTACCTGGGCCAAGGCCGGCAAGATCGCCAAATGCGACCCCTATCACCTGATCTTTTCGATCTGGTCTACGACGCAGCACTATGCCGACTTCGACGTGCAGGTGCGTGCGGTGCTTGGCCAGGAAAAGGCTGGTGAGGGGCGGTTCGAGGATGCGGCGCGCTACCTCGAACAGCTTTTCCTCGGCGGACTCGGTATCGAGAAATAGCGCGAGCTGGTGCTCGGGCCTGCTATGCATGATTGAGTGAGAGGTTTATAATACGCCTTGCGTCCAGGGTGGACGCGGGGGAGAAAATTCATGGATCTCACAGCAATCATCACCCAGCTTGTCGGCGGCGCGATCGGTGGTCTCGGCGGCGGAAAGGTCATCAAGGATTCCGATCTCGGGCCCATCGTCAACCTGATCGTCGGAGCGATCGGCGGACTGGGCGGCGGCGCGCTCACCGGCCAGATGATGGGGGCCGCACCGGCCGGCGGTGCTGATATCGGCGCGCTCGTCGCCCAATTGGTGGGCGGTGGTGTCGGCGGCGCGATCCTGCAGGTCGTCGTGGGCCTCATCAAGAACAAGATGATGGCGCGCTGAAGCCAATTCACCGCTGGCCGCAACTGGTGCTCGCGCCGGCCGCAAGGCCTTGCGAGCTTGCTCCCTTATGAGTGCCTGAAGAAGCACCAGCGGGCGTACGCTCCGGACAAGCTATTGTTCGTATGCGTCCATGTCATGTGCACCTGCGCCAGAGAAGGCCGCCTGACCCATGAACGTTCCCCCCGTCGACAGTCCGCAATTCATGCAATTCCTCGCGCTGGTTGTCGACCATGCGCTCGGCAACCCGCGTGGCGACGCCTTCAACCTTGACAACCTGGCCCGCCTGTCTGCGGCGGTTTCTTCGTCGCAGTACCTCTATTCGCGGATGATCGGTGCACAGCGCTTCAACAGTGCGCTTGAACTGACCGATTTTGCGGTGTCGTGCGCGACCGTCGAGGGCCTGGCACTCGAGTTTGGCGTCTTCTCCGGCCGTTCGATCAATCGCATAGCGCAGGCGCGACCAGGCCCTGTCTACGGTTTTGACAGCTTCGAAGGACTTCCGGAGGAATGGCGCGACGGCTACGGCAAGGGCCGGTTCGCGCGAGAAGGCCTGCCTGAGGTGCTGCCGAATGTCGAACTGGTTGTCGGTTGGTTCGACAGGACCCTGCCGCAGTTCCTCGACGATCATCCGGGTCCGGTTTCGATCGTCCATGTCGATTGCGATCTCTACAGTTCCACCCAGACCGTGCTGCAGCAGTTGCGGGAGCGGATCGTGCCAGGCACGATCATCCTGTTTGACGAGTATTTCAATTATCCCGGCTGGGAGATGCACGAATACAAGGCTTTCATGGAATTCGTCGATTCCACCGGCATGCAATACGAGTATATCGGGCTCAATCCCAACCACCAGCAGGTGGCCGTGCGGGTCAGTGGCTTCTTTAATCGCCGGGCATCCACCTGATCGGATGAGGTGGGATCGGCCGCCGCGCAGGCGGTCAATCCGGCAGAAGCGCCATGACGAGAAGGCCGCATGCGGTGACGAGTGCGCCGGCTGCGACGCTTGCAGGCACCCAGCCGTGCCCGATCACCCCTTCCAGCACGATGATGAAGCTCGGCGTCAGGTAGCCATAGCCGAGCACCTTGGGCGCAGGCAGCCGCAGTGACGCGTACTGTATCAGCAGGAACGTGATGACCGTGGTGACGATCGCGAGATAGAGGATCGCCAGCCAGACCACCGTCGGAACGCCGGCAAGGTCCACCCTATTCAGTGTCGGAACGCCCGGGATGGCCAGCCACAGCAAGGTGGCCGCGACACCCCAGAATGCGAATTCGAACGAAGATTCCCCGCGATTGAGCTTGCGCAGCAGTGGCGCGTAGGCGGCATGGCAGACGACGCCGACAAAGAAGATGATTTCACCCGCGCCGACATCGAAGGCGACGATTGCCGCGATATCCCCGCGAAAGATCACCCAGATGGCCCCCGCCGCCGCAATGAACAGGCTCAGCATGACACCGGGCCGCGTGACCTGGCGCATGAAGAGCCAAGCGAAGCCGGCGCTGATCAGGGGCATGAGGGTGAAGACGGCGCCTGTGGCCACGGGGCTGGTGAATTCCAGGGCCTTGAACATCGTCGACATATAGATGGCCATCAGCGCGCCGAGCAGGACGAACCGCCAGGGAGCGGCGGGAAAACGCACCTGGCTCCGAAGCACGAGGAGCCCGACGCCCAGCATTGCGCCGGTCGCGATCGCATAGCGGACGAGATTGATGGCGAAGCCGGGCATGCGTGTCGCGGCAATGCCCCCGAAGGAGAAGGAGCCGGCTATCAGCACGGCAAAAAGCAGCATGGCGAGATGCGCCCTGAGCTTGTCCCGCCCGGTCGCGTGTCGTGTCAGTCTATCGTGCATGGCGAGCGATGGTCGGCATGTGCAGTCCATGCGCCGCCTGCGCGCGAAAATCAACGCTCAGTGGCTGACGGATTTCGACAAAAGGTTGATGATCAGCACGCCGGCGATGATCATCACCATCCCGATGGTGGCGGGGAGGTCGAGCCTCTGGTCGAACAGCAGCCATCCGACGGCAGCCACCAGCACGATGCCTGCCCCCGACCAGACTGCGTAGACGATGCCCACAGGCACGGTTCGGGTCACCAGCGACAGCAGGTAGAAGGCCAGTCCGTAACCCAAGGCGGAGATCAGGCTGGGCCAAAGGCGCGTGAATCCGTCTGACTTGGCCATGGCCGAGGTGGCGATGACTTCCGCGACGATGGCGACGATGAGGAACACATAGACCATGGAGGCTGGATACAGGGCGGCGGACCTTGCCACTGCTCCGGAACCGGCATCCGGCGGCGCGGGTTTGCGATTTACCGCCGGATGGACGGGCGCTAAGACTGTGATGCTAGAGCCAGGGGACAAGATGGAAGAATTGAGGCTGAAGGCGCGGATCGCCGCCCTCTACGAGGGGAAATCCGAGACCGCCGAGCGTTTCCGATACGGGTTGTTGCTGGCCGACATCACCACCGTTCTGTTTCTCGTCGTCGTCACCTTCTACCATGGCGAGCCCTGGATCGTGTGGGTCGACTTCGCGTTCGGCCTCTATCTCGGGCTCGACTACCTCGCGCGGTTCTGGATCTCATCCCGCAAAGGCGCCTTCGTCCTCAACCTGCTGAACATCGCCGACCTGATCGCGATGGTGTCACTCTTCATTCCGCTTGTGGGTGGCACGCTGTCGTTCCTCCGCAGCCTGCGGATCCTGCGCGTGCTGAGAACCTACCGCGTCCAGAAGACGCTGCGCGAGGACTTTCCGCTGTTCAAGCGGCATGAGGACGTGATCCTCAGCGCGGTCAATCTTGTCATCTTCCTGTTCGTGATGACTGAACTGGTCTTCGTCACCCAGGTCACGATCAATCCCGAGGTCGAGAATTTCCTCGACGCGATGTATTTCACCGTCACCACGCTGACGACGACGGGATTCGGCGACATCACCCTCAAGGGCGAGCATGGCCGGCTGATCTCGATCTTGATCATGGTGTTCGGCGTTTCGCTATTCCTGCGCCTGATCCAGACGATGTTCCGGCCGTCGAAGGTTCGTTTCACCTGCCAGGATTGCGGGCTGTTCCTGCATGAGGCGGATGCCGTGCACTGCAAGCATTGCGGCGCGGTGCTCAATATTCCGTCCGACGGGAGCGTGTAGTCCGATCACCTCGTTGGGCTGTTTGCCACAGCGCCGTCCTGCGGCCATCCCATCACATTCCTCCCGCGGTCGTCACGATATGTGGGGCGAAGGCTCTTGCAATCGTCAAGAACAGGCATACATTGTCATCAACGTCAACAAACAGAAAGGAAGGTGATCCAATGTCTAATGAGTATTCGGTGCTCGTGGCCGGCATGGGAGTTCAGGTGAAGATCGCGAGGCAGCCCTCGCTCTGAACCACCCTTCCTGGATCGCCAAGCGATCCGGCCTGTCAGAGGCCAATTCTCATGGGGGCCGCTCGAAAGAGCGGCCCTTTTGAATTTCAGCAAGTGCGCTCGTGATGCGCTGACGGGAACGCGCGGGCACTCATGACAGTTGCCGGGGCAGATTGACTTCCGCTCACCTTGACTCCAACCCGATCAGCCCCATCTTGCCTCCATGCGCGCTTCCGAACTTCTGCTTCCCATGCCCGCGGGCCTCTATTGCCCTCCCGGTGACTTCTATATCGATCCGGTCCAGCCGGTGGAGCGGGCCCTGATCACGCATGGCCATTCGGATCATGCCCGCTCCGGGCACGGCAAGGTGCTGGCGACGAAGGAGACTCTGGACATCATGGCGATCCGCTATGGGGCCGAGTTTGCACGCAGCAGCCAGGTCGCCGCACCTGGCGAGACGTTCGATCTCAACGGCGTCACCGTCCGCTTCTTGCCGGCTGGCCATGTCCTAGGTTCGGCGCAGATCGTCGTCGAGAAGGATGGCATGCGCATAGTCGCGTCGGGAGACTACAAGCGGCGGCGGGATTCGACCTGTGCGGCGTTCGAACCCGTCCAGTGCGACGTCTTCATAACGGAGGCAACGTTCGCCCTGCCGGTGTTCCGACATCCCGATGATCGCGAGGAAATTGTGCGGCTCTTGCATTCCGTCGCTCAGTTTCCCGAGCGCACCCATCTGGTCGGTGCCTATGCGCTCGGCAAGGCGCAGCGGGTGATCCGGCTGATACGCGAGGCGGGCTATGACCGGCGGATCTTCATCCATGGCGCCCTCGAACGGATTTCGGCCTATTATCAGCAGCAGGGCATCGATCTTGGCGAACTCAGGCCGGCGACGCTCGAAAAGGGCAAGGCCCGGGATTTCGCCGGCGAGATCATCGTCTGCACGCCGTCGGCCTTTTCCGACCGCTGGGCGCGGCGCTTCGCCGATCCGGTCACCTGTTTCGCTTCGGGCTGGATGCGGATCCGGCAGCGGGTCAAGCAACGCGGCGTCGAACTGCCGCTGATCCTGTCGGACCACTCGGACTGGGACGAACTGACTGAAACCATCAAGGAGGTCGGCGCGGGCGAGATCTGGGTGACGCATGGGCGCGAGGAGGCGCTGGTGCGCTGGTGCGAGTTGAACGGCATTGTCGGACGGCCGCTCCATCTCGTCGGCTACGAGGACGAGAACGAATGAAGGCGTTCTCCGAACTTCTCGACCGGCTGGTGCTGACCCCATCGCGCAACGGCAAGCTGACGCTGCTGAAGGACTATTTCGCCGCGACGCCAGACCCGGATCGGGGCTACGCGCTGGCCGCGCTGACCGATGGCGGGCTTGACATCCCTGCGATCAAGCCGGCGATCATCCGCGGCTTGGCCGCGGAGCGGATCGACGAGGTATTGCTCGCCTATTCCTATGACTATGTCGGCGACCTTGCCGAGACGATCTCGCTGATCTGGCCGGAGCCAGAGGGGGTCGCCGCGAACGATCCCGACCCCAGCCTGGCCTATGTGGTTGAGAGTCTTGCCCGCGCGTCGCGGAGCGAAGCGCCCGCGAGGTTCGCGGCGCTGCTGGATCGGCTCGACCCACCGGGACGGTTCGCGCTCATCAAGCTCGTCAGCGGCGGCCTGCGCATCGGTGTATCGGCGCGGCTGGCCAAGCAGGCACTCGCCGATTTCGGCGGCAAGGACATCGTCGAGATCGAGGAGATGTGGCATGGGCTGAAATTGCCTTATGCCAAGTTCTTTCTCTGGCTGGAGGGCAAGATAGAGAAGCCGGAGCAGGCGGCCAAGGCGCTGTTTCGCCCCGTCATGCTGGCGCCGGCTGTCGAGGAGAGCGACTTCGAGACTCTCGACATCGCGGATTACCGGGCGGAGTGGAAGTGGGATGGTATCCGGGTGCAGGTGAGCAGCGAGGGCGGTGTCCGCCGGCTCTATTCGCGCAGCGGTGACGAGATATCGAATGCCTTCCCGGACCTGATGGATGCGCTGGATTTCGACGCGGTGATCGATGGCGAGTTGCTGGTCGGGGTGCCGGCCGACCACACCGGCACGTTCTCTGACCTGCAACAGCGGCTCAATCGCAAGTCCGTATCGGCCAAGGTGATGGAGCAATATCCGGTTTTCGTACGGGCCTACGATCTTTTGATGATCGCGGGGGAGGATATTCGACCGCTCGGCTATGATGCGCGCCGGGCACGGCTGACCGATGTGCTCGCGACCCTCGATCCCGCCCGGTTCGACCTGTCGCCGCAGGTCCCGTTCACGAGCTGGGCCGGGCTCGACGCGCTGCGGGTGAGCCCGCCGCATCCGGTTATTGAAGGGATCATGCTCAAGCACAAGGCTTCGCCCTATCTTCCCGGTCGCAAGAAGGGGCCCTGGTTCAAGTGGAAGCGTGATCCGCATACGATCGACGCAGTGCTGATGTATGCCCAACGCGGCCATGGCAAGCGGTCGAGCTTCTATTCCGACTACACGTTCGGGGTCTGGAAGGACGAGGGCGGCATCCGCCAGCTCGTGCCGGTGGGCAAGGCCTATTTCGGCTTCTCCGACGAGGAACTCGTGCAGATCGACAAGTTCGTCCGCGACAACACGATCGACCGGTTCGGGCCGGTGCGCTCCGTCAAGGCGACCGAAAGCGAGGGCCTGGTCTTCGAGGTCGCCTTCGAGGGGCTGGCGCGTTCGACGCGGCACAAGTCCGGCGTTGCGATGCGCTTTCCACGTATATCGCGGCTGAGATGGGACAAGCCCTCGGCGGAGGCCGATACGCTGGAGACCCTGGAAAAGCTGCTGGACGGGCGAGTTGCGTGAGCGTCAGGCGGTCCAGGGATTTATGACCGTGCAGCCCATCGCTGTGAAGGGCGGGGTATCCCTTGTTGCTACAGAAAATCCCTGGACGACGGCGGCAGCGGCGATCTGGCAGTCGGCAAAGCCGACGCTGACGCCTTGCGTTCGCGCGGCGTTGTGGATCATCGCGAATGTTCTCGCTATGGGGGCGTCGAACGAGAGAACGCGGTTGCCGATCATATCGGTCACGATCTCGTCAAGAAGCTCTCGAAATCCCGCCTTTCGTTTGCCCTCCGGCAGCATCTCTATGCCGTTCAAGAGCTCCGCGAGGACGACGGAGGTGACGAAAAGCACATCGGGAGGTTGGTCGTCGAGCCACGCCACCACCCGCAGGTCCGGCAGCGGCTTCATCAGTTCCGATATGACATTCGTATCCAGAACGATCATTCGAAGCTGGGCGGTTCGATGGGCGTGCGGTCGCGCTCGATCTTCAAGTCGACTCCACCGATTTCGCGCACGCGCGCGACAATTGCGGAACCGAGTTTGAGGCGTGCCTTCGATTGGACGGCGCCATCGAGAATAGACCGAATTTCGGCCTCGGTACTGCGGCCGTGCTCTGCCGCCTGCCGCTTCAAAGCGCGATGCGTCTCGTCGTTCAGATTTCGTATGGTCACAGCCGCCACCGCTTTCTCCTTCAATGTCCCTGAATGATATCATATCGCGTTCGGTGATATCAATCCATGGCCTTGTGGAACCATATCCGCCCGGCCTCGTTCCGTGACTCCACAGAACGGAGCGGGAGCCCTCATGGAAACGCAAGCAGTCTCCGATTTCGTGTTGGCGAGCCGGGCGGCAGCATCGACGCTGACCGCTCTGGCCGTGCAGTACTCGCTGTCGGTGATCGGCGCGATCATTCTGCTGATCGCGGGCTGGCTGGCTTCGCGCTTTCTGCATCGCTGGGCGCTGGCCGCCATGCAGCGCGTTCGCGGCTTCGATGTCACGCTGGCGCATTTCCTCGCCAATGTGGTGCGTTACGCGGTGATGATCCTGGTTCTGGTCATGGTTCTCGGACAGTTCGGGGTGCAGACGGCGTCGATCATCGCGGCGATGGGTGCGGCGGGGCTTGCGATCGGTCTTGCGCTTCAGGGAACGCTGCAGAACATCGCGGCCGGCATCATGCTGCTGGTGCTGCGACCTTTCCGCGTCGGCGAGGCAATCGAGACGAAGGATCTGTCCGGCACGATCGTGGAGATCGGGCTGTTTGCGACCGAGGTGAAGACGTTCGATGGCCTGCTCGTAACGGCGCCGAACTCGCTGCTGTGGAACACGCCAGTGAAGAACTTCAGCCGCTTCCAGACGCGGCGCGCCGATGTGATCGTGGTGCTGCCGGTTGCCGCCGACGTGAGGCAGGCGGAGTCGACGCTTTATGCGCTGGCGTCCGAAGACGTGCGGGTCCGCGCGGACCCGGCGCCGATCGTCATCATCTCGGATGTCACCCCGGATACGGTGAAGCTGACCCTGATGGCATGGTTCGGCAGTGCGGAATTCGGCGAAGGGTCGCGCGCGCTGCAGAAGGCGGCCAAGATCGCACTTGGAGACATTCGCAAGAGTGCGATGTCACAGATGCCACAGATGGTGGTGTCGCTGCCGAAGGCAGTGGATGGCGTGAGGTCGTCCGACGGCCAGCGGCGCTGAACAGTCATGGTCATAAAAATGCCCGGGCGGCAGCACCGTCCGGGCAGTTTTCGGGAGGAGACCCGCCGTTACTCGGCGGCTTGACCCGCGGCCGTTTTGGCCATCGGGTTGTTTCGGATGGGTGGTCCAGTTGGCATAGACAGGGCTGACCGGCTGTCCGGTGCGCTGGTCGAGCACCCCGGCCTCCAGGCCGACCATGGTGATGCAGCTATCCACCGGGCAGACGTTGACGCAGAGGTTGCAGCCGACGCACTCGTCTTCCATCACCTCGAAGTGACGGACGCCATTCTTGGTCTGGGTGATCGCCTGGTGGGACGTGTCTTCGCAGGCGATGTGGCAGCGGCCGCACTTGATGCAGCTATCCTGGTCGATCTTGGCCTTGGCGATGTAGTTGAGGTTGAGATACTGCCAATCGGTGACGTTGGGCACCGCGCGGCTGATGACGTCATCGAGCGTGCGATGACCCTTCTCGTCCATCCAGTTGGACAGGCCCGAGATCATTTCCTGAACGATCTTGAAGCCATAGGTCATAGCCGCGGTGCAGACCTGCACATTGCCGGACCCGAGTGCCATGAACTCAGCGGCGTCGCGCCATGTGGTGATGCCGCCGATGCCCGAGATTGGCAGACCATAGGTATCCGGGTCGCGCGCGATCTCGGCCACCATGTTGAGCGCAATCGGCTTGACCGCGGGCCCGCAATAGCCGCCATGGGTGCCCTTGCCGCCGACAGTCGGGTTCGGTGCGAAATTGTCGAGATCGACAGAGACGATTGAATTGATCGTGTTGATCAGTGACACGGCATCGGTGCCGCCCGTCTTGGCGGCGCGCGCTGGCTTGCGGATGTCGGTGACGTTGGGCGTCAGCTTGGTAATGACGGGCATGCGCGTGTACTGCTTGCACCAGCGCACGACCATTTCGATATACTCGGGCACCTGGCCGACTGCGGCGCCCATGCCGCGTTCGGACATGCCGTGCGGACAGCCGAAGTTGAGTTCGATGCCGTCGGCGCCGGTTTCCTCGACCAAGGGCAGGATCGCCTTCCAGGCATTTTCCTCGCAGGGTACCATGATCGAAGCGATCAGGGCGCGGTCCGGCCAGTTCATCTTGACCTGCTTCATTTCCTGCAGGTTGACCTGCAGCGGCCGGTCGGTGATCAGCTCGATGTTGTTGAGGCCGAGCAGGCGGCGGTCGGCGCCCCAGATCGCGCCATAACGCGGGCCGTTGACATTGACCACGGGCGGGCCTTCCTCGCCCAGCGTCTTCCAGACCACGCCGCCCCAGCCCGCCTTGAAGGCGCGCTCCACATTGTAGGCCTTGTCGGTGGGCGGCGCGGACGCCAGCCAGAACGGGTTGGGCGATTTGATGCCGACGAAATTGTTGCGGATATCAGCCATGTCGATCCCTCCCTCAGGCGACGGCAACGGCCGGCGTGCGCTCGGCCATCAGTTGACGGTGGATGGATTCGGCGGCATCGCGACCCATGGCCACGGCCGAGACAGTCAGGTCTTCGCCCCCGGCGGCGCAGTCTCCGCCGGCCCAGACGCGTTCGACCGAGGTACGGCCCTCCGCGTCCACCGCAATCTTTCCGCCTTCGAGCCGGAGTGCCTCGATGCCGGTGGAATCGAGCTTCTGGCCGATCGCGGTCAGCACCTGGTCGCATGCGATGGTCACCGTATGGCCGGTGCCCTTGATCATGCCATCCTCGACATGGGTATATTCCAGCACGATGCCGGAGACATGGCCGTCCTTGTGCTCGATTTCCTTGGGCCTCATCCAGTGACGGATCAGCACTCCCTTGGAAGCGGCAAGGTCCTGCTCGAACTCCGAGGCATTCATGTTTTCCTTACCGCGGCGATAGGCGATCGTCACCTCTTCTGCGCCGAGCAGCCGGGACTGGATCGCGGCATCGATCGCTGTCATGCCACCGCCGATAACGACGACCCGACGGCCGACGGGCACATCCGCCTTGCTGTCGGCGGAACGCAGGTGGGCGATGAACTCGACAGCGTCCATGACGCCGTTGATGTGGTCGCCCGGCGTGTTGAGTGCGTTGACATTGCCGAGGCCGGCGCCGATGAACACGGCGTCGTGCCTGGCCTTGAGGTCGTCGAGCGTGAAGTCGCGACCCAGCATCTGGCCGTCCAGGACGTCGATGCCTCCGATCTCGAGAATGTAGTCGATTTCGCGCTGGGCGAAATCGGCGGGCGCCTTGTAGGCGGCAATGCCATATTCATTGAGGCCGCCAGCCTTCTCCCGGGCATCGTAGATGGTGACGTTGTGGCCATGGACCGCCAGCCGGTGCGCGGCTGCGAGGCCGGCAGGCCCGGCGCCGACAATGCCGATTGATTTGCTGGTGGGGGCGGCGCGCTTGTAGAATTGCTTGTTCATCGCCATCGCGGCGTCGGTTGCGAAGCGCTGCAGTCGGCCGATCTCGACCGGCTTTTCCTCGGCCGTGTTGCGGACGCAGGCCTCTTCACAGAGCGTTTCGGTGGGACAGACCCGCGCGCACATGCCGCCGAGGATGTTCTGGTCGAAGATCGTCTTGGCTGCACCGAGCGTGTTGCCGGTCGATATCTCGCGAATGAACATCGGGATATCGATGGCGGTGGGACAGGCCGTCATGCAGGGCGCGTCGTAGCAGAAGTAGCAGCGATCCGAGGCGACCAGCGCCTCATGCCTGTCGAAAG
Organism: Rhizobium sp.; assembly: GCA_019739215.1. GTDB lineage: Bacteria > Pseudomonadota > Alphaproteobacteria > Rhizobiales > Rhizobiaceae > Rhizobium_E. The sequence goes on from JAHHDR010000035.1 coordinate 37,241, forward strand.
CCGGATGCAGGTCAGAAAAGTTGGCGTCATATTCCCGCGGCGCGAGCCGCCCGCTATGAATGCCGGGAGCAAGATTGCCCATGTTAACCCCTCTTTTTATAATTTGATTGCGTGAGGCTAACAAAGAAAGAAATTTTTATCAAACGGTAAATTTTTGGCACGGAGAGATTCTGCGCGGCCTGAAAAACAAGAAAAGCCCGGCATTGCCGGGCTTTGGAGGTGCGTGGTCCTGAGAGGCGCGCTCAGAACGGCTTGATCGCCACGAGACAGATGGCAAGTGCCACGAGTACCAGCGTAATCGGACCGGAATTGACCATGAGGCCGGACGGGGTCTCGCCGGGCGAGCGGGACAGTTTGGCAAGCCGGCCGGTCTGGGCGCCATGGATGCCAGAGAGGATGAAGACGATGACGAACTTGGTTATGAACCAGCCGTCCTTGTGCGCACCCAGAAGCCACATCAGTGTGAGACCGGCGATCCAGACCAGGGCGAGCGCAGAGCCGACGAAATAGCGATTGAAGGCAAGCGCCGCAGCGTAGGTTCTTGCTGCGTCGGGACTGGTGGGGGCGACGTTGCGGAACAGGAAGCCGTTGAGCAGCATGCCGCCAACCACGACGACCATGCTGATCAGATGGACTGCCTTTATCCAGGTGTAGTAGTCGGCCATTGGGCAATTCTCCTATACGCCGGCGAGGGCGTCCTGACTGTGCTTGAGCAGGCGTTCGTTGATGAAGCCGGCGAGGGGTATGAAGGCGCAGAGGATCATTCGGATCCATTCGCGGCCGCTCCAGCCGATCTGGAAGTGGGTCTGGATCAGCATCCAGATATAGAACAGGAAGGCAAGGCCGTGGACCGGTCCCATTGCCGACACAAGCTGCGGCATGCCGAACATGTGTTTCAACGGCACGGCAACGAAGACGAGGATGGCGAGCGTCGAGGCTTCAAGGATCGAGGCGACGCGCATGCGCCCGAGTTGTCGGCGGTCGTCCTGGGCCCGGGTCGTCATTTGGTGTCCTTCAGGGCGCTTTCGATTGCGGCGATACGGTTCCTGACGTCGGCGAGTTCAGACTGGATCGAGATGAGGGCTGCGGCGATCGAGCGCTGGCCATCGCCGATGCTCTTGAGGACGAGGCGCTGTTCTTCCTCTTCCTCCAGTTCCTTCCTCGCGTTCTGCGCCCAACTGATGCCACGGATGCCCAGCAGCAGCAGGGCGACCATGATCACCAGGATCACCACCAGAAGGATGGTACCGCCGTTACTCATGTCTTGTCCTCTTCGGTCCGGTCCTGACTTCCGGGTCGCGACCGCGGCGGGATATTCGGATGAAAGTGCCTCAAGTCAAGAACTAAAGCTCGGCTGCGACCTCTCGCGCTTGCGGAAGGCGCCCGGCGTCTCGCCGGTGGCGCGCTGAAAGGCTCGGGTGAAATAGGCCGGGTCGGAATAGCCAAGCTCATAGGCAATCTGCTGGATTGTCATCAGGCTGAAGACCAGGTTGCGGCGGGCCTCCGCTATCAGGCGGTCGGTGAGCAACTCATTCAGGCTCTTGCCGACGCCTGATCGGGCGATGCGGTTGAGATGGGTGACGGACAGGCCGAGTTCGCCGGCGTAAAACGCGGCGGGACGATGCTGCCTGTAATGCGCGCCGATCAGCGCGTTGAGCCGGGCGACGCGGTCGCGGGCAGAGGTTTCAGTGGGATCGTCGCCGCTGTCGATCCGGTCGGCAGCAAGCGCCAGGACGACGTCAAGGCAGGCTTCCAGAAGAGCCGCGCGGGGCGCGAAATGCAAGGCGAGCTCCTGCTCGATCCGGTCGAGCGTCGCCATCAGGTAGGTGCCCTCGGAACCGGGCTCGATCCTGAACAGCCATGGCCGCGACATGAAACGCATCAGGCAGCCCGGACGCGCCGAGACGCGGGTGGCGAGCATGGTGATGACCTGGCCGTTCAGGTCTTGGGAGAAGCGGAAGCCGTGCACCACGCCGGGCGGCACCATGACGACGGTTCCAGCGGTGAGGCGCAGTCTTTCCCGGCCAAACACCGCGTCTCCCTCTCCGGTTCGAATCTGCAAGATCTGGTAGAAGGTTTCGTGCCGATGCTGCCGGATTTCCCAATTGTGCAGACGGCTGCGCGATTCGATCGTTTCCGCATGAATCCAGAATTCCGGTGAGCCGGCTTGCGGCTCGCCATAGAGGCCATAGGTCGGAACCCGTGCCGCGGCTGCTGGTCTCATCGCTCGATCCATGTTCGGAAAGTGCAATTTCCTGGGCAGAAATTGCATTCATTGACAATGCCTCCGGGCCTAACATTTGGCAAGTTGCCACTGTGAAGAAAGTGGTGGAGGGAGGAATGTCATGCGTGTTCAGGTCGCCATTATCGGTTCGGGTCCATCGGGGTTGCTGCTCGGTCAGTTGCTGACCAATGCCGGGATCGACAATGTGATTATCGACCGGGTCGATCGCGACTACATCCTCGGCCGTATCCGCGCGGGCGTGCTGGAATATGGCACGGTCGGCCTGCTCGATGCCGTGGGTGCCGGTGCGCGCATGCATCGTGAGGGGCTGGTGCATGATGGCGTCAGCCTTGCCTATGCCGGCGTCAAGCACCGTATCGATCTCAAGGCGCTGACGGGCAGGTCTGTCATGGTCTACGGCCAGACCGAGGTGACGCAGGACCTGATGGACCTGCGCGAGGCCACGGGTGGCAAGACGATCTACAATGCCGGCAATGTGACGCCGCATGATTTCGACGGCCGGCCCCATGTCACCTACGAGAAGGACGGGACGACGCACCGGATCGATTGCGACTTCATCGCCGGTTGCGACGGGGCGCATGGTCCGTCTCGGATCGCCGCCGCCCAGAACGGCATGAAGGGCTTCGAGCGAGTCTATCCCTTCGGCTGGCTTGGCGTGCTCGCCGACGTACCGCCTGTCGATCATGAACTGATCTACGCCAATCACGAACGCGGCTTTGCACTGTGCTCGCAGCGCTCCAACACCCGCAGCCGCTACTACGTGCAGGTGGGGCTGGATTCCAAGGTCGAGGACTGGTCGGATGACGCATTCTGGGACGAGCTGCGGCGCCGCCTGCCGCGCGAGACGGCGGAAGCGATGGTGACGGGTCCTTCGATCGAGAAATCGATCGCGCCGCTCCGATCCTTTGTCGCCGAACCGTTGCGGTATGGCCGACTGTTTCTGGTCGGCGATGCCGGGCATATCGTGCCGCCGACGGGAGCAAAGGGGCTCAATCTCGCGGCATCCGATGTCCATTATCTCTTCGAGGGGCTGCGCGATCACTATCTCGAGCATTCTGATGCGGGGATCGATTCCTATTCCGCGCGCGCGCTCTCGCGAATCTGGAAGGCGGTTCGTTTCTCCTGGTCCATGACGCAGCTTCTGCATCGCTTCCCGGACCAGGGAGATTTCGGCCAGCGCATCCAGGAGGCCGAACTTGATTACCTCTCGAACTCGGCGGCAGCGCAGACGGCATTGGCGGAAAACTACATCGGCCTGCCTTACTGAAACGGCCATCCAAAAAAATATGACAGTCACGGTCAACTTTAATCTTGTCTGCTTTTGTCAACTTATGTATCTGACATCTCACAACGGTGCTTCGCCGGGACGGGAGTCGACAGGTGGCCAAGAAAAACCAGGGGAACAAGCATTTCAACGGCCGAGCATCGGCCGTCGAGCCGGTTCGCGAGGAGACGCCGCGGACAGGCCTCCAGGGTCGCTCGATCCTCTATGTCGGCGGCCGCGATTGCCAGGTCGCGCATCTGCGCCAGATCGCCGAGCGGCACGGCGCCGAACTCATCCATCATGACGGCGGCCTGCGAGAGGCCGTGTCGCGCATCGATACCGTGCTGCCCTCGGTCGAATGCGTCTTCTGCCCGATCGACTGTATCAGCCATGATGCCTGCTTGCGGGTGAAGACCGGTTGCAAGAAGACGGGGACGAGCTTCATCCCGCTTCGCAACGGGTCCAAGTCGAGCTTCGAGCGGGCGATGCAGGCATTGAGCGAAAGGGCGACGCAGTGACGAGGATTACCGGAGACGACTTCATGCTGATCGGGCTGCACAAGATGGCGGCCGAGCGCGGCGACGGGCTGATCCCGGAAATGCTCGATGTGCTCAGGCGCAGCAGGGAGGCACGCGCCGACGGATTTGACGAGAGCGCCGATCTCGTGCAGTTTTCCGGGCGCGAGGCAGAGCCTGGGATAGCCGCTCACCCAGCGTCGAACGAGAACAACGTCATCGCATTCCCGATTGCAAAACGGCGGGTGATGCGCCGCTGAAGTTTCTGGCCGGGAGGATCTCCGATGTATGTTGCCATGAACCGTTTCAAGGTGGCCGAAGGCCATGAGGCGGAGTTCGAAGACGTCTGGAAAAACCGGGATTCGAGCCTCGACCAGATCGCCGGCTTCGTCGAGTTCCGGCTGCTCAAGGGCAAGACTTATCCGGATGAGGGCTACACGCTCTACGCCTCGCATACATTCTGGAAGACCGAAGAGGATTTCCAAGCCTGGACCCGGTCCGAGGCGTTCCGCGAGGCGCACAGACACGCCGGCGGCAGCCGCCATCTCTACAAGGGACCGCCTGTCTTCGAGGGCTTCAATACAGTCGTTGGCGAATGACTCGCGCGCTGACCGAGGATGACGTCGTCGAGGTCCTGCCGATCCTGCCGTCTCTTTCGATAGCGGAGACGCGCGATTTCTATCGCGACCGTCTGGGCTTCGACGAGATCGTCCACGAAGACAAGGAATATCTCATCATCCGCCGACTGTTCGTCGGGCGGCGCATGGAACTTCACTTCTGGCGGACGGACGACCGGAAGATCTGCGAGGTTTCTGCGGTCTACATCCGCGGTGGCGGCATCGATGCGCTGCATGCGGAGTTGACCGAGCGCGGGGCTGAGAAGCTCTCACCGATGACGGCCCGGCCCTGGGGCATGGAAGAATTCTATGTCTGGGACCCGCACGGCAATCTGCTGAAATTCGGGCGCAACGCGTGACGTCCGTCAGCGCCGGAACAGGGCGCCGGCTGCGATCGCGATCCACCCCAGGATCATCATCGTCCCACCCGTGGGCGCCGACATTGGAAAGAGCCCGTGGCCGAAGCGGGACCGGAAGACAAGGTCGCCGGCGAACAGCAGGCAGCCGATCCCGATGAGGGCGCTTGCGACCAAAGCCGTACGTATCCGTTCCCATCCGATCGAGAGGGCGAGCAGGGCAGGGGCCTGCGCCATGCAGGCGGTGGCCGCGGCGCTGTAGAGATGCGTGTCGCTGCCATGGGCCGCCATGGCGGAGAGAATGACGCCCGAGGCGCCGATGAGACCGGCAAGGAAGAGCGCCAGGCGAGCGAAGAGCGGGCTGTCCATCCTGTTCATGCCTGGCCCTCCTCCTTGTTCTGCATATGGAAGGCCAACCTTTCGATCGGCGCCCAGATGATCTCGCGCAGTTTCGGATGATCGATGGTCTCATCCATGGCGCGGCGGAAACAGAGGATCCATTCGTCGCGCTCGGTGGGGCCGATGGCGGCGCCGAAATGCCGCGAACGCAATCGCGGATGGCCGTATTTCTCGACATAGACGGGCGGGCCGCCGAGATAGCCGGTGAGGTATTCGTAGAGCTTGCGTTCGGAGCCTTCGAGGCTCGGCGGATGGACCGCGCGGCAGTTCCGCGCTTCCGGCAGGGTGTCCATCAGGTCGTAGAAGCGGCGCGTCAGCCTGCGCACCGTCTCGTCGCCGCCAATGGCCTCGTAAAGGGTGATCGTTTCCTCGGTCATGGCCGAGCTATGCGCACTCACCCCGGCGCCGTCAATGCGTCAAAGCGCTCGATTGCTTTCGAGCAGCGTGAAGGTGTCGCTCTCGCCCTCGACCAGTTCCAGTGGCCAGACTTTTCGAGTCACGCCCTGCGGATAGAGCTTGGCGTATTCCGGCATGGTGGCAAGCAGCGCTTCGGCCAGCGCCTCGCCGAGGTCGCGGAGCGAGAGCTGGAAGCAGGTGAGGCGGGGGGAGAGGAAGTCGGAGTTCGGACTCCTGGGGCCGATGACGGCGATGTCGCGTCCCGGGCGGATGCCGGCTTCCATCAGGCCGCGGTAGAAGCCGATGGTGTTGGTCTCATTGACCAGCACGGCTGCGGTCGGCCGCTCCGGCAAAGCCAGCAGCTTGCGCGCGATCTGGTAGCCGCCCGCCTCGTTCGGCGTGGAGCTGAATACGAGTTCGTCGCCGAGGGACAGGCCATAGCCGCCCAGCACTTCACGACAGCGGTCGACGAAGATGTAGCCAAGATTGGTGTCGTCATGCGGCCGCGTCACCGCGATGCGGCGATGGCCGCGGGCGACGAGCCGGTCGATGGAGGCCTGAGCCATGCCTTCGAAATCGAGGTCGAGCCAGGCCTGGCCGACGTCGGTCAGGCTTCGACCGAGGGCGACGAAAGGGATCTTGCGCTTGGCAAGGAACTCGATGCGGGGATCGTGGCGGCGGGTGGCCGAGATGATCAGGCCATCGGCGAAGCCGCGCGCCACCATGCGGCGGAGGTAGTCGTGCGGGTCCTCTTCGGACGAGCACAGCAGCGCGACCAGATCGAGCTTGTGGCGGGCGAACACGGCCTGCACGCCATCGAAGACGCTCATGAAGAAGGTGTCGCCCTGGCCGGTGATCTCGGAACCGGTCTGCATCATGAAGCCGATCACCCCGGTCTTGCCCTTGCGCAGGGCCCGGCCGGCTTGGTTGGCGACATAGCCGAGTTCCTCGGCTGCCTCCAGTACGCGCTTGCGGGTCTCCGGGTTGACGTCGGGCTTTCCGTTCAGCGCGCGGGAAACCGTGCCGATCGAGATGTCGAGATGCTGAGCAAGACGCTTTATGCCCTTCATTTTACTGGTCTCTCGCGCAAATTCCGTCCTCCCGAAATCGTCTATTGACACAGATAGCATAGTCCGCATAGTTTCGTAAACGTTTACGGAACGTGTTTCCGATTGTGCAGCCTGGGAGGGGCGACGTGCAGAAGACTGCTGTCATATGCGGCTGCGGCTCGATGGCCAGGGGATGGCTGAAGGCGATTTCCGACCACACGGATCTCGCGTCGAGGGTGAAGATCGTCGGACTTGTCGATCTCGATCCCACCACCGCTCGCAAGCTTGCCGAACAATGTGGCCTCGGTGACATTCCGATCTTCCAGGATCTCGACCAGGCGCTGACCGAGCTCAAGCCGGATCTTCTCTTCGATATCGTCATACCCGCCGCCCGCCTTGCCGTCGTCGAGACCGGCCTGCGCCATGGCTGCCATGTTCTCTCCGAAAAACCGATGGCGAGCTCGCTTGCCGAAGGCCGCGTGCTGATCGAGAAGGCACAGGTGGCCGGCCGCATTCATGCCGTGGTGCAGAACCGCCGCTATATCTCCGGCGTCCGGCGCCTGCGTGCCTTCATCGAGAGCGGCGCGATCGGCGCGCTCACCGGACTTCATGCCGATTTCTTCATCGGTGCCCATTTCGGCGGCTTCCGCGAGGACATGGACAATGTCCTGCTGCTCGACATGGCGATCCATACATTCGATGCGGCGCGCTTCATGTCGGCCAAGGTGCCGGAAGCGGTCTATTGCCACGAGACCAATCCTGAGGGTTCTTGGTACCGCACCGGCGCCTCGGCGTTTGCGATTTTCGAGATGAGCGATGCCGTGCGCTTCACCTATCGCGGCTCATGGTGCGCGGAGGGTGCGAATACGAGCTGGGAAAGCCAGTGGCGCATCAACGGCACGCGGGGCACTGTCCTCTGGGACGGAGCGGAGAGGTTCGACGCCCATCGCGTGGCAGCCGACGAGGGCTTCCTTCGCGACCAGCAGGCGGTTTCTGTGCCTGCGATCGTAAACGTTTCTGAAACGGAAGGGCACGCCTCGGTGATCCGGGCGTTCCTCGAGGCGATTGCTGAGGGCAGGGCGCCGGAGACGGGTGCCGAAGACAATATCCGCAGTCTGGCCATGGTGATGGGCGCGATCGAAAGCGCTCGTACCGGCCAGCGCGTCATGATCAGGGAAGGGTGAAAGAGTGAGCAATCCGGCTAAGGCAATCCGCATCGGCACGATGGTCAGCGCGAGCGGCGGCGAGGCGGCAAGCCGCATCGGCAGGATCGCCGACATGGGCTTCGAGAGTTTCGAGCCCTTTTTCTGGCAGACCACGAACGGCCAGGACCTTGCCGAACTGGGCAAGCGCTGTGTCGAGGCGATCGGCGACCGCGACATCACCATCTCGACGCTCGGCATGTTCGGCAATCCCCTCGAGTGCGAGGCGCTCGATCTGCAGACCCTCGAGGGCTGGAAGGTGTGTATCGACAACGCCCATCATTTCGGAGCGACCTGCGTCGCCGGCTTCACCGGCCGCGTCCGCGGCAAGCCGCTACCGGACAGCTTGCCGCGCTACAAGGAGATCTGGACCGACCTCGCCAAGCGCGCCGCCGACAAGGGCGTGAAGATCGCCTTCGAGAACTGCGCCATGGATGGCAACTGGCAGACCGGGGACTGGAACATTGCCCACAACCCCGATGCCTGGGAGCTGATCTTCAACGCAACGCCCGACGACCATATCGGCCTCGAATGGGAGCCGTGCCACCAGATGGTCTACCTGATCGATCCGATCCCGCAGATCCGCAAATGGGCGCCGAAGATTTTCCACGTCCACGGCAAGGACGCGACGATCCGCTGGGACGTGATCCGCGAGCACGGCATCTTTGGCCGCGAGAAGTTCGTCTTCATGCGCACGCCGGGCTTCGGTGACACAAACTGGACCGATGTGATTTCCGAACTCCGGCTCGCCGGCTGGACCGGCTCGATCGACATTGAGGGCTGGCACGATCCGGTCTATCGCGATGCGCTGGAAATGACCGGCCAGGTCCATGGCCTCAACTATCTGAAAAATTGCCGGGGCGGCGATTTTGTTGCCGATCCGCAATGAGCAACCTATTCTGCCCAGTCGCCAGGGAGGAGACCCGGTTGTCAGGCAGAGCCAGAGTTTTTTGGGCGGCGCTGCCGCATTTTGGGAGGAGAAACATGAGAGCCTTATCAAGACTGGCATTGGCCCTGGGCGCATCGGTGCTGATGAGCACTGCCCTGCAGGCGCAGGAAAAAAACCTTCAAGATCTGGTGGTATGAAGCCGCCGACAGCGCTGCGGGCATCACCTGGACGCAGGCGCTCGAAGAGTTCAAGGCCAAGCATCCCGACGTCAAGGTCCAGTTCGAACTGAAGACCTTCGACCAGATCACCAAGTCGGGCACCATGATCCTCAATTCGGGCGAAGCACCGGACCTGATGGAATACAACAAGGGCAATGCCGTTGCCGGCCTCGCCGCTTCGCAGGGCCTGCTGACCGAACTCGACGACATCGCCAAGGAGCGCGGCTGGGACAAGGTCCTGACAGATGCTTCGAACCAGCTCAGCAAGTATGATGAGAACGGCATCTACGGAAATGGCCCGCTGATCGGCGTCGCCAACTATGGCGAATTCGTCTCCGTCTTCTACAACGAGGACATGTTCAAGGCCGAGGGCCTTGCCGTGCCCGCGACGCTGGAGGAGATGGAAAAGGCGATGGATGTCTTCGTCAAGAAGGGCATCACCCCGATTGCAGAGGCGGCCAACGATTATCCGGCCCAGCATCTGATGTATCTCTTCGCGCTGTCCAAGGTCGATGCCAAATGGGTCAGCGATTTCCAGGCCGTGCGCGCGCCGCTCGATCCCGCTCCGTTCGTCTATGCCGGCCAGAAACTGCAGGAATGGGTCACCAAGGGCTACATCTCCAAGGACTCGACCGGCCTCAAGGCGCCCGACATGGCCAACCTGTTCGAGACCGGCAAGTCGCCGATGGTTGTGACGGGCACCTGGTACGGCACCCAGTTCGGCAAGATCAAGGGTTTCAAGGCCAGCCAGTTCCTGTTCCCCGGCAACGTGATCTCGCCCGCCTCGACCGGCAATATCTGGGTCGTGCCGAAGAACGCCAAGAACAAGGATCTCGCCTACGAATTCATCGACATCACGCTGTCGAAGGAAAACCAGGCGCTGTTCGGCAATTCCGGCGGCGTACCGATCGCGGCTGATCCGGCCGATGTCACCGATCCGGTCGGCAAGAAAGCCGTGGAACTGTTCAACAAGCTGTCGGCCGACAACGGGCTCGGCTTCTATCCCGACTGGCCGGTGCCCGGTTACTACGACGTCGTGCTGAAGGCGACCCAAGCGGTCATTGGCGGCACGATCACGCCGGAAGAGTTCGCCGAGCGGCTCAAGGAGCCCTATGACGAAGTGCAGGGCGATCAGTAAACGGAGGTCTCTCCCAGGACGCGGCTGACCCGATGGGGCCGCCGCCGCGCACCCCTCTCCCCGCTCCGGCGGGGAGAGCGGAACCAGGGTCACAGTCGCAAGATGACTGGCGAACCGATCCGACGGCAAGGACGGGAGGGCAGGAGGAACCATGTCGAGCGCACCATCGGACGCGCAGTCCAGCAGGGCCTACTGGCTCTACCTGATCCCGGGACTGGTCGGCTTCGTGTCGATCATCCTCATCCCCTTCATCATGAACCTGGCAATCAGCTTCACGACCTGGAAGGGCATAGGCATTCCAAAATTCGCGGGCCTGCGCAATTACGAGCGACTGCTGACGGACGATACCTTCTGGCAATCGCTGGTCAATACGGCCGCCTTCGTGCTGGCGATGGCCGTGATCCCGACTGCAATCGGCGTCCTGCTGGCCGCGCTGCTTTTCGACTATATCAGCGCGCGCTTTTCGGGCGCACTGGCGAGCTTCTTCCGGGCAGGCTTCTACCTGCCGCAGATCCTGCCGGTTTCGGCGGCGGGCATTCTCTGGGGCTGGATGCTCAATCCCTTCGGCATCATCAACGCGATCCTCGAGGCGGTCGGCCTGGGCGCGCTGAAGCAGAACTGGCTGGGCGATCCGAATTTCGCGATCTATTCGCTCATGGTCGTGATGATCTGGCTGCAGCTCGGCTATTGCCTCGTGGTCTTCATGTCGGGTCTTGCCCGTGTCGATCCCGCGTTGCAGGAAGCGGCCGAACTCGATGGCGCCACCTGGCTGCAGCGCTTCTGGACGATCACCGTGCCGATGCTCAAGCCGGAAATCTTCGTTGTCGGCCTGACCACGACCATTGCGGCGCTCAAGGTCTTCGCACCGGTCTTCGTCCTGACCTCCGGCGGCCCCGACAATGCCACCATCGTGCCCTCGCAAATGTCCTATCACCAGTTCTTCGCCACCAACCGCGTCGGCTATGGTGCGGCGATCACCACCGCGCAGATGATGATGACACTGGCAATCTGCTTCGTCTTCATCCGCCTGCAGGCGCGCCATACGGAGACTGATCGATGAGTGATGCAACCATGTCCCTCGCGCCGGCCACCAAGCAAGGACGGGCCACGTCTTCGGGCGCGATGCACGGGTCCTCGCGCTGGTGGGTGCTGGCAGCCATCACGCTTGCGCTGATCCTGTTCCTCAGCCCCTTCGTGCTGGCGTTCACCAACGCGATCCGCACGCCCGAGGACTACGGCACCTATGGGCCGCTCGCCTTTCCGCGCAGCTTCGATCTCACCGCGCTGCGCGACTTCTGGAACAATGTCGATTTTACCCGCAAGCTGATCAACAGCGTCATCATCAGCGCCTCGACGGCCATCATCGCCGTGCTGATCAGCCTGCTCAACGCCTATGCCTTCGGGATCGGCCGGGTGAAGGGCAACCGATGGATGCTGACCATCCTGCTGGTCGGCATCATGATCCCGCATGAATCGCTGGTCTATCCGATCTACTATCTCTCGAAGTCGATCGGCCTGTTCGACACGATCTGGTCGGTCATCATCGTCTTTTCGGTGCTGCAAAGCGCCTTCGGCACCTATCTTCTCTCCTCGGTCATGACCGCCTTTCCGCGCGAGATCATCGAGGCGGCCGAGATGGACGGCGCGACGCCCTGGAAGATTCTCTGGACCATCGTCGTGCCGATGCTGATGCCGACGCTGGCGGTGCTTGCCACCTTCTTCTTCATCTGGACCTGGAACGAGTTCCTGCTGCCTTTGGTGCTGCTGGTATCGAACAACAACCAGACTGTCCTCGGTCTCGATGGGCATCCTCAACGGCCAGTTCGTCCAGACGCCGACCACGACCGCGGCCGCGGCATTGCTCGGCATCGCGCCGACGCTGATCTTCTTCCTGATCTTCCAGCGCACGCTGACCCGCGGTATCGCGGTGGGAGCGGTGAAGTGAGCGTCAGGGCATTTTCATTCTTCGTTCCAGAGACAGGCCAGAGCGCATGAGCCAGGATATCCAAATCGAACTCTCCGGCATCGAGAAGCACTACGGCGCCTATCATGCCCTCAAGAACATCAACCTGACGATCCCCAAGGGCCAGTTCGTCGCACTGGTGGGACCTTCTGGTTGCGGGAAATCCACGCTGCTGCGGTCTCTGGCCGGACTGGAGCGGATCACCGGCGGCACGATGAAGATCGCCGGCGACCTGATGAACGACGTGCCACCGCGGATGCGCGACATCGCCATGGTGTTCCAGTCCTATGCGCTCTATCCGCATATGACGGTCGAGCAGAACCTTACCTATTCGCTGAGGATGCGGAAGGTTCCGAAGGCGGAAGCCCGGCGCAAGGCCGAGGAGGTCGCGGGGATTGCCGGTCTTTCTGGGCTGCTGGACCGCTATCCGCGCCAGCTCTCGGGCGGTCAGCGCCAGCGCGTCGCCATGGGTCGCGCCATCATCCGCAACCCAAAGGCCTTCCTGTTCGACGAGCCCCTGTCCAATCTCGATGCGGCGCTGCGCGTGTCGATGCGCAAGGAAATCCGCGCCCTGCACGACCGCCTCGGCGCGACCTCGGTCTACGTCACCCATGACCAGATCGAGGCCATGACCATGGCCGACCATGTCGTCGTGATGCGGGAAGGCGTGATCGAGCAGCAGGGCGCGCCGCTCGAACTCTATGACAGCCCCGCCAACCGCTTTGTCGCCGGCTTCATCGGCTCGCCTGCGATGAATTTCGTCGAGGCGACCGGCACCGGCGGCCACGAGATCGCGCTGCAGATGTCGGGCGAGCCTCGGATTGCTGTCGGCCAGGCGGTGGAAGCCGGTCGAAAGGTGCTGGCCGGTCTCAGGCCGGAACATCTCACGGTGATGCATGGCGGCGAGGGCGGCTTCGAACTGCCGGTGACGCTGATCGAATCCACGGGGTCGCTGACCTACATCGTGCTCGGCTCCAACCCGGAGCTGACGCTTGTCGAGCAGGGTCGCGAACGCGTCAGTCCCGGGGATCGGCTCCGCGTCGAAATCCGGCCGGAACTGGTTCACCTCTTCGATCCGGCGACCGGCAAGCGGGTCTAGTCGAACAATTCCGCGGCTGAGCGGTTTTCCCCAGGAGCGGGGCCTTGCGTGCCAAATGGCAAGGTTCTATTGTATAGAAAATTGAAAGCGCTTTCAAGTTCTGGAAGCGTTTCAGCAGCACAGGCAGGAGACTGGACATGGCCATCCGGACAGTGGTTTGGGGCGAGAATATCCATGAGCGCACCAATGCAGTGGTCGCGCAGGTCTATCCCAGGGGGATGCATACGACGATCGCGGATGCGCTCAACACGGATGCCGCGATCTCGGCCAGCACGGCGACGCTGGAACAAGAGGAGCATGGCCTGCCGCAATCCCGCCTGGACGAGACCGACGTCCTGCTCTGGTGGGGCCATGCAAGGCGCACAAGGCGCGGTCTGCCGACGAGGTCGTCGAGCGGGTCGCCGAGGCGCGTCTGGCAGGGCATGGGCCTGATCGTGCTGCACTCGGGGCATCACTCGAAGATCTTCAAGCGCCTGATGGGCACGCCGGCGAATCTGCATTGGCGCGAGGCCGGCGAGCGCGAGCGCCTGTGGGTGGTCAACCCCGGCCATCCGATCGCCAAGGGCCTGCCGCGCTACTTCGAACTCGAGAACGAGGAAATGTACGGCGAACCCTTCTCGGTGCCCGAGCCGCTCGAAACGGTCTTCGTGTCGTGGTTCCAGGGCGGCGAGATCTTCCGCTCGGGGCTCACCTACCGCCGCGGTGCCGGCAACATCTTCTACTTCCGCCCGGGCCACGAGACCTATCCGACCTATCACGACAAGACGGTCGGCGTGGTGTTGCGCAACGCCGTGCATTGGGCGTTCAACGCCGAGCGTCACGAAGAGCTGATGAAGGCGCCGAACACACCGGTCGACAAGGCGATCGAAAAGATCGTCGAGCGCGGCGCCAAGCTCGCCAAGCACCCGGGCTGAGGCTCGCCGCGACCACGCGTCGCTCTCACTCCCGCCGTCGGCGGCCGTGAAGGAAAGTCACTATGCGTCTGCTCATTCTCGGCACTGGCGGCATGGCGGCACAGCACGCCAAGCAGTTCGCTGCGATCGAGGGCGTCGATGTCGTTGCCGGCGTCGACGTCGATCCGATCCGGCTCGAGACCTTCAATGCGACGCATGGCATTCCGCGCGGCTTCGGGTCGCTGGAAGCAGCGCTGCATTGGGGCGAGTTCGATGCCGTCGACCAACGTCACGCCCGACGCGGGCGCATCACCCCACCACGCATCGCGGTCGCTCAAGCCGCCGGCAAGCACCTGTTCTGCGAAAAGCCGCTGGCCGACCGACCTATGCGCCAAGGCGCTGGAAATGACCGAAGCCGGCGGAGGCGGCTGGGCTCGTCAACATGGTCAACCTCACCTACCGCAACGTGCCGCCGCTGCAGCAGCGCGCGCGACATCGTGCTGATCGGGCCACATCGGCTCCGGTCAAGCATGTCGAGGCGAGCTACCTGCAGAGCTGGCTCGTGTCCAAGGCCTGGGGCGACTGGCGCAAGGAAGCGCAGTGGCTGTGGCGGCTTGTCCAAGAAGCACGGCTCGAACGGCACGCTGGGCGACATCGGCATCCACATTCTCGATTTCGCCGCCTACGGCGCCGGGCTCGATTTCCGCCCATATCTTTGCCCGGCTGAAGACCTTCGAAAAGGCCGCCGCGGCAACCGGATCGGCGAATACGAACTCGATGCCAATGACAGCTTCACCATGTCGGTCGACTTTCGACAATGGTGCGCTCGGCGTCATCCACGCCACCCGCTGGGCGGCCGGCCATCTACAACGACCTCCGCCTGCAGCGTCTATGGCGACAAGTTCGGCGGCATCGAGGTCCAGCATCCGCTGCACCGGCTGCCAGCAAACTTCGCGTGGTCTGCATCGGCGAGGATCCGCGGAAAGTGGCCGACCTGGGACGGACGTCGACGCCGGCATCCGGTGCCGACCAACTACCATGCGCTTCGCCGACGCTGTGAGGCTCGGGTGTGAACGGCGAGCCTCGACTTCCGCCACGCCGCCAATCTGCAGAAGGCCCTGGATCTCGCATTCCTGACGGATCGCGAGCGCCGCGAGATGAGCCTCTAACCTCGCGCCTGGCCGACCGGATTGGCGCGAAGACTGCGATTTTCACCATTGAAGTGCCCCGCCGAACAGGCTATGAGACCGTCATCGGTCAGGCGGAAATCCGCCGGATGCACCCGTAGCTCAGCTGGATAGAGTGTTGGATTCCGATTCCAAAGGTCACAGGTTCGAATCCTGTCGGGTGCGCCACTTCCCAAATAATTGATTGTATTCATTTTATTCCGCTTTTCCGGATGCGTGTTGGCTTGGCGACCGTGAAGACTGATGTCCGGCGAAACGCGATGAATCAGGTTTGCAAAACGCGCTGCCTGTCGCGGCACGCACAGACATGTTTGTCCGGCCCCGCGCCGGAGGTGCTGCGCCGCGCGGCAGCCGGCGACTTGATCATGCCGCGAGGTGCAGCCGGGAGGCCTGCTTGAAGGAGACCAGGCGCGCGTTTTTCTCATCCCACAAGGTGAGGGCGACGCAGCGGAAGCTCTCTAGAAGCGTGATCCGGCCGAGGTCGGCCAGTTCGGGATGGTCCCTAAGCACTTCGGGCAGGCGATAGAAGGGGACGCGGCTCGACAGGTGGTGGACGTGGTGGATGCCGATGTTGCCGGTGATCCAACGCAGCGGCCATGGCAGGTCATAATGCGAGGCGCCATGGAGCGCGGCGGTCTGGAACTGCCATTCCGGCTTCTTCGACCAGTGCGTTTCCTCGAACTGATGCTGGACATAGAACAGCCAGACGCCGGCGGCGGCGGCCATCAGGGTGACCGGCAGGTGCACGACCAGGAAGGGTATCGGGCCGGTCAGCCAGATCGTGGCGCCGACGAGGAGGGCGACCGCGGCATTCGTCGCCATGGTGGAGGCCCATGGCAGGTAGCCCGAACGAAACATGCCGAAGGGCAGCCGCTGCTTGAGCAGGAACAGCCAGGCCGGGCCCACGCCGAACATGACGAGCGGGTGGCGATAGAGGCGATAGCCGAGGCGGCCCCAGCGCGACAGCGCGTGGTACTCGTCGATTGTCAGTGTCGTGATATCACCGATGCCGCGTTCGTCGAGGTTGCCCGCGGACGCGTGGTGCTCCGCATGCGCCCGCCGCCAGTAGTCGTAGGGCGTCAGTGTCAGCACGCCGAGTATCCTGCCGGTCCAGTCGTCGAGCGCGCGGCGGCCGAAGAACGAGCCGTGGCCGCAATCGTGCTGAATCATGAAAAGGCGCAGCAGGAATGCAGCGGCGGGAATGGTGAGGATCAGGCCCCACCAGATTTCGTGCCAGACCGCAACCAGGGCAAGCGCCCAGAACAGCACGAAGGGAATGGCCGTCGCCGCAAGCTCGAAGGCACTGCGCGCGGGACTGGGCTGTCGGTATTTCGCCAGGATTTTCAGCCAGGGTTTCTCCGGGCTGAGGCTCGCTTCGGACAGGCCAGACGTGTGGATCATCAATATTCTCTCAATCGGTCCGGGGGAATGTCTCCGGAAACGTGTTCTCGCGCGCGAGGCTTGTGTCAGGCCTTGCTGGTGCGCCTGGCGACGAGGGTCGCGACGGCGCTGCTGCGATCGTGCAGTTCCTTGGCCAGACGGGCCTCGCGCAGTCGTGCGGTCTTCGCCTCGCGGGCCTGTTCGACCAGATCCCGCTCCTCGACGGCATGTCCGCGGCCGAAAAACTGGGTCTGCACATTGCCGAAGGCGATCTCTGCGCGCTGGCGCGACTTGCTGTGGGTCTGTGTCATCGTGTTGCTATGTCCATCTGCAGCTCGCGATTGCGAGCGCCAAAAAAAAGGTCAGGCATTTAGCCTGACCTCGGACGGTATAGTGCTCTCGACAGTGCCAGTACATCCGTGGTCAAGGGAGAGCTGATACCGGATCAGGCAGCCTGAAGGTTGCAGGCGGACATCTTGCCCGACTTGTTGTCGCGCTCCATGTCGTAGCCGAGCTTCTGGCCTTCGACGATTTCGCGCATTCCGGCGCGTTCGACGGCCGAGATGTGAACGAAGGCGTCAGGGCCGCCGTTGTCAGGCTGAATGAAGCCGAAGCCCTTGGTGGAATTGAACCATTTAACTGTGCCAGTGGTCATGATGAACCCTTTCGATAGCAATTGAATGCCCGCAACGCGAGAGCGCAGCAGGTGGTGGTAACGATTTTTGAAGGGAAGTTCGTTCAAGGCGCGGTGCTAATCGCGCAGTAACCAAAGCTCAGCAAGCAAATCTCGATAAACCTTAAATAGGCGCCGCGGAGGGGTTTGTCAATCTTCAGTTTAAGAAAGTCATGATTTCGGTCGCGATCGTATGGATTTTGCCGATCGCCGCACGGGCGTGCCGAACGTCAGTCCGGCCCACGACGGGTCCTGGGGGGGCTGCGTGCGACCGCGCTGGACCGTGCCGCCCCAAGCACTCAGGACGGCGGACAGAGTGCGCCTGTGTCGACCCAGGCGCGGATGATCTTGCCGAACTCTTCCTGGGTGCCCGGCACAGGCTCGCGACCGTCTCCCGGGTTCCAGCCCCAGCCGACCAGGTCGTCATGGGCCATATGCTCGACTATCTCCTCCATGGTCATGTCACCGTTTCGCTCGGGATCCTTCAACTGCGCGCAGATCTGCCCGAGGGTCTTGCCTTCCCACGCCATCTCGATCGGCGCGAGATGCCAAGCCGGATTGCCGGGAATGCTCTTCAGCGTGTCGGACTGGCCGACGACCTTGACGTTTTCGGCGCCGTGGCAGGTGTTGCACTGCATGCCCATCAGGCCCATGCCGCCGTCGCCGCGGAACACCGGCGGCTGGTGCGGATGCATTGTCATGCCCTGGAGCGGCCTGTCGGTCGCCGGATGACAGTTGACGCAGCGCGGATGCTGTATGACCTTGCCGGCCTCCTCGAAAAGCGCCAGCGAACGCGCATTCCTGTCGGCAATCGCGTCAAAGGACTGCGCGGGGCGGAGCGCTTCGGCGTCCTGGGCGATGGATGCCGAGGTCATTGCCAGCCCCGCGGCTGCGGCGAGACAGAGCGCTGCCGCGCCCGAAAACAGGATCTTGATCTTCATCTGGCGTGATCCTTCAGGAGGACATGAGATTGACGATGGGAAGCTGTCGCACCGGGGCGCCGGTCAGTTTCCGCCAGGCATTGGCGACGGCCGGACCCACGGGGGGGACGCCCGGTTCGCCGACACCGGTCGGTTTCTCCGTCGACTTGATGATCTCGACTGCGACATCCGGCATCTCGTTGATGCGGATCGACCGGTAATCGTGGAAGTTTGACTGTACGATCCGCCCGCCCTGTCCAAGGGTCACGGCATCGAACAGCACCGCGCCCAGCCCGTAGCCGATGCCGCCCTCCATCTGGGCCCTGATGATGTTTGGATTGACTGCGATGCCGCAATCCACCGCGCACCACACCTTGTGGACGCGCGGCGCGCCATCGGGGCCGACGGACACCTCCGCCACCTGGCCGACGAAGGAGCCGAAGCTTTCGACGACTGCCACGCCATAGGCGCGGCCTTCCGGCGCCTTGGCACCCCAGTTCGCCATTTCAGCGGCCTTTCGCAGCACGCCGGCATGGCGGGAGTCCGCCTCGAGCAGGGCAAGCCTGCCTTCGACCGGATCCTTGCCCACGCGGGCGAGCAGTTCATCGACGAAGGTCTCCACGGCGAAGCCTGTATGCGTGTGGCCGACCGAACGCCACCAGAGCGGCGGGATTGCCAGCTTGATATTGTGGGACGTCACCTTGAGATTGGGGATCTTGTAGGGAAGATTGGATGCGCCCTCCACCGAGGTCGAATCCAGATCCGCCTTGGCCATGATCGACTGGCCGACGATGACCTGCTCCCAGGTGGTGATCTGCCCATCGGCATTGATCGCGCCGCGCATCCTGTGCGCGTACATCGGCCGGTAGAAGCCGCCCTGGATGTCGTCCTCGCGCGTCCACATGTGCTTGAGGGGCCGGTCCCGGCCGCTGGCGGCATAGACAGCCGCCGCTTCCTGCATGTAGGGCGAGCCGAACTGGGCCTTGCGGCCGAAGCTGCCGCCGGCGAGCTGCGTGTTCACCCGCACCTTCGATTCGTCCATGCCCAGGATCTGTGCCGCGACCTGCTGGTCGAAGCCGGGAAACTGCGCCCCGTTATAGATATCGACCGAGCCGTCGGCTGCCTTGATGAACACCGCGTCGAGCGGCTCCATCGGCGCGTGGGCAAGGAAGGGGAAGACGATTTCGGACTCCAGCGTCTGTATCCCTTCCTGCCGGAAGGCGTCCGCGACGTTGCCGGTGTTGGTGGCCTCGAGACCCGGCCGGTCGAAGTGGCTGGCGAATTCCGCCGCGAGCTGCTGCGAGGAGCGGGTCTCCGCCTGGCCGAGGTCCCAGTCGACGGTGAGCGCGTCGCGGGCCTTAAGCGCCGAGAAGGTGTTGTCGGCATAGATCGCCACGCCCTGCGGGATCTGCTTGATATCGACGACGCCAGGCACCTTGCGCGCCTCTGTATCATCGAAGGATTTCACCGTGGCGCCGAAATGCTTGGGATGGGCAACGACCGCGACCAGCAGGTTTTCCGGCATGATGTCGAGGGTGAAGATCGCCGTGCCATCGGTCTTGCCGCGTGTATCGAGCTTGGGCAGGTCCGTGCCGATCAGCACGAAGTCCTTCGGATCCTTCAGTTTCGGATCATCGGGCGGGACCTGTTTGGCAGCGCTGTCGGCGAAGGCGCCGAAGCCGCTGTCCTTGCCCGAGCCGGCATGCTTGATGCGGCCCTTCTCCACGGTGATTTCGGCGGCGGGCACGCCCCAGGCCTCGGCGGCGGCGGCGACCAGCATGGCGCGCGCGGTGGCGCCCGCCTTGCGCATCTGCTCGTAGGCATTGGCGATCGAGCTCGATCCGCCGGTACCCTGGAGGCCGAAGGCAAGGTTGGCATAGACCTTGTTGTCGGTCGGCGAATGGACCGCGCGCATCTGGGCCCAATCGGCATCCAGTTCCTCGGCGACAAGCGTTGCAAGGCCGGTGAAGGGGCCCTGGCCGAATTCGATGTGCTTTGACAGGACGGTGACGGTGTCGTCGGTGCCGATCTTGACGAAGGCGTTCATCGGCTTGAGGTCAGGGGCTCCGCCAGCCTGCACGCCCATGGTCGAAGCCGCGAGAAACTTCGGGGCGATGGCGACGCCGATAACAAGGCCGGTGCCGGCGAGAAAGCCGCGACGCGTGGTGGCAAAATCGTGA
This sequence comes from Rhizobium sp., assembly GCA_019739215.1. Lineage (GTDB taxonomy): Bacteria > Pseudomonadota > Alphaproteobacteria > Rhizobiales > Rhizobiaceae > Rhizobium_E. Next base: position 57,824 of record JAHHDR010000035.1, read on the forward strand.
ATGGTCATGGCTCAACCCTCCATCGACTTGGCAGCGTCGTGGATCGCCGCTCGTATGCGATGATACGTGGCGCATCGACAGATGTTGCCGGTCATCGCGCCATCGATCTCGTCGTCGGTCGGTTTCGGCACCACCTGCAGCAGGGCCACCGCCGACATGATCTGCCCGGATTGGCAGTAGCCGCATTGCGGCACGTCGAGGCCGGTCCAGGCGAGCTTGATCGCTTCGGCCTCCTTGCCCTCGATGCCTTCGATCGTCACGACGTCGGATCCGTCGATGCTGGAGACCGGCGTGATGCAGGATCGGCGCGGCATGCCGTCGAGATGCACGGTGCATGCGCCGCACTGGGCGACGCCGCAGCCATACTTGGTGCCCGTGAGTTTCTCGAAATCGCGGATCACCCAGAGCAGCGGCGTCTCGGGATCGCCGTCGAAGTTTCGTTCTTTTCCGTTGAGTGTGAACGTGACCATGTCCAAGCTTCCTTTCAGGGGAGCCGGCAATGAAAGGGCTCCACGACGTCAAGATCTGGTAGAGCCCGGTTAACGAGGTCCCGGACCGGGGAAACGGATTTTGGAATACAGTCGGCACCGATGCGCGCCGATCAAATCAACAGGCCGTGAACGCGTCAGAGTTGATCAGAAGTGCCAAGCCCACACCTGCACGCGACGTGAAATGCGCATGATCGCGTGTTTGTTCCGTCGTCGGCGAAAAATACTTGTCGCGGGATTTCCGACGATCGGACCTGTGTCCGGATCGGGCGACCAGACGGGTCTCGGGCCTGCGGGCTCGATCACCGGAGACGCGGCAGCCCGTTCCAATCCAGTCAAGCAAACGCACACCTGCCGGGCACATGCTGATGTGCCCGGCAGACGAGGTGAAAGGCAATTGTCCGTGAAGCTGTGCCCTGGCGCCACCGGCGCAGCACTGCGCGCCGGTCGACACCAAGGGCTTCCTTCCGATCCGTCTAGAAGAGGAACATGTCCTCCGTCAGGTCGGCGGCCTCGAAGTTCCTGATGATGAGCACCGAGCCGTCGTCCGTCTTGATCTTCACATTGTTGCCGACGTCATGGAGGTGGTTTTCCACGAGGTCCGCGAAGTCGTCGATGCCCTTGGCGCGGGAGAGGTCGATGATATCAACCTCCAATGGATCGAAGTCCTTGATCACGTCGCGGCCGTACTTGTTGCCGAAGACGAAGGTGTCTGCGCCATCCTCGCCGGTCAGTTTGTCGTTGCCGCGCTTGCCGTCCATGATGTTGTCGAACCCGTTGCCGACGAGCTTGTCCTTGCCCTTCGTGCCGACGGGATCGGGAGGCGCGACCGGATTGGTGACCGTTAGTTCGAACTCGTCATTGGCCGACAGGGCGCCGTCGCTGGCGGTCACCACGATGGTGTAGAGACCGGCATCGGTGGTGGTCGGCGTGCCGGAGAAGACCCCGGTGGCGGTGTCGAAAGTCATCCATGCGGGCGCCGCGCCGCCATTGACGGTGATCGTGTAGTTGAGGTCGGTGCCTTCGGCGTCGGTGAAGTGACCGTCGCCGATCGTCAGCAGTATGGCAGCCCCGCTTTCGGCGGACAGGTCCTCATTGGCGAGCGACAGCACCGGCGCCGTATTCACGGGGTCTGGGTCTGGGTCTGGCCCCGGGCCCGGCCCTGGTCCTGTCGATTCGGCCGTGCCGAGGATCGCGATCGACACGACCTGTGTCGTTCCATCGGTCGCGAGAACCTCGATGTCGTCGGCGTAGGTCATGCCGGCGGCGAACTCGTTGTGCGGGCCGTCCATCGTATAGGTCCAGTTGCCGCCGGCGCTCAGGACAAGGTCGCCGTATTTGCCGGCATAGCTGGTCGCCTGGAACGTCGCGGGACTGTCGATATCGCTGATGGTCAGAGCTCCGCTCGTGCTGAGCGCGGCATTGGTTTCCGTCAACTGGGCGCTGGTCTTGCCTCCGATGATCGCGGCGTCGTTGGTACCGGTGATCGTAATCGTGATCTCCTGCTGCGTGCCGTCGACGGAACTGACCGTGACCTTGTCCGTGGCGACCGCGCCGGCCGCGAGGCTGTCGAGGGCGTCTGACGTGGTATAGGTCCACTTGCCGTCAGCGCCGATGACGAGATCACCATAGGTACCGTCGATCGTTGCAGGCTGGAAGGCGGCCTCGCCGGCGTCCGGATCAGTGATTGTGAGCTGACCCGTGGCAGTCAGGATGGCGTTGGTCTCGGTCAACGCCGCGCCGGTGTCGCCGCTGATGCTGGCACCGTCGGAGTCCGGCGTCACGTTGATGGTGATCGTCTTGACGACACTCGCGCCGTTGGGGTCGGTGATCGTCACGGCGAAGCTGTCGGGTCCGGTATAGTCTGCCGCCGGCGTGTAAGTGAAGTTCCCATTGAGGTTGAGGATGAGCGTGCCATTCGCTGGCCCGGATTGTATCCCGTAGTTCAGGTTGCTGCTTTCGACGTCCTGTCCGACAATGGTGCCGTTCACCGATCCGTCCTCGACCACGGTGAAACTCTGCACATTGCCCGTCGTCGGCGCATCGTTGACGGGGGTGATGGTGAGGTTGATGGTCTTGGTCGTGGTGCCGTTCTTGCCGTCGCTGATGGTGACGACGAAGCTGTCGGCGCCGTTGCTGTTGGCCGTCGGCGTGTATTCGAAGCTGCCGTTGGCATTCAGCGTCAACGCGCCCTTGGTGGGGCCCGTGTTGATCGCATAGGTCAGGATGTCGCCGTCGACGTCCTGGCCGACGACGGTGCCGTTGATCTTGTTGTCCTCGAGCGCGGTGAAGGACTGGGCAGTGCCGGCAGTGGGCGCGTCATTGACCGGGGTGACGGTCAGATTGATGGTCTTGGTCGTGGTGCCACCCTTGCCATCGCTGATGCTGACAGTGAAGCTGTCGCTACCGTTGCTGTTAAGGGCCGGGGTGTACTCGAAGCTGCCGTTGGGGTTCAGTGTAAGGGTGCCCTTGGTCGGGCCAGCTCCGGAGACAAGCGTGTAGACAAGGCCGTCGCCATCGAGGTCCTGTCCGACGATCGTGCCGCTGACCTTGGTGTCTTCATTGGTCGTGAAGGCCTGGGGCGTACCTGCAGTCGGCGGCGTATTGGATGGCGCGGCGTCGGTGCCGAAGACACGCTGATAGGTGCCTTCTGCGGAACCATCCTGACCCACCGACCACCAGGTGATCACCCATTTTCCGTCCGGCAGAGCGGTGATGATCGGATTGTGCTGATCGCCAAGTGTATAAGTGTTGACCTGTGTCTCGCCGCCGTCAGGGGTTCCGTCAGGCTTGTAGGCCTGCATGTAGACGCTTCCGCCACTGCCGTCCTGCGTATAGGACTGCCAGGTGACGACCCAACCGCCATTGTTCAGTGCTGTGGTATGCGGTATGGCCTGAGAGTTCGTGGTCGTCGTGTTGACGCGGTGCTCGGTGCCTCGGGGGCTTCCGTTCTCATTGTAAACCTGTTGATATACACCATAGTCAGCGCCGTCCTGCGTGTAGGATTGCCAAGTGACGACCCAGCCACCGTCGTCAAGCGCGGTCACCTGCGGGTTTTCTTGGCGGTTGACTATCTGGGTATTTACCCTGACTTCCGTCCCTTGCTTGGTGCCGTTGGCGTTGAAGGCCTGCTGATAGATGTCGTTGACATTGCCGCCTGGCTGATTGGCCATCCAGGTGACAACCCAGCCACCATCGTCGAGGACCGCGATCCTCGGCCGGACCTGGTCACCGGCCGCGACGCTGCTGACGGCGGTCTCGCTCCCACGCTTGCTACCGTCTGCATTGAAGGCCTGCACATAGGTGCCGCCCAAGTCGCCGTCCTGACTATCGGAACGCCAGAGGACGACCCATCCGCCATCCGGCAGGGCGACTACCGGGCGCAAAGTGTGATAATAGTCATTGGCGGCGATTGTGTCGGCATCGGTTGCGGCCGAAAGGGTGAGCGTCTGGTTGCCGCCGGTGAAAGTGTTGACTAATGTTTCAGTGCCCTGTTTCGACCCATCCGCATTGTAGACCTGCTGGTAGATGCCGAAACCGCTGCCGTCCTGTCCGTCCGATTGCCAGGTGACCACCCATCCCCCATCGGTGAGTGTCGCGATCTGCGGCATGTGCTGGGAGCCAGTTGTATGGGTGTTGACGAGCTGCTCGCCGATACGCTCCGAGCCATTGGCATTGTACACCTTCTGGTAAACGCCGTAGCTGCTGCCATCCTGGTTCTCGGAGCGCCAGGTGACGACCCAGCCGCCATCTCCGAGTGCGACGATGCGCGGCAGTGACTGCTCGCCAGCGACCTGGGTGTTGACCCGCACTTCACCGCCGACGGGCGTGCCGTTGGGCGCATAGACCTGCTGGTAGACCCCGCTGGTGTTGGATGCGTCCTGTGAGTAGGAGCGCCATGTGACCACCCAGCCACCATTGGGAAGGACTGCGACCTGGGCGCTCTCCTGAGCATTCGCCGTATGTGTGTTAACCCTGTATTCTTCGCCCGCAACAATCGCCATTACACCCTCCGCTAGACTGACAGGCGGTTATTATGAGTGGGCTGGTTGCAATAACAATTCATCAAAACGGAGGAGTGTTATGCTGTTCCGACGGAAGGAGTGGGTACGTCGTAGTTCTTTTGAATATAGTCAAATTTTTATAGAAATTACTTCTGAATCTAAAGACGATTTCGGGCAAGCGCGAAACCTTCCGCGCGATAACAGTGTCCGAAATTCTTTTCTATACTGAACTGTCAGGCGCTATCGCGAGATGCGCGATCGAAAGCCATGCCGTAGAGCCATGCGACGAACATGAGGCCAATCACCGCCACCAGCGCCAGCATGCTCATGACAATGCCGGGGCGTCGGTCGATGGCGCCGGACGCGCGCTCGAGCCTGACAGCATTGGCCATCAGGTGGTCCGTTAGTCGCCGGTCGCTGTCGCGTCCAGGGGCGACGTCACCCTGGTCCTGTTGCGAAGAAAGCGGCAGTGGCATGGCTGGCTCCTGGTTCTTTCCATCCGATACTATTGGCACGAACGGGAGACAATTCGGCCAATATGATTAGGTGCTCGCCGACGGTGATGAACGTCAGTGGACCGGGGTCGCGGGGCGGCGCTCCGGGTGGCGCGGCGGCAGCGGCACGACGCCGAAGCCGTTGCGACCGTCCTTCTTCCGACCGAGCTCGCGATCGATGATGTCGGCCATGGCCTGGCGGAAGCGTTCACCGCCGAAGCTCATGGCATGAGCGCGGATCGCCACAGGGTCGAAGAGGTCCTGCGCGTGTTCGAATTCCTCGACTGCGTCGACCAGCGCATCCTCGGACTGCTCGCCGAACAGCATCCCGGTCCTGCCATGGATGACCGTCTCGACCGCGCCGCCGCTGCCATAGGCGATCACCGGCCGACCGCTCGCCATCGCCTCCACCGGCACCATGCCGAAATCCTCTTCGCCCGGAAAGATAAGCGCCCGGCAGCTGGCGAGATATGTCTTCAGGGTTTCGAACGGCACCTTGCCGAGAAACTCGATGTTGGGTCCGGCGATCTGCTTCAGGGCGTCGATGTCGCCGGATTTGCCGCCGCCGATGATGACCAGCCGCTTGCCAAGCGTGTTGAAGGCGCGGACCGCCAGGTCGATCCGCTTGTAGGGTACGATCTGGCCGGCGCAGAGGTAGAAGTCGCCGATAGTCGATACCGGGGAGAAGTCCTCGACGCTGACCGGCGGGAAGATGACCGAGGCATTGCGCCGGTAATACTTGTTGATGCGGGCCGCGACATGGCTGGAATTGGCGACGAACCGGTCGACCCGCAAGCTGGTATTGGCGTCCCAGGAGCGCAGCAGCGGCGCGATGACGGGCATGACCATGCGGGTCAGACGCCCCGACGTGGCGCGGTAGCCGTGATAATGATCCCAGAGATAGCGCATCGGCGAGTGGCAATAGCAGATATGCGTCGCGTGGGGCGGCGGGATGATGCCCTTGGCGGGACCGGACTCGCTCGAAATGATCAGGTCGTATCCGGTGAGATCGAAGTTCTCGATTGCGAAGGGCATCAGGGGCAGCAGCGACTGGTAGTGCTTGAGCGCGCCGGGGATCTTCTGCAGGAAGGACGTGAAGATCCGGTGCCGGTTGATCTTGTCCGACACCTTGCTGCGGTCGTGGACCAGGGTGAAGATATCGGCATCCGGATACATGTCGCACAGCGCTTCGACGACCTTCTCGCCGCCGCGCATGTCAATCAGCCAGTAATGTACGATCGCAACGCGCATTCCATGTCCTCCGCAGCTTCACCCAAGGTAGGTTCGGCGCGGCCCGGCCGTACAGAGATCAGTTCGGCGGATATGCCGGGGCGTGCCTGTCCTTCAAAGGTATGGTGCCGGCCGCCGACCTAAGCATGTCGCGGGGGGTTCTAAATCCCGGGCCGGCGGTCTCGCCCCAAAGTTTAGACGGGACATCACAAATCGGTACATGATGAGTAGCGCACGGTGAATTTACCCGCCGGCGATTGCAAAGGATGATCGCCTTTGCTCGGCCGACACCGGCCCGGGCGCTGGAATTCCATCGTTCGAAAGTAATCGCGCATGACGCCGGTAAGCACAGCACGGTCCTGGTTGATGTCCTGTCGATGGGGCGCGGCGATTTCCGTCCTGCTGGCCCTGATGTTCTCGTCCGCGCACGCGGAGGACGCAACGACCACCTATCGGATCAAGCCGCAGACCCGGCTCAAGGTCACTGTGGTCGAATGGATCCGCCCGACCGGCGACTACAAGGAATGGACCCCGTTCAACGGGGAGTTCGTCGTCACGCCGCAGGGGATGATCTCGCTGCCGCTGGTCGGGGAGATTCCGGTTGGCGACAGACTGGTGAGCGAGGTGGAAGCGGCCATCGGCGAAGCGCTGCAGCGCAAGACCGGGCTGGCGGAAGTGCCGATCGCGACCGTCGAGGTGACGCGCTATCCCATGGTCTATGTCACGGGTTCGGTGGATCGCTCGGGCGAATATGAGTTCCGTCCCGGCCTGAGCGTGCTCCAGGCCGTCGCGATGGCCGGCGGCCGGGAGAGGCGCCAGATTGCAACGGGCGGATATTCCGAGGCCGACCAGCTCAGGAACATGGGCGAACTCAATCGATACCAGCTTCTGCTGAAGCAACTGATCACCCGGCGTTCGCGCCTTCGCTCCGAAGCCATGGGCCTCCGCGACATGGAGGTGCCCGAGGCGCTCCAGACATCCGTCGCCATCGACAAGCAGATCGTCAAGAACGAGGACGCGCTGTTCGTCGCCCGCACCGAGGCGCTGCAGCATCATCTGGACTCGCTCACGGAACTGGAAAACCTGCTCAAGAGCGAGATCGAGGTGCTGGCGGAAAAGCAGAAGGTGCAGGAGCGGCAGGTCAAGATCGCCGAGGAAGAGCTGAAGATGATCGCGGGGCTGGTGAGTTCCAAGACCCTCGCCAAGACCCGGGAGTCGAGCTCCGAGCGAATCGTCGCCGAGTTGCGGGCGGGTCTTCTCGACCTCGTCGTGTCCTCGATGCGCGCCAAGCAGAAACTGAGCGAGACAGAGCGGGATGCGCTGACGCTGAAAGGTCAGTTCATCACCGACGCCCGCCGCGACCTCCAGTCGGTCGAGGTCGAGATCGAGGACACCAAGATCAGGCGGGACACGCTGCTGCAGGTTCTGCAGATCACCGGAACGTCGCTGGCCAAGCTCGATGACCTCCAGGCCATCGAACTGCAGCCGATGGAATTCTGGATCACGCCGGGCAACGGGCCGAAGCAGGCCGCCCGGGTGACCGACATGACGCTCCTGCAGCCCGGGGACGTCCTCGACGTCCGGTTGGGCCTGTCGACCGACGAGCAGGAGCGAACCGCGTCGATCGACGGCGCGACGGACTAGAGGCACAGATTCACGTTGGCGACCGGGTGAGATTGATGGTGGTACATTCGCTTCCGAGCAGTGGCATGAGCGACCCCTTCGGCGGACGAAAGTCCGGCGAGAGGGAGTATCTCTCCTTCCGGGATGTCTGGGGGTTCCTGACGCGCTACCTGCCGATGCTGTCGATCTTCATGGTGGCCGGCTTCGCCGTCGGCGTGCTCTATGTCATGAACACAGAGCCTACCTTTCAGGCCACCTCGCGGCTTGTCATGGATCCGGAGCAGGGGCGCGTCTCCTGGCAGGATGCCGCGACAGGCACGATCATCATCGAGACGGCCGAAATCGCCAGCCAGGTGGAGATCGTCAAGTCGGAAGCTGTCGCCCAGGCGGTCATCGGCAAGCTCGACCTGACAAAGGACCCCGAACTGCTGGAGTCGCGCTCGATCTATTCGATGGTGCGGGGCACGCTGGCATCGATTCTCGCATTGTTCGAGCCGGAGTCCGCCGTGAGCACCGCAGGCGTGGTGGACGCGGAAGAGGAACTGATGCGGCGCACGATGGCGGCATTTCTCGGCCGGGTGTCCGTCCAGCGGGTCGGGCAATCCTATGTGCTGGAGATCGGCTATACCTCTACCGACCCGCGGAAGGCGGCGCTCGTCGCCAACACGCTGGCGCAGGCCTATATACGCGTGGGCATGAACGACCGCGCCGACATGGCGCGAAGCGGCGCCAAGTGGCTTGAGACACGTCTGCTCGAGGTCGGTCAGCAGGCCCGCGAGGCCTCGATCGCCGCCGAGGAGTTCCGCGCCAAGCACAACATTACGGTCGTCGGCAACGCGGCGACGCTGGATCAGCAGCAGATCTCGGAAGTCAGCAGCCAGTTGCTGGTGGCAAGGGCGGCGACGGCCGCCGAGATCGCCAATCTCGAAAGCCTGCGCGAGGCGATGGCGAGCGGTGACAGGATCGAGCCGGGCGGCTCGGTTGCCGACGGCACGCTGCAGAAATTGCGGGACGATATGCGCAGCGCGGAAACGCGGCTTGGCGTGCTGCGTGGACGCTACGATGCCACGAACCCCGCGATCGCGGCTGCCGAGCAGGAAATTTCGCGGTTCAAGGACGCGATCCAGCAGGAATATGCTCGCGTCGAGGCACTGCATCGGTCCAACCTCATGGCGGCGCAGACGCGGGAACGGCTTTCCGAAGAGCGGCTTGCCGCGCTGACGCAGACCACGTCGGCGAAGAACGGCGCGGTCGCCGAACTCTCGGAAATCGAAAGCCGCGCCAATACCTACAAGCGTATCTATGAGAGCCTGCTGCAGCAACTGGTCGGTACGGTCCAGACCCAGTCGTTCCCGCTGGGCAAGGCGCGCTTCGTCACCGCCGCCACCGCGCCGCTGAACAAGAACTGGCCGAAGACGTCGATCATCGTGCCCTTTGCCGGAATGGTGGGCCTCGCATTCGGACTGATGGTGGCGATCCTGCGCCAGAACCTGAACCACCGGGTCAGTTCCGCCGATCACCTCCGGCGCGAACTCGGGATCAATTCGCTGGGACATGTGCCTGTCTGCAAGACACCGAAATCCGACGCCGGCGGGTTCCCGGTCTCGCTCGCGCCGCTTCGCTGCGTGATGCACACGCCCTATTCGCCATTCTCGGAGGCGTTGCGCATCGTCAAGAATTCGGTCGACTCCGCCTTTGCGGAAAGCGGTGGGATGGTGATCGGCATCACCTCGGTCGGCCCGGGGGAAGGCAAGACCACCGTGTCCATCAATCTCGCCCAGCTCTACCGCAACGAAGGGCGCTCGGTGGTGCTAGTCGACGCGGATTTCATCAGCTCGCGGCTGAGCAGAATGGCGACGACCTTTCCGAAGGATCTCGCCCTCGAGCGCATGTCGATGATCGAGGAGCGGTTGCCGATGGAGGAGACAGGCACCATCGCCGAGGGGCAGGTGCTGACCGTCAAGAAGACGCGCGCCATCGGCCGGACGAAACCCAAGACCGACCCGCACGGCATGGCCGTGCCGGTGCTGACCTCGGCGCAGATCAAGGAAGGCAAGGTCTCCCATCAGCACTACGGACATCTGTCGGCGCTGAGGACAATGATCGCCAAGCTGCGCGGCCAGCACGATATCGTTATCGTCGACATGTCCGCCTTCGAGGATTCGGCCGATACGCGCGCCATCTGTACCTATCTGGACGGCATCGTCGTGGTGCTCGGCCGCTCCAAGAAAATGACGATCGAGCGGCTGTCCGCGGCCCTGGCGACATTCGGCAAATCCAGGCTGACCATTCTCGGCTCCATCTCCAACAGAAGCAATCATTGAGCCGGAAGCAGGGATGGGGAGGAGTGTAACATGTTGCATCTTGTGGAAATGGCCTTGAGACAACCCGAGCTGTTCTTCATGCCGCGCGACAGCGTGCGCCTCGTGGTCGGCATCCCGACGATGGGCAGGCGCCATGTCCTGTCTGCGGCGCTGCCCCAGATCGCGCGGCAGACGCGCATCCCCGACGAGGTGGTGATCTGCGCGGTGGCCGAGAGCGACGTTGACGAGACCGGCTTTTCCGACCTGCCGTTTCCGGTTCGCGTGCTGATGTCCCGTCCCGGCAGCTGCCGGCAACGCAACGGCATCATCGATGCCACGCCGACCTCGGATATCGTCGTTTTCCTCGATGACGATTTCCTGATGGAGCCGTCCTATCTCGCGCGCGTCGAGCAGCTCTTCATCATGCATCCCGATATTGCGGTCGCGACGGGCAAGGTTCTTGCCGACGGCATCCTCGGGCCGGGCATATCGGTGGCCGATGGCGCCCGCTTGCTCGAGAGCCGCGCCGACCTGGGCTCGCTGTCGGGCGATGTCCAACCCATCTACAATGCCTATGGCTGCAACATGGCTGTGCGGATGTCGGCGGTGCGTCGGGGCGACCTGCGGTTCGACGAGAACCTGCCGCTCTACGGCTGGCTCGAGGATGTCGATTTCAGCCGCATGGCGTCGGCACACGGGCGGGTCGTAACGCTCGGCAGCCTGCAGGGCATCCATCTCGGCATCAAGGTGGCGCGTTCGTCGGGCATGAGGCTCGGCTATTCGCAGGTCGCCAACCCGATCTATCTGATGCGGAAGGGCACGATGAACGTCCGCCATGCCCTCTACCAGATGGTGCGAAACTTCGCCGCCAACACGGTCCGGGCATGGCGGCCCGAGCCGTGGGTCGATCGGCGGGGCCGGCTCAAGGGCAACCTGCGGGCGATCGGTGATCTGCTGCGGGGCCGGCTTGCACCTCAGAACGTCAGAAACTTGTAGCGCCGATGTCGATTTTTCCTAGACGGGTCGTGATCATCAACGACCGATCCACGATGGTCGGCGGTGCATCCAATCTCGCCGTCCTGTCGGCGCGGCTCCTCGAACAGCAGGGTTTCGAGGTGGTGTTCCTGGCCGGCGATGCCGCCGGCGCTGTGTCCCCCGCAGCAACCACCATCAATCTCGATTGCGCACCGCTGACGCAGCAGGGCCGGCTGCATGCGCTGGTGGACGGCCTTTACAATCCACGTGCCTATGCGGCGATGCGGACGCTCGTCGACGAGGACGATGCGACGACGATCTACCATGTGCATGGCTGGTCCAAGATCCTGTCGCCGTCCATCTTCCGGGCGCTGGCGCCGGTGCGAAGCCGGGTCGTGCTTCACGCCCATGACTATTTCCTTGCCTGCCCGAACGGCGGATTCGTGAATTTCGGGACCAAGGAGATCTGCAACCTGAGCCCGATGACAGTGAAATGCCTGGGTACCCAGTGCGACAAGCGCGGCTATCACGAAAAGCTGTGGCGTTCGTTGCGGCATGTGATCCGTGGCCAGCTTTTCCCGATCGGGTCACAGTCGCCCAACATCATCATCGTCCACCAGCGGATGCGGGATTACATGGTCAAGTCGGGGATCGACGTCAGCAATGCCTGCACGATCCGCAATCCGGTCGAGGGCTTCATGACCCCGCCGGAGCGACCCTGGTCGAACGCGAGCTTTTTCTTCATCGGCCGCCTGGAGCCGGAAAAGGGTTTCCTCGATGCGGCGCAGGCGGCAAGGGCTGCCGGGGCGACGCTGCATGTGATCGGCGACGGGTCGGGCCGCGCCCTCCTTGAGCGCGATTTTCCCGAGGTGGTGATCCATGGCTGGCAGGACCGGACCGGGATGGACGTCCTCATCCGGGGCGCGCGGGCGGTGATCGTGTCGTCGCGCGTACCCGAGCCGTTTTCGCTGGCTGCGGTGGAGGCCGTCGTCAGCGGCATTCCGGTCATCGTGCCGGACGCCGCATTGATCGGAGCAGAGATTGCCGAGCAGGGATGCGGGCTGACGTTTCGCAGCGGCGACGTGGCTTCCCTGGCGCAGGCGATCCGGTCGATGCAGTCGGATGATCGCCTGATCGAGACCATGGCCGGAAACTGCCTGCGCGCCGGGCCTGGCCTCGGCAACACCGCCGAAAGCTGGGGCCGGGCGCTTGTCGACTATTACGGAACGGTCCTGATGGGGCACGAGACGTCGAGGGCCACGGCCTGACTGCGTCCGATTTCACCGCAAAAGCGGGGGCGGGCTACGTCTCCAGCCGGAAATAGTAGCCGGCACTTTCGCTTGGCCCGAGTTCCGGATGGGTTTCGATGACACGTGAGAGCGACGGAATCGACCAGCGATCGACGAGGCGATAGCCGAACTGCGTGACATTGCGCATCAGCGCCGCCTCGTTCCTCATCCGGTACGGCACGAGCGCCTTGCCGATGCGTTCAAGGGTGACGACTTCAGGTCCGTTGCGAAGCGCGACCTTGTTGAGCAGGAGATGGCGCGGTCTCGTCTTCATCGAACCGATCAGTTGCGACAGCGGCTGGTCGAGATATTGCAGGAGCCCTGAACCGAGAAACGCCTGGACATCGCCCGCAGTGGCGATGTCGTCGACGAATTCGAGACCCGGACAATTGTCGCGGGCCGCCCGCAACCTGCCGGCGCGAACCACGGCCGGGACATCGTAGACGACCCAGCGGAGCGATGGCCGCATCGCGAGGTGTTGGCGGAAGGCGCGGTATTTGGTGCCCATGTGGCCGCCGGCATCGAGTAGCGACTGTATGTCCGGTTCCAGCCGGTTGAGCCAGAAGAGCACCGGGTAGTCCCAGGGCGCAAGGCGGCACATCTGCTCGAATGCCACTTCGGTGATCTCGTCGTGGTCGTAGCCGGCAAGTCCGGCTCGTGCCGCGGCCTCCATCGCCTTGTCGAAACTGTCATAGGCGCCGCTGAACCTGCACGGGAAGGGCGAGATGTATCGCAGGCGCCCGCCGATGGCGCGGACCGGGCCGAGGGCGTGGGTCAGCGACTCCGCAAGGGTACGAAGCGTTCCCTGCATCTTCAAGGGATTGGCGGTGTTCATGGGGCCCTCCTTGTCCTCTCGACACGTCCCTGCGCATCGGTTCGATCATCAGCCACGGTTCAAGGGTCCTCGGGGACCCAGGACCGGAAATGTCGCGAAGCCCAGCCGGTGTCCCGCCGCCAGTGTCGCGAAATAGATCAATGTCCCGATCGCCACCTGAAGCGCGATGCTCGGCGCGCCGGCGACGGACAGCATCCCGGCCATGCTGCTGAACGTGATGACGGCAACGATCATGGCGAGGAGTGCGAAAAGCGAAAAGCTGCAATCACGCAGGACCGTGTCCCATCGCATGCTGCCATAGCGGCTCTGGAGCCGAACGGAGACCAGGAAAGATACCACGGAAGCGGCGCATTGGCCCAGCGCCGCGGCGAGCATGCCGAACGGCGCAAGCGCAAGCAGCAGCCCGACGCCGACAAGGCTGTTGATGAGAACGGCGGGCGGCATCCTGCGGATATTGCCCGACAGCGTCAGGAGCGGTTCGGTGACGTAGCCCGGGATCAGGAGCACCTGCTTCAACGCCAGGAGCGATAGGAGCGTGGCGGTCGGTGCCCAAGTGTCGCCGAGGACCACGCGCACCAGCGGATCGGCGATCAGCGCCAGGCCAACATAGATGGGCAGTGACACCGTCACGAGAACGGTCATCAGGCTGGTGGCGGTGCGACCGATTTCCAAGCGTGCCGCTGCTGGATCGTCGGAAGACGCGGCCGCCTTCCTGAGGTTGAACCAGGCGAGGATCCGGGCCGGCTCGCCCACCAGTTCGGAGATGGCGGCGACGATGCGTTCGGCGGCCCTGTAGTAGCCGGCTTCCGCCAGCCCGAGGAAGCTGCCGACCAGAATGGTCGCGGAATAGGATCGGAACAGGATGATGAAGCGGTTGGCAACGATATGGCGCGAGAAGGCCAGCAACTCCCTGCAGAAGGTCCAGTCCAGCCGGATGGCCGGCAGCCACCTGACAGCGACGATGGAGGCGGCAAGAACAAGCAACTGATAGGCCAGGCGGCCGGCGACGAAGGACACCACACCCCAGCCCGACAGGATGCCGAGCACCACGACCGCAAACCCGGCCGCTTCGCCGAGAATGCGGATCAGCGCAAGGTCGCGAAGCCGGCCCTCGGCGACGATCACGGCATCATAGACGGTCGACAGAGCCGATGGCAGGATCCAGCAACTGAAGAGCGCAATGATCGCCGCTTCCTCGGGCTGCTGGAAATACCAGTCGATCACGGCCGTGGCGGACAGCCCGAACATCGTGACCAGCCCGCCGGAGGCGATGGCGATTGTGGCGACTTCGGACAGGCGGTGCCGATATTCCGGCGTGTTCAACACGAACTCGCCCCAGCCGCCCTCGGCAATGGCGACGAAGAGCAGGGCGAATGCCGAGCTATAGGCGTAAAAGCCGAATTCGTGTGATGTGAGCGTACGGGCAGCCAGTATGAAGGCAGCGATCTGGGCGACCTGGGAGATGATCTTGGCCGTGAGCGTCCATGTGCCGTCCCCGACGATCCGCGCCATCGGTGAGCGCAGCCAGCGCGCGCCCCGGAGCCTCAACCTTGATCCGGACGGCCTCAGCATTCCCCTGGTCCCAGACGGACGTTCGACTTGCATGCAGCGAAAGAGCTGCCCGAAAAAAGCCGCGCATTTCGGTCAAGCGCAAGCTTGGCGCAATGAGAATCGGCGATCATCCGTTCGGACTCGATGCGGCTGCCGTCGGTCGGGTTGCGCGTTGAAGCCCGCCGGCATGTCGCATACTCAGTCGGGACCAAGAAGATGAGCGAAGACACGATCATGCCACGCTGGCGCCTCTTGAACGTCAAGTACGCCTTGCGGTGGTCGCTGCTGGCCTTCTGCGTCGTCGTATGGGTCTCGGCCATTGTACTGCTCATGTGATGGAGGGTCAGCCTTCGTTCGTCGCGAAGAGCACGACCCCGACCGTCCTGAAAAGGATCACCAGATCCTTCCCCACGGAGCGGGTGTGGAAATACTCGACATCGTAGGCAACGCGCTCTGAATAGGTGGTGTCCGGGCGCCGCATGACCTGCCACAGACCGGTAATGCCGGGTGTCATCGACAGGTAGTATCCGACATAGCCCTCGTAGCGCACGAGTTCTCCCGTCGTGACTGGGCGTGGTCCGACCAGGCTCATCTCGCCGCGTAGGATATTGAGAAACTGCGGCAGTTCGTCCGCGCTGGTGATGCGGAGATATTTGCCCAGGAGGTGCACCCTCGGATCGGCCTTGAGTTTCTGGGTCTGGCGCCATTCCTCGGCGCGATCCTGATCGATGGCGAGGAGTTGGGCGAGAATCTCGTCGGAGTTCCTGCGCATGGTGCGGAACTTGAAGCATTGGAAGACCTTGCCGTCCCTGCCCACGCGATTGTGCCGGTAGAACACGGGCCGACCATCCGCGATGAGTAGCCCCAGCGCGATCAGCGCCAGGGCGGGCAGCAGAAACAGAAGGGCAGGGACCGCGATGGCAAGATCCATGGCGCGCTTGTTCCAGGTCCCGCGGCGGACCTTGCGCGTCTTGAGATGCGACTCGATCTCATTCGGAAACTGATCACTTATCAATGACATCTGGCTCTCCAGCTTGTCTTCAGGCTGCCAGCCACGCCCCGCAAATTCAATTGATCCTAGTGGATGAAGACTAGTCAGATTGAGGTAGGGGGGTGGACGCGATCTAAGCTTGGTCATTCGCGGTCCGCGGCGCCGGTGCTGCGGTCTTGGAACCGCTGTACTGACGTCGACGCGGCGCGTGGTGACGCCACCGCCATGCAAATATCGTTGGGGATGAGGAGAGGGGACCAATCTCCGGGGCTTCGGGCGCCGGAGATCGGTGCGTGCGATCCGTCAGATCGCTATTTCATGAGGCCGCGGAGCTTGAACGCGACCTCGGTGCGGTTGCTGGCGTTCAGCTTCTTCATAATGTTTCGGATATGGACTTTGACTGTGCTTTCGCAAAGATCCATCTCATAAGCGATGATCTTGTTGGCCTTGCCGCGGCGAAGGGCCTCCGAGATCTGGATTTCCCGCGGCGTGAACAGGACGCTGAAGCACTTGTCGCCCTGGGCCATCGAGTTGATGAATTCCTTCATCGCCAGAATGCTGCTCGCCGGGATGAATACACCGCCGGCGCGGGCGAGCGAAATCGCTTCAGCCGCCACGTTGATGCCGACGCTGGTGGGGATGTAGCCCCGGGCGCCACATTCCACGGCCTTGAGCACGTGATGGAGGTCATCGCTCTCGGCAATGACGACGACAGGACAATCCTTGAAGGACGTCGAAAGCTCGGCGATCTTGTCGCCGACGCCGGCCTCGGCCAGCGTCTTGCTGCCCAGGATCACGATGAGTGCGGACGGGTCGCGGGATACCGACCTGGCCTGCCATTCCTCCGTGGACGCTGCCGTCGCGATGTTGAGGTCCGGATCATAGGCCATCAGGCTGCGGGCGAGGCATTCCCTTTCAAGCGCCCTCTGGTCGATTATGAGTACATAGTCGCTGGATGAAGCGGAAGGCGTCGAATTTTTCTCGTAATCGCCTTCGCTTACTTCCATTGGGCTGAATACACGACTGGACGTGTAGTCAATTAGTCTATCTGCTGTGGATAGTTCCATTTCATATCCTCCCCTGACGAGCAAAAGACGCGGAATACAGTCCCAAATATCCAGCATCAGGTTGAGTTTGCCGATTTCTATTCCTGATAATCGGCATAGATTTCATTCTACGTAATCAAGTTAACAATTTTTTTACCCAATTGCATTAACATGGGTTAACTATGGCCTAAAAAAGTCAGAATTTATGTGCGTGATTCGCACATATTTGCCGCAAGGCGCCATTTGTACTGAATGTGAATTAGGAATGTGGGCGCCGCGCGCCGTCGCCGTAACTCGAAGCGGTGCCTGGCAACAGGTAATCATCCTCGAACCCGACCATCTCGATCAGGCGTTGACGGTCTGGAAATTCGACGAGTCCGTTGCGGAACCAGACCAGCCCCCTCATCCTCATGTCCTTGAGCACCCGATTGACATGAACCGTGGACAGACCGACGGCATCGCCGATATCGGCCTGTCTGAGAGGACAGATGAAACCATCAAAGGTCGGCTTGGCGAAATCGCGCGACCGGACCGCAAGTTCGAGAAGCAAATGGCCGGTCCGCTCAAGGACATCGCGGCGTCCGATATTGGCAAGCCGTTCCGACATTCTTGCCTGCCGCTTCAGCATTTCGAGGCGCAGGCGTCGCGACAGTCCGCTGACGCGTTCGGCGTCATCGCTCAATACGTCGGGCCATTCGCAGCAGGAGACATCGGTGAGGGCATAGATTGTTTCCTGGGCCAACTGGGCTGCGGTCTTCGAAATCACGTCACCGCTAAGCAGGAAGTCGGTCACGACACGGGTTCCGCCCGGCAGGACCTTGTAGGTCATAGCCCAGCCCGAGGTGATGTAGACCGCTCGCGCACCTTCGTCGTCCGGCTCGAAAATGACCGTGCGCTCGGAGAAGCGGCGCGTCACTGCGTCCTCCGTCTTGCGTGTCGCCTCCGCGGTTCTGAAACCGCGGGCCATGTCTTCCATGGCCACTTGCATGCCCTTCATGCGACGTCCTCGCATTGTTGCCGGCGATCAGATGAGCACCATATCCTATGAAGTTAAAGAGTGTATTAGCAAGCCTAATACATCAACCTCTGTCGTAATTTTTCGTTCCCTCATGTTCATACTGTTTTAGGAAATGCAGTCAGGACAGTGTTCTTCGACGGCTGCCTTCCAGGTTCGACCTGCGATGGTCGATATTCTAATGCCGAACGAAGGAACGTCGGCGTGCTTGACTTTGCATTCATGCAGAAGGTCGACATCTGATTTCGGTCAATTCCTTCGGTGTTTGCTTCACCCAAAGTGGCGATTATCTGACCCACCGTCATTGACTTGCCGCTCAGGCAATAGCGGCCGCGACCGACCCGATCGAAGAAGCCGGGTAGCTTGTTGTCCCATCCGAGGCCGACATGGGGAATGCCGAGCGAGTAGCACGCAATGCAGGCGTGAAGCCGGTGGGCGAGCACGACCGTAGCCGACTGGAGAAGGACGAGCAGGTCTTCGGGGCGTTCCGGGCGTTCGGCGAGCGAAAGACGGCCATCCCGCACGATCGTCGCCAATTCCGGAAGGCCTGCGACGCGTTCGGCGAACGACTGGTCCTCGCGGGCGCCATTCGTGAACAGGTTCACCCGGTATCCGCGATCGATGGCGTTGCGAATGAGTTCGGAATAGTCGGCCAGGCCCGAGAGCGGGATCGCCGCAGGATCAATGCTCGCATGTCGGCGCAGGATCATCGGTGCCGTGACACAGACGCCGAGCATCTTGCGTCTGAAGATATGGGCAATCTCGACATCCGGCAGGCTCAATTCGTTTGCGAGCAGACCTGGATCGGGTGCGATCGACGGCACGGGGCCGTCGGGGAAATGGATCTTCCAGTTGGCCAGCGAGACGTCGTCGCGGACGGAAACCGATACGAGATTGGTGCGGCTGATACGACCGAATAGGTCGCGGGCCTTCCCGGACCATCGCGCGCTGACGCCCACGGCGTGAATCGCGAGTGGCTTTCCGGACCGCGCGACGCAGTCGAGGGCGGCGGCGACCTTGATGGGGAAATTCAGGTCGTCGTCCTGGAACAGATTGCCACCGCCCAGGACGATGGCGTCGGCAGACCGGAGCGCCCGGTCGTATTTCAGCCTCAGTCCCTTCATCTTGCGGCTCAGGATCGCGGCGACGAGCGCGCGCCTGATGGGCGAAGGCAGGTGTTCGAGCACCCGCAGGGCCGTCGTCCGGCGCCGGTGGGTCGAGCCGAACGCTGTCCGGCCAGCCAGGTCGATCGTCTCGACCTTGACGTCTTCGCCACCCTCGGCCAAGGCCTTTTCGAGGCAAAGCGCCAGGAGCCCGTCCCCGAGGTTGTCACTATACTTGACGTTGAAGACCAGGATTTTCACGACTGGGACGTCTCCGGCTTTAAGTGGGGCGCGTATCTCGAAAGCGCTTCGGCATATCGGGGCGCGGGCGCGGGTGCAGCAGCCTGCGATGCGATGAAACCCGCCAGAATGTAGAACAGCAGCCCGAGATCGTAGCCGGTGCCTGAGATCGCCACCGTGACAAGCGACGCGAAGATGCCGTTCTTGGCGGCCTTCACCACGACGGCGGTTTCCGTATCCGGCTCGCCGACCTTGAGCGTGAACAAGGTGAAGATGAAGGCCGAGAACAGGATGAGACCGGGGATGCCGATGTTCGAGAGCAGGACGAGAATGAAGCTGGATGCCCGGGCGCTGCCCAGGCCGGCGCCGAGCCAGGCGGTGTCGAGAAAGGTCTGGTAGGCGACGCTGTTCCAGGCGGCACGCTCGCGGCCCGACTGGCTGTGTGCCTTTGACAGGACGATCTCGTCGAAAAATGCATGAATGGCTGCCGCAATCTCGGGAAAGACGACGACCAGCATCAGTACGACGAATGGGAGGCCGGCAGCGATGAAAACCAGCGCGGCCGGCCGGCCGAAGCGCGGCGACCGCGCGCTCGCCAGGAAGGATTGCGTGAGGATGACCGGCAGCACGAGCGCGAGGCAGACAAGGGCCGTGGCCGATGTCGACAGGACGAGAAAGACGAGGGAAAGGCCCGCGACCGGGCCGGTGAGGCGCGGGCGGATCCTCGCCAACCAGAGCGTCGCTGTTACCGCGAAAAGCGTGACGGTATAGTCGGCGAAGGCGGATGCCTCGGGAAACGTGCCGGATATTCGCTTGAGGCCGCCCTTCTCCGCGCCGGTCAGCAATGCGTAGTTGGCGGTGCGGACGAAGCCGAGCAACTCGCTGGTGCCGGTGAAATGGGTGATGATATCAGCCACGGCAAAGGCGATGTTTATGGCACCGACAACGGCGATGGCCTTGATGAACTGGTCCTTGCTGCCAAAGCCCGAGAAATGGGCGAAGGTGAAGAGAAAGCAGAGCAGTCCGCCGATGGCATAGACCGACTGGGTGATGTTGCCGGATGCGAACTTGAGCGGAGCGAGCGTGATCACGTTGCGCGCGCCGGATGTCCGCTGCACGATCATCGTCTCGGTGTCGCCCTGGAAGAAATAGGGATAGGCAAAGGCGGTGACCAGCCCGAACGCCGTCAGCAGGAGGAGCAGGAAGCCGACCCGGCGTGTGTTGACGGCCTCCAGCGAAGGGCCGGGCCCATAGGCCATCAGGCAGCGCAGCACGAAGAAGACCAGATAAAGGTTCGGCACGAGGATCGACGCGCCGCCGAGCGACGGAAGGCTGAGCGCAGCTGCCGCGCCGAAAACCGTGCAGATGGAGAGAACGAGCAATGCAACAGAAGCGGGCATGAAGAACGTTGCCACGCCCAGAAGTATTGTCAGCAATCCCATCAACTCTAGTTGCATGGACTAGCACCTGGTACCGGTATGCGTTCAGTTAAGACATCCTAGCATAGTCAAGCCGGTCTGTGTTCGACAAGCGCGTAAGTCTTTTTGGGTAGATATGCCACTTTTTCGGACGTATACCTGTCGTGCGGGTAGAGGTATGGATGGTTTCAACAGTATCCAGATCGCTTTTCACCGGGTTTAGAATATGCGAACCAGACGAACAATCGGGCGTTGCATCATCCATCTTGTCACGGTTGTCGCAGTCTGCCTGCCGCTTGCACAATCCCGCGCCTCAGGTTCTTCGCCGGAACCGGGTGAAGAGATCAACATCGATGCGATGAAGCTAACTTTCAGCGAGGAGTTCGACACGCTCGATGTTTCGGCATGGGGGCCGGGCACGCGATGGATTGCCCATACGCCCTGGTCCGGGGACTTTGGCGGTGCCAGGTTCGGAAATCCGGGCAAGAATTCCCCCTTCTCGATCGACAGCGGCGTGTTGCGCATCGAGGCGACCCGCGACGAGGTGGGCAACTGGCGATCCGGACTTCTGGCGTCGGTCGATACCAAGGGGGCGGGCTTCTCCCAGCAATACGGCTATTTCGAAATGCGCGCGCGATTGCCCGAGGGCGCTGGCGTCTGGCCGGCCTTCTGGCTGATCGGCAAGGACCGCAGCAAGGCGACCGCGGAAATCGACGTGCTGGAATTCTATGGCGACAAACCCGGGGCCTATTCGTCGGTCGTCCACGTGTGGCACAAGAACGGCAAGCATTATTCGAAAGGCAATCGCAACGCGGTCTTTGCCGACGCGAGTCCTGCGGACTTCCACACCTATGGCGTGAAGATCGATGCGGAGTTCATCCGGATCTACTTCAACAGGAAACTGATGTGGAAGACGCCGACGCAGCCAGAGCATCGCCAGCCGATGTACGTGCTGCTCAATCTGGCGCTGGTCGACGGACCAACCAACCTTCTGACCCCCGATCCATCGCACATGTTTGTGGATTATGTACGGGCATATGCCACCGACCCATGATGGGACAGGCCTGTATCATTTCCGGCCAGTGACGGACCGAGGAGCGCCGGTCCATCGAGCCACGTCAGGCACTAATATCTGAAATCATTTCCAGATTCAGCTCGTCTGGCGCGCCGGAAAATCTGACGATGCCGGCTCGCGGCGCCGTGTCCGAGCCCGTTCCTCCAGCCCTTTCCCGATCGTGTCAGCCAAAGGGATTAAGCGTGCGGCCCGATCGGTTGAGCCCGTAAGCCCAATGAGCATCTTTCTATTTCGGGGCGTCGTGAAATTCTGTGATCGAGCGAATTCGCATGGTCAGTCACCGCGATTGCCAACGGACGATACGCTCCTGGCGAAACTATACTTTTAGTTGCCGAGAGGAATGAAAGATGAACTATTCGGATCGTCATGCCAGGGCCGTACCGCTGCGCACGCTACACTATGACCGGAACTGCAGCGTGCACGACATGGTGCGCGAGCAGGTCGAGATGGCTCCCGACGCGACGGCGCTGATCTTCGAAGAAAAGTCCCTGACCTATGGCGAACTGGACAGGCTTTCCGACGCCCTGGCCGAGCGATTGTTCGCGCTCGGCGTCCGCAAGAACGACATCGTCGGTCTCTTCGTGCCCCGGTCCATGGAAACGGTCGTCGCGCAACTGGCGATCTTCAAGGTCGGGGCCGCCTATCTGCCGATCGATCCGGCCTATCCTACCGAGCATCTCGACCACATGGTCGCGGAATGTGCGCTCAAGGTGGTCTTCGTCAGCCCTGAGAACAGCGGCAAGATGGCGGCGGTGCCGAGCCTGAGCGGCACGATCGTCGATCTTTTCGATCAGGTGTCCAGGCTGTCGACGGACGTGATCTTCCATGGCCCCACCGTCACCGGCGGCGACATCGCCTATGTGATGTACACGTCGGGATCGACCGGGCGGCCCAAGGGCGTCTCGGTCACGCATCGTGGCATCTCGCGCATCGCGCTCGACCAGAATTACGTCAAGCTCAGGCGCAGTGACGTCATTCTCCACGCTGCATCCATTTCCTTCGACATATCGACATTCGAGGTGTGGGGCGCGCTGCTGAACGGCTGCGTCCTCGCCGGGCTGCCGGATGGCGGCTTCTCGGTGCCGTTGCTCTGCGATGTGATCCGCAAGCAAGGCGTGACGGTCACGCTGCTGACGACCGGCCTGTTCAACCTCTTCGCCGATTTCGGCGATGTCCACCTGCCGTCGCTGCGGCATGTGCTGTTCGGGGGCGAGGTGGCGTCGGCAGAGCATGCGCGGCGGTTCCTGAAGGCCCATCCGGGATGCAGGCTGACCAATGGCTACGGGCCGACGGAAGCGACCTGCATCGCAACCTATTTCGAGATCCCCGCTCATTTCGAGGGTCATGAACTCCCCATCGGCGTTCCCGTCGGCCACACCGGCATCCATATTCTCGACGACGAGTTGCGCGAGGTCGGCGCCGGTGTCGAGGGCCAGATGGCGATCACCGGAGACGGTCTCGCCGCCGGCTACCTTGGCCGGCCGGACCTGACGGAGGAACGGTTCCGCACCGTCAGCACCCTTCGCGGTCCGGTGCGCGGCTACCTGACTGGCGACATCGCCCTCAAGGAGCCGGACGGCACCATCATCTTCAAGGGCAGGCATGACCGTCAGGTGAAAATCAACGGCAAGCGCATAGAGCTCGACGAGATCGAGGCGGCGCTGCGCCGCGACCACCGGCTTCTGGATGGCGTGGTCGTCTGCCACGAGCAGGCGCCGGGAATGAAGCGGATCGTTGCCTATCTGTGCCCCAAGCGGGCGACCGATCTGACGGATCCCGAGTTCCCCCGCCTGGTCATGTCAAATCTCAGGACGATCCTGCCGGCATTCATGATTCCCAGCGCCGCCGTGGTGCTCAAGGAATTGCCGCTGACGACCGCCGGGAAGGTCGAGCGCTCCAGGCTGCCGCCGGCGCCGGTCGCCACTGCGGCCGTCTCCGCGCCGCAAAGCCCCTATGAGGAAATCGTCACGCGGATCTGGCGTCAGGCCATCGGCGTCGACAACATTCCGACAGACAGGAACTTTGCGGATCTGGGCGGCACATCGCTCCAGCTCCTGCGCGTTCACGCGGCACTCGAGGCGGAACTCGGCCGCCCCATCGATGTTCTCGCCCTGTTCAAGCACACGACGATCATCGATCTGGTGCGCTTCCTCGGCGGTGGCCGTGGGTCCGGGCCGCACCGGAAGATGGGCCCGGCGGAACCGCGCGCCGCCTCGGATACAGGAACTGGATCGGCACTGGGTGGGGTGACTCCATGAATGGATTGAACGGGTCCGAGAAAAAGGCTGCTGCTGCGGCCGCGGCGGACGTCGACAGGGACAGCATCGCGATCATCGGCATGTCCGGTCGATTTCCCGGCGCGGCGGACATCGACGCGCTGTGGAGACTTGTCCTGGATGGCAAGAACGCCTTCTCCAGTTTCGGACCCGATGACATCGAGGACGCATTCACCGACGAGGAACGTTCCGCGCCAAACTATGTGCCGACACGCCCTCAACTGGAGGGCGTGGATCTCTTCGACGCCGAGTTTTTCGGCATGTTCCCGCGCGAGGCGGCGGTCACCGACCCGCAGCACCGCATCCTGCTCGAGATCTGCTGGGAGGCACTCGAGAAGGCAGGCTACGACACCGAGCGCTACGACGGCGCGGTCGGCGTCTTCGCCGGCTCGTCCATCCCGACATATTTGCTCAACAACGTCCTGCCCACCCGGGCGAAAGTGGAGGAACTGACGACAAACTATCAGATCGGTTCGTTCCCGGAAGTCGTCGGCTCGATCAACGACACGCTGGCGACTCGCATTGCCTACAAGCTCAAACTGCGCGGACCGGCGTTCACGATTCAGTCGGCATGCTCGACGTCGCTGCTGGCGGTCACCCAGGCCTGCAACAATCTCAGGCTCCACAATTGCGACATGGCGCTCGCCGGCGGCGTATCGGTGACGTTGCCGCTCAAGCGCGGCTACATGTACCAGGAAGGTGGCATGGTGGCGAAGGACGGCGTGTGCCGGCCGTTCGACAACGATGCATCCGGCACGGTCTTCGCCCATGGCGCCGGTGTCGTGCTGCTCAAGCGGCTTGCCGATGCCCGACGCGATGGCGACGGCATTCTCGCTGTGATCCGGGGCTACGGCGTCAACAATGACGGTGCCGAGAAAATCGGGTTCACCGCACCCAGCATCAAGGGTCAGGCGGGCGCGATCACCGCAGCCTTGTCGGATGCAGGCGTCGATCCGGGGTCGATCGGCTATGTCGAGTGCCATGGTACCGCAACACCGCTGGGCGATCCGATCGAGTTCGAAGGGCTGAAGGCAGCGTTTGCCGGTGCGGGCGGTGGGCAAGGGGACTGCGCGCTCGGATCCCTCAAAGGCAATATCGGGCATATGGACGCCGCAGCCGGGGTCTGCGGCCTGATCAAGGCGACGCTCGCGCTGCGGACAGCGACGATCCCGCCAATGGCCAATTTTTCGACGCCCAACCGCCATATCGATTTCGACAGCAGCCGCTTCTATGTGCCGACCGAGGTCACCGAGTGGGATGCCGGCGAGGCGCCGCGGCGCGCGGGCGTCAGTTCCTTCGGTGTCGGCGGCACCAATGTCCATGTCGTGGTCGAGGAATATCGCTCCGACAAGAACGAGCGCGCCGAGGTTCCCTCGGGCGCACGGATCTTGCCGCTGTCGGCGCGCTCGGAAACGGCCGTGGCGGTGATGCGCCACAGGCTGGCGCAGCATCTGGAGGAGAACCCGGACGTCGACCTGACCAGCGTCGCACGGACGCTGCAAACCGGCCGGCGCGAATTCGCCTTTCGTGGCTCCGTCGTGGCCGAGGACGCGCTGCAGGCGGCGTCCCTGCTTAAGGGCGAGGGCTTCCGCACCTTCCAGGCCGATGCCACGGCGCCGATCGTGTTCATGTTTCCGGGCCAGGGCGCGCAGTATGTCGGCATGGGCGCCGGCATCTATGACAGCGAGCCCGAATTTGCCCGCTGGATCGACCGTGGCGCCGAAATCGTCAAGATGTCCTATGGCTTCGACCCGCGCGACTATATCTGCCATGCCGGCAGCGTGAGCGACGCCATGCATCAGGAAGTGCGCGAGACCCGCATCGCGCAGCCCTGTCTTTACCTCACGGAGTATGCGCTGGCCCGCCTCTGGCTGATGCGGGGCCTGCGCCCCGACGGCATGATCGGCCACAGTGTCGGCGAGTTCGCCGCCGCGACGATCGCCAACGTGATGTCGTTCGAGGACGGGCTCAGGCTGGTGAGCGCGCGGGGCCGCTTCATGCAGAGCCAGCCTGCGGGCAGCATGGTGTCGGTCAGAGCCAGCGCTGACAGAATCGAGCCGCTGCTGCAGGGCAGTGCGGAGATTGCGGCGATCAATGCGCCCAATCTTTGCGTGATCGCCGGTACGTTCGGCGGCGTCGACGAGGTCTGCGCCCGGCTCGAGGCCGAGGGCATCGCGTTTTCCAAGCTCCACACCTCGCACGCTTTCCACTCTCGCATGATGGACCCGGTCATCGGCGCTCTCAGCGAGGAGGCGGCACGGCTGACCTACGGAACGGCCAGCCTATCCTACGTTTCGAGCGTCAGCGGCGACTGGCAGGATGATCACGCCGGGATGTCGCCGCAGTACTGGGCGGCACATTGCCGGGAGCCGGTCCTCTTCGCCCGTGGAATCCAGACCATCTGCGCCCAGAGCAAGCCGATCCTGCTCGAGGTCGGGCCAGGTCGGACCCTGTCCGTCTTCGCCGCCCAGACCGTCGGGCGCGACGGCGCCACGGCCATCATCCAGTCGATGCCGGAGCACAGCCGCGCCTCGGCATCCGTCGAGGTGCTGCTCGAAGCGCATGGCCATCTCTGGTCGGCGGGCGCCGGGGTCAAGTGGCCCAGCCTGCCGGCTGCCTCGGGCCAACGCGCCAGCCTGCCGTCCTATCCCTTCCAGCGGCAGCGGCACTGGATCGACGCACCGCCAGTGGCGCGCCGGGCGCCACCCGCCGAACTGCCGCCGCCTGTCGCCGTCCAGGCGCCCGCATCCACACCTGTCGTTCAACAAGAAGAAGTTCGTACCATGGCCCCTGCAAGCACCATCGAGACCGCCGGCCGTCCCGCCCGCCTGGAGATCGCATTGCTCGCGCTTCTCAGCGACATGTCGGGCGAGAACCTTGGCCCGGATGCGCGTTCGGCCACCTTCATCGAGCTTGGCTTCGATTCGCTCTTCGTCGGACAGTTCGCACAGAAGCTGGAAAAGCAGTATGGCGTGAAGATCTCCTTCCGGGAGCTGCTGGGCAATATCCCGTCGGTGGCGGCGCTGGCCCGCCACCTGGACGCCGAAATGGCGCCCGACCCCATCGATACCGCTGCACCCGCCGTTACCGCCCCGGCGGCGGCGCCGGCTCCTGTCCAGGGCCCGGTGAGCGTGGCGCCCGCAGCCGCGCCGGTTAACGCAATTCCTCAAGCCGCCCCGGCGATCGATCCGGCGGGACTGTCGCCGATCCAGGCGCTTATTCAGTCGCAGATCCAGATGACGCAGGCGCTCTTCGCCCAACAGCTCCAGGTCCTGCAATCGGCGTCTGGTGGTGCGGTGGCCGTTCAGGCGCCGGCCATTGTTCCGGCAACGCCCCCGGCGACGCAGCCGGCTGTGCCCGCGAGCGTGCAGGTGGAGACAGTGGCGGAAAGCGCCGATCCGGAGGCAGAGATCGGCACCGACCGCATCAAGCTCTACAAGCCCGGGCAGAGCCGGGAGATGGAGATCAGCCCGACCACGCGCCAGTTCATCAGCGACCTCGTGACATCCTACGAGGCGAAACACAGGGAGTCCAAGGCCTTCACGGAGGCCAATCGCGCGCGGCTCGCAGATCCCCGCACCGCGGCCGGCTTCAGGGCCGATCTCAAGGAGATCGTTTTCCCGATCGTCGCGGACAAATCCAAGGGTTCCAGGATCTGGGACATCGACGGCAACGAGTATATCGACCTCGTCAACGGTTTCGGCCAGACCGCGTTCGGCCACGCGCCGGACTTCGTCGTCGATGCGGTCAGGGCCCAACTCGACAAGGGCTTCGCCATCGGCCCGCAGACCCCGATCGCGGGTGAGGTCGCGGACCTGCTCTCCGCCATGACCGGGCACGAACGCGTCACGTTCTGCAACACCGGCTCGGAGGCGGTGATGGCGGCGATGCGCGTGGCGCGCTCGGTCACCGGCAACGACAAGATCGTGATATTCGCCAACGACTATCACGGACAGTTCGACGAGGTGCTCGTCAAGGGCCGAAACAACATTGCCAACCCCGTTGCCCTGCCGATCGCATCCGGCATCCCGCGGGAGACCGTCGCCAACATGATCGTGCTGCAATATGGCGAGGAGGCGAGCCTCGGCTGGATCCGAGACAATGCGGACAGCATTGCCGCCGTCATTATCGAGCCCGTGCAGAGCCGCCATCCCGAAATCCGCCCGATGTCCTTCGTCCGAGAGATCCGCGACATCGCCACGAGGGAAGGCTTCGCGCTGGTCTTCGACGAGGTCGTCACCGGCTTCCGCGTCGATCCCGGCGGCATGCAGGCGATCTGGGGCATCAGGGGCGACATGGCGACCTATGGCAAGGTGCTGGGCGGCGGAATGCCGATCGGCGTGCTTGCCGGCGACAAGCGCTTCATGGATGCGCTCGATGGCGGCCATTGGAACTACGGTGACGATTCAGTCCCCATGACCGCGCCGACCTTCTTCGCAGGCACCTTCGTGCGTCATCCCGTCGTGCTGGCCGCCGCCAGGGCGACGCTGCAGCATATCAAGGGTTCGGGTTCTGAACTCTACGGCCGGGTCGCGGCACGCACCGAAGCGCTGGTGGCGGAAATCAACGCGGACATGCGCGCGCGTGGCATCGTACGCCAGATCCATTCGTACAAGAGTTGGTTCGTGACGGACTTCAGCAGCGACGATCCGCTCGGCTCGCTGCTCTATGTCCAGCTCCGGCTCAACGGCATCTACATCCAGGACGGCTACCCGTGCTTCCTGACCACGGCGCATAGCGAGGATGACTTCCGGCAGATCGCGCGGGCGTTCCGCGACAGTGTCGACATGCTGCAGTCGGCCGGCATCACGCTGGGTGCGACCATGCAGGACAGGCTGGCGCTTGCGGAGCCGCCTGCGAGCGACCGCCAGCGCGAGGCCGCGTTGACGGAGGCGCAATCGGAGATATGGCTTGCCGCGCAACTGGGCGACGAGGCGTCCTGCTCCTTCAACGAGTCCTGCTCGCTGACGCTTGACGGCCTTCTCGACCAGGACGCATTGCTGCGCGCGCTGGAAACGGTGGTTGCGCGCCATGATGCCCTGCACATCCGCTTCGACAGGAGCGGCCAGCGGTTCGCCTTTCTTCCGAATTTTCGCATGAACCCCGACCTCGTCGACTTCACCGACGTTCCGGAGCAACAGGGCCGGCTCAGGGACCTGATCGATGTCGAGGCATCGACGCCCTTCGACCTCGTGGACGGCCCCCTCGTCCGGGCGATCCTGGTGCGCCTTTCGGACAGCCGCAACGTCCTGGTGTTCACCGCCCATCATATTGTCTGCGACGGCTTCTCGATGAATGTCATCATGGAAGAGCTGGCCACCGCCTATTCCAAATACAAGCGCGGCGAGCAGCCGGTCTTCGAGCCTGCGCTGTCCTTTGCCGATTATGCGGAGACCTATGCGCCGAAGGCCAGCCCCGGCGATCGCACGGAACAGTTCTGGATCGACCGCTTCCGGGAGATACCGGCGCCGCTCGACATGCCCTATGACCGTGCCTATCCCGAACGACGGACGTTTGCGGGCGGAACCGTGACGGGCTGGATCGATGCCGACACCTACAAGGCGCTGAAGAAGCGCGGCGCGAAGGCAGGTGCCACCCTGTTCTCGACACTGCTCGCGACGCTGCAGGTGCTGGTCTCGCGCCTCTCGGGCCAGTCGGACATCGTGATCGCGGTGCCGTCGGCCGGCCAGAGCCTGCTGGACGAGCAGATCCTCGTGGGTCACTGCGTGAACCTGCTGCCCCTACGCCAGACGGTGATGCCAGACAGCAGTTTCGAAAGCCATCTCAAGACGACGCAACAGACGGTGCTGGAGGCCTTCGAGCATCAGGACTACACTTACGGCACGCTGATCCGGAAGCTCGAAGTCAAGCGCGACGGCCGCCGGCTCCCCCTGACCGGCATTCAGTTCAACCTGGAACGGATGGCGTCCGGCGCCGACTTCGACGGCCTTTCCGCCCGCATCGAGCCGAACGGCAAGCTGTTTTCCAATTTCGACATGTTCCTCAACATGATCGAGAGCGCCGATGGGATCCGGATCGATGTCGACTACAATGCCGATGTCCTCGACCGGCGGACCGTGGAGCGATGGATCGGCCATTTCGCGACGCTCGCCGCCGGCCTTGCCACCGACATGGAGCGTCCGGTCCGCACGCTGTCCGTGCTCACGGACACCGAGAAGCACTGGCTGATCGACAATCTCAACGAGACCGCGGCCGATTATGACAGGCATGCATTCATGTTCTCGCTGTTGGCGCAGCAGGCGGCGGCGCATCCCGAGAGGATCGCGGCCCAGCATGACGGCAGGACGATGACCTACAGAGAGCTCGAGGCGCGCTCCAATCGCCTCGCCCGCCACATCCGGTCGCGCGTCGAGGGCAGCCGGCAACGTGTCGCGCTGCTCAGCGAACGATCGCTCGACATGCTGGTCGCCATGATCGCGATCATGAAATCGGGTCATGCCTATGTGCCGCTCGATCCGGCGCATCCAGAAGCGCGGCTGAGGCAGACGCTCGAAACCGCCCGACCGGCTGCGATCCTTGGCGATGCTTCGATCACCGCGGGCCTGGTGGCCGACGATGTCGCCGTGATCCGGTTCGACATGGAGAGCCCTGCCATCGACGCCGGTTCGGATCAGCCAGTCGACGTGGCGTCGATGGACCCCGAGGCGCCGGCCTATGTCATCTTCACGTCGGGATCGACCGGGGTGCCGAAGGGTGTCGAGGTATCGCACCGGGCTCTCGTCAACTTCCTCACGTCGATGGCGCGCGAGCCGGGGATCTCGAAGGATGATGTTCTGGTGGCGGTGACCACGATTGCCTTCGATATTGCCGGGCTCGAACTCTACCTGCCGCTCACCGCCGGCGCCCGGGTCGTCATCGCCAACCGCACGGATGTTCAGGACGGCTTCGCCTTGGTGAAGCTGATGGAGGAAACACAGGCGACCGTGCTTCAGGCAACGCCGACCCTCTGGCAACTGCTCGTCGAAGCCGGTGTCGAGCGCTACCCCGGCCTCAAGATGCTGTGCGGCGGCGAGCCGCTGTCCAGGGACCTTGCCCGCGTGCTGGTCCGGTCGGGGCGCGAATTGTGGAACATGTATGGCCCCACGGAGACGACGATCTGGTCGTCGGTGCAGAAGGTGGCCGACGACGATGCACCGATCACCATCGGCCACCCGATCGCCAACACGCAGCTTTACATTCTCGACCAGACCGACCAGATCGCACCCGTGGGGATCGTCGGCGAATTGTGCATTGGCGGCGACGGGCTGGCAAACGGCTATTTCGACAGGCCGGACCTGACCAAGGCCGCCTTCGTTTCCTGCGACATCGGTACCGGGACGGCCGAGAGGCTCTATCGCACGGGCGACGTCGGACGCCGCCTGCCGGATGGATCGCTGCAACTGCTCGGGCGGCGCGACAACCAGATCAAGCTTCGCGGCTTCCGCATCGAACTCGGTGACATCGAATCCGTGGTTTCGGCGATCGAGGGCGTCAAGCAATGCGCCGTGGTGCCGGTCCGCGACGCCGGCGGGGACCTGGTGCTGGTCTGCTACTTCACCGCCGAGCCGGGCGCCGACGAGCCGACCTCGGCAACGCTGACCAAACATGCGCAGGCGCATCTGCCCGGCCATATGGTGCCTGCGTTCTGGACGATGATCGGCGAGTTCCCGCAGACGGCCAATGGCAAGCTCGACCGCAATGCCCTGGTCAGCCGCGGCATGCCGGAGCGGAGGTCGGACATTATCTCCGTGCCGCCGCGCACGCCGATGGAACGGAAAATCTCGGCGATCTGGAGGGAGGTGCTGCGCATCGACGGGATCGGCGTCGAGGACAATATCTATGCGCTGGGAGCCGACTCGCTGTCCATCTTCCGCATCGCCGCACGCATGATGGATTCGGGACTTGCGCTGGAAGCCAAGCACTTGCTGCGCCATCCCTCGATCGCCGAACTAGCGGAGTTTGCGGAGAATCGCGAGCCGGAGGCATCGGTCCCGACCTACCAGATACCGTCCCTCAAGGATTTCAGAAACGGCGCACGCCGTCGAGTCGAGGCAACTTCATGAGCATCATCGAGAATGTCACTCCCGTTCAGGCCGGCAAGGCCATTGTCCTCGGTGAGTTTCCCTGCACGCAGACGCAGCTTCGCTGCTGGGTGCTCGACCAGCTGAAGCCCGGCAATCCGGCGCTGAACGTCGCCGTGCGCTGGGAAGTCCGCGGCAGCTTCAAGTCGTCGACGATCGAGGCCGCGCTGCGCAAGGTGATCCAGCGCCACGAGATCCTGCGGACCTGCTTCGTCGAGCGGAATGGCGAGCCTCGTCAGCAGATTGTCGAGAGCGTCGACTTCCGGATGTCGGTCATCGACCTGAGGAACGTTCCATCCGACCAGCGCCAGAAGCGCATCCTGGAGATCGGCGAGGAAACAGCCAGCGAGCCGTTCGATCTCGGCAAGCCCTGCCTGTTCCGGGTGTCGCTGCTGATGGTCAGCAACGACAGTGCGTTCCTGCTGATCACCGCCCACCAGAGCTGCTTCGACGGCTACTCCATCCGGGTGCTGGGGCGCGAAGTCGGCGAGATCGCGGCCGCGATCGACGCCGGTCGCATGGCGGCGCTACCCGATCTGCCGCTGCAATATGCCGATTTCGCCATGTGGCAGGAGGAGTATCTCGCAAGCTACGGGTTCGAAGCCGAGAAGGCCTTCTGGCAGGACAGGCTGAAGAACGCGCCCTATTTCGAAATCGCCACCGACAGGCCGCGCGGCGCGGTCAAGACCAGCCGCGGCAACATCATGTCGGTGCTCAAGGCCGGCGATTTCGGCGAGCGCATGGAGGCGGCGGCCCGCGAGAACCGGCTGTCGCTCTATGCCTATGGCGCCGCCGTCGCCAGTGCCATGCTCTACGGACTTTCCGGAAGCGGCCCGGTCCTGTTCGGGACCCAGGTTGCCGGTCGCGAGAACAGCGATCTCGAGGACATGATCGGGGTCTTCATCAACAATGTCGTCATGCGCTTCGATGTCGCCGACGCCGTGACTTTCAGGGACCATGTCCATGGCGCCGGCCAGATCGTCACCGATGCGCTCAACAACCAGAACATGCCGTTCAACAAACTCGTCGAACTCGTCAACCCGGTGCGCGACCCGTCGCGAAACCCGCTGATCTCGGTGAACTTCAACTGCCAGAAGGCTTTCCTGGAGGATATGCAATATGGCGGCTTCCAGCTCATCAGCGCGCCATCGCAGTCGCCGGGCGTGATCTACGACCTGAGCTTCATGATGATCGGCCGACCCTCGGGCTGGCGCATGTCGATCGAGTACAATGCGGATCTCTACGAGCCGGAAACGATCGAACTGTTCCTGCAACTCTGGCAGGATGCCTATGAACTGGCGCTATCGACGCCGGATGTCCCGCTTGCGGCTTTCAGGGATATCGCGTCGAAGGTCGCGCATGCCCGCGCGCGCAGGTTCGGCGCGGTCGAGCAGGTGCCGCTGCTGTCGGCAGCCACGGCGCCGACCGACCAGCCCTCGGACCCTGCATCCATGACCTTTGCCCAGCGCGTGCAGATGCTGGCGGACATCTGGCGCGAGGTGTTGCCGGTGGACACCGTCGGGGCGGACAGCAATTTCTTCCAGGCGGGCGGGCATTCGCTGCTTGCGCTCAGGATGATCTCGAAGGTGCGCGAGACGTTCGGGGTGAAGCCGGACCTCGAGCTTCTCTTCCGCATGCCTGTGCTGAAGGACTTCGCAGGGGCGATCTTCGGAGCGCCGACCGCGCCGGTGCATGAAGCGCCGGTGCCGGCGGCCGCAGCCACGCCGAACCCGTGGGAACTCACCACCTACAAGTCCGGCCACGGCGCAATGTCGATCTACACGCTCAACCACCCGTTCCTGTTCTACCGGCTGGCGAGCGAGTTGCGCGATGACATTTCGGTCTACAACGTCCATCTCTTCAACGCTCCCAGTTCCGTCGACTATGGTACGCAGTCGCTCGAGGAGTTTGCCCGGCAGGCCATCGAGGCGATGAACATTCCGCAGAATGGCGGGTCGATCGCCATCATGGGCCTGTGCGTGAACGGCGTGCTGGCGATGGAAATCGGCCGACAACTGCATGCGAAGGGTGTCGACCTGCGCCTGATCGCGGCGATCGACGCCTGGGCGCCGGGCTATTTCCGCAGCCTGCCGACGCTGACCCAGTGGCGCTGGAACGCAGAGCGCCGGTTCAAGCGCATCGGCTATTTCACCGGGAGGCTCCTCACCGGCCGCATGAACCTCGTTTCCTACATGAAGGAATTCAACGCCTCGCTTGCCCTGATGAACGCGCTCGGCGTCCAGTCCGCCCGTCCGTCCGACGAGGAAGAGACCAATGCGACGGTGACGGATATCCTGGTCAAGGCCGCACGCTCGCACACGGTCCGGCCGAGCGATGCGCCTACCCTGCTGTTCCGCAGCCAGGCCAACCATACCCGAGCAAGGAAACTCCTGTTCGGCTGGGCCGGCGCAGTCTCCGCCGACAGCCGGGTCGAGGACCTCGAAGGATGGCATGAGGATTCGCTGACGCAGGGCGGGATCAGCAAGCTTGCCAAGCTCGTGTCCATGCGTCTCGACGAGGAAGGCGCGTCAAGCCGTGCTGGATAAGGTCGCCCACGCGGCCGCGATGACGCGCCCGCTGCGGATCGGCGTGTTGCTCGGTTCGGGGCAGCGGCGCGAGGCGTGGCAATTGCGGGTTCTCGATCGGCTCGGCGCCGATCCCGACCTGTACCGGGTGACGGAACTTGTCCATCCCGAGGCTACGGCCCGCAAGGCCGCGCCCGGGCTGTTTCGCCATGCCATGCGGCTCGAAGGTGCCATCCTCGCCAGGGAAGCGGCATTCCAGCCGAGCGAGCCCGTCGGGGTGCCGGAGGTCGTGACGCTGCCACCCGGCGATGGCGGCCTCGCGCTTGACAGCAATGCCGCGAAACGCCTTTTGAAAGACCATGATCTCGACCTCGTCATCCGCATGACGCCGGCGTCGCTGCCGGACGCGGTCGTTGCCATCCTGCCCTTCGGCGAATGGGCTTTCTCCTTTTCGACGGATCAGGACGGAGGCGCCGACTGGACGGGGTTCCGGGATGTCGTCGATCATCTCCCCTCAAGCGAGATCAGCCTCAATGCCAGGCAGGGTGGCCGTTCTTCGGTCATCGCGTCGGGAGGGTTCAACCCGAAATTCTCGGCCACGCGGAATTCCGGGTTTCTCAAGGAGCGGGCCGTGACGATGCTGATGCGCGAGCTGCGGCGGCTGCATGACAACGGCGTCGTCGCGTCGAGCGGCGTAGCGCCGAAGCCGGCGCCCGGGCCGCCGTCCGGCAGGGATCTGTTGCGCTATTCTGTCGGGCTGGGAACAAGCCTCGCCCGCCGTGCCACCAAGGCGGTGAAGGCGAGGACCGGCCTGGGCGCGACGGTCTGGACGCTTTATGTCGGACGTGGCGACATCACCGATTTCGATCCGGGGAGTGCGGTCGAGATCGCGCCTTCCGCCGGCGAGATCCGGGCGGACCCGTTCCTGTTCGAGCATGATCACCAGCTCTATCTTTTCTACGAAGCCTACAAGGCCGGCGACCGCAAGGCGCATATCGCCGTGGGCCGGCTCGACGGAGACAGCCTGGTGCCGCTCGGAAAGGCATTGGAGAAGGAGCATCACCTCTCCTATCCGTTCGTCTTCTCCCATGATGGCGAGATCTACATGATCCCCGAAACCAACCAGGCTCGACGGGTCGAAGTCTGGCGATGCGTGGATTTTCCCCTGCGCTGGGAATTGCACGCGACCGCCCTGGAGGGCCACTCGCCGGCGGATAGCGCACTGGTCCGGCATGCCGGCGCGTGGTGGCTGTTCACCAACCTGTCGGACTTTCATGCCTACGAGGACCATTGCAGTGAGTTGCATGTCTTCCGGGTCGACGGTCCGTCACTGAGGACCATCGAACCTCACAGGCTCAATCCCGTGGTCATCGACGGGACGGTCGCGCGCAATGCCGGCCGGCTGTTCTCGAAGGACAACAGGCTCCATCGCCCGTCGCAGCGCAACGAGCACGGCATCTACGGCTACGGGCTGAACATCATGGAGATCGATCAGCTCGACCTCGACCGGTATAGCGAGCGATGCGTGCGGGTCGTCCATCCGGATTTCAAGCCCGGGCTGATGGGGTGCCATCATTTCGACTCCGCCGGAGGGCGGTTCGTCATCGATGCGCGGCTAAATGACTAGGCTTGCGTCCTGGATCAGGACCCGGGCGAGGGACTGGTAGCGCAACTGCGCCGTATGTCCCATCGTCATGGCAGCCAGCGCGCCGACAAATCCCTGTGGCACGTCGACATTGTAGAGCGTCCAGGTGTCGCCGGGGTGATCGTCGCCCTCCAGGCGTTCGAGCCGCGGCGCGCCGGCCTCCGCGATCGTCACGTCGAAGGAATCCAGCGGCAGCAGCAGGCCCGCGCCATGTGCCTTCACGAATGCCTCCTTGCGGGTCCAGCATCGGTAGAAGGCCGGCATGTATTCGTGCTGCGGCAGCGCGTTGAGGAGCGAACATTCGCGCGACGAGAAGAAGTGCCTGGCGACATCCTCCGAGATCGGCCTGATTTCCTCGATGTCGATGCCGACGGGGAACCTGTCGCAGACGGCGAGGATCGCGCGGTCGGCGCTGTGGCTGAGATTGAATTGCAGCGGCACGCGCATGGACGGACCGATCTCCGGCTTGCCGTGGACACCGGTCACGAGCGTCACCGCACTGGCGGAGATCCCGAGATAGCGACTCAGGATCATTCGCATCAGTCCGCGCGCGGTGCTGAACCGGATGGCATCGCGCTCCCGCACGAAGCGGGTGGCGCGCATCGTTTCCTCAGGAGACAGGGTGTCCCAGAGTCGGGAGACTTCAGGTATGGAGCGGTCGAGAGACCAACTCCAAATATCGATGATCCCCTGTCCGACTCTCGGTACCTGTTCCATTTAGCTGTTCCGATAGCCGGGAGAGGGGCGGAGCAATCCGGGATTTTCATTGCCCCAGCGCGCCATTCCATGCGCCAGATATCGCATGAGCGGCTGCGGATAGTTTTCCCCCACGCTGATACGGCAGCTCCGCTTGAGGATGTCCAGCGATGCGGCGCACATGTCGGGAGGGTACTGGACCTTTCTTTCCGTCCAGGCATAGGGGTTCATCTTGGGATGGATCGGCCGCTGCTCGAGGATCGGCTGCCAGAAGGAGAAGATGTGGCGGCTCGAATCGTGGATGCGCTGCACGCCCCGCTTCTGGGCCCGCGCAAAGGCCATGGCGTCGTCCTGCGTTTCAAAGATTGCGTGCAGGCCCGCCGCGCCTGCCGGATCGTGGCTCGGGCCGACCCGGAAATTCGGGTTCCTCGCGATGATGTCCGCCATCATCGCCCGCCTCTCGCGCATCCGGCGGAGCATGGGATCGAGTTTCCTGAGTTGAACCTTGAGCATTGCGCCCTGAATCTGGCTGGCCTTGAGATTGATGCCCGGAATGGGGGGCATGTTGGCATTGTCGAGATGGCCGCGGAACACCGCGCCGATGTCGTGGTACATCCGGGCGCGGGCGAAGTATTCATCGTTGTTGGTGACGATAGCGCCGCCTTCGCCGATGCTGATGTTCTTGAACTGGTTGAAGCTGAACGCCCCGAGATCTCCGATCGTGCCGACGCGTCGCCCCTTGTAGCTGACCCCGACCGCCTGGCAGGCATCCTCGATGACGATGAGCCCGTGGTCGCGGGCGATCTTCATGATCGCATCCATGTCGCAGGCCATGTTGGCCATGTGCACGGGGATGATGGCGCGCGTCGCCGGGGTGATCTTTCGCAGGATGTCGGATGGCGAAATCGTCAGCGTCGCGTCGATGTCGACGATGACCGGGACCGCGCCCACGGCAAGCGGTGCCGCGGCCGTTGCAATCCAGGTATAGGCCGGCACGAGCACCTCGTCTCCCGGTCCGATGCCCGCAGCCACGAGGGCAGCAATCAGCGCGCCCGTGCCGTTGCTCGTGGTCAAGGTGTGCTTGACGTCGAACTTGTCCGAAAACGCTGCTTCGAAATAGGCAAGGGGGCCGCCCTCGCTGCCATTGTAGCGGGCCAGCCTCCCGGAGGCGATGACGGGCGCCAGCGCCAGCCATTCTCGCAGTCCAACACGTGCCACCGACCCCTCCGAGCACAACTTCAGATTTTTGCTGAATTGACTGCAGTCTAGCGCCAGTAAGCCTGGTGTTCAAAATGGATTTGCGACTTACATTTGCCGCCCATCAGACTAGTCGCGCGTAACCGCAAGCAGTAGGGCGGCGGCCCAACGTACACATATTGGCCGATTTCGGTGCGCTCAACTGATCTGCTACAAAATAGTTGTCATAGAACGCGAGGATGGAAGCTTGGCGATCAGGGACTTGCGGACTGCGCCGGCGGGGCTCGTGCTCCACACGGATGTTGCAGTCATCGGCGGCGGCCCGGCCGGCCTTGCGATCGCGCGGGAGCTGTGTGGGACCCGTATCCGGGTGACCGTGGTCGACAGCGGCGGCTTCGAGGATGACCGCGCATTGGACAGTCTCAACACGGTCGAGCGTGTCGGTGCCCAGGCAACGGGCCAAACGTTGGGACGCGGCTATTCGGGCTCGCTTGCCTGGCTCAACGCCATTCCCGCATTCGAACTGCGTCACAGGGGGCTCGGCGGCAGCACCCGCACATGGATCGGCAAATGCGCGGCGTTCGACGAAATCGATCTGGAGAAGCGTCGATGGGTGCCGGCGTCCGGATGGCCGATCAGCCACGGACAACTCATGCCCTATCTCGATCGTGCTGCGGAACTCCTCAATCTGGGCCCGAACGTCTACGACCATCAGCTCTATGGCCTGCTGCGTTCGCCGCCGGACAGGGACATGTTCGGTGACGACCGGCTGCGGCCATTCTTCTGGCAGTTCAGCCACGAGCCGGGCTCAAGCGAGCCGATGCGGTTCAAGCAAGTCGCCAGGCGGGCCGATGCACACAATATCGATTTCCTGACGCATGCGACGGTTACCCGGATCGACACGGACGAAGGTGGCGGGCGCGTGCGATCGGTCACCGTGCGCAATGACCATGGCGGCCATGCCGTCGTGCATGCCCCGATGATCGTGCTCTGTGCGGGCGGCATTGAAAATCCGCGCATCCTTCTGGCATCTCCGGGCGCCCGCGGCGGCGGGCTGGGCAACCAGCATGGCGTCGTCGGCCGCTATCTCGCCGACCACCCGCGCGCCATGATCGCAAGCGTGCCGGACCGCGCGATCACGGAAGTGTCGCGGATCTTCACCTTCTACGGCCTGGCCGACCCGGCTGCACCGAATTTCTACCTGCATGGGTTTTCGCTGAGCCCGACATTGCAGCGCAGCGAGGGCTTGCTGAATTGCGCGGCCTATCCCGTCCAGACGCTCGCCCAGGATGATCCCTGGCATGCGCTCCGGCGCCTGTCGGGCCGGCCCGGCAAGGATATGGCGGCGGACCTTTGGCATGTGTTGCGGTCGCCGGGTCTCATTGCCGCCGGCGCCTTCGAACGCCTGCATCGGCGCAGGGGCTTGCCGCGAAAGGCCGCCGCGCTGCGGTTCGACGCGCTGGTGGAACAGCGTCCCAATCCCCAGAGCCGCGTGACGCTGTCGCGCCACCGGGACCGCCATGGCGTGGCGATCCCCCGGGTCGACTGGCGGATCGGCGAGCATGAGGTTCGAAGCCTCTGCCGGCTGGCGGAGGAGATGGCGGCCGCGTTCAGCCGCGCGGGTCTGCCCGAGCCGCTGCTGCCCGACTGGGTGTTGCAGGGCAACGCCCAGGATGTGCCGCTGGCGGACATGGCGCATCCGTCCGGCACGACCCGGATGGGTACCGACGTCAGGTCAAGCGTCGTCGATGCCAATTGCATGGTCCATGGGGTCGAGGGCCTGTTCATTGCGGGAAGTTCCGTCTTTCCGACGTCGGGCCACGCCAATCCCACGCTGATGATCGTCAGTCTTGCGTTGCGACTGGCCGATCACCTGCGGGCCTATGTTCGCACCGCAGGCGAACAGCAAGAGCGGACGCTGCCGAAGCGGCGCGCGTCGGGCGTCCAGGCCCGGGCGCTCAAGGGCGCCAATCTCAGTTTCCAAAAGCCATGACCGCCCGCTCGGCCATGACCGAGGAGACGTGCGACGTCGGCTGGTAGTCGAAGCCACCCTGGCGACCGAAGGACAGGACCCCCAGCGCCCTGAGCGACGTGATCATGCCCGCCGCGGCGGCGGTGGCGCCGAGCAGGTAGATCGGGTAGGCGGAGGCGGTCTTGCGCGTTCCCTCCAGCACGAGGTCGCCGCGCAGGAAGCCGTTCTGCCGCACATGCGTCCGAAAATCCGCATCCAGGAGATCAGCATTGTCCGGCTGGGCGTCCGAAATGATCTCGACCGAGAAATATTCCCGGCCATCGGCCTGACCGTAGCAATCGGAATGCATGGTCAGGCGCTTCCAACGCCCCGCGTTCGAGAAGTTGTAGAGCACGTGATGCGGAAAGGTGCGCGTGCCCCGAAAGCTGTAGAACAGGCTGGTGAGCGTGGCGTAGCGCACGCTTGGGTTCGGCGGCAGGCGGCACCATTGGGCAGCGACATCGAGCGGGACCGTCGAATACACGGCAGGCGCTGTATAGCGTGCGGCGCCGGTGCTGAGGACGAGGCCGCCGGCCTTGCCGGGCTCGAGTGAAGCGATCCGTTCGCCGAGCCGGAGCTGCACGCCTGAAGCGCCCAGCGATGCCCTGACCGGTTCGTAGAGTTCGGTAAAGCCGCCCCTCGGCCTGACCACGGCCCGATTGGACAGCCGGCGAGGTTTCATGAGGCGCTTGAGCTGGCCCCGGATACTGGCATTGGCCGAGACCCATTGCATGCGCTTGCGAGCGAACTCCCCCTCTATCAGCGCCGGACTGGCCCCGTAGAATCGCTCGAGATAGGAGAACAGGCCGGTGCGCCTGGCAAGGCGTTCGCCGAGCCAGTAGCTGACGAAGTCCTGGGCGCTGCGCGTCGGATCGCAGGTCAAGCGCCCGTGGACCAGGGACCCCAGCATGCGCCCCAGTTCGATCGGGCCGACCTGCAGCAGGTCCTTTCGCATATCAAACGGATATTGCGCCAGGCGGCCATCGAAGTCGAGGCGGCCCGTCTGGCCGTCGAAGGGAAGGTAGAGATCGCGGAGTTCGGGGAAGCGCCGCATGAGCGGCGAATTGTCGTGGAAGATGAAGCTGCCGATATCATAGGTGAAGGGACCGATGTCGAGACTGACATGATTGCCGCCCAGGTGACCATATTCGTCGACAAGGAGTACCCGCTGTGCGCCCCGCTCGCGGAGGACGGAGGCTGCTGTCATTCCCGAAATGCCGGCGCCGAGAACGATCGCGTCGAAGCGCTCCATTGTGTCCCCTTTTTGTACCGCGGCCCCGCCCAGCGCCCTCCCGCCATTGCTCCAGGCAGTGAGCCGCAACCTCTGTCTCCGAGCCCGCCGCCTCACCCGGGGCAGACGCCGTGACGACGATGCAGGCATCTTCGATCAGCGGACAGCCGGCTTGCGTCGGACATTACCCCATTCCAGCCGGTCGATCGTGACATCGTCCGGAACGCATACACTGTTCCAACGTCATCCTTGGTTCAACTTGGCTTTAGGGCGTAAAATGGGTCACATTCGGATAGGGTGGGCCGAGACCGCGGCAATGGCCGGCGTCCGACGGGAAGCAGACAATGGCCCGAACTGTCCAGGACGATCGTGTCCCCCGCAATCATCACATCCCGGGCGCGTCATACCCCGAGATAGGACGAGATCACGGACGCCACTTCACTGTCGTCGCCATCCGTGGTGTCGGACGTATCCGTTGGCTCATCGAGATCGTCCACGCCGAAGCTCGACATGGAGAAGCTCTCCGGCTCGCTATGCGTCGGCAGGGCGTCAAGCTGGGCCGACGTCATGACCGCGCGCTGGCCGGGCATGAAGGCGTCAGCCTGGGAGGCCGTCAGGCCAGCGAGTGCCGTGGTGCTCAGGCCGGTGATCGCAGCCGTGCCGAGCGCGATTATATGCTCGACCGAGAAGGTCGCGAGGTCGTCGGCGCCGAGCGCCGCCGCCTGGGTGGCCGTCAGGGCACCTGCCTGCTCGACCGAGAATGTGGCGATCTGGGTCGCGCTCATGGCGATGACCTGGCCATAGGTGAGAGAGGATACCTGGCTGGTGGTCAGCGCCTCGATCTCGGTGCTGGAGAGCGAGCCCATGACCGATGTCGACAGGCCCTTGATCGCGGTGGAGCTAATGGCTGCCAGTTCGTCGGCCGAGATGGTCTGCATATGGGCGGTCGTCAGGCCCGACACGCCGGACAGGCTGAGCGCGGCGATCTGCGCGACCGAGAACGCTTCGAGCTGCTCGGTGCTCAGCGCGCCGATCTGCGTGCTGCTCAGTCCCCCGATGCCGGCCGTGCCGAAGCCCGCGATCTCGGTTGCCGTCAGGGATGCGATGAAGCTTGTCGGTAGGCCCTTGATCGCCGTCGAACCGATCGCGCGGAGATCCTCGATCGAGAATGTGTCGAGCGCGTCGCTGGACAGGTTGGCCAGGGCGGTCGACCCCAGGCCGGCAATCTGGCTGGCGGAGAGCGCATCGACCTGCTCCAGCG
Source organism: Rhizobium sp. (assembly GCA_019739215.1). Taxonomy (GTDB): domain Bacteria; phylum Pseudomonadota; class Alphaproteobacteria; order Rhizobiales; family Rhizobiaceae; genus Rhizobium_E. Next base: position 100,427 of record JAHHDR010000035.1, read on the forward strand.
TCAGCAGTGCCGCCTGCGCAGTACCCAGGCCGGCGAGGCCGCCGGTGCTGAGACCTGCCATCTGCGACGGCGCGAGTGCGGCGATGCCGATGGTTCCGAGTGCGGCGACCTGGCTGGAGCCCAGCGCGCCGACCTGTGCGGGCGACAGTGCCTCGATCTGGTCCGTGCTCAGGGTCGCGACCTGGCTTGCGGTCAGGCCCGAGATCGCCGAGGCGCTCAGGGCTTCTACCTGATTGACCGAGAAGGCTGCGATGGCGGATGTCGACAGTCCCGATACCGCCAGCGAACTGATCGCCGAGATATCGTCCGTCGAGAAGGTTGCCAGTCCCTCGGGGCTGATCTTGGCAAGCTGCGCAGCGCTGAAGGCGCTGACCTGCACGCTGGTCAGGGCTTCGACCTGTTCCGTGTTGAGGACCGAGATCTGGTCGATGGTGAGGCCCGATATGCCGGCCGTGCTCAAGGCGGCGATCTGCGCATCGGTCAGCAGCGCGATCGACGCCGTCGACAGTCCGGTTATGCCCCTCGAACTGATCGCGGCCATGTCCGCTGTCGAGAACAGCGCGAGGTCGCTCGTCTCAAGTGCGCCAATCTGCTTCGAGTTCAGGGCACTGACCTGGACGGCCGTCAACGCTTCGGCCTGGATCGGGGTGAGCGCCGCGATCTGGTCCGTGGTGAGCCCAACCATGGCGCCGGCACCCAGCGCAGCGACCTGGGTGGGCGACAGGGAGGCGATGGCGTCGGTGCCGAGTACCGCGACCTGCTTGGAACCGAGCGCCGCAACCTGTGCCGTCGTCAGGGCATCGAGCTGGGCGGTGCCGAGCACGGCAACCTGTTCGGTGGTGAGGCCGGAGATGGCGGAGGAACTGAGCGCCGCGATCTGGGACGGCGAAAGCGCCGCGATGGTCGCTGTCGGCAGGCCGCTGATCGCGCCGGAGGTGATCGCGGCAATGTCGTCCAGCGACAGCGCGTCCAGGCCGTCGATCCCGAGGATCGAGAGCTGGGACGAACTCATCGCCGCGATCTGGCCGATCGTCAGGGCTTCGACCTGCAGGCTGCTGAATGCGGACATCTGAGCGGTACTCAAGCCGGCGATGCTGGACGGGTTGAGGGCCGCAACCTGGTCGAGCGAAAGAACCGCGATGTCATCGGCACCGAGCGCCGCAAGCTGCTTCGAGCCAAATGCGGCGATCTGGCCGGTGGTCAGCGCCTCGACCTGACTCGTGCTCAGGGCCGTCATCTGCTCGGTGGTGAGCCCCGACATGGCGCCTGCGCTCAACGAGGCAAGCTGGCTCGCCGACAGCGAGCCGAGGGTCGCGGGCGACAGGCCGGATACGGCGGTGGAACTGATCGCGCCGACCTCGGCTGCGGTGAACGTGTCGAGATCGTCCATGTCCAGGCTCGCAACCTGGCGGGAACTCAATGCCGCAACCTGCGCGGTGGTGAGGGCGCGCATCTGGTCGACATTCATGCCGGCAAGCTGTTCAGCCGAGAGACCGGCTATGCCGCCCGCGCTGACGGCGGCGACCTGCGTCGCCGAGAATGCCGCGATGCCGGCGGTCCCGAGTGCGGTAATCTGGGCGGAGTTCAGCGCCCGGACCTGCAGGGTCGACAGAGCCTGCAACTGGTCCGAGGTCAGGGCGACGACCTGCCGGGTGAAGAGGGCGCCGATGGCCGCAGGGCTGAGTGCCGCGGCCTGTGCCGAGGTCAGCGATGCGATCGTGCCGCTCGACAATCCGGTAATCGCGTTCGAGTTGATCACCGAGATCTCGCGCGTCGAGAAGGTGGCGATGTCATCGGCGTCGAGCGCCGCGATCTGGGTCGAATTGAGTGCCGCGACCTGGTGACTGGTCAGGGCCTCGACCTGGGACGGGCTGAGCGCCGTGATCTGCCGTGTGGAGAGGCCGGAGATGCCGGAGGTGCTGAGGGCGGCGACCTGTGCCGCCGACAGCGCGGCGATCATCTCCGTCGACAGGGCGGGGATCGCGCTGGAATTGAGGGCGTTGATTTCCCGGGTCGAGAAGGCGGCGATGTCTTCGGGGCGAAGGGCTGCGATCTGGCTCGAGGTCAGCGCCGTGATCTGGGTGCTGGTGAGGGCCTCGACCTGCGAGTTGCTCAATGCCGCGATCTGGCTCGTCGACATGGCGGCGATGGCGGCGGTTCCGAGCGCGGCGACCTGCGCCGTCGTCAATGATGCGATCGTGTTGTTCGAAAGTCCGGCGATCGCCCCGGACGTGATGGCGGCGATGTCCTTGGTCGTGAATGTGGCGATGTCTTCGCTGTCGAGCACCGCGATCTGCTCGGACTGGAGGGCGCCAACCTGCACGATCGTCAAGGCTTCCGCCTGCGCCGTGCTCAGGACGGCGATTTGCTCGGAGGTCAGGCCGCCGATGGCGCTGACGCTGAGGGAGGTGATCTGGGCGGGCGTGAGAGCCGCAATCTTCTCGGTTCCGAGCGCCGCGATCTGTGTCGACGACAGTGCCAGCAACTGACGGCTGGAGAGCGTGCTCACCTGTTCTGTCGTCATTGCATCGATCTGATCGGGGGCGAGTCCGGCGATGCCGCCACCGCCCAGGGCCGCGATCTGCGCCGTCGACAGGGCTGCGACATCTTCCGGCCGCAGCGCCGCGACCTGCGCGGACACGAGTGCCGCGACTTGGGCCGTGGTCAGTGCGGCGATCTGGCCCGCGCTCATCTGTTCGACCTGGTCCGCGCTCAGGCCGCGGATCGCCGTGGCGGTGAGGCTCGCGATCTGCGCGGCGGAGAGGACGGCGATATCCTCCTGCAGCGCGAGCACCTGCGACGGGCTCAGGCTCTTGATCTGCACGGTCGAAAGCAGGCCGACCTGATCCGGCGTCAATGCCGAGACCTGGGCTGAGGTCAGGCCACCGATGGCATTGGACGACAGGGCGGCAAGCTGGTCGGTACTGAGGGCAACGACCGCTTCTTCGGTGAGGCCTGAAATCGCCCGCTTGTTGATCGCCGCGACCTGGTCGGTGGATAGCGCGGCAATGTCCTCGGGACCGAGGGCGGAGATCTGCGCCGCGCCGAACCCGACGATCTGGGCAGTCGACAGTGCAGCGAGTTGCTGGGTCGAGAAGGCATCGACCTGATCGGCGGTCATGCTGGCGAGCGCCCCCTTCGTCAACGCGGCCATCTGGCCCATCGAAAGCGCGGCGATCGCCTTGTCCGTGAGCCCGGCGATAGCCCGGTTCGAGATCCAGGCGATTTCGAGCGTGGAGAAGGTCGCGATATCCTCCGCGTCGAGCATCTCGAGCTGTGTCGACGTCAGGTAACGGATCTGCGCGGTCGAGAGGACCTCGACCTGTTCGGTGCTCAGGGCGTCGATCTGGGCCGTAGTCAGGTTGGCGATGGCGCCCGAACCCAGTGCTGCAATGTGACTGGTGGTGAGCGCGCCGATGAAGCCTGCGTCGATGCCGCCGATCTGCCAGGACTGCAGCGCTGCGACCTGCGCGGTTGTCAATGCCGCCACCTGGTCGGAAGAGAAGGCGGCGAGGGCGTCGGTGCTCAGTCCGGGGATCGTCCGGGTTCCGAGCAGGGAGATTTCCTCGGTGGTCAGAACCGAGACGCTGTCGGCCGTCAGTGTAGCCACCTGCCGGGAACTCATCGACTTGATCTGATCATTCGACAGGGACTCGACCTGTTCGGGCGACAGGGCGCCGAACTGCGCGGCCGTCAGGTAGGGTATGGCAGCCGTGCTGAGGGCACCAAGCTGCGATGCCGACAAGGCAGCGATCGAATCCGTGGTCAGGCCGGGCAGCGACTTGATGTTGAGCGCAGCCACTTGGTCGGTCGTCAATGCGGCGACGCTTTCCGGTCCGAGCGCGGCAAGTTGGGCCGAAGTCAGCAACTTCACCTGCGCCGAGGACATCGCCTCGATCTGCTCGGTTCCCAGCGCGCGGATCTGCACGGCAGTCAGGCTGGCCACGGCCGAGGTGCTGAGCGCGGCGATCTGGGCGGTGGACAGCGTCGCCATCGTCGCGCCGGTCAGTCCTGGCATGGATTTGTTGGTGATGGCGGCGACGTCCTCGGTGGAAAGTGTCGCGAACTGGTCGGAGCTGAGCGCCGCCAGCTGTTTCGAGGTCAACGCACCAACCTGCTTGGACGACAGCGCCTCCACCTGTTCGGCGCTGAACTGCGCGACTTGCGTCGGCTTCAGCGCGCTGACCTGGGTCGCGGTCAGAGCTGCGATCTGGGCCGTGGAGAGCACCGCGAGAGCGCTTGATGACAGGCTGGACACGGCGCTGTTGGCAAGTGCCGCAATGTTCTGGGTGGGGAAGGTCGCGATCATCTCGGGCGTGAAGGCGGCGATCTGCGCGGCATTGATCGTTCGGATCTGCGCAGTCGTCATCGCCTGAACCTGTTCCGAGCCGAGGCTCGCAAGCTGGGTCGTGGTCAGCCCGGCGATCGTGGTGGCACTCAACGCACCGACCTGCGAAAGCGTCAGCGAGGCGATGACGTCGGTGCTCAGTCCCTTTGTCGCCACAGCCGAGATCGCGGCAATGTCAGCGGTCGAGAAGGTGGCGATGTCATCGATCTCCATGACCGAGAGCTGAACGGCCGTGAGGAACTTCACCTGGGCGGGGGTGAAGGCTTCGAGCTGTTCGCTTGTCAGCGCGGTGATCTGGTCCGTGGTCAGGCTTGCGACGGCCCGGCTGTTGAGTGCTGCGATCTGGCTGGTCGTGAGCGCGCCGAGGCCATCCGTGGTCAGAGCCTGGACCTGCCAGTTTTCGAGCGCCGCAACCTGGCCCGTGGTCAGGGCCGCGACATGGGTGGTGGGAAGTTCCGACATGACGGATGCGCTGAGGCCACGCAGCGAGCGTGTCGCGATGGCCGCGATGTCCTCAAGCGAGAATGTCGCGATGTCGTCTGGTCCCAGCGCCAGCAATTGCTGCGATGTCAGCGCCTTGATCTGAGCCGGTGTCAGGGCTTCGACCTGTGATGGTGCCAGGGAGGAGACCTGCGTGGTGGTCAGCGCCGCGGCGGCGCTTGTGCTCAACGCCGCCATCTGGTCCGTCGTCAGTTCCGAGAGCGCCGATGTCGTCAGGCCGGTGACGGCCCGGCTCAGGATCGCGGCAATGTCGGCCGTCGAGAAGACGGCGATATCGTCGGCACCCATCGCGGCGAGCTGTTGTGCGCTCAGGGCCTTGACCTGGGCCGACGTCAGCGCCTCGACCTGCGCGGTGCTCAAGGTATCGAGTTGGGTCGAGTTCAGGCCTGTGATTGCGCTGGTGGTGAGGGCCGCGATCTGGTCCGTGGCGAGCGCCGCCACCGCCTCGGTGCTTAGGACTGCGACATGCGCCGGCTTGAGTGCCGCGATCTGCGCCGTCGAGAGACCTGCGATCTGTTCCGGCGTCAGCGCCCGGATCTGGTCGGTTGAGAGGCCAGCCACCGCGGCGGTCGACAGAGCGCCCATCTGGTCGGCCGACAATCCGGCGAGCCCGCTGGTGCTGAGACCCTTGATCGACTTGTAGGAAATGGCGGCCATGTCATCGACCGAAAAGGTCGCGATGTCCTCATCGTCGAAGGCGGCCAGCTGAGCGGCGCTTAGGACGCTGACCTGGGCCGGCTTGAGGGCCTTGGACTGCTCGGAATTCAGGCCATTGATCTGCGTGGTGGTAAGTGCCGAAACCTGGACGGACGTGAAGCTCTGGATGGCATGCTTGTCGAGGACGCTGAGCTGGTCCAGCGACAGGCCGACAACGGAGCGCTTGGCGATGGCGCTGATCTGGTTGTCGCTGAGGATCTCGACATCCTCGGTATCGAGCGCCGCGACCTGCGCCGCAGAGAGCGCGCCCACCTGGACCGTGGAAAGCGACGCGACCTCTGCCGTCGTCCAGCTCTGGACCTCGGCCGGCGTGAGCTTCTTGATCTGGTTGACAGTGAGCGAGGAAACGACTGAGGTCATGCGGAAATCCCAAGACTAAATCAGCAGTCGTGTCGGACCCTATGCCTTGTGCCAACGCAATCGCCGGCGAGAGGCAACGGTTCGGACACGCAAATTAATATAACCGGCAGGTTGCAATCTAGGGAGAGGAGCTTGCCTGAAGCTGAGGAAACGGCGCCGAGGGACGCGCCGGGGCGCCTGAGGCGGCCGATCGGTCGCCGGTTTCAACGACGATACCGGTGCATGCCGAACGGGCCTGGTCGCCTGTTTGGAGGCAATCCGACTGATGGAGGCGGAGCGTTCGGAACCCGTATGGCACGCACTGGCTCTGAGAGGGCGTGTCGCGACGACACGCCCTTTCCGTGTGGGGCCGTGTCAGGCCAGATGGGGTCAGGTCGGGGCGGCGGCTGGCTTGTCCTGGCTGGCGAGGAGGAGGTCGCCGCTTGACTGGATTCCGCTCATCAGCTGCGTTTCCATCCGGTGCGCGTCCTGCTTGCGGAAATCCTCGTAGAACTTCTCGGCCTTCTCGGCGCCGAGGCCGAATTCGTGCACGGCGCGTTCGCCAAAGGCGAGGGCGGACTCATAGAGTTCCTGGACGTGGTGCTCGACACCGGCGCGGGCGAGCAGCAGGCCATGGTCCTCGTCGAAGGCGCGCGCCATGACCTTGAGTTCCTTGTAGGTCTGCCTGATGTGGCTGACGATGCGCGTGGTCTCTGCGGGATCGTTCGTACAGACGAGCACCAGCCGCGCATAGCGGACGCCGGCCGCCTCCAGCACCTTGTTGTCGGTCGCATCGCCCTGCAATGCCGTGACCTGGGGGAATTTTTCCGCCTGCTGGACGATGTTCTCGTCGCGGTCGATCACCATGACCCGCTGGTTGAGGCCGATGAAGGGCTGTGCGACAAGGTGGCCGAAGCGACCAAACCCGATGACGACCACCTGCGGCACAGTTTCGTCGACGGCGCTCGCCTCGGCTGCAAGGCTCTTGTTCCAGCGCAGGAAGCGTTCGAGGCCGAAGATCGATATCGGCGTCAGGGCCATGGAAAGGATCACGACCGCCGTCAGCATGGCATTGGTGTCGGCATCCATCAGGTTCGACGTGGTTGCGGTGGTAAAGAGGACGAAGGCGAATTCGCCGCCCTGCGCCATCATTGTGGCGCGTTGCAGCGCCTCGATCCTGCTCGATCGCAGGAACCGCGCAATCAGGTAGATCACGAGCGACTTCACCACCATGAAGCTGATCACGCAGAGCAACAGGAAGTGCCAGTGATGCGCGACGATCTCGACATCCAGCGACATGCCGACGGCGATGAAGAACATGCCCATCAGAAGATCGCGGAATGGCGTGATGTCGGTTTCGAGCTGATGGCGGAAATTCGAGGTGGACAGCACGACGCCGGCGAGAAAGGCGCCGAGCGCCATGGACAGGCCGCTGTCCTCGAGCAGCACCGCCGCGCCGAGCACCGCGACCAGCGCTGCCAGCGTCGTTACCTCGCGGGCGCCCGACAGCACGACGACGCGGAAGAAGGCGTTGAGGATCTTGCCGCCGAACAGCAGGAAGGCGCCGACGACCCCGGCTGCGATGGCGATCGCCGCAAGACGCGTCATAAGGTTGCCGTCGGAATCGGCGGGCGACAGCAAGGCCACGAGTGCGAGGATCGGCACGATGGCGAGATCTTCCAGGAGCAGGATCGAAACGATCTTCTCGCCGCTCGGAGAGGCCAGCTTGCCCTGTTCCTGCAATATCTGCATGACGATGGCGGTCGAGGTCAGCACGAAGCCCAGCGCCGCGATGAAGGCGATCACCGGCTTGAAGCCCAGCCAGATGCCGACCATGGTGAGGAACACAGAGCAGAGGCCGACCTGGAGGACGCCGAGGCCAAGAATCTGCGCCCGGAGTTGCCAGAGCTTGCTCGGCTTCATCTCAAGGCCGACGATGAACAGGAAGAGCACGACGCCGAGCTCGGATGCGTGCAGCATCTCCTCCGGCTTGTCGACGAAATTCAGGCCGAACGGACCGACCGCGAGACCGGCCGCGAGATAGCCCAGCACGGAGCCAAGGCCGAGCTTGCGAAAGAGGGGGACGGCGAGCGCTCCGGCGGCCAGCACCGCCAGGCCGAGTTCCATGGAGCCTGAGCTCTCCGCTGCCTGTTGTGCAACCTGTACGCTCATGATCCATCGCTCGCTTGAAAAGGTCTGATCCCGACTAATGCCGGGATTTCAAAGCATTTGGATTACAAAACACTTAAGCGTTGGGTTGCCGGCGCCCGGTGGGCGCGGAATTTGCCTCGGCCGATGCATTTTTGCCGGTTCTGCCCGCCGGCTCGCCGCTGAAGTCAGCGGCGACCCGTCAGCGCTGTGCCGTTTGCTGTGCGTCCCGCTCTTCTTCCACGCCGCGCGACAGCCATTCCGAGGCTTCCACCATATCGGCGATGCCTTTGAAAAACGTCACGATGCCAAGCAGGATGACACCCTCGCGCGGACCGACAAGGCTTTCGAAATCGGTGAAGATCTGCTCGAAGGCTTCCAGCATGCCGCTGAGAAGCAATCCGACGCCGGTCACCAGGGTCATGGCCGGATGGCGGGCGATCGGTGCGACGTAGCGCAGCACAAAGAGGTGCAGCCAGAGCCGGAAACGCAGCGGCAGATAACTTGCACTGGTTGCGCGGGCGCTTCTGTGGCCGGTGGAACCGGTATCGACGGCATGATCAACCATTGTCCCCTCCTTGGAACCTTTGCATGGAGCGACGCCGCGACAGGCGCGAGGTCGTCGTTCGATATGAAGGGGAGTGTAGTCCCGACTGGTTAATTTGCAGCCGGTCGCGGCTTGCCGCCTGCCGGAAGGGTTAACACCTTGCCAATGCTGCCCGGGGGCTTCCCGCTTCGACACGGGACGCCCGGAGGCTGGACATGGGGCGCCCGGCGTTCAGGCCGAGATCAGGTCCCTGACGCGCTTTGCGAACATGTCCATGTCGAAGGGTTTGGTCATGACATGCATGCCCTGGTCGAGATGGCCGTGGTTGAGCACGGCATTCTCGGCGTAGCCCGTGATAAACAGGACCTTGAGGTCCGGACGGCCGACGCGGGAGGCATCGGCGAGCTGGCGGCCGTTCATGCCACCTGGCAGGCCGACATCGGTGATGAGCAGCCCGATGGCGCGGTCCGAATTGAGGATCCTCAGCGCGCTCGGCCCATCCTCGGCTTCGAGCACGTCGTAGCCGAGTTCCTGGAGCTGTTCGGCGGCGACCATGCGGATGAGAGGCTCGTCATCGACCAGCAATACGGTCTCGCTTCCCAGGGATTGCGGCTGGGCAGGTTCCGGGGGCAGGTCCTGCGCCTCCTCGGCCTCGCCGACATGCCGGGGGATGTAGAGACAGATCATGGTGCCCTTGCCCAGTTCGGAATATATCCGCGCCGATCCTCCCGATTGGCCGGCAAAGCCGTAGACCATGGACAGGCCGAGGCCGGTGCCCTGGCCGATCGGTTTGGTGGTGAAGAAGGGGTCGAAGGCGCGCGCGACGACGTCTGGCGCCATGCCGGTGCCGGTATCGCTGACGCAGAGCGAGACATACTGGCCCGGAGCCAGATCGCGGAGGCGCGCGGCGCGATCGTCCATCCACCGGTTGGATGTCTCGATGGTGAGCTTGCCGCCGTTGGGCATGGCGTCGCGTGCGTTGATACAGAGATTGAGCAGCGCGTTTTCCAACTGGCCGGCATCGACGCAGGTGTTCCACAGTCCCGCCGCGCCGGCGGTTTCGACCTCGATCTCCGGTCCGACACTGCGGTTGATCAGGTCCAGCATTCCGCTGGTGAGCGTGTTGAGGTTGATCGGCTTGGGATCGAGGGTCTGGCGACGCGAAAAGGCGAGCAACCGCTGCGTCAGGCCCGCGGCCCGCTTCGCAGCGCCGGACGCCGCAGTGATGTAGCGATCGAGCTCGGCGACACGGCCTTGCGCGAGCCGCGTGGACATCATGCTCAGGCTGCCGCCGATGCCGGCGAGCAGATTGTTGAAGTCATGCGCGAGGCCGCCCGTCAACTGGCCGACTGCCTCCATTTTCTGCGAGTGGCGCAGCGCTTCTTCCGCTGCCATCAATTCACCGGTGCGCTCTTCGACCTGCTGTTCCAGCGTCGCGGCGAGACGGGCAAGTTCTGCCGCCTGGCTGCGCTGATGCTCGATATCCGTGTTGGTCCCGACCCAGTTGGCAATCGTTCCGTCGTCCTTGCGGACCGGTTCGGCGCGCACCAGGAACCAGCGAAACGTGCCATCGTGCCGCCGGATTCGAAATTCGGTCTCGTAGATGTCGCCGCTCTCGAGCGCCTGTTGCCAGGTCGTGCGTGCGTGCTCGAGGTCGTCAGGGTGGACGATGGCGGCCCAGCCGGCGCCGTTCAGGCTTCCCGCGGGAGCGCCGGCATAGGCATAGACCCGCCGGTTGAACCAGTAGAGCTCGCCATTCGGGAGGCTCGCCCAGACGTGGTTGGGAACGGCTTCGGCAAAGGCTCGGAACTGCGCCTCGCTTTCGAGCAATGCGGCCTCGGCCCGCTTGCGGCCGGTCACATCCTGGAACAGGACCGCGACCTGCCGCCGCTCTGGCGGTTCAATGCGCACAGCGGCCAGTTCCAGATAGCGGCCGGTCTTGACCAGCTCGCGCTGGAATCTGATCGGCTCGCCGGTCCGCAAGACGCTGCCATAGAGCTCGACCCAGCCGTCGGCTTCATCCGGCACCATTTCCCGCACCTTCTGCCCGACGACATCGGGGATGCCGGCGTGACGCGCATAGGCGGCATTGGCCTGGATGTGGATATAGTCGCTCAGGGGCCCGTTTGGCCCGTCGAAGAATTCGATAATGCAGAAGCCCTCGTCGATGGCGTCGAAGAGGCTGCGGTAGACACCGTCGTCGGGGGAGGATCCGCCAGGCGTCGGCTCCGTCGCGGTGCGGATGACATGCAATCTGGCCGCTCCGGCAGCCGCATCACCAGCGACGGGGACGACGTCGATCTCTGCCGACATCCGTTCTCCATTCCTGGTGATCAGCGTCCGGCGCCATGCCGTGCCGCCGCCTCTAGCAGGCCGCTTATCGCTGCCTTCCGCGACCGGATCGTCCGCAAAGAGACGTCCGACCGGCAGGCCGATCGCCTCGTCCGCGCGCCAGCCGAGGAGCGCGCTCGCCCCCGCGCTCCATCCCGACACCAAGCCGTTTCGATCTTCCAGAAGGAATGCGATATCCCCGCCAATCGCAGGGTCGGCGCCCGCGGCTCCATCAAAAGATGACAAGCAATTATCCCCTTGAACATATTTCCCCCGCTATAAATGCATGACTGCGCGGATGGTTCAGCCGACGATGCGAATTTCCGTCGATGCACGGCGCGCCTCGCGTCGCTGGAGCCGGGGACACACTTCCACGGGTGATGTCGGCTTGCCGTCGTCGGATCGTCACAAACCTGTCGCATACACCTGCTTGTGTGCCGGCACGCAACAGGGAGCCGACCATGACCATCGACCATCGAGAGCAACTCGAGCGCATCAAGGCGGAGATCGCCGACAGTTTCGATGAAGAACTGGAGATGCAGATGGAGGAGGACCGGCTCGACGAACTTGTCGTGGAGGGCATGACCGAACCGGCCGCCGATACCCTGGACCGGAAGATCTATTTCCGCGAACTGTTCCGGCTGCAGCACGAACTCGTGAGGCTGCAGGACTGGGTGCAGCATCAGAAGCTCAAGGTCGTGGTGATCTTCGAGGGCCGGGACTCCGCGGGCAAGGGCGGCGCGATCAAGCGCGTCACGCAGCGGCTCAATCCGCGTGTCTGCCGCGTCGTTGCGCTTCCCGCGCCGACGGAACGCGAGCGGCACCAGTGGTACTACCAGCGCTACATCGCCCATCTGCCGACGGCGGGTGAGATGGTGCTCTTCGATCGCAGCTGGTATAAACCGCGCCGGTGTGGAGCGCGTGATGGGCTTCTGCACGCCCGACGAACTGGAGGAATTCTTCCGGTCGGTGCCGGAATTCGAGCGCATGCTCGTCCGGTCGGGCATCATCCTCATCAAGTACTGGTTCTCGATTACCGACGAGGAGCAGGAGTTCCGCTTCCGCATGCGCATCCACGATCCGCTGAAGCAATGGAAGCTCTCGCCGATGGACCTGGAAAGCCGGGTTCACTGGGAGGATTACACCAAGGCCAAGGAGGAAATGCTGGTCAGGACGCATTCCGCCGATGCACCGTGGTGGGTTGTCGATGCCGTGGACAAGAAGCGGGCGCGCCTCAACTGCATCGCCCACCTGCTCGCTCAAATCCCCTACGGTGACAGCCCCAAGCCGGTGATCGAACTGCCGGCACGGGTGCGCCATGCGGACTATCGCCGCTCGGAAGTACCCGACGAGATGTATGTGCCCGACGTCTACTGACGCGGGTCTCGACAGGTCCGCTTGCCGGTGCTCTATTGGCATCGTCGGAGTCGAAGGGCGGGAGATGTCGTGATGGCCGGGTTTCGTCGTCGGGTGCTTCTGGTCGGGGCGGCGGCAACGCTGGTGGCGCCTGTTTCTGCAAAGGAGGTCATCAAGGAAGTCTCCAGGCTCAGGCCTGGTGAGTTCGTCTGGCATCCGGAGCGGGCGCCCGAAGGGCCGGTTACCGTCATCGTTTCCATTCCGGAACAGAGGGTCCATGTCTACCGCAACGGTATTCGTATCGCCGCCTCGACCTGCTCCACGGGCAAGGCGGGGCACGAGACACCCACGGGCGTTTTTCTCGTGCTCGAAAAGGATGCCGACCACCATTCCAGCACCTATGACGATGCCTCCATGCCGTTCATGAACCGCCTGACCTGGGACGGCATCGCGCTCCATGCCGGCAATCTGCCCGGATATCCCGCGTCGCATGGATGCGTCCGGCTACCGATCGCCTTTGCACGAAAGCTGTTCACGGTGACGGGGCTCGGCACGCCCGTCATCATCGCGGGCGGGCCTGCGGATCCGTCGGAAATCATTCATCCCGGCATGGTGCTGACCGGCTACGCCGGGTTCGTTGCTTCCGGTGCCGAGACTGCCGGGAAAAGACCAGGTCGGAAGCGCGAGCATTCTGCGCCTGTCGTTTCGGTTCTCGCCTCCTCCGCAGACAAGAAGATCCTGCTTCTGGAAAACGGCGAGGTGACGGCGGAGGGCGCGCTGAAGATTTCCGGCTTCGGCAAGCTCGGTTCCCATGTATTCGTGCTGAAGTCCGTCGAAGACCAGGGCAGGCATATGGAATGGGTCGGCATCGACCACGGCGCGGAGAAGCATGAGGACGGCGCAAAGGTTCTGACACGACTGAACGCCGACAAAGTCTTTTCCGCACGGCTTCATGCGGATCTGCACGAAGGCGCGATGTTCGTGGTCACCGACCTGCCCATGCATCCCAATTCGCGCACCGGCAAAGACTTTGTGATCATGTCCTGAGCCAGCAGGGTGCGCTTACAAGTCAGCAATATCTGTCAGGCGGTCTGATGCCATGTTGTCTTTCATCGAAAGGGAGACGACAAGATGCTCATGAAGACGAACACTGCGAAACATAATTATGCCGCCCGTATCGGCCGGGTGGTAGATTATCTCCACGACCATCTCGAAGACGAACTCAACCTCGATCTGCTGGCTGATGTGGCCGCCATGTCCCGCTGGCATTGGCATCGGGTCTACACCGCCATGCAGGGCGAGACTGTCGCGGCCACGGTACGGCGCCTGCGGCTGACCCGCGCCGCCGACCGGCTCGCCAATTCCGACAGCGACATTGGTGAGATCGCGTCACGCGCGGGATACACCACATCCGAAGCGTTCGGCCGCGCCTTCAAACAATCCTACGGCGCCTCGCCGGCTGCCTATCGCGAGGCGGGCAGCCACTCCCGGTTCAAGGCCGCGCAGCATGCCATCGACGCGGCCGGTTTCCCGGTCGAGATCGTCACACTTCCCTCGCTGCAATGCATCGCGAGGCCGCATCGGGGGTCCTACATGACGATCGACCGTGCCTTCGGGCAGCTATACGCGGAGGCGGTGCCGGCGGGGCTGGTCACTCGGCAGTCGCAGATGATCGGTGTCTATTACGACGACCCCGATGCCGTCGCAGAGGAAGACCTTCGCTCGGCGGCCTGCCTGGTGATCGAGGGACAGGTGCCGGACGGGTTCGAGGGGCTGGAAACCGGGGGCGGTACCTATGCCAGGCTTTCCTACACCGGACCCTATGCCGACATGCGCGACGCCTATCGCTGGCTGATGGGCGTGTGGCTTCCGGCCTCAGGATACGAAGCGGTCGATCAACCGATCCTGGAATTCTATCTCAACAGTCCGGCCGACACACCGCCAACCGAACTGAGGACCGACATCCTGCTGCCGGTCGGCAACTGACATGCCGACGGTGCCCACCGACGTGCAGGCGGCGTTCGACCGTTTGGCGAGAGATGTACGCGACCGACTCCTCGACGTCCGGGCCATGATCTTCGAGGTGGCGGAGGGCGACCCACGGATCGGGCCGGTGGCCGAGATGCTCAAATGGGGCGAGCCTGCCTACCTGACGACGGAGACGGGGAGCGGTAGCACGATCCGGCTCGGGGGGACGAAGGGTTCGATTGTCCGGCCGGCCGTCCTGGTGAATTGTCGGACGCGCCTCGTTGCCGACTTTCGCGACCTGTTCGGGACGACGTTCCAATACGAGGGCAACCGGATGATCGTTCTGCCGGACAGTGCGCCGGGTGATGACCTCAAGCATCTCCTCTGGCTGGCGCTGACCTATCGCCTTGGCGGCAGGGAGCGGGTGCGGAGATGCTGAAACAACAACGCGCGGGCAGCGATGCCCGCGCGTCGAATGTCGTGTTCAGATGCCTCAGGCGGCGGCCGAAGCGGAGCCGGCAAACGGGACTTCCGAGATCGTCTTCAGAACCTGGGAAGCGATCTGGTATGGGTCGCCCTGGGAGTTCGGGCGGCGATCTTCCAGATAGCCCTTGTAGTCGTTCTTGATGAAGGAGTGCGGTACGCGGATCGATGCGCCGCGGTCGGCAACGCCGTAGGAAAACTTGTTCCACGGAGCCGTCTCATGCTTGCCGGTCAGGCGCATGTGGTTGTCCGGACCGTAGACGTCGATATGGTCCTTCCAGTTCTTTTCGAACTGCGCCATCAGCGCTTCGAAATAGGCCTTGCCGCCGACTTCGCGCATGTACTTGGTCGAGAAGTTGCAATGCATGCCCGAGCCGTTCCAGTCGGTGTCGCCGAGCGGCTTGCAGTGGTATTCGATGTCGATGCCATATTTTTCCGTCAGGCGCTGGAGAAGGTAGCGCGCCATCCAGATTTCGTCGGCTGCCTTCTTGGAGCCCTTGCCGAAGACCTGGAATTCCCACTGGCCCTTGGCCACTTCGGCATTGATGCCTTCATGGTTGATGCCGGCTTCGAGGCAGAGGTCGAGATGTTCCTCGACGATCTCGCGTGCAATGTCGCCGACATTCGAATAGCCGACGCCGGTGTAATAGGGACCCTGCGGTGCCGGGAAGCCATGTTCCGGGAAGCCGAGCGGGCGGCCGTCCTTGTAGAAGAAGTACTCCTGTTCGAAGCCGAACCACGTGCCCTCGTCATCGAGGATCGTGGCGCGGGCGTTGGATGCGTGCGGGGTGACACCATCAGGCATCATCACTTCGCACATCACGAGCACGCCGTTGGTGCGGGCCGGATCCGGATAGAGGGCGACGGGCTTGAGCACGCAATCGGAGCTGCGTCCTTCGGCCTGCATGGTCGACGAACCATCGAAGCCCCAGAACGGAAGCTGCTCGAGCGTCGGAAAGGCTTCGAATTCCTTGACCTGCGTCTTGCCGCGGAGATTGGGAACGGGCGTGTAGCCATCGAGCCAAATATACTCGAGCTTGAATTTCGTCATTTCAGACCTCTCATAGGTAGTGCGGAGCCTCCCCGGCTCCCGTTTTCTGGCCGCCGGCGGCTACCGGCTTCCTGGCCCGCTCTTGATAATGCATGCGGCATGCCAACTCGCAACGGTGCGGCATTCTGTCCATCGGTTTCGGTCCGATGGGTGATTTCGAGGCATTTTTCGCGATTGCCCAGCACGGCTGCAAACGCTGGATGCATAAGCTGTGATATTTTCTGCCTAATTTTTAAGCTGTGTGAATTTTTTTTGTGCAATGTGGAACACAATCGTGTATAGGGAGATTCAAGAAGAAATCCGATGACGACTGGAGTGACATTGAAATGTTGCAGAATGAGAAGCGCCATAGCGCCGAGATCATACAATTTCCCCTGAGCAGGCGGTTCGAGACCCGGCCGGCCGTGGCGCAGGCCATCGATCCGCGGGCTGCCGCGGCGCTTGATCCGGCTTGGTATCACATGGAAGCGATCGTAGATCAGCCTCCGGCCAATCCGCCAAGGCACTGAAAATATATTGTTTTACGCTAGTGGAAGTTCCTTCCCCTGGGCATGACGCCGGCTGCGGGCGTGTAGCTCAGGTTGTGCCTGATGTCGCGCGGATGCGAGCGGCTGTCGGCCTCGACCGGTCTGCGGACCTCGTCGCCATTGGTGACTGCGATATCGAATTCGTTGCCTGAGAGTCGGGCGAGAAGCGGGCTGTAATCGTAAAGCCGCGCCGCGATGACGTGAATCACACCGCTTTCCTTCTGGACCATTCCATCGACAGCACAGAGCCGGCTGCCGAGCACCTCGGCGCGAAACCGCTCGAAAACCTTCGGCCAGACGATCACGTTGGCAATATGGGTCTCGTCCTGCAGTGTCATGAAGATGACGCCGGACGCCGTGCCCGGCCGCTGGCGCACGAGCGTGAGACCCGCCACCCGCACCTTCATTCCATTCCTGATGTCGTCATCGCCGAGCCGCGCCGAAGGCAGAACGCGTTCGGCATCGAGATAGGAGCGCAGCATGGCCGTGGGGTGCCCCTTCAGCGACAGGCCGAGCGTGCGATAATCCTCGACGATGTGCTCGCCCATGATCATCGGCGGCAGGGCGAAGTCCGGCTCCAGATTATGCGCCGACTTGATCGAGAACAGCGGCAGGTTCTCCTGCCCGCCCACCCGGTTCAACCCCCGGGCCGCCCAGAGCGCATCCCGCCGCTCCAGGCCCAGCGAACGGAAGCAATCGGCATCCGCGAGCCGCTCGATGGTCGATGGCTCAAGCCCGCCACGCAGCCACACGTCGCGAACGGAATCGTAGCCGGCCCCGCGACTGGCGACGAAGGCCCTGATCTCGTCCTCGCGCAGCCCCTTGATCTGGCGGAAGCCGAGGCGCAGGGCGTGGGTGGATTGCAGCATGTAGGTCATTGCGGCATTGCGGGGATGCAGATTTTCGGCCGCGACCGGCCCCGCTTCCAGCCCGTTGTCCCAGTCGGAATGATTGACGTCGGGCGGCCGGGCATCGATGCCGTGCTCGATCGCGTCGCGGACGATTTCAGAGGGCGCATAGAAGCCCATCGGCTGGGAATTGAGCAGCGCCGTGGCAAAGACATCGGGATAATGGCATTTCAGCCAGGACGAGGCATAGACGAGGAGAGCGAAGCTGGCTGCATGGCTCTCGGGGAAGCCGTATTCGCCGAAACCCTCGATCTGCTTGAAGCATTGCTGGGCGAAATCCGGTTCATAGCCCTTGTCGATCATCCCCTGGATGAACTTTTCCTTGAGCTGATGGATAGTGCCGGTCCTGCGGAAGGTCGCCATCGCGCGCCGGAGCTTGTCTGCCTCCGGCGGCGAAAAGCCTGCCGCGACGATGGCGATCTGCATGGCTTGTTCCTGGAACAGGGGGACGCCGAGTGTCCGCTTCAGCACCGCTTCCAGTTCGGGTTTCGGGTAGATCACTGGTTCTATGCCCTGACGCCGCTTGAGGTAGGGATGCACCATGCCGCCCTGAATGGGGCCGGGGCGGACGATGGCGACCTCGATGACGAGATCGTAGAATTTCTTCGGCTTCAGCCGGGGAAGCATCGACATCTGTGCCCGGCTCTCGACCTGGAAGACGCCGATCGAATCGGCGCGGCAGAGCATGCCGTAGACGGCCGGGTCTTCCTTGGGAAGGGTTACGAGGTCGAGCGGCTTTCCCTCCGGCGACCAGTCCGGGTAGGTCGCATTGATCAGGTCGAAGGCCTTCTTCAGGCAGGTCAGCATGCCGAGCGCCAGCATGTCGACCTTGAGGATGGTGAGGACCTGCAGGTCATCCTTGTTCCATTCCACGACGATGCGGTCATCCATGCGGGCATTCTGGATCGGGACGATCTCGTCGAGATTGTCATGGGTGATGACGATGCCGCCAACATGCTGGGAGAGGTGGCGCGGGAAATCCTGCAATTCCTCCACCAGTTGAAGGCAGCGCAGCAGCTTGTCGTCGGCGAGATCGAGCCCGAGCCCGCGCAGGTCCTCCTGCCGGATCTCCTTCGACCACCAGTGCAGCGTGCGCGATATCGCCATGATGTGATCTTCGGAATAGCCGAAGGCCTTGGCGACGTCGCGGAGCGCGCTGCGCCTGCGGTAGCAAATCAGGGTCGAGGTCAGGGCCGCTCGCCTGTTGCCATATTTCTTGAAGACATACTGGATGACCTTCTCGCGCTGTTCGTGCTCGAAATCGATGTCGATATCCGGCGGCTCGTTGCGCTCGGTCGAGATGAAGCGGTCGAACAGAAGGTTGTTTTCGGCCGGGTTGACCTCGGTGACTTCAAGGCAATAGCAGATCGAGGAATTGGCGGCCGAGCCGCGGCCCTGGCAAAGGATGTTCTCCTCGTGCCGGGCATAGCGGACGATATCGGCGACCGTCAGGAAATAGGGCGCGTATTTGAGATGGGCAACGATCTCCAGTTCGCGCTCCAGGGAGGCCCGGACACCGTCCGGAATGCCGTGGGGATAGCGCTTGGCTGCGCCCTTCCATGTCATGGCCTCCAGCGCCTCCTGGGCCGAGCCATAGCCCTGGACCATTTCCAGGGGGTAGTTGAACTTGAGGTCGTCGAGGGTGAAGGAAAGGCCATCGAGGAACCTCTCGGTTTCCGCCACGGCACCCGGCGCCAGCCTGTACAACCGCTCCATTTCCATCCTTGGCTTGAGGTGCCGCTCGGCATTGGGGGCGAGCAGGCGGCCGGCTTCATCCAGCGTGGTCTTTTGCCGGATGCAGGTCATGACATCGAGCAATGCCCGGCGTTGGGGCACGTGGCAGAGCGGTTCCGTCGTCGCGATCAGCCGGGCGCGGGTCTCGAAGGCCAGTTCGCTCAACCGCCTGAGCCGTCGCCGGTCCTCGCCGTCGAAGACGAAGCGGGCGGCGAGCCAGACTGAGCGGCAGCGGGCGCGAATGGCGGCGAGGGTGTCGCGCAGTCTATGGTCCGGCAGGTCGCCCTCGGCGAGGCCGGGAATGACGATGGCCTGCTGCCCCTCGGCATGGTCCAGGAACATCGGAAATGTCAGCCAGCATTCGCCCTTCGGTGCGTCCCTGTTGCCGAGCGTCAGCAGGCGCGTGAGCCGCCCGTAGGCCGCCCTGTCCGTGGGATAGACGACGATGTCGGGCGTGCCATCGCGGAAGACCAGCCTGACGCCGATCGCGAGCCTTACGTCCTGGCTCCGACCCTCCGCCCTTGCCCTGGCATGCATGTCCCGTGACTGGGCATAGGCGCGCACCACGCCGGCGACCGTGTTGCGGTCGGCAATGCCGATGCCGGCATAATCCAGCGCCCAGGCCTGTTCGATGAACTCCTCCGGATGCGATGCGGCGTGCAGGAAGGAGAAATTCGTGGTGGTGCAGAGCTCGACGAAGCCGCTCATGGAAAAATGCTCATGGAAAGATGCCGTGCAGGTACCATTGCGGTGTCATGCCGTCGCGCGGGCCTTCGCTATAGAGCCAGAAGCGGCGACCGTCCTTGTCCTCGACGCGGTAGTAATCCCGCGTGCGAGCGTCCGGCGCCCGCAGCCAGTTGGGGGCGATCCGCTCGGGACCTTCGGCGCGCACGACATCGTGGGAGATGCGCCGCCAGGTGAATCGCCTGGGCGGACCATCCGGCATGGGCGAGATGGCGGTGACCGGCTGGGCATTGCGAAACAGCGTCAGGGGGCGGCGGACCACGCCATCCTGGGCCAGCGGCGGTGCATTGGCGGCCACCGGCAGCTTGGTCCAGCGGTTGGCGCGTTCCGGCGCATGGACGAGCCGGACGGAGGGGCGGCCGATGCTGGCATCGCCCAGGCGGATTGCGAGCCGGTCGACGAGCCGGGCCTCGGCCTCGCTGTCGCGCAGCGAGACCGGCGCAAGGTCGATCGGGCGCAGGATGACGGGCAGGATCTCGTGAGCGTCGAGGCGCAGGGCATCGAAGCCGAATTCGGCATCCAGCGCCTGTGGTGTCATGCCGAGGCGCTCGCCGAGCAGCCGGTGCACGATGCCGGCATCGTTCTCGGCCCGGCTGAGGCCGAGTTCGACCGTCCGGGTCCTGTTGTCGACGCCGAAGAGATGGAGACGGAAGATCCGGGCGCCCTTGCCCTCCTGCCGGAGGCGGGCGCAAAGCTCTCCGATCAGGCTTTCCGCCACCGTCATCACGGCTTGCATGCTGAGGATCGGTTCGACCAGACGGCGCAGCGCGAACTGTTCGGGCGGCGGGCGGTGCGGGGTGAGCGCCTCGCGCGACCGGCCGAAGGCCTGGTCGAGCCGCATCATGGCGTGCTTGCCGGCGCGGGCGGTGAAGGGTTTGCGCGGGCCCGTCATGATCTGGCCGATGGTCTCGAGGCCGAGCCGTTTCATCAGCGTGAGGGCGCTGTCTTCCAGGCGCAACGCCGATACGGGGAGGGGGGCAAGAAGGCTGTCTAGGGTTTCTTCATCGGCAAGGCGGGCGCGGCCAGCGCGCGACAGGGCCCAGGCGGCGCCGGGTGTCGGTGCGATGGCCGAGCGGCTGATGAAGCCCTGTTGCCGGAGCCGCCTGTCGAGATCGGCAAGCACGGCGCCATCGCCGCCGAAGAGATGCGAGCAGCCGGTCAGGTCGATGAACAGACCGTGCGGCGGATCCTTGACGACGATGGGCGAATAGCGGTCGCACCAGGCGGCGATCCGGTCGAGAAGGTCCGCGTCGGCCTCGGCATCGGCCTCGACCGCCACGAGATGCGGCTGCACGGCGCGCGCATCGGCGACGGGCATTCCGACCCTGAGGCCGAGGGCCGAGGCGCGGCGGTCCAGCGAGGTGATGGTGTAGGCATTGCCGGTCTTGGCATAGACGATCAGCGGCTTGTCACCGGGCGAAACCTGACCGGAGCGGATTAGCCGATCCGGGGGAAGCCTCGGCAGCCACAGGGCCAACCAGCGGGCCATCAAGCGTGATCCGGTCTTCCATGAGGTGGAAAGCATGATCGTGAACGCTCCAGCGAAGATTGAACGAGAGACCGTGGGGACCGGCACGATTGCGGGCGAGGTGGACGGAAAAGGCCGGTGGACCGAGTTCATCCTCCTCGCCCCGGCTCGGTGCCGAACTGACCCGCCAGCGGGCACGGGCGGCGCTCGACCCGGCCGCATCGAGCCGGAGCAGGAGACATCGGGTGCGGTAGTGCTCGGCCATCAGCAGCAGGCGCCTTGTATCGGTGAGACTCACGCCCTTCTTCGACGGGGTGATGGCGCAGAGTGCGACAATGCCGGGGGTCGAGAGCGCCTGTTCGGTGGCCCAGAGTGCGTCCTTCTGCGATTGCGCCCGCACCAGCAGCAGCCGCTCGAGCGGCATGCCGAACTGCGCCAGCCCCTCGGCATTGGGCAGGCCGTCCTCGAAGAAATCCTGTTCGGGCGCGGCCCAGAAGATCAGGCCGCCCTCGGAGGCCATCAGCGCCCAGGCGAGCGCGAAGCCGAGCGAGGAGACATGGTCGCCATGGGCTGATGGCATCATCTCGATGAGCGGCGCCGGCGCGATGGAAGTCCTCAAGCCCTCGAATGTGAGATCGGGCGGGGCCTTTTCGGTCACCCGCACGAGACGCAACGCTACTGGATCAAGAGGAATGGACATGCGGAAAAGCTAGAACAAAAGAAGAACATTAGCAAGATGAGTCTTTTCGCGAAAGCAGCAAAAACAGAGTCATTCCGGTAACTTGTTGGAATCGCGAGCGAGTCCGGAATTTGTGGATGCCGGCGCGCGCCAACTGCCCTATGGTGCCGCGACAAGAGCCGAAATCAGGGAAGACCCATGGACGAACTGGATATAAGACGGTCGATCATCGACCACTGCCGCCAGATGAACGAGACGGGGCTGAACCAGGGCACGTCGGGCAATATCAGCGTGCGCCATGGCGACAGGATGCTGATCACGCCGAGTTCGATTCCCTATGGGGAAGTGGAGCCGGACATGATCGCCTCGATATCCCTCGACGCAACCGATGGCGCCTGGGAAGGGCCGAAGAAGCCTTCCGTCGAATGGTGGTTCCACCACGGCATCATGCGGGCGCGGCCCGAGGTCCATGCGGTGCTGCACACCCATTCCACCTATGCGACCATCCTGGCCATCGCCCGCAAGCCGATCCCGGCCTGCCACTACATGATCGCGGCCTTCGGCGGCAACGACGTCCGGGTCTGCAACTATGCCCGCTATGGCACGCCCGAACTGGCCGCCAACGTGCTCAAGGCGCTCGAGGGGCGAAGCGCCTGCCTGATGGCCAATCACGGCATGGTGGTGACCGGACCGAACCTCAAGAAGGCGATGTGGGCGGCGGTCGAACTCGAGACGATCGCCAAGCAATATTATCATTCGCTGCTGATCGGCGGGCCGGTGATCCTGCCGGATGACGAGATTGACGGCGTCGTCAGAAGCTTTGGCGGCTACGGGCTGCAGGGCAAGAAATAGATTGTTCGACGCCGTGGCGCTCACACGGGCTTGTGGCAAAGAAAAACGCGGCCCTTGCGAGACCGCGTTCCAAGTTTCCTGACGGGTCCGGCGGGGTCAGGCGATCTTCGGCGCCAGGCTGCCCGACTTGTAGCGCTTGGCCATTTCCGACAGCGAGACCACCTTGATCTTGCCGGCATTGCCGGCCGTGCCGAAAGCCTCGAAACGCTCGATGCAGAGCTTTTTCATCGCCGCCATCGCCGGGGCGAGATATTTGCGCGGATCGAATTCCGACGGGTTCTCGGTCAGCACCTTGCGGATGGCGCCTGTCATCGCCATGCGGTTGTCGGTGTCGATATTGATCTTGCGCACGCCATGCTTGATGCCGCGCTGGATCTCTTCGACCGGTACGCCCCAGGTCGGCTTCATCTGGCCGCCAAACTTGTTGATGATCTCCTGCAGTTCGACCGGGACCGAGGAGGAACCATGCATGACGAGATGGGTGTCTGGCAGGCGGCGGTGGATTTCCTCGATGACGTTCATCGCCAGCACGCCGCCGTCGGGCTTGCGGGAGAACTTGTAGGCGCCATGGCTGGTGCCCATGGCCACGGCCAGTGCATCGACCTGGGTTTCGCGGACGAACTGCGCGGCCTGTTCGGGATCGGTGAGAAGTTGGTCGTGGCTCAGCACGCCTTCGGCGCCGTGGCCGTCCTCCTGCTCGCCCTCGCCTGACTCCAGCGAGCCCAGCACGCCGATCTCGCCTTCCACCGACACGCCGCCCCAATGGGCCATGTCGACGACGCGGCGGGTGATGCCGGCATTGTAGTCATAGTCGGCCGGCGTCTTGCCGTCCTCCTTGAGCGAGCCGTCCATCATGACGGAGGTGAAGCCGTGCTGCATGGCGGTGGCACAGGTGGCTTCGTTGTTGCCATGGTCGAGATGCATGCAGATCGGAATATCGGGGTGCATCTCCACCAGCCCGTCGATCAGCTTGGCGAGCACGATGTCATTGGCATAGGCGCGCGCGCCCCGGCTGGCCTGAAGGATGACGGGTGAACTCGTCGCGGCCGCCGCCTCCATGATGGAGAGGCCCTGTTCCATGTTGTTGATATTGAATGCTGGAACACCGTAACCGTATTCCGCGGCGTGATCGAGCAATTGCCTGAGTGTGATGCGCGCCATCCCGAACTCCTTCCCTTTTTCGTTCCTGCCTTCGATAGCAGGTTTGGCGGCTGCGATATTGCCGCAACCGCAGGCGCGGTCAATGCCGCGCCGTATATTCAATCGTTTCGCAACTGCGAAATGCCTGTAGAGAAAGAGGGGCTTACGGGGCCGAACCGCCCGAGGAGAGGATCAGGCTCAAGGCATAGGTGACGAGGCCGGCATTGAAGCCGATCACCGACATGACGAGGCCGAGAATGCTGGCGCCGGAGATGACGAAGGCGGCAATGAAGACGATGCCGATCATGCAGGCAACCGCGATCACCGCAAATGCCGAACGCAGCATTGCAGTGAAAAAACCCGCGGCCATTGCGGTGGCAAAAAATCATTCGGTGCTCCTGAGCTCTCTATAGCGCCCGGAGATTGCACAAAACCTTCTAACAAACGTTGCTGTCGATGATCCGCATTTTAACGGACCATCGCATGGTCTTGAAATTAGCCGCATTCTCAGTTCCGGGTGCCTCGTGTTCCAGAATGGACCGATCCCCGGGGATGGCAAGCCTCGCGGATTCACTTCGGCGTGAGCGATTGAAATACATGGGTTAATCGACGCCGGCCGGCGATGGAAACGCCGGTGCGAACCGGCAAGCCGGGAGAACGGGGGCCGGGCCGATGATTCGGGCAAAGAAAAAGGGCGCCGTCGCCGACGCCCTTGAGAACCATTCGGACAGAGCCGAAGCTACATCATCGCGCCGGGGCCCGGTTCGGCGCCGGGCGGCACCTTGCCGAGAATGATCATGCCGAGCACCTCGTCCTTGGTCACGTCCTCGGTGCGGGCATGGCCGACGACCTTGCCGTTCTTCATCACCGAGACGCGGTCGGCGAGGTCGAAGACGTCATGGATGTCGTGGCTGATCAGGAAGATGCCGATGCCGTCAGCCTTGAGCTGCTTGATCAGTTCCCCGACCTGCGCGGTTTCCTGCGGGCCGAGCGCTGCCGTGGGCTCGTCCATGATCAGGATTCGGGCGTTGAACAGGATCGCCCGGGCGATCGCCACCGACTGGCGCTGGCCGCCCGAAAGCGCCTTTACCGGCTCCTTGAAGCGGCGGAAGTTCGGGTTGAGGCGACCCATGACCTTGCGGGCCTCGGCCTCCATCGCCACGTCGTCGAGCGTGCCCCACTTGGTGAGGATCTCGCGGCCGAGAAAGAGGTTCGCGGCAGCGTCGACATTGTCGGCAAGACCAAGGGTCTGGTAGATCGTCTCGATGCCCTGCGCCTTGGCGTCGCGAGGATTGTGGATATCTACCGTGTCGCCATTGATCATGATGTCGCCGTGGTCACGCTTGTAGGCGCCGGAGAGAACCTTGATCAGGGTCGACTTGCCGGCGCCGTTGTGGCCGAGCAGGGCGACGACCTCGCCGGGGAAAAGGTCGATCGAGGCATGATCGACCGCCTTGATGCCGCCGAAGGCGATCGAGATGTCGCGCATCTCGACCAGCGGCGTGCCGGAGGGCTTCTGGTATTTCGTGGCTGCGTCCATGTCGATCCCTCCCTTACTTGGCATGCTTGCGATAGACGGTGTCGATATAGACCGCGAGCACGAGCACGATGCCGACAACCATGGCCTGGATGGCCGCATCGAAGCCGATCAGCACCATGCCCGAATAGAGCGACTGCATGATCAGCGCGCCGATCATGGCGCCGTAGATCGTGCCCGAACCGCCGGCAAGGGACGTGCCGCCGATGACGGCCGCGGCGATGACATAGAGTTCGTCGAACTGGCCGAGCGCCACGGTGGACGACGTCAGGCGGGCCGAGGAAATCGCGGCAGAAATGCCGACCAGCACACCCATCAGCGAGAAGATCAGCATCGTCAGGCGCTTGGTGTTGATGCCCGCCAGATCTGCGGCTTCCGGATTGCCGCCCATGGCGAAGACGTAGCGGCCGAACTTGGTGCGCGTGGTCACGAAGGTCATCGCCATGACGATGAATAGCGCGATCAGCACCGGAATGGCCCAGCCATGGCCGATATCGCCCAGCGTCGCCGGATCGACATTGATGCTCTTGGCATAGTTCCGAACGATGCCCTTGGGCCAGTAATAGCTGTTCATGACGAAGGTGGCGCCAAGAACGACCATCGTGCTCAGGCCGCCGATGAGATATTCGGCCCACATCGGTCGCATCGGGAAACCGAACCGGGCGCGCTGTCGCCGCGCACTCATGATCATGAACACGATGCCGATACAGGCGATGACCGCGACGATCCAGCTCCACATCGCGCCGATCGAACCATAGGGTCCGCCACCGATGAGAACGAAGGTCTGGTCGAGCGGCGAAATCGTCTCGCCGCGGGCAACCCACCAGGCCGCGCCGCGCCAGACCAGCATGCCGCCAAGCGTCACGATAAAGGATGGTATTTCGAGATAGGCGATGAGATATCCGTGGAAGGTGCCGATGGCACACCCGACGAGCAGACCGAAGATGACGGTGATGACCCAGATGGCGGGATGGCCGATGCCGAGATAGGTCGGAAGGATCCAGACCTGCAACGCGCCCATCAGCATGGCGGTGACGCCGAGCATCGAGCCGACGGAAAGGTCGATGTTGCGTGTGACGATGATCAGGACCATGCCGGTCGCCATGACCGTGATCGACGACGTCTGGACCGACAGGTTCCAAAGGTTCCGGTAGGTGAGGAACGCGCCGAAGCCGTTGACGAAATAGCCATAGGCATTGAAGCCGATCCAGATCGCCAGCAGCGCGCCGATCATGCCAAGCATACGCGTGTCGATTTCGGTCGCCCTGAGGAAGGTCTTGATTGGCCCTTCTTCCTGCACGGCAGGACCACTGGATGTTTGCGCGATGCTCATCGGCGCTCTCCCCTTGGTTTTCGGGCTGATTGCCCCATTCTTCGTTATTGCCAATGCCGCGCTCCCCGCAGAGACGGCATCTGCCCACATCACTTGTAAAATGCGCCGCCCTCTTTGCAAAGGGCGGCGCACGTCATTGGCATGTCAACGGCAGATCAGTTGCAGGCCGGAACAGAGCCGGCGGCTACGCCTGCGCAGACGGTGGCCTTGTCAACCCAGCCAGCGTCGATGACGAGGTTGAGGTTGTCCTTGGTGATCGCGGTCGGGGTCAGCAGGACGGCATCGACTTCGACCTTGCGGGCACCGTCGGCGAACTTCGTGACATTCGGGATGTCAGCGAAGGTCTTGCCTTCCGTCAGCATGATCGCGGCTTCGGAAACGAGCTTGCCGAGTTCGCGGGAGTCCTTCCAGACCGAAACGAGCTGCGTGCCCTGGGCAACGCGGTTCAGAGCAGCCTTGTCGCCGTCCTGGCCGGTGACCGGAACGTCGCCTGCGAGGCCCTGTGCCTGGAGGGCAGCGACGACGCCGCCAGCCATGCCGTCGTTTTCAGAGAGAACGGCGTCGATCTTGTTGTCGTTGGACGTCAGGATCTGTTCCATGTTCTTCTGGGCGTTTTCCGGCTTCCAGCCGTCCGAAGACGCTTCGGCGACGATCTTGATCTTGCCGGAGTCGATATGCGGCTTGAGCACTTCCATCATGCCCTGGAGCAGGAAGGCTGCGTTCGGATCGCCCGGGTCGCCCTTGATGATGGCGAAGTTGCCTTCGTTTTTCACCTTCAGCATTTCTTCCGTCATCAGGCGGCCGACGCCGACATTGTTGAAGGTCATGTAAAGCACCGAAGGATGCTCGATCTGGACGTCATAGGCGATCATCGGAATGCCTTCCGAGGCGGCCTTCTCAACGGCCGGCAGGATCGCTTCGGAATCCCAGGGGCAAATGATCAGGATGTCCGCGCCCTGCGACATCAGCGATTCGATGTCGGTCAGCTGCTTGGCGGCAGAACCCTGCGCATCGGCAGAGATGTATTTGTCGCCATTGGCTTCGATGATCTTCTTGATGACCGCTTCGTCGGTCTTCCAACGCTCTTCCTGGAAGATCTTCCAGGACACGGCAATGGTCTTGCCGGCGGCCATAGCGGAACCGGCAGCGCTCATAACAAACACGGCGCTTGCAAGCGCCAAAGCAAATTTCTTCATATTGTCCTCCCGATGCAGATTGCATCAACCAACCTTGGCCGATCGATCGCGTCGCAACCTCTACCTTAACGTCGCCATCAAGCCCGGCCGCTCTTGAGCCTCTTTTTTTCGAGGTTCGAAAAAAGTAGTGACGCACAATACAAGCTGTGTCAAGATGGATTCTGATGTGCTCCTAAGTCGTTGCAATGCAACAGAAATTTTGCATTGCAGCAAGGAGTGGGAGGAGTTTTCGCGTGAGCAATATTGTTCGGCCGGATGACGTTCGTCGGCAGAACCAGCTTGGTATTCTGCTGGCGCTGCGGCGGCACGGCAATCTCTCCAGAACCGAGTTGAGTGCCGCCACAGGCCTGTCGGCATCCACCGTGACCGTCATCACCACCAGCCTGATCGAGCGGGGCGTGCTTGCCTCGGAACAATGGTCCGAACAGGCGACGCAACGCCGCGGGCGACCGCAGGTCCGGCTGCAGCCGAATGCCGGCTATGCCTCGGTCGCGGTGATCCTGCTGGCGCTCAACCGGGTGACCGCCGACATCTACGATTATGCGGGCGGCCTGATCGCCTCGAAGGCCGTCAACATCCGGACCAAATCGATGACGGGCGAGGAGCTCGTCGACGCAACGGTTTCGACGCTGCGATCGCTGCTGGACCAGCAGGAGGTGGAGGTTGCGCCGCTGGCCCGGATCTCGGTCGGCGTCGAGGGCATCGTCGATGGTGCCGGGCGCGTGTTCCTGTCGTCTCCGGTCATCGACGTGCAGGACATCCCTCTCGGCGAGGCGCTCGAGCGCGAGTTCATGGCGCCGGCGGAGCTTGCCAACGAATGCAACATGATCGCCGAGGCGCTACGGTGGCGGGCGCCGGAGCGCTACGGCCCGAACTTCGCCGCCGTCGTCATGACAATCGGCATCGGCATGGGTCTCTACCTCAACGGACACCTGTTCTCGGGCATCGCATCGTCGGCGACCGAATTCGGCCATCTCTGCTACAAGCCCGATGGCGCTCTCTGCCGCTGCGGGCGGCGCGGCTGCATCGAGGCCTATGCCGGGCAGCACTCGATCTGGCGATCGGCGATCGGCGCGGACACGGGCAAGATGCTGGCCGAGGAACCACCACCGGACGGGCTGCGACGCCTGGCCGACGTGGCGCGAGCGCGCCCCGGGCCGGAGCGCGAGGCTTTCGCGGAAGCCGGGCGGGCGATCGGTACCGGGCTTTCCAACCTGTTCAGCATGTTCGACCCGATCCCGCTGGTTTTCGCCGGTCCCGGCGTGCAGTTCATGGACCTGATGAAGGAGAGCATCATCAAGGCGCTCGACAATCCGAGCTACGGATTGCCGGTGACGATCAGCGTGATCGACGAGGATCCGGATCACGTCGCCCTCACCAAGGCGGGCAATCTGATGAGCGCGCTGACCTTTCTCGATGCCAATATCCCTGCCGGCGAGGCGGGGCAGCGGCTTTCGCTCGCGCATCCCGCACAATGAGGCCGAACAATGGGTGCTACACGATGAGGCGCGCGCGATGAACTGGTTCGACGTCAGGACGCTGGCACCGGGGATCAACCGCATCCGCGAGCCGCATGTGCATGATTTCTTCCGCGCCAACCTCTACCGCATCGAGGGACGCGATTTCGACATCCAGCTCGATTTCGGCGTCGGGGTGAGGGCCTTGACCGAGGTGTCGCCGGCGACAGGCAAACCCGTCCTGGCGATTGCCTCGCATGCTCATGTCGACCATGTCGGTTCGTTCAGCCTCTATGAACGCCGGGCCGGGCATCGGCTCGAGGCGCATACATTCGCCGAAATGGACGACAGGGGCACGCTGGCGTCCGAATTCATGACCATCGAGGGCGCGCTGACCGCAATCCCGGAACCTGGCTGGTCGATGGCAGGCTATGCGCTCGAACCGGCGCCGCTGACCGAACTGCTGGGGGAAGGCGATGTGGTCGATCTCGGCGACCGGCGCTTCACGGTGCTGCATCTGCCGGGACATTCGCCGGGTTCGATCACGCTTCTCGACACGCGCAATGGCGACTTCTTCAGCGCCGACGCGATCTATGACGAAGGCCTGGTCGACGACATTCCGGGTGCGGATGTCGAGATCTACCTCAAGACAATGCAGCGCCTTGCCGAACTCGACGTCGGGCAGGTCTATGCAGGTCACGGCGAAGTGATGGACAGAAAGCAGATGCATCGGGTGGCGCGCGACTATATCGCGGCGAGGGGCGGCTGAGATCGCGCTGGAAAAACAAAAAGGCCAGGCAATTTCAGCCTGACCTCTCCGAAATTCGACCCTCTACGGTGCCAGTACATCCGTGGTCACCGGAAGATCGAATGATGATGACGTTAGTTCCTGATGGTTAAGGAATTATGACATCGATGATCAAAATATAGGTGGTATCGAATTTGTTTCAAGGGCACCATGTGAAAAGCGCCCCCGAAACATCGTCAATGGCTGTCCTTGCCGACGGCGTTTCCGCGACATCCCTTGAGGAAGTCGAGGTCGGCGCCGGTATCCGCGCCCTGGACATGCTGCTGGTGAAGCCAGGCATAGCCCGACGTCGGCAGATCGTGGTTTGGCTGCCAGGCGGCGAGGCGGCGCGCCAGCTCCTCTTCGGAGATGTCGAGATGCAGGCGGCGGTTCGGCACATCGAGTTCGATGAAATCACCGTTCTGGACGACCGCCAGCGGGCCTCCGACGGCGGCTTCCGGCGAGGTGTGCAGCACGACGGTGCCATAGGCGGTGCCGGACATGCGGGCGTCGGAAATTCGGACCATGTCCGTGATGCCCTTCTTCAGCACCTTCGGGGGAAGACCCATGTTGCCGACTTCGGCCATGCCGGGATAGCCCTTGGGTCCACAGTTCTTCATGACCATGACGCAGGTCTCGTCGATGTCGAGATTGTCGTCGTTGATCTTGGCCTTGTAGTCGTCGATGTCCTCGAACACCACGGCGCGGCCGCGATGGGTCAGCAGGGCAGGCGTTGCCGCCGACGGCTTCAGCACCGCGCCCTTGGGCGCGAGGTTGCCGCGCACGACGACGATGCCGCCCGACTGGGTCAGCGCCTTTTCGGCCGGCAGGATGACGTCCTCGTTCCAGTTGACGACGTCCTTGACCTCGTCCCAGACGGTTTCGCCGGAGACCGTCATCGCATCCTTGTGTAGAAGGCCGGCTTCGCCCAGCCGCTTCAGAACCACGGGCAATCCGCCGGCATAGAAGAACTCTTCCATGAGGTATTTGCCAGATGGCATCAGGTTGACGATGGTCGGCACGTCGCGGCCGCAGCGGTCCCAGTCGTCCAATGTCAGGTCGATGCCGACGCGACCGGCCATGGCCAGCAGGTGGATGACCGCATTGGTCGAGCCGCCGATGGCCGCGTTGGTGCGTATGGCGTTCTCGAAGGCCTGCTTGGTCATGATATCAGATGGCGTCAGGTCATCCTTGACCATCTGGACGATCCGGCGGCCGGTGAGTTGCGCCATGACCCTGCGGCGGGAATCGACGCCGGGGATCGCCGCATTGCCCGACAGCGCCATGCCGAGCGCCTCCGCCATGGAGGCCATGGTCGAGGCGGTGCCCATGGTGTTGCAGGTGCCCGAGGAGCGGCTCATCGACGCTTCCGCCTCGAGGAATTCGGCCTGGGTCATTTCGCCGGCCTTGACCATCTCGGAGAATTTCCACAGATGCGTGCCCGAACCGACGCGCTCGCCGCGGAAATAGCCGTTCAACATCGGCCCACCGGTGACGACGATCGAGGGAAGGTCGACAGAGGCTGCGCCCATGATCAGCGACGGCGTGGTCTTGTCACAGCCGACCAGCAGCACGCAGCCGTCCATCGGCTGGCCGCGGATCGCCTCCTCGACGGCGAGTGCCGCGAGGTTGCGATACATCATGGCCGTGGGGCGGAAGGTGTTTTCCGATGCCGAGAACACCGGAACTTCCATCGGGAAGCCCCCGGCCTCCCAGACGCCCGCCTTGACCTTCTCGGCAAGATCGCGCAGGTGGCCGTTGCACGGGGTCATGTCCGACCAGGTGTTGAGGATGCCGATCACCGGCCGGCCGTCGAACAGGTCGTGCGGGTAGCCCTGGTTCTTCATCCAGCCACGGTGATAGATGACATCACGGCTGGTGCCGCCATACCATTCCTGGGATCTGAGCTTGCGCGGCCATTCCGCCTTCTTTTTCATGCGTCGTCGTCCTTGATGGAGTAGCCCCGGCGTCAGTGCCGGGGCACTTTGATCATGCGAGTTTGATCATGCCTGCGTGTATGCGGTCTTCACCACCGTGAAGAATTCGTTGGCGTACTTGCCCTGTTCACGGCTGCCGAAGGAGGAGCCCTTGCGGCCGCCGAAGGGCACGTGGAAGTCGACGCCGGCGGTGGGCAGATTGACCATCACCATGCCGGCCTCGGAATTGCGCTTGAAATGCGTCGCATGCTTCAGGCTGGTCGTGGCGATGCCCGACGACAGGCCGAAGGGCGTGTCGTTGGCCGTGGCGAGCGCCTCGTCATAGTCCTTGACCCGGATGACAGCAGCGACCGGTCCGAAGATTTCCTCGCGGGCGATGCGCATCTGGTTGCTGACCTCGGTAAACAGTGCCGGCTGGAGATAGAAGCCAGGCGTCGCGCGATTGAGCAGTTCGCCGCCGAAGGCGAGCTTGGCACCTTCCTTGCGGCCGATGTCGATATAGTCGGTATCCTGCTTGAGCTGGCTCTGGTCGACGACCGGACCGACATGGCTGTCCTTCTCCATCGCATGGCCGACATTGATCTTGCCGAGACGCTCGGTGAGAGCGGCCACGAACTTGTCATGGATGCCTTCGGTGACGATGATGCGCGAGGACGCCGTGCAGCGCTGGCCGGTGGCGAAGAAGCCGGAATTGGCGGCAGCCTCGACGGCGACCGTCAGATCGGCGTCGTCGAGCACGACGAACGGGTTCTTGCCGCCCATCTCGAGCTGGAACTTGCGGTTATGCTCGATCGAGGCGAGCGCGACGCGCTTGCCCGTGCCGGTCGAGCCGGTGAAGGTGAGGCCGGCGAGATCCGGGCTGTCGAGCATGGCCTGGCCGACGACCGAGCCCTTGCCCATGACGAGATTGAGAACACCCTTAGGCAGGCCGGCGCGGTGCAGGATGTCGACGATCGCCCAGGCCGATCCGGGAACCAGTTCGGCTGGCTTGAAGACGATGGTGTTGCCATAGGCCAGCGCCGGGGCGATCTTCCAGGCGGGGATGGCGATCGGGAAGTTCCAGGGCGTAATGATGCCTACAACGCCGACCGGTTCGCGGGTGATCTCCACGCCGATGCCAGGACGCGCCGAAGGCACGGTCTCGCCGGTCAGCCGCAGGGTTTCGCCAGCGTAGAAGTCGAAGATCTGGGCCGCGCGGATGACCTCGCCGGTGCCCTCGGGCAGCGTCTTGCCTTCTTCGCGGGAGAGCAGCGCGCCCAGTTCGTCCTTGCGCGCCAGGATCTCGTCGGCGGTCTTCTTCAGGATCGCGTGGCGCTCGAGGATGCCGGAGCGCGACCAGGCCGGGAAGGCGGCCTTGGCGGCTGCGATGGCATTCTTCATGTCATCGGCGGTGCCACGGGCATATTCGCCGACGACTTCATTGGTATCGGACGGATTGATGTTCGGGATCGCGTCGCCACCGGTCCATTCGCCGGCGATGAGGTTCTGGTGCAGAGCCATGTTCTTTCTCCAGATTGATTAGGTGATCAAAGTTGCCGGACGGATATCTGCTCTTCTGCGGCGATCTTCAACGGGTTGCGCAGCGCAAGGCCGAATTCAGGCACTTCGATCTCGAAGATATCGCCCTCTTGCGGCTTGATGCCGTCGGCGAAGCTGAGCGTGGCCGTGCCGAACATGTGGACATGGACGTCGCCCGGCTGGCGGAACAGGCCGTATTTGAAATGGTGGTACTCGAGGTTGGCGAATGTATGCGACATGTTCGCTTCGCCCGACAGGAAGGGCTTTTCGAAGATGACCTCACCATTTCGGCGGATGCGCGACGTGCCGCGGATATCGTCCGGCGGCGTGCCGATGCGGATCTCGGGGCCGAAGCTCGCCTGGCGCAGCTTGGAATGGGCGAGGTAGAGATAGTTGATCCGCTCGGTGACGTGATCGGAAAATTCGTTGGACACGGCAAAGCCGACCCGGAACGGGGTGCCGTCGCCAGCGATGACATAGATGCCGGCCATCTCGGGTTCTTCGCCGCCATCGAGCGCGAAGGAGGGCGAGAGGAGGGGCTGTTCGCCGGCCACTGCCTGGGTGCCGTTGCCCTTGTAGAACCATTCCGGCTGCACACCCTTTTCGCCCGCTTTCGGCTTGCCGTTCTCGAGGCCCATGCGGAACATCTTCATCGAGTCGGTGAGGGTTTCCTCGGCTGCTTCGACGGTCTTCTTGTGCATGGAGTCGCGGGTCGCGGCCGAGCCGAGATGGGTGAGGCCGGTGCCGGTCAGGTGCAGATGCGCCGGATCGGGGTGAGTGACCGGCGGCAGGAAGCGGCCTTCGTCCCTGACCCGGGCGAGATCGACGACATCGCCGAGGCCGTGCGCGCTGATGACATCGGCAAGCGGCTTGCCGGCGTCTGCCGCTTCCATCGCCAGCGCATAGACGCTGGCCGCACCCTTGACCGCGCGGGCGTCGCCGCCGGCTTCGCGGGCCGCCACCGTGATGCTGCCATCGGAATTTCTGATCTGGGAAACCAGCACGTTCTTATCCTTTCGTGACAAGCCTACGGCTGTCGCGGAAACGGATATCCGCGATGCCGGGGCCTGCGATGTGAGAGGCGAGGGGCTGTCGGCCCCCGGGAATCCTCAGCCTTTTCTCTTGTTGTAGACGTCGAAATAGACGGCGAGCAGCAGGACCAGTCCCTTGACCAGCTGCTGGTAGTCGATCGAGAGTCCCATGATCGACATGCCGTTGTTCATGACGCCCATGATGAATGCGCCGATCACCGCGCCGGTGATCTTGCCGACACCGCCAGAAGCCGACGCGCCGCCGATGAAGCAGGCGGCGATGACGTCGAGTTCGATGCCGACGCCTGCCTTCGGGGTCGCCGAATTGAGGCGCGCCGCGATGATCATGCCGGCGAGTGCCGCCAGCACGCCCATGTTGACGAAGGCGAGAAAGGTCAGCCGCTCGGTATTGATGCCCGAGAGCTTGGCCGCCTTCTCGTTGCCGCCCATCGCGTAGACGCGGCGGCCGATGGTCGAACGGGTGGTGATGAAGGTGTAGATTGCGATCAGGATGCCCATGATGACCAGCACGTTGGGCAGGCCGCGATAGGTCGAAAGCTGGTAGCCGAGGAAGACGGCGACGACGCTGATGATCCCCATCTGCATCAGGAAGAACGCATAGGGCTCGTTCTCCGTGCCATGCGCGTCGTTTCGGCGGCGATCACGGAAGCCGTAATAGATCGCCAGCCCCACCAGGACCAGCACGAGGATGAGCGCCAGGTAGTTCTTGATCAGGCTGGTCGCCGGGTCGGTGAAGGACAGGAAATCCGGAACGAACCCGGTCGAGAGCATTCCGAAGTCCTTCGGGAACGGGCCGAGCGGACGGTTGGAGAGCACGAGATAGGTGAGCCCGCGGAAAACCAGCATGCCGGCCAGCGTGACGATGAAGGCCGGGATCTTCTGGTAGGCGATCCAGTAGCCCTGTGCTGCGCCGGCAAGGCCGCCAATGATGAGACACAGCGGAATGACGATGGAGAAGTGCCAGCCGAACTTGACCAGCATGATCGCCGACACGCCGCCGATGAAGGCCGCGATCGATCCGACGGACAGGTCGATATGCCCGGCCACGATGATCAGCAGCATGCCGAGCGCCATGATGACGATGAAGGAATTCTGCAGGATCAGGTTGGTCAGGTTGACCGGGCGGAAAAGCACGCCACCGGTGATGACCTGGAAGAACAGCATGATGGCGACAAGCGCGATCAGCAGGCCATATTCGCGGATGTTCTTGCGGAAATACTCTCCGAAGCCCGGCGTCGATTTTTCTTGGGTGGTATCGGAGACCATTAGTGCTTCTCCCCGGAGCGCATGATGGCGCGCATGATTGTTTCTTGGCTTGCTTCGGCTTTGGAAAGCTCGGCGACGATGCGGCCTTCATTCATCACGTAGATGCGGTCGCAGGTGCCGAGCAGTTCGGGCATTTCCGATGATATCATCAGAATGCCCTTACCCTCTGCGGCAAGCTGGTTGATGATGGTGTAGATTTCATACTTTGCGCCGACGTCGATGCCGCGCGTCGGCTCATCGAGGATCAGGACCTCGGGATTGGTGAACAGCCACTTGGACAGCACGACCTTCTGCTGGTTGCCGCCCGAGAGATTGACGGTCTCCTGGTAGATCGAATGCGAGCGGATCCGCAGCCGGGAGCGATAGTCGGTCGCGACTTTGCGCTCCTGGTGTTCGTCGATCACGCCGAGACTGGCGACCGACTTGAGGTTGGCGAGTGTGGTGTTGTGCATGATGTTGTTGATCAGCACGAGGCCGAGCTGCTTGCGGTCCTCGGTCACATAGGCGAGACCGGCGTCGATGGCCTTGGGAATGGTGCTGACATCGACCGGCTTGCCGTGCATCCGCACGTCGCCTGATATCTTGTGGCCCCAGGAACGGCCGAAGATGCTCATCGCGGTTTCGGTCCGTCCGGCGCCCATCAGGCCGGCAATACCGACGACTTCGCCAGCCCGAACCGTGAAGTTGACGTCATGCAGGAATTTCCGGTCGCGGTGGTTCTGGTGGTACACGTTCCAGTTCTTCACCTCGAGCAGCGTCTCGCCGATCGGCACGTCGCGCGGGGGGTAGCGGTCTTCCATGTCACGGCCGACCATGCCTTTGATGATCCGGTCTTCCGTCACGTCGCCGCCATGGGCGTCGAGCGTCTCGACCGTGCCGCCGTCGCGAAGGATGGTGATCTGGTCGGCGACCTTGCGGATCTCGTTGAGCTTGTGGGAGATGATGATCGACGTCAGGCCCTGCTTGCGGAATTCCATCAGCAACTTGAGCAGCGCATCGGAATCCGTTTCGTTGAGCGACGCGGTGGGCTCGTCGAGGATCAGCAGCCGGACCTTCTTGGAAAAGGCCTTGGCGATTTCCACCAACTGCTGCTTGCCGACGCCGATATCGGTGATCAGTGTTGTCGGTGGCTCCTTGAGCCCGACCTTGTCGAGCAGTTCCCTGGTGCGGGAATAGGTCGCCGGCCAGTTGATGACACCCTTCGTGGCGACCTCGTTGCCGAGGAAGATGTTTTCGGCGATCGACAGAAGCGGCACCAGCGCCAATTCCTGGTGGATGATGATGATGCCGAGATGCTCGCTGTCCGAAATGGTGGAGAACCGGCGGGGCTGACCGTCATAGACGATCTCGCCGTCATAGGTTCCGGCCGGATACACACCGCTCAGGACCTTCATCAGGGTCGACTTGCCGGCACCGTTCTCGCCGACGAGCGCGTGGATCTCGCCCTCACGAACCTTGAAGCTCACCCGGTCCAAAGCCTTGACGCCCGGGAAGGTCTTCGTGATGTCCCGCATTTCGAGGATAATGTTACTCATAGTTCCGTCATTCCACCGCGACAGGCGCATCTGCGCCGCCGGGGACTATTGGATTTCACGCCAGAAGCGAAAAGAGGTCCGCACGATGTGCGGACCTCCCGATGGAAGTGATCAGTTGTCGATCTGTTCGGCAGTGTAGTAGCCGGAGCTGACCAGGATGTCCTTGACGTTGGCCTTGTCGGCGGAGACAGGCTTCAGCAGGTAGGACGGAACGACCTTGACGCCGTTGTCGTAGGTCTTGGTGTCGTTGACCTCGGGCTCCTTGCCTTCCATGATCGCGTTGACCATGCCGACAGTGACCTTCGCCAGTTCGCGCGTGTCCTTGAACACGGTCGAATACTGTTCGTCCGAGAGGATAGACTTGACCGAGGGGAGTTCCGCGTCCTGGCCGGTGACAACAGGCATCGGCATGTCGCCAGAACCGTAGCCAACGCCCTTCACGGCCGACAGGATGCCGATCGACAGGCCGTCATAGGGCGACAGAACGCCATGGACCTTGTCGTCGGTGTAGGTCGATGAAAGCAGGTTTTCCATGCGGGCTTGCGCCACGGCGCCATCCCAGCGCAGGGTGCCGACCTGGTCCATGCCCTGCTGGCCGGACTTGACGGCGATGTCGCCGGAGTCGATCAGCGGCTGCAGCACGCTCATGGCGCCGTCATAGAAGAAGAAGGCGTTGTTATCATCAGGCGAGCCGCCGAAGAGCTCGACGTTCCACGGCTTGGTGTCCGGGAACTTCGCCTTGAGGCCGTCGACGAGCGACGTGGCCTGAAGCACGCCGACCTGGAAGTTGTCGAAGGTGGCGTAGTAGTCGACATTGCCGGAATCGCGGATCAGGCGGTCATAGGCGATGACCTTGACGCCCGCGTCATGGGCCTTCTGGAGGATGTCCGAGAGCGTGGTGCCGTCGATGGCGGCGACCACAAGCACCTTGGCGCCCTTCGTAACCATGTTCTCGATCTGGGCGAGCTGGTTCGGGATGTCGTCATCGGCAAACTGGAGGTCGGGCGTGTAGCCGGCGTCCTTGAACAGCTTTTCCATGGTCTCGCCGTCCGAGATCCAGCGGGTGGAGGTCTTGGTCGGCATCGAGATGCCGACGACGCCCTTGTCCTGCGCGAAGACAGGCGCGACAAAGGACGCAATCGACATGGCTGCGGCAGCAAGCAGCGAGGTTACGAGTTTCATGTGGGTTCTCTCCCTGGGTTGTAGTCGAGCGGCGCGGGCCCTCATTCCGGCATAACCGGAGGTCGTCAGGCTCACCGACTCTGCGGACGTGCCTTTTCAAGGGCTTATGACAGCAGAAATTGCAACGAGCCGGGTTTTCCTCCCACGCGCCGGCTGCAAACTGCATCCGAACTCATATACCTGTCAAATAAAATACGCATAGATTAGTATACCGATTATGCTATAATCCTCAAAAAGTCATACTTTTCAATTGGAAGCGATATGCCGACCGAGCGCGGAAAAAGGCAGGATGGTTATTTCGCAGGCAGGATTCCGGGCTATCAGCCTGAAAAAGAGGGTGATTTCCTAATCAAGGCAGGGCTAAAGCTCTCGCATCTGAGGCTCATCCTGGCCATTGCCGACTCGGGGCAGGTGAGTGCGGCGGCAGAGGCGCTCAGCATATCCCAGCCGGCCGCATCGCGGATGCTGCACGAGGTTGAATCGCTGCTGAAGGCGCCCCTGTGCCAGCGCGCGGCCCGGGGTGTCGAGATGACCCGGTTCGGCAATGCCATGGCGAAGCGCGCCCGTGCCATCCTGCTCGAGATCCGCGAGGCGGGCCGCGAGATCACCGAACTCAAGACCGGCTATGGCGGATCGGTCAATGTCGGTTCTGTGACGGGGCCGGCGATCGGGCTCGCGGTGCCGGCGATCAAGCGGGTTCGCGGCATGTATCCGGCGATCCAGATCAACTGTCACGTCGAGGCCAGCAACATGCTGGCGCGCGAACTCCTCTCGGCGCGCTACGACTTCGTCATCGGGCGGCTGCCTGATGAGTTCAATCCGCGTGATTTCGAGGCGCGGCCGCTCGGCCACGAGACGTCCTGCCTGATCGTCCGGACGGGCCACCCGTTGCTCGACATGCTCGCAGCGGGGCTCGACGATCTGCGGCATTACGAATGGGTGTTCCAGCCGCATGGTGCCCTGCTGCGGCGCTCCATCGAGCGGCTGTTCATCGATTCCAACGTGCCGCTTCCGGACAATATCGTCAGTACCCCATCGGTGCTGCTGACGATGGCGATGGTGGTCAAGAGCGATGCGGTGGCGCCGATCTCGCGCGAGGTCGCCGAGTTCATCGCCGGAACGTCTGGCCGCATCGGCGATATCGCGATCCTGGAAACAGATTTCGAGATCGGCCTCGAACCCTACAGCCTGATCACCGCCCGCGGCCGCGGCCTGCCGCCATCGGCGCGGTTGCTGCACGATCTGATCCTCGAGGAGAATGGCCGGAGCCAGCCTCGATCGCTATGACGCGATCCGCACAGGAGATGCCCGCATGCCGGTATTTGGCAAGACCTTGTTCGAGACCGTGCTCGACGGGATCGAAGTCGAAGCAACCGAGGAGGACGAGGACGACCAGGACGATCAGGACATTCCGGTCCGCCGTCCGCGGATCGTCGCGCATTTCCTTGCAGACACATCCTATGGAGAGAGAGCGGACGAACGCCCGCTCGGCGAACTCTACGAGGATTTCGGGGAGCCGCCGACGTCGGAGCCGGACACTCCGGCCCCACCCCCGCCGCCTGTCTGGCTCGACCGGCTGTCGGAAAGCAGTGTCGGGGCGGATCTCGGGCTTGTTGCGGGAATGAGCCGTCCGGAAATCCGGGAGAAACGGCGCCTGTTTGCCCGCGCCAACCATCCGGACGGCGTGGCCGAGCAATTCCGCGACGCTGCGACAATCCGCATGACGATCGCCAACAGGCTTGCCGACGAAGCGTTGCGGCGGGCCTAGGATTTGTCCTCGGGCTTCGGGTTTTC
This sequence comes from Rhizobium sp., assembly GCA_019739215.1. GTDB lineage: Bacteria > Pseudomonadota > Alphaproteobacteria > Rhizobiales > Rhizobiaceae > Rhizobium_E. The sequence goes on from JAHHDR010000035.1 coordinate 140,862, forward strand.
CCGCACGGTCTCCGGTTCGTCTGCCGGCTCGTCGTCCGGGCGGATCACGGGTTCCTGCTTCGGGGGCGGATTGTAGGTCAGGAACAGCACATAGATGCAGTAGACGGCCGCCGCGCCTGACAGGACACCCCAGAAGCCATCGCCATTGTAGATTTCGATGCCCGCCCAGAACAGGACGGAAATGCAGATCGCCAGCCGTACGCCCAGCGGACGGTAGAAGTCGGAATCGGTGTCGATCAGGTAGAAGGGCGGTTTCTGCTTCTTGTCGGTCATCTGTCCTCCGGGGCTGAGGACAGATGCCATGCCGAAAGCGGGGGTGCAAGAGCCGGCGCGGAACAGGTCTGCACTCAACGTCAAAATAGAACAGGCATTCCAATTCCTTTCAATTGATCTGCCTGTTCCGCTTTGCTACATCAGCGGGACATTCAGGCGAGGAAATCCAATGTCAGTCAGATTCGGAGTGCTCGGTGCGGGTCGCATCGGCAAGGTACATGCCAAGGCGGTGAGTTCGAACCCGGATGCGAAGCTGGTCGCGGTGGCCGATGCCTTCGCCGACGCGGCCACGGCGCTTGCCGCGCAATATGGGGCCGAAGTCCGGTCGATCAGCCAGATCGAGGCGGCCAGCGATATCGATGCGGTGGTGATCTGCACGCCGACCGACACCCATGCCGACCTGATCGAGCGCTTCAGCCGTGCCGGCAAGGCGATCTTCTGCGAAAAGCCAGTCGATCTCGATGCCGAGCGCGTCCGGGCCTGCCTCAAGGTCGTCGAGGAGACCGGCGCCAAGCTGATGGTCGGCTTCAACCGTCGCTTCGATCCGCATTTCATGGCCGTCCGCGCGGCGATCGACGCCGGCAAGATCGGTGATGTCGAGATGGTCACCATCACCTCGCGCGATCCCGGCGCCCCGCCGGTCGACTACATCAAGCGCTCGGGCGGCATCTTCCGCGACATGACGATCCACGATTTCGACATGGCTCGCTTCCTGCTCGGCGAGGAAGTGGTGTCCGTCTCGGCGCATGCTGCCGTGCTGGTCGATCCGGCGATCGGCGAAGCCGGCGATTTCGACTCGGCGTCGCTCATCCTCGAAACGGCGTCGGGCAAGCAGGCGGTGATCTCCAATTCCCGCCGCGCCACCTATGGCTACGACCAGCGCATCGAGATCCATGGCTCGAAGGGCGTCGTCTCGGCCGAGAACCAGCGCCCGGTCTCGATCGAGATCGCCAATGGCGACGGCTATACCCGCCCGCCGCTGCATGATTTCTTCATGACGCGCTACACCGAAGCCTATGCCAACGAAATCGCCGCCTTCATCTCGGCGATCGAGAAGGGCACGAGGATTTCGCCGAGCGGCAAAGATGGACTGATCGCGCTGCAACTGGCCGACGCGGCGCTGGAGAGCGTGAAGACGGGGATGCGGGTGAGGGTTGGGTGACCGACACCACGAGCGTTTGGCGGCGATGCCGCCATTCGTCCAGAGGTAAAAGTGCAAGCCTTCGTCGTCCGCCTTGGCTCGGAGAGACGAGGACGATCGCCGATTGCATATCGAAGGCAGCAACGCCATCATGCCTCCTTAACGAGAGAAAGGTCCATGGCGAGAGTTGTTGGAATCGGTGGTCTATTCTTCCGGGCGGCGAACCCGAATGTTATAGCCGCGTGGTACGAGACGCATCTCGGGATCGCCGACCTGCACAAGTCGGTCTGGCAGCAGGAGGCCGGGACAACGATCTTTGGACCGTTCGCTGCCGACACAGATTATTTCGGACGGCCGGAACAGCAATGGATGATCAATTTCCGGGTCGATGATCTCGACGGGCTGATTGCGGATCTGACAGCAAGCGGGATCTCGGTGGAAACCCGTGCAGAGTGGGATTCCGAAGTCGGTCGATTTGCCCGGATCCATGATCCGGAGGGTAACCCGGTCGAGCTTTGGGAGCCTGCAAAGGAGGCAGGGGCTTAGCCTCCTGGAAAAGTGGGTTGGAAGTTCGTTCGGTCACCGCCCCAGCCACCCGTCGAACAATGGCAGCCCGACCACTCCTGAACACAGGATCATCACATAGACGATCTTTCGGAAGGTCTGCGGCGAAGCCAGGTTGAACACCATCGAACCCGCCCATGTACCCGCCACATAGGGCACCAGCATCAGGACCGCGATGGCGAAGACCTGTTTGGTCAGCATGCCGTTGAGCGCGAAGGTCACGGCCTGGACGGCGGCGGTGAGCAGGAGGAGGGTGAACATGTTGCGCCGCAGCCGATCGGGCGCCACGTCCTGCGCCAGCCAGTAGATGACGATGACGATCCCCGAAAGGGCTGCCATGCCGCCCAGCGTGCCGGAGAGCGCGCCGACGAGAAGTGCGATCGGCAGGGTCTCGCGGCCTTTCCATTTCAAGCCCGCGGTCAGAAGGATGATCGCCAGGAAAACCACGGCCGACAAACACCAGCGGATCACCACCGGATCGCCATGCAGGGCCAGCCAGCCGCCCAGCGGCGTGAACAACGAGATTCCTGTCGCGATCGGGATGAGGCCGCGAATTTCGATGTCGCGGATCTTACGCAGTACGGGAAGGCCGGCAACGAGAAAGTCGAAAACCAGCAGCGACGCCACCGCGACACGCGGTCCGAGAGCAGCGGAGGCAATGGGCATGAAGATCATGCCGCTGCCGAAGCCGGAGAAGCCGCGTGCCAACCCGGCGAGAAGTGCTGCGACCAGGGCCGCCGGCACCATTGGCGCCTGCGCCTGCCTCATGATTTCCGTCAGAAAATCAGCGATTTCAAGTCTCCGCCGTGTGCTTGTCCCACCGCTGGATAGCGGGCCCGGGGCGCGAACTCAAATGACTTTGCGTGATCGCGCCCTAACCGGGTTGAATGGCGCCGTCCGAACGGCGCCTCGAATAGTATGATTTTTCTGCCAAGACGGAACTGGATTTGCCGTGAAAATCAGTTAAACCTCACGCCCGCAATGAAGGGGAGCCCGAGATGAGCGAAGAGAAGACCAAGCCTGTGCCCGCAAGCGGCGATCTCGACGAACAGGCGCTTTTCTTCCACAGGCATCCGCGTCCCGGCAAGCTCGAGGTCGTCCCGACCAAGCCGCTCGGCAACCAGCGCGACCTGGCGCTCGCTTATTCGCCGGGTGTCGCGGCACCCTGTCTCGCCATCCGCGACAACCCGGATCTTGCGGCCGCCTACACCTCGCGCGCCAACCTTGTCGCCGTCGTCTCCAACGGCACCGCGGTGCTCGGGCTCGGCAATATCGGGCCTCTGGCTTCCAAGCCTGTCATGGAAGGCAAGGCGGTATTGTTCAAGAAATTTGCCGGCATCGACGTGTTCGACATCGAGATCGACAGCCCCGGCATCGACGACATGGTCAAGGTGATCTCGGCGCTGGAGCCGACCTTCGGCGGCATCAATCTCGAGGATATCAAGGCGCCGGAATGTTTCGAGGTCGAGCGCCAGTTGCGCGAGAAGATGAACATCCCCGTCTTCCACGACGACCAGCACGGCACCGCGATCATCGTCGCGGCCGCCATCCTCAACGGCCTCGAACTGGCCGGCAAGACGCTTGCCGACGTCAAGATCGTCGCGTCCGGCGCCGGTGCCGCGGCGCTCGCCTGCCTCAACCTGCTCGTCATCCTGGGTGCCAAGCGCGAGAACATCTGGGTGCACGACCTCGAAGGCCTGGTCTATGAGGGGCGCAAGGAACTGATGGATCCGTGGAAGGCAATCTATGCCCAGCCGAGCGACAAGCGGACGCTGGCCCAATCCATCGGCGGGGCGGATGTCTTCCTCGGTCTGTCGGCCGCCGGCGTGCTGAAGCCCGAACTGCTGAAGGAAATGGCGGCGAAGCCGCTGATCATGGCGCTGGCCAATCCCAATCCCGAAATCATGCCCGAGGAGGCACGTGCGGTCCGCCCCGACGCCATGATCTGCACCGGCCGGTCGGATTTTCCCAACCAGGTCAACAACGTTCTTTGCTTCCCCTATATCTTCCGCGGCGCGCTCGATTGCGGCGCGCGCGAGATCAACGAGGAAATGAAGATGGCCGCGGTCAAGGCCATCGCCGCGCTGGCGAGGGAAGAGGTCAATGAAGTCGCGGCCAAGGCGATCGGCGGGGAAACGCCGATCTTCGGGCCGGACTATCTGATCCCGTCACCCTTCGACCAGCGGCTGATCCTGCGCATCGCGCCGGCGGTGGCCAAGGCCGCGGAACTGAGCGGGGTAGCGGCGCGTCCGATCGCAGACTACGAGGCCTATCTCGACCAGCTCAACCGGTTCGTGTTCCGCTCAGGCTTCCTGATGAAGCCGATCTTCGCCGCCGCGCGGGACGCGCAGAAGAAGCGGGTGATCTTCGCCGAGGGCGAGGACGAGCGCGTGCTGCGTGCCGCGCAAGTGCTGCTGGAGGAGCAGATTGCCGCGCCCATCCTGGTCGGCCGCCCGTCAATCGTCGAGGCACGTCTCAAGCGTTACGGTCTTCGCATCCGCCCCGGCACCGATTTCGAACTGGTCAACCCGCAGGACGACCCACGGTATAAGGACTATGTCGACGACTATTTCGCGCTGGTCGGTCGCAGGGGCGTGATCCCGGAGGCCGCGCGCACCATTGTGCGCACCAACACCACCGTCATCGGCGCGCTGGCGCTGCGACGGGGCGATGCCGATGCGCTGATCTGTGGCGTGGAAGGGCGCTATGCCAAGCATCTCAGGGACGTGTCGCAGATCATCGGCAAACGGCCCGGCGTGTTGGATTTCTCGGCGCTCAGCCTGCTGATCTCGCAGCGTGGCGCGACGTTCTTCACCGACACCTATGTGAAGATGGTGCCGACCGCGGAAGAGGTCGCCGAGATGACGATCATGTCGGCCGCCGCGATCAAGCGCTTCGGAATCACGCCGAAGGCCGCCTTGGTGTCGCACTCCAATTTCGGCTCCAGAGATTCCGAAAGTGCCGAGAAGATGCGCAGGGCGATCTGCCTGGTCAAGGAACAGGCGCCTGATCTCGAGGCCGATGGCGAGATGCATGGTGATTCTGCGATTTCGGAAATCCTGCGCAAGCGGGTGATGCCGAATTCGACGCTGTCGGGCGAAGCCAACCTGTTGGTCTTCCCCAACATCGACGCAGCCAATATCTCGCTCGGCCTGCTCAAGACGATGATGGATGCGCTGCATGTCGGGCCGATCCTGCTCGGCACGGCGCTCCCGGCGCATATCCTGTCGCCATCGGTGACCTCGCGCGGCGTGGTTAACATGGCGGCGCTGGCGGTGGTGGAAGCGTCAGCGCCGGCGTGAACCGAGCGGTTTGGGCCGCTGCCACACGGACGGCCCAAGCAGGCCGTCGTTCTCGTCAGATGAACAGGCCTTCGTGGATCTGATTGGCGTTGACATTCTTCAGCGTCAGCATGTCACCGTCGCCCCAACTGATGATCGTGTCGTTGCCGGCCTGGTAGAATACCTGGATGCCGTCCCAGTCGGCATAGAACACATCCTTGCGGACATTGAAGTCCGTGATCGTGTCATGGCCGTCGCCATAAAGGAACTGGAACGCGTCCTTGCCGCTGCCGCCGCTGACCGTGTCGTTGCCGCGGCCGGCCCAGAGAAAGTCCTTGCCGGCTCCCCCCTTGAGGATGTCGGCACCGTCTTCGCCGCGCAGGTCGTCGGCACCCTTGTTGCCGAAGATGAAGTCGTCGCCCTGGTTGCCGTTCAGGTAGTCGTCCTGCTTGCTGCCCCTGAGGTTGTCGTTGCCCTGTGTGACATAGAACTGAACGTTGCCGAGAACCTCGAACAGCGGCTTGTCGGCAGGCACGTTGTAGAAGAAGTCGGAATAGTTGACGAAGGCATTCCCCTTCTTGTCGGCATATTCCATGCTGGTTATGGTTCCGCCGACAAGATTGCCGCCGCCATCATATTGCAGGCCGAAGCCATTGACGATCCATCGATCGCCGGTGTCGTTGTCCTTGTAGACCGCATTGTTTGCCGATTGCTTGCGAACGGACGCGTCCAACGCGTCGAACAGCCAGTCCTTCGATTCATCCAGTCCGGTGTATGTGATATACGACATGACATCCTCCACGGAGATTGATGACTTCAATTCACCTTATCCATACGACCGACTTAACGCACTTATTCGGGCGATTTCCATATTTTAGCGAAGGGATCGATTTGTGCGGGGAGGACGCGTGTGGCGACTTTTTGGTCGCGCGACTGGTCTCTCGGCCAATTGCCGGGGGACGAGCGCCGATGTCGGCCAGGTTGGAATACAGGGCCGCGAAACCCGGCTCCAGAATTACTGCTCGACGCTCACAGATACCGTGATCATTTCGGGTGAATCGCCGGTCCGCATGCCGGAGACCGGCGCCGTATCGGCATAGTCGAGGCCAGAGGCCAGGCGAACATAGCGTTCATCGGGGCAGATGTCGTTGGCCGGATCGAAGCCGACCCAGCCGAGCCCCTGGATATGCGCTTCCGCCCAGGCGTGGCTGGCCGCATCCATGCCGCTTTCGTCGAGCATGTAGCCGGAGACATAGCGTGCCGGCAGGCCGAGATGGCGTGCCACCGAGATGAAGATATTGGCGAAGTCCTGGCAGACGCCCGCCTTGAGTTCCATCGACTGTTCGGCTGTCGTCTCGGAGTCGGTCGCGCCCTTCTTGTACTCGACGGTCTGCGCAATCGTGCCCATCAGCCCGTGCATGCGGGCGAGATCGCCTTCGCCCTCAACGCCGCGCGCCAGTTCCTTGACCAGCTTGCCAGGCTTGGTGCGTGGCGTGTCGCGCAGGTAGAGCCACAAGGGCACATAGCCGATGTGAGGGCCGAACACGCCGTTCCGCTCCTGGGTCTCGACCTCGCCCATGGCCATGATATTGATGGACTGAGCCCCGTCATTGACGCTGACGAGCTCGACGCGATTGCCGAAATGGTCGGTATAGACGGCTTCCCGGCCGGCGCCGTTGACCGAGGTCTGCCAGCTTATCACATGCTGGCCGGGGCAATCCTGTGGCGTGAGCCTCAGCCGCTGGAGCGCGAACTCCACAGGTTCGGCATAGCTGTACTCGGTCATGTGGCTGATCTTCAGGCGCATGTCTTGCTCACTTGTAGAACCGGTAGCCGTCGGTGATTTCACTGGCCAACGTGTCGTTGGCGATGATGAAATCCTCGAGATATTCGTGCAGGCCGGTCTCCATGATCTGGTCGATCGAGGCCGTCAGCAGCGAGTTTCGTGTCCGGGCAGCGGTTTCATGGGCGCCGATCTGGCCTTTATAGTCGCGGGCGAGATGGGCAAGGTTGGAATTGATCGCTTCGTAGCAGAAGGCGAGCGAGCGCGGCATGCGGCGGTTGAGGATCAGGAAATGGGCGATGTTGGCCGCCTTGTACTCGGTCTCGTAGACCCAGGAATAGGAGCGATGGGCCGAGACCGAGCGCAGGATCGACTGCCAGTGGAAATTGTCGATCGATCCGCCGACATGCATCAGCGATGGCAGGAGCACGTAATACTTGACATCGAGAATGCGGGCGGTGTTGTCGGCGCGCTCCATGAAGGAGCCGAGCATGGCGAAATTGTAGGTCTCGTCGCGCAACTGGGTGCCGGAGAAGGTGCCGCGCATCAGGCCGATGCGGCGCTTGATGAGGTCGATGATGTCGGGAAGCGTCGCGTGCGTGATCTTCTTGGACAGGACCTGCTGGAGCTGCAGCCAGCTTTCGTTGACGGCCTCCCAGGTCTCGCGGGTCAGGGCGGTGCGCACCATGCGGGCATTGTTGCGCCCATTTTCAATGCAGTTGATCACCGAAGACGGGTTGGACTTGTCGCGCATCAGGAAGTTGATGGCGGCGGCGCCGGGCACGCCGTCGGACTTTTCGCCATAGACCTCGAGAACCCCCGCGCTTTCCAGCACACCGCCCCAGTCCTCCTCTGAGTTTGTCTGGCGGATCAGTGACATGCGGAAGCCCGCATCCACCAGGCGTGCAATGTTTTCGGCGCGCTCGAGGTAGCGCGACATCCAGAAAAGGCCGTTCGCAGTTCTTCCCAGCATGCTCAATCCTCCAGCACCCAGGTGTCCTTGGTGCCGCCTCCCTGGCTGGAATTGACCACCAGCGATCCCTCCTTGAGCGCGACGCGGGTCAGTCCGCCGGGAATGATATGGACCTTGTCGGAGACGAGCACATAGGGGCGGAGGTCGACATGCCGGGGCGCGATGCCCTTCTTGACCATGATCGGCACGGTGGAAAGGGAGAGCGTCGGCTGGGCGATGTAGTTGCCCGGTTTGGCGCGCAGTTTCTGGGCGAAGGCCTCGACCTCCTTACGGCTCGCAGTCGGGCCGACCAGCATGCCATAGCCGCCGGAGCCATGCACTTCCTTGACGACCAGGTCCGCGAGGTTGTCGAGCACGTATTTCAGGCTGTCCTCCTCCGAGCAGCGCCAGGTCGGGACATTCTCCAGCATCGGCTTGCGGCCGGTGTAGAACTCGACGATCTCAGGCATGTAGGAATAGATCGCCTTGTCGTCGGAAATGCCGGTGCCGGGCGCGTTGGCGATGGTGACGTTGCCGGCGCGATAGACATCCATGATGCCGGCGACGCCGAGACAGGAATCCGGCCGGAAGGTCAGCGGGTCGAGATAATCGTCGTCGACACGGCGATAGATCACGTCGACCGGTTCGTAGCCCAGCGTCGTGCGCATGCAGACCTTGCCGTTGACGACCCTGAGATCGGAGCCCTCTACAAGTTCGGCGCCCATCTGGTCGGCGAGGAAGGCATGCTCGTAGAATGCGGAATTGAAGATGCCCGGCGTCAGCACCGCCACCCGCGGCTTGCCCTTGCATCCGGGCGGGGCGAGGGCATCGAGACTCTGGCGGAGCTTGGTCGGATAATCCTCCACCGGGCGGACCCGGACCTTGTGGAAGAGTTCCGGAAACATCTGCATCATGGTTTCGCGGTCTTCCAGCATGTAGGACACGCCGGACGGGGTGCGCGCATTGTCTTCCAGTACGTAGAACTGGTCTTCGCCGGTGCGGACGATGTCGGTGCCGATGATGTGGGTGTAGACGCCGCCGGGGGGCTTCATGCCGATCATCTGCGGCAGGAAGGCCGAGTTGCGCTCGATCAGTTCGCGCGGCACGCGGCCGGCGCGGATGATCTCCTGCTTGTGATAGATGTCCTCGAGGAAGGCGTTGAGCGCCAGCACCCGCTGCTCGATGCCCTGCGCCAGCTTGCGCCACTCGGAGCCGGATATGATGCGCGGGATCAGGTCGAAGGGAATGATCTTCTCGGCGGCTTCCTCGTGGCCATAGACCGCGAAGGTGATGCCCGTCTTGCGGAAAATGTTTTCAGCGTCCCGCGCCTTTGCCTGCAAGAGCGCCGGGGCCTGCTCCTCAAACCATTGGAAATACTTCTTGTAGGGTTCACGCGGACTGCCGTCCGCGAGCAGCATTTCATCGAAGGCCAATTGTCGTTCCCCATTCTTTTATGCGGACATTTGAAACCAATGTTCGTTGCAATGCAAGAACCGCGCCGGGCGAGGCGATGCGTTTTTGTGATACCCGTCACCGACATCCTACGAACGGGCGCACTGACTGATGGAAGTAACAAGGATGACTTAAATGTATATGGGATTCTTCGAGGTCTGGAGGTAGGATTGGTAGTGAAAATGTGAGGATAACACGGGGAGTAGACAGGATGTCCATCTATCTTGCATCGAGTTCTCAGATATTGAGTGCATTGGGACTTCCAGCCGATACATTGCTATCAGTGAATGGGCTGAATGTGATGTATGGACTTTCAGACAGTACATTGGCTTCGTTTTCCGGAGGCTTGTTCTCTCCTTATCTTGTTGTGTCTTCGGGCTATGTCGACGATATCGACGACGCCAATACGGCGGGTAGCCAGGGCGAGGATCTTGGTGCGTATGGGACGGCAGATGATACGGTGACCCTCACCTTTCAGATCGCGGTTCCCACGAATGCGGCAAGCTTCTCGTTCGATTTTACCTTCCTCTCGGAGGAATACCCGGAATATGTCGGCAGCCAATACAACGATTTTCTTTCGGTGAAGCTTAATGGTGTCGAGATTGCTCTCGACACCAACGGGAATTCCATCAGCGTCAACAACGATTTCTTTTCCGATAGTCTCGTGCCGGCGGGAACGATGTTCGATGGCCAGACGCCGCCCCTCAGGATTGTCACGTCCGTCCCGCAGGGCCAGTCGCAGATCACGGTCACGATCAGCATTGGCGACGTTGGCGACGGCATCTATGACAGCGCGGCGTTCTTGAAGAATTTCGAGTTCCTTGAGCCGCAGGTGGTCTATGTCAATTTCGACGGCGGCAGCATCGACTGGGAATCGTTCCTGATCGACCGCGAGATCACCCTGCCTGGATCGGGACTTTCCGAGGTCGACAAGGACTCGGTGATCAGCGGCCTCAATACGCTGTTCGGTGATTTCTTGATCGAATTCGTCGATGTCCTGCCGACTGTGGAGGAGTTCTCCACGGTGCTGGTCGGCGGAAACCATACCGATCTTCCGGACTGGTTCAACGGGAGTGCGACTCTCGGTGGACGCGCGGAGCGCATCGACTACGGAAACGCCCATAATGACGACGATGCTGTTGTCCTGTCGGGGAACCTGGGCTCGAATCTTGGACTGATCACGCAAGTGATTGCCCATGAAATGGGACATCTCCTCGGGTTGCGCCACGTCGCCGACATCGCCCAGCTCATGTATCCGATTGCGGATGCGGGCAGGACCCTTATCGGCGGAGAAAGTCTGCTCGCCGAGATCATAAGCAAGAAAGTGACGACGGTCGGCGGCGTTCAGGACAGCTACAACGAACTTGTCCGCAATCTTGGACTGAAGGACGCAAGCAAGATCGTCGTTGAGGACGGCACCCTTTCTTCCATTCTCAAGTTTTTCTCCTTCGACTTCAACTCCAAGTCCGCGCTTTACAATGGGGTGCTCGCGGTGGTGAACGACGAGGGCGTGATCATCAGCGTTTCCGATCTCGGAACGGTCCAGCAGGATTCCACGGTCGAATTCAGTGCGCCACTGACCGACACCGATAAGATCGTCATGTTCGGTTCCAGCACCGAGGGTGGTGACATCGACACTTTCGTCGGCGCGAAGTCCGCCCCGAAGAAGTTCAACATCGACAGCGCCGGGGAGGACGGTCTGATCGCCAAGTTTGGCCTCGGTCTCGGTGACATCGAAAAGGGCGGTGTGAAGGTTTCCGAAGTCAAGGACGGCAACAAGGTTGTCACAGTCGGATCGATCAAGACAGAGACGCTTGACCTAGACGCCAACGGTGCCACGGACGGCGATGACCTCCTCGAAGGTTCGGAAGGACGCGATATCCTCGTTGGTCTGGGCGGACTGGACAAGCTCTACGGATTCGGAAAGAGCGACAAGCTATATGGCGGGGGTGATGACGACTATCTCGACGGCGGCGCAGGCAATGACGTGCTCAGGGGAGCGGATGGCAACGATACGTTGCTTGGCGGTCTGGGCGCGGACCTGCTCTTCGGCGATGCGGGCAGCGATATCTATCTGTTTCAGGATATTGCAGAGTCCCGGATCAAGCCTAAGGGCCGGGATACAATCGCCGACTTTGCCCAGGGCGAGGACGTGATCGATGTGTCCGCGATCGACGCGATAGCTTCCACTCTCGAGGAAGACGCCTTCACTTTTGTAGCGGGAGGCACTCTCGGCGGCGAGGCGGGCCTGCTCGTATCGAAGCTGATAAAGGGTGGCACGCTTGTTCTGGGAGACGTCGACGGCGATGGTAAGGCGGATCTCGGCATATTGCTGGGCGGCAAGATCGCTCTGGACGCGACCGATTTCATCCTCTGAGTTCTCGGCCTGGGAGGTGCGGATGGGCGCTTGGCCGCGCGCCATCCGCGTGTCGTTTGAACGAGATTCCTCTGTCATTCACACCGGCAGCGCTTCCGGTGCATATTGTGCCGCGTATTCGGCCGACGGCGGGATCGGCTTGATCACGTCGATCATGACACCGTTGGGATCCGCGGCGATGAAGTGGCGCTGGCCGAAGTCCTCGTCGCGCAGTGTGCGCAGGATGGTCACGCCGGCCGCGCGGAGACGATCATGGATCTCGTCGGGGTCCTCGACCTCGAAGCTGATGAGAAGACCGCCCGCCGCCTGACGCTGTTGCTCCGGCACAGTTTCATGGGTGCGCGAGACGAAGGCGAGATTGATGTTGGGGCGATCGATCTGCTGGAGATGCACGTACCAGTCGCTGCTGAAAAGCGGCTTGAAGTTGAAATGGGCCTGGTAGAAGGCCGCGGTGGCCTCGACGTCGTCGACGAGAAGGACGGGGTAGTAGCCGGTAACTTTCATGGCTTGTCTCCTTGATGTCATTTACATACAATCTGCATGTAAATCGTCATTAACATACAGGCTGCATGTATGCAAGTAGTGAATGAACGGCGAAGCAATGCCGATCGAAGCCAGGCCATGCGCGATGCGCTGATCGTGGCCGGCCGGCTGCTTTTCGTGGAAAAGGGGTATGCCGAGACGTCGACGCCGGAGATCGTGGCGGCTGCGGGTGTCACTCGTGGCGCTCTCTATCATCACTTCACCGACAAGGCGGCGTTGTTTCGTGCCGTCATCGTTTCGGAGTCGGAGCATGTCGCCGGCGAGATCCAGCGGGCGACGCAGGATTGCACCGATGCCGGCCAGGCACTCGATACCGGTACCGATGCCTACCTCGATGCCATGACCGTGACGGGCCGAACCCGGCTGCTGCTGATCGACGGTCCTGCCGTGCTGGGACGGGAGGTGATGGACATCATCGACGGCGAAACTTCGGGCGGCACGATCATTGTGGGCCTGAGCGCCGCGCTGGGGCGGTCACCGGACGCACGGATGATCGTGCAGGGGCGGTTGCTGTCTGCCGCCTTCGAGCGTGCTGCACTCGATGTTTCCGCAGGGTCAGACTCGACGCTCTACAGATCCGAATTGAAGCGCATGCTGGCGGAGGTTTGTGGGGAGCGCTAAGGCGATACTGGCAAGCTGTGTGCGGCTGCGCTATCAATCCTCATCCTCGAGCCGAATTTCTGTCGGGTGCGGGTGATCCCGGTCACAGGGCCGGGCGTAGACGAGGGCATGAATGCGAAGAGCAACAACCAGTCCGGCGGACGCCGCGACGCGAAGACCTCCAAGGCGCCCCACATGACGCTTGCGGGTGATCGTGCGACCATGCCTTCGCCCGACGACCTTGCCAGGCTGGTGGGGCGCATCGCGACCGACAGCGACCGGCAGGCGTTCGCGGCGCTGTTCCGGTTCTTCGCGCCCCGGCTCAAGTCCTTCCTTGGCCGGCAGGGCTACAGCGACATAGAATGCGAGGACCTCGTCCAGGAGACGATGCTCAACATCTGGCGCAAGGCAGGCAGCTTCGACCCGGCAAAGGCAGGCGTATCAACCTGGATTTACACGATTGCCCGCAACTTGGGGATCGACAGGCGACGTCGCGACGGCCGGGCCGCCAACTGGCAGGCGCTGACGACATTCGACGACACCGATCCGGACCCGTCCGCCGAAACGCGCATGATCGCCGGCGAAAACGAGAGCCGGGTGCGCGACGCGCTCACGCGGCTGCCGGCCGAACAAGCGGCGGTGATCCGGATGACGTTCTACGGCGAAGATCCGCAGGCGGAGATCGCCAAGACGCTGGGCATTCCGCTCGGCACGGTCAAATCCCGCGTGAGGCTTGCGCTGATGCGACTCCGCAAGACGATGGAAGACGGACTATGAACTTTGTGAACCAGACCAGTGAAGAGCTGCTGCTGCGCTACGCGGCCGGCCAACTGCGTCCGGCGCCGGCCCTGGTGGTGGCGAGCCATCTGGCCATGTCGCCTTCGAGCCGGCGGCTCGTGGCAGGGTACGAAAGCGTGGGTGGAGCCCTGCTCGACGCCGAGCCGATGGCAGCCCTGTCGGCCGGGCTTTTCGAGCGGACGGTGGCGATGCTGGACGCGCCGCCGAGGCCGGAAATCCTGCCGCCGGTCCGCGGCCATGAGGCGCTCGACATGGGCGTGCCTATTCCGGCACCGCTTGCGCGACGCGCCATTGGCCCATGGAAGTGGCTCGGGCCCGGCATGCGCTTTGCGCGCGTCGATATTCCTGAGGACCCCGACCACAACCTCATCCTGCTGCGCGTGCCCGCGGGCCGCGCCATGCCGGAGCACAGTCACTCGGGGGAGGAGACGACGCTGGTCCTCAAGGGTGCCTTTCATGATGAACTCGGGCGATATGGCGCCGGCGACCTGATCAGCGAGGACGAGGATACCGATCACACCCCGATCGTCGATGCGGATGGAGAGTGCATATGTCTGGCGGCGATCGAAGGCCCGATGCGGATCAAGGGGTTGCTCGGACGTATGGTGCAACCTTTCCTCGGCATATGACGGCATCTGCGAGTTCTGCGGCATTTGGCTTTGACCGGCGCGGTCCGGTGAAGTAGGTCTCCGGCGCGCCTTGCCGCCCGATCTGCCGGAGTACCGCATTTGTCCCTCGAGCGCTTCGCGCCAGCCCTGTTCGTTCTGCTGTGGTCGTCCGGCTGGATCGTCCCTGTCTATGCGGCACGGCATTCCACTGCCGAGGCCTTCCTCTCCGTTCGCTTCGCCTGCGCCGCCGCCTGCTTCATCCTGCTGGCCTTGGTCATGCGTGCACCATGGGAAAGGCGGCCGCGTGCCATCGGGCACGCCATCGTCTCGGGCGCCTTGCTGCACGGGCTCTATCTCGGCGGGGTGTGGTGGGCGATCTTCCACGGCGTTCCCGCCTCGATCTCCGGCGTGATTGCCGCGTTGCAGCCGCTGATGACAGCGTCGATCGCGCCATGGATGGTGGGCGAGCGGCTGTCGCGGCTCCAGGTCGTCGGCCTCGTGCTCGGCTTTGCGGGGATCATCGTCGCCCTCCTGCCGACGTTCGAGGGCTTGTCGGGTGACCTGTTCATCGATCGGGCCGTTCCGGTCGCCATCAACATCGCCGCGATGAGCGGCGCGGTGCTGGGTACGCTCTACCAGAAACGGTTCGTGACCTCGGGCGACATGCGCACCAATGCCGTGTGGCAATATGCCGGTGCGCTGCTTATCGTGCTGCCGCTGGCGATCTTCGGCGAGCCAGCGCGTTTCGATTTCGGCCTGGAACTTGCGCTCGCGCTGGGCTGGTCCGTGCTTGTCCTGTCCATGGCGGGAGTTGCGCTGCTTCTCTACATGATCGGGCGCGGACAGGTGTCGCGTGCGGCATCGCTGATCTATCTCATGCCACCGGCCGTGGCGATCGAGTCCTTTATCTTTCTGGGCGAACCGCTGGCGCCGACGATGATCGCCGGCACGGTCATCGTCGTCATCGGCGTCTGGCTTGCCGGCCGCAAACCTCAGACAGCGTCATAGGCCAGGGTGGTCATCACCGGCAGGTGGTCGGACGCGATGCGCGACAATGGCGTCTCATGGGCCACGACGTCGCCGATCAGCCCCGGGCGGTTGGAAATGATCCGGTCGAGCGCGAGAAACGGCAGTCGCGAGGGAAAGCTCGGGGCCGAGGGGGGCAGGGCGCCGAAGGCGGGCGAGAAGCCGCGCAGCGCCGATTTCGCACCGATCCGCCATTCGTTGAGGTCGCCGAGGACCAGCGTCGGCCGTTCGCGATTGCGGCGGAGATGCTCGACGATGGCCCGGGCCTGCTGCTCGCGCGAGCGGCGCAGAAGGCCGAAATGTGCCGCGATGATCCGCACGCCCTTGTCGTCCTCGAAATCAAGCTCAGTCACCAGCGCGCCGCGCGGTTCCAGGCCGGGCAGGCTGATTTCGTGGACATGGCTTACCAGGCCCTTGCGGTAGAGCACGATATTGCCGTGCCAACCGTGCGCCGCCGACGGCTTGGACAGGGGGACGGGAACGAGCCCGTGCTCGCGCTCCAGACGTTCGAGATGAAGAAGGCCCTTGCGCTCGCCGAAGCGTGTGTCCACTTCCTGAAGCGCAATGATATCCGGCTCGATTTCGCCGATCACGTCCACGATCCTGTCGGGATCGCGCTTGCCGTCGGTGCCGACGCATTTGTGGATATTGTACGAAGCGATAACGAGCCCGTCGGGTCTTGCCACGGCAATGCGCGGCATCTGCTTTCCACGGCTTCGAATGGCTCGTATGGCGGATAGGATCATGTCGGCAGGCCAGTGTCCGTCTTTTTTCGTCCAGTCTCTTCAACGCATGAGATCATAGATAGGGCGATCCAAGCCAGAGGATTTTCTCGGCCAGGCGCAGAAGGAAGGGGCGGCGTCGCAGTTCCTGGAGCGTCACGCGGTGCGCGCTGGCAAGCGCGGCGGCGAAGCGTTTATCGATCTCGGCGGCGAAGCCCGCGTCGAGCACTTCGAGATCGACCTCGAAGTTCAATCGCAGGGATCGGGGATCGAGATTGGACGACCCGACATAGGACCACTCGCCATCGATGGTGAGAAGCTTGGAATGATCGAAGCGCCCCCGGACGCGCCAGATCCGGCAGCCGTGCTTCAGCAACTGGTCGAACTGGGCGGTCATGGCACGGTCGACGAGCGTCAGGTTGTTCTCCGACGGCACGAGAATGTCGATCTCGACGCCGCGCCGTGCAGCGGTGACGAGTGCGCTGATCAATTCGCGGTCAGGCAGGAAATAGGGTGACATGATGCGAATCGAATGCTGCGCCACTGAGAACGCACCGGTCAGCATCTTGTGATTGGTCTCGATGCTGCCGTCCGGGCCGGAGGAGACGACACGGGCGAAGATCGGCTGGGTGGGGCTGACCGTCGGGGGTGGATGGTGCGTGGCTGCGAGTTTCTCTCCCGACGCAAAATGCCAGTCCTCCGCGGCCACGGCGAAGAGATCGGCCACCACCGGCCCGGTGATGCGGAAATGCGTGTCACGGGCATGGTCGTCCCCGCGGAACTCCCGCGAAAATCCTTCTCGGATGTTCATCCCGCCGGCGAAGGCAATTTCATCGTCGATCACGATGATCTTCCGGTGTGTGCGGAGATTGGCATAGGGCAGGCGCAGGCCAGTGATGACCTTGCCGTTGAAGGTTGCGGTCCTGACGCCCCGCCGGCGGAGGTAGTGGACGATGCTGGGCACGGAATAGCGTGCGCCGACGGAATCGATGAGCACGCGCACCGCCACGCCGCGCTCGTGTGCCGCGACCAGAAGATCGGCGATCCTCACGCCGACCCGGTCGTGGTCGAAAATGTAGGTCTCGAGGATGATGCTGTGGCGCGCCGCCGCGATCGCTTCGGCTATGGCGCCATAGGCGGTGTCGCCATCCTCGAGTATCCGCACCGAATTGCCGGCGGTCAGGGGAAAGCGGGTCACGGTATCGCCGACCTGCTTCATCGGGACGAACTGCCTGGAGAAGCACTCCGCCACCGCCTCGCGTGGCACGGCCGGGCCATAGAATTCCTGCCACAGAGCGCGGCGGGCCGTGCGGCGGCTCGCGAGGGCGGTGTGGCGGATGCGATTGACGCCGGCAATCAGGTAGATGAACGCGCCGAGCAAAGGCGAGAGCAGGATCACGCCGACCCAACCGGCGGCGGAGCGGACGTCGTGCTTGGTCATCGCTACATGAGCAATGGCGACCGTGCCGGTGATGACCGACAGGGCGGCCAGGACATGCGGCCAGTAGGCGGAAAACAATTCAAACATGCGGAGCCCGAGCGATGATCACCGACAAAGGTCGTGTGGAAGCCGCAACATTACAAGTGGTTCGGGGGTTCCGTTGCGCAGGTAGCGCCCTGGCACCCAGTTTCGGCAGACCGGCTGCGCCGAACGCAGAAATGCCGCCGGTTGGACCGGCGGCATTTCTATTCGGTTGTGATTGCGGCCTGCTGCAGCAGGTCAGCCGTTGCGATTGCCGGACTGGGCGCGGCGCTCGCCACCCTGGCCACCGCGGTTGTCGGAACGGTTGCCGCCATGCCAGCGCTTCTTGTTGCCGCCCGGCTTGCGGGGGCCGCGATTGTCGGGGGCCGGGGCGCGTTCGCCGCCCGTGGCAGCGATATTGCCTTCGCCGGCGAAGCCAGCGAGGCGAGCCGGGGCGTGACGGTTCTGGGCCGGCTTTGCGGCCGGCTTCTGGCCCTGGCGCTTGGCGCCGTCCGGGCGTGCTGCACGGCGGTCGTCGCCGCGTGCCTCGCCGCGGGGCTGGCGCTCGCCGCGCTCGTTCCTGGAGTCGCCTGGGAAGCGCTCGCGATTGCCGTCGCGGCGTGCTTCGCCGCGAACCGGCCGGAATTCGCCGCCATTCAGTTCCTCGACCTCGGAGAACGACGATGCGGGGCGGGCGCCACGCTCCTCGCGATCGCGCCGGGGGCGACGGTCGTCGCGGCGTTCATTTCGGCTGTCCTTGACGACTGGCTCGGAAGAGCCTGCCTCGGCCGAAACCTCGCGACGCGCCTGCGGCGCCTCGTGTCCGGTCGGCCGGCGACCGCGATGACTGGCGCCGCCAGCGGCGACCTTCTTCTTGCCCTGCCAGTCGGGACGCTCGCCGCTGGCGACGGTGATCTCGGTTCCGATCAGTTTCTCGATGTCATAGAGCAGCTTGACGTCCTCGGGGCCGCAATAGGCAATCGCGATGCCCTCGCGGCCGGCGCGGGCGGTGCGGCCGATGCGGTGGACATAGGACTCCGGCACATGCGGCAGGTCGTAATTGTAGACGTGGGTAACGCCGGGCACGTCGATGCCGCGGGCGGCGACGTCGGTCGCCACGAGAATGCGGATGTCGCCGTCACGGAACGCCTTGAGCGCCCGGTCGCGCTGGCCCTGGCTCTTGTTGCCGTGGATCGAGGCCGTGGAGAAGCCGGAATGGTCGAGATGCTTCATCAGTTTCTCGGCGCCATGCTTGGTCTTGGCGAAGACCAGCGACAGCGCGTCGGTTTCCCGGCGAAGCGATTCCTTGAGCAGCACGGTCTTGTGGTCGCGGCCCTCGACGAAATGCACCTGCTGGGCGACCTTGTCAGCCGTCTTGCCGGGCGGCGTCACGGAGACCTCGACCGGATCGTTGAGATAGTTGGCGCCGAGGTCGGCGATCGCCTGCGGCATGGTTGCCGAGAACAGCATGGTCTGGCGACGCTTCGGCACCATGTTCACGATCTTCTTGAGATCGTGGATGAAGCCGAGGTCGAGCATCTGGTCGGCTTCGTCGAGCACGAGGTAGCGCGTCGCGGTCAGCGTCAGGGCGCGGCGGTTGCACAGGTCGAGCAAGCGGCCAGGCGTCGCGACCAGGATGTCGATGCCCTTTTCCAGGATCTGCGCCTGCTTGTTGAGCGAGGCGCCACCGACCACGGTGGTGATCTTGAGCGGCGACTTCTTGGTGAAAACCTTCAGGCTTTCGGCGATCTGATTGACCAGTTCGCGGGTTGGCGCAAGGATCAGGGCGCGTGCGGCTTTCGGCTCGGCGCGGACGCCTTCCTTGATCAGGCGGTGGATAATGGGAAGGCCGAAGCCGAAAGTCTTGCCGGTGCCGGTCTGGGCGAGGCCGATCAGGTCGCGGCCTTCGAGGAGATGCGGAATGGCGAGCTCCTGGATCGGGGTGGGGGTCTCAAAGCCGCTGGCCGAGAGCGTGTTCATGAGATATTGCGAGAGGCCGAGCGTTTCAAAGCTGGTCAATTTGTATATGCCTTTCGGGGTGCCAAACGGCTCACCCGGCGGGGCGACATTGCCTTGCCGGTTCGTCTGGCCCAAGAACCCCGCGTGATTTGGGAACTTGATAGTTTTTTCGGAAATGCTTCCCGGCGCATATGGCCTCGATGTGATCGGACCAGTCTTTACCGCGCTTATGCCTCTTAGCACGAAACAGTTCGTCCGGGCAGCTCACGCGGCGCCCTGGAGGGGAAAGCTGAGCGTCATGTCGTTCATTCGGGCCGAAAAGTCAAGTTGTTAGTTTCACATATGCGATATGCACTACCATTCGTTCTTGCCATCGATGACATCGACGGCCACGGAGTCGACATCGAAATCGTCGAACAGACGCGCATTGACGGAGATCATGGGTGCGCCTGCTTCTCCTGTAGACCAGTCGAAGGTTTCATTATAGGTGCTGCAGCCGCAAGCAGAGCAGAACTTGAAGGCAACCGACTTGGTGCTCCAGCGATAGGTCGTTTCACAGCTCGGCTGCTCCTGCAGCTTGAAGTCCTCCGGACGATAGTAAGCCCAGAGAGCGCCCAGCTTAGAGCAGATGGAGCATGTGCAACGCGTGACGCTCGATGGTGCTGCGGCAACCTCGAACTTCGTGGCACCGCACTGACAACTTCCCGTGAGCTTCATGTCACCTCCTCATCGTGTGACAATGATCGTAGTGCAATATGGTGCCAGATTTTGTCAGGAATAGACTGCGATTGACGGACGATTGCGCATTGCCTACAGCGAGGCTGGCATTATGTCGCTGACGCCGTCGCAAATCGATGCGGAACAGGAACTTGAAGACTGCAAACGTCACGCTGCGCGTCGATCCGTTTCCGTCCAACGATGTGCTGAACGGGCTGTGGGAGGTGGCCTGGAATTCGCGCGCGGATCGGGATTTTTCGGCCATCCTGTCGAGGAGCCTGGGGCACATCGGGGCCTTTGCCGGCGGCCAGCTTGTCGGGTTCATCAATATCGCCTGGGACGGCGGCATTCACGCGTTCCTGCTGGATACGTGCGTGACGCCCGTCATGCGCCGGCAGGGAATTGCAACACAGTTGGTGGATCACGCGATCGAGCTCGCGCGAAACCGTGGAGCGGAATGGCTCCATGTCGACTTCGAGCACGATCTTGGAGGGCTTTACCGCAAATGCGGCTTTCGGCCCACGGCGGCTGGTGTCATCAAGCTGACGTGATGCCACAGCGAGCCGGTGAGCGCCTCGTTGTGGCGATTTTCACCAGGCGATCAGAAGTCCGTCGGCACGCCGCCTTCTTCCTTGCGCTTGGCCACGAAGGCGTCGAGTTCTTCCTCGACCGCCGGGTCGATCGGTGGCTGCTGGTAGTTGGCCAGCGTCTCCTTGTAGATCCGGTTGGCGCGCTCGAAGGCGGTGGGGCTGCCAGCTTCGACCCAGGTCTCGTTGTTGCGCCAGTCCGAAATCAGCGGCGAATAGAAGGCCGTCTCGTAACGGGCCAGCGTGTGGGCGGTGCCGAAGAAGTGGCCGCCGGGGCCGACGTCGCGGATCGCGTCGAGCGCCAGCGCATCCTCCGACACGTCGAGCGGACGCAGGAACTCGGCGACCATCTGCAACAGGTCGACATCGAGGATGAACTTCTCGAAGGATGCCGTCAGGCCACCCTCGGTCCAGCCGGCCGAATGCATGACGAAATTGCCGCCGCCCTCGATCACCCCCCAGAGCGAGAAGACCGATTCATAGGCTGCCTGTGCATCGACCGTGTTGGCGGCATTGGTGCTCGATGTGCGGTAGGGGAAGCCGTATCTGCGGGCGAGCTGGCCGCCTGCGATCACTGCCTTCATGTATTCCGGCGTACCGAAGGCGGGAGCGCCCGTTTTCATGTCGACATTGGAGGTGAAGCCGCCATAGCCGGCCGGCGCGCCCTTGCGTACCATCTGGGTAAAGGCAATGCCGCAGAGTGCCTCGGCATTCTGCTGGACGAGCGCGCCCGCGATCGTTACCGGTGCCATGGCGCCGGCCAGCGTGAACGGGGTCAGGATCACCGCCTGGTTCTTCGCCGACATTTCGATGATGCCCTGGAGCATCGGGCCGTCGAGGCGCAGCGGCGAGGATGAATTGATGATGGTGAAGAGCGAGCATTCGCGCTCCATCTGCTCCATCGAAATGCCGCGGCCGATACGCGCCATCTCGATCGCGTCGGTGTTGCGCTGCTGGCCGAGCGAATAGGCGTGGAACGGCTTGTCGGTGAGCTTGATGAGGTCGGAGATGCAATCGAGATGGCGGACCGACGCATGGATATCGACCGGCTCGACCGGGTAGCCGCCCGTGGCGTGGATGATGTCATAGGACTGGGCGAGGCGCAGGAGGTCGCGATAGTCCTTCTGGTTGCCGGTCCGCCGTCCGCCATGGAGGTCGGATACGAACGGCGCGGAGGCGACCTGGGCAAAGACGAGATTGTTGCCGCCCATCTCGACGTTGCGCAGCGGGTTGCGCGCATGCAGCGTGAACTGCCTGGGCACGGTCGCGATCATCTCCATGATCAGGCTGCGGTCGAAGCGGACGCGCTCGCTGCCGGGAGTCACCGCGGCGCCGGCCGCCTTCATCCTGTCGCGCGCTTCCGGCAGCATGACGTCCACGCCGACTTCCTCGAGCACGGTCAGCGAGGCATTGTGGATCGCCTCGATCTGGTCCTCGGAAAGCAGTTCGGTCTTCTGCCTGTCGTTCTTCAGGTTGAGGTAGGAGGGGCCGGTTCCCTTGCGTACCCGCTCGGCGCCGCGGCCTCCGGTGCGCCTGCGTCGACCGGCTTCGCCGGCCGTTTCCTCGTGAATGATCGCGGCCTGGGTTCCCTCGACGCTCATATGCTGCCCACCTGCTGATTTGTATAGACATAATCGTAGCAAATCAGGCGCGTCAGCGCATCTGCCAAAGCGACAGTTTTGTCGAATTCGATGACGCAGATCGCAAACATTCTGTTCTGAGCGCGGCAGCAAGCTTCGGCCAATGTTGAGGATGTCATGGTTAACGAAATCTTCAAGCCGTCGATGTTAATTCTCATGCGGTCGGAAAGCGGAAGGTTCGGGACATCAGTTGATCTATTATCGCGATCCATTGCTGGACAAGATCTGCGACCGAATCGCCGATTTGGATCGGCCTGCCTATATCAAGAACAGTGAACTGGTCTATGTCGCTGTCAACGACGCCTATGCGCGGCTTTTCAACACCGACCCATCGGACCTGATCGGCACCGGCCGCGGGGAATATGTCGAGCTTGAGGCGCTTCTCGACATCGAGGACAAGGAACGCGCCTGCCTGGTCTTCGGGGAAGACCAGCGCGCCACCCATTCCGATCCGTTCGGAGGCGGCCGGTTTGCCATCGAACTCGAACGGTTCACCCTCGCCGACGCCCAGAGTTTCGTCTACGGTGTCTTCAATCCGCAGGCGTCCACCCGGCAAATGGGGGAATTGCCCGGCAGGCAACGTGTCGAGGCGGCTCCGAGGCCGGGCATGCGTGGCGGCGCGCTGTCGGGGGACCTGGCAGAATATATCATCGACAACATGGTCGCCGGCGTCTGCGTCTATGACCAGAGCAACCGTCTGATCTACTTCAACCGAAGGCTCGAGGAGCTTTATTCTCCCCTGATTGGACCGCTCAGCCTGGGCATGAGCCTGGAAGATGTCCTGCGCCGCATCGCCGACGACAATATCGGCACCAAGCCGAACGATCCGGAACTCAATGCGGCAACGCGCGAGTCCTGGATTGCCGAGCGGGTGTCCCTCCAGCAGTTGCCGCACAGCGTCGACCTGATGCCGTTGTCCGACGGCAAGTGGCTGCAGTGCATCAATCGCCGGCTCGCGGATGGCACCTTTCTCGGTCTTCGCGTCGACGTGACGGAGATGAAGGAGAAAGAGGTGCTGCTCAGGCAGCATATCGAAGAGGTCGGTCTGTTTCGCGAATTGCTCAACCGCCTGCCGGTGGCTGCCTTCGTCCGTGGTCCGGACCAGCGGCTGAACTTCGCCAACCAGGCCTATGCGGATCTGCTGGGTCGCAATCAGGAAGACATCATCGGTCTCGACGAGATCGCAATCTTTGGGCCGGACGGTGTCGCCGCGCGAGACATGAATCGCGAGACGCTGCTGACCGGCAGGGAGATCGAGCATGAAGAGGATCTGACGGTAGCCAATGGCCGCGTGGTCTCCACGATCGTCAGGACCGGGCGCATCGTCAGCCAGAATGGCCGCCCTTACGTGCTTGGCACGATTGTCGATGTCACGCCGATGCGGCAGCGTGAGACGCAATTGCAGGAGGCGAATGCACGTGCCGAATCCATCGCCCATGATCTGGCGGACATCGTGTCATCGATCGATGTCGGCCTGCTCGTTCTGGACGACAATCTCGATATCGTGATGATGAATGAGGCCTACAGGAAAAAGATCTGGGGTCCGAGCCGCGAGGCATGGACAGGGGATGTCGTCGGACGACCGTTCCGCGATCTGGTGGTCAACATGTTCGAGTCTGGCCAGCAACCGGCCGGCGACAGCGTCGAAGACTATTACCAGAGGCGCGTCGCGGAAATTCGCGGCGGGGCGCACTATCGCGAAAGTGCCTTTGAGAACGGAAACGTTATTCTCTATTCGGGACGGCAACTGACGGGCGGGAAGTATCTGCTTTGCTATGTCGACCTCACCGAGTTGCGTCGGCGCGATCGCGAGATCATCAAGGCGCACGAAGAAGCCGACCGGGCCTATCGGCTGGTGCTGAGCGCGACTGACACGATGCCCGAGGGCCTGATGGTGCTCGAGGGCCACGAGATCGTGCTGACAAACCGCAGCCTGGCGCAGCTTCTCGATATTCCCCCCGAAACCCTGGAGCCGGGCCAGACATGGGAGGCGTCCTACCTCGCCACGCTCGCGCAGCAGGACGGCTTCGATCAGGCCAATGCCATGGAGGGCCTCGACCGGTTCCGGGAGGCGATCGAAAGCCGCAAGGACCTCTCCTACGACTTCCCGCTTGCCGGTGGCCGCTGGATACACCTGGAGATGCGGGCCAAGGACAATGGCCAGACCGTGATCATCTGCAGCGACGAAACCAAGGTCGTGCAGCGTGAGGAGGAACTCAAGCGACTGATCTCGAAAGCAGAAGCCGCTGACCGGGCGAAGTCGGAGTTCCTCGCCAACATGAGCCACGAAATCCGCACGCCGATGAACGGCATTCTCGGCATGGCGGAACTGCTCTCGAAATCCCTGCTCGACACGCGCCAGAAGACATTCACCGAAATCATCATGAAATCGGGGTCGGCGCTGCTCAACATCATCAACGACATTCTCGACTTTTCCCGGCTCGATGCCGGACAGATGCAGCTCAAGCTCACGCCCTTCGATCCGCTCGAGGCTGTGGAGGATGTCGCGACACTGCTGGCCTCGCGCGCGGCCGAGAAGGATCTCGAACTGATCATCCGGCGGACCGCCGACGTGCCCGCCATGGTCAATGGCGACGCTGGCCGGTTCCGCCAGGTCGTCACCAACCTCCTGGGCAACGCGGTAAAGTTCACCGAGTCCGGCCATGTGGTCACGACGCTTGTCGGCTGCCCCTGCGACGACGGAACGGTCATCCTGGACGTCATCATCGAGGACACCGGCATCGGTATTCCCGCCGACAAGCTCGAGACAATCTTCGACCAGTTCTCGCAGGTCGACAGTTCATCGACCCGCCGTCACGAGGGAACCGGCCTCGGCCTTGCGATTTCCCAGCGCCTGGTCAGGCTCCAGGGCGGGACGATTTCGGTCAAGAGCGCGGAAGGTGCGGGTTCGGTCTTCACTGTCAGCCTGCCGCTGCAGGTGTCGTCGACCAGCAGCCGGCGCAAGCCGCTTCCCGTCAATGTTGAAGGCGCGCGCATCCTTGTCATCGACGACAACGCGGTCAACCGGACGATCCTGCTCGAGCAGGTCAATGAATGGGGATTCGAGGGCGTGGCGGCGCCAGACGGCGATACCGGTCTCGCGATCATTGACGCCGCGCGCAGCCATGGCCTCGCGCTCGATCTCGTCATCCTCGACAGCCAGATGCCGGGCCTGAACGGCGCCGAAGTCGCCCGCAGAATTCGTGCCGAACCCGCCAATGATGTCACGGCGATCGTCTTCCTTACCTCGGTCGATATCGTCGATACCGAAGAAAACCTCGCCGATCTCAAGGTTCAGGCCCATCTCATGAAGCCGGCTCGCTCGGCGATCCTGCGCGACACGGTGATCGACGTGATCCGCGGAACCAGGGTCAGTACAGGATCGCGATCTGCGCCGCGCCGCCCCGTCGCCTCCATGCCCGTGCCGCAGGCAGCCGCGCCAGCGCAGGCCGGTTTCGTCGCGTCACGCTGCAACCCTGACGCAGATGCCGAAGGCGGAGCCGCCTCCACCGATCGCGCCGATGGTGGGCGAGGTGCTGGTGGCCGAGGACAACGAGGTCAATCGCATCGTCTTCAGCCAGATCCTCGATGCGGCGGGTCTGGACTACCGGATCGTCGCCAACGGCGCCGAGGCTGTCGAGGCCTGGCAGAAGGCGCGACCCGCGATCATCATGATGGACATTTCCATGCCCGTCATGAACGGATTGCAGGCGACGTCCGAGATCCGTCGGCTGGAGGCGGAGACCGGCGAGCGCGTGCCGATCGTCGGCGTCACCGCCCACGCCCTGGATGGCGACCGCGACATGTGCCTGGCAGCGGGCATGGACGACTATATCACCAAACCCATCAGTCCGGAGCGGCTCGAGGAAAAGATCCGGCACTGGACCGGGACCGAGGCGCTGCTCCAGCCGGGCGCGGCCAGCCGGTAGTCGATCCGCAGATTCTCGGGCGCCCCCCTTACTTTACCGGGAAAATAGGTTAGAAGCGCCTTTTTACGAGACAGGCCGCTTTCCCGGACAATGCCATGGTCATGAACAACAACGACGATACATTCATCCGCGAGGTCAATGAGGAACTGCGTTCTGAGCAGCTCCAGTCGGCCTGGAGGCGCTTCCGCCCCGTGATCATCGGAGTGGCGGTCCTGATCGTCGTCGGAGTTGCGGGTGCAGGGGTTTTCGAATGGTGGCAGGCGCGCGAATCGTCGGCTTCCGGCGACCGGTTCCTGACCGCAATCAAGGCGGCAAACGACAAGCAGACGGACGAAGCCGCCAAGCAGTTCGAGCAATTGGCGAAGGACGGATTCGGTTCCTATCCGGTTCTCGCGCGGATGCGGCTTGCAACGCTCAAGGCGGAAAAGGGCGATGCCAAGGCGGCGATCGCCGACTTCCTGGCCATCGGCCAGGATGGCGGCGTGCCGAAGGCATTGCGCAATGTCGCCAAGCTTCGCGCCGCATGGCTGATGGTCGACGCATCGAGCTATGATGACGTCTCGGCCCAGATCGCCGAACTGGCGACCGCGTCGTCTCCCGTTCGCCACAGCGCCCGCGAGACGCTGGGCCTCTCCGCCTACAAGGCAGGCAATTTTGCCAAGGCGAGGGAGTGGATGCAGATGATCATCGACGACAACGACGCGCCGGCCGGCGCGCGGACACGGGCGCAGATGGTCCTCGCGCTCATCACGGCGAGCGGGAAGCTCACCTGATCCGTCAGGCAGCCTGGAGAGCGACATGAGTTTTACAGTTGCGATCGTGGGGCGGCCGAATGTCGGCAAGTCAACGCTCTTCAACCGCCTGGTCGGCAAAAAGCTGGCACTGGTCGATGACCTGCCGGGTGTGACGCGCGACCGCAGGCCGGGCGAGGCCCGGCTGGTCGACCTCAGGTTCCGCATCATCGACACCGCCGGCCTCGAGGAAGCGGACGAGGATTCGCTGCAGGGCCGCATGCGCGCCCAGACCGAAGCCGCAATCGATGAAGCGGACCTGTCTCTGTTCATCGTCGATGCCAAGATGGGGCTCACGCCGCTCGACAGCACGCTGGCCGAGATGCTGCGACGGCGCGGCAAGCCGGTGGTGCTGGTTGCCAACAAATCCGAAGCGCGGGGCTCCGACGCCGGTTTCTACGATGCCTATTCCCTCGGGCTGGGGGAACCCTGCCCGATCTCGGCGGAGCACGGCCAGGGCATGATCGACCTGCGCGATGCGATCGTCGAGGCGATCGGCGAGGACAAGGCCTTCGGCGAGGACGATGTCGCCGAGACCGATATCGACCTGCGGCAGGGCGACGTGGATTTCGAGGACGAGGACTATGAGCCCGTCTATGACGAGACCAAGCCACTGCGTATCGCGGTGGTGGGACGGCCCAATGCCGGCAAGTCGACGCTGATCAACCGCTTCCTCGGAGAGGACCGGCTTCTGACCGGCCCCGAGGCCGGGATCACGCGCGATTCGATTTCGGTGGAATGGGATTGGCGGGGTCGCACGATCAAGATGTTCGACACGGCCGGTATGCGCCGGCGTGCGCGGGTGGTGGAAAAGCTGGAAAAGCTTTCGGTCGCGGACGCGTTGCGCGCCGTACGGTTCGCCGAGACCGTCATCATCGTGTTCGACGCGACCATTCCCTTTGAAAAACAGGATCTCCATATCGTCGATTTCGTCGCGCGGGAGGGTCGCGCCGCCGTGCTCGCCTTCAACAAGTGGGACCTGATCGAGGATCGGCAGAAGGTTCTCGCCGACCTCCGAGAGAAAACGGAACGTCTGCTGCCGCAGGTCCGCGGCATCCGCGCGGTCACCGTGTCCGGCCAGACGGGCGACGGGCTCGACAGGCTGATGCAGGCCGTCGTCGAGACCGACAAGGTGTGGAACAAGCGCATCTCCACCTCCAAGCTGAACCGCTGGCTTGAGTTCCAGACCCAGAGCCATCCGCCACCGGCCGTCTCCGGCCGCCGGTTGAAGCTTAAATATATTACGCAGATCAAGTCCCGTCCGCCGGGGTTCATCATCTCGACCTCGCGGCCGGATGCGCTGCCCGAGAGCTACACCCGCTACCTGATCAACGGGCTCCGCGACGATTTCGGCCTTGTCGGCGTGCCGATCCGGATATCCTATCGCGGAACGGTCAATCCGTTCGAGGGCAAGGCGAAGAAGAAGCACTGAGGACGGCGGGACGCGCGTGATGGACAACACCGGAGACCCCTCGGCTGTCCGGCCTGGCGCGCTCAGGCCGGAAACCCTCTGCGTGCATGCCGGGCTCGAAGCGGACCCGGTCACCGGCGCCATCGCCCCGAACATTTCCACATCGGTCAACAACGTGCTCATACCGGGCGAGGGCGCGTTTTCGGCGGACGGGGTCGCGGACCTTGCCGATCTTCCGTTTCTCTATGCCCGCTGGACCAACCCGACGGTGCGCCAGCTCGAGAAGAGAATGGCCGCGCTTGAGGGGACCGAAGAGGCGCTTGCGTCGGCGACGGGCCTGGCGGCGATCGCCGGCGTCTTCTTCACCTTCCTCAAGGCCGGCGATCATCTCGTCGTGTCCGATGTCTGTTATGCCGGCGCGGCCGAACTGGCGCGGCGCATCCTCCCCGATTACGGGATCGAGGTGACGGCGGTCAACATGGCGCGGATCGAGGATGTCGAGGCGGCCATCCGCCCGAACACGCGGCTCGTCCATCTCGAAAGTCCCTGCAACCCCATCGTCCGGCTCACCGATATCGCTGCTGTCGCCGCCCTGGCGCACCGGCGCGGAGCCCTCGTCTCCGTCGATTCGACTTTCGCGACGCCGGCTGGCTCCCAACCGGCCCGCCTTGGTGCCGACCTCGTCATTCACTCGCTGACCAAGTTCATCAACGGTCATGGCGACGCGCTCGGTGGCGCCGTCTGCGGCAGCAAGGAGCTTGTCGCGAAGGTCCGGTCGCGCGCCGGCGTCTATCTCGGGGCGACACTCTCGGCGCAGAATGCCTGGCTCATCATGCGCGGCATCGACACGTTGCATGCCCGGATGCGGATGATTTCCGACACGGCGATGAAGCTTTCGACCTTTCTGGAAGGGCACGAGGCAGTCGACCGGGTCATCTATCCCGGGCTTTCCAGCCATCCCCAGCGCGACCTCGTCGAAGCGCAGATGACGCTGCCGGGCGGCATGATCGCCTTCCGGCTCAAGGGCGACATGCAGGACGCCGCGCGCCGGATGGCCGGCAGGCTGAAGGTGGTGCACTATGCCTTCTCGCTCGGCCACCAGCGCTCGATCGTGGTCTACCTGGACACTCAAGAGATGATGGACTCCACCTTTCACCTCGAGGGTCGCCAGCTTGAGGATTACCGAGCCTTTGCCGGCGATGGCATCTTCCGTCTCTCGGTGGGACTGGAGGCTGCGGAAGACCTGATGGCGGATCTCGATCAGGCGCTGGTGATGCCGGGTTGAGCAGATAGCTGTCTGTCGTCGCTGACAACGATGCCGTTTGCCTGCATGACATTGCGCAGGAACTCTCGCGTCGCCGCCTCCCAGGTGAAGCGCTCGGCCAGCGCACGCGCGCCGGTTCTCGATGCCTCAAGTGCACGCAGGCAGGCGGTGCGGAGGTCTTCGTCCAGCGCCCCTGCCTCGGGATGCCCGCCAAGGATGTCGGCGGGGCCCGTCACCGGATAGGCGGCCACCGGCACGCCGGAGGCCAGCGCTTCGAGGATCACGTTGCCGAATGTGTCCGTCTTCGAGGGAAACACGAAGACATCGGCCTGTGCATAGGCCTCGGCCAGTTCCCGGCCGAATTTTGAGCCGGTGAACAGCACGTCCGGATGCTTGCGCTCCAGCTTCTCGCGATCCGGACCATCGCCGATGACGATCTTGGAGCCCGGCAGGTCGAGATCCAGGAAGGCGGGTATGTTCTTTTCCACCGCCACGCGCCCGACCTGCATGAAGACCGGACGCGTCAGGCCGAAGGGCTTGTCTTCCAGCGGTCTGGGCGCATAGGCCACCGGGTCGATGCCGCGTGTCCAGCGCATGAGGTTGCGGAAGCCGCGGGCGGAAAGCTCCTGTTCCAGGCTCTGGGTGGCGACCATGCAGACATTGCCGGCATTGTGGAACCACCGGACAAGCCCGTAGAGCAGGCTTTCGGGCAGCGGCAGCCGCGCCGATACATATTCGGGAAACCGGGTGTGGTAGCTGGTGGAGAAGGGCATCTTTCGCGACAGGCACCAGCGCCGCGCGTAGAAGCCAAGCGGGCCTTCCGTAGCGATATGCACGAAGGAGGGCTGGAAGCGGTCGATCTCGCGCTTGACCGTCGAATAGCGCGTCAGGGCAATCCTGATTTCGGGATAGGAGGGCAGGGGTACGTTGCGGAAGCGATCCGGGGTGACCAGCATGATCTCGTGGCCGAGCCGACGCATCTCCTCGATCGTGTTTTCGAGCGATCTTACGACGCCGTTGACCTGGGGATGCCAGGCATCTGTCACGATCGTGATCTTCGCCATGCCGAGGCTCGCCTCATGCCTGGGCGTCGAGTCGCGGCGCCCTTCCGTCGCGCAGGCTTTTGCGATGATTGTGTTACAGGGGTATGACGGTCCTCAGAGCCCCAGCGTCTCGCGGTCGATCAGGGCGCCGGGATGGCCGATCACAGCGGCGGCCAGCCGGGAGGCGAAGCGCGCCGCTGCCTCGGGTGGGTCGCCCGCGGCGAGGCGGATCAGGTAGCCGCCGTTGAAGCTGTCGCCCGCCGACGTGGTGTCGACCACCGCTTCGGCCGGATGCACCGGCACGTGCAAACGGTCCTCGCCGATCGCGAGCGTGGCGCCGCGCTCGCCGTCCTTGACCACGACGTCGCCCGCGCCGAGCGTTCGATACCGCGCGATCGTGTCGTCGATCGACCGGTCGCCGAAATGGGCGGCTTCATCGTCGAAGCCGGGAAGCACGATCGAGGCGGCTCCCGCGGCCTGAGAAATCGCCGCCAGCATCTCGTCCCTTTCCGGCCAGAGGCGGGGGCGGATATTGGGATCGAAGGCCACCGTCTTTCCCGCCTGGCGCGCCGACCGGGCCAGTTCGACCAGTTTTTTTCCGCCCCTCCGGCGGCAGGATCGCCAGCGTGATGCCTGAGAAGTAGACGATATCGGCCGCTGCGATCGCGGTCGCGAGGGCCTCTCGATCATCGGCGAGATGGCGCGCGGCCGAGACGCTTCGCCAGTAGCTGAAGCTGCGCTCGCCCTTGTCGAGGTGGATCATGTAGAGGCCCGGCGCCTTGCCCGGCAGGCGCTTGACATGGCTCGTGCCGATACCGACGCCTGCCATGAAGTCCAGCATTTCGTCGGAGGCGCGGTCGTCGCCGAGAGCCGTGAAGTAGTCGACCGTCCAGCCTTTGGGCCGGTAAAGCTGTGCATACCAGGCGGTGTTGAACGTGTCGCCGGCAAATCCCTTGCGCATCGTGTCGCCGCCGAGGCTGGCCAGTTCGATCATGCATTCACCGATGGAAAGGAAAGTCGGCATGGAGGCTCCGGAACGCGTGGGTGGGGTGACCCGTTTACGGAATCACGCACAGCCGGTAAAGGGGAGGAACATGAATGGAGATCGGGCATGACCGCTAAGAAGACCGCCGCACGAAAAGACAGCAACTGGTGGCGGGGTGCGGTTATCTATCAGATCTACCCACGATCGTTCCAGGATTCCACCGGCGACGGCAGCGGAGACCTTCCGGGCATCACGCGGCGCATCGAGCATGCCGCATCGCTCGGCGTCGACGCGATCTGGCTGTCGCCCTTCTTCAAGTCGCCGATGGCGGACATGGGCTACGACGTGTCCGACTATTGCGATGTCGACCCGATCTTCGGGACGCTGGCCGATTTCGACACGCTCGTGGACAAGGCCCATGGCCTCGGCCTCAAGGTGATGATCGACCAGGTGATCTCCCACACGTCCGACCAGCATCCGTGGTTCAAGGAAAGCCGGACCAGCCGCGATAACCCAAGGGCGGACTGGTATGTCTGGGCAGATCCGAAGCCCGACGGCACGGCACCCAACAACTGGCTCTCGATTTTCGGCGGGCCTGCGTGGGAATGGGACGGCGTGCGTCGGCAATATTACATGCACAACTTCCTCACCTCGCAGCCGGATCTCAACTTTCACTGCGAGGCCGTGCAGGATGCGTTGCTCGACACGGTAAAGTTCTGGCTCGACCGGGGGGTCGACGGCTTCCGGCTCGACACGGTCAACTTCTATTTCCACGACAGGAAGCTCAGGGACAATCCGCCGATGGAAGCCGCGCATGCGGGCGGGACAGCCGATGCGCCCGAAACCAATCCCTACAGCTTCCAGCACCATCTGCATGACAAGACGCAGCCGGAGAATGTCGCGTTCCTGAAGCGCTTCAGGGCTTTGCTCGACAAGTATGATGCGCGCGCCACCGTGGGCGAGGTTGGGGACGGGTATCGTTCGCTGGCAACCGTTGCCGCCTATACCAATGGCGGCGACAAGCTCAACATGTGCTACACGTTCGACCTGCTGTCCCCGAATTTCACGGCTGCGCATATCCGTGGCTGTGTCGATGCCGTCGAAAAGAGCATCAAGGACGGCTGGATCTGCTGGGCTTTCTCCAACCACGATGTCATGCGCCATGTCAGTCGCTTCACCCAGGAGGGCGATGACCCCGCGCGCGTCGCCAAGCTGGCGCTGAGCGTGCTGGCCATGCTGCGCGGCTCGATCTGCCTCTATCAGGGCGAGGAACTGGGCCTTGCTGAGGCCGATCTGGCCTTCGAGGATCTGCGCGACCCCTATGGCATCCGCTTCTGGCCGGCGTTCAAGGGGCGCGATGGATGCCGGACACCGATGGTCTGGGAAGCGGGGCAGCCCTTCGCCGGCTTCTCTATGGTCAAGCCCTGGCTGCCGGTGCCTTCCGCGCATCTGCTGCTGTCGGTCGACCATCAGAACAGTGAATCCGGTTCGGTGCTGTCGCACTACCGGCAGGTTCTGGCCTTCCGCAAGGCGCATGACGTGCTGGTCGACGGCGATATCGATTTCGTCGCAACCAACCAGGATCTGCTGGCCTTCACCCGGACGAAGGGCGCGGACACAGTCCTGTTCGTCTTCAATCTGACCCGCGAGCCGGCTGAATTCACGGTGCCGGAAAAACTCAAGGGCCTGAAGGCGGTGGCGTTTCCCGGCTTCAATCCCTCCCTGGAGGGCCATGTCCTGCGCCTCGGCGGGCTCGATGCCTTCTGCGGAAGGATTTGACGGACATCACGAAATATCCGCATTCCCGGGGGATGGATGGCTGTCGCCAACCATCCCGGAATGTTCATGCGCCTGCCCCTTGCCGCCTCCATCGCCCTGCTCGCAATTCCAGCTACCGTATTCGCCGGGGAAACCAAGCCCAAGCAACTTGTCATCATCTCCTTCGACGGCGCGCATGACAACCGGCTCTGGGACCGCTCGCGCAAGCTTGCCAGAAAGACCGGCGCGCATTTCACCTATTTCCTCTCCTGCACCTATCTGGTCAATCCGGCGGACCGGCATGCCTACAAGGCGCCGCACCAGAAGGCGGGCAGTTCGGCAACCGGCTGGGCGCAGAGCGTGCCGGAAATCCAGGCACGGCTGGGCCACATCTGGCAGGCTCGTCTCGAGGGGCACGAGATGGCATCGCATGCCTGCGGCCATTTCGACGGCAAGGACTGGACGAAGGCCGAGTGGAAACAGGAGTTCCGCGATTTCGACAAGGCCCTGCTCTACGCCTGGAAGAACAATGACTATGCCGCGCTCGAACCTGCGGGCTGGCGGGAATTCGTCAAGAACGACATCAAGGGTTTTCGCGCGCCCTATCTCTCGACCGGGTCCGGTCTCGTCGCGGCACTGAAGGCGAAGGGCTTTTCCTATGATGCCAGCCTGGTCTCGAAGGGGCCGGCCAGGATGGAGGACGATGGCGGCCTGCTACGCTTCGCCCTGCCGCGGATCCCCGAGGGCCCGGAGGGCAGGCTTGTGATCGGCATGGACTACAATCTCTTCATCCGCCATTCGGGCGGCTTGAACTCGCCCGCGCGCGCCGACCTCTTCGCGGCGCGCACACTTGCGGCCTTCCGCGATGCCTTCAGGCGCCAGTATGACGGCGGCCGCGTGCCGTTGCAGTTCGGCTTTCACTTCGTGGAGATGAACGGCGGCGCTTATTGGAACGCGCTCGACACGTTCCTCAGCGAGACGTGCGGCAAGCCCGACGTCGCGTGCGTCAATTACGGGCAGGCGATCGCCATGACGAAGGGGAGGGCCGACGGATCGGCCTTCTAGGCGTCACCCGTCTTCAGAGTTCGGACTGCGCGATCTCCGTGGTCGAACTGTCGACATAGGCCTTTTCCATCGACGACAGTTCCTGACCTTCGATTGCGTCCTCGAAGGCACGCAGGCGCTTGTAGATCGAGGTCATCTCGACAATGTCGTTCCACGACGATGCGAGGAAGCGGAATGAACTGTCGACCTGCGAGAAGGCCTGGTTGATCTGCTGGAACACGCCGAAAGTGATCGTGCCGGCGACGACGGTCGGGCCGAGCGCGAAATAGGGTACGAACGTCGCGCCCTGGAGGTAGGCGAATTTCGCCACGTTGAAATACATGTAGTTGAAGTAGAGGCGGAAATAGTTCTTGCGGACAGCGGAGAACAGTTCCGCCAGCGTCAGCGGTTCGGCGCGGTCGTCGTGATCCTCGCCATAGACCAGTTCCTTGCGGTAGGCGGCCTCGACGCGCTGGTTGCGGAATTCGAGGCCCGGAAGCCTGATGCCGACCAGCGCGAGCAGGATGGTGCCGAAGCTCGCGGAGATCAACGCGACGAAAATGAGCGAGCCGTCGATATTGCCGATGATCGGAATATTGGTAACCTGTTTGGACAGCGTCCAGAGAAGCGGAAGGAAGGCGATGAGCGTCATCATTGAACTGATGAAGCTGACGCCGAGACCCTGCAGGCCGCGCGCGAAGCGCATCGTGTCGTCCTGCACGCGCTGTGACGCGCCTTCGATCTTCCGAACCTTCTTCCAGTGATCGATATAGTAGTCGTTCATCGCCTGGCGCCAGCGGAAAACGTAATGCGCGGTGAAGAACGACAGCAGCACGAGAAAGATGATGTTGACGACCAGGATGCCGGTCACAGAGAAGAGCGAGGAATAGTATTCCCACTGGGACACGACGCGCGACTTGGTCAGCGCGGCCTGCAGCATGTCGAAGAAGCTGCCGTACCAGTTGTTCAGGTAAACGTCGATCTGGACGTTGAAATAGTAGGACAGCACGATCAGCGTGGAACCCCAGACCGACCAGGCGCGCCAGCGCTGATCCGAATAGAACGTCCAGAACAGGGAGAAGAGGATGCCGCAGCCAATCAAAAAGCTGTAGATGTAGAGGCGCTCTGGAGTGAGGAACGGTGCCCTTCCGTCCGGTCCCGGCTGACTGGAGACGAAGTTGCCGAAGAAATTCAGCGCTCCCTGCCAGTCGCCGAGGATGCTGAACCAGATGATGCCGCAAATGACGGTCCAGAGAATTGCGGACAGGAAGAACAGCTTGGGATTGGGAAAGAACGACCTGAACAAGGCGCCTGATCTCCTGAAACAGCGGCTGAAGGCCACGAAGCATTGAATTCGGCGCGACCGTATTTCAGAAAGATTGGCGCTTCAATGGCGCGGGCCCAACATGACGAAAATGTAAGGCATTGGAATGGCCTGCCTACTCGGCGAGCGTGAGGATCAGCGGTCCGTTGCGGGTTGCGACGATCGTGTGCTCGAACTGGACGGTCAGGGCGCGGGGTTCGGCGATCAGCGTCCAGGGATCCTTGCTGCTTTCGGCCCAGTGTGCGCCCATCGACAGGAACGGTTCGATGGTGAAGACCTGGCCCTCCTCGATGATCCGCCGTTCGGTGGCGTCGGGCCAGGTGGAAAGTTCGGCCGGTTCCTCATGCAGCGAGCGGCCGACGCCGTGACTGGAGAGGTTCTGGATCAGCGTGTAGCGGTTCTTCGCAGCAAAGGCGCCGATGGCGTCGCCGATCTTCGCATAGGGCCTGCCGGGCCTGACTTGCTGCAGGCCGGTCCAGAGCGCGCGGCGGCCGTCACGGCAGAGTTTTTCGACCCGGGCATTGCCGGGCGGCAGCACGAAGGACGCGCCGGTGTCGCTGAAATAGCCGTCCTTGACCGCGGAGACGTCGATATTGACGAGGTCACCGGCCTGCAGCACCCGGTCGCCCGGAATGCCGTGCGCCACTTCCTCGTTGACGCTGATGCAGGTCGCACCTGGAAACTTGTAGCAGGTCTCGGGTGCCGATTGCGCACCGGCGTCCTCGAGCAGCTTGCGTCCGATATCGTCGAGCTCGCGGGTCGTCATGCCCGGCACCATGGCCGCGGCCATCGCGTTGAGCGTCGCGGCGCAGATGCGCCCGATTTCCTTCAGGCCCTGGAGTTCGCTGTCATTGGAGACGACCATGTCACTTGTCCGGTTTTCCGTATCCGCTCTATCGGATCATTTGGCGATAGCGTCAACCGGGCTGTGCGCCAGCATCTGCTCCACCATCGGCTTGACCTTGGTGCCGTAGAGCTCGATACCGCGCATCAACTGGTCATGCGGCATCAGCCCGAGCGCCATCTGCAGCAGGAACCTGTCGTTCCTGAAGATGCGCTGGTGTGCCACGATCTTCTCGGCAACCCGCTCCGGACCGCCGATGAAAAGCGCGCCGCGTGGCGATGTCGAGGCGTCGTAATGCGCACGGCCTGACGGCCCCCAGCCGCGCTCCCGGCCGATGCGGTTCATGACCGCCGTCGAGGGCTCGTAGAACTGATCGAAGGCCGCCTGGTCGGTGTCGGCGATGAAGCCGTGGACGTTGATCGAGGTCGGAAGCGTCGCCGGATCGTGGCCACCCTTGCGCGCCGCCTCGCGATAGAGGTCGAACAGCGGCGCGAAGCGAGCAGGCTCTCCGCCGATGATGGCAACAGCGAGCGGCAGGCCAAGATAGCCGGCGCGGGCCACCGACTGCGGTGTCCCGCCGACGGCGATCCAGATCGGCAGCTTGTCCTGAAGCGATCGCGGATAGACGCCGCGGCCCTGGATCGGCGCGCGCGTTTCACCCGACCATGTCACCGTCTCGCTGTCGCGAATGGCCAGCAGCAATTCGAGCTTCTCGGAAAACAGCGTGTCGTAGTCGTCGAGATTGTAGCCGAAGAGCGGGAAGCTCTCGATGAAGGAGCCCCGACCGGCCATGATCTCGGCCCGGCCGCCCGAGATCAGGTCGAGCGTCGCATACTGCTGGTAGACGCGGACCGGATCGTCGGAGCTCAGCACCGTCACGGCACTGGTCAGCCGGATGTTCTTCGTGCGCGCTGCGGCGGCCGCAAGCAGCATGGCCGGCGCCGAGGCCATGTAATCGGGCCGATGGTGCTCGCCAAGTCCGAACACATCGAGCCCGACCCGGTCGGCCAGTTCGATCTCCTCGAGAAGATGCCTTGCGCGTTCTGCCGCATCGCGGCCGCGTTCGCCGGCGGCGGCCTCGGGGTTGACGTCGGCGAAGGTGTAAAGGCCAAGTTCCATGTCGGGCTCCGGGATTTCTCGTGCCTGCTACATGGAGATTCGCGAGACACTTGAAAAGCCTTGGCGGGACGAACACTGCGTTCGCGACGAGCAGGGGCTGGGACAGATATGAGGCTTGCAGGCTAGGTTTCCCAGGGATTGAGCAAACGGATTGGAAGGCCGTCGAAGTCCCGGGTGTTGCGTGTAACGACCGTGTAGCCGTGATGCTGCGCTGTCGCCGCGATTAGTGTGTCGCGATAGGGTCGTGTGGTGGGAACCATCGTTGTTGCAAACAGCATTGCGATATGCTGGTCGATTGGCAGGATCCGTTCCGCGAAAGCAATCAACACCTGGTCTGACAGCCATCGCTGAAGTCGGTCGACCTCGTCGCCGCGAAGCGAGAGACGCTGGATGCCAATCTCGATCTCGAATATCGTCACGACCGACAGATAGATCTGAGCAGGCACGACGCTCTCTGCCCACCGGATCACATTCGGATCCGCGCGTCGGGACTGCTTCTTGCGGAGTTCGGAAACGACATTCGTATCCAATATGTACATCAGTCAAATTCCATGGGTTTGAATTCGATATCACCCATCCTGGGTGGGTCGAAATCGATGTCATCGTCCATGGATAAAAGGTCCGCGATATTCTTGCCGGAACTTGCCAGTCTTTCATATTCACTGACTGATAGAAGCACGTGCGAAACCGCACCGCGGTCGGTGATGAATACGGGCTCCTTTTCGGCCAGCCTCTTGGCCTTGCCCGTGTCCTGATTGAACTCTCTGCTGGACAACAGCGTCATGAAAGCGGCCTCCGTCGATATAGAAACGTTTATACATTGGCGGAGACTTCGATTCAAGTCCCAGGCCGGACGCGTTATGACGACGCGCGAAACGGTATCATCGCCCGCACCCTGACATCCCGCAGCCACAAGCCGCCCCAGGCAAGCAGTCCGAGATAAACGCCGAACATCATATGCGTGAACAGCGGACTGCCGGCGCTGAAATGCGTGGCAATCGCGCCGCCGAGATAGCCGGTGAGCAGAACCGCGCCAAGGATCGCCGTGCGCGGGATCGCGTAGAGCAGGGTGCATCCCAGCGTCAGGATGCCCAGGATGCGGGCGGATGCCGGGTCCGCCGGCAATCCGAGCTGGGCGCTCGTGTCGAGCACGACCTGAAGCGGCACCAGCTTGATCGCGCCGTCAAAGGTGAGAAAGGTGATCAGAAGGCCGCTCAACACCAAGCCAGTGATCCGGGCCGCCTTACCGGGCGCGAAGGCCGCATCGTTGACGTCGATTGCAGACATGTTTTCCTCCCGCACCGGTCAGATCGTCTTGAGCAGTTCGGCAAGCTGGTCGGCGCATTGTCCCCAGCCTTCATGGAAACCCATCTTCTCGTGGGCTTCCATGTCCTCCTTCGTCCAGTGCCGGGCGATCGCCGTGTATTTCGTCTTGCCGTTCTCCTCCTCGAAATGGAGTTCACCGACGAAGAAGGGTTTTGCCGATGGCGTCCAGGCCGAAGTGAAGGCGTCGGTGAAGACGAGTTTCCGGTTCGGCACGACTTCGAGATAGACGCCCTGGTTCGGGTAGTCGTTGCCGGCTTCGTTGCGCATGACGAAGCGATTGCTGCCACCGGGGCGAACGTCGATCTCGACCAAGGGTGTCGTGAATGGGCGCGGCGCGAACCACTGCTTGAGGAGTTCGGCATCGGTCCAGCATCGGTAGACCTTGGCGGCCGGCGCGTCGAAGGTGCGTGTTAGCACGAGGTCATGGCTGGCGGCGGTGTCGGTCATTGAAGTCTCCATTCCGGAAGGTTGCCTATGCCCTCACGACGATAAGACTTCGCGCCATCCGACAGGATCGGCACAGAAATTTCGAGACTGATCCTAAGAATCTGAAATATATAGACTATTTCTATGGGCCCAGAATCAGCTCACAATTCAAGCCGTGCGCTTGTCTGGACTGTAGATCATCATCGGCCGGATTTCATACGCGCCCGTGCCGGGATTGGCCTCCGCGAGGTCGCGCGCGATGGCGATTGCTTCTTCCTGCGTGTCGACCTCGACGACGAAAAAGCCCAGCAACTGCTCCCTCGTCTCGGCAAAGGGGCCGTCGACGACGAATTGTTCCTTTGCGCTTTTGCGCAGCGTCGTTGCCGTCCTGGTCGGGTGAAGGCGTGCCACCGGTCCGAGCTTGCCGTCCGTGGTGAGGCGTGTCTCGACCGCCTGCAGCCGTGCCATGGTGGCGGCATCCTCCTCCGCCGACCAGGTCTGGATCACGTCTTCCTCGTTGTAGCAGAAGATGGTGTAGAGCATGGGTGGCCTTTCGAAATGCGGACAGTCAGATCTAGCGCCCCAACGAGCCGTCTACAAGGTGCGCTAGCCGGTCGTCAGCGTCCGCCTCACCGCATCCTTCCAACCCTTCAGCTTGGCATTGCGGGTCTTGTCGTCCATCAGCGGCTCGAATTTCTTCTCCAACGCCCACTTCCTCGCAAAGCCCTTCTGATCCGGCCAGACGCCCGCGCGGGAGCCGGCAAGCCAGGCGGCGCCGAGCGCCGTGGTCTCCAGCACCTTCGGCCGGTCGACCGGTGCATCGAGGATATCGGCGAGGCATTGCATGGTCCAGTCCGACGCGACCATGCCGCCGTCGACCCGCAACACGGTTTCGCGTTCGCCTTCGCTCTTCCAGTCCTTGTGCATGGCGTCGAGCAGGTCGCGGGTCTGATAGCAGACACTTTCGAGCGCTGCCCTGGTGATTTCCTCCGGCCCGGAATTGCGGGTCAGGCCATAAATCGCGCCGCGCGCATCCGCATCCCACCAGGGCGCGCCGAGGCCGACGAAGGCCGGGACGAGATAGACATTCTGGCTTGGATCGGCCTTCTCCGCCAGCGCGGCCGAATCCGCCGCCGACTTGATGACGCGCAGGCCGTCGCGCAGCCACTGAACCGCGGCGCCGGCGATGAAGATGGAGCCTTCCAGCGCATAGGTGGTCTGGCCGTCCAGGCGGTAGGCGATGGTGGTCAGCAGCCGGTTCTTCGACGGCACCATGTCGGCGCCGGTGTTGAGCAGAGCGAAACAGCCGGTGCCATAGGTTGATTTCAGCATGCCGGGCTTGAAGCACGCCTGGCCGATGGTTGCCGCGTGCTGGTCGCCGGCGATGCCGAGAATCGGGATCTCGGCGCCGAACAACGATTTCTCCGTGACGCCGAAATCGCTGGCGCAGTCGCGCACCTCCGGCAGGATGGCGGCGGGTATGTCGAGGATGCCGAGCAGTTCCTCGTCCCAGCGGTTCTCGCCGATGTTGTAGACAAGGGTGCGGGAGGCGTTGGTGGCGTCGGTGAGGAAGCTCTTGCCCCCCGTCAGGCGCCAGAGAAGGAAGGTGTCGATCGTGCCGAAACAGAGTTCTCCCCTATTCGCCCTTGCCCGGGCGCCCTTGATCTTGGACAGCATCCAGGAGAGCTTGGTACCGGAGAAATAGGGATCGAGCAGCAGGCCCGTCTTCCTGGTGAATTTCTTCTCGAGACCCTTGATCTTCAGCGCGTCGCAGAGCCGCGCGGTGCGGCGGTCCTGCCAGACGATCGCATTGTGGATCGGCTTGCCGGTCTTTCGATCCCAGACGACCACGGTTTCGCGCTGGTTGGTGATGCCGATCGCCGCGATGTCGGTGGCCTTGATGCCGGCCTTCCTGATCGCGGCCTTGACGACCGTGACGACGGATTGCCAGATTTCCTCGGGGTCATGCTCGACCCATCCGGATTGCGGAAAGATCTGGGTGAACTCCTTCTGGCCGGATCCGACCGACTGCATGTTCTTGTCGAACACGATCGCGCGGCTCGACGTGGTGCCCTGGTCGATCGCAAGCACATAGCCGGTCATCGGACTCCCCCTCCAGATTCCTGTGAACGATTTTCAATCTGAACTTCAAACGAAAGTCAAAGGAAAATAATCGCGCCTGTCCA
The DNA here is from genome assembly GCA_019739215.1 of Rhizobium sp. GTDB lineage: Bacteria > Pseudomonadota > Alphaproteobacteria > Rhizobiales > Rhizobiaceae > Rhizobium_E. Next base: position 182,797 of record JAHHDR010000035.1, read on the forward strand.
TGTCGCCTGGCGTGACGATTTCAAGGTCAGCCGTCACCGCGGAAGAGGTCGGACGGCATGACCCGCAGGAAATCCTGCGCCCGCCGCAAATGTTCGCGCACCGCTGCGTCTGCGGCGGCGGCGTCGCGGTCGCGGATGGCCATCGCGATCGTCCGGTGCTCGTTAAGCGAGGCGCTGATCACATGCGACGACAGCGACGAACTGATCTGGGCGAGGATCAGCGACAGGTGGAGCTGCTGGTGCAACTTCACCAGTTGCAGGTTGCCCGAGGCTTCCATGATGGCCGTGTGGAACCGATGGTTCTCCTGCAGGTAATCCGCAGTGGAGTGCCGCTGCGACACGCTCCAGATCGGTGCGATCGCCGCGTCGAACGTCTGGCGCATGCGTGAATCGGTCATGTTCTCGGCTGCGCGCCGCGCCGCCAAAGCCTCGAGTTCCGTCCTGATTTCGAAGAGATCGAGCGCCTCGTCCATCCCCAGTCGCCGGACCATGGCGCCACGGTTGGGCACGATCTCGATCAGACCCTCTGCGGAGAGGCGACGAAATGCTTCCCGGACCGGGCCGCGGCTGACCCCCAACTGGGTCGTCAGTTCGGTTTCGACAAGCCGCTGGCCCGGCACGAAGCGACCGCTCATGATCGCTGCGATCAGGAAGTCGGCGACCGAATCTTCCTTGCTGCCATGAGATGCGCGTCTCGAATCCATGTCTTCTGCCAACAAACGACTCCGTGTCCCAAACCTAGCCTCAAACCGTCGATGTTGACAGCATCAGTTCTGTCGACAATATTGTCCTACAATAACAGGGTTCACGCGGGAAGAGATGCAATGCTAATCGGCAAGGCGGGACGAGCCACGACCTCGATCAGCACGGCGGATGCCGAGAGCATCACCGTTCGTGGTTCTGACCTCTGCTCCGAGCTGATGGGGCGGCTGTCCTTCACCCAATATTTCCATCTTCTCCTGACCGGGCGCGAACCATCGCAGACGCAGACCTATTTCCTCGATCTCCTGCTTGTGGCAATCGCCGAACATGGCCTGGTGCCGACGAACCAGGCAGCGCGGATGACTTATGCCGCGGATCCGTCCTCGCTTCAGGGGGCGGTGGCCGCAGGCATATTGGGTTGCGGCACGGTGGTTCTCGGCACAGCCGAATATTGCGGCACGTTCCTGACGCGGGTGAATGCGCTTGTCCGGGAAGGTGGGATACCGCCGGCGGAGGCAGTCCGCACATGGGTCGACAAGATGCGTGCCGGGGGCGAGAAGGTTCCCGGTTTCGGACACCCGCTGCACAAGCCGGTCGACCCGCGCGCCGAACGCATCCTGGCTCTGGCCGACGAGCGCGGTGTCTCGGGCGACTATGTCGCGCTGGCGCGGGAAACGGTCAACGCCGTGCACGCCGCCTGGGGCAAGCCGCTGCCGATGAACGTATCGATGGCGATTGCCGCCGTGCTGCTCGATCTGGAGTTTCCGCCCGCGATGATCAAGGCGATCCCGATACTCGCCCGCACCGGCAGCCTGCTCGCCCATCTCGCCGAGGAACAGCACAGGCCGATCGGCTTTCTGATGGCGTCGCATGCCGAACATGCGATCAGCTATGAGCCCGGAGCGGCGGACTGATGCACAATCGCGCGGTCGAAACACTGCCATGGGAACTGCAGGCGGCGGCCGACGATCTGCCGTACCGCGCGCAGATCCGCTATCTCTTCGACCATTCGGAATTCTACCGGCGGAAGCTGGGGCAGGCGGGCTTCGTCGACGCCGCAAGCGCCGGCGGTCTTGGCGATATCGGCAACCTGCCGATGACCGAGAAGGATGAACTCCGCGCCAGCAGAACGCCTGATCAACCGATCGGGGCCCACCTCGCCGCCCCGATGAGCGATATCGTGCGCATTTACTCGACCAGTGGCACGACGGGGACCCCGAGCTACATTCCGCTGACCCGCGCTGACCTTGGCAACTGGATCGAGACCTCCTGCCGTTCCTACGCCGCTTCCGGCGTCGCGAAGGGCCAAAAGATGGTGTCGACCTACAATGCCGGGCCCTTCGTCGCCGCCGTGACACTCGACGCCTTCAATGCGCTGGACCTCTGCCAGATCCCAGTCGGGTCCGGCAATACCGAGCGGTTGATGGCGGCGGTGCAAATGCTGAAGCCCGAGATCCTCGGATGCACCCCGTCTTATGCGCTGCACCTGGCCGAATGGGCCGAAGCGCGCGGCATCGACATTGCCGGCTCGAGCGTCAGAAGCATCCTCGTGGCCGGCGAGCCTGGCGGCGGCGAACCCTCACTCCGCGCCCGCCTTGAAGCCGCGTGGGGTGCCAAGGTGACCGAAGCAATGGGCATCGGCGATATCTCGGTCTCGCTGTGGGGCGAATGCGAGGCGCAGGCCGGCATGCACTTTTCCGGTCGCGGCTTCGTGCATTTCGAATTGATCGACCCCGACACGGGCGCGTCGCTGCCGGTCGAGGACGGCGCCGAGGGCGAACTGGTCTATACCCACCTCCAGCATCGCGCCGCACCGCTGCTGCGATTCCGCAGTCGCGACCATGTGCGGCTCAGCGTCGGCGTCTGCGCTTGCGGCCGGACCGCGCCGCGCGTACGCTGTATCGGTCGAACCGACGACATGCTGATCGTGCGTGGTGTCAATGTGTTCCCAAGTGCCATCCGCGAGGTTGTCAGCCAGTTTCACACCGAGGTCAGCGGTGTCGTCTCCGTTCGCCCGACGGCACGGGGCGTAAAGCAGGCCCCGCCTTTGCCTGTTGTTGTCGAACTCGCCGAGGGGGTGCCCGCCTCGGCGGCGCTTGCGGACCGGATCCGGCAGCGCATCCGCGACGTGCTGGTCGCCGGGACCGAGGTCGAGCTGGTGCCGTGGGGCACGCTGCCCCGCAGCGACTACAAGTCCAGGCTGGTCGACTGGAGTGCAGCCACGGATGCCGGCTAGTGGCTGAGCACTCGCGGACCACGAGGAGGAGGAAGAGATGAGAAAGCTGCAGACGCAGGGCGTGCATCACATCACCATTGTCGGTGCCGACCGGCAGACCTCGATCGACTTCTGGGAGGGCGTGCTCGGCATGCCCTTCGTCTTCGAGCAGCCCAATCTCGACAAGGCGAGCGAGAGCCATCTCTATTTCGATCCCGGCGACGGCCGGCTGATCACCATCTTCACGGATGACGCGCGCAAGCCCGACCCCTCGCGAACGCCCACCGACATCGGCTGTGTGCATCACCTTGCCTTCGCGGTCTCCCAGGCCACGTTCCGGCAGGCCGTCGAGCGGCTCGACGAGCGCGGAATCAAGCATTCCGGGCCGAAGGATCGTGGCTTCATGGACTCGATCTATTTCAACGATCCGCTCGGCCTGCTGATCGAGCTGGCCTCCTACCGCTTCGAGCCGCCCTTCGGCTACAGCCATGGCGACGTGATGCTGGAAGCGCACAAGATCCGCGTGACGCGTGGCGATTACAACATCGCCGAGATCCATCTGGCCGACGCGATCGAAGCGCTTACGATGCGCAATCGCGGCAGCCTGTCGGCAGACCGCGGCCCGAAGGATCCCTATTCCAAAGCCTGAAATCAAGACCAATCGATGGAGGAAACGATGAAGCTCTACATGCACCCCGTCTCGCAGACCAGCCGGCCGATCCGCCTGCTCATCGCCGAAAAAGGCCTCGATGTCGAGGAAGAGGTGGTCGACCTCATGACCGGCGCCCATCACCAGGAGCCGTTTGTTACGATCAATCCCAGTCGCCAGGTTCCGGTCTTCGAGGATGGCGATCTGAGGATGACCGAGTGCTCGGCGATCCTGAAATATCTCGCCGAAAAATACGACATGCCGGAATATCCCAAGGATATCAAGGCGCGCGCCCGCGTCAACGAGGCGATGGACTGGTTCAACACCGGATTCTATCGCGACTGGGCCTACAACATGCTTTATCCGCAGATCTTTCCGCATCACAAGCGTCCCAGCGAAGAGGGCCAGAAGGTGGTGGTCGAGTGGGGACGTGACAAGGCGGCATTCTGGCTCCAGGTGCTCAATGATCACTATCTCGGCAAGGGCAACAGGTACCTGCTCGGGGATGAGATCACGATTGCCGACTATATGGGCGCGGGCTTCGTCTCGGCCGGAGAACTGATCCGCTACGACCTTGCGAAGTTCCCGAATGTCAAGGCCTGGCTCGACCGCATGAAGTCGCTCAAGCATTGGAACGATGTCTCGAGCGTCATCACCGGCTTCGGAAGCTCGCTGAAGGACCAGCATTTCGTGGTGTGATCCGATCACAGTCGATCGCTGCCCCATTGATCCACATCCCTTGTCCGGATGGGCAAGGGGTGTGGATGAGGCCATCATCACGTTCCCCGGGCATCTGCGCCACTTTTTACCAGAAGGTAAAAGTTTGCCTCTTGCGATTTTTCGCAACTGCGCACAGGCTGCTTGCAACAAGACCACCAAAGCGGAACATGATGACGATCACATTCGGGGACAAGATCGGGTTCGTCCTGAACGGGGAAGACGTGGCGCTCGGCAAGGTGCCGCCCAGGCAGACGCTGCTCGACTGGCTGCGGCTGGAGAAGCGCCTGACGGGCACCAAGGAGGGCTGCGCCGAGGGCGATTGCGGCGCGTGCACCGTGCTTGTCGGACGGCTCGTCGATGGCGAACTGGTCTATGAGAGCGTCAATGCCTGCATCCGCTTCATGGGTTCGCTTCACGCCACGCATATCGTGACGGTCGAGCATCTCAAGGGCAGGGACGGCAAGCTGCACCCGGTGCAGCAGGCCATGGTCGATTGCCACGGCTCGCAATGCGGCTTCTGCACGCCTGGCTTCGTCATGTCGCTCTACGGCCTCTGGCTCACCAACTCCAATCCGAGCCGGCAGGCCATCGAGGAGGCGCTTCAGGGCAATCTCTGTCGATGCACCGGCTACGAGCCGATCGTGAAGGCCGCCGAGATGGCGGCACGCATCCGACCGGCCGATGTCTTCGACCCGATCCAGGCGACGCGCGAACAGGTCAAGGCGAAACTTGCCGAACTGGCTCTCTCCGGCCCGATCCGGATCGTCGACGGCGCGGACGAGCTCTATGTCCCGTCCTCCACCGCGGACCTTGCCGAAATTATGGGCACCAATCCGCATTCGACGATCGTCGCCGGCTCGACCGATGTCGGGCTCTGGGTGACCAAGCAGATGCGGCCGATCAATCCCGTGGTCTTCATCAACGGCCTGAGGGCGTTGCAGGGCATCAGCACCGGGCCGGAAGCGATCCGGATCGGGGCGGGCGTCACCTATAGCCACGGGCTGAAGGCCCTGGCGGAGCGCTATCCCGCGCTCGGCAGGCTGATCCCGCGGATCGGCGGCCAGCAGGTGCGCAACATGGGGACGATCGGCGGCAACATCGCCAATGGTTCGCCGATCGGCGACATGCCGCCGGCGCTGATCGCGCTCGGCGCCGAGGTCGAACTGCGCTCGCGCGAGGGCAATCGTCACGTTGTGCTCGAGGACTACTTCATCGAATACGGCCGGCAGGACCGCGAGCGACACGAGTTCGTCGAAAGCATCGTGGTGCCTGTGCTCGCCGATGACTGTCGCTTCTCGGTCTACAAAATCTCCAAGCGCCGCGACGAAGATATCACCGCCGTCCTTGGCGCCTTCTCTCTTAGGCTCGACGGCGATCGGGTGCGCGAAGTCCGGCTTGCCTATGGGGGCATGGCGGGCACCCCGAAGCGGGCCGCCGATGCAGAGGCCGCACTCGTCGGCAAGGCCTGGACCGAGGCCAATGTGCTGGCGGCCATGGACGCCCTGGAACAGGATTTCCAGCCGCTCAGCGACTGGCGCGCTTCCGCGGACTACCGCATGATGGCGGCGAAAAACCTCATCCTCCGCTTCTTCCTCGACAGCCAGGGCGAGAGTTCAGAACTGGTCCGCTTCGCGGCAGGAGGCCTGAGATGAACAAGGTCGACATCGATATCCGCAAGGAAGAGATTTCCGGCGGGATGCACCGTGATCTCAGGCATGACTCTGCGCACAAGCACGTCACCGGCGAGGCCGATTATATCGACGACATGCCGATGCCCGAGGGTGGGCTGCACATGGCCGCCGGACTTTCCGACCGGGCGCATGCCGATATTCTTTCGCTCGACCTGTCCGAGGTCGAGGCCATGCCCGGCGTGGTGCTGGTGCTGACCCACGAGGACATCCCCGGCCACAACGACATCGGTCCCAACCATCGCGGCGACGAAACCGTTGCTGGCCGAAAGACGCATCGAGTTCCACGGCCAGATGGTCTTCGCCGTCGTGGCCGAGACGCGCGAGATCGCCCGCGCCGCCGCGACACGGGCAAAATTCAGCTATCACGACCTGCCGCATGCCACTGACATCCTCGATGCCCGCGCCATGGGCTACAGGAACGTCACCGATCCGCTGACACTGAAGCGTGGCGATGCGGTGGCAGCGCTGGAGACGGCGCCGCGCCGGCTGCAAGCGGCCATGCGCATCGGCGGGCAGGAGCACTTCTATCTCGAAAGCCATATCGCGCTCGCCATTCCCGGCGAGGACGACGAGGTCGTGGTCTGGTCCTCGACCCAGCACCCGAGCGAAATCCAGCATATGGTCGCCAACATCCTGCAGATCCCGGTCCATGCCGTCACCGTCAACACCCGGCGCATGGGTGGCGGCTTTGGCGGCAAGGAGACGCAGGGCAACCAGTTCGCCGCCCTCGCCGCCCTCGCCGCCAAACGGCTCGGTCGCGCGGTAAAATTCCGGCCCGACCGGGACGAGGACATGGTCATGACCGGCAAGCGGCATGACTTCCTCGCCGAATATGACGTCGGCTTCGACGACGCGGGCCACATCCTTGCTGTGAAGGCGAATTATGCCGCGCGCTGCGGCTTCTCGTCGGACCTTTCCGGGCCGGTCACCGACCGCGCTCTCTTCCATGCCGACAATGCCTATTATTATCCTGACGTGTTGCTGACCTCGGAGCCTATCAAGACCAACACGGTGTCCAACACCGCGTTTCGCGGCTTTGGCGGTCCGCAGGGTCTCGTCGGGGCCGAGCGGATCATCGAGGAGATCGCCTATGCCGTCGGCGTCGATCCGCTGGAGATCCGCAAGCGGAACTTCTACGCGACCGAGGGCGACGAGCGGTGCCTGACACCCTACCACCAGAAGGTGGAGGACAATGTCATCCATCGTGTCGTGGAGGAACTCGAGGCGAGTTCCGACTATCAGGCGAGGCGAAGCGCGATCATCGACTTCAACCGCACCTCGCGGGTGATCCGCAAGGGTATCGCGCTCACGCCCGTCAAGTTCGGCATCTCCTTCACCTTCACGCCATTCAACCAGGCCGGCGCGCTGGTCCATATCTACCAGGACGGCTCGGTGCATCTCAACCATGGCGGCACCGAGATGGGGCAGGGGCTTTACACCAAGGTCGCCCAGGTGCTGGCCGACGAGTTCCAGATCGACATCGATCGGGTGAAGATCACTGCCACGACCACGGGCAAGGTGCCCAACACTTCGGCCACCGCCGCTTCCTCCGGCACCGACCTCAACGGCATGGCGGCCCATGACGCCGCCCGCCAGATCAAGGACCGGCTCTACTCCTTCGCCGCAGAGCGCTGGCAGGTGCCGGTCGCCGACGTGCATTTCCTGCCCAACCGGGTGCGGATCGGCAACGAGGAAGTGCCCTTCGCCCATTTCATCAAGCAGGCCTACATGGCCCGCGTCCATCTCTCCGCCGCCGGCTTCTACAAGACGCCGAAGATCCATTGGGACCGCGCGCGCGGTCAGGGGCGGCCGTTCCTGTATTATGCTTATGGCGCCTCTGTCTCCGAGGTGTCGATCGACACGCTGACCGGCGAGTACATGGTCGACCGCGCCGATATTCTCCACGATGTCGGCAAGTCGCTCAATCCGGCCATCGACAAGGGCCAGGTCGAAGGCGCCTATGTCCAGGGCATGGGCTGGCTGACTACGGAGGAACTCTGGTGGGACGGCAAGGGCCGGCTTAGGACGCACGCGCCCTCGACCTACAAGATCCCGCTGGCGTCGGACCGGCCGCGCGAATTCAACGTCAATCTCGCCGAATGGTCTGTCAACAAGGAGATGACCATCGGCCGCTCCAAGGCCGTCGGCGAGCCGCCGTTCATGCTCGGCGTGTCGGTGCTGGAAGCGCTGTCGATGGCGGTGGCCTCGGTGGCGGATTACAAGGTCTGCCCGCGCCTCGACGCGCCGGCAACGCCCGAGCGAGTGCTGATGGCGGTCGAGCGGATGCGGGGTGTTTAATCCGGAGACTCTCATGGGCGTGGCCTTACCCCCTTCTGCCGCCCGCCGCTCGAAGGGCCATCTCCAATGACTTTCGACGACTTTCTTCTCAGATCTGTCCCAATCGTCCTCGCCGACATCACGGTCACGAAGGGCTCCACGCCGCGTGAGGCCGGCACCTTCATGATCGTCTCGTCCAAGGGCCTCTGGGGCACGATCGGCGGCGGCAATCTCGAATTTGCGGCGATCGACCGGGCGCGCGCCATTCTCGCCGGGCAGCAGTCCGACGGCATGCTCACGTTCACGCTCGGCCCCGACAGCGGACAGTGCTGCGGCGGCGTGGTCGATGTGCGGCTGACGACGTTGGACCCGGCCGGTATAGAGGCCGTGCGCGCGCGCTATGCCGAGCAGCAGAGGCAGCAGCCCGACGTCTTCATCTTCGGCGCCGGCCATGTCGGGCACGCGCTGGCCGCCGCGCTGGCGCCACTGCCGCTCCGCGTCGTCATGGTCGAGACGCGCGAGAACGAGCTCGACGGCCTGCCGCCCGAGATCGAGACGCGGCTGGTTGCCATGCCGGAGAGCCTTGTCGCGGAGATCCGTCCGGGCGGTGGTGTCGTCATCCTCACCCATGACCATGCGCTCGATTTCCTCATCGCCGCCGAGGCGCTCAAGCGCAGCGATCTCGCCTATGTCGGCATGATCGGCTCGAAGACCAAGCGCGGCGTCTTTGCCCATCATCTGGCCCGACAGGGTGTTGATCGGTCGCTGATGGACCGCCTCGTCCTGCCGATCGGCGGCAATGGCGTGCGCGACAAGCGGCCCGAGGTGATTGCAGCGCTGGTCGCGGCGGAACTGCTGACGGCGATCCTTGGTCCTCCAGTGGCCTGAGCACGGCCTCATAAGCCAGAAGCAAGTGTTCGCGGGCAAAGCTGGATGAAAGATCCATCGGAAGCAAGCCCGTGAACCCACGCAGCGCTAACACGCGGACACCGGACGCGCTCCAGCAGCCCCGGGCCGACGCGGCTCATGGCGATCCCGCAGCGCTTCGTGCGCAGGCGCGTTCGGCTGCCGCCTGCGGCGACAGGCTCACGGCCGTCCGTCTCCACATTGCCGCGCTGGAGTTTGATCCGGCCAATGCGGAGGGATATTTCGAGCTCGGCACGCTGCTTTTCGGCACGGGCCAGGTCGATGCGGCGATCTCGGTGCTCGACATGGCGGCGCAGCTTGCACCTGGCAATCCGCAGGTGCGTCACAATCTCGGCCTTGCCCTGGCCAAGTGCGGCGATGCTGTTCGCGCGCGATCCGAGCTTGCCGAGTCCGTGCGGCTTGCGCCAAATGACGCGACCTTCCTGCGTGCCCTGGCGCTTCTTGATCTCTCGCTCGGAAAATCCACCGATGCCGAAGCCGGTTTCCGGCAGTTGATTGCCTGTGATCCAGCCGACACCGCCGCGCATCGCAACCTCGCGCGGCTTTCGCGCTATGCGGCTGACGATCCGCATATCGCGCAGATGGAGATGCTGCTCCACCGGGGCGTTCTGACGCCCGACGCCGGCATCGACCTGGGATTTGCCCTGTTCGATGCACTCGCAAAGGCCGGCCAGTACGAGCGCGCCTTCGATCGACTTGGCGAAGCCAATCGGCTTCGCCGGCAGAAATTCCCCTACGATGCGTCGGTCGAGCGCGTGGTTTTCGAGCAGATGGCGGAGTTCTTCGACCCGGCTTACTTTGACGAAATTCCATCGGCCGGCAGCGAGACTTCCGGCCCGATCTTCATCATCGGCATGCCGCGCGCCGGCACGACGCTGGTGGAGCAGATCCTTGCGAGCCATCCTGATATCGCGGCCGGCGGCGAGTCGGTCGCCATGACAGACCTCGTTCGTCGCTTCCTCATCGCGCCTGGCCAGCCGGGCCTTTCGCTGTCGGCCAGTGCGTTCTCGACGGAGACATGCGCCGAGATGCGTGCCTTCTACTTGTCCGCCGTACGCCATGTCGCGGGGCAGTCGCCATGTTTCACCGACAAGATGCCGCTCAATTTCCGGTGGGTCGGCATCATCGCTGCCATCCTGCCCGAGGCCCGCTTCGTCCATTGCCGTCGCGAACCGGTCGAGACCTGCTTTTCGATCCATTCGAGTTTCTTCGCGTCCGGCGGCAACCGCTACAGCCATGATCTCGATGACCTGGCCGACTACTATCGACAGTATCGTGGGCTTATGGCGCATTGGCACGCTGTCCTGCCCGGCCGCATCCTCGATGTCGATCTCGCCGATGTCGTCGCCGACCAGGAGGGCGAGACGCGGTGGCTGCTCGCGTTCCTGGGCCTCGATTTCGACCCACGCTGCATGGCCTTCCACGCCAATGGCAGCCCGGTCTCGACACTCAGCAGCCTGCAGGTCAAGAGGCCGGTCTATGGCGGGCACTCGGATCGCCTCAGGCCTTATCTGCCGTTTCTCGAACCGCTCCTGGCACTCCGCGAAGACGCCTGACCGCAGGACGTCAAACCGCTTGATAAGCCTCACGGCCCCTTTGCGCTGCAGCGCGAAATATGGTCATGTCAGGCGAAAAGAAGAGCGGGGGTTCTCCATGTATGAATATGCCATCGCCTGGGAGTGGCTGAGCCTTGCCGTCCGCTGGCTGCATGTCATCACCGCCATCGCCTGGATCGGCTCGTCGTTCTACTTCATCGCACTCGATCTTGGCCTGGTGAAGCGGCCCGACCTGCCCGAAGGCGCCTATGGCGAGGAATGGCAGGTCCATGGCGGAGGCTTCTACCATATCCAGAAATATCTCGTGGCGCCGGCCAACATGCCGGAGCACCTGACATGGTTCAAATGGGAAAGCTATGTCACCTGGCTCTCGGGCTTCGCGATGCTGGCCGTGGTCTATTACGGCGGCGCCGATCTGTTCCTGATCGACCGGCATGTACTCGACGTCTCGGCGCCGGTGGCGATCCTGATCTCCATGGCCTCACTCGCTGTCGGGTGGGTGTTCTACGATCTGCTCTGCAAGTCGCCGCTCGGCCGAAACGCCTGGGGGCTGATGGCGATCCTCTATGTCGCGTTGGTCGTCATGGCGTGGGGCTATACGCAGGTCTTCACCGGCCGCGCCGCCTTCCTGCATCTCGGTGCCTTCACGGCCACGATCATGTCGGCCAATGTGTTCTTCATCATCATCCCCAACCAGAAGATCGTCGTCGCCGACCTGATCGCCGGGCGGACGCCGGATCCGAAATACGGCCAGATCGCCAAGCAGCGCTCGCTGCACAACAATTATCTCACGCTGCCCGTGATCTTCTTCATGCTGTCGAACCACTATCCGATGGCCTTTGCGACCCAGTTCAACTGGATCATCGCGGCACTCGTCTTCCTGATGGGCGTCACCATCCGCCACTGGTTCAATACGGTGCATGCCCGCAAGGGCGAGCCGCACTGGACCTGGCTGGTGACGGTGTTGCTGTTCATCGGCATCATGTGGTTGTCGACCGCACCCAAGGTGCTGACCGGCGAGACCGAGGTCTCGCTTGCGCCCGTGTTCGAGCGGTTCCGGGAGGACCAGCATTTCGCCAGGGCGGCCGAGACGGTTTCCACGCGCTGTTCGATGTGCCACGCCGCCGAGCCGGCGTGGGAGGGCATCCTCTCGGCGCCCAAGGGCGTGGTGCTCGACAGCGACAACGCGGTGGCCATGCATGCGCGCGAGATCTACCTGCAGGCGGCGCGCAGCCATGCCATGCCACCCGGCAACATCACAGAGATGACGCCGGAGGAGCGCAGGCTGCTGGTGGCCTGGTACGAGAGCGCGGTGTCGAAGTAGCGGCTCAGCCGTCGAGCAGATCGGTCAGGTCGCAGGATATCCGGAAGCGGTGGACGAAGTCCTCGATCTTCTGGCGGTTGCGACCGGTGATCTTGGCGCCGCGGCCGGCGATGCCCTTGTTGAACTTGTCGTCGCCGACGCCGCTCTTGCCGAGTTCGGCGGTCAGCGCCGGAATGCTGGCTTCGTCGGCCTTGAGCCTTGCGACGAGTTTCTCGGCGAGTGCCTGCTTCGGTCCGAGGATATCGGTCTCGTAATCGATCCACAGCGGGTCGATGTAGCCTTCCTGCTGCGTCAGGCGCCAACTCGCATAATAGCGGGAGTACCAGGGAAGCTGGTAGTCGAGCAGGTAGTCCAGACGATCCTCGAATTCCATGTCGTACCATGCGTCGGGAAAGCCGAAATGCAGGTAGGGAATGTCGACGCCGGTGCCGCGCAGCTTCATGATGTGGTCATCGAAGCTGACGAATGTGTCGAACAGGTTGCGCTTGGTGACAACGGGCGTGATGCCGTAGAGTTGGCACTGCTTGCCGAGATAGGGCGAGCCGATCATGTGGTGATGGGCGACATAGCCGTTCTGGGCGTAGGCGGTGGTGATCAGTGCGAGTTCGTCGACGTCGTGGTCGCGCAGCCCGCCGCCGAACTGATAATGGCCGTAGCTGCGGGCCGAAAGCAGGGTGAGGCTGACGCGGGCGAGACTGTAGGTCCGCTCCAGCGATCCGGCGATGAAGGTCGAGCCGGTCTTTGGCGCCGAGGCGACGAGGATGCGTTTTGACACCGTGTTGGCGGCGACCATGCGCGCCATGGCGAGGCTCTTGCCCCAGGCGTCGACCGTGAAGATCGACGAGGCCTGGACTGACGAGGGCAGGTGCGGCACGGCGAAGGGATTGATTGTCGCCGCCATCGACAGCAGGCTCATCTTGAGTGCCGCGTCCTTTTCCGCAAAAATTTCATCCGCGACCGCGCGGGCGGGTTCGACTTTCGTGGCTTCGATCAGGCGCGAAACGACGGACTGCGTCCTGGTCTGGCGCGGGTTCGGTAGCTCGTTCAATGGCCTGCTCCTTGGGATCGCGGAAAGGGGCGCGTGCGCGCATCTGGGCTGGGCAAGGCTAACGGTCGAGACTTGTCCGAGCCTAGGCGGCCGGTCGGATTTCGACGGCGGTGGGATTTCCTTTCCGGTTGCGATGCAAAATGTTGGACGTCGCCATGCGCTCGGCTATGCTGTCGGTTCGCAATCTCATCCAACCCGATCCAGGATATTCCATGACCCGTCTGCTCCGTGGCCGCCTTCTGTCCTTCCTGCGCCAGCCGGAAGATCTCGGGGACGATGGCAGCTACACCTATCATGAGGACGGCGGCCTGCTGATCGAAGACGGCAAGATCGCCGATATCGGCGACTATGCCATGGTGCGGATGCGGGCACCTGAAGGTGTCGAGACGGTGGATCACCGGCCGCATCTGATCATGCCGGGCTTCATCGATCCGCATATCCATTTCCCGCAGATGCAGGTGGTCGGCTCCTATGCCGGCAATCTGCTGGAATGGCTCAATACCTATACGTTCGTGGAGGAGCAGCGCTTTGGCGATGCCGGCCATGCGGCACGGATCGCGGGGAAATTCTTCGACGAGCTTGTGCGCTACGGCACGACGACCGCGGTTGCCTATTGCTCGGTCCACAAGGCCTCGGCCGATGCCTTCTTTGCCGAAAGCCTGCGGCGCAAAATGCGCATGGTCGCGGGCAAGGTGATGATGGACCGCAACGCGCCGACCGCGCTCTGCGACACGCCGCAGAGCGGCTATGACGACACCAAGCAGGTCATCGCCGACTGGCACGGCAAGGGGCGCAACCATGTCGCCATCACGCCGCGCTTCGCCATCACCTCGACGCCCGCCCAGATGGAGATGGCCCAGGCGCTGGCGGGGGAGTTTCCGGACCTGCATGTCCAGACGCATCTTTCCGAGAATCTCGACGAGATCCGGTTCGCCGCCGAGCTCTATCCCGAGGCAATCGACTATACCGATATCTATGCCCGCTACGGGCTGCTCGGGCCCAGGAGCCTGTTCGGCCATTGCATCCATCTCTCCGACCGCGAGGCCGACGCGATGAGCGAGAGTGGATCGGTCGCTGTGTTCTGCCCGACCTCGAACCTGTTCCTCGGCTCCGGCCTGTTCGGCCTCAAGCGTCTCGGGCGCCGGCCGCGGCCCGTGCGCGCGGCGATCGCGACGGATATCGGCGGTGGCACATCCTACTCGATGCTCAGGACGCTCGACGAGGGCTACAAGGTGCTGCAGTTGCAGGGCGACCGGATGACGCCGTTCGAGAGCTTCTATCGCATGACGCGCGGCAATGCCGAGGCGCTGTCTCTCGAGGACAGCATTGGTACGCTCGATGTCGGTTCCGATGCCGATCTCGTGGTGCTCGACGCAGGGGCGATCCCGGCGACGGCGCTCAAGATGGAGGTCGTGTCCTCGCTGGCAGAGGAGCTTTTCCTGATGCAGACGATGGGCGACGACCGGACGATCGCCGAGACCTATGTGGCGGGGGAGCCCGCCAAGGGCAGGCTGGGTTGACGCCAGCCCTTTGTTGAAGGCGGGCGAGCGAATGTGTATTTTCGGGCAGGACGCGACACACTGGAGCCCCGCATGCGCACGACCATAAATATCGATGATGCGATGCTTCTCGAGGCCATGGAGTTTTCGGGTGCCAAAACCAAGAAGGGCGCGGTCGAGGAGGCCCTTAAACACTTCATTCGTATGAAGAGGCAAAGACGAGCTCTTGATGACATGCACGGCATTGGCTGGGAAGCCGACTTGGAGGAAATGCGCCTCGGCTGGCCGACGCTCGATCGAAAATGATCCTTGTGGACACCTCGGCCTTGATCAGTTCGCTTTGTAATGTCGACAATGCGGGCTCGTGCTGTTGACGGATATCGACGAAACCGACCGGGCCATTGCATCACGTCATCAGTTCGAACCTGTCGACATCCACCAGGCCCCTGTCGGAGATCTTCAGGTGCGGGATGACCGGCAGCGGCAGGAAGGCGAGTTGCAGGAAGGGTTCCTGCAGGGTGGAGCCCAGCGCATAGGCCGCCTGGCGGAGGTGGTGCAGCGTGTCGCGGACCTGTTCGTAGGGCTCGAGGCTCATCAGGCCGGCGACGGGGAGCGCGATCTCGCCGGTGATCGTGCCATCCTCGACGACGACGAAGCCGCCATGGATCTCAGACAGGCGGTTGGCGGCCAGCGCCATGTCGGCGTCATCGGCGCCGACGACGCAGATATTGTGGCTGTCATGGCCGACCGTCGAGGCGATCGCCCCCTTCTTCAAGCCGAAGCCCTGGACGAAGGCGGTGGCGATGTTGCCGTTCTTTCCGTGGCGCTCGATGACGGTGACCTTCAGCACGTCATTGACGAGGTCGACCGCCGTCTCGTTGCCTCTGTTCGGCAGGCGGATGCGGCGGTGTTCGGTGATGATTTTGCCGGGGATCACGCCGAGGACGGATCTCACGTCATCACGGGCCGGGACCGAAAAATCTGCCGCTGTGACCGGACGGGCGCGAACGCTGTCGAGGCCGACGGGCTCGACGGTCTTGCGGGTGGCGAAGAGCTCGGGAGTCACGCGCCGGCCGGCCGAGAAGACGATCTCCGCCTTGCAGTTTTCCAGGCTGTCGACGACGACGAGATCGGCGCGCCAGCCGGGCGCGACCAGACCGCGGTCGCGGAGTCCGAAGGCGCGGGCGGCGGAAATTGAGGCGGCGCGGTAGACCGCGAGCGGCTCTGCGCCAAGCGCGATCGCGGTGCGGATCAGGTAGTCGAGATGGCCCTGTTCGGCGATGTCGAGCGGATTGCGATCGTCGGTACAGAGCGCGATGAAGGGAGACAGACGTTCGGTGATGATGGGGGCGAGCGCGTGAAGATCCTTGGAGACCGAGCCCTCGCGGATCAGGATGTGCATGCCCTTGCGGATCTTCTCCAGCGCTTCCGCCGCGCTGGTGCATTCGTGATCGGTGCGGATGCCGGCTGCGAGATAGCCGTTGAGGTCGAGGCCGGAGAGCAGCGGCGAATGGCCGTCGATATGGCCGTCCTGGAAGGCTTCGAGCTTGGCGAGCGCGACCGGGTCTTTGTGGATGACGCCGGGATAGTTCATCATTTCCGCAAGGCCGATGACCTTGGGATGCCTGCGGAACGGCAGGAGACGCTCGATGGGGAGATCGGCCCCCGAGGTTTCCAGATGGGTGGCCGGCACGCAGGAGGAGAGCTGGACGCGGATGTCCATGATGGTCTGTTCGGCCGAATCGAGGAAATATTGCAGGCCCTCTGTGCCGAGCACATTGGCGATCTCGTGCGGATCGCAGATCACTGTGGTGACGCCATAGGGCAAAACGCAGCGGTCGAATTCATGCGGCGTGACCAGCGAGGATTCGATGTGGAGATGGGTGTCGATGAAGCCCGGCACGACGATCCGGCCCGAGATGTCGATCTCGGTAGTGCCGGAATAGTTGCCGCAGGTGCCGACGATGCGGTCCTCGCAGATGGCGATGTCGGAGGCAATGAGTTCGCCCGTCACCAGATCGAAGATGCGGCCGCCCTTGAGGACGAGGTCGGCCTTCTCGCGCCCTGTGCCCTGGTCGATCATTCGTTCGAGTCGGCTCATCCGCATGTCCCCTTGTGATTTGCATCCAGACTAGCGACTGGGGCACGGGGTGCCAAGGCTGGGACGGCCGGGGCGGTCTTTCGGGCGCGGTTTTTGCGCCGTGTTCTCGGGATATCCGGCCCTGGCCAATTCCGCCGCGACCTCCGCGCGGAAGGCGGCGATATCGACCGGCGGTGTCGGCGGCGGAGGATGGAAATAGTAATGGACCCATTCCGCCGCCTGACGGGCGGATCGCGACAGGCTGGGCAGAGAACATTGCACGATGCGGATGGCGAGGATCTCCTCTGTGCGGCGCGTGGGGTCCGAGGAGGGCCGGGCCCTGTCCCAGCCTTCGGCGATGCGCGCGACCAAGGCGAAGAGCGCATCGAAGGCGGCGTGCTGCTCGACGGAGAGGTCGGAAAGGCATGCTGGAAGGCTTTCGTCGACAGCGACATAGGTGCAGCGGTGCCCGCGCCGGCAGATCCTGCGTCCGCAGACCATCTGCGGCAAGGCCAGCGCCTCGGCCGTGGAGTGGAGCAAGAGGGTGCGTTCCTCCGGCGTGATGGCGAATGTGGCTCTCAGCTCTTCGAATGTCGTCATCTGTTCTCCCTGGTCAAGAGGTTGAGGCGCGGGCACGGGTTCGCGATCACGCGGCGAGAAATCGTCCGTGTCATGGCGATGCGGAACTCCGGTCCACCGCCGTGGCATGGTGGATCGGCCGGGGCGCGAAACCGCGCCAAGTTTAGATGACTGCCTCGCGGCAGCCGATAGACACGCTTCCGCGCCCCGTTCGGTGTCCATGCACGTCCGCGAACTCGCCCCTCTGCACCCGCCGGCCCGCGCACGGACCGGAAGGCTTGTGTGCCGCAACTGGCACGTCCCGGGCGACAATGTCGGCCTTGCGGCCGCCGTCCCGGGAGGTGGGCCCTTCTCGCGGACGCCGGGTGCGGGGTTCTGCGTCTCACCCCCGCATCAGGCACCGGTCCCGCCTCGTCGTGACGCCTCACGGTGCAGCCGAGGGCGGGACGAGGGGCATTATCGCATGGGATGGAAGGGCGTGGAAAAATGCAGTCAAGAGTCTGAAAGTGCTGGTAAAAACTCGGGTAAAATGCAGGCGCCGAAAACTTTTGGCGGTCGTCTGCCCATCAGTTGGCGGCTTCGTCGGCATGGCCACTGCGCCGCATCCCCTCCAGCAAGGCCCTGAACGCTGAGACGGCGACCTTGGAGACTGCCTCCGGATGGTCCGAATTGGCGATCCACAGCGCCATGTGGCTGCTGGCGCCATTGATCAGCCGCGCGGCGGCTTCGGTGTCGATATCGTTCATCTCGCCGTCGGCCTTGAGACGGTCGATGCTGCGGCCCAGCGCGGCGATGCAGCCCGGCGTGTTCTGCCATTGCGAGATGTCGCCAAGGACGGCCGGGCCGTCGCGGAACATGATGCGCTGGATCTCTGGCTCCAGCGCCATCTCGATATAGGCGGAGCATTCATCGACGAAACCCTGCCAGCGGGTGGGGGCGGCGGCCGAGACCTCGACGAGGCGCTGGCTCATCTCGGCATCGATCTCAGCGATCACGGCCTGGAGCAGGCCCTTCTTGTCGCCGAAATGGTGATAGAGTGCGCCGCGCGTAAGCCCGGCTTCGCCGGTGAAATCATCCATCGACGCCTCGGCGTAGCCAACGCTGCCAAACGCCCCACGCGCGGCCGCCAGGAGCTTGGCTCGTGTCTCGGCGATCATCTCGGTTCGCGGCCTGGCCATTGGTGCTCCTTGTTCACATACGCGGCGTATATTGACGATTGACATACGTGGCGTATGTCACTATCCAATTCACATACGCGGCGTATATAATCACTTGAACCGTTATCCGACAGGATCGTACCATGTCAAATCCCTATAGAGAGATATTCGCGGTGCCGGGGACCAAGGGCTTCTCCGCTGCGGGCTTCGTCGCACGGCTTCCCATCGCCATGGCGCCGATCGGCATCGTCGCCATGATCAGCCAGACCAAAGGCGAGTACTGGCTCGCGGGCGCGGTGTCGGCGACATTCGCGCTCACCAATGCGCTCGTGGCGCCACAGATTTCGCGAGCGGTGGATCGCCTGGGCCAGACCAGGGTGGTGGTGCCGACCACAATCATCTCGGTGGCGGCCTTCATGGTGCTGATCGCCGCGACCAACCAGGGCTGGCCGACCTGGACGCTGTTCGTCTCCGCCTTCCTGGCGGCCACGATGCCGAGTATCCCGGCGCTGTTGAGGGCGCGCTGGAGCGAGCTGTTCCGCAACCGGCCCGAGCTCAATACAGCCTTTGCCTTCGAAAGCGCGGCGGACGAACTGGTCTACATCGCCGGTGCGTCGCTGTCCGTCGGACTGGCGGTCTCCCTGTTTCCGGAAGCCGGGATGCTGGCGAGCACTGCGTTCATGGCGTTCGGCACGCTGGCCTTCATCGTCCAGCGCGCCACCGAGCCCCGGGTGCGGCCTCTCGAAGCGGGACGGCCGCAGAGGTCGGCGATCCGGCTCCGCGCGGTGCAGATCATCACGCTGGCACTGATCTTCGTCGGTTCGATCTTCGCTGCCGCCGAGGTGAGCGCGGTGGCCATCACCAAGGACCTCGGCCAGCCGAATGCCGCGAGCCTGGTGATCGGCGTCTATGCGATGGGCTCCTTCGTGCTCGGGCTGGCGCTGGGCGCGCTCAACCCGACGATGGCATTGCAGCGGCAATTGCTGATTGCGGTCGGGTTCCTGGCGCTCAGTTCGCTGCCGCTGCTGGTGGCGAGCAGTTCCGTGCCGCTGCTGGCCGTGGCTGTGTTCGTGAGCGGCATCGCGATCTCGCCGACCTTCATCACCGCCTTCGGCCTGATCGAGCGGCTGGTTCCGGAGCGGATGCTCACCGAGGGCGTCACCTGGGTCATGACCGGCATCGGCATCGGCATGGCGCTGGGCGCCTTCACCACGGGGTGGGTGGTGGACACCTATGGAGCGGACAAGGGCTTCTGGGTCTCGGTCGTGGCCAGTGCGGCGACGGTGGTGATCATCGCTCTCGGCCAGCGAACCCTGGGCGCGGACCGCGCGGATTGCGGCGACTGCGGGGCGGTGGAACCTGTGCCGGCGGAGTGAGGCGGGTGTGTATTGCACAATGCGGACGGCGGCCGGAAGCCGCCGTTTCGCTGTCGAGGCTACACGCGAAACGCGCGAGGCCGGGATGCGATCCTCAGTCCTGCTCGAACTTGCAGGGCCAGTTCGGCGGTGTCTTCAGCCCGTCCGGCAGCACCGTCTCGGCATTGCCGCAGGCCATGTCGAGCTGCCATTGCGACACACCGGTCGAGCTCGAGAGGTCGACGCCCTCGATGCGGGTGAGGAAGAAGAAGGCGCGGTCGAAATCGAGCGGGGCGGAGAAGCTCGCGCCGCGGAAATCGGCGCGGGCGAGATTGGCCAGTGAGAAGCGGCTGCCGCCGAGTTCTGCGCCGTCGAACTGCGAGCGGCCGAGATCGGCCTTGGTGAAATTCGCGTTCGACAGCCGGGAATTCCTGAAATTGGAGCGCTGGAGCTCGGCGCTTTCGAAGCTCGCATCGTCGGCGCTCATGCCGCTGAAATCGGTCCGGTAGGCCTCGACGCGGGCGAAGCTGGTGCCGGTGGCGGTGACGCCGGCGAGCGTGGCGCGGACCAGCCGGGCCTTTTCGAGATTGGCGCCGACGAGATTGGCGGCGCGCAGGTCGGTGGCGCTGAAATCGGCCTCTCCGAGCCTGGCATCCTTGAGATCGCTGCCTCCGAGCATCAGGAGCTTCTTGTCGCAGCCCTGCCAGTCGCTGCCAGCGGCCGGCGCGCTGCGGCAATCATTGGCCGTCGCCAAGACCGGGCCCAGCAGGACGAACAGGCCGGACGCCAGGAGCGGCAACCAGAGAGTGGATTTCGCACGAGACTTCATCGCCTTCACCCCGCTTGGACCGGCATGCGCCTATGGATCATGTAATGCCGGACTGCGTGGTATCCAACACCTTCATTGCGACAACGGTGAGATGAGGGAGGGGCCTCCCGGAGAACCGGGGCGTGGACCCCTCCGTCCGTGGCCGGAGGGGCGAAGGATCAGGCGTTGGCGATCAGCACTTCGCGCAGCTTGCCGAAGAGTTCGTCGATATGGCTCTTCTCGATGATCAGCGGCGGCGACAGCGCGATGATGTCGCCGGTCGTGCGAATCAGCAGGCCCTTCTCATAGGCCTTGAGGAAGGCGGAGAAGGCACGCTTGGTCGGCTCGCCGGCGATGGGCGCAAGTTCGATGGCGCCGATCAGGCCGATGTTCCTGATATCGATGACATGCGGGCAATCCTTGAGCGAATGGATCGCGTCTTCCCAGTAGGAGGCGAGTTCGGCGCCACGGGTCAGCAGGCCCTCGTCACGATAGGTGTCGAGCGTGCCGAGTGCCGCGGCCGATGCGATCGGATTGCCCGAATAGGTGTAGCCGTGGAAGAACTCGATCATGTGCTCCGGGCCGCTCATGAACGCGTCGTGGATTTCCGAGGTGACGAAGACCGCGCCCATCGGGATCACGCCGTTGGTCAGGCCCTTGGCGGTGGTGATCATGTCCGGCATGACGTCGAAATACTGGGCGGCGAAGGGAGTGCCGAGGCGACCGAAGCCGGTGATGACCTCGTCGAAGATCAAGAGGATGCCGTGCTTGGTGCAGATCTCGCGCAGCTTCTTGAGATAACCCTTGGGCGGCAGGATGACGCCGGTGGAGCCGGCGACCGGCTCGACGATGACGGCAGCGATGGTCGAGGCGTCATGCAGGGTGACGATGCGCTCGAGTTCCGAGGCGATGTCGCCGCCGAATTCCGGCTCGCCTTTGGTAAACGCGTTCTTGTCCGGGAAATGGGTGTGCGGCATGTGGTCGACGCCGGTGAGCAGCGTGCCGAACATCTTGCGGTTGGAGACGATGCCGCCGACCGAGATGCCGCCGAAATTGACGCCGTGATAGCCGCGCTCGCGGCCGATCAGACGGGTGCGCGAACCGTTGCCCTTCACCTTGTGATAGGCGAGCGCGACCTTGAGGGCGGTCTCGACCGATTCCGAACCGGAATTGGTGTAGAGAACGTGGTTCATGCCTTCGGGCGCGATATCGACCAGGCGGTTGGCCAGTTCGAAGGCCTTGGGATGGCCAAGCTGGAAGGCGGGGGCATAATCGAGTTCGCCGGCCTGCTGCTGGATGGCTTCGGTGATCTGCGGACGGCAATGGCCGGCATTGACGCACCAGAGGCCGGCGGTGCCGTCAAGCACGGTGCGGCCGTCATGGGTCTTGTAGTACATGTCCTTGGCGCTGACGAAGAGCCGCGGCTCCTTCTTGAACTGGCGGTTCGCGGTGAAGGGCATCCAGAACGCCCGCATGTCGTTGGGCGTCGTGTTCAGGCGGTTTGACATTGATCAGCTCCGGAGGGGTTTGCGCGCCTTTGTCCTTGCGTATCGCCGGAGGGCCCGCGAAATCGCGGCATTCCGGGCGGACGAGGCGCGTCCTGTTCATCAGCCGGGACGTTATCAATTCGCCATTGCCGGTCAAGCCGGGCCAAAGAATTTCATGGGAGATCACCGGAATTGATTGCCGGCGCGAAAGCGTGGGCGTCAAACAAGTCCGACACAAGATTGCCGTGCCAGTGATGGCGCAGGCGGACGGGATCGGTCCAGGGCAAATTGGCCGCGCCCACCGCCTTCAGACTGCAGACAATGCCGAATTGCTCCGCTCCCCGCATACCGGGAGGCGGAGCTTTTCAGTTTCCAGCCGGGCTGCGCCGTCAGCGGTCGAGGACGTCGCGGAGCTCGATGAGGTTCGACCGGGCGCGGAGGACGTAGAAGCCCTGGGTGGCGAGATGCGTCGGCATGATCCAGCCATCTTCGCGGCCATTCGAGATAATGGCCGGCTGGATGCGCAGCGCCGAGCGGAACTGTGTCAGCATCCCGCCCCAGATGGCGCCGATATTCTTGTCGGTGACTGTTGTCGCGAAGTCGGCGCGTGCGGCGCTCAGGATGCCGTAATAGCCGTAGAGCTGGCCATAGGCGAACCAGAAACGGTCGTCGGCCCGGGTGTCGAACCAGCCGGCATTGTAGTTCTCCGACCGCTCGCGAAGGATCGCCGAAGTCGAGCCGAGATCGTTTGCGATGCGATCGAGAAACTCGAGGAGATTGTCGGCGCGGCCGTCGAACGTCGCCTGGCAGGTTTCCAGCTCGGTGTTGAACTTCTGCAATTCCACGATGGCGCGGCGATACGTGCTCTGTGTCGTCGGCGGGAAGCCGAAGGGCGAGAAGTTGATGTACCAGGCCGATTCAGAATATTGCATGCTTTCGCGCGCGGTCTGCAGCGTCCGGTTGATGCCGGACGTGCCGCGGACGCGAGCGAGCGCCTCGACCAGTTCGACCGTGGTGCGGCGGACGGTCTGGTTCACACCGCGCTGGAAGCTCGCCTTGTTGTCGAGCCAGGGCGTGTTGTCCCAGTCCATGCCGAACAGACCCATCTTGTAGAAGGGCGACGACGAGACCCAGTGATTCTGGTTGACCTCATTGTCGATCAGGTCGATGGCGACATCGACGATCGCCGAGCGCTGGCATTTCTTCGGTGCCGCCGCATCCTCGCCGGGGAGCGGCTGGCCTGCAGCAAGCTTGCGTTGGTCGAACTTGTATACCGCCGGATATTCCGGGTCGAAGCCGTACCAGACCTGGGTCTGGTAGATGAAGAAACCGTAGCCGATCAGCAGGAGCCCCACGAAGAGGCCGATTACGCCCTTGATGATGAAGCCGCGCGAGGCATACCAGCGACCGGCGCTCATGAAGGGGAACAGGATCCAGGCGACGACATAGCCGATCCCCCGCCCGATCGCGCTGAAAATGTTCTGGATGAACAGTATGATCGGGTCCAGCATGGGGGCTCAATCCTCTTTGATGCCGTAAAGGCGTCGGCGGAAGCCGGCCTTGTCTGCGAGATAGGTATCCTGGAGCGTCTTCACAACTTCTTCCTGGAACTTGTCCGGCATCTTCTCATAGGCTTCGTAGAAGCCCTGCTTGTCGAACAGGAAGCGCGAGACGAAATCGAACGGCTGCATCTGCGAGATCAGCCGGTTGACCAGCCAGTGGTCGGAGTGGCTGGTGTTGGCGCGAACCAGCAGGAAGCGATAGCGCGGCGCGACATCGGGCATGCGCACCTGACCGCTGGCGTTGATCTGGCGCAGCATCTCGCTCAGGAAGGGATAGGTGCCCTCGGCGGCGACCATGGCGGCGTTCATGTGCGCCCAGGTCTGCAGCCAGACCCAATCGGCCCTGGAGGGGTCGAAATTGGGATCGTTCTGGCTCGCCATCGACAGCAGGCACATTTCCATCCGGTGCTGCAGCAGGCCGGATTCGCGGATCCACGAGGCCTGCGGCAGTTCGAGCCGGCGGGTGCGTGCGAGGAAGCCGTAGATCGTCTCGTAGTCCTCGATATCGATATAGGACACCTGCCAGGGCCGCGCCTTGCGGAAGCCGGGGACGTCCGGGCGGCAGATGACGGTGGTGTTGCGGCCGTCATGGAAGACGTAGACGCCGCCGAAGTGATTGGCCCAGAAGGCGTCGTGCCGGAAGACCAGCTGGTCCGGCACCAGCGTGTTCTGGCGGATGTCTCCCGTGAGCTTGGTCAGTTCGACCATGCGATTGAGCATGGCATCGTCGCGCCAGGCGTCGGGCTGGGTCTGCAGCCGGTCGGCGAGCTGGCGCAGTTCTGCCGCCTTGCCGAGGATGTCTTCCGCCGAATAGACCTTGAAGTTCACCTCGTTGATCGACAGCAGGTCCTCGATGTGGTCGACGGTTGCTACGGAATCGTCGATCTCGCCATAGAGCGCGTCCTTGATGGTGACGGCATTGATGGCGCGAGCATTGGCGCTGAAGAACTCGTGCATCAGGCCGGCGGTGTTGGAGAAGCTGGTATGGACGACCGGCAGCGAGACCTGGCCCGGCGTCAGGATGACGAAGCGGCGGTTGACGCGGTTGGGATCGAGATAGTCCCGGTCGCCGAGTTCGGCCGCGACCTGCGGCGAAAAGCCGGTCATATCGATGTCGAACTCGTCCAGTTTTGTTTCCGGCAGGCCAAAGCCCTTGAGCGCCTTGTTGTAGCGCGCGATCAGATGCGGCTCGTTGACCGTCATCAGGCGTCCATAGATCAGTTCGGCTTCGAGGAGGCGTTTCATGCGGGGGCCGGTGTGTTGTCTTTAAGCTTCACGGTCATGTCCGAATTCGATGACGAGAACCACTAGCCTATTGTCCTGGAGGTCGCAAACCGCGACTTCTATTCACCCAAGACGAGATCATCGAGCATCACCTTCAGTTCCCCGGCGATTCTTTTCAGTGTCGACACGCCGCCGTCCTTCTTTCCCGTCTCAATCTCCGACAGGAACGCCGCGCTTATGCCGGTGCGCTCCGCCAGTTCCCGGGCGTTCATGCCGCGTAGCTCACGATAGACGCGCACCGGGTTCTCGCCCTCAATCAGCCGGTTGGCATACTCTTCCGGAATCGCCTCCTCTTCACCCGCAGCAAGCCTCCGTCGATAGGCCTCGATGGCCGCGATGTCCTCGGCATGTTCCGCGCGTTCAAGAAGCGTCTCGTAATCCGACTTACTAAGGACGATCATGTCCTCACCATTCGGAGTCTTGAATGGAACCGCAGTGTTCATGGCTCAACCCTCGTAAATGCCGCCACGTGCGCCAACTCTTATCACGTCGATCACCACTTCGTTCTCGTCGAACAGAACGCGCCAGTCCCCGACTCTCAGCCGATAGGTGGACTGCCCCTGAAGCTTCTTGACATTGTTTGCATGGGACGCGGGATCATCGGCATATTGTCGAAGCTTGGATCGGATGCGGGCCGATTCGTTTGTAGGCATCTTCGCAAGCGTCCTGATGGCATGTTTGCTGTAGGCTATTTTCTTCATGCAAATTAGCCTTCGGCAGACCGGATGGCAACAAGAGTTAGCTATTAGCTAACTCGCCCCCCAGCGTCCGTCCTTCTTCATCGCCTCGATTTCGAGGATCGCCTTTTCCCGCTGGCGTTCCCTGCGGATGATATCGTTGACGGCGGCATCGTCGGACTTGTCGGTGTAGCGGAATTCGCTGTCGGCGTAGCGGTTGATCTCCTGCAGGATCATGTCCAGCGTGATCGGGCCGCGGAGCTCTGAGATCATCGCCTTCTTGTCGTCGTAGGACTTGTGCATGAAGGTTTCGGGCTTTTCGAACCAGTCGTCGGGAAGCTCGATATCCATGGCGCGCATCTTGACGGCGTCGGTGATGTTCTTGATCGCCCGGCCGGTGAAACGGGGTTCGGCGAGGCGGATCATGTGCAGGTAGGTGCCGACGTCGGCGATGGTCTTGAGGCCGCCCTTTTCCTTCTCGAAGCGATCCCAGACTGCGCGAAGACCGTCTTCGTGCGGTCGCGAATGGGCCTGATAGGTCTCGGAAACTGCCTTCTTGATCTCCTGGTTGGCGTAGAGCTGATGCTCGCCGAGCGGGATCGAATGGTTCTTGCCGGCCAGCAGCGCGAAGATGTCGATATAGTCCTCGCGGGTCTGGGGGCCGTCGACCAGCCAGCGGGCGCCGGCGCGCTGGCGCAGCGCGTCGTCGACATTTTCCGGGTAGTTGGAGAACATGCCGAAGGTGGCGTTGCCACGCACGACCGTCGAGGCGCCTGCGAAGCTCTCCATCAGCACGGCCGTAACCTCCTGCTGGCCGGCGGAGGCGCGGTCGTCGGAGCGCTTGGCCGCGACCTGGTCGACGTCGTCGATGGTGCCGAAGCCGATGGCCTTGGTGTTCAGCACGTTGTTGATGAAGTCCTTGCAGTTCTGGCCCGACTTGCCCTGATAGGACGAGATCTGGTCGACGCCGAAATTCTCGTAGTGGAAGGCGTAGCCGGCAATTTCGCAATAGCCGTTCATCAGGCCGGCGATCATCTGGATCAGCGTGGTCTTGCCGGTGCCTGGCATGCCGTCGCCGATGAAGGTGAAGAGGAAGCCGCCGAGCTCGACGAACGGGTTCATCTGGCGTTCGAAGTCGTAGGCCATGATCATCTTGGCGAGCTTCATGCTTTGGTACTTGGCGATATGGTTGCCGACGACTTCCTCGGGCTTCTTGAAGCTCATCGACAGCGGCTTGCGTCGCGCGCCCGGCGTCACGTCAAAGCCGTTGAGGTCGAAATCGTCCTGCTCGATGCGGATGTGGTCGGTTTCAAAGGCGCCGAGCCCGGTGAAGCGTGCCTTGCGGGAGATCAGGCCCTCAGTGGCAACGCGGGCAAAGGCGCGGGCGCGGCTGACGAGCGCCGTGTCGTCCGGCGCGCCCTGGATCGCCCGTTCGAGGCCCGCGATCATCGACTTGGCGGCATCCTGCGGCGTGTCGAAAAGATAGTCGGGCTCGGCGACGTCCTCGCCCGGCTCGCCTTCGCCCGGCAGTGTGGTGGTGAGATAGGCGGCCAGCGTGAAGGCGGAAATATAGGCGGCGGCGGCATGCAGCGCCCGGAAATTGTCGGCGTCGGGACCTTGAAGCGGGGCGGTCGCATTGCGGGCCTGCAGCCCTTCGAGATTGGTCTGGCGGGCGAAGACGTCTGCGACGGCGAGCCCGATCATGATGCCGCGGCGGGCGCGGTAGAGCAGGGCATGCTGGTTGGGTGACAGCATCTGGTCGCCGGCGCGGACGGACTGGATGGTCCTTGCCAGCTCGACCTCGCGGGTGCGGCGTACGGAGCCCGGCGTAACGGTGGAAACGAAGCGCCGGCCGGTGCCGGCGAGTGCCGTGCCGGAACCGCCGCCGTCGGTCTCGAGGATCACCAGCTTGGTGACGAAGCTCTGGGCGATCGACTGGTGCTTGGCAATGTCTTCCTCGGGGATGGCGGTGAGACCGGTGTTCAGGGACATGGGTTATTCCTTTCATCGATCGGGCGGGGCGGGTGCCGCCCAGAATGACTGTTCTGCCCGGTGAGCTACCCCTCACCAAGCGCGGCCATGCGATCGGCCTTGCCTCTCGCGGCCTTGCTATCCTCTCCCACAAGGGGAGAGGTAAACCCGGAGCGCCCTACCTCTCCCCTTGTGGGAGAGGATACGAAGGCCGGGTGAGCGTGAGCGAACCCCTGGCCGAAGTTGGTGAGGGGTGAATTCCGCCACCCGCCTACACCTGGCTGGTCACCTGGTTGCCGGAGATCACGTGTACCTTGTAGCCTGCGAAAATCTGGTCGGCCTCGTTGGAGGCGTAGAGCGCGGTATAGGCTTCGTGCGGCACCAGCGCGTGCTTCTCGAAGGCGGAGACGCCCATGCGGGAGGCTTCCATGTCGGTGGTGTCGATGTGGAATTCCTGGCTCGCGGGGCTTGAAGAGAAGAAGCCCTTCACCTCCGGCTTCTCGCGCGTCGAGAACACTTCCTGCACGGTCCATGTCAGCAGCCAGGCGTTTTCCGGCTTGCGGACGCGCGACAGGATGCCGTTGATGACGGCGTTGTTCTCGGTGATGCCGGCGGAATAGAAAGGGCCGATGACGATGCGGCGCAATTGCTTGGGATGCAGCGTCGGGAAATCCTTGTCCATGTTGGTGGCGATGGTCACCGGCGAGAGCGCATAGGAAGAGTTGCGGATGACGAAATCGTCGAAGCGCGCGGCGAGTTCCGGGTTGAGCAGGCCGCCGACGGGGAGAGGGATGTCGATATCGGTGTTGAGCCGGCCGTCGCGGGTGACGAGCATGCGGGCCATGTTTTCCGAGGAGTCCTCGATCTTGGCGATGTAGATCATCGGCAGCGTCTGGCTGCCGTCGAAGGCGGCCCAGTTGGCGACGATGACAGGACGGCGGTTCTCGGCGTTGATGGTGACACCCGAGGTCTCGGGCAGGATGACCGGCGAGAAGACCTCGCCCTTGACCACTTCCTCGAGATAGAGACGCTCGGCCATGCGGCCCTGGAGTGCTTCGGGGAAGGCCTTGTTGCGCAGGATGAAATCGACCATTTCTGCACGCAGCTTGATGCCGTCGGGGATCTGGGCGAGGCGTTCGGGTCCGCTCCTGCGGTCGTTCTCCAGTTCGAGCACGTTCTGGTAGATTGGAAAGCCGGATTCGGCGCGGGAGATCCTGAAGCGCTCGAGGAAGCCGGTCTTGTTCTCCCAGCACCTGAGTGAGGTCTTGAGCCGCTCGACATATTTCATCAGCAGCGTTGCCGTGAGGTCGCGGGCGGCGCCATTGCCGCGGGTCGTGCCGTCGAGATAGATCTCGAGCCCCTCGAACGCGGCGCGGACGCCCTGGAAATACTGCTGTACGGCCGGTTCGGCTGTCGTCATGTCAGGCTACCTATTTCACGCCGATGAAGGGGACCGCCGAACCCGGCACCATGGTGCTGGGCAGCTGTCCGTTCCACCGTTCCGCGGCGGTGAGATTGATGAGTTCGGGATTGTCGCGGAGCGCTGCGCCCTTGGCGCGGATGGCGTCGGCCTCGGCTTGGCCCGCCAGGCGGGTCGCCGCAGCGGTCGCCTCGGCTTCGGCGCGGACCGCATCGGCGCGGGCATTGGCCTGCGTCACCGTGATCTGGGCCTGGACCTTCTCGCGTTCGGCATTCTGCTGCAGCTTCTGGACCTCGACTTCGGCGAGCATGCGGTTCTCGATCGACTGCTCGTAGGCGTCGGAGAAGTCGATGTTCTCGATCTGCACGCTTTCGATCACCACCGGGCCGACGATGAACTTGCGGATCGCATCCTCGGTTTCCGAGTTGAGCTTTGCACGATCCTGGATGGCGGTGACGGCGTTGAAGCGACCGAAGACGTTCTTCAACTGTTCGAAAAGGCGCCGGTCGATCAGGCGATTGACGATGCCCTCCTCGCCGCCGTACTCGGCATAGATCTTGTCGACCTCGTCGGCCGGCAGGCGGTAGTTCACCGAGACAGTGATATTGGCGGGCTGCTGGTCGCGGGAATAGGTGCTGACATTGTCATAGACCTTGGCGCGGCTCTGGACGGAGATCTTGACGATCTTGTCGATGAGCGGAAGCTTGAAGCCGAGGCCGGGTTCCGCGGTTCCGACCACTGCGCCGTAACGCAGGATGACACCCCGCTCGCCCTGGTCGACCGTGTAAAAGCTGCCGCCGAAGATGAGCAGGGCGACAAGGCCGGCCACAACGGCGAACGCGGCGGTGCGAATGAAGCCGCGACCCCGGGCTGCGTGCAGCGATACTGTCTCGGGCATGGCAATCCTCCGCTTGGCGACCCCGGAGGGGTCGCCGCTCTGGTTCGACAATTGGGGAACGCTACGGTTTCACGTAATTGGCGGAATCGTGCTTGTCGAGAACGGCCTGGAAGCGGCGGGCGAAGGCATCGTCGGCCAGCTTCTTGCGGCGCTGGATGTCCTGGGTGGCGAGCATGTTCTTCTCATGCATCTCAAGCAGATCGCCGATATGGCGCTGGGCTGCGGCGCCGATGCCGGCCATGGTTTCCTCCGCGGCGGTGTCGACCTGGCTGCCGAGCGTGTTGATCTTGTGGGCGACGTCCTGCTGGGCGGCGGTCTTCAACGAATCTTCGAGCGCCTTGTAGAGGACGATGCGCTGCTCGGTGTCGATGGTGAGCTTGTTGATCAGCGTGTTCTGGGCAGCGAGCTGGTTGTTGAGCGAGTCGACGAAGGTCTGGAACATCGAGGTGTAACGTTCCAGCGTCTGGCTCTCGGCCAGCAGTTCCTGCTCCTTGGCCTGCATCTGGTTGTATTCGGTGGCGAGCCTCGAGCGCTCGGCCTCCAGGTCCTGGCGGGCGACCTGGTCGGTGGAAGCGGCGATCCTGTTTTCGATGTCGAGAAGCGCGGGGTTCAGTTCCTCGATGCGCTTCTGGACGGCTTCGAGATTGGTGATCGTGTTCTTGCGGCGCTGGATGACCTGCACGAGATTGGCCTCGGAGGACTTGTAGCGCTGCTCGAGGATCGACTTCTGCTCCTTGAGCATGCCGACGATCGAGTCGGACTTGGCGAGCAGTTCCTGGAGGTTGCCGGCGAGCGACATGTTGCGGACGCGCTCGGTGCGCATGCGCTGGGCCGATTGCTTGGAGAAGATGCCGACGAACTTTTCCCAGCCGGTCTGGCTCTTCATGCTCTCGAATTCGGTGCCGAAGACATTGGTGGCGTCTTCGAGCCCGATGATCAGGTCGGCGATGTTACCTTCCATCACCTTCTGCTGGCTGATGACGTCCTGGATGCGGGCGTTCTCGATGTCGAAATTGACATCGCCGATCTTGGCGTCCGCCTTGGCGAACTGGTCCAGCACGCCAGTCGATGCATCGAGCTTGCCGCGCATGTCGTTGACGATCGCCTGGGTCTTCTGGATTTCCGCGTCGAAAGACTGAAGAGTGGCCATGTTTTTCCCCGATATTCCACAGCCCTATGGCTGGTTGCGACAAGTGATCCGGCGAGACAATACCCATTTCCGCCAGCTTTTAAACCGAAAAGGGTACCGGCCGGCAGTTTCGCCTCTCCCAGATCTGGGTGTCGGCATTCTGACGGTCAAGTACCGCTTGTTATTCGGTCGATGTGTCGCGTTCGCGACTAATTCGCCGCGGCGGGGTCCTGCAGGTAGGCAATGATGTCGGCGATGTCCTCGGGCTTCTTCAATCCGGCGAAGGCCATGGTCGTGCCCTTGACGATGTCGCGGGGGGTGGCGAGATAGGTGGCGAGCAAGGTCTCGTCCCATGTCTTGCCCGCGCCGAATTCTTTCATGGCCTTGGAATACTTGAATTTTTCGACCACCGCGACCTGCCGGCCCACGACGCCCTGCAGCGTCGGCCCGACCCGGTTCTTTGCCTCGGTCGCGGTGTGGCAGGCCTGGCATTTCTTGAAGACGATGGCGCCTTTCTTCGCGTCGCCCGCATGGGCGAGGCCGGCTGTGGCGAGGCTGGCTGTGGCGATGAGGGCGGCAGAGAAAAGTCTGAGACAGCGTTTCACGGTATCCTCCGTTCGGGTGGCGCAAGGACGCTACAGCGATTCCCCCTGCTGCCGCACTGATCGAGATCAACCCCCTGCTGACTCGTGACTATTCCGCCGGCGCGCCGCCATGCATCAGCGCTTCCCAGTGACGGCGGCAGAAGGAAACGTATTTGTCGTTGCCGCCAATGTCGATCTGGGCGCCCTCGCGCAGCACCTTGCCCCCGGCATCGAGCCGGGCGACCATGGTGGCCTTGCGGCCGCAATGGCAGATGGTGCGGACCTCGCGCAGCTCGTCGGCGATGGCGAGCAGTTCCTTCGAGCCAGGAAAGAGCTCGCCCTGGAAATCCGTCCTGAGGCCATAGGCCATGACGGGGATGTCGAGCCGGTCGACGACATGGGCGAGCTGCCAGACCTGGTCGCGGGTGAGGAACTGCGCCTCGTCGATGAAGATGCAGGCGATCCGCTCCTTGCGGTTCAGGCCTTCGAGCTGGGCGTAGAGGTCATCGCCGGGATGGAAGGGGGTCGCTTCGGCCTCAAGGCCGATTCGCGACGA
The DNA here is from genome assembly GCA_019739215.1 of Rhizobium sp. Taxonomy (GTDB): domain Bacteria; phylum Pseudomonadota; class Alphaproteobacteria; order Rhizobiales; family Rhizobiaceae; genus Rhizobium_E. The sequence continues at coordinate 214,952 of JAHHDR010000035.1, forward strand.
GACCTTGCCGAAACCGGCGCGGTCGTCGATCGCGGCGATCAGGATCACGGTGCGCATGCCGCGTTCCTGGTAGTTGTAGGAGGCCTGCATCAGCATGGTCGACTTGCCGGCATTCATCGTGGAATAGGAGAAATAAAGTTTGGCCATGGCGGGCTCCCTGCATCCGCCCTGTCTTGCGCGAATCGTCCGTGGGATTGCCACCGGGGTGCGACGAAAGCCACAGCTTTCTGTGGGCGGCGGATCGCTATCGGCGGCGGCTCGGGCCGCAAGCTTTCCGGAAACGGCATGCAAAAGTCGCTAATGCGCAGATAGGCGCCGCCTATCCGCTTGAATTTGCCATTCATTGATGATTGGCTGTCGCACATAAAAACAACTGGGAGAACGAAAATGCAGAAGTTGCTTTGCTCCACCATCCTCGCACTGGGCCTTTCGACCGGCATGGTGTTTGCCGCCGAGCCCGAGAATTGCGCCACGGTGAAGTTCGCCGATGTGGGCTGGACCGACATCACCGCCACCACCGCGACTGCCACGGTGATCCTGAAGGCCTCGGCTATGAGACCGACGTCAAGGTTCTCTCGGTGCCGGTCACCTATACATCGCTGACAAACAAGGACATCGACGTCTTCCTCGGCAACTGGATGCCGACCATGGAAGGCCGATCTCGCGCCTTACCGCGACGACAAGTCGGTCGAACGCTGCGTGACCAACCTGACCGGCGCGAAATACACGCTCGCGACCAAATGCCAGGCGCTGCGAACTCGGCATCAAGGATTTCAAGGATATCGCCAGCCCAAGCGAGCGCTCGGCGGCAAGATCTACGGCATCGAGCCCGGCAATGACGGCAACCGCCTGATCCTCGACATGATCGCCAAGGACACCTTCGGCCTGAAGGTCTTCGAGCTGGTCGAATCCTCCGAGCAGGGCATGCTGCCGCAGGTCGCCCGCGCGCGGATCCGGCGAACCGATCGTGTTCCTCGGCTGGGAGCCGCATCCCATGAACGCCAATTTCAAGCTGACCTATCTGACCGGCGGTGACGAGGTTTTCGGCCCCAATCTCGGCGGCGCGACAATCTACACCAACGTCCGCACGGGCTACGTCGAGCGAATGCCCGAATGTCGGCGTCTTTCTCAAGAACCTCGAATTCTCGCTGCGCCATGGAGAACGAGATCATGGGCAAGATCCTCGACTGATGGCCGAGGAGCCGAAGCCGCCGCGACCGACTGGCTGAAGGCCAACCCGACCGCGTTCGAGCCCTGGCTCGCCGGCGTGACGACACGCGAAGGTGGCGATGCCATCGCTGCCGTCAAGAGCGAACTCGGTCTCTAGGGGCCGCGCTTTCCGGACTGGGGGCGGCGGGCGCCGCTCCCGTTTTATGTCTCGTCACATTCTCGGATCGGGGACGCCGCAATGCACGACTATTTGCCATGGCTTTTGGACGACGATAACAAGATCAAAGTCGGACCGCTGGGCCAAAGTCTTCGTCGACTGGCTCACGTCCAACCTGGCGTTCTTCTTCGACTTCGTGGCTCTGGTGCTCGACGCCGGCATCAAGGCGATGCTCTTCGTGCTGCAGGGGCCGTTTCTCAAGGGCACCGCGCTCGAGGTTTTCTATCCGCTGTTCATGATCCTGGTGTTCACCGGTTTCGCCTGGTGGATGCGGCGCTCGGTGGGGATTGCCGTCTTCACGGTGCTCGGGCTGCTGCTCATCTTCAACCAGGGCTACTGGAAGGAGACGATGGAGACGCTGGCGCTGGTGCTGGCCGCGACCACGGTCTCGATGGTCGTCGGCGTGCCGATCGGCATCGCTGCCGCACGCCGGCCGTGGCTCTATTCGTTCATCCGTCCGATCCTCGACCTGATGCAGACGATCCCGACCTTCGTCTACCTGATCCCGGCGCTGATCCTGTTCGGCCTGGGCATGGTGCCGGGCCTGATCGCCACGGTGATCTTCGCCATCCCGTCGCCGATCCGGCTGACCCGGCTCGGCATCATCTCGACCCCGCCGTCGCTGGTCGAGGCGGCGCAGGCCTTCGGCGCCACGCCGCGGCAGGTGCTGACCAAGGTGGAGCTGCCTTTTGCCAAGCCGCAGATCATGGCCGGCCTGACCCAGACCATCATGCTGTCGCTGTCGATGGTGGTCATCGCCGCGCTGGTCGGCGCAGCAGGGCTCGGCGTGCCCGTCGTGCGGGCACTGAATACCGTCAATATCGCCAAGGGCTTCGACTCGGGCATGTGCATCGTCATTCTCGCGATCATTCTCGATCGCGTGTTCCGCTCCGGCGACGAGGGAGACAAGGCATGACCGCCGTCCGTTTCGACAATGTCTCCATCGTTTTCGGCAACAATCCCGAGCGCGCCCTGGCGATGGCAGACCAGGACAGGACGCGCGACGAGATCAGCGCGGCCACTGGGCTGGTGCTCGGCGTGGCCAATGCGTCGCTCGACATCGAGGAGGGCGAGATCCTCGTGCTCATGGGCCTGTCGGGCTCGGGCAAATCGACGCTGCTGCGCGCCGTCAATGCGGCTGGCGCCTGTCGTGCGCGGCGAGGTAATGGTCTACGTCGAAGGGAACCGAGACCAACCCCTACAAGTGCCCGCCGCAAAAGCTGCGCGACCTCAGGATGCACACCGTCTCGATGGTGTTCCAGCAGTTCGGCCTGCTGCCCTGGCGGACCGTGGCGGAAAATGTCGGCTTCGGGCTGGAACTGGCCGGGGTCGGCGAGGAGCAGCGCAACAAGGTCGTGACCGAGCAGCTGGAACTGGTCAATCTCGCCAAGTGGTCGACCCGCAAGGTGCAGGAACTGTCGGGCGGCATGCAGCAGCGCGTCGGCCTGGCGCGCGCGTTTGCCACCGGCGCGCCGATCCTGCTGATGGACGAGCCGTTCTCGGCGCTCGACCCGCTGATCCGGACCCGACTGCAGGACGAACTGCTCGAGTTCCAGCGCCGGCTGAAGAAGACGATCCTGTTTGTCAGCCACGACCTCGACGAGGCTTTCCGCATCGGCAATCGCATCGCCATCATGGAGGGCGGGCGGATCGTCCAGTGCGGCACGCCGCAGGACATCGTGCGCAATCCGCTCAACCAGTATGTCGCGGACTTCGTGCAAAACATGAATCCGATCAACATGCTGACGGCGTCGGACGTCATGCGGGCAGGTGCCGCGGCGCCCAACGAGAGTGTCTCCGCCACGGCATTGCCGACCGCGCGCCTCACCGAGGTACTCGATGCGATGGCGCGCCAGCCCGGCGTCGTCGGCGTCGTCGACAATGGCGCGATCATCGGTGTGATTTCCGCCCAGGACGTGGTGAACGGGCTGACCCGGCACCGCAAGGTCTAGGACGATGGGCGCCGAGGCAGAGCCGGAGCCGGATGCGGAGGTGAAATCCGTCATCCGGCCGACGGACGAGGCCGCGCTCCAGCTTGCTCGGCGGCTGATCGGCGAGGCCCGTTATGGCGCGCTCAGCGTGCTGGAGCCGGAAACGGACCATCCTTTTGCCAGCCGGGTTCTTGTCGGCACCGATACCGATGGCGTGCCCGTGATCCTTGCCTCGACGCTCGCGACCCACACGAAGGCGCTGCTGGCCGACCCCCGCTGTGCGCTGCTGCTCGGCGAGCCGGGACGGGGCGATCCGCTCGCCTGGCCGCGTATCACCGTGCTCTGCGACGCGGAGCGGATCGAGCACGACAGCGAATCGGACAGTCGTACAAGAAGCCGATTTCTTCGCCGGCATCCGAAAGCGAAACTCTATGCCAGCTTCCGGGACTTCGCATTCTTTCGACTTGTGCCAAAATCTGCCAGCCTCAACGGAGGCTTCGGGCGTGCATACATTATTTCTGGTGATGAACTTTTAAGCATCTCTTCGACCGACACAGGGTGACGCACCCTTGGGTTGTCAATGGTGGATGTTCTACGGGGGTCAGGTTGTGGTGATGCCGATTCTTGCACCCGGCACGATTTTCATGGAAAAACAGATAATTGGTATATCAGCGGAATAGACGACGGGGGTGGTGATATCGCGTGAAAAGAGAAGCTTCAGCGGCTCGATCCCGGCATCCGAACGGACGAGCCTAGCGGCTTGATTGTAGTGAATAAGGATATGCTAATTTGCGTCTGCTAAAATTAACAGTGTACAAACGAAAATCCTGATTTATATGATTTCGCATTCGATTTCAGACCGCTGGCCTTATTGACTGAGCGGCCATTCAATTAAATAGGCGAAAGTAACTTGTCATGAAAATGAGAAAGCTTTCAGAACATTCGACGTCCGCCGCAGCCCTTCTTTCGGCGATGGCAAATCCAAAACGCCTGCTGATCCTGTGCAATCTCGTCAATGGCGAGGTGCCGGTCGGCGTGCTTGCCACGCAGGTCGGCCTCAGCCAGTCGGCGCTGTCCCAGCACCTTTCCAAGCTGCGGGCACAGAAGCTGGTGAAGACGCGTCGCGACGCCCAGACCATCTACTATTCGAGCAGTGCCAGCCAGGTGCTGACCATCCTCGATGCGCTCGAAACCATCTATGGCGTGTCGGCGGAGAACAAGTCAGCCGCCTGATATACGCTTGCGGTCGAGCAGCGGAGACGCGCGATCCGCCGCGGGGCGGATGCGCATGCCGTCTGCCGGCTCAGACATGCGGTGTCGGCTCGGCCGGTTCGTCCTTCTTCTTCATCATCAGACGTTCGAGAAAGCCGAGCATCAAGGCCGACACGACGAAGGCGAGATGTATACCGGTCATCAGCATCAGCTTGACCGTGTCATACTGATCCGCGTTCAGAAACACCTGCAGCAGGTGGATCGAGGAGATCGCCACGATCGAGGAGGCGACCTTGATCTTCAGGCTGCCGGCATCGAGCTTGCCGATAAACGACACCTGGCCGTCGGCCTCGTCGAAGCGGCTGACGAAATTCTCGTAGCCCGAGATCATCACCATCACCACCAGGCTTGCCACGAGGGCGGCGTCGATCAGGCCGAGCATGGCGAGGATCATGTCGGCTTCGTCGAGCGTCAGCGCCAGGGACGCGACCTTGATAAATTTTCCGATGAAGGACACGGCGTAGACGACCAGCGCCGCCGCGAGGCCGAGATAGAACACGACCAGCACCCAGCGCGCCGCCAGGATGATGCGCTCGAGGAAAAGCTCCAGTGATTTCATTCGCAAGGTCCCGATTGGTCTCCCGACCTGCCCATACGCCGGACGTGTGACGACTGCAATATGCCGGGCGGCATGCCGGTGGTCTTCCGATGCGGGATCGGAGCGGCGACTCCGGATATTGCGTTGTGTTGCACCTGCGCACTTGCGGCGGATTCCAGCAGTCCCTAATTCTCGTGGGAGAACGGATCCAGCTGATGCGGCGCAGGTGACAACAGCATTTTCGACATTGACGGGGAGAATGCTGTCTGCGCTGGCCGCGGCGTCGATGGTGCTTGTCGTCGTGCTGGGTGATCCGGCGTCTGCCGCGCAGACCAAGGGCGCGACGAGCAAGGCCAATCCGCTGGAGCAGCCGATGGTGTTCACGGTCGTCCGCTCCGGCGCGGGCTATTGCGAGCCGAACTGCCCGGAATGGATCTATGGCGAAGGCCAGATCGTGAGCGGCACGCCCGCCGCGTTCAAGGCCGTGCTCAAGCAAGTCGGCGAGCGGAAGCTTCCGCTGCTGATCGTGTCGCCGGGCGGCAACGTGATGGCGGCGCTGGAAGTCGGGCGGATGGTGCGAAAGCTGCGGATGGATGTCGAAGTCAGCGCGACGCGCTTCGTCATCTGCTCGCCGCGCCAGGAGGATTGTGCGCCGACCGGCCCCGGCAAGGGGCAGTATCTCGGCATCGCCTTTTCGGCCGGCGCCTTCTGCTGGTCTGCCTGCCCGCTGATCCTGGCCGCTGGGGAGAACCGCTATTCCAGCCAGTGGGCACATACCGGCGTGCACCAGATCACCACCGTCTATGCGCGCGAGCGGGTCTATTTCAAGGAACGATACCGGATGGTGGACGGCAAGAAGAAGGTGATCAGCCGCAAGATCGTCAAGCGCAAGAATGCCGGGACACAATCCTCGACGAAGCTGCCGAAGGCGACCCGCAAGGCGCTGCTCGGCTATTTCAAGGAGATGGGCATCGGCAGGAAACTGCTCGATGCGATGCTCTCGACGCCGCCCGACAGGATCCGGCGGCTGGAGCCCGACGAAATGCTCAGGCTCGGCCTGATCACAGAAGTGACGGAGTCGGACGTGTTGTCGGATCCCGAGCGGTGCGCCGACCGCCGCAAGCCCGGACATTGCGTGACGCGCAATCCGCCGGCCCGCACGGCGATCACGCCGCAGGCGCGGCCCGGCAACCCGACCTGACGGCGCGTCGACGCACTCGAAGCGTCGCTTGCGGCATAGTCATCAGGGCCCATCGGGGCTAGCGTTGAGCGGTCCTGCCGGAGTGCCCAGCCTTGATCGTCCGCCCGCGTCCCAGTTTCATCCAGCTTCTGTTCATCACGCGCGGGTCGATCGTGCCCGAGATCATCTGGCACGTGCTGGCCATGGCGGCGGTGGCGGCAGTCGTGGTGCTGGCGCACCAGACCTGGCCGAACGTGTTTCCGTCCTTCGGCGGGGCGCCTTTCGCGCTGGTCGGCATCGCACTGTCGATCTTTCTCGGCTTCCGCAACAATGCCTGCTACGACCGGTGGTGGGAGGCGCGGCGACAATGGGGCGAGATGATCGCGGTGGCGCGTAATCTTGCACGCCAGACGCTGGTTCTCGACGGCACGCCGGATGCGCCGGCGCGGGCGCGGCTGCTCCATCTGCAGATCGCCTTCGCACGGTCGCTGGCGCGCAGCCTGCGCCGGACGGCGGGGGATTTCTCCGGCGTGGCGGCCTTCCTGCCACCGGAATACGCGGGATCGGTCGAACAGAGCCGCAACCGGCCGGATGCGATCCTCAGGCTGATGGGACAGGACCTGGCGGCGCTCCGTGCCAAGGGTACGATCAGCGACATCGTCTTCCAGGTGCTCGACCAGAGCGTCGGGCGGCTCGCCCTGGTGCAGGCCGGCTGCGAGCGCATCCACAACACGCCCGTGCCCTTCGCCTATACATTGCTGCTGCACCGGACCGCCTATATCTTCTGCCTGCTGATGCCGTTCGGCTTTGCCGATGCCCTCGGCTGGGGCACGCCTTTCGCCTCGGCGCTGACGGCCTATTGCTTCTTCGGCCTCGACGCGCTGTCGGTGCATCTGGAGGAGCCGTTCGAGGACAATCCCAACGGGCTGGCGCTGGCGGCGATGAGCGAGACGATCGAGATCAACCTGCGCGAGGCGCTGGGCGAGACCGACCTGCCGCCGCTGCCGCAGGCCAGGGATTTCCTGCTGATGTAGGGCGAAATGTCGCCGATGTCGCATTCTGTCTATTTCGCGACAGATTCCAGTGGGTCATAAAGTCCGCGTTCGGGCTCTAGTCCAGCCCAATTCCAAGATGCCAAAGGGAGGCTCCAAGGCCATGGCCGACGTAAAGTCCGACATCGAAATCGCGCGCGCCGCGAACAAGAAGAACATCATGGAGATCGGCGCCAAGCTGAACATCCCCTCCGAACATCTCCTTCCCTACGGCCACGACAAGGCGAAGATCTCCGCCGAATTCATCGCCGCGCAGCGCGAGAAGAAGAACGGCAAGCTGATCCTGGTCACCGCAATCAACCCGACACCGGCCGGCGAAGGCAAGACCACGACGACGGTCGGCCTCGGCGACGGCCTCAACCGGATCGGCAAGAAGGCGATCGTCTGTATCCGCGAGGCCTCGCTCGGCCCGTGCTTCGGCGTCAAGGGCGGTGCGGCCGGCGGCGGCTATGCCCAGGTCGTGCCGATGGAGGACATGAACCTGCACTTTACCGGCGACTTCCACGCCATCACCTCGGCGCATAACCTGCTGTCGGCGCTGATCGACAACCACATCTACTGGGGCAACGAGCAGAATATCGACATCCGACGCGTCGCCTGGCGCCGCGTCATGGACATGAACGACCGGGCGCTGCGCCAGATCGTGGCTTCGCTCGGCGGCGTGCCGAACGGATATCCGCGCGAAACCGGCTTCGACATCACCGTCGCCTCGGAAGTCATGGCGATCCTGTGCCTGTCCATGGACCTCAAGGACCTTGAGAAGCGTCTCGGCAACATCATCATCGCCTACCGCCGCGACAAGAGCCCGGTCTTCGCCCGCGACATCAAGGCCGATGGCGCCATGACCGTGCTGCTCAAGGATGCGATGCAGCCGAACCTGGTGCAGACGCTGGAAAACAACCCGGCCTTCGTGCATGGCGGTCCGTTCGCCAACATCGCGCATGGCTGCAACTCGGTCGTCGCCACCACGACCGCGCTCAAGCTCGCCGACTACGTCGTGACCGAAGCCGGCTTCGGTGCCGACCTTGGTGCGGAAAAATTCTTCGACATCAAGTGCCGCAAGGCAGGCCTTAAACCCGATGCAGCTGTGATCGTCGCGACCGCGCGTGCCATGAAGATGAACGGTGGCGTCAAGAAGGACGACCTTGGCCAGGAGAACATCGAGGCCGTGAAGAAGGGCTGCGCCAATCTCGGCCGCCACATCCAGAACGTCAAGAAGTTCGGCGTCCCCGTCGTGGTCGGCATCAACCACTTCATCTCCGACACCGACGGCGAAATCCAGGCGATCAAGGAATATGTCGCCACGCTCGGCGCCGAGGCCATCCTGTGCAAGCATTGGGCCAAGGGTTCGGCCGGTATCGAGGACCTCGCCAACAAGGTGGTGCAGCTTGCCGAATCCGGCCAGTCGCAATTCGCGCCGCTCTATCCCGACGACATGCCGCTGTTCCAGAAGATCGAAACGATCGCCAAGGACATCTACCATGCCGGTGAAGTGATCGCCGACAAGTCGGTCCGCGACCAGTTGCGCGCCTGGGAAGACCAGGGCTATGGCCACCTGCCGATCTGCATGGCCAAGACCCAGTATTCGTTCTCGACCGACCCGAACCTGCGCGGTGCTCCGGAAGGCCATACCGTTCCGGTCCGCGAAGTGCGCCTGTCGGCCGGCGCCGGCTTCATCGTCGTCATCACCGGCGAGATCATGACCATGCCGGGCCTGCCGAAGTCGCCATCGTCGGAGCGGATCTTCCTCAACGATCTCGGGCAGATCGAAGGCCTGTTCTAAGAACCTCAGCACCTAGCTCAACGATATGGGGCGGCTACCAGCAATAGCGGTAGCCGCCCTTTCTTTCGAGCGTGTCGAGATGAAGGTGGGTCTCGTGGGCGGCGTCGCTGCCCGGATCGAGCACGGTCGAAAAGTACAAGCAGGCCGCGCTGGCGATGGCGCGCTGGAAGGCGCCGTTCAGAGTCGGCTCCTTCTGGCGGGGCGCGATCGTTAGAATCCGGCCCGATCGGAAGGTGAAGCCGGCAATGTCGATGGCGGTGCCTCGGGCGTGTTCCGAGATCTTTCCGGTCTCAGCATTGTTTCGCTTTCGGCAAATATAGGCCGACGCCTGATTGACCTCCGCAAGCCTTTCCGCGGGCTGGGCCTTTGCCAGCATCGGCGAGACGACATCGCGTGTCCAGCGGGCAAGATTGACGGCCGTGCGGCAGCGAAGGATGCCGGGTGGTGTCAACGCCACGCCGTTGCCCAGCGACCGGAGTTCGATCGGGCGGTCGATGCCGCAGCCATTGCCATCGTCGATCCGCGCCAAGGGCCTGTATTCGGCGCCGATGGTGGTCAATTCGGACAGGCAGGCGGCGAGAATGTCCTGGTCCTCCGGTTCGATTGGGGGTGTCGCCGTCTCTGGTGGCTGGTTCTCGGTCTTCGCATCCGTGTCCGTGTCGAGTTGTGGGTCGGGCTTTGGGTCTGTCCTGGTCTCGGATTGCTCACGCGGTTTCCCGCCGTCTTCGGACTGACTGCCGATGTCGGGACGGGGCTCGGGCACCGGAACCGTCGGCGGCAGGTCCATGCTGACCAGAAGCACCGTGGAAGCAATGGTGAACAGCAGGGGCAGGCGAATGGCGCTCTCCTCCGGGTGATTGCACCCTATGGCGTCAAACGCATTCGACCGCCCCGGGGTTCGATGATTTCCCAACAAGATTCACAAGAACTTTTCGGTTTCTGAAAAGAATTATTCGGTCTCTTGGCACGTCGAATTCACACCGGTGACTGAATCTGCCACCGGTGCCTGCCTCGCCGGCGCTGGGAGCCGGTTCTTGCACAAGGGAAACACATGGCGTTCACGACGTTTCGGCCCAATTTTGACATCACCATGCCCGGCGTATCCGATGCCGGTATCGATCTGCTCAACGCAATCACCGCCAAGACGATCTGGGAGGACGGCACGCTCCACTACGGCTTTGGAAATGGCAGCGTTCTGGGGCTTGACCGGGAATTCAAGCAGACCTTCAAACAGATGTTCGGCGATGCCAAGCCGGACCAGAAATTCGCCTTCGCATCGCTGGCGGAGCGTTCGTTCACCATGATCGATTCGGTGACGGCGCTGGACTTTGAAGCGACCAGCAGTGTCGACGAGGTGGATCTGGTGCTGACCAGCACCAATGACCGGAAGGGCAGTTCACTCGAGGGGTTCTTTCATTTTCCCGGCACGTTCGACAAGGACGGGACTGGCGAAAGCTGGTCGATCGGCGGCTTCAACAGTGCGCTCGGCGCTCTCAAGGCCAAGCCGGAAATGGGCGGTGGCCAATATGGCAGCTGGACGGTGCTGCATGAAATCGGCCATAGCCTGGGCCTGAAGCACACGCATCGGGAGGTGAGCGGGTTGCCGCCGCTTCCCGACGTCGGCAAGGCGATGGACAACGAGCGCTATTCGGTCATGTCCTACAAGCCGGCGTCCGACGCGACCAAGTTCGGCCATGCGGTCTCGATGATGGCGCTCGACGTGGCATCGCTCCAGGCGCTTTACGGTGTCGAGAACTATGCCGGCGGAGCCTCGACCTATACGCTGATGAATGCCCGGGGCGGTGCGCTGTCGCTGGCGGAGGGCGATGTCCAGATCGGGCGTGCCTATTACTGCATCTGGGACTCCGGTGGCGTCGACACGATCGACTATCAGGGCACGGCCAAATCGGTCATCATCAACCTCAACGATGCCACGCTCGACCGCTGGGGATATGACGCCGACCTTCAGTCGCTGATGACGGAAATCCGGGACACCAACTTCGTCAGTTTCATGTCGAAGTCGCTCAAGCAGGGGATCTTCGATGGCGGGCACAATGCGGGTGGCTTCTTCTCGCAGGTGCTGGACATCCAGAAGGGCAAATATGTCGGGATCGATGGCGGCTACAGCATTGCCCATGGCGCGGTGATCGAAAAGGCCGTGGGCGGCAATGGCGCCGACCTGCTCATCGGCAATGAGCATGCCAATATCCTGATCGGCGGCAATGGCGACGACACGCTGCTTGGCGGCGCCGGTGCCGACAGCCTGTCGGGCGATGCCGGCCGGGACTGGCTCGACGGCGGCGACGGCGACGACCTGCTGTGGGGCGGGGGAGGCAACGACATCTTCGTCTTTTCCGGTCTGTCCGGCACAGACACGATCATGGACTTCGAGAAGGGCGACATCATCTATGTCAGGGACCTCTGGGTCGACGATGTCCAGGACCTGTTCGAGAACTACATGTATCAGGACGGCAACGATGTCGTCATCGACGTCTTCGGCGATGCGCTGGTCATCAAGAACGTGTTGATGGCGGAGCTCGATGCCGGCGATTTCGTGATGAAGTAGCGGTATGTCACCGTGGTGACAGGGGGAGGCGAGGTTGTTTCGTCCCCCCTTGTGAATTGCGAAAACATTGCTATTGGTAGCCTCATGAACATGTCGTCGAACATTGCAATCTGGTGGTGGGCTCGCTAAAAACGCGGCCTCGAACAGTCATGTGAAAACGACTTAAGACAAAGCCGCCCGGATCCTGAGGCGGCTTTTTTCATATCAAGGCCGCGCGAAGACCGGGCCATCAACGGAGAGGATGCATGGGAACGCGCGTATTGGAAGACGGATCGGAGCAATATACGACGAAGGGAGACGTCACCGTCACGCGCTCCCGCCGCGAGATCACCTATGGTGACGCGATCACGTCCTATGTCGAGAAGCTCGACGAGCGGCGCGGCGCAGTGCTCTCCTCCAACTACGAATATCCGGGCCGCTATACGCGCTGGGATGTCGCCATCGCCGATCCGCCGGTCGGCATTTCCTCCTTCGGGCGTTCGGTGTGGCTCGAGGCCTACAACGAGCGCGGCGAGGTGCTGCTCGACATTATCGGTGAGCATCTGGGGGCCGTCGACGAACTCACGCTCGGGGCCCGATCGCCGAGGCGGCTGGATCTTACCGTCAATCCGCCAAGCCGGGTCTACACCGAGGAAGAACGCTCGAAGATGCCGACCGTGTTCACGGTACTGCGGTCGATCACGGCGCTGTTCTTCTCGGCCGAGGATGCCTCGATCGGCCTCTATGGCGCCTTCGGCTACGATCTCGCCTTCCAGTTCGACGCGATCGACCTGAAGCTGACCCGTCCGGCCGACCAGCGCGACATGGTGCTGTTTCTGCCCGACGAGATCCTCGTCGTCGACAACTACTCCGCCAAGGCCTGGATCGACCGCTACGAATTCGCCAAGGACGGCAGGACGACGCTGGGCAAGGCAGGCGACATTCCGCCCGAGCCGTTTGTGCCGACCGACACCATCCCGCCGCGCGGCGACCATCGCCCGGGCGAATATGCCGAATTGGTGAAGAAGGCCAAGGACAGTTTCCGGCGCGGCGACCTGTTCGAGGTGGTGCCCGGCCAGAAGTTCATGGAGCGCTGTGACTCGAAGCCGTCGGACATTTCCAAGCGGCTGAAGGCGATCAATCCGTCGCCCTATTCCTTCTACATGAACCTCGGCAACCAGGAATACCTGATCGGCGCCTCGCCGGAAATGTTCGTGCGGGTCAATGGCCGGCGCATCGAGACCTGCCCGATCTCGGGCACGATCAAGCGCGGTGACGATGCGATCTCCGACTCCGAGCAGATCCTCAAGCTGCTCAACTCCAAGAAGGACGAGTCCGAGCTCACCATGTGCTCGGATGTCGACCGCAACGACAAGTCCCGCGTCTGCGAGCCGGGTTCGGTGAAGGTCATCGGCCGGCGGCAGATCGAGATGTATTCGCGGCTGATCCACACCGTCGACCATATCGAGGGCCGGCTGCGCGACGACATGGATGCGTTCGACGGCTTCCTCAGCCATGCCTGGGCGGTGACCGTGACCGGCGCACCGAAGCTCTGGGCGATGCGCTTCATCGAGGCGCATGAGAAGAGCCCGCGGCTGTGGTATGGCGGCGCGATCGGATTCGTCGGCTTCAACGGCGACATGAACACGGGCCTGACGCTGCGCACAGTGCGCGTCAAGGACGGCATTGCCGAGGTGCGCGCCGGCGCCACGCTGCTCTATGATTCGATCCCCGAGGAGGAAGAGGCCGAGACCGAGCTCAAGGCCTCGGCCATGATTTCCGCCATCCGTGACGCCAAAGCCGGGAACACCGCCATGATGCAACGCGACGTCGCCAAGGTCGGGCAGGGAGTGAACATCCTGCTCGTCGACCACGAGGACTCCTTCGTCCATACGCTGGCCAACTATTTCCGCCAGACCGGCGCCACGGTGACCACCGTGCGCACGCCGGTGCCGGAGGAGATTTTCGACCGGATCAAGCCGGATCTCGTGGTGTTGTCGCCCGGGCCGGGTTCGCCCACCGATTTCGACTGCAAGGCGACGATCAAAAAGGCGCGGGCGCGCAACCTGCCGATCTTCGGCGTCTGCCTGGGGCTCCAGGCGCTGGCGGAGGCCTATGGCGGCCAGTTGCGGCATCTCGCGATCCCGATGCATGGCAAGCCGTCGCGCATCCGGGTGCTGGAACCGGGCATCGTGTTCTCAGGCCTCGGCAAGGAAGTCACCGTCGGCCGCTACCACTCGATCTTCGCCGATCCCGCCTCGCTGCCGCGCGAGTTCACGATCACGGCCGAAAGCGAGGACGGCACGATCATGGGCATCGAGCATACGAAGGAGCCGGTGGCAGCCGTGCAGTTCCACCCGGAATCGATCATGACGCTCGGCTCGGATGCCGGCATGCGGATGATCGAGAACGTGGTGGCGCATCTGGCCAAGCGGACCAAGGTGAAGGCGGCTTGAATCGCTTGTTCACTTTCCGTTTGCCAGCGTTGGAGTATTCTGACGGTGAGTCGCGTCAGATGCTTGGCAGCGTCCCGTAGAGCTGGCGATGGAGAGTGCTGTGAGCGATATGTTGGAATATTCATTCCGGATTATCGGGCCGTCGCCTGTATCTATGCCAATGTCGAGGCTTGCCTCCTACATGGCTGAGCTCGCCCGGCTAATGGGTTCAAGCGATTCGGTTCATTTCGATCGAATTGAAGACAAGAGCGTATCGATAGTTGCACTTGCATCTCAAGAAGATATTGCACTGATATCTCCACGGGTTAGGGGAGCTTCGCGCGGCGACTTGAGCGCAGACGGCGCTTCGGCGTTCCGCAAGCTCAATGAACTCCTTTCGGACGACGGATGGCACGCGGAAATGCGGCTGCCGAGAAGCGGAGAGGTCATCGCCTTTCCAGGCAAGGCCAGAACGTCGGTCGCGCTTCGTTCTATGAGCCAGACCACAAGCATTCAGGGTCGCTTGATCCGTCTAGAGGGTGCTGGTGAAATGGTGAAGGTCGGCCTCGAAATTGATGGCCAACTGACGGCGCGCATTTCCTTGGATGCACATAACGCGCAGAAGCTGGCCACGCATTTTCACAAGTTCGTTCGCCTTACCGGCGAGGGCCGCTGGAAAAGAGATTCTTCAGGGCGATGGTCATTGGAAAGCTTAACAGCTTCTTCGTTTGAATTGTTGAATGACGAAGACCTGAGAGATGTTCTACTTCGCCTTGGAGAAACAATACCGCCGGGCAGTGGAAAGGACATTGTTGCGGCCGTCAGTGAGCTCAGACGTGCATGATTGTCGTCGATACAAACTTCTTGGTTCTGCTGATCGACCCTGAAAGCACTCAGAACGTCAATCGCGAGGCCGACCGCGTACGGCACTTCATCGAAGTACTGTCAGAGACGCGCGAAGAGGTGATGATTCCCGCGCCGTCACTTGCGGAACTCGTCGCAGGCAGAGCCCAACGCGTGGAGGAAATCGTCGAAGCGGTTCGGAGATTGAAGTCCTTCACTGTACAAGCATTTGATCCAGTAATCGCCATCGAGACCGGCGAACGAATATCTGGCGCAATGGAAAAGATCCCCCTCAGTCAGCGGTCTGCCAACTGGAAGGTGGCAATGAAGTACGACGCGATGATCGCCGCGACGGCAATCGTTCGGGGCGCTCGCGCACTCTACACCACTGACCATGGTTTCGAGAAGTATCTTGAGGGGACGGATGTTGAGATTTGTCTGGTGAGAGATTTGCCGTTGCCGCCAGAGGATCCACAGCAGAGTCTAGGATTTTGACCTCATAATTTAGGCTCGGCAATCGGTTTGCATTGACCTTCAGGTCCATTTCGACCATATGAACCTCAACAGACAAGACCGCGCGCCAGGCACCGCCCTGCGCGCGGTTTGTCGTTTTGAAACATGCACTTGCTAATCATTCGCATTTGCGAATGGGCGGGTGGTGGAGAGTTGTCGATGGACGAGGCGAACACGCGGGTCAGGCAACTGGCCTTCTGGGGCATTCCGCTGAGCCTGGGCGTCATGGGGCTGAAGATGCTGGCCTGGTACGTGACCGGGTCGGTGGCGCTGCTGTCGGATGGGCTGGAATCGACCGTCAACGTCGTGGCGGCCGTGATCGCCTGGATGGTGATCGGCTATGCCGCCAAGCCGGCGGACGAGGATCATCCATTCGGGCACCACAAGGCCGAGTATGTCTCGGCCGTGGTCGAGGGCGTGCTGATCGTCGTGGCGGCGCTGCTGATCGTGCAGGAGGCCGTGGGCGCGCTCGGAACGCCAGCCCTGCCGGAGGCGCCGGTGCTCGGCCTTGCGATCAATGGCGGCGCGGCTGTCATCAATGCGGTCTGGGCGGCGGTGCTGCTGCGGGCGGGGCGCAGGTATCGTTCGCCGGCGCTGACCGCCGACGCGCAGCATATCGTCTCCGACGTCGTGACATCGGCCGGCGTGCTGGTCGGCCTCGTGCTGGCCATGGCCACGGGCTATGCGATCCTCGATCCGGTCATGGCGATCATTGTCGCGATCAACATCCTGTTCCAGGGCTGGAAGGTGATCTCGCATTCGGTGAGCGGCCTGATGGACCACGCCGTATCGGCCGAGGAGGAGGCCACGATCAAGGCCGCGATCGCGGCGCATGCGGATGGCGCGCTCGACGTGCATCACCTCCGATCGCGCCAGGCCGGACGGGCGACGTTCATTGCCTTCGACCTCGTCGTGCCGTCATCGATGACGGTCGGCGAGGCGCATGGGATCTGCGACCGGCTGGAAGAGGCGATCCAGGCGGCGCAGCCCGGCGCGCAATGCGTCATCCATGTCGAACCCGAAAGCGAGACGGCGCATGGGATACGCGTGAAGATGTAGGCGGCAGGCGGCCAGGATCACTTCGCGACGCCCCCGGTCGGCCGCGCACGGCTAGACGAAGCTCTCGTCGTCGCCACCGAAGATGTCGAATCCGCCGTCGTCCTCGGCTTCCGCCATTTCCTGTTCGGGTTCAGCTGCGGTCTTGTCGCCGGCATCGGCCGTGTTTTCGGCCGCCGGGGCGGGAGGGGTCGCAGCAGTCTTGGTGGCGTCGTCGGCGAACAGGTCCTGGACCGCGTTCGCCAGCAACATGCCGCCGGCCACGCCTGCCGCCGTCGACATGGCGCCCTGCAGGAATCCGCCGCTGCCCGGCGCCGCGGGGCGTGACCATGGGCCGGCGGCACTGGCCGGCTGTCTGCCCCATGGCGACGGATCCGCCTCCGTTGCCTGGCTGTGGCTTTCGGCTCTCTGCTGACTGGCTTGCATGGACTGGCTGGCCTGCTGGTGGTCTCGATAAAGGCTACCTGTCGCGTCACGGCTGGCGCGCGCTGGCTCCATGCGCTGCTGCCCGCCGCCGAAAAGGCTTCCCAGGCCGCCGAGAAAGCCGGCGCTCTGGGGCTGCTCGGCGAGCCGGCGGCCCTCGTCCTCGAGATCGCGGACCTGAGCCTCGAGTTCCTGTATCCGGTCGGTTGTCGCCTTCAGAGCCTGATCCTGGATCAAGACCGCCTGGGCTAGATAATATGTCGAATATGGCTGTTCGCGGAGCCGCGCCTCGATGAGTGCCTCGGCCTCGCGGTCACGCTCTGTCGCGGCGGCACCCCGCACACGGTCGAAAAGACCGCTGAGCATCTGGCGTTCGTCGGGTGACATCAGGGTCTCCTTGTTGCGTCGTTTCGGGAGACAAGCTGGTGACGTGGCTCGATTTTTTCGAGGCGAAGAGAGATGAACTTTCCGTGAAGCGCCGAGACGCGGGCTAGCTGAAGGCGAGCCAGGCGCCGCCCATCGCGGTCAGGGCGCCAAGAGTGCGGGTAGCGACCAGGCTGCGGCTGCCGACCAGAACGCCGAGGCCGATGCCGACCGCGTGGAGCGCGGCCGTGGCGGCGATGAAGCCGAGGCCGAAGGTGAGCGCGGTCGCGGCACCGAGTTCGCCGCCGTGAGCGTGGCCATGGAACAGCGCGAAGACGCCGACAATGGCGGCGCTGATCGCGACCGGGATGCGCACCGCGAGCGCGACCAGCAGGCCCAGGCCGATGACCGAGGCGAGGATACCGGATTCGACGAAGGGCAGGGGTGCGCCGACGAGCGCCAGCAGGAAGCCAAACGCCATCAGCGAGACGAAGGCAGCGGGAACCGCCGAGCGCGCCCGGCCGCCGATCTGCGCTGCCCAAAGGCCGACCGCGATCATCGCCAGCATATGGTCGGCGCCGGAGAGGGGGTGGGTAAGGCCGGCCATGAAGGAGCCGTGTTCTTCCGGACCGAGATGGGCGAAGGCCGGAGCGGCGGTTGCGGCGAAAATGGCGGCGGTGACGGAAAGGCGCTTCAGCATTCGGGGTCCCCTTGGCAATTGCGAGCGGTCTCTAGGCAGATTTCGTTGGCCAGCCAACGATCCAGCCGCTTGATCTTTTGTCTTGTCGCGGGTTCTTGTCGGAAAACCGTGGGACACTTTTCCGGAACCTGCTTAGCCAGACTATCCGCTGATAGCGCCCGGCTTCAAGAGGTGTCGATACGTCGTTTGACGCAATGCGGCGAACGCGGCCGGACGCAGGCGCGGGGCCGATCCTTTACCTTGATGCGAGGCGTTTTGGGCAATCGTCGATTGACACATTGTTTTTGCGGGCGAGTCGGCCTATTTCAGGGTCGAATGAATGGAATTTTGGAGACTTGGATGCTCGACGACGACGATGACGACGGCAAGGAAAAGAAGAGCGAGGCCCCGCTCGGCAAGGACATCGAGTCCAACCTTTTCAAGTCGCGGTCGATTTTCATCTATGGCGGGATCACGCAGGAACTGGCGCATAAGGTCTGCGCCCAGCTCATGGCATTCTCGGCGGCCAGCGACGATCCGATCCGGGTCTTCGTCAGCTCGCCAGGCGGCCACGTGGAATCGGGCGACGCGATCCATGACATGATCCGGTTCATCAAGCCGAAGGTCCACATGATCGGTACCGGTTGGGTGGCTTCGGCCGGCGCGCTCATCTATTGCAGTGTTCCCAAGGAGCAGCGTCTCTGCCTGCCCAACACCCGCTTCCTGCTGCACCAACCCTCGGGCGGCACCCGCGGCATGGCGTCCGACATCGAGATCCAGGCACGCGAAATCATCCGCATGAACGAGCGCCTCAACCGCATCTTCGCGGCTGCCACTGGCCAGCCGGTCGAGAAGATCGCCAAGGATACCGACCGCGACCTCTGGCTCTCCGCCGAGGAAGCCAAGGACTATGGCCTGGTCTCGCGCATCATCAACACTCAGGCTGATATCTAAGGCTTGAACCTGCCATAATTCTGCCGATACCCCGGATGCAAGTCCGGGGTATTTTGTTGTGTTTTCAATATTTTGCATTTGTGCGGCGCACGCCTTGCACGCGTAGTCGAAACCGCCTAGCATTTGCCATCGATCAAGACCGCATCTCGCCGGAGACCATCATGCTGACTTCCCCGGGCTTTCCAAAGGGCGCGCTGCGCCAGGAGCCCCGCTCTCTTATTGCCGGTATCCGGACATTCCTTGCCGCGACCTTTGTCGCAATCCTCATGCTTCCCATGGCGGCTCGCGCTGCTGACACGCCCTTGACGCTGGAGGGCGGCATCTCGGCGACGCTCAACATGCCGGACTCGACGGCCCCGGTGCCGGCGGTGCTGCTGCTGCACGGCTTCGGCAGTTCGAAGGACGAGGTCGGCGGCATGTATGCCCGCGTTGCCACCGCGCTCGCCCAGAAGGGCATCGCGTCGCTGCGCATCGATTTCGCCGGCTTCGGCAGGAGCGACGGCGATACCGGCTCTACGACGATCGAGGCGCAGCTTTCTCAGGCCAAGGCTGCCTTCGCGGTGCTCAAGGGCACCAAGGGCGTTGATCCCGAACGCATGGGCGTGCTCGGCTTCAGCCTGGGGGGCGGCATCGCGACGCTGCTCGCCTCGGGCCAGCCCATGGAAATCAAGTCGCTGGTGACATGGTCCTCGGTCGGCGATTTCCAGGCCGACATGCAGGGTGCGCTGGGGCAAAAGGCCTTCGACCGCGCCAAGGAGGACGGCGTCGTCGGCCTCGATCTCGGCTGGCGCACGATCGTGCTCAAGCAGAGTTTCTTCGACAGTCTCGGCGCCTACAAGCTCGACGATGCAATCTCGACCTATCCGGGCGCCTACCTGACCATTGTCGGCTCGAAGGATTTTTCCGCGCAATATGCAGACCGCTTCGTCGGCCTTGCCAAGAATGCTGCCAAGGAGGCGATGATCATTCCGGAAGGCGATCATGTGTTCGGCGTGCTGGGCCCGGATCAGACCATGGCCGAAAGCGTGATTGCCAAGACGGCCGACTGGTTTTCCAGCACGCTCGGCAGCCCGCCCAAGGTCCAGCCCTAAAGACATGCCGCGTGCCCGATCAGGCGCGCGCCAGCTTTGACTTGAGGGCGACATTCCCGTAATCGAAGTGGCCCGCAACCGATGTGGCGGTATCGTGCTGGCGATGACCCCATTTCGATGTCCCGCCCTTCCGTTCCGGAACGTGCCAGATGCTCAAAGATTTCTCCGCGCAAAGCCTCGTCATGGGGCTGCTCACCGCCTTTGTCGGCTTTGCCTCCTCGTTTGCCGTGGTGCTGCATGGCCTCAAGGGCGTCGGCGCGAGCGATGCGGAGGCGGCGTCGGCGCTGATGGCGCTGTCGATCGCGATGGGCCTCTGCGCCATCGTGCTGAGCCTGCGGACGCGCATGCCGATCTCGATCGCCTGGTCGACGCCGGGCGCGGCCTTCCTGGCCACGGCGGGTCCGCTGGAGGGCGGCTTTGCGGTTGCGGTAGGCGCATTCCTGGTGACCGCCGTGCTTGTCATCGCCGCCGGACTGTTCAAGCCGCTCAGCCGCGCCGTCTCGGCGATCCCCGCGCCGCTGGCCAACGCGATGCTGGCGGGGGTGCTGATCGGGCTTTGCTTCGCGCCGGTCAAGGCGATCGCCTTCAACCCCTGGTTCGGCCTGCCGATCGTGGTCGCCTATTTTCTTGGCGGCGCCGTCAACCGGCTCGCGGCGATCCCCTCCGCGCTGGTTGCGTTTGTCCTGGTCATCGCCTTCGGCATCGACATCCCCCAGGGCGCGCTGGCCGATGTCTGGCAGGCGATCATTCCGGCGCCGGTCCTGGTCGCGCCGCAGTTCACGCTGTCAGGCCTCGTGTCGCTGGCGCTGCCGCTGTTCATCATCACCATGGCATCGCAGAACATCCCGGGCATCACCGTGCTTCGGGTGAACGGCTACGAGCCGCCGGCCGGTCCTATGTTTACGGCGACCGGCATTTTCTCTTTGCTGTCGGCGCCATTCGGCGGTCATGTCGTGAACCTGGCGGCGATCACGGCCGCGATGTGCGCGGGCGAGGATGCGCATCGGGACCCGGCACGGCGCTACTGGGCGGCCGTGGTCGCGGGTGTCGGCTATGTGGTGATCGGGTTCGCGGCGGGCGCCGTCACGGCTTTCGTCGCGCTGTCGCCGACCATCCTGATCGAAGCGGTGGGCGGACTGGCGCTGATCGCCGCCTTTTCCGGCTCGGCCATGGCAGCCTTCAAGGAGCCGGAAACGCGGGAGGCGGCAGCTGTCACGTTCCTAGTCACGGCGTCCGGCATCAGCTTTGTCGGAATATCGGGTGCCTTCTGGGGGCTGATCGCCGGTGGTATCATCATGGCGCTCGGCCGGCTCCGCTTCCGCCGCCACTGACGACGGAAGGCGCGGGCCTTTGCCGATCGGGACGGTGGTAAAAGGCTCGGTCGTCTCGACCGGTTCCGGCCTCGCCGCTGCCGGGACGTGGACCAGGGCCATGCCGACGATGACCAGCAGCACACCGGCAAAATTGGTGAGCGAGTAGATCTCGCCAAGAAATGCTCGGGCGATGAGCACAGAGAGAACCATTTCCAGCCCGAGGATCAGCACGACGACGATGCCGAACTGCGCGCCCTTGAACGCCAGCGCCTGGAAGAAGCAGCCGGCGAGGATCGCGGCACCGACCACGAGATAGAAGACATGCGGCGGCTTGTCCGCCAGCAGCTTCATGGCGAGATTGGCCAGCATGAAGCAGCCGCCGGCGGCGATGATGGAACTGATCGACGTGATGTTCGCCATGCTGGCCCCCGAGCCCTCGGCGTCCGGCGGCAGCATCGCTCGCCGCCGTTCGTCGCGTGTTGCGTCTGATCGAGGGGTAGCCGAGCGGCGCGGCGCTGAAAGTCACAAACGCGACAGGTTGCTTTCGGCGAAATCGTCGACTATAGCTTCGGGCATGTTCGCACCGACGCATGACATTGCAGCCGTGATTGATGGCGGGACCTCAGGTTCCGGCATGCGCACCGTCATGGCCTCGGGCGCTCTCCTTCTCCTCAAGCTTACTCGCGGTTGCCGGGTCCACTGAGGAGCGCCCGGCGGCCGGAACCGCCGCAGGCGTCAAATCGCTCCTCGATCATCACCCGAATTCTCTGAATTTATTCGGCGCCCGCGCGATTTCCTGTCGTCAAACCAGAGCAAAGACAGTATCAGCGAAGCCGACTGCCTGAGGCGAAAACCATGATTTTGAAGACCCACGCCATCCACAACGGCATGCCCGATGCCGCCATCAAGTACCAGCCCTATCCGCAGGTCGGTCTCAAGGACCGCACCTGGCCCGGCAACGTGATCGACAAGGCGCCCGTCTGGTGCTCCGTGGACCTGCGCGACGGCAACCAGGCGCTGATCGACCCGATGGGCCATGACCGCAAGGAGCGGATGTTCAAGCTGCTCATCGACATGGGCTTCAAGGAAATCGAGATCGGGTTCCCCTCGGCCTCGCAGACCGACTTCGACTTCGCCCGCTGGTGCGTGGAGGAAGGCAACGTGCCCGAGGACGTGTCGCTGCAGGTGCTGGTGCAGTGCCGGCCTGAATTGATCACGCGGACCTTCGAGGCGCTGAAGGGTGCCAACCGGCCGATCGTGCATTTTTACAATTCCACCTCGGAACTGCAGCGCCGCGTGGTGTTCGCCAAGGATGTGCCCGGCATCAAGCAGATTGCGGTCGATGCGGCCAAGATGATCACGGACATGGCCGAGAAGGCCGGTGGCGGTTTCCGCTTCGAGTATTCGCCGGAGAGCTTTACCGGCACCGAACTCGACGTCGCGCTGGAGATCTGCAATGCGGTCATTGCGGAGGTGCGGCCGACGCCTGACAACAAGCTGATCATCAACCTGCCGTCGACGGTGGAGATGGCGACGCCGAATGTCTATGCCGACCAGATCGAATGGATGTGCCGCAATCTCGACAATCGCGAGAACCTGATCATTTCGCTGCATCCGCACAATGACCGTGGCACGGCGATCGCCGCGACGGAACTGGGCCTGATGGCCGGCGCCGACCGTGTCGAGGGCACGCTGTTCGGCAATGGCGAGCGCACCGGCAATGTCGATATCGTGACCTTGGCGCTGAACCTCTACACCCAGGGCGTCGATCCGAAGCTGGACTGCTCCGACATCGAGCGGATGAAGGGCGTCTACGAATATTCCAACCAGATGAAGATCGGCGAGCGGCACCCGTATGTCGGCGAACTGGTCTACACGGCGTTTTCGGGTTCGCACCAGGATGCGATCAACAAGGGGATGAAGGCGCTGAAGCAGGCCAACAAGCCGCTGTGGGAGGTGCCCTACCTGCCGATCGACCCGCAGGATGTCGGCCGAAGCTACGAGGCGATCATCCGCATCAACTCGCAGTCCGGCAAGGGCGGCATCGCCTATATCATGCAGGAGGACTACGGCATCAACCTGCCGCGCAACCTGCAGATCGAGTTTCGCAACGACATCCAGCGCATCACCGACGAGGAAGGCAAGGAAATGCCTTCCAAGGCGATCCATGCCCGCTTCATCGAGCGCTATGTCGATCAGCCCGAGGGCCGCTTCAAGTTCGTCGACCATCACACCTATCCCGATGTCGGACATAGGGGTGTGCGGGTTCTG
The DNA here is from genome assembly GCA_019739215.1 of Rhizobium sp. Classification (GTDB taxonomy): domain Bacteria; phylum Pseudomonadota; class Alphaproteobacteria; order Rhizobiales; family Rhizobiaceae; genus Rhizobium_E. Next base: position 238,581 of record JAHHDR010000035.1, read on the forward strand.
GCGGCGGAAATCACCGACAAGGGCGAGACCAAGCGGATCGAGGGCAAGGGCACCGGGCCGATCGACGGCTTCATGGATGCGATGTCGGTCTATCTCGGCATGGATCTGTCGGTGAACGACTATTCCGAACACTCGCTGCAGCACGGCTCGAACGCGGCGGCGATCGCCTATGTCGAGATGAACACGCCGAAGGGCAAGCTGTTCGGCGCGGGGATCAACACCAATATCGTGGCGGCGTCGCTCGAGGCGATCGTCTCGGCGATCAACCGGATGCTCGACGAGCAGGGGTGAACGCCGCACAAACGCGGGAACCCGGCAGGCGATGGTGCCGTTTCCTTGCTTTGAAGGAGGCGGCATGCCCAGGTTCATCACGATCGGCTACGGCGACCAGGCCGGTTACGACCGGACGCCCGATGCGGCGAAGAAGGCCGCTCATGACCATGATGCCGCGCTGGTTCGGCGCGGCGTCGTGATGGGAATTGCCGGTACGCCCGTGCAGGTGCGGAATCCGGATGGCGGCGGCGTTGAGACGAGGACGGGTGCCTATCTCACTGCCGGCCTGCCGATTGCGGGGTTTTCGCTGATGGAGGCCAGGGATATGGACGAGGCGATCGCGCTCGCCGCCCAGTCGCCCTGTGCCATCGCCCATGGCGTGATCGAGGTCTGGCCATTGGCGGAGCCTTCGGGCGAGTAGAGCCTCCCGGTCGAGCCCTATCGATCCAGCAGCAGCCGTTCGATCATCGCCCTGTCGCGGGGCCGGGATTTTCCGAAGACATCGGCCGCGAGCTGCCGGCATTGCTTGTGAAGATGGCCGCGCTGGCTGGCGATCATTTCCCGCACAGCTTCGCTTTCGACCGTGTCGCCGACAAGGTCGGCCGTCTCCGAGACGGTTTCCAGCAGCACGGCAAGATCCTGGGCGTGGCCGAGAAGATCGGACAGGTATTTCGCCTGCCGCTGTATCGACCGCATCGCCGTGGGCCAGAGTACCTGGAGCAAACCCGCCTGCATCCAGCGGTCCTGGCTGCGTTTGCGGAGGTCGTGAAAGGCCTCGTCATGGCCCTGGCCCGTGGCTTCGAGCGCATCACGGGCCTTGTTGCCCGTCCGGTCCCAGCCGCGCGCGAGACAGGCCGCGGCCTTGCGGCGGGCATGCGGCAGGTGCAGTGCTTGGGCGTGCATGGCCGCCTCGCGCAGGTCCGTCGCCGCCGAAGCGATGGTGTCGGTCGCGGCATCGCTTGCTTTCGTCGCCGCCAGCTTGCGATGCTCGAGCCGTCTTGCCAGCCTGTCCATCAGCAGCCCGTTGGCCTTGGTAGGGATCTCGCGTTTCAGGTAGTTCGCCACCTCGACCAGTGCCTTGGCGTCGCGCATCGCGGAGAGCCGGCGCCCGACATCTCCAAGCCGGGCATTCTCTGTCGTCTGGAAAGCCTTGGCGCCGGTGGCGACGAGACGGTAGAGCGACCGGCACTGCTTGATGTGACGTCGCGCGTCGTGGATGGCCTCGTCGAGGCCGCGAGGTTGCGTCGAGAGCAGCCGGGCCGCAGCGTCGAGGCGGGCAGACGCGACCCGGCGCACCTCGCCTTCGAGCGGTGCGTCCAGATCAAGGCTGTATTTCATCGCGCCAATTGTCCGGCAGACTGCCCTCGGCCAGTGCCTGGTTGGAATAGCGTGGGTCGCCGGTGACTTCCCGGCCCAGCCAGCCAGGCAGTTCCGGCTTTTCCTTTTCGCTCTTCATCTCGACTTCGGCAACGACCAGCCCCTCGAGTGCGCCGCCATAGACATCGATCTCCCAGACATGCCTGGCATGCTTCACTTCATAGCGCGTCTTGGTGATGGTCCTGCCATTGGCCAGCGCCAGAAGTTCCTCGGCGTCCCTGATCGGCACGTCGTATTCGAACTCGTGGCGTGAAAGATGGCCGTTGATGGCGATCTTGATGGTCAGCCGCGCCCTCTTGCGGTCGATGGCGCGGATGCGCAGCGTCCGGTCGCCTTCCGAGAAGATGATGGCCTGCCGGAAACTCTTGCCCAGCTTTGCCTTGTCCCGCCAGTCATCGGATGCGACGAGAAACTTGCGCTCGATTTCCTTGGCCATGCAGTCGGCGCTCCCTTGTTCGGACTCTGCGACTAGCACGAAGTTTCGTCATAAAAAACCCTGGGCGGGTGCTCCGGCCATGCAAAAAGCCGGACCATCCGGCCCGGCTTGCTGTCTTTTGTCGCTCGCGCGTTGCGTCAGAACGCGGCGCGCACCGTGTCCTGCAACCTGTTTGCGAGTGCACTGTCCTCCGCGGCGATGAAGTAGCTCGTCTGCTCCTTCTGGCCGCCGACCACCGCGAATCCGTCGCGCTCGGTCGAGCCGGAAATGTTCTCGTTCTTCATGAAATAGACAGCGGCCGATTTGCCGCCGGCGTTTTCGTAGAAGAGCGCGCCGCTCGGCTGGCCGACGATCTCGACGAACTTTCCGCCGCGCAGGGTGAAGCCTTCGGCCGAAAGATCCGGAACCTTGAACTTGACCCCCGTGACGGCTTCGAGATAGCCGACGAGTTCGTCCTGCCGCACGGCCGATACTTCATCGGCATGGACCGTATCGGCCGCATAGACCTTGTGGGCGCTGGAGACTTCAGCGAGCGTCACGTCGGCCTTGCCGATTTCGCGGGTCGCGGAGGCCGGCTGCACGGCGCTTTCCTCTGCGGCCGGGGCCGGCAGAGCGTCGAAGGTCAGGTTGCCGATGCTGCGGGTCTTGGCGCCTTCCGGCGCGGCTTCAAAATCCGAGGTTTCCGACACGAGTTCCGGCATCGTGCCGCCGGGAACGCGGTTCTCGGCCACGTAATAGCCGGCATAGCCGCCAGCGAAGAGCAGCATCACCGATGCCGCGATCGCCTGGGGCACGAAGCGCATGAAGGAAACGACATTGCCGTTCGCGCCCTGGCGCACCGGCGCGGGCTTGGCATCGGCGGCCTTGATCGAGCGAACGAGACCGAGCGGCACCGGCTCCTTGAGCATGCCTTCGAAAGCCTGGTTGCCGAATTCGGACCCGGCCTTGAGCTGTTCGTAGATTCCGCGCGCTTCCGCATCCGAAGCGATCAGTGCTTCGAGTTCACGCGCGTCCTCGGCCTCCACCTCGCCGTCCACAAATGCGGACAGCCTGACTTCCAGTGGAAGCTCCTTGAAATTCTCCATAATCATGCCCTCGCTTCCTGTGTGCCGTTGATCATGGCGGCCAACCTCAGTCGCGCGGTCGAAAGCCTGCTCATAACGGTGCCAATCGGAATGCCAAGGATGTCGGCGGCTTCCCTGTAGGAATGGCCTTCGACATTGACGAGGAGAAATACGGAGGAAAGGCCCTCCGGCATGGACAGGATCATCTTGTGCAACTGGCCGGCATAGATGGCTTTCTCGGCGGTTGCCTCGACGATCAATTCGTCCTGCTCCGTCGCATCCACCGTACCGCCGCCGGTACGCACCTTCCGTTTCCTTATTTCATCGACCCACAAATTCCTCGTCATGGCGTAGATCCAGCTTTCCAGGCGTCCTTCCCCGTTCCAAAGGTGGCTCCTGGTGATGGCTCGTTCGCAAACTTCCTGCACCAGATCATCTGCATCCGGTGCATTCCGCGTGAGGGTCATGGCGAATCGTCTGAGTTTTGGCAGCAGCACCACCATCTCGCGGCTGATCTTGTCTGCCTTGACCGGACTATCCATGACCTTCACACATAACGACGTTGTTCGTGGCGGATTTATTCAATAAGGATCGAAAATTCATCGTCCCTCCGGCCCTTTCGGACGGGCATGGTATGAAACATTTGTGCCCGCTATCGCAAGGCCTTAAAAGAAAATGGACGCGAAAGCTCGCGTCCATCGGGTGCTTGTTGTGCTTTTCCCACATCTTGCCGCAGGCGGCAAGACCCGGGAAGGGTCAGTAGGTGCTGCCGGTCTTGAGGGCTTCGTACAGAGCGTCGTAGGCGTAGGTGCCCTTGCCGCCGCGATCACGGATCTCCACGAGCTGGGCGCGGGCCTCCTCGATCTTGCCTTCCTGAACCAGACCCTGACCCATGTAGGAACGGGCGAGCAGGTTGTCGGCATCGGCGGCGATGGCGCGGTTGTAGTAGTCCATCGCCACGTCGACATTGCCGAGCTTGCGATTGGTGAAGCCGTAATATGTCAGGATGCGGGGATCCTGCTGATTGGCTGCGCGCTTGAGCATGTCGAGCGCCTCGCCATACTTGCCGGCATAGGCATATTCGCGCGCGGCGCGATAGATCGTGTCGTCATTGAGCTGGCCGCTCTTGTCGACGCATTTCTTCGATGCCTCGTCATAGGTCTGGCCTTCCTTGCACTGCGTGGCCGTGGCATCGCTGTCGCCGCCAGCGGCGAATGCGGGCACGGTGAAGGCGAGAGAGGCGGAAGCTGCAAGTGCGAGAAGCATGTTTTTCGTCGTCAAGGTCATAGTCGGGGTTCCTTGTTTCCTTGGCTTTGCGGGTCCCTTTGGCGGAATGCCCTGGGGTTGACCGGAGCGTCGTACGGAACCGGTGGAAGTGCAAATCAAATCTTGCGTAGTATTGTGCCAAGTTTGATCTGGTCGTGGGGCGTGGTGGATTGTCCCCGGCGGCGGCTTGTGTCGAGTTAATCAATCGACTAAATTGCCGCCCAGGAGATGACCATGGACAAGCCTCTCTCGGGCGCGGAGATCACGCGGGTCACATTGATCGAATCGGCGATCGGGCTGTTCGCCGAACGCGGCTATGACGCGGTGTCCACGCGCGACATTGCCGATCTCGCGGCGGCCAATATCGGCTCGATCGCCTATCATTTCGGCGGCAAGCCAGGGCTTCGGCTCGCCTGCGCGCAACATGTGATCGGCAACATCGCGGCGACGGTGGGTCCTGCCTTCCTTCGGCCCCTGCCGCCGCTCACGCCGGACCAGGCGCTTGAGATGATCGAGCGCATGATGGGGGTGTTCACCAATTTCTGGATGGTGAGCGAGGGCAGCCAGTCCTTCGTCAACTTCATCCTGCGCGAGATGCTGGTGAAGGGCGAAGTCTCCGAACTGTTCTATTCGGCGTGGATGAAGCCGATGCACAAGCGCTTCTGCGAGCTCTTCGGCATTGCCACCGGCCGCGATCCGGCTTCGCACGAGGTCAAGATCGCGGTGTTCTCGTTCATCGGCCAGGTCTTCCACTTCCGCGTCGGCCAGCCGCTGATCATGCGGCGGCTCGAATGGGACGAACTCGGCGAACGCGAGGCCGAGCATATCGTCAACGGGCTGGTCAAGAACACGCGGGCGATCGTGCTCGCCTATCGGCTTCAAGACTGAGCGATCAAGGTCCGAGCAGGACTTCCTCGTGATCCCTGGAGAAGGTGTCGCCATCCGCTTCGAGGCTGAAGCGTTCCTTGCGCAGCGACCAGCGACCCTTCTCGCCGTCGATGTGGAACATGTTGTAGGCGGCGGGCGGCTTGCGGCCACCGAAGCTCTGGCTGCCAGCGGCGATGCCGACCGCCGGGACCCTGCCATTGTGGCCCTGGATCCAGTGCGTGGTGTTGAGGTGGGTGTGGCCGTGAAGCACGAGTTCGGCGCCATCCATGTGCATGGCGGCGTGAAAACGGCGGATGCCGATCATCCGCTTATAATTGGGCGTGGCGCCGCGGATCGGCGGATGATGGATCATCACGACCCGGAAAAGCCCGCGCTCGCCGGTCTCCTTGAGCAATCGCTCGAAGCGGCGGGCCTGATTGGGTCCGAAATAGCCCGAGGCCATGAACGGCGGCGATGCGGTGGCCGTGGAGACACCGATCAGGGCCACATTCTGCCGGACGCGCAGGTAAGGAAAGACGTGCTGGTCGTCGCGGGGGGTGTCGCCGCTCATCCAGGGCTTCCAGAGCTTCACGGCGGTATCGAGTGCGCCGGGCACATAGGCGTCATGATTGCCGGGTACCACCGATACGTCATGCGGACGGTGAAAGGCATGAAGCCATTGCGCGGCGGCATCCATCTCGAAGTTCAGGGCAAGGTTGACAAGGTCGCCCGTGATCGCGAGATGCGACGGTTGCGCAGTGACGATTTCCTCGAGCAGACGTTCCAGCGTGTTGCCGAAGAGCTGCTTTCCGCGGTTTCGGCGCCAGTTGACATAGCCGGTGATGCGTTTGGAAAGCAGTTCGAGGAAAGTCAGATCTGGTAGGGGACCGAGATGGACGTCCGAAATGTGGGCCAGCGTGAACATGGGCTCTTTGTAGGTGTGTGCCACTGAAGGGGCAAGGGGATGCAGGATGTAACGCCGCCGGAGATGAGTGCGTTCCGCTACCGCGTGATGACGCGCATCGTCCATTTCGCCTATTTCTTCATCAAGGGCATGACGGTGGGCGTCCGCGCCGCCTGTTTCGATGCGCAGGGCCGGATCTTCCTGGTGCGGCATTCCTACGTGCCGGGCTGGCATATGCCGGGCGGCGGCGTCGAGCGCTACGAGACGGTGCGCGAGGCGCTTGCCAAGGAACTGCGGGAGGAGGGCAACCTCGTGCTGACCAGCGCGCCGGAACTGGTCCACGTCTACTACAACCGCCGCACGTCGAAGCGCGATCACGTCGTGTTCTATCGGTGCAGGGTGGAGCAGACGGCGCCGCGGCTGCGGGACCGCGAGATCGTCGAGGCCGGCTTCTTTCCGCTCGACGCATTGCCGGAGGCGACGACATCCGCCACGCGCCGCCGGCTGGCCGAACTCGCGGGCGAGGCGGAATTCGACGACCTGTGGTGACTATTTCAGCGCCCGGGCCAGTTCGCCGATATGTTCCGGCGAGATGCCGCAGCAGCCGCCGACCATGCTGGCGCCGGCATCGACCCAGCGCTTCGCCCAGCCGAGATAGAGCGGCGGCGTGAGATCGGCGCGAATGCCGTGCAGGGTCTCGTTGGCGGCGGCATCGTCGGCCTCCGACGCGAAGGCATTGGCATAAACACCGATGCCGATTGTCGCGTCACCGAGCGCCGCGCGCGCCTCGCGGACCGCGGCTTCCATGACTTCCGGCTGGCTGCAATTGAACAGCAGCGCCGCAGCGCCGAGCGCGAGGGCCTGTCGGGCGGCTTCGACCACGGGCTCTCCCGATCGCAGCACCGGCCTGGCGGCGCCGGACTGGACCGCATTGGCATCATGGTCGTCGAGCGTGAAGGACAGCCAGAGCGGACGCGGGTCGTCGTGCAGCAGTTCGCGGACGAGCGCGACTTCGGCAAGCGAGCTCTGCGTTTCGGCCAGCCACACGTCGGCATAGGGCGACAGGCCCTCGATCAGAACTTCAAGGATCGGCCGGGCTTCATCCGGATTGAACAGGTCGGGCCGGTAGGACCCCAGCACGGGGGGCAGGGAGCCTGCGACCCTGACGCCGAATTCGTCCGCCGTCTGGCGGGCGAGCCTGCCGGCGAGGTCGGCCAGGCGCAGCCCTTCGGCATCGAAGCGCTCCCGGCCGATATGGAAGGGAACGACGGCGTAGGAATTGGTGGTGATGAACTCGGCGCCGTTGCGGGCAAAGGCGGCATGGGCCTGTCCGACATGCGCAGGCGATTCGATCAGGGCCAGCGCCGACCATTCCGGCTGGCGGAAGGGTGCGCCGGAGCGTTCGAGTTCGCGGCCCATGCCGCCGTCAAGAATCGTTACCGTCATCGAAGTCTCCATGTCTGCCTGGGGGATCTAGCGACTCGCGGGCGCAAGATCAATCGCCGGGCCCACGGGCACGATCCCCGTCGGGTTGATGGTGCGATGGCTCTGGTAATAGTGGTTCTTGATATGGGCGAAATCGACGGTCTCGGCGATGCCGGGATGATTGTAGAGAGCCCTGAGGTAGCGGTCGAGGTTGGGGTAGTCGGCAATGCGCTTGTGGTTGCACTTGAAGTGGCCGACATAGACCGGGTCGAAGCGGACAAGCGTGGTGAAGAGCCGCCAGTCGGCTTCTGTTAGGCGGTCGCCGAACAGGTATGTTTTCGCGCCGAGGCGGGCGTCGAGTTCGTCCAGCATGGCGAAGAGGTTTGCAAAGTTCTCCTCGTAGGCCTCCTGCGAGGTGGCGAAGCCGCATTTGTAGACGCCGTTGTTGACGGCGTCGTAGATCCTGGCGTTGAGGTCATCGATGTCCGCGCGCAGGTCCTCGGGATAGAAATCCAGCGTGTTGCCGGTGATGCCGTCGAAGGCGGAGTTGAACATGCGGATGATTTCGGAGGATTCGTTGCTGACGATCGTTCCGGTCTGCTTGTCCCAGAGGACAGGCACGGTGACGCGGCCGGAAAAGGTCGGGTCGGCACTGACATAGACCTGCCATAGCGTCGACGAACCAAAGAGGTGGTCCTCCGTTGCGCCCTCGCCGGCGTGGAACTCCCAGCCGTTCTCCAGCATGCGATAGTGGACGATGGAGAGCGAGATGTGCTCCTCAAGCCCCTTGAGCTTGCGGAACACCAGCGTGCGATGCGCCCAGGGACAGGCGAGCGAGACATAGAGGTGGTAGCGACCGCTTTCTGCCTTGAAGCCCGCCTTGCCCGTGGGGCCGGCGCTGCCATCCGGGGTCACGAAATTGCGGAAGCTCGACTGCGCCCGCACGAACTGCCCCTTGGACTGCTTGGTATCGTACCAGACATCTTTCCATTCGCCATCGACCAGAAGACCCATTCTCACCACTCCGTTTGTTCAGGACCACAAGGTGGCCCGCCTTGATCCGCATTTCGAGAGGCAAAACGTTGAACGGACTGTTTTGGACCTTGGCGAACAGAATTATTCCTGCTATCGAGCCGATCCACAGTCCGGAGAAGGGACTGTATTCAAGGATTGCAAGGCAGAATGACATTCCTGCGACGACCGCGATGACGAACTGAACCGCCTGCGTGCCGAAGCATGCCGGTGTCATCGCCCCCTGTCGTATGCTGGACTGCCCTCATGAAAACGCATGACCTCGTCTACCTGACCGAAGACGCCTCCCACCACGATGCGATCGAACTGATCAACGAAGAAGCCTTCGGGCCCGGCCGCTTCGCACGCGCGGCCGCCCGGATCCGGGAGCAGGGGCCGCACGATCTCTCGCTGTCCTTCGTCTGCGCCGATCGCGGTGAGACGATCGCCTCGGTGCGGATGACCCCGGTGCTGGCGGGAGCGGTCAAGGGACACCTACTCGGGCCGCTTGCCGTCCGGCCGTCGCACAAGAACATGGGCATCGGCCGAGAACTCGTCCGGATCGCCGTCGAGGCGGCACGGCGGAAGGGATCGGAGGGCGTGATCCTCGTTGGCGACCCGCCCTACTACATGCCTCTCGGCTTCGAGAAGGTGCGCTACAACGCGCTCGCCTTCCCGGCCCCCGTCGATCCCGGTCGCATCCTCGTGGTGCCGATGGCCGAAGGCGTGCATGATGGGCTTGCAGGCGAGATCCGGTGGCGGGACGAGGGGGCTTCCATTCTGGTACCGGAATATGGTACTGGTATCTATGCAAAGGCGACACAGAAATACGCTTGAAGCAATATTTTCGCGCCCTGTCAGCGGCACGATCCGCTGGCAGGATATTGAGAGCCTTCTGATTGCTTTGGGTGCGGAGGTCTCTGAGCGGGCCGGGTCGCGCGTCGGCGTCTATATGTTTGGTGAGGTACGTGTTTGTCACAGGCCGCATCCATCACCTATGACCGACAAAGGCGCGGTGACCGGCATCAGGAAGTGGCTTGAGATTCACGGAGTCAAACCATGAACAACATCATCGAAATCGACGGAAACAAGGCGCAGGTGACGTTCGATCCCGAACTTGAACTGCTGAGAGGGGAGTTCCTCGGACTTTCGGGCGGTGCTGACTTCTATGCCGCTAGTGTTGCCGAACTGATGGAAGAGGGAAGGAAGTCGCTGGACGTCTATCTGGAAATGTGCCGAGAGAAGAAAATCGAACCCTTCAAGGCCTTTTCTGGCAAGTTCAACGTGCGACTTGATCCCACGTTGCATGAGGCGGCGGCCACCGCAGCCGCTGCCGAAAGAAAAAGTCTGAACGAGTGGGTTTCCGACGCGATCCGGCAGGCTACTGAGCGGGCTTGATTTACCGCCCCTCGCGCCACCATGTGCTGCCGATGGCGAGCGCCAGCAGGCCGAGTCCGAGGAAGCCGCCAAACAGCGGCAGCGTCGTGACGCCCTTGAGTTCGGTCTCGTCCGTCATGCGGACGACCAGGCGGTCGGGATCCTCGACGCGAACCTGGCCGCGAACGGTCAGGATCTGGGGGATTTCCACCGTCGCCCCGCCCTGGTCGAGCCGGCGGACGATGCCGCGGCTGTCCTGGGCCAGTGTCGCGACCTTCTCCGGCGTGGAGACCATCTCGCGGAACTCGGGGGCGTCGACGGCGCCGACATGGACCAGCGTCCTGAACTCGCCGTTAGAGACCTCATAGAGGCCGGTCGTCGATGTTTTCACCGTGGCAGTGAAGCGGCCGGGCTCGGTTTCCGCGAGAACGGCCTGGCTGGTCGTGCCATCGGGTGCGCGGAGCGCGGCGGGTGGGACTTCCTTGCCGAGCGTCTGGCGCATCACGACGATGTCGCGACCGACGGCGCGGGCGGTCAGTGCTTCTTCCTCGAGCGCAGGCTCCTTCATCAGCCAGTGGGCGATGCGGCGATAGAGGTCGACATGCGGGCCGCCGCCCTCGAAGCCACGCGCCCAGAGCCAGCCCTGATCCGACAGAAGCATGGCGACGCGGCCCTGCTCGGTGCGATCGAGGATCAGCAGCGGTCCCTTGTCGGCGCCCTCCATGACGATGTTGCCCGCAGGTTCGTTGACGCCCACCGAGCGGAACCAGCGGCCCCATTGCGGCGGCTCCAGGGCAGACCCGTCAAGGCCGCGCGTAACGGGGTGGCGCTTGCCGAGTTCGGAAATGCGCGGATAGAAAGCTTTTTCGGTCATGGCGCCGGTCGGCATGACCGGCAGAACCGAGGCAAGCGGCGTGTAGGCGATCGATTCCGGCCCGGCATGTTCGGGACCGGAGACCAGCAGCAGAGCGCCACCCTCGCGAACATATTGGGCGATATTGTCGTAGTAGAGGATCGGCAGCACGCCGCGATGCTGGTAGCGGTCGAAGATGATCAGGTCGAAATCGCTGATCTTCTCGACGAAGAGCTCGCGGGTCGGGAAGGCGATCAGCGACAGTTCGTTGATCGGCGTGCCGTCCTGCTTTTCCGGCGGGCGCAGGATGGTGAAGTGGATGAGGTCGACCGAGGTGTCGGATTTCAAGAGGTTGCGCCAAGCGCGCTCGCCGGCATGCGGCTCGCCCGACACCAGGAGCACGCGCAGGTTTTCGCGGATGCCGTCGATGTTCTGGACGATGCGGTTGTTGACGGGTGTGACCTCGCCCGGAACCTCGGCGACCGACAGTTCGAGGATGTTGTTGCCGGCACGGGGCAGGCGGAAGCGGGCGACGCGGTTCTCTCCCGGCGTGACTTCGAGCCGGTTGGTCACTTCGCCATTGATGCTGATGGTGACTTCGGCGGGTTCCGGGCGGCTGGAGCCGTCGTCGAGCACACGCAGCGTCAGTTCCTGCTCGTCGTTGATCAGGCCGAAGCGCGGCGCCTTGACGATCTCGACACGGCGGTCGTACTCGCCCTCCCGGCCGGTGATCAGGGCATGCGCGGGGGCGTCGATGCCGGGCAGGCGGTTGTCGCGGGGGATGTCGTGCACCTGGCCGTCGGTGATGGCGATGACCGCGCCGATCCGGCTCGGCGGCACGTCCTCGAGTTCGCTGGCAAGGTTGGAATAGAGCATGGTCGACGGCGTTTCGGAATCGCCGTCGCGGCCGGCGTCGATGATGCGCGTCTCGATGTTGCGGAAGCGTCCGAGTGCAGTCTGCAATCCGGCGATTGCCTGGTCGGTCTGCGACTTGCGGTCGCCGACGTCCTGGCTCTGGCTGCGGTCGGCCGCGATGGCGACGACCGTGGAAAGCGGCTCGCGCTCCTCGTTCATGATCACGGGATTGACAAGGGCCGTGACCAGCAGGGCGAGCGCGACCGTGCGCAGCACCATGCCCGCGCTGGCGTCGATAGAGGCCGAGGGCGGCGAGTGCCGCCGCAGCGGCGCCAATCACGACAATCAGCCAGACGGACAGCAGGGGATCGAATGTAACGGTCATGATGCGGCCCTCAACTCACTGGCCCAGCCGTTCGAGCAATGCCGGCACGTGGACCTGGTCGGCCTTGTAGTTGCCCGTCAGCATGTACATCATGATGTTGACGCCGGTGCGGTAGGCCATTTCGCGCTGGTTCTCGTCCGGCGGTACGAGCGGCAGGAGCGGCGCGCCGAGATCATCGACTGCCCAGGCGCCCGCGAAGTCGTTGCCGGTGATCAGGATCGGCGTCACGCCATCGCCGGCGCGCGCGGGTCGCGAGGGGTCCGGCTTGCTGCTCGATGCCTCGACCCAGAGCGGACTGCCGGCATAGCGGCCGGGATAGGCGTTCAGCAGATAGAAGCTCTTGGTCAGGACATGATCGGTGGGAACCGACTCCAGCGGGGGGATGTCGATTGCGGCCAGGATGGCGCGAAGCCGGTCGGTGTTCGGGCTGACGCCTGACGCCGCCGAGATGGCGGAGAACTGGTCACGGGTGTCGAACAGGACGGTGCCGCCGGCTCGCATGTAGGCGTCGACCCGGCTGATCGCCTCCTGGCTCGGCATGGCGGCATTTGCGGAGATCGGCCAGTAGAGGATCGGGAAGACCGAGAGTTCGTCCTTGGCGATGTCCACACCCACGGGATCGCCGGGTTCCAGCGTGGTGCGATAGTAGAGGTAGTCGGTGAGGCCGGCCAGGCCGCGCTCGGAGATGCGATCGACCTCGGCCTCACCGGTCTTGACATAGGCGAGATGGGTCTTGTCGAGTCGCGCCAGCAGCGTCTCGTCGCCGGGCTTGCTGTCATCGGCCCGCGCCTCAATCGCCGGGCCGAATGCCAGGCCGAGGGCGATCAGCACCAGACCGGCGGTCGCCGACGCGCGGCGGGTGAATGCGCCACCCAGCAGCAGCATGGCGAATGTGTCGGCGATCGCGAGCAGAACCGCCGCCGCGAAGACCCAGGGCTTGAGCGCCAGGCTGTCATCGCCGACGAAGGCCGCCTGAACGACCGGAACGGCTGGCGGCAGCACGAGCGGCGCCAGCGTTTCGTCGGCGCGCAGGAGATTGAGAGCGGCAAAACCGTCTTCCGTGCCGTAGAGGCCGGGCGGGTTGGCGAAGCTGACTTTCATGGTCGCATTGGCCTCCAGGGGCTTGGCCAGCCCCAGTTCCGTGGTCAGCGTACCCTTTGCCGTGAGCATGCGATAGGGTGGCAGCACTGTCCTGCCGTCTCCGGCGGTGTTGGCCTGCGCGGCCGTCGACGACAGTTGCACGATCCGGCGCAGCATCTCGACGAAATCCCCCGACAGCGGCAGGTTCGACCAGGACGATTCGGCGCTGACATGGAAGAGCACGATGCGGCCGTTTCCAAGCTTCCGTGCGGTGACGAGCGGCGTGCCGTCGCGCAGGCTCGCCCAGGTCATGTCCTGCAATTCGTTGGAGGGTTCGGCAAGGACCTGGCGATTGACCAGCACGCCCTCGGGCGCGGCAAGACCATGGAACGGGCTTGCTTCCGGATAGGCGTCGAGGGGCTGGGGAGACGCCCATGACATCGAGCCGCCCAGCGCGCGCTCGCCCTCGCGCAGGCGCACGGGGATCAAGGGGTCGTCGGCGGGCGCGGTGGCGAGCCGCGGACCGGCAAATCGGACGAGCGTGCCGCCATTGCGGATCCAGGCGTCAAGCGCCCGCTCAGCGGCGGCGGGAACGCGGCCGATATCGGCCATGACGATCATCGACGGCGCCGTCTCGGTCATGGCGGGAATGGACGTTGCCAGGTCGCTGCCCTCGGCCTCGGACAGGTTGGCGAAAGGCGACAGCGCGCGGTTGATGTAATAAAGCGGGGACAGCAGCGGCTGGCTGCGGTCGCCGATCTCGCCGGAGATCAGGCCGACGCTGCGGCGCTTGAAACTGTCATCGAGCAGGCGGACGGCGCCGGCGGTTTCCAAGCCGTCGATTGTCAGTCGCGAGAAATCGTTGCGCAGCTCGAAGGGCGCATCGATCAGCGCGGTTGCCGTGGTTTCGCCCGGCTGGAAGACCAGGTTGGCATTGGCGAGCACGTGGCCCTGCAGGTCGCGGGCGGAAACGGAAAACTGCCCGGGGGCCGCAGCCGCGATGCGGGTCGCGGTCACGCTCATGCGGTCCGACGTGTTGGCGGCATTGGACAGCGCCACGATGTCGGCACCATCGAGGCCGAAGACGCGGACTTCCGACGCGCCGAGCGCAGCGAGGCCATCGAGGAAGGGCTTGTCCTCCGCTGCCGCGAGCCCGTCGGTGATGAAGGCGAGGGTAGCCGGCCGGATGTCGCTGTAGGCGCCGTCCATCGCCGCCATTACAGCGCCACGGTTTGCGGGGAGCGGGCGGGCCACGGCGGCCGCAAGGCGGTTCGATGCCTCGGCGGCCGTGCCGAAGGTGGCGTCGTGGCTCTCGTCGGCGGTGAAGACGATGCTGACCGGCAGATCCTTGTCGCCGGCCTCCTCGATCAGCGTCGCGGCAGTGGCGCGGCGGCGGTCGAAGGATGGCGTCGAGGCCCAGCCATTGTCGAAGACGATGGCGACAGGGCCGCTGGCCGAGAGCGACGGCGCGGTCGGATTGAGCAGCGGGCCGGCGAGCGCGATGATCACCAGTGCCGCCATCGTGAGGCGAAGCAGCAGCAGCCACCAGGGTGTCGTCGCGGGGGTTTCCTCGCGCTTGCCCAGGGCCAGCAGGATTCGAAGCGGCGGAAAGACTTCCTTTTCCGGCCGGGGCGGCGTGAGCCGCAGCAACCACCAGATGGCGGGCAGCGCGATCAGTGCGGTCAGGATCAGCGGAGTCGCGAAGGCAAGGCCACCCATCATGCGCCTCCGTGCTCGGCACGGCCGGGCTGGCCCGACAGATGCATATGGACCGCCACGAGCGCCTCGGATGCCGGGCGGCCGGTGCTGTGCGACACGAAGTTCCAGCCGAGATGCCGGAGGTCATCGCGCAGGGTTTCGCGGCGGGCGAAATAGAGCTGGCGGTATTCGTCGCGCAGCAGTTCGGAACGGCCGGAGAGGAACTTCTGGCCGGTTGCGGGATCGGAGAACTCGATCCGGCCGGCATAGGGGAAGGTTTCCTCCGCGGGGTCGCTGACCTCAACGACATGGCCGCGAAGACCGCGGCGCGACAGCGGCTGCAGACGCGCGATCACGTCATCGGGTCGCTCAAGGAAATCCCCGAACAGCACGACATCGCTTGAGCCGCGGATCATTTCGGTCTGCGGCAGGCTGGAGGACAGGTCGGCGTGAAGCAGTGCCGTTGCCAGGCGCTCCGCGGCATTGCGCGCGGAGACCGGTTCCATAACGCCCGGACATCCGATGCGCTCGCCCGATCGGGCCATGATCTCGGCGGTTGCCAGCATCAGCACCAGCGCACGGCTTTCCTTGGAGACCATGCCCAGCGTCGACTTGTACATCATCGAGGGGGACAGGCTCGCCCAGAGCCAGATCGTATGGGCGGCTTCCCACTCGCGGTCGCGGATATAGGTATGGTCGTCGCGGGCCGAGCGGCGCCAGTCGATGCGCGTCAGGCTGTCGCCCTCGACGAAGGGCCGGAACTGCCAGAAGTTCTCGCCGATGCCCTTCTTCTTGCGCCCGTGCCAGCCGGCAATGACCGTGTTGGCGATGCGCCTGGCCTCGACGAGGCAATCCGGCAGCAGCCGGGCACGTTCCCGTGCGCGGGAAAGCGCGGCTGTCGGTGTTGTCTGGGGGACGGTCTGGCCTATCGGTGCCAATAGGTTCTTTCCTGTTCGCCGCGGATGCTAACCGCGCAATGGGGCCACAAGATTGGCGATGACTTCCTTCATGCTGACGCCATCGGCGCGGGCGGCGAAGGTCAGCGCCATGCGGTGCTGCAGAACCGGGCCGGCCAGCGCGATCACATCATCGATGGACGGCGCGAAGCGACCTTCGTAGAGGGCACGGGCGCGAGCCGTCAGCATCAAAGCCTGACCGGCACGGGGACCGGGGCCCCAGGCGACCTTCTGGTCGGCGAACTCGTTGCCGTTGCCCGGACGGGCGGAGCGCACCAGGGTGAGGATCGCGTCGAGCACGCTTTCGGATACCGGCATGCGCCGGATCAGCCGCTGGATTTCCTGCAGTCTGACGGCATCGATGACGCCCTCGACGGGTGTCTCGCGGACGCCGGTGGTCTCAAGAAGGATGCGGCGCTCGGCATCAAGATCGGGATATTCGACGTCGACTTCCATCAGGAAGCGGTCGAGCTGGGCCTCGGGAAGCGGGTAGGTTCCTTCCTGCTCCAGCGGGTTCTGCGTCGCAAGCACGTGGAAAGGCTTGGGCAGGGCATAGGGCTGGCCGGTGATGGTGACGTGGTATTCCTGCATGGCCTGCAGGAGCGCCGACTGGGTGCGGGGGCTGGCGCGGTTGATTTCGTCGGCCATCAGCAGTTCGGTGAAGACAGGGCCCTTGACGAAGCGGAAGCTGCGCTTGCCGGCTGCATCCTGATCCATGACTTCCGAACCGAGAATGTCGGACGGCATCAGGTCGGGGGTGAACTGGACGCGGCTGGTGGACAGGCCGAGAACCGTTGCGAGGGTTGCGACGAGCTTGGTCTTGGCGAGGCCGGGCACACCCACGAGCAGGGCGTGACCTCCCGAGAGTACCGCAAGCAGTGCCTGTTCGACGACTGCCTCCTGACCGAAGATCGCCTTGGCGGTTTCGGCCTTGATGCGGGCGATGTCCTCGAGGGCCTTTTCCGCCTCGGCGGCCACGGCCTTCTCATCGATCGCGCCTTCCATCGGTGTCATTGCACCCATGCGTACCTCCGGAATAAATGGACCACCGGACGAATCGGAGGCCGGCTTGCTTAAACAATTCCTCACACTTACAGGGGTGCGGATATCAGGCAAGCGACTTTCCAATCAACATTCCGTCACCCATATTGACGGTGATGAGGACAGAACAATGGCAGACAGTGAAATTCGCGGCCAAACCGATCCGGGCCAGCTCGCGGCCCTGATCGCCCGCGCTTCCGGCGACACCAATGCCAACCGCGGTCTGCCGCCGGTCGATGCGTGGAATCCGCCGTTTTGCGGCGATATCGATATGGAGATCCGATCCGACGGGACGTGGTTCTACATGGGCACGCCGATCGGGCGGCAGCCGCTGGTCCGACTGTTCTCGACCGTGCTGCGCAAGGACGACGACGGCAGGACCTATCTCGTGACGCCAGTCGAGAAGGTCGGCATACGCGTGCAGGATGCGCCCTTCGTGGCGGTCGAGATGGCCGTCGGCGGTGAAGGCGATGAACGGACGCTGACATTCCGCACCAATGTCGGCGATGTGGTCGAGGCCGGCCCCGACCACCCGCTTCGGTTCGCGATCAGGGACGGTCACGATGAATTGAAGCCCTATCTCCACGTGCGCGGCAATCTCGAGGCTCTGGTCTCGCGTGCGGTGATGTACGACCTCGTGCAGCTGGGCGAACATGAAGAGATCGACGGCGTGTCGATGTTTGCAGTCCGCTCGGCCGGCATGGTGTTTCCTGTGATGCGCTCGGACGAACTGGAAGCACTGTCGCGATGAGCCAGTTCACCGCCGCCGAATTCCGCCGGAGGGCCACGGCGCATCTGGGCGACGCGCCGGGCGACTTCACGCTGTTCGGGGACTACAGGCTCAATGCCGGCATGCAGTCGGCGCTGTCGGGCATCAAACTGCGCGACGCGGCCGTGCTGATCGGGGTGGTGGAGGACGACGAGGCGCATGTCATCCTGACCAAGCGGCAGGACTCGCTGCGCCGGCATTCCGGCCAGATCGCCTTTCCTGGCGGCAAGATCGACGGTGATGAGGGCGCCGAGCTTGCGGCGATCCGGGAGGCGGAAGAGGAAATCGGGCTTGGCCGCCATTTCATCGACGTGATCGGTGCCCTGCCGCAGATTCCCGTTCTTTCCGGTTTCCGCATCACGCCGGTCCTGGCGACGGTCCGGACCGGGTTCACGCTCGATCCGAACCCGGACGAGGTCGAACATATCTTCAAGGTGCCGCTGTCCTTCCTAATGGATCCGCTCAATCACGAGGAGGATGTCTGGGAGCGGGGCGGCGCCCATCGGCGGTTCTATGTCATGCCCTATGAGGGCTGGCGGATATGGGGTATCACCGCCGGCATCATCCGCTCGGTCTATGAAAGGCTCTATGAATGACATCGGTTGCCGACCACGACTGGTTCAGGGCACCCGGCCTGACGCGGGTCCTCGACCTTCTCAACCAGGACGGCGAGGCGCGGGTCGTCGGCGGTGCCGTGCGCAACAGCCTGATGGGCCTGCCGGTGTCCGACATGGACATTGCCACGACCCTGCTGCCCGAGGCCGTGCAGGCGCGGGCGGAGGCGGCCGGCATCAAATGCGTGCCGACGGGCATCAAGCATGGCACGGTCACGCTGGTGGTCGACGGACGCCCTTTCGAGGTGACAACGCTGCGCCACGACGTGGAGACCGACGGTCGCCACGCGCAGGTCGCCTTCACCGATGACTGGCAGGCCGATGCGGCGCGGCGCGACCTGACGATCAACGCGCTTTACGCCGATCGCGAGGGGCTGGTGCATGACTATGTCGGCGGCGTCGAGGATATCGGCAAGGCCAACATCCGCTTCATCGGCAACGCTGCCGAACGGATTGCGGAGGATTACCTTCGTATCCTGCGCTTCTTCCGCTTCTTCGCCCATTATGGCAGGGGTCGTCCCGATGCCGAAGGGATCAGGGCGAGCGCGCAGGCCAAGGACAGGATCAGGGACCTTTCCGCCGAGCGGATCTGGGCCGAGATGAAGAAGCTGTTGTCGGCGACGGACCCGTTCCGCGCGCTGCTCTGGATGCGCACGGCCGGAGTGCTGACCGTGGTGCTGCCGGAGACGGAGAAATGGGGCATCGACTCGACGCCGGATCTCGTCGCGGCCGAGGCCCGCTTCGGCTGGGTGCCGGATCCCCTGCTGCGGCTTTCGGCGATCATCCCCGTTGATGTCGAGCGCATCGAGGCGATGGCATCGCGGCTGAGGCTGTCGACGGCCGAACGCGCGGCGCTGGTGGACTATGCGAGCTGCCCCGCCATCGGGGACGAGATGTCCGGCGCGCAGCTCAATCATCTTCTCTATCGTCACGGCACCGACGGCGCCGTCGGCCGGCTGAAAATGGCGCTTGCCAAGGCATCGGCCGGTGACGCGGACGATGCCGCGTCGCTGGCGAAGATCGGGCGGCTCTCGACGCTGCTCGATCACGCCCAATCGTGGATGCGCCCGACCATGCCGGTGCGGGGCGCGGATCTGGTCGCAGCGGGCATTCCAGCCGGTCCCAGGGTCGGGGAGGCGCTCGCCACGCTCGAAAGCGCCTGGCTGTCGTCAAACTTCAAGCTGACAAAGGATGAACTGATGGCGACGCTCTCTCGGTAGAGGCGCGTCGCCGGTCCTCCTCACTTGCGCAGATAGTCGGGCATGGCCCAACTCTGGAAGCATGCGGAATCCTCCTCCGCCCGTGCGCCCGCGTTGTCGTTGTCCGCGGTCATCGGACTCTGGCGCTCGAACCAGGAAATGCGCTCGATGAAGCTCAGCGTCGCGGGATCGCGCGCCTTGTCTTCGGCTGGAATGGGGCTGCGGGTATCGGTCCAATGTTCCATGATCAACTCCTCCAGTTTCTCAAGAACCGAGGCGAATCATAGCATGGATCGCACGGGAAGGACATTAAATCCCCGTAAGTTTCACCGCTTTGAGCGGTAATGCGGTTTATCGGTTGCGCTTCGTCAAGGCCACCGCACGACCGGCGGCAGCGACGACAGGATCGATTCCACATTGCCGCCTGTCTTCAATCCGAAGGTCGTGCCGCGGTCATAGAGGAGGTTGAACTCGACATAGCGCCCGCGGCGGATCAGTTGCTCGTCGCGCTCGTCCTCGGTCCAGGGCCTGTCGAAATTGGCGCGGACGATCTTGGGATAGACCAGCGCGAAAGCGCGGCCGACGTCGCGGGTCAAGGCGAAGTCGGCCTCCCAGCCACCGAGTTCCGCTGGTGAATGCTGCCAGTCATAAAAGATGCCGCCGACGCCACGCTGCTCGTTGCGGTGCTTGAGAAAGAAATACTCTTCGCACCAGGCCTTGAAGCGCGGATAGTCCGCCACCGGATGCCGTGAGCAGGCGATCTCCATGGCCCTGTGGAACAGTTGGGTATCGGGGTCGTGCTGGGTCCGCCTGGCGTCAAGCATCGGAGTCAGGTCCGCGCCCCCCCCGAACCAGTGCGACGACGTCACGACCATGCGCGTGTTCATGTGCACGGTCGGGACGTGGGGATTGACCGGATGGGCGATGAGCGAAATGCCGGACGCCCAGAAACGCGGGTCTTCCGACGCGCCCGGGATCTGTTGCCGGAATTCGGGCGAGAACTCGCCATGCACGGTCGATGTGTGCACCGCAGCCTTCTCGAACACGCGGCCTTCGAGCATGGACATCACGCCGCCGCCGCCGGTGCCGTCCTCGCGGAGCCAGGGCTTGCGGCCGAACCTGCCCGCGGGATAGTGCGACAGCGGCCCGGCAAGCTCGTCCTCCAGCGTTTCGAACTCGCTGCAGATCGCGTCGCGAAGGCTTTCGAACCAGCCCCGTGCCAGCGCCTTCTTGTCTTCGATATCGTCGGGGAGGCCCCTTGGCAGATCCGGTCTTTCCATCTCTTCCATCACGTCATGATTTCGCCGTCGAGGCTGTAGCAAGCCGCCCGGTCGAGCGAAAGAGAAAATCAACCATGCCGACAATCCCGCGCAGTGATGTTGGATTTAGCCTTTCGCGTTAAAAGTTTACTAAAACATCGGGGCTAGACCGGATACGAGGCGGGAACTGCACGTTCTACCGGCAACAGCCTCGCTGCAACCGGTACAGTTGTGGCAGATTTTGATATTGAGGCGGCAGTCCGCAAATGATGCGCGGACGACGACCCGGATTGGACGTGTCGATGTTGTTTGAGTTGCTGGCGAGGCGCGCACGGGATCAGGGAGACGGCGAGACCGCCGAACGCTCCTCGACGCCCGACGACCTGCTTCTCTCGACCTCAGACAAGATCGACGTTATCCAGGCGCTGGCTTCGTACAATGCGCGCCGGGTGAAGCAGATGATCCTGGCGATCAACGCGCTTATCATCCTGTCGATCATCAACAATGTGATCTTCGACCGCGGGCTGTGGCTGAGCCTGGCCGCCGGCACGGTGTTCTGCGTCCTGTTCCTGGCGCGACGCTATTACGATACCGACCGGCCGTCGGCCGCGCAGTTCATCTTCCTGTGGACGATCTTCGGTGCCGTGACATACATCACCTGGGCCGGCGACGGGCTGCGCGACCAGATCATCGTCGGCAATGCCGTGGTACTGGTGTTCTCCGCGATCCTCGCGACGCCGCGCCATTTCCTGGTCATGTATATGGCGGTGATCCTGAACACGATCGCGCTCGGCCTCGCCAACGAGTTCGGCTGGGTCGACTATACCCATTTCGCCTTCGACTGGTCCAATGTCGGCGATGCGGTGATGCTTTATTCGGTCACGGCCGTGACGGTCTTCATCCTGGCCTATGACATGCGCCAGCTTCTCGCGCGGTACAACAAGGAATACCGCAAGGCCAAGGCCTCCGAGGATGAGATCTTCCGGCTGGCCAACCACGATACGCTGACCGGTCTGCCGAACCTCTTCATGGCCGAAAAGAAGTATCGCGACGAGATTTCCGGCCGCCACGGGCCGAAAGCGAGCGTCCTGATGGTGGGCCTCGACAATTTCAAGACCGTCAACGATTCGCTCGGCCACGTGTTCGGCGACAGCGTGCTCAAGATGATCTCGACGCGGCTCGCCGACGTTGCCGGCAAGGCCTTCCTGTTCCGCGTCGGCGGCGACGTGTTCGGCCTGATGTGCACGGAAGCGACGACGCCGGAGGCGGTCGCAGCGCTGGCGGACCGCGTACAGAAGCGTGTTTCGGCGCCGCTGGAGGCGGGCGGTCACGTGATCATGCTCACCTGCTCGCTGGGCGGGGCGATCCGTGCCAACGGCTCGGTGACGTTCGAGCACCTGCGCCGCGAGGCGGATATCGCCATGTACCGCGCGAAGAGCGTCGCGCCCAATACGTTCAAGCTTTTCGACGAGACGATGAACAACCAGGTTCTCGCCTCGGCGTCGATGGCGGCCCAGTTGCGCACGGCGATCGAGAAGAAGCAGTTCAAGCTTTTCCTCCAGCCGAAGATAGACCTCGAAAGCGGCAAGATTCGCGGCGCCGAGGCGCTGTTGCGCTGGTTTCCCGAGGATGGGCCGCCCATCCGGCCGGACGTGTTCATCCCCGTGGCCGAAGATACCGGCATGATCATAGAGATTGGCGCCTGGGTTATCCAGGAAGCCTGCAGGCAGTGCAAGGAGATCCAGTCGCTCGGGCATACGGACTTCGCCATTGCCGTCAACATCTCCGCCATCCAGTTCAAGCGCGGCACGCTTGAAAGTATCGTGATGGACGCGCTGGACTCGTGCGGATTGTCGCCCGAATCGCTGGAACTCGAACTGACAGAGTCGCTGCTGCTGGAAGACGAGTATGACATCAAGGGTCAGATCAGCCGCCTGGCGGCGCAGGGTATCTCCTTTTCGGTCGACGATTTCGGCAAGGGCTATTCCAATCTCGGCAATCTCGGAAAGTTCGACGTCGCCACGCTGAAAATCGACCAGTCCTTCACCTTCGCCATGTTCGACAGCGCGCAGGACCTGGCACTGGTGGAAGCCATCGTGCGCATGGCCAAGGCCCTCGGCCTCAAGATCGTCGCCGAAGGTGTCGAAACCCAGCGCGCTGCGTCCATGCTGTCGCTGTTCGGGGTGGACTCCGGCCAGGGCTACTACTGGTCGAAGCCGTTGCCGGAAAGCGATTTCGTCCAATATCTGGATGCCTATGACGGAGGCAAGGCCAAGTCGGCCTGAGGCTTGCCTATTCTGCGAAGCCGGTCTGGCGCAGGGCTTCGCCTGCAATCATTGCCGCCGACATTGCAACATTGATCGAGCGTTGCCCGGTCCGCATCGGGATCAGCACCCGGGCATCGGCTGCGGCGTGGACGTGGGCGGGCACGCCGGCGCTTTCGCGGCCGAAGAGCAGAATATCGTCGGGGCGGTAGTCGACGTCGGTGTAGACAAGGCTGGCGCCGGTCGAGGCCAGGACAAGCCGGCGCCCGCTCTGGCGCCGCCAGTCGTCGAAATGGTTCCAGTCGAGATGTCGGCGCAAAGCCACGGCGGCAAGATAGTCCATACCGGCGCGTCTGAGATTGCGGTCCGAGAGGTCGAAGCCGGCGGGCTCGACGACCTCCACGGCCAAGCCAAGACAGGCCGCGAGCCGCATGATCGTGCCGGTGTTTCCGGCGATGTCGGGCTGGTAGAGGGCAATGGCGAGTTGGGGCATGGATGGTCCGCCGCGACGTGTTTGGGTGGATGCGATGTGCCTGTATGGCAACATCGGCTGCCCTAGATGCCTATTTTTTGCTCTTCGACAAGTCGCGGCTCTGGCGAAAGGTTGAAAAGCGGTATATCCAAGGCCATCTCAAACGCGAAGGAACGGGAGGGCTGAAGATGAACATTGCCGCTGTGTCGCGCCTTCTCCGCTGGATGATGCCTCGCGCATCCTGACTGTCCACGGAACCTTCGCCTTTTCCTTGATCCACCGGCAGATACTGACAGGCTTTACCTGTCCGCCCTGGTATCCCCGGTCTTCTTTTCGACGAGCCGCCGCTTGTGCCGGCTCCGCCCCGGAGAATTTCGCATGTTTGCCTGGTTCGAATCCCGCGTGAATCCCTATCCACCCGAGGAGCCCACGCGCCCCCCGGAAAAGCTGCTACCCTTCATAGTGCACTATTCGCGGCCGGTGCTCGGCTGGCTGGCATTGATGGCCGTCCTGACGGCGGCGATCGGCGTCGGTGAGGTGATGCTGTTCAATTTCCTCGGCCGCATCGTCGACTGGCTGTCGACCGCCAACCCCGAGACATTTCTGCGCGACGAGGCGACGACGCTGTGGACCATGGCCGTGTTCACGCTTGTCGGGCTGCCGCTGCTGGTCATCGCGCAATCGACGATCATCCACCAGGTGCTGCTCGGCAACTACCCGATGATCGGCCGCTGGCAGATGCACCGCTACCTGCTGCGGCAGAGCATGAACTTCTTCGCCAACGAATTCGCCGGACGGGTTGCCACCAAGGTGATGCAGACATCGCTTGCCGTGCGCGAAGTGGCGATGAAGATCCTCGACGTGTTCGTCTATGTGCTGAGCTACTTCATCAGCATGTTCGTCGTCGTCGGCGCTGCCGACTGGCGTCTGATGGCGCCGCTGGTGCTTTGGGTCGTCGTCTATTCGACGCTGCTGTGGTACTTCATTCCGCGCATGCGGCGTGTGTCGCAGCAGCAGGCCGATACGCGCTCGATGATGACGGGCCGCATCGTCGACAGCTACACCAATATTGCGACGGTGAAGCTGTTCTCGCATGCGGGCCGCGAGGAAAGCTTTGCGCGCGAGGGCATGGATGCCTTCCTCGGCACGGTCCATCGCCAGATGCGGATGGTCACCACGTTTCATGGCATGGTCTATGTCAACAATGCGGTGCTGTCCTTCCTGATTGCCGCCATGTCGATCTGGTTCTGGACGGCGGGCACGATCTCGACCGGCGCCATTGCCATCGCGATCGCGCTTTCACTCAGGATCAACGGCATGTCGCAGTGGATCATGTGGGAAGTGTCGGCGCTGTTCGAGAATATCGGCACCGTCTATGACGGCATGGCGATGCTGGCGAAGCAGCAGGACATCCGCGACGTGCCCGAGGCCAAGGCGCTGGCGGCGACATCGGGCCGGATCGAATTCGATCGCGTCGGCTTCCACTATGGCAAGGCCGGCAAGAACGTCATCGACGGCATATCGCTTGCGATCGCGCCCGGCGAGAAGGTCGGGCTGGTCGGCCGTTCAGGCGCCGGCAAGACGACGCTGATGAACGTGCTGTTGCGGTTCTACGACCTTGAGTCGGGCCAGATCCGCATCGACGGGCAGGACATTTCCAAGGTGTCGCAGGATAGCCTGCGCGCCCGGATCGGCGTGGTGACGCAGGATACGTCGCTGCTGCACCGCTCGGTGCGCGACAACATCGCCTATGGCAAGCCGGATGCCACGGATGCCGAGGTGATCGCCGCGGCCAAGCGTGCCAATGCCTGGGATTTCATCGAGACGCTTGTCGACCCCAACGGGCGCAAGGGACTCGATGCCCAGGTCGGCGAGCGCGGCGTCAAGCTGTCCGGCGGACAGCGCCAGCGCGTGGCCATCGCCCGCGTCTTCCTCAAGGATGCGCCGATCCTGGTGCTGGACGAGGCGACGTCGGCGCTCGATTCCGAAGTCGAGGCGGCGATCCAGGAGAACCTGTTCAAGCTGATGGAAGGCAAGACCGTCATCGCCATCGCCCACCGCCTGTCAACACTGACGGAGATGGACCGGCTGATCGTGCTCGACCAGGGCGCGATCCGCGAAGAGGGCACCCACGCCGAACTCGCCGCCGGCGGCGGCATCTATGCCGATCTCTGGGCAAGGCAGTCGGGCGGGTTCATATCGGCGGACACGCTGGAGATGGCGTCGGAAGACCGGGAACCGGTCGGCAGGATGCGGCGGCGCGGGGCGGATGACGCGGACGACGATGCGGAAGCCGCGGAATGACAGAAGCGGCGCCGAGGGAGACTTCGGCGCCGCTTTTCACTCTGCTGCTTCGGGCGTTTCGGTCTGGCTGGTCGCTTCGCCGAGGCGGCGGATTGTAAGGCCGATGCCGAGGGATTTCAGCACGGCTACCGTCGACTTGAGCGAGGGATTGCCGTCTTCACTGAAGGATCGATAGAGCGCCTCACGGGCGAGGCCGGTGTCGCTCGCGACCTTTGTCATGCCCTTGGCCCGGGCAGCGATGCCGAGCGCGTGAGCGATGTAGGAGGGGTCGTCGTCTTCCATCGCGTCCTTTACGAAGTATTCGATGGCCTCCGGTGCGGTCAGCGAAGCCGCCGGATCGTAGGGAAGTGTCTTCGCTTTCACGCTTCAGGTCTCCGTATAGGCGGCAATTTGTCTAGCCCGCTCGATGTCTCGCGCTTGAGATCCCTTGTCACCGCCGCACAGCAAGAAGATGATCGTGTTGCCGCGCTGCTGGAAATAGACACGATAACCTGGGCCATGATGAATCCTCATCTCGCTTATCCCTTCGCCCACGGGTTTCACATCGCCAGTATTTCCTTTGGAAAGGCGGACCACCCTTGCGGTGATTGCGGCGCGCGCAATGCTGTCGCGGAGGGCCTTCTCCCACTTCACATAGGCCTGCGTCTGCCTCCCACTTCACATAGGCCTGCGTCTGCCGAACCTCATACATTAATCGTAACCTATAAGTTACAATAAGTTAACTCAGTTCATCCTCGACATGCGCCCGGATGATCGCCTCGAAGGATGCATCCGCCCTGAACCCCAGTCCTTCGGCCCGTGAAGCATCGAACCGCGTCGGCCAACCGGCGACGATCTTCATGATGGTCTCATCCGGCTCGCGGCGGATGAGGGCCACCGCCTTCTCGCCCGCCACCGTGCGCAGTGCCTCGATCTGCTCGGCGACCGTCACCGAGACGCCGGGCATGGTGAGGTTGCGGCGTGGACCGAGCCGCGCCGTGTCGAGATTGGCGGCGTGGACGAGGAAGCCGACGGCCGAGCGTGGAGAGGCGTGCCAGTGGCGGACGGTGTCGGGCACCGGCAGGATCGCCTCCTTGCCGACGAGCGGCTCGCGGATGATGTTGGAGAAGAAGCCGGACGCCGCCTTGTTGGGAAGGCCGGGCCTGACGCAGATCGTCGGCAGGCGGATGCCGATGCCGTCGACGAAGCCCTTGCGGCTGTAGTCGGCGAGCAGGAGTTCGCAGATCTCCTTCTGGGTGCCGTAGCTGGTCAGCGGCGTGTGGAAATACTCCTCGGGAATCGTCTCGGGGAAGGGAGCGCCGAAGACCGCGATCGACGAGGTGAACACCAGTCGGGGCCGATAGTCGTCCGCCGCCTGTGCAGCGCGGATCGCATTGAGAAGGTGGCGCATGCCGTCCATGTTGATGCGGTAGCCCTTGTCGAAATCCTGCTCGGCCTCGCCGGAGACGATCGCCGCAAGGTGGAAGATGACGTCCGGACGCGCCGCGACAAGCTGCTCGACCTCCGCCGGCGCCGAGAGGTCGCCTGCCTGGATGACGGTCTCGCCGGTGAAACCCGCGGGCGCGTCACTGGCAACAACGTCGGCCAGAAGCAGCGAGTTTATCGTCGCGCCGCGCAGCGTTCCCTCCGACACCAGACGTTGGGTGAGCTTGCGGCCGACCATGCCGGCCGCTCCGATGATTGCGATCTTCATGGTGTCCTCCCGAAAAATAATGCGGAGTGTTGGCCGAACTTTCGGGGCAACACAAGCGTATGGGCATCGAACGCGGTACGCCGGCGCACTTTGCGTCGGGTGCGAATAGTTCTATGGAAGCTTCATGTTGATCAACCGCATCCTCTCCAGCTTCGAGCGCTGGATCGATCCCTTCGCCAAGACATCCGACTTCCGGCCGCCGGCCAGTGCGCTCGGCTTCATCTGGTTCTATGTGTCCCAGGCCAAGGCCGCATTCTTCGCCATGCTCGTCATCGGCGGCATGGTGGCGATGCTGGAGGCGTCTCTGTTCTGGTTCACCGGCCGGATCGTCGACATGCTCGACGGCACGGACCGGGCGGCGGGCTGGAACGGGCTGCTGGCCGCGCACGGCGTCGAACTGCTGGTCATGGTCCTGGTAATCGCACTCGGCCGGTTCGTGGTCGTGTCGCTGACTGCGCTGCTCGAGGAGCAGACGATCGTGCCCGGCTTCTTCAGCATGGTGCGCTGGCAATCGCATGCACAGATCTCGCGCCAGTCGATGAGCTTCTTCCAGAACGACTTCTCCGGCCGCATCGTGGCCAAGGTCTGGGCGGCGGGACAGGCGACGGGTGACCTGATGGTGGCGCTGCTGCAGGTGGCATGGTTCATCATCGTCTATGCATTGGCCACGCTTTCGCTGGTCGCGGGCCTCGACTGGCGACTCGGGCTGGTGATCGTGGTCTGGTTCGCAATTTTCGGTCTGCTGGCGCGCTACTTCGTGCCGCGGGTCCGCCGCCATGCCAGGGACGTGGCGGAGGCGTCGTCGATGCTGAACGGCCGGCTGAATGATTCCTATGCCAACATGCAGACGCTGAAGCTCTTCGGGCGCGAAGTGGACAACGACCGATACATCCGCGACGGGTTCGAGCAGTTCTACCAGTCCGTCGTCCCCCTTCACCCGCCATCTGACCGGCGTGCGCGCCTCGCTTGCGCTGCTCTCCGGCTTGATGATCGCCGCCATGGCCTACCTCTCGGTGGCGCTCTGGATGGATGGCGAGATCACGACCGGCGCTGTGGCCTTCACCATGGGGCTGGTACTCAGGCTCAACATGCTGCTCGGCCGGCTGATGACCCAATTCAACGGGATCATGCGCAATATCGGAACGATCCAGAACTCGGCAGACCTGATCTCGCAGCCCGTCGGCCTGTCGGACCGACCGGGGGCAGGCGAGCTTCGCCTTGCGGCGCCATCTGTCCGGTTCGAGAACGTGACCTTCAACTACGGCCGCGGCAAAGGTCTCATCGAGGATCTCAATCTCGACATCCAGCCCGGTGAGAAAGTCGGCATTATCGGCCGCTCCGGCGCCGGCAAGTCGACGCTCGTCAATCTTCTGCTGCGATTTTACGATGTCGAGGGTGGCCGCATCCTCGTCGGGGGGCAGGACATCCGCGACGTCAGGCAGGAGAGCCTGCGGGGCAGGATCGGCATGGTGACCCAGGACACGTCCCTGCTGCATCGCTCGATCCGCGACAATATCCTGTTCGGCAAGCCCGATGCGACAGAGGCGGAGATGATCCGCGCTGCCGAGGAGGCAGAGGCGCACCAGTTCATCATCGCACAGCAGGATTATCGCGGCCGCGGTGGATACGAGGCCCATGTCGGCGAGCGCGGCGTAAAGCTCTCGGGCGGGCAGCGCCAGCGCATCGCGATCGCCCGCATGCTGCTCAAGAACGCGCCGATCCTGGTGCTGGACGAAGCCACATCAGCGCTCGATTCCGAGGTGGAGGCGGCGATCCAGCAGAACCTCGAGAAACTGATGGCCGGAAAGACCGTCATCGCTATCGCCCACCGGCTCTCGACGATCGCACATCTCGACCGCCTGGTGGTCATGGACCAGGGCAGCATTGTCGGACAGGGAACCCATGCCGAACTGATCGAGAGGGGCGGGATCTATGCCGATCTCTGGGCGAGGCAGTCGGGCGGATTCATCGCTGTTGACAGGTGACCGTCACCGGAGATCGCTACGCAAGGCATCTCACGCCGGAGTGCCGCTCCCGACTAATCGGGCGGATAGGTGATCGTCAGGTCCTGATACCAGATTTCGGCCACAAGTCCGAAATGGTTGGAGCCCATGGTTTCCGGTACCTTGTTCAGGGATTTGAAGCGCAGGGGGTCCGAGACGAACACGTGGTCTATCGCCATGCCGACGGTCGGGGCCTCGACCGGCCAGGTCGAGGGTTCGTGCGGCGCGGTCATCAGTTTCATCTGGGTGACGAAGCGCCGGATGTCGGGTGTCAGGATCGAGGCATTGTAGTCGCCCGCCACCACGAACGGTCCGGGGTTGCGGCTTGCGAAATCCGTCATCTCCTCGCCGATCCTTTTGAGCTCGATCGCGTGGAGGTTGTCGAAATAGGGTTTCGTCGTGTGGACATTGGCAAAGTTGATCCGCTTGCCGCCGATCTCGATCGCGGCGAGCAGCAAACGGTCGCGATAGATCGGGCTTGCCGTCTTGACCTCACCGGCCGCGAGCGGCGTCTTCGACCACAGCGACTGGTCGCAGGTGATGGTTTGGGCGCCGCAGCCGAGGCGGTAGGGATAGGTCTGCTTGATGCGTTCGATATGCGGGCCGAGCGGCGCCGATTCCTGGATCATCACCACGTCTGCACCGGAGGCGATCATGGCATCGGCGATGCTGCCGCCGTTCTCGAACGAGTTGTCGCCGCGGATGTTGAAGGACATGAGCTTGAGATCGGTCGGCCAGTTCGGCGGCGGTGCCGGTGTTGCATGACGAAAGTCGCCGAGCATGACATAGCCATGCGCGCCGATGGCGAGCGCGGCAATGACAAGCAGGCTTGCCACCACATTGCGATGGAGCAGCCAGGCCAGCGCGGCAAGACCGGCGGCGACGGCCGCGCCCTGGATCTGGAAACTGGCAAAGGTGAAGAACAGCCAATGGTCGCTGATATAACGTCCTGCGAGGCCGCAGAGCAGAAGGAATGCAACTGTTCCGATGATGATGGAAAGGTTCTTCATGGCGCCCCGTCCGAGGAAATCGGCCTACGCGCTACCACGGCATGGTGGCCCTTGCAAATCGTCGCCGGGGGTGGCCGACCCGTGGCCGAAGTGACGATCCGCAAGGCCGGCGTCGCCGCGTCCGCAACTGAAATCCAGCGGCCCCGGCACTGTCCGATCGCATGCGGTGCTTTTCCCGCGACATTGTGCCCACATCCCCTTGCCAAGTCTGGACATAATCTGCAATCAAGCTTAGAACGCGCCCGAAAGTAGGGGATTCCGTGGCCGCTTTGTGGCTGCGCATACCTGACCTTTACGAGCATCAGACTATATCGCGCAAAGGGATGAAATGGCCGTGAGCGGACACGACACGACAAGCGGGGAAGGGGGCGGCCCGACCCGCCGCGATTTTCTCTATCTGACGACGGGTATGGCGGGCGCTGTTGGCGCCGTCGCTGTTGCCTGGCCGTTCATCGACCAGATGCGTCCCGACGCTTCCACGTTGGCCCTGGCCTCGATCGAGGTGGACGTTTCCGCGCTTGAGCCGGGCATGTCGCTGACGGTCAAGTGGCGCGGCAAGCCGGTTTTCATCCGCAACCGCACGCCCAAGGAAATCGAGGACGCCAACTCCGTTCCGATGGCCGAGCTCAAGGATCCCGTCGCGCGAAACGCCAATATCGCGCCCGATGCGCAGGCGACCGACGTCGACAGGTCTGCCGGCAAGGAAAAGGAAAACTGGATCGTGATGATCGGCTCCTGCACCCATCTCGGTTGCGTGCCGCTCGGCCAGGCCGGGGACTTCGGCGGGTGGTTCTGTCCCTGCCACGGTTCGCATTACGACACGGCTGGCCGGATTCGCAAAGGTCCGGCACCTGAGAACCTGCCGGTTCCGGTGTTCTCCTTCGTGTCCGATACAGTCATCAAGATCGGTTAAGGGGGCTGCTGATCATGAGCGTAGAGCATACTTCGGCTTACGAGCCGCGCACGGGTGTCGAGAAGTGGGTCGATTCCCGCCTGCCCCTCCCGCGCCTGATGTACGATTCCTTCATCGCCTATCCGGTGCCGCGCAACCTGAACTTCGCCTACACATTCGGCGCAATGCTGTCGGTGATGCTGGTGGTGCAGATCCTGACCGGCGTTGTGCTGGCCATGCATTACTCTGCACATACGAGCGTCGCCTTCTCGTCCGTCGAAGGCATCATGCGCGACGTGAACCATGGCTGGCTGCTGCGCTACATGCATGCCAACGGTGCGTCCTTCTTCTTCATCGCGGTCTATCTCCATATCGCCCGCGGCCTCTACTACGGCTCCTACAAGGCGCCGCGTGAAATCCTCTGGATCCTCGGCGTGGTCATCTACCTCTTGATGATGGCGACGGGTTTCATGGGCTACGTGCTTCCCTGGGGCCAGATGTCCTTCTGGGGCGCGACCGTCATCACCGGCTTCTTCTCGGCCTTTCCGCTGGTGGGCGAGTGGATCCAGCAGTTCCTGCTCGGCGGCTTCGCCGTCGACAATCCGACTCTGAACCGGTTCTTCTCGCTGCACTACCTGCTGCCCTTCATGATCGCCGGCGTCGTCGTGCTGCATATCTGGGCGCTGCATGTGGTCGGTCAGACCAACCCGACGGGCGTCGAAGTCAAGTCGAAGACCGACACGGTGCCCTTCACGCCTTATGCGACGATGAAGGATGCGCTGGGCGTCGTCATCTTCCTGGCGATCTATGCCTGGTTCGTGTTCTACCAGCCGAACTTCCTCGGCCATCCCGACAATTACATCGAGGCGAACCCGCTGAAGACCCCGGCGCATATCGTTCCGGAATGGTATTACCTGCCGTTCTACGCGATGCTGCGCGCCATCACCTTCAATGTCGGTCCGATCGACTCCAAGCTGGGCGGCGTGCTGGTGATGTTCGGTTCGATCATCATCCTGTTCTTCCTGCCCTGGCTCGATACGTCCAAGGTGCGCTCGGCGGTCTATCGTCCGTGGTACAAGATGTTCTTCTGGATCTTCGTCGCCAACGCCATCATGCTGGGATGGCTCGGTGCCAAGCCGGCGGAAGGCCTCTATGTGACGCTGTCGCAGCTCGGGACGCTGTACTACTTCTCGTTCTTCCTCATCATCATGCCGCTGCTCGGACTGTTCGAGACGCCGCGGCGCCTGCCCAACTCGATCACCGAAGCGGTGCTCGAGAAGAAGGCCAAGGCGTGAACGGGGCTTAGAGGATAGAACAAATGAGAAAGCTTATCACGAGCATCGTTCTGGCCGCCGCAGTTACCGGCTTCGGGTTCGCCGGCGCACAGGCTGCGGAAGACGCACACGACCTCAAGAGCCAGGTCGAGCACACCATTCTCACCGGACACTTTCCGGTGCTGAAGCCGAAGGAGGAGAAGTGGTCCTTCAGCGGGCTCTTCGGAAAGTATGACAAGGCGCAATTGCAACGCGGCCTGAAGGTCTACAAGGAAGTCTGCTCGGCCTGCCATGCGCATGAAGCCTCGTGGCCTTCCGCACGCTCGGCGATCTCGGCTATTCCGAGGCGCAGGTGAAGGCCTTTGCCGCCGAATACGAGGTCGCAGGACGGCCCGAACGCCGACGGCGAAATGTATAATCGCAAGGCTGTGCCTTCCGACCATTTCCCCTCGCCATTCCCGAACCACGAAGCGGCTGCTGCTGCCAATGGCGGAGCTGCACCACCGGACATGTCGCTGCTTGCCAAGGCGCGCGGCGTGGAGCGTGGCTTTCCGCAGTTCGTCATCGACATGATTCCGATCATCGGCGGTTATCAGGAAGGCGGCCCGGACTACATCCATGCCCTGCTGACCGGATACCAGGACGCGCCCGCCGGCGTTGAAGTGTCGGAAGGCACGCATTTCAACCCGTATTTCGCCAGTGCCGTGGCGCTGAAGATGGCGCCGCCGATCAGTCGCCGATCAGGTGACTTACGACGACGGTGCGCCGCAGACGGTGGATCAATATTCCAAGGACGTGTCCGCTTTCCTGATGTGGGCCGCAGAACCGCATCTGGAAGCACGCAAGCGCACCGGCTTCATGGTCATGGTGTTCCTGCTTGGTCTCGCCGCCCTGGTCTGGATGACCAAGCGCGCGATCTACGCCGGCAAGGGCCACTGAGCCTCGTCAAACTCGTATCGAAAGGCGGCCTTGTGCCGCCTTTTTTGCTGTCAGGCGGCGGGCTTGTTGCTATGTTCGCCGCGCACGAACAACGGAAAACACAATGACAACCGTCACGGACAGCCTGCGCGCCGCCATCCGCACCATTCCCGACTATCCCAAGCCAGGCATTCTCTTTCGCGACATCACCACGCTGCTCGGCAATCCGCAGGCCTATCGCCGCGCGATCGACGAACTCGTGCATCCCTATGCCGGCACCAAGATCGACAAGATCGCCGGCATCGAGGCGCGCGGCTTCATTCTCGGCGGGGCCATGGCGCACCAGCTTTCGGCAGGCTTCATCCCTATCCGCAAGAAGGGTAAGCTGCCGCATGAGACGGTGCGTATCGCCTACAGCCTCGAATACGGGCTCGACGAGATGGAGATGCACAAGGACGCGGTGCAGCCCGGCGAGAAGGTCATTCTCGTCGACGACCTGATCGCCACCGGCGGCACCGCCGAAGGCGCGACCAAGCTGCTTCGCCAGATGGGCGCCGACATCGTTGCGGCCTGCTTCGTCATCGACCTGCCGGATCTCGGCGGTCGCAAGAAGCTCGAGGCGCTCGGCGTCACTGTCAGGACACTGATCGAATACGAAGGCCATTGAGGGAGGACGAGATGGGGAGGAAGGCACTGATTTTCTGGGGCGGATGGGATGGGCACACGCCTGACCGGAGCGCCGAGGTGGTGCGGGGCATGCTCGCCGCCAACGATTTCGCCGTTGAGGTCCATCCGGGCACTGCGGTCCTGGCATCGGCCGACCTTTCCGTCTTCGACCTCATCGTGCCCATGGTCACCATGTCGACCATCGAGAAGCCGGAACTCGGCGCGCTCGTCCACGCCGTCCGCGAAGGCGCGGGCCTCGCTGGATTCCACGGCACGACGGGCGACTCGTTCCGCAACGAGACCGAATATCAGTTCATGGTCGGCGGGCAGTGGGTGTCGCACCCCGGCAACATCATCGACTACACGGTCGATGTTACCCGGTCCGACGATCCGATCATGCAGGGGATCGGCAGCTTTCCGTATCGCTCCGAGCAATATTATATGCATGTCGACCCCTCGAACGAGGTGCTGGCGACGACGACTTTTTCGGGCGAGCATCTCGATTTCATCAAGGGCGTGGTGATGCCCGTCATGTGGAAGAAGCACTACGGCAAGGGCCGCGTCTTCTATTCCGCGCTCGGCCATACGGCGGAAGAATTCGCGGTGCCCGAGATGCGGACGATCTTCGAGCGGGGCGCAATCTGGGCGGCACGCTAGCAGTGGGTGGTGTCGGAGTAGACCGCCCTCCCGTCGGGCAAATCAATCGAACTCCACCACGCTGCAATCTGCGGTGAAGACCAGTTCGCCGCGCTGGTTCACGCCCTCGTAGGTGATCTCGGCGATGTTCCAGCCCGGGCGGTTGGGAAACGGCCGGTCGCCGGTGAAGCGCATCGCATAGGTCACGGTGTCGCCGGCATAGGCTGGCTTGAGCCATTTGAGGTTCTTGAAGCCGGGGGAGGGGCCGAACGTCGGCGGCGTCCCGCCGCGCGCCAGCACATCCCGCGCCTGCCGCTCGATCGTTGCGACATTGCATTTCATCATCGCCGCCGAGACATGCCAGCCGGAGGCGCAGAGTCCGCCCAGCACCGAGTGCTTCGCCTTTTCGGCATCGAGATGGAAATATTGCGGGTCGAACTTTTCCGCGAAGGCGATGATGCGCTCGGCGGTGAATTCGTAGGTACCGATCTCGATCCGCTCGCCGACGGCCACAAGCTCCTTCAGCTTCATGCCGCCACTCCTTCGCGTGTCCGCGCCATGAAGGGATGCTCCATGACCAGTACCAGTTCGCCGCGCTGGTTGACGAGTTCGTGCCGGAGCCGGATGACACCGAGGCCGGGGCGCGACTTCATCTGCCGCGATTCGAGGACGGTGATGGTCGATGTCAGCGTATCCCCCGCCAGTACCGGCTTGCGCCATTCGGTGAAATCGACGCCGGGCGAGCCTTCGCCTGCGGCATATTGCAGGATCGCGTCGTAGAACAGGCGCATGGCGATCGAGCAGGTGTGCCAGCCGGAGGCGGCCAGGCCGCCGAGAATGCTCGCCCTGCCAGCCTCCTCGGAGAGGTGAAAGGGCTGCGGATCAAATTCCTGAGCGAATTCCATGATCTCCGCGGATGTTATCTTGCGGGGCGCAGGTTGAAAGATGCGCCCTGGCGTGAAATCTTCGAGCCAGTATCGGATGTCGGACATGTCGGATTGCTGCTTCTGATGATGTGACCGCCGGAGAAAAGATGTTTCGCAAAGGGCATGCAAGTGAAATTTGACCTCAGCGACTGGCAGTCGCGCCAGACACGACTGCTGCCGGTTCTGGACGAGGCGGCGAAGGCGGGGCTGGTGCCGGGCGAAAGTACCGTCCGGCTGGCGGAATTCCTGCTGGGGCGCGGTGTGGATGTATCGGCGGCGCCGGTCATGGCCGCTCCCTCGGCAACAGGCCTCGACACGCCGCGGGAGGGCGAGCCGGCGTCTCCCGTCGAGGAGAGCGAAGCGCCGCGTTTCGTGCGGGGTTTCCACGATATCCTGATCACCATCGGCATCATCGTCGCGCTGGTCGGTGTCGGCGGTCTCGCCTCCGTCTATGCCGTCATCCCGGCGGCGATCGTGCTGGCCGAGATCCTGGTCCGTCGCCAGCGCCTCGCCCTGCCGGCGGTGACGCTCACCCTCGCCATCGTGATCTCCGCCGCGCTTGGCACCGTTCCCCTCTGGGACGGGATCGAGGCAGGGTATGAGGACTGGGTTCCGGTCGGTATCCTCGCCACGACCTGTGTGTTCGGGTTCCTGATCTATTGGCGCTACAAGGTGCCGCTCGCGCTTGCCGGCGGTCTCGTCACGCTGTTCGCAACCCTCGTCTACAGCGCCGCGCTTGCGGTTGGTTCGGCGAGTGGCGACCTTGCGTTTTTTCGAATCGCGCCCGACGGTGCTGGTCGGCTTCCTCGGTCTGTTCGCCATTGTGGTGTTCGGCACGGCACTCCGCTTCGACATCGGCGACCGGCACCGGCTGACGCGCCGGTCCGACGTCGCCTTCTGGATGCACCTGGCCGCGGCGCCGGCCATCCTCTACACGATCATGGCGCAGATCTATCTCGGCAATCAGGATGGCTGGTTCACTGCCAGCACCAGCGTGTGGCAGGCGGTGGCGGTCGTGGGTGCCGTGGTGTTGCTGATGCTGATCGGAATCATCCTCGACCGCCGCGCCTTCGTGACATCGGGCCTGCTGTCATTCGGCTACGCCTTCAAGGTGCTGCTGACCGAGGGCGGATTTGCCCGATTGGCGGCATCGACAGACACGCTGGTCTTCCTCACCTTCCTGGCGATCGGCATTGTCGTGCTGTCGCTTGGCATCGGCTGGCAGCCGCTGCGGCGCCTCATTGTCGGCAACCTGCCCGATGGATTGCGGGATCTCGTTCCGCCGGTCCGCGGCTAGGCCGCCGTCGTTTCGCGGGCGAGGTTGATCCCCGCGCCCCAGAGCGCCGTGGCATCGATCGGGATGTCCTCGGCGCGACAGAGCATGTCCCTCATCAGTGCGAAGAGTTCGCCCGGGGTGCCGGTGCCCGCGGTGTTGTCGGGAAAGTGGAGCATTGCCCTGGCGCCCAGGCCGCTGAAGGGGATCGTCTTCCGCGCGACGGCAGGTTCGACGAATTGCGGCGCGAAGCCTTCGAGCCACCGACCGCCCTGCCAGTCGGCGAGGGCCGCCCGGATCTCGCCTGTTATCGTGTCGAAGTCCGCGCGGTCGCGGTAGAGGCTGCAGTTTTTTGGCGAGTGCGCGGACGAGGTTCTCTTCGTGCCCATCCTGCGCCATCCCCAGCTTCCGTGCCAGCCAGTGCTGGATGATGTAGATGCAGGCCGTGATGCCGTGCCAGGTGCGGAAGGGCGTGCCCTGCATCCATTCGGCGTCGTTGAGGTTCCAGCCGTGCTCCTCGAAGAAGACGCGCTGTGCCGCGCGCTCGGCCGAGAGCTTGCCGATCGTCATCGAATTCGAGAGCGGGCAGGCTCCGAGCACGGAAAAAGCCCGCTGCGAATGGATGAAGACATCGCCGAGCAGGATGGCCTTGAACGCCATCTCGTAATCGATGACTGGAAACTCGAAATAGCGGCCGTTGCCCATCGCCCTGATACGGTCGAGCAGCGTGCGCGACAGCGCGCCATGATAGATCGAGAAGCCGCTGAGCGGCACATGGCTCGCGCCCTCCCATAGGAATGCCTTGCGCATCAGCGCCGGCTTGGGCATGCGGCTGACCCTGGTGCCCAGCGAAATGGCAATCGGTCGAGCGAGGGAGCCGGCGGTCGGCCAGGTGTAGTTCGGCCCGGACCAGGCGATCGCGTCGGGCTGGGCGTAGCTCTCGAGATTGAGGATGAAGGCGGCGAGATCGGGGTCGAGATAATCGTCATCGCCGATGAATGCCACGTAGCGCCCGGTCGCGGCGACCAGCGCGCGCTCCCAGTTGTCCATCATCGGCAGCACCCTGTCGTCGGCCGGCAGGTAGCGGATGCGCGGATCGCCTGCCCGGCTGCTCATGAAGGCGTCCATGACCGTGGGGTCGTCGGAGTTGTCGGCGAAGGACGAATTCGACGTCGGGCCGCAGCGAGGTGGTCAGGGCACGGATCGTTTCCTGGAAATAGACCTGCCGGTTGCGGGATGGCACGCAGATGGTCAGCACGGGTAAAGACATGGCAGGCCTCGGTTTGCACGAAGCCTAGCGTCAAATCCTTTCGTGGGGCTTTATGGGGATCGATCCTGGCGGGGATCGCTCAGGTGTTGAACCGAAAGTGGATCACATCACCGTCCTGGACCACGTATTCCTTGCCTTCGTCGCGCGCCTTGCCCGCTTCCTTGGCGGGCACTTCGCCGCCCAGCGTGACGAAGTCGTCATAGGCGATCGTGAAGGCGCGGATGAAGCCACGTTCGAAATCGGTATGGATCACGCCGGCCGCCTGCGGCGCCTTGGTGCCGCGGACGATCGTCCAGGCGCGGGTTTCCTTGGGGCCGACGGTGAAATAGGTGATCAGGTCGAGCAGGTGATAGCCGGCGCGGATCAACCGGTCGAGACCGGCTTCGGTGAGCCCGAGGGCTGAGAGGAATTCTTCGGCTTCATCGGCCGGAAGCTGCGCGACTTCGGCCTCGATCGCCGCCG
Source organism: Rhizobium sp. (assembly GCA_019739215.1). Taxonomy (GTDB): domain Bacteria; phylum Pseudomonadota; class Alphaproteobacteria; order Rhizobiales; family Rhizobiaceae; genus Rhizobium_E. Next base: position 277,353 of record JAHHDR010000035.1, read on the forward strand.
AGATGATTACGCATTCGGCGCCCTGTTGCTTTGCCATCTCCGCGACAGCCGCGGTGTGCTCGTTGCCGGTGGATGCGTCGGCTTCAGAGACGTTGCAGACATAAAGCACCGGGTGCGACGTCAGGAGATTGAGGCCCTTGAGGATTTCGATTTCCTCGTCCGCCAGTGTCTTCAAAAGCAGACGTGCCGGTTTTCCGTCGTTGAGCAGGGCAATTACGGCTTCCATCACCGGCAGTTGGGCCAAGGATTCCTTGTCCTTGCTGGTGGCGCGCTTGCGCGTCTGCTCGACACGGCGTTCCAGGCTTTCGAGGTCGGCGAGCATCAGTTCCGTCTCGATCGTCTCGGCGTCGCCGACCGGGTTGATGCGGCCTTCGACATGGGTGATGTCGTCGTCCTCGAAGCAGCGCAGCACGTGGACCACGGCATCGACCTCGCGGATATTGGCGAGGAACTTGTTGCCGAGTCCTTCACCCTTCGATGCGCCGCGCACCAGGCCGGCGATGTCCACGAAGGAGATGCGGGTCGGAATGATCTCCTTCGAGCCGGCGATCGCCGCCAGCTGCTGCATGCGCGGGTCCGGCACCGCCACTTCGCCGGTGTTCGGCTCGATGGTGCAGAACGGATAGTTGGCCGCCTGCGCCGCCGCCGTCCGCGTCAGCGCGTTGAAGAGGGTGGACTTGCCGACATTCGGCAGCCCGACGATACCGCATTTGAAGCCCATGGGATGGTCCGGTGTTCGTGAAATCTGTCGGGGTGGCTATGGGCAATGGTTCCGCCAAGGTCAAGACCTATATGCCTCTGCTCTTGAAATCACGACTGCCGCGATGCAATATAAGAAGGGCGCGCCATTGAAAGATGCCGCGCGCCGGCTTCTTCACATCATTGGCCAATTTCATCGGGAGGCTCGCCCATGAGCCAGGACGACACTGTCATTACGCCCAAGACCGTCATCAAGCCGAAGGTCGACAAGCCCAAGCTCTACAAGGTCATCCTCTTCAATGACGACTATACGCCGCGTGAGTTCGTCGAGATGGTCCTTCAGGCCGTGTTCCGGACCGGCGATGCGGTTGCACACCGCATCATGATCACCGCGCATCAGAAGGGCTCCTGCGTGGTTTCGGTTTATACAAGGGACATCGCGGAGACCAAGGTGAAGGAGGCGATGGACTATGCCAAGGAGGCGGGCTTTCCGCTGATGTTCACCGCCGAGCCGGAGGAGTGAGATCTCCCGGTGCCAGTCTGGCGCCTATTTGAGGAAGCCCGACGCCTGCATTTCGTCAACCACATTCGGTGCGAGCGCCCTCAGTTCCCCGGCGTTCACCACGCGGGCGCCAGCCGGCCAGATGCTGAATGTCCGGCTCCCCGATTTCAACCGGATGACGGGCGTCGCACTGCGGCGCCTGCTCCTTTTTCCGCGCTGAAAGATCGACCAGCTCCAGTCCTCGGGGCTCGGGATCGGCAAGGTCAGCTTTTTGCCACGATCGAGAATGTGAGCGATCTCGACGGTAAGGCCCGTCGGGCTACGGATGAGTTCCGCGACGCTGTTTCTCGCAAGGATCGCCAGCGCGGCCCAGACCATCAGCAACGTCACCGCCAGCAAGCCGACGATAACGGCAAGCAGCAGGGCGATGTGCTCGCCGCGATCCATCGCGAGGATCAGCCCCCCGATGAGGACATCCATCAGCACGATCAGCACGACCATGCGCCGGCCGATACGGTTGCTGTAGATGACCTTGTCCATATGCCCTCCGGCCGAATGAAGACTACCGCGCCGACGTCAACGGCGCGATACCCCTATTTCCGCTTGCCCGGCTTCTTCTCGACGACGCCAAGCGCCTCGGCGGTGATCCAGAACACTTCGCCCTGGCTTTCCTCGGTGTCCAGCCAGAAGAAATCGAGATCCGGGAACTCCTCCTCCAGCAATTCGCGGCCGGTGCCGATCTCGCACATCATGCCGCCACCAGGGTTGAGGTACTTCGGCGCCTCGGTGAGCAGACGGCGGACGATGTCGAGCCCGTCGGGGCCGCCGTCGAGCGCCATGGCGGGCTCGGTGCGGTACTCCTCCGGCAGGACGGCCATTTCCTCGTGGTCGACATAGGGCGGATTGGTGATGATGAGGTCGTAGGTTCTGCCGCCGAGTGCGGCGAACAGGTCGCTGCGGTGCAGGTTCACCCGGCCCTCGAGTTCATGCTCGGCGACATTGATCGCGGCGACTTCGAGCGCGTCGGCCGACAGGTCGACGGCATCGACGGTGGCATTGGGGAAGATGCGCGCGGCCAGGATGGCCAGGCAGCCCGAGCCCGTGCAGATGTCGGCCACGCTTTCGACATCGTTGGGATCGGGAAGATAGAGCGATTCCTCGCCATCGGCATCGTCATATTCGGAAAACAGGATCTCGCCGATGAAGGAACGCGGCACGATGACGCGTTCGTCGACATAGAACCGGATGCCCTGGATATAGGAGCGGCCCGTGAGATAGGCGGAGGGCTTGCGCGTCGTCACGCGGGCCTCGATGCGCCCGGCCAGCAACTGGCGTTCGGCTGTGGTGAGCCGGGCATCGAGGAACGGGTCGAGCGCGTCGATGGGCAGGTCGAGCGAATCGAGCACCAGGAATGCCGCATCGTCGACCGCAGTGGTCGTGCCGTGGCCGAAGCTCAGTCTGGCGGCATTGAAGCGGCTGATGGCATAGCGCCAGAAGTCCCTGACGGTGACGAGTTCGGCGGCGATAGTCTTGTCGGGCATGGTCCTCTCCAGCTGGCGCGCCGACACCGATACATCCGCTTTGTGACAAAGGAAACCATCTCCATTAAGCGAATGTTGCGCGGCCCGTGCCATGCTGAGGCGATGATGACGCTGCTCGGGCTCGGATACTATATGTTGGCGGGTGTTTGCCTGGTGCTGATCGGGGCGCTGGCGCATGTCCTGCGCGCCGTCGTCAACGTCTATCCCGACCGCCTGACCGACAAGCTCTGGCTCGACATGGCGATCAGCGACGGCTACGACGCCAATGACCGGCTGTTCGGCACCGAATATGACGAGGCCGGCTATTACCGGCTCGACAGCCGCCGCAATCTCGTGATCGCCGTGTTGTCGACGCTGGCCGGTGGCTGGGGCGTGATGCTGTTCTCAACCGAGGCCGCGGTGCTGTTTGCCCATGCCACCGACGCTGCCTTTGCGTGGACCGGTGATCTTTTCCTGCACAGGCTCGAGGAGGCGCGCTGGTTCTGAGCGCCGCGCCGCCAAGACTTCGCCACCAAGTGGCACCGCCAGCCGTTCAGTCCTTGCCCATCAGTTTTCGCAGCATCGCCGCCATCGGGCCGCTCGGCTCGATGGCGGGCTTCTGGCCGCGCGCTTGGTGGATATGCGACTTTGCCTTCGGGGCCGGTTTCTCGGGCTTGGGGGCAGGGGCCTGGCCGACCAGCTTGTTCATGAACTGGCTGCCGTCGCCTGACAGCATCAGGTCGGCGTGGCGGCCGATGTCGTCAAGCAGCGGATCGAGCCACTCGCGATCGCTCTTGTGGAAGTCGCCCAGCACATGGCCGTGGACCCTGTCCTTGTCGCCGGGATGGCCGATGCCGAGGCGGATGCGCTTGTAGTCGCGGCCGCACTGGGCGTCCATCGACTTGAGCCCGTTGTGTCCGCCATGACCGCCGCCGATCTTGACCCTGACCTTGCCCGCGGGCAGGTCGAGCTCGTCATGCAGCACCACGATGTCGGCCGGCGTCAGTTTGTAGAACCGCATCGCCTCGCCGACCGCGTCGCCGGACAGGTTCATGAAGGTCTGCGGCTTCATCAGCAGCACCTTCTCGCCGCCGATCGTGCCCTCCGATATCTCGGACCTGAACTTCTTCGACCAGGGTCCGAAGGCATGGGCGCGCGCGATAGCATCGACGGCCATGAAGCCGATGTTGTGGCGGTTGTCCTGATATTGCCGGCCGGGATTGCCGAGCCCTGCGATGATGAACACGGATGGCGCCTTTCTTGGTCGGCGCCCTTCAAAGTCCAGAATTGGCGCGGTGTCAACCGCGGCGGCAGGCGCGCGTCAGTGGGATTCGATCTCGAGGCCGTATTTGCGGAAGAGTCTGGCCTGGGTTCCATCGGCGATCAACTTGTCGAGCGCGGATTGCATCCGGGCAATCTCGTCATCGGCAACCGACTTGTTGCAGGCAAGCGAAAAGATCTGTTCCGACAGGATCAGCACCCGGTCGATCTCGGTGCCTTCCCGGCGCAGCTTGTTGTAGTAGTCCTCGGCGATCGGCATCATGTCGATGCGGCCGAGCATGAGTTTCTTCAGGTTGAGATTGAAGTCGGTGGCGAGGTCGATCTTCCTGAAGTTCTTCGCCTTCAGCAGGTCGGCGGTGAAGTCGTCGCGCGTGGCACCGACCGTCAGGTCACGCGCCTGGTCGAGAGTTACGGGATTGACCGCCGTTCCGGACTTGCGGACCAGCAGCGTCCGTCCCCAGAGCAGGGGTTCGACCCATTTGAAGTGCGGGTCGCGTTCGGCATTGTGCGTGGTCGTGAACACGCAATGCCGTGGCTGCTTCTCGGCCAGCGCCAGTGCCCGCGCCCAGGGCATCATCTCCATCGTATGGTCCTGGCCGATGGCCTTCATCATCAGTTCGACCTGCTCGACGGACGAGCCGATCAGCTTGCCGTTCTCGCGATACGCATAGGGTGGGTAATCCTCCGTCACCAGGCTCAGCGGCTCGGCCACCGCGGTGGTGGCAAACACGGCGATGATGCCGGCAACGATATGCTTCATGGTTCAACTCCGGGATCTGGGTTCATGCCACTGCGACCTGCTCTGCGTTCGGCCCTGCGTTGCCGCCGGCGTGGCGGGCGATGATCTCGCTGGCCGGCACCGGGCGGCTGAAGAGATATCCCTGGCCGGCATCGACGCCGATGGCGCGGAGCCTGTCGTGCTGCGCCTCGGTCTCGATGCCTTCGGCCACGACGCTGCACCCCATCTGGTGCGAGATCGTCTTGATCCCCTCGACGAGCATGCGGCTCTTCCGGTTGGTCATCTCGTCGGCGTCCGTCAGCGAGCGGACGAAGGACTGGTCGATCTTGACGATATCGACATGGAAGCGGTTGAGATAGCTGAGCGACGAATAGCCGGTGCCGAAGTCGTCGAGGGCGACGCGGAAGCCTGCCGAAGCCATGGCCTGGAGCACCTGTTCGATGACGGGATCGTCGTGCATGAGCACCGCCTCGGTGATCTCGATCACGATGCGGCCCGGAGCGATCCCCCATTTCAGCAGGACCGCGGTCATGCGGTCGAGCAGCGCCGGTTCGAACTGCAGCGGCGAGATGTTGACGGCGACATAGGTGTCGGCGAGTTCGGGAATACGCGAGAAGTCCCGCAACCGGCTCACGGCCTTCTCGAAAATTCGTTCGCCGATGCGGGCGATCGAGCCGGTTTCCTCGGCGATGCGGATGATGCCGGCGGGCGCCATGATGCCTTCGATCGGATGGACGAGCCGCATCAGCGCCTCGAAGCCGGCGATGCGGCCGGTCCGGAGATCGTGGATCGGCTGGAAGAAGGCATCGAACCAGTCCTCGCGCAGGCCGGCCTCGATGTTCTTTTCCATGAAGGCCCGGTCACGCGTCTCGCTGGCCAGCGCGGCATCGAACAGCCGTGTTCCGTTCTTGCCCGCCTTCTTGCGGGCATACATGGCGAGGTCGGATTTCTGCAGCAGTTCGGCGGCGTTGGGTGCATGCTGTGGATAGAGCGCGACGCCGATGCTGGCGCTGAGCTGGACCAGGCTGCCGGCGATGTCCACCTTGCGCTCGACCGCGCGGCTGATCCGGTCTGCCGTCTCGAGCGCGATGTCGATCGCCGGCTTGCCACCCAGCAGAATGGCGAATTCGTCTCCGCCAAGGCGCGCTGCGATATCAGATGCGCCGGTCTCCTCGCGGATGACCGAGACGACGTGGCGAAGCACGTCATCACCGGCCGCATGGCCAAGGTTGTCGTTGATCCACTTGAAGCGGTCGAGGTCGACGAACAGGCAGGCAAGCTCCGACCCGTCACGATCGGCGGCGCGGATCGCGTCCTCGATCGCGGTCTCGAATCCCTGGCGGTTGAGCAGTCCGGTCAGATGATCGGTGATCGCCTGGATATGGTTCTTGTGTTCGGCGGCCTTGAGTTCGGTGACATCGGTCATCACCGATAGTGCCGAGGCCGGCTGGCTCAGCACCGGTTCCATGAGGGTCTCGCGGATGAGCACGTCGATCACGCGGTCGTCGGCGCAGCGCAGCTTCACGGTGATGGAATTGTCGCCGGGACCGCTCTGGACAGAACGGCTGCGCGCGGCATAGGGCGACCGGTATTCGGGCTCCAGCAGATCGGAGAAGGTCCGGCCTATGATCTGGTCGCGGCCAAAGCCTGTGGAGAGGAGAAAGTAGTCGCTGGCCGCGGTGATGCGGTCTCGGTTGTCGACCGAATAGAGCATCGCGGGCGTGCGGTTGTAGACCTGATTGACGCGGGCATGGGCCTGCTTGAGGCTGTTCTCCTCGCGGGCGAGCCGCTCCTGCATCTCGTTGAAGTTTGCCGCCAGCAGGCCCATCTCGTCGTCCGAGACCCAGTCGACATGGTGGCGGGAGCCGAGCCGCCGCGTCGCCTCTATCGCCGCCGTCAGGCGCAGCAGTGGCCGCATCACCATCTGGCGGTTGCCGATGACGGCGGACGCTGAAATCGCAAGAACAGCGACGAGGAAGATGGCCACGAAAGCGAAGTCGTTGCGCCGGTCTTCCGCGAACATGGAGCCCGGAGAGACGACCATGTCGATCACGCCGACCGTCTGGACGCCGTTGATGCCGCTATAGGTGATTTCAGACGTCAGGAGCGTACCGGTGGGGTCGTGGACCGGCGTCTCCGGCGTGCGGACGTCGATCTCGCCGGCCTCATCGCGGACATGGACACTGATGACCGACCGGCTCGTGACGATCGCTCGCGTGATCTGGCGCACGCTTTCGGCATCGAGATCCCAAAGTGGCTTGCCGAGCGCCTTGGCGTTGGCCTCGAGCATGATCCTGCCGCGCTCCAGCGTGTCCTGCTGGTAGCGTTGGTTGCCGAGATGGAAGAAGAGCAGGAACAGCGGCGCGACGAGCAGGACGAGCACGGCGAGAATGATCGCGATGAAGCGGCGCTCTACGGAATGTGCCAGCATCAGAGTGTCGTCCCGTTTTCAACGACGCGGCCAATCCACCCTCCGGCGCAACGCACGTCTTTCCCCGAAAGAACGTGTGATATTAGAGGGCGGATTGTTAAGATGTTGCTAAACGCAGGATTGAACACAAACGAAACGCCGCCCGGCAGGGCCGGGCGGCGTCGAAGTCATCAATCAGGTTGCTGCGATCAGGCCTTGTCGGCTTCGTCCGTTTCCTCTTCGCCGCTCGTGCCGCCAGCCGGGGCAACGATCGTGGCGATCGTGAAATCGCGGTCGCCAATCACCGGGCGAACGCCCGCCGGCAGCGTGACCTGCGAGATGTGCAGGCTGTCGCCGATCTTCGCGCCCGTCAGGTCGACGGTGAGGAATTCCGGAATGCTGTCAGCCGGGCAGTGCAGTTCGACTTCGTGACGAACGATGTTCAGCACGCCGCCGACCTTGATGCCGGGAGACTTGGTTTCGTTGACGAAGTGAACCGGCACTTCGACATTGACTTCGGTGTTTTTGCCGACGCGGAGGAAGTCGACATGCATGGTGAAGTCGCGAACCGGGTCGAGCTGGTAGTCCTTCGGCAGAACCGAGATCTTCTTGCCGTCGACGTCGATCGTGGCGATCGTGGTCATGAACCCGCCGGCATGGATGCGCAGGGTCACTTCCTTGTTGGGAAGTGTAATGGAGATGGGCTCCTGCTTGTCACCATAGATGACGGCAGGAATCAGGCCGTTGCGGCGAAGTTCGCGGGAGGACCCCTTACCAACCCGTTCGCGCAGTTCGGCCTTGAGCTCGTAAGTCGTCTGGCTCATGGCTATTCCTTTCAGTGTTACGGAGAGTGCCGCGGCCCTGTGGCCTCGTCACCGACTTGCCATAGGCAAGCCTCCGCCGTGCCTCCAAGGGTGTCTGGGCGGATGCCGGCTCATAGACCAGATGGTGGGTGATTGCAAGACGACGGCCGTGGCGAATTTCCTCGAGGGCTCACCCGTTTCCGGGATGGCCTTTGACATCCCCATGCGGCATTGACGGGCCGGACACCAGGGGGCACTCTCGCGCCCGAAAAAGACAATTCCCAACGGCACCGGAGACAAATCATGCGCAAGACGCTCCTTTCCACCGTCGCATCGCTCGCGATCTTCCTTCCTCTTCAAGCGCATGCCGCCGAGATCGACCAGGCCGGTGCCGACCAGATCAAGGAGAAGCTGACCTATTACCTGCCCACGGAGATTGTCGATACCGGCTTCATCAAGGTGGTCCCGGCCGCGAACCGCTACGAGCTGTCGGTCGACCTGATGCCGCTCCTCAAGGACGTGAAGCCGGAGATGTTCACCATCAGCGGCCTCAAGCCGTTCATCCACTATCTCACGCCGCAGGACGACGGGATGTGGAAGGTGGAGGTCAATGACCGTTTCGACGTTAACGGCAGCTTCAAGGCCGAGGGCAAGAAGCAGGATTTCACCTACAAGATCGACAACATGGTGTTCGACGGCCTGTTCGATCCGACGATTACCTATTTCACGACGGGCAAGTACACGCTCGACAAGCTTGCATTCAACAGCATCGGCGACGACGCCAATATCGCGGTGACGGTCGATGCGATGGGCGCCGACATGAAGGGCGACAAGATCGCCGAGGGAATCGTCGATCTGTCCGGCACGCTGTCGATGTCGAACTTCCAGGAGGCGATCACCGAGAAGTCGGGCGACGTCGTCAGCATCTCCGCCGACTCTATGTCGGGCACGATCGAATTCAAGCGGCTTGGCGTCAATGCGTTCCGGGACCTGCTGGTCTTCGGGCTCGATCTCGTCAAGGCCGACGTCAAGAAGCTCGATCAGGCCCAGGCCGACACGCTCAAGTCACTGATCCGCGCCAACATGCCGCTGACCGACAAGTTCGACGAACAACTCGTCTTCAATGGCGTCAAGGTCGCGGCACAGGGCATGAACGTCTCGTTCGACAGCTTCACCTACGGGCTCGGATTCACGGGTCTCAAGAAGGATGCGAGCGCCCGGTTCAACATGGGCGTGACCAAGCCTGTGATCCCGGCCGGCCTGCTGCCGCCAGGCACGGAAGGCGCGATTCCCGATGCCGCGAACTTCGCGGTCGCCATCTCGAACCTGAATCTCGAGGGCGTGGTGACATACATGCTCGACAATGCCGACTTCACCAAGCCCGACCCGCTGACGCCAGCCCAGTCCGACGAACTCGGCAGGATCGTGCTGCCTGACGGCAAGTTGCATATCGATTTCACCGACGTCTATGCCCGGTCCGCCGTCTACGACCTGTCGCTCGCCGGACAGATGCAGGTCAATCCCGACAACAGCGACAAGCCGTCGGTGGATGTGACCATCACGGCAAAGGATCTCGACAAGACCATCAAGTACCTGCAGGACAACGCCCAGACAGTGCCGGAATTCGGCCAGGCCTCGTTCATGGTGCTGATGATGAAGGGCTTCGGCAAGGTCGAGACCGACGGCTCCACCGTGTGGAACGTCAAGCTCGACGAGACTGGCAAGGTCACGATCAACGGTCAGGAAATGAAGATCTGACCAGATCTTCCCGAACGAGACACCAGATGCCGGGCTAAGCGCCCGGCGTCTGGATTCGTGGCGCCGCCACAACTTGATCGCAAATGCCGGGATAGTCTGCCGGATATTGCATCAGCCGAAAGGAAAGACATGCGTCATACCGCCAGGGTCCTGCTGACCGCTGCCGTCCTGCTCCATGCCCTTGCGGCGCAGGCGGAGCAGCCAAGCGAGGCGACCGCCCGCGCCGTTGCCGAGGCGGTGAAGCAATACGGTCCCGTCGAATTTTCGCGGCCAGGGGTGGTCAGGGTGAGCCCAGATGGTGACGGCTACCGCCTTTCGGTCGATCTCGCCCGGACGGTCGCGGCGGCCATCGCGCCATGGACGGTCAAGGAGGCATCGCGTCCTGTCGTCAAGCTCGGCAACCCGGCGGGTGGACTGTGGACGTTCGACACGTCCGGGCCGTTCACGCTCGCCGCTGAACTTGTCGCGGGCACGCGCTCCAGCACCGCGTCGCTCGTCATCGCGTCTGCGGCGGTCAAGGGCATGTTCGATCCCGCGACGCTCTTCCCCCGCGAGGTGGAAGCCCGCGCGTCCGATGCGACGCTCGGCCTGCGCGCCGCGCAGAACTCCGTAAGAATCGGAATCGGCAATTTCGACCTCCGTTCGGCAACGACGGACCGGTCTGCGGGATTGGGCGACGTCGATGCGAAATTCTCGATGCAGGACGCCTCGGCAATCCTCGGGGCCTTCCCCCAGCCCGAGGTGAAGCTCGCGGCAGACCGGATCGACGGCACCTACAGGATCGGCAGGCTCGACCTGGCCGGCGTCGGTGCCATCACGCGTTTCTGGAAAACGATCGCGCGGGGGAAGGATGTCTCCGCGCTCAGCACTACGGAGCGCGATGGACTCCGGGCCATCCTCGACAAGCATCTTCCCGCGCTCGACGAGGTCGGCGGCAGCGTGACGGCGCGCGGACTGTCGATTTCGGCTGCAGACGCCAGGTTCTCCGCCGACCGGCTCGAATATCTCTCCCGCTGGGAAGGGCTCTCGGGCAAGGCTGCCCTGGTGGTCGGCATGCGCGTGGCCAATGTCAGTGTGGCTGAGGGCGTCTGGCCGAAGGGGCTGGAGGCCGTGCTGCCCGAAGAGGCCGCGCTTGACGCCAAGGTGTCGGGATTTGACCTGTCCAAGACCTGGAAGGACCTCGCCCTGCTGCGGACGGAACAGGAATATGCGCAACTGCCGCGGGATCACTTCTCCGGCATGATGCTGCCTGACGGCCGCGTGTTGCTGGACATCGAGGAGGCCGTCGCGCGATCGGCCTTCTACAATGTCTCGCTCAAGGGCCATGTGCAGTTGCTCACGGGCGCCACGGAGAAAGTGTCAGCCCGCTTCAGCGTGACAGCGCGAAATCTCGATGCGACCGTCAAATATCTCCAGGACAATGCCGGGACCATCCCCGTCTACGCCCGGTTTGCGACCATGGCACTGATGATGAAGGGGCTCGGCAAGCCCGGAGCCGACAGCACGACGCAATGGGATGTCGTCTACGAGGATGGCGGCCAGATCACGGTCAACGGCCAGAGGCTGCCGTTCTGACTGGCGGGTCGTGCGGTCTTCGCTGGCGCCGCCAAATGAGCGCTTTCAATGCGTTCGGTGCATGCTAAGGTATGCGCATGAGACGCCGGTATGACGCTTTGGGAGGAGCAGATGCTTGGGCAGAACCAACATGCTGAGCGGGTTTATTCGCTCGCGAACGAAAAGTCCGGTCCGGCGTCTTCGCCGATCGCCGCATCGTGGCGGCGATGTCTGACCAAGCACGGGCTGGCGCCTGATGCGGCGCGGTCACCCGTGCAACTGACCGACGCCGAATTCCGGGACAGCCTGGCCCGGTCCAGCGAGGTGCTGGAAGAGGCCACGACCGAGCTCGAATGGCTGTTCGGCATGGTGGGCAAGGCGGGCTGCTGTCTCGTACTCACCGACAGCGACGGCGTGGTGCTCGACCGGCGCGGCGTGCAATCAGAGGATAAGGAATTCCGCGATCTCGGGCTCTGGATGGGGGCGCTGTGGAGCGAGGCCAGCGTTGGCACCAACGGTATCGGAACCGCACTGGCCGAAGGCCGAATGGTGACGGTGTTCCGCGACCAGCACTTCCTGTCGGCCAATATTGGGCTTTCCTGCACCTCGGCCCCGGTTCGCGACCACAAGGGTCGCATCGTCGCGGCAATCGACATCTCGACGGCGCGGCGCGATGCCACCGAAATGGTCATGCCCGTGCTGGCGCAGGCCGTACGCGACTCGGCAGGCCGTATCGAGGTCAATCTTTTCCGCCGGGCTTACGCAGACGCCCGCATCGTGCTGGTGCCGACCGCGTCGCATGCCGGTTCGGCGCTGCTGGCCGTCGACCGTGACGACATGGTGATGGGCGCGACGCGTGCGGCGCGGATTGCGCTCAAGCTCGACGACGACATCATCGCCAATGGCATGCCGGCGGCGGACCTTCTGAACGAGCATCTGGACGTGGATGGACGGGACCTGCTTGAAGCCGAGCGGGCCGCGCTGAGGCGGGCGCTGTCGCGCAACAACAACAATGTCTCGCTGACGGCGCAGATGCTGGGGATCAGTCGGGCCACGCTGCACAGGAAGATCAACAGGCTTGGGCTTCACAACTGAGCTTTGGGGGGCAGCGCGGCATCCGGGTCCGCCGGAATGGGGCTTCCGGGCAGTACGCAGGGCACGTCCCAGACGCCGCTACAAGGAAACGATCAGGCGGACCGTTGGTTCCTGGCGAAGTGATTGAAAGTTCAAGGCTACCCGGCAGTTGCGCCGGAAACGCCCGCCGGCTCGAAGGCGGCATCGTGGGCCGCATCGACGATGGAAAGCTTGATGGCCTGGGCGGTGGCATATTCATCGCAGAAAGCCCGCGACACCCACATGACCGACTGGCCGCGGCGGCCTTCCCAACCGAGCGAACCCATGTCCTCGGCCTCCTTGAGCTTGCGTGCCAGATGAGTTCGGGACAGGGTCAGCCGTTGCGCCATCTCGACCGTCGACACTGCGCCTACGGCGATCCGCCCGGTGGATTTCGGCGCTTCCTCCATGTTCGCCATCATCCAGTCCATGACGGTGCCGCCGTTGTCGAGCCAGGTGAAGAGCGAAAAGGTGCCGGCGGGATGGCGCACGGCATGCGCATCCAGCAAGCTGTCGGCGATCAGGGGCTGAATGCGGCTCAGTGCGTCGGGGGCCGCTTGGTAGACTGCCAGCCGGTTGCCGCCCGACAGTCGGTCGAGGGCATGCAGATGGATCCGGACCCAGCCATCGATCGCAGACAGCACATTCGGCGCCGGTGCGAGCGGGCGGATGCGCCGGTCGGCGGACGAGGGTAGCACCTCGACATATTTGTAGTGGATGAGCTCCTTTATATAGGAATCCGCCGTGTTGCGGCTGGCGATCTTCGCCGCGACCACGGCTTCCAGAAATCGCGAGATCTGCAGGCTGTTGCCGGCGCCGCCGGCGAGGCCGCGAAAATAGAGCGCCAGACCGACATGCGACATGAGCCAACGCTGTTGCGTGGCAAAGACCGCAGCAAGGCGCGGGTCCGGCTCAGTCATGGCAAGCAGGGCGGACGACTGCTGCTTGACCACCGCATGGAGTGCGGGATTGGCAAGAATGTCGGACTTGCTCAGCGCCATGGCCGACTCTTCGACGGAAGTGTGGCCGGGCTGTCTGGCATGGTTCAGTCGAACAGGCTTGAGACGGATTCTTCGAGACTGGTGCGGTTGATCGCCTCGCCGATCAGCGGTGCGGTGCTGATCACGCGGATGTTGTGGGCGGAGAGCACCGCGGTGGAGGGCTGGATCGAGTCGGTCGTCACCAGTTCCTTAAGCTTGGACGAGGCGACGCGGTTGACCGCGCCGCCGGAGAGCACGCCGTGGGTGATATAGGCCGTGACGCTTGCGGCGCCGTTCGCCAGCAGCGCATCGGCTGCGTTGCACAGCGTGCCGCCGGAGTCGACGATGTCGTCGATCAGCAGACAGTCCTTGCCGTCGACCTCGCCGATGATGTTCATGACCTCGGATTCACCGGCGCGCTCACGGCGCTTGTCGACGATGGCGAGGTTGCGGTCGTTGAGGCGCTTGGCCAGAGAGCGGGCGCGCACCACGCCGCCGACATCGGGCGAGACGACCACGACATTGTCGAGATCGTAGTTGGCCTTGACGTCGCGCGACAGGATCGGCACTGCAAACAGGTTGTCGGTGGGGATATCGAAAAAGCCCTGGATCTGGCCGGCATGGAGGTCAAGGGTCAACACGCGGTCGGCGCCGGCCTCGGTGATCAGGTTGGCGACCAACTTGGCCGAGATCGGGGTGCGCGGCCCGGGTTTGCGGTCCTGGCGGGCGTAGCCGAAATAGGGCAGGACCGCCGTGATGCGCTTGGCCGACGACCGACGCATGGCGTCGATCATGATCAGCAGTTCCATCAGGTTGTCATTGGCGGGATAGGAGGTCGACTGGATGAGGAAGATGTCCTCGCCGCGCACATTTTCCTGGATCTCGACGAAAATTTCCTGGTCTGCGAAACGGCGGACAGTGGCTCTTCCAAGGGGCACTTTCAGGTACGCACAGATGGCCTCGGCCAACTGCCTGTTTGAATTACCTGAAAATACCTTCATGACGCCCGCCTGTTTTCATGCCGGATGGCGGCTTATTATCGTGCTGTGGCGGTATTGCAAGGGGTTGGCGGGGTTTTTCCTCGCTCATTCTATCCGATGGTTGCCGGATGGGCGATCGGCGATGTCAGCCCTGTGACTGGCGCCATTTCATGTACTCGGCGATCGTGGCGACACCGATCTCCTGCATCACCCCGGCGGGCACTGCGGACCATGCGTCCGTGCCCTGTCCGGTGACGCTTTCCTGTCCCTGGATTCGATGGAGACGGGCGCCGGAATTATCGAGCACGTCCCAGACATAGACGACGGTGACCTTGCCGCCGTCGCTGAAGGCGGAGAGATAACCCTTGAGGACATGCTCGGCGGTCTGGTCGTTCGAGCCCTTGATCGTCAGGCCGTTGCCGCGCGCCGAGGCACCAAGCTCCTTTGACAGCGGCGTGACGGACTGGACCGGCGCGCCGATGATCGGCAGGAAGCGGATCGTGCCCTTGGCCGTGTTGGCGGTGTAGAGACTCGTGACCGTCTGCGTCTGGCTGTCGGACTTGTAGAGGTTGGCGCCAAGGCTGCCGTCCTTCGGCTTGGTCAGCGCGGGATTGTCCTGGCCCTGGTCGATCGCCCGGGCCTGGGCCTCAAGCGTATTCTGCGGCGCGCGTGCAGTATCCTGCTCGGCATATTCGGAATCGATCAGCGGTTTTTTCTCCGTCGTCGACGGGATTTCTTCGATCTGAGCGGAGTTGATGTCAGCCGGTGTTGCATCCACGGACTGCTGGGCGCCCGGAATTTCGGCCTGGGGCGTCAGCCCGTCGGTGTTGCAGCCTGCCAGAAGCAGGCTGAGTGCGGCGGCGACCGCTTGAATGGTCCTGCCAGACATGGACTCGCTCCCCGATGAGGTCCTCGCTTCGGCACGGGACTATGGAAGCGAAGCCTTGCGCGAGTCAATCGCCCGGGTCCCGAAGTGCCAGGACCCGCTACCTCATACTGAAATCAGGTCCAGACTGTGGCGCGACAGATTGCGGACGGGGCCGTCCGTGATGAGATAGGTGCGGCCGAGCGTCATGGCCGTGCCGGTCTCCGAATCCATGATGATCATGTGCACGAACAACGTCATGCCCGGCAGGATCGGTTCCGGATTGCCGGCATGGAACATCTGGTGCTCCATCCAGGACGGTGAGAAGCGTGCGCCGACGGAGTAGCCGCAGGCATTGAGCCGGTGCTTGGCCAGCCCGCGTTCGTCCATGATCCGGGCATGGGTATCGAACACCGTGCCGAAGGTGTTGCCGATCACCAGATCGCCCTCGATGGCCTCGATGGCGTCGCGGCAGGCGGCGAAGAGTTCCTTCTGGCGGTCCGTGGGCGTGCCGATCACGATCGTGCGCATCATCGGCGCATGGTAATGGGCGAAGACGCCGGCCCATTCCAGCGTCAACTGGTCTGTCGCGTCGAGGTTGCGCCGTCCGGCCTTGTAGCGGCAGAGCAGGGCATCGGCACCGGAGCCGAGAATGAACTCGTTGGCCGGATAATCGCCGCCGCCCGCGAAGATGGCGCCCTGCATGGCGGCAAGAATGTCCGCCTCATTGGCGCCCGGCCTGACGAGCTTGAGTGCCGCATCGAGCGCGTCGTCGGACAGTGCAGCCGCCTTCTCGGCATATTCGATTTCGGCCGGGCTCTTCACAAGTCGGAGCCTGGATATGATGTAGGAGGCATCCACGGCGTTGGCGAAGGATGTGAGCTGGTTGTCCAGCCGGCGGGCGTTGAGCCCGGTCAGCCCATGGGTGTCATATTCGACGCCGACCTTGGTGCCGAGCAGGTCGAGATCCATGAGCAGGTTCTTCAGATCCTGCGCCGGATCGGCATTGGTGCGGTCGACCCAGATGCGGATATCCTCGATGACCGAGGTGTGGCGCGCCTGGCGCAGGTCCGCCGAGCGGGTCAGCAGCACCATCTGGCCATCAGCCTTGACCACCAGGCACTGGAAGAAGCAGTAGCCGAACGTGTCGTAGCCCGTCAGCCAGTACATGCTCTCCTGCGCGAAGATCAGGAGGGCGTCGAGCTTCTCCTCCTTCATCCGGGCCTTGACCAACTCCAGCCGGGCGGCGAATTCATCCTTGGAAAAATGCAGCGCCATTCAGCCCTCCCTGAGCATGATTGCAGAAATCTGTCGGCCGTAGTCGGGCTCTTTGCGATGTGTCGTGCGCCGATAGGAGAAGAAGCGATCCTCGTCGGCATAGGTGCAGATGTCGAGATTTTCCGCCCGGACTCCGGCGGCAGCGAGGCGGCTAACGGTCAGGTTCGGCAGGTCGAACACATGGTGTCCCTCCTTGCCTGATGGCGCGAAGAAGCGCGCCCATTCGGCGTTCCTCGACACGAAGCGTTCGTGAAACTCAGGCCCGACTTCATAGTTCCGCTGTGAGATTGACGGCCCGAGGCTTGCGACAATGTTGCCCCGGCGCGCGCCAAGTTGTTCCATCGCCGCGATCGTGTTCTCCAGAACGCCGTCGAGCGCACCCTTCCATCCGGCATGCGCCGCGCCGATGACTCCCGCCTCGGGATCGGCGAAGAGGATGGGGCCGCAATCGGCGGTGAGCACGCCCAGGACGATGCCGGGCCGGTTCGTCACCTGCCCGTCGGCCTCGGGCCTCTCTCCGACCGGTGGGGCGTCGACGACAATCACGTCGGGCGAATGGACCTGGTAGAGCGTGGCAAGGCGATCGTGTGGCCCGCCGAACCAATTCGCCACGCGGCCGCGGTTCTCGCGGATGCGTTCGGGCTGGTCGTTCGAGCCAAGCCCGACGTTGAGGCCGGCATAGAGGCCCTCGGAGACGCCGCCGGCGCGGGTGAAGAAGCCGTGGGCGATCCCGCGATCCGCATATTGGCCGAGGGCGGGGCTCTGCAGCGGGGAGGGCCCTTGGTCTGGCGTCATGGCGATCGGCCTTTCGAAGTCTGTCGCCTGGCACGAAGCGAAGCGGTCATTGCGGCGGGATGTTGCAGAAGGGGTGGCAGGGTGTCAACTCAGCCATGAAACGGCGCGAGCGCCACGGCGGGGCTGGACACGGCCAGGACCTTGAAAAGATCGCCCATCCGGCTTGGTCCGTCGCCCGCAAGACGCTCGACCGCCATCCGGATTGCGTCCTGCTCGTCTGGTCCCTTGCCGCGGCCGAGCGCACCGGCGCGTTCGAGCAGCCCGAGCTCGAGCAGGAACGCGCCCTGGCTCATCATGCCGTTGACGGCGACGGAGCGCGCCCGGGCGATCGCCGCGAGCACCGCGAAATCGACATGGCTGGTCAGGTCGGCCTCGCCGGGATGGGCGAGCGGCGGATCGAAGGCATGGCGATACACCGCCTGCAGCGTGTCGCCGAAGCCGGATTCGAGATGGCCATAGTCGATGATCAGCGCCGTGCCGCCGCCATCGAAAAGCCGGTCTGACAGCATCTGCATGATGGCGGCGCGTGCCGGCGCGATCTCAACGATGGTGCCTGCCGGTGCGGCCTGATGACCCGGGGGCAGCAAAGCAGTGTCGATGCCTCCGGCGCCGGCGACGAAGCCGAGTTCGCCATGGGCGTCCACGCCGACCAGCCGCTCGCGAAAGCCTGCGGTGGTCCTGACGAACTGGCGGATCGGGACCGCGTCGAAGAATTCGTTGGCCGCCAGAAGCAGGAATCCGGGCGGGATCTCATCGAAGCCGTCATGCCAGGCGACCTTGGCGCCGTGCGCGCCCAATGTCCGGCGCTGCACGTCCCGGAGCGCGGGGCTCGTCTCGACGAGGTGGATCGTGGCAGCTTCATAAAGTCCGGGTGCGAGCTTCTGCACGACGCGCAAAATATCCGCCATCATCGTGCCACGGCCGGCGCCAATCTCGGCGATGCGGAGATTGCGGCGGGGCTTGAGGTGCTTTTCCCAGGCATGGACGAGGAAGATGCCGACCATTTCGCCGAACAGCTGGCTGATTTCCGGCGCGGTGACGAAATCCCCGCCGCGGCCGAAGGGGTCGCGAGTCTTGTAATAACCGTATTCGGGATCGGCGAGGCAGAGCGCGAAATAGTCCGTCACGCTGATCGGGCCATGCGCGGCGACCAGGGCCCTGATCTTCTCGACAAGCGGCGTGGTCATGCAGGCCTTGCCGCGAGACGGTTGGCGCGCCAGATCGCCCAGAGGCCGAGCAGCAGCATCGGTACGGAGAGCACCATGCCCATGGTGAGCCAATCCGTGCCGAGCAGATAGCCGACCTGCACGTCGGGGACCCGGACGAATTCCACCGCGATGCGGCTGATCGCATAAAGGCTGACGAAGGTGCCCGCGACCAGGCCGGGGCGCTTGAGGGCGCCGAAACGGAAGACCACGATGGCAAGCACGATGCCCGTGAGCAGGCCTTCGAGGCCGGCTTCGTAGAGCTGGCTCGGGTGGCGGGCGAAGGGCTCCTGGCCGGGGAAGACCACAGCCCAGGGCAGATCGGACAGGCCGCCATAGAGCTCGCCATTGATGAAATTGGCGATGCGGACAAGAAAGAGGCCGGTGACGCAGACCGTGGCGATCACATCGAAGAGCGACCACATGGATATGCCGCGTTTTCGCGCAAACAGGATCATGGCAATCGTGGTGCCGGTGATGCCGCCATGAAAGGACATGCCTCCCTTCCAGATCTCGAATATAAGAGTCGGGTCAGCGAGATAGAGCGGCAGGTCGTAGAAAAGGATGAAGCCGATGCGCCCTCCGAGCACGATGCCGATCGCGGCCCAGAGCAGGAAGTCGTCGAGGTCCACCACCGTCATGGCGGGCTTGTCGTTCGCCCAGAGCCGCGGCGTGCTGGCGATCTTGCGCGCATACCACCAGCCGACGAGGATGCTGACGACATAGGCCAAGCCATACCAGCGGATATCGACCGGCCCGATGGAGATGGCGATCGGGTCGATGGCGGGGAAGGGCATGACGGCGAGGGTTTCGGCGACGGATATCAAGGCACTGTCCGGATTCGGTTTCGGGTTGCCGGCTTATAGCATGAAGTTTTCGCCGGCACAGACGCTACTGCAGCCGACCATGATGCGTGTGAAGCGGCACCCATGCGAAATTGCCGCGCTGCCGGCTTTTTTCTTGCATCGGGGCTATGGGCATCCTACCTCAAATCCAGCTTAATCTTCTTCCGGAGGCACGTCTCATGAACCAGGGACCCAACCGTATTCTCGACGACTTCGCCAAGCTGATGACCGACGCCGCCGGCGCCGTGCAGGGCGTCGGCAAGGAGGTCGAGACCGCATTCAAGGCGCAGGCCGAGCGCTGGCTGAACTCGATGGACATCGTCAAGCGCGAGGAATTCGAGGCCGTGCGCGAAATGGCCGTGAAGGCGCGCGAGGAGAATGACGCGCTGTCGGCCCGCATTGCCGCGCTCGAAGCCAGGATCGCCTCGCTCAAGCCCTGACCGAAACGGTTATCCACAGGCCCCGGACCGGGCGGCGCAATTTTTTGCCAAGCCGCCCGACTGTCGAAAAATCCATATTCAAGAGTCGGTTAACGATCGAATTTGAATCAATTTCTGACGATCGCCGGACAGTCATCCCAAGCTTTTTGACAAAGCGGGACTGGTTTCAGGACTCCCCCGTTATACACTGATTTTACAAGATGATTCGAGGCGGACGCGTAAGTTCCGGGCATGCTAGGTGGCCTAGGGTAGGTTTATCGGTTCGCGGATCATTCCATTGAGTTTCCGGTGTCCTCCGGTCGCGTTGGTCTGTTCCCCGGCGCGATGTGGCTGGGATTCCGTAATTAGGTGCCGCATGAGCCTTTATGACCTGAAGACCGAACGACTGTCCAACCCCGTCGATCTCATCGAGTTCGTGGCTGACACGAACGACTGGTCGTTCGAGCGGTCCGCAGACGACGAGTTGGCGATGACCGTGGAAGGCAAGTGGACCGACTACCGGATCTCCTTCGCCTGGATGGAGGAATTCGAGGCGGTGCACCTGTCCTGCGCCTTCGACCTCAAGATCCCCGATGCCAAGATGAATGAGGTGATCAAGCTGATCGCCCATATCAATGGCGAGGTCCTGCTTGGTCATTTCGATGTCTGGCACAATGCCGACATCGTGATCTTCCGCCAGTCGCTGCTGCTTTCGGGCGGCGTCGAGCCGACGGGCCGACAGGTGGAGGTGTTGCTGTCCTCCGCGCTCGAGGCCTGCGAGGCCTATTACCAGGCGTTCCAGTTCGTGGTCTGGTCGAACATGGATGCGCAGTCGGCCGTCAGCGCGGTGATGTTCGAAACCGTGGGGGAGGCATGAGCGTCTCGCTTTCCGGTCCCATCATCCTCATCGGCGCTGGAAACATGGGTGGCGCCATGGCGATGGGGTGGGTCAGGAGTGGCATTCCCGGCAGCCAGATCATTGCGGCCGACCCCAACCCGCCCGAGGCGATGAAGTCCCGCCTCGATGCGGCCGGCATCCGGTTTGCCGCCGGCGCGCCGGAGGGTGTGACCGCCAGCGTGATCTTCGTCGCGGTCAAGCCGCAGGTGATGGACAAGGTGCTGCCGGCCTACAGGTCGCTGATCGGTTCCGAGACGATCGTGGTGTCGATCGCGGCGGGCAAGACGCTTGCTTTCCTCGAGGAACATCTCGGAAGCGCACCGACGGTGCGTGCGATGCCCAACACGCCGGCGATGATCGGCCGAGGCGTCACCGGCGCCTTCGCCAACGGCCTCGTGTCCGAAGCGCAGCGCAGTTTGGTCCATTCGCTGCTAGACGTGTCGGGTCCGGTCGAATGGGTCGAGACCGAGGCGTTGATCGATGCGGTGACCGCCGTTTCGGGCTCCGGCCCGGCCTATGTTTTCCATCTCGCCGAGTGCATGGCTGAGGCAGGCCGAAAACTTGGTCTGCCGGCGGACCTCGCCATGCGTCTTGCGAGGGCAACCGTGTCGGGCGCTGGCGAATTGCTTCACCAGTCGCCCGACGAGGCTGCCCAGTTGCGCAAAAACGTGACGTCGCCCGGTGGCACGACGGCTGCGGCACTGGACGTGCTGATGGCCGAGGACGGCATGCAACCGCTGTTCGACGTGGCGATCAAGGCGGCGCGCGATCGCGCCCGGGAACTCGCAGGATAATCGCCATGTCAGAGCAGATCACCTATGCCGACTTCGAGCGGGTCGATATTCGCGTCGGCACCGTGGTGGAGGCATCGCCGTTTCCGGAAGCGCGCAAGCCGGCGATCAAGCTGGTGATCGACTTCGGGCCGGAGATCGGGCGGAAGAAATCATCGGCGCAGATCACGGTGCACTATACACCGGAAGCGCTGGTCGGCCGACAAGTGCTCGGCGTGGTGAATTTTCCGCCGCGGCAGATCGGTCCGTTTCGCTCCGAGGTCCTGACGCTGGGCTTCGAGGATGGCGACGGCGCGATCGTGCTGGCCCAGCCAGGCCTGCCGGTCCCCGATGGCAAGAAGCTTCTCTGACTCATTTTCTCCCAGTTTCGGTCCCAATCTTCGACAAGGAGAAATGATGCGGGAGACAGGCGACATGCCTCTCACGATGGTTCATGAGCGTTTTCGCGTGTCATGCCTTCCGAAGGCTTCTGCCGTCGCCGAGGAATGGCGCGCGACGCATGTCATTTCGCTGATCGACCCCGCCATCGGCCCGGAACACGTGCCCCAGATCCGTTCCGCCGAGCATATCGTGGCGCGTCTCCGCGACCAGGAGACGGCTGAAGTTACCGGGCATTTTCCGGAGATCATAGAGAGCCTGTTCGAAACGGTGCGGCCGGCGATCGAGAGCCCGCACTCGCGCATTCTCGTCCATTGCCATGCTGGCGTGTCGCGCTCCACCGCCTTCTGCTACGCCATGATCGCGCATCGGGCCGGCAGGGGCATGGAGAACGAAGCCTTCGGCGCCTTCCTGTCGATCGTCAACAAGCCCTGGCCGAACCGCCGCATCATCGAAATCCTCGACCGCAAGTGGGAGCGTGACGGAGCCTTGCTCAGGCCACTCGATGCGATGCGGGAGCGCTATCCAAGGCGGATACAGGCTTGGGACCGGTTCAACAGGAAGCGGCGGTTCTTCGAGCTGGTGCCGCAGGAAGTTTACGGGCGTTAACTAGGCCACCCTGCGGGGCAGTCTCGATATCTCCTCTCCCGCCTGCTGTTCGGCCAGACGCAGTTCGTAGCTCGACTGAAGATTCAGCCAGAATTGTGCCGAGGTGCCGAACCAGTGGCCTAGGCGAAGAGCGGTGTCGCCGGTAATGCTTCTTTTTCCATTGACGATCTGGCTGATACGGTTGGCGGGAACGTCGATCTGCCGCGCGAGTTCCGTTGGCGATACGCCGACTTCCTGCAATTCTTCGCTCAGGATCTCGCCGGGATGGATGGCTGGTCGCATGTTCATGGCTTCACCTAGCGATAGTCGATAATTTCGAAATTCTCGGGTCCCGGCTTGTTCCTCGGCCAGACGAAACATATCCGGTACTGTTCGTTGATCCTGATGCTGAACTGACCGTCTCGGTTGCCTCGCAGAGCCTCCAGCCGATTGCTCGGCAACTGCCGAAGGTCTTCCAAGCTGGTTGCTGCGTCGAGAATTTCCAGCCGCTTGTAGGCCTGCTTGGAGAAGCCTTGGAACTCGCGAACGAATTCACCTCTTGCGAAGGCTTCCGTGCGCTTGTCCCGGTAGCTTTCGATCATGCAATCAGGATACCAAATATATGCATGACGTCAATCGTCAAACCGGCACCCGCACCATGGCCCGCAATCCGCCCATCGCGCTCTCCGCCAGCGTCACGTCTCCTCCGTGGCTGCGGGCGATGTCGCGGGCGATGGCGAGGCCGAGGCCGGTGCCGGATGCGTCGAGATTGCGGGCTTCGTCCAGGCGGAAGAAGGGCTTGAAGACGTCCTCGCGCATGTCGACGGGAATGCCGGGGCCGTCATCGTCGACGCTCACCGTGAGGAAGCGGCCGGAACTGCGGGCTTCGATCTTCACGTTGCTGCCGTGGCGCCAGGCATTGGCGGCGAGATTTGTCAGCAGGCGGGTGAAGGAGTTCGGTCGTACCCTGACCTGCGTGGGACCGTCGATGGTCGATGTCAGCGACTTGCCATGCAGTTCCGCCGTCTCTTCCAACTGGCGCAGCAGGGCGGCGAGATCGAGCAGTCCCTCGGCCTCTTCGGTCTCGCCGCGGGCGAAGTCCAGATAGCCGTCGAGCATGGCGTTCATGTCGTCGACGTCACGGTTGAGGCTCTCGAGATCCTTGACGTCCTCGGCAATGGCGAGTTGCAGTCGGAAGCGCGTGAGAATGGTGCGCAGGTCGTGGCTGACGCCGGACAGCATGGCCGTGCGCTGCTCGATCTGGCGCTCGATACGCTCCCGCATCTGCATGAAGGCCAGGCCGGCCTTGCGGACCTCGACGGCGCCGCGGGGATGAAAGGGTTCGGCGGGCTTCTGGCCCTTGCCGAAGCTTTCGGCGGCACGGGCGAGCGCCAGGATCGGCCGGATCTGGCCGTGGAGAAAGAGGATCGAGATAATCAGCAGAACAAGCGATGTGCCGAACATCCAGATCAGGAAGATCTGGCTGTTGGACGCCGCCGTCCGGTCCCGGCGGGTGATGACGCTGAGGATGCGTCCGCCGTCGATCGCGATGCGGACCTCGACCTCTTTCGGGCCGGCGCTGGAGTCGATCCAGAACGGCCGGCTGATCTGGGTGTTGATCTGGCGCGACAGCATGCGGTCGACGATGGAGAAGAACGGCACCGGCTTGCGCGGCGGCAGCCTGTTGCCGGGCAGGACCTTGACCGTCAGGCCCATGCGCTCCTCGGCGATGCGGATGATCTCGGCCTGCTGGCCGGGCATCGTGTCGAGCAGGTCGATGACCGATGCGATGTCGCGGGTTACGGCGGCCGAGAGCCGGCTCGTGACCATCTGCCAGTGGCGTTCCATGAAGACGAAGACCAGCACCGTCTGAAGGATCAGCATCGGCAGCACGATGATCAGCAGCGAGCGGGCAAAGAGGCCGCGCGGCAGATTTCGGCGAAAGAACCGGCCGATGCCCGTGAACGGGTTCGACGGCCGCTGCTCGTCGATCGCCACGGCCGCATGGTCGGCGTCGGCGCTCATCCGCTCTGGTCCAGGGAGAGCTTGTAGCCGATCCCACGCACCGTCTGCAGCCAGACGGGGTTGCCGGGATCGTCCTCGATCTTGCGACGCAGGCGGTTGATCTGAACGTCGATCGTGCGTTCTCCCACATCCACCCCGGTGCCGGCCAGTTCATGGCGGGCGATCGTCTGGCCGGCATTGGCGGCGAAGATCATCATGATGTCCTGCTCGCGTCCGGTCAGGCCGACGAGTTGCGGCCCCTTGCGGAGTTCCTTTTTGACCAGGGAGAAGGTGTAGGGGCCGAATATGAGCTGGTCGATTTTCGGCCGGCCCGGCGTGACGGCGCGCTTGAGGATGTTGTTGATGCGGAGCACCAGTTCACGCGGGTCAAATGGCTTGGCCAGATAATCGTCCGCGCCGGCCTCGAGTCCGGCGATGCGGGAATCCGCCTCGGCACGCGCCGTCAGGAGGATGATGGGGACGTCGCGGACATCCTTCAGCGATTGGGTCAATGCCATGCCGGTTTCGCCGGGCATCATCACGTCGAGCACGAGGAGGTCGAAATCGAGCCCTTCGAGCTTGCGCCGCGCCTCGGCGGCATCGGCGGCGACGGTGACGCGAAAACCCTTGCCGGTGAGGAACTTCTGCAGCAGCGCGCGGATGCGGGTGTCATCATCCACGATCAGAAGATGCGGCGCTTCGTCCGCCAGGGGTGCGCCGTCGCTCATTGCTCACCTCCCTTGTTGCGCATTCCGGCGAGGAAGTGGACCACGTCCTCGCGCTTTGCAGATCCCTCACCGCCGAATGCACGGCCAATACGGCGCGATTGCGGCCTTGCGAGGTCCAGCGCCAGCTCCCGGCCCGCGCCCGTGGGGTAGAGATGGCGCTGGCGTCGATCCTCGGTTCCCTCGACCTGTGCAACATAACCTGAGTCGATCAATTGTTTCAGGACCCTGGCGAGCGATTGCTTGGTGATCCCCAGCGTGTCCAGCAGGTCGGCAACCGTCATGCCGGGATTGCGGTTGACGAAATGCAGGACCCGGTGATGGGCGCGGCCGAATTCCTTCTTTTCGAGAATCGCATCGGGATCGGAGATGAAGTCGCGATAGGCGAAGAACAGCAGTTCGATGATCTCGAAATCGATGGCGCCATCGCCGGTCATCGGTGCCCGCACGATATCGAGGTCTCTGCCGTTTTTCACCCTCTTGTCCATAGCACTCACAATTCCGTCGCACGGCCTGCCGCGATACGTCAGCTTCATTGACATAAAATCAGCCCACTGATAGCCTAAAACCCACTTGGAGGACAGAGACGATCACCGGGAAATCCCACTGGTCGCGGCTGCTTCCTCAAGCCCTGTCCCTCGCTTCGACATCTTTCGTGGACCGCGGACGGGAAATCAAACCCACTGAACAATGACGCTTTGGACGGCGCCGCGGAGATTTCGACTATGGCAGTTCCTTTCGACCAGCTTGAGGGCCAGATCTGGATGAACGGTGAGTTCATCCCGTGGAAGGACGCCAAGATCCACGTGCTGACTCATGGGCTGCATTATGCCAGCGCCGTTTTCGAAGGCGAGCGGGCCTATGGCGGCCGCGTGTTCAAGCTGACCGAGCATAACCAGCGCCTGCACGATTCCGCCAAGATCATGGGCTTCAAGATCCCCTATACGGTGGCCGAGCTCGATGCGGCGACAGTCGAACTGCTCAAGCGCCAGGGCTTTTCCGACGCCTATGTCCGGCCGATCGCCTGGCGCGGCTCTGAAATGATGGGCGTTTCGGCGCAGAACAACACGATCAATGTCGCGATCGCCATCTGGCAGTGGGGCAGCTATTTCAATCCGGCGGAAAAGCTCAAGGGCATCAAGCTCGACATGGCCGAGTATCGCCGCCCGGATCCGATGACGGCGCCGTCGCGCGCCAAGGCGGCCGGCCTCTACATGATCTGCACGATCTCCAAGCACGCCGCGGAAGCCAAGGGCTATGCCGATGCGATGATGCTCGACTATCGCGGCCGCGTGGCGGAAGCGACTGGCGCCAACATCTTCTTCGTCAAGGATGGCGTGATCCACACGCCGGATCCGGACTGCTTCCTCAACGGCATCACCCGCCAGACCGTGATCGAACTTGCCAAGCGCCGCGGCATTGAGGTGGTCGAACGGGCGATCATGCCGGAGGAACTCAGCGATTTCACCGAATGCTTCCTGACCGGCTCGGCCGCGGAAGTGACGCCGGTCTCTGAGATCGGCCCATACCGCTTTACGCCGTCGACGATCTGCGAGACGCTGATGAACGACTACGTTAAGGAAGTGTACCCTGCCGCGGCGCAAGCGGCAGAGTGATCTTTTCGCCACATGGCGTGAAAAGCGGCCTCCGGGCCGCTTTTCTGTCTGAAGGACGGCGGCGACGGCTGGCCGCCGATAAACCGGAAAATCAGGGGCTATTGTAACAGGCGAGCGGTCAATCCGACGTTCGGCTGAAACATATCCGACATTATATGGCGGTCATCAGACGACTGACAGCCCGGCTTCCCTTCTCCCCGTCATTTTTGTTGGATCGGCGAGGAAACTGTAACTTCGGTTACAGCATTTGTGAACAAACCGGACGATAGGAACGTCAAGTTTGCAACGGCGATCAGCCGATCCAAGAGGGACTTCCGATGACTACCATCGCTCAAGACAATCCAGTCGCCAAGCAGCTTCGCCCGCTCGTGATGCTGGTTGCAGCCTTCAGCCTTTCCGTGGCTGCCCTGCTGGTCACGACTGCAAGCCTCGGTGCCTCGCCGATCAATTCGATGGACGTCGCGAGCATCCAGTAGACTTTGCGTCGCCCATTCAGTTTGCCCGATGCCGGCTTACGTCGTCGGCATTTTGTCGAGAAATCCAACGACCCGATCGATTCGGCCGTTCCTGGTCTCGATGATGTCGCTGCCTTCGAGCACGGTGTCCCGGCCTTCCGGACCCAGACCCCAGGCGAAGCGGACATAGTCGGCATGACCATCCGGCCGGTTGATCAGTCTGAAAACGAACCCCGGAAAGCGGTCATGGATGGCGCCGATGGTGCCCGACAGTTCCGTCGCATTCGATGCGGACATCAGTGGATCGACATAGTGCGGCGTCTCGCTCCAATGGCGGGCAATGAGCACGGCGCGTTTTTCGCCATCGGTCTCGTTCCAGGTTGCGATATATTTGGCAGCGATGTCGCTGGCGTCGGTCATCTCGGTTTCCCTTCATTTGGTTGACCCGGCCAGCATCGCCGGGAGAGGGAATGACCTCAATTACCTTCCGGGTAATGACAAAGCGCCGCTGCCGACCTATATCGGCCTGACATCAAAGCTCGATCAGGACCGACAATGGCCAAGCTACAAGCCGGGATCATTCCCGTGACGCCTTTCCAGCAGAACTGCACGGTGCTGTTCGATCCCGACACGATGGAAGGCGTGATCGTCGATCCCGGCGGCGACGTCGAGGATGTGATCCTGCCGACGATCAGGCAGAACGACCTGAAGCTCAAGGAAATCTGGCTGACCCATGGCCATCTCGATCACGCGGGTGGCGCGCTCGAGCTCAAGGAGGCGCTCGGCATTCCCGTCGTCGGGCCGCACAAGGACGACCTGCCGCTGTTGCAGAGCATGGAAGCGAGCGCGGCGCGGTTCGGCGCGTCCGAAATGAAGGTCCGCAACATGGTGCCGGATCGCTTCTTGGAGGAGGGCGAGACGGTGTCCTTTGGCGACCATGTGTTCGAGGTCTACCACACGCCGGGCCATGCGCCAGGGCATGTGATCTTCGTCAATCGCGCGCAGAACTTCGCCCATCTCGGCGATGTTCTGTTCAGCGGTTCGATCGGACGCACTGATCTTCCGGGCGGCGATCACGAGACGCTGCTGGAATCGATCCGCACCAAGGTCCTGCCGCTGGGCGACGACGTGGGCTTCATCTGCGGCCATGGACCCGGTAGCCGCATCGGAGACGAGCGGCGGTCCAATCCGTTTCTCCGCGGGATCTGAACGGAAAAAGCCGGGGCGATCCCCGGCTTCGAACTTTGCACCCGGACGACCTGATCAGCCGGCCTTGCAGAAGTGGCGCTTCTGGTCATAGCCGAGATAGGTGCCGTTCTGCGGGTTGAAGGACGAGAAGCGTCCGGTGCACCACTCCCGCCATTCCTTGCTCCAGGGTTTCAGTTCGGTCGCTGCGGCGGCCTCGCGGATCACCTTCTTCTTCGGAGCCGCAATTTTCTGCTCGCGCTCCACTCTCGGCTCGGGGCGTTCGGGGAAATACCCGTCCTGGGATTCGACGCGGCTCTGCTCGTCATAGGTCTCGAGATCGCCATCCTCGTAGACGGGCGTGGCGTATTCTTCGGCGTCCGGGACATCGTCGCGATAGGCGAGGCCGTCGAAATCTTCATCCGGAGCGGCATAGGTGCCCTCGTCATAGATCTCGCGGTCATATGTCTCCCTGTCGTAGATCGGGTCCTGATGCACGATCACGGGATCGTCGCGATAGATGACCCGCGGCCTTGTCGCGATGACGGCGCCGGCGACGATGCCGGCGGTAACGCCGGTGACCACGACGCGCTTCTTCCATGGCTTGACGACATGGTGGCGGCCGGAATGGTGCTTGCGCCAGTTGCGCTCACCGGCCGAAGCGAATTCGACGGTGGTTGCTGCTGCGGCGAGTGCTGCGATGGAGAGTATGACGGCCTTGGCAATCCGGTTCATGGACGGCGCTCCCTGCTTGCCTGCCCCGATCCATCCGGGGCCATGCTTGAGGGGAACGCTATTGCCGCAGCGATGAATGCCGGCTGAATGAAACAGGGCAAGTTTGTGGCGCCGGCCGCAGGGTCCGTCACAAACGGAAAGGGCCGCTGGCCGGCAGGTGCCGGAGCGGCGCGCTTGGCCGAGAGAGCGTCGGTGCTTAGCCTGTAACTCTGAGGTTCACGGCCTTCGGGCCCTTGCCGCGACGATCCGGCTCCGTGTCGAACGTCACCTTCTGATTTTCGGTGAGGCCCGTCAGGCCTGAGGCCTGGACAGCGGTGATGTGGACAAAAATGTCCGATCCGCCCTTGTCTGGCTTGATGAAGCCGAAGCCTTTGTCGGTATTGAAGAACTTAACGGTGCCAGTTTCGCCCATTGCAGTACCATCCCTTATCCAAGCCGCTCACGCGCGCGGCGTAGTCGTCCAAGCCCTGGCGGGCATGAGCAGGCATATGTCGATAAGGAAAGTCCTGTATATCGTGGCACGATCGGTTGCCGTCACACGCCACCCGGAGCGTATTGCGCCTCCGGCACGCTGTTCTCTAGGTTCTTCCCGTTGTTCGCAACTGCCCGAACGCAGTTAAGTTGATTGTTTTGGGACTTCTTGGCAAGCGAAAGTTTCTTTCGGTGCCGAAATTTGTCCCACTGCGGCGCAGAAGGGCAAGTTGCACTATTAGTGAGCAAACATTCGCCCGAAATCGTCAAGAACATTACAGAAATTCAAGCGGATCTACGCTTCTTTGTAAGTTCCGGTACGATTTCCACCAGCAACATTGCCAGGAAGATGAGGGCGCAACCGAAGTAGCCCAGTAGAGCGATGCGCTCGCCGAGTATGACGGCGCCGAAGAAGGCGCCGAACAGGGATTCACTGGCAAGGAAGATCGCCGCCTGCGGTGCGGTCGTCCAGCGCTGCCCGACCACCTGCAGCGTGTAAGCAATGCCGGAAGACACGATGCCGGAATAGAGGAGGTGGGGCGCGGCCTCGACGATGCCGTTCCAGGAGATCGGCTCGACGGCAATGGCAATGGCCAGCGCGGCCGCCCCCGTTACCAGGAACTGCACGGCGGACAGGGTCAGGGGCCGATCGCTGCCCGACATGAAAATGCCGACCAGCAGCACCTGCGTGCCGAAGCAGACGGCACAAAGGATCATCCAGAAATCGCCGACGACGAGGGTGGAGAGCGTGCCGCCCGCAAGGTAGAAAATACCCGTCAGCGCCATCAGCGCGGCCGGCCAGACGACCCAGTGCGGCAGCCGGCGCAGGACAACGACGCTCAGCACCGGCACGATGATGACGTAGAGCCCGGTCAGGAAACTCGCATTGGTCACCGTCGTCGTCAGCATGCCGATCTGCTGGGTGATGGCGCCGGCAAGCAAGGCAACGCCACACAGCCCGTAGGCCATGATCGCCCGACGATTGAGCGGTGTCTTGGCCCGTCCGTTTTCCCGCAAGGCGAAAGGAAGCACGACCAGAAAGCCGATCATGAAGCGGATGCCGACGAACCACAGCGGCCCCATGCTGTTCATGGCCAGGTTCTGGCTGACGAAGGCGGCGCCCCAGATTGCGGCGGTCAGCAACAGAATAAGATTGGCCTGGATGCGCGTCATTGTCGTCGGTGCTATCAATCGAGAGAAACAGGGAACTTAGCGCATAGGGCCTGAATGGGCACTTGGCAATTGTTCTGCCGTATAATTGTGAGGGAAAGGCTATGAGGGGTCGGATAATCATCACGGGCGCGGCGTTGTTCGGCGCGCTGGGGGCGGGCACGTCTGCGCAGGCCTGGACGAGCAAGCAGTTCCGGGACTGGACGGTGGAATGCTCCAATGGACTGACCTGCGACATGAGCTATTCCGACTGGAGCGCCAAGGGACTGCAATCCGTCGGCTTTCAGCGAAAGGGCGCGCCGGGCGCCGGCGGTCGTGCTGAAGTTGCGCGCGGCGCCGGATTTCTCGCCCGACGCAGACCCCGGTATCACCTACCGCTTTTCGGTGGATGGCAAGGAACTGTTCGTGCTCGCGGCGGCCCGATTTCAAGCCCGATCAGTTCGGCACCGCCTACCTCCATGCGGATCATGCCCAAGTGACGGCTCTGCTCGACGCCATGGAGGCCGGGCGAAGCGCGGAGGTGATTGCTATCGGTGCGGCGGGGCGCCACGTGCTGCCGGTCAAGCTGAGCGGCGTCAAGGCCGCCATGCTGCATGTCGATGAGGTGCAGGGACGACTGGGGCGCACCGATGCGCTGGAGGCCAAGGGAGAGGTCGAACCGCCGGCCGGCGTCCCCGCCAGGGACATCCTGGCCCTGGAGGACATGCCGGAAATCGTGCGCAAGGACTTCACCGATTCCGGTGGTGCCTGCTCTGACATCGAACCGGACACGATCGGCCAGTTCCAGGGTTTCGACGTGAGCGTCGGCACCATGCGCCTGATCGGCGTACCTTGCGGAAGTGGCGGCGCCTACAACCAGCCCTACGCGCTCTATGCAGCTTATGACGTGATCGTCGAGCGCATATCGTTTCCCTACATCGACCGGGGCGCGCCGACGACGATGAACACGGCGATGAATGTCGATCTCAATCCCATTGCCCGCAGCCTGACCGCCTTCTTTCGCGGACGCGGCATCGGCGATTGCGGCGAATATATCCGCTGGCGGCTCGACGACGCCGGCAACAGGCTGAAACTGGCGGAAATCCGCATGAAGGGAGAGTGCGACGAGAAGGGCAGCGACCCGACGGCCTTCCCGCTGGTCTGGAAGGCTGGCGACTGATTTCGTGCGCCGCTTCCGCTTTTATGAGGCGTCGCCGGCCCGGCTTATCCGCAGGATCCGTCCCTCGGGGGAATCGGTGGTGACGAGCAATGCGCCGTCCGGTGCGACGACAATGTCGCGCAGGCGGCCGTAGTCCTTCTTCAGGAAACGTTCCTCTTCGCCGACCCGCCCGTCGCCGTCGCGCTCGAGCCGCGACAGGAGGCCGAATTTGAGCGAGGTGATAATGACGTCGTCCTTCCATTCCGGAAACATCTTGCCGCGATAGACGACGAGCGCGCCTGGGGCGATCGACGGGTCCCAGTAGAAGGCCGGCTGCTCGAGGCCCGGGGCATCGCTGCCGGCGCCGATTTTTCGACCATTGTAATTCTTGCCGTAAGTTATCGTCGCCCAGCCGTAGTTCAGGCCCGCCTTCGGCAGGTTGATCTCGTCGCCGCCCTTCGCGCCGTGTTCGGCGGTTATCATACCTGACGTGACGGGGTCGAAGACGAGACCCTGGGCGTTGCGATGGCCTTTGGAGAAGATTTCGGGCAGGGCGTTGCGGCCGTCGGCGAACGGGTTGTCGTCGGGAACCGACCCATCGGTGTTGATGCGGATGATGCTGGCGGCGTGATCCATGAAATCCTGGCCACGCTTCATGTCGCCGCGGTCGCCGATGGCAAAATAGAGCGTCCCGTCCGTGCCGAAGGCAATGCGCGCGCCGAAATGCCGGTTCGTCCTGCCGGTCTTCTTCATCCTGAAAATGGTCTCGACATCGGTCAGGCTGCGTTCGTCGGCTGAGAGCCTTGCCTTGATGACGCCTGTCCCGGAGCCGCCGCCATAGGCCAGTGCGGCGGTCATGTAGATCGTGCGGTCCTCAGCGAAATCCGGGCTGAGCGCCACGTCGAGCAATCCGCCCTGGCCCCTGGCGGCAACCTCGGGCACGCCGTCGATCGGGTCCAGCAACCTTCCGTCCCTGACGATGCGGAGTCGTCCGGCGCGCTCGGTGACGAGATAGGCGCCATCGGGCAGCACTTCGACCGCCCAGGGAAATTTCAGGCCCGAGGCGACGACGTCCACCTTGATCTTGACCCGATCGGTCGAAAACTCGTCCGCCAGGGCCGTGCCGGCGGCAAGGATGGCGGCGAGTGCGGGAACTATCAGGCGGCTGAGCGTCGGCATGGTCATTCTCCTCATTCTGGCCGGAGAGTGTCCCAGCCAAGTGAGGCCATAACGCGTCAGGGTTCGGCATGTGTGGCCGGAACTGGCCCCGCCGCCCGCGAAATCCTGATCAAAAGGCCGTTATCGTCATCGGTCACGGCCAGCAGGGCGCCGTCCGGCGCCTCCTTCAGGTCGCGGATGCGACCAAACTGTTCGGTCAGGAAGCGTTCCTCGCTCGTGATCCTGCCAGCGGAATCGCGGGCGAGGCGGGAAATCAGTTGGTCCTTGAGCGCCGATACCAGGACGTCGCCCTGCCATTCCGGAAACATGTCGCCGCGATAGAACAGGATTGCAGAGGGCGCGATGGACGGATCCCAGTAGTGGACCGGCTGTTCCATGCCCGGCGTCGATGTGCCGATGCCGATCCGGGTGTCGTCGTAGTCGGTGCCATAGGCAATCACCGGCCAGCCATAGTTTCGGCCCGGTTCGGGATGGTTGATCTCGTCGCCACCCTTGGCGCCGTGCTCGACGGTGTAGAGCGTGCCGCTCGACGGATCCAAAGTGATGCCCTGCGGGTTGCGGTGGCCGTAGGACCATATTTCCGGCAGGCCGTCGACGCCGTCGCGAAACGGGTTGTCGTCTGGGATCGAGCCATCGGCATTGATGTGGACGACCGAGCCGCGATGATCGAACCTGTCCTGCGCGCGCTCCGGTCGGGCCTGGTCACCCACCGTGACGAAAAGCGAGCCATCCGGCGCCACTGCGATGCGACTGCCGAAATTGTGGTCGACCGGCTCGGGCCGCGACGAGCGGAAGATCGGCTTGGCATGGGACAGCCACTGGCCGTTGCCGGAGAGACGGGCGCGGATTACCACCGTGCCGATGCCGCCCTCGTAGTTCTGGGTCGCGGTGAAGAACAGAATGCCGTCCGTCTGGAAATCACGCGACAGCGCGACGTCGAGAAGCCCGCCCTGGACCTTGGTCCAGAGCGGCGGCAGGCCGCGGACCGGGGTGAGCTTTCCGCTACGATAAATCGACAGGCGGCCGGCGCGTTCGGTGACAAGGAGGGAGCCATCGGGCAGGGGCTCCACTGCCCATGGGTGATCGAGCCCCTCCGCGAGTGTCTCGACGACAACCGCGACTTTCTCGGTTTGAACAAGGACCGGCTCGGCACGTGCCGGCATGTGCCACAGCGCCATTGGTGTGAACAACGCCACGAGAGCGTTGCGCAGACGTCTGTCAAATCCAGGCAAAACGTCCACTCCCCCCGCCAGATCCCCGGGCGGGTATTCAGCGATCGCAAACGGATGTCAAGCGGTCTCGCGTGCGCGTGTCAGCCGGTGCGCTTGCCGAATGCCGACACCCGGCGCGCGCCGCCGAAGGTCGGGGCGCTTGCGCGCGGCAGGTGCAGCGAAGGGTCGTAGCGCTCGAGTTCCACCTTTGGACGCAGATCGCTTCGGGTCGGCTGGTCGCTCTCCGGGAAGTCGGCGTTGAAATGGGTCGGTGCCAGTTCGGGTCGTGCCAGGGCATAGCCTTGGAGCAGGGGGACTTCGAGATTGTGGCACATGTCGACCTGCCTGAGATCCTCGAGACCCTCGAAGATCGCAAGGATGCCCTGCTCGCGGAACTGGTTGACCATGACGCGGAGCAGGGCGGAGCCGGCGGAATTTTCCAGGAATTCCTTGACCCAGTCCGCCTCGAACTTGACGTAGTCGGGCTTGAGCAGGGTGAGGCGGGCGATATCGCGCTCTTCGGCGCCATATTCGTCGATGGCGATGCGGAAGCCGTGCTTGCGGAGTTCCTCGACGAAGCGAGACAGCATGTCGGCGGAATCGTTTTCCTTCTGGGTGATTTCGCAGGCGATGCGGTCCGGGCTCATGCCGGCTTCGTTTGCCGCCAGCTTGATGATCTCGACCTCGCGGCGGATCGCCATGTCGGTGACGAACAGGCCGGGATAGAAGTTGACGAACAGCTTGGCATGTCGGCGGCCGAGCGCGCCGGTGTTGAAAATATGCAGCGAACGGCAGAGGCTGTCGACCTTGGCGCGGTCGCGGGCGTCAATGCTGGAGAAGAACTCTCCCGGACGCACCATCTCGCCATTGCGCGCCGGACGGATCAGGCCCTCGAAGGCCTGCAATGTCAGGACACCCTGATCATCCTGGCTGAAGATAGGCTGGAGCGCGGAATGCAGGGTGTAAGGACCATAGTCCGCCACCCATGCGTTATCGTCGTCGCGCCGCAGATTGGAAAAGATACTCGCCATAACGCCTTCCGCAGAGACCTGCCATACGAGCGGAAGCATACAGCCACAATCATTACTGCTGGCTTAAGCCGAAGCCGAGATTCTTCGTGTTTCCGGCGATTTTCCGGGTCTTGCCGTCCTTGATCGCACAGGCTCCATCCCCTATAAAGCCCGCGCCTCAGACAACATCCCCGATAAGGAAATCGACCATGGCCTTTCTCGCCGACGCTCTTTCCCGCGTGAAGCCCTCCGCCACCATCGCCGTCTCGCAGAAAGCGCGCGAGTTGAAGGCGAAGGGCAGGGACGTGATCAGCCTCGGCGCCGGCGAGCCTGACTTCGATACGCCCGACAACATCAAGAAGGCTGCGATCGATGCGATCAACCGCGGCGAGACGAAATATACAGCGGTCGCCGGCATCATCGAACTGCGCGAGGCCATCGCAAGGAAATTCAAGCGCGAGAACAATCTCGACTACAGCGCCAACCAGGTCATCGTCGGCACCGGCGGAAAACAGATCCTGTTCAACGCCTTCATGGCAACCCTGAACGCGGGCGACGAAGTCGTCATCCCGGCGCCCTACTGGGTGTCCTACCCGGAGATGGTGGCGCTTTGCGGCGGCACGCCCGTGTTCGTGGCGACCACGATCGAGAACCAGTTCAAGCTGCAGCCGGGCGATCTCGAAGCTGCGATCACGGCGAAGACCAAGTGGCTGATCTTCAACTCGCCCTCGAACCCGACTGGGGCTGCCTATTCTCGCGAGGAACTCAAGGCGCTGACCGACGTGCTGGTCCGGCATCCGCATGTCTGGATCCTGACCGACGACATGTACGAGCACCTGACCTTCGACGATTTCAAGTTCACAACCCCGGCCGAGGTCGAGCCCGCGCTCTACGACCGCACGCTGACGATGAACGGCGTCTCGAAGGCCTATGCGATGACCGGCTGGCGCATCGGCTATGCCGCCGGCCCGCTCGCACTGATCAAGGCCATGGACATGATCCAGGGCCAGCAGACCTCGGGAACGAACTCGATCGCGCAATGGGCGGCGCTCGAAGCCCTGGAGGGGCCGCAGGATTTCATCGAGGACAACAAGAAGATCTTCCAGGGGCGCCGCGATCTCGTCGTCTCGATGCTCAACCAGGCCAAGGGCATCAAGTGCCCGACACCCGAAGGCGCCTTCTATGTCTATCCGTCCTGCGAGGGGCTGATCGGCAAGACCGCGCCCTCGGGCAAGGTGATCGAGACCGACGAGGATTTCGTTTCCGAACTGCTGGAGAGCGAGGGCGTTGCGGTCGTGCACGGAACGGCCTTCGGCCTAGGCCCGAACTTCCGCATTTCCTATGCGACCTCCGAGACGCTGCTGGAGGAAGCCTGCCGGCGGATCCAGCGCTTCTGCGCCGCCTGCACGTGAGAAAAAATCGGGGCGGGTTTTGGCCCGCCCCAGTCGTTACTCACACAGCGAAGATGAAATCACCTGCCTCCAGCGTCCCGACCAGGGCGTGGCGGATGTAGAGCACGTCACCGTCCGGGCCCTGGATGCGGGCGTCGGCGCCGACCTGCGAGATATGGTTGGCCAGCAGGTCGTCGAAGTCATCGACGCCCTGCAGGCCCCTGAGATCGATGCGGTCTCCCTCGAAGAAGCCCCGGATCGTGTCGCCGCCATAGCCGGTCTTGAAGACGAAAGTGTCCTTGCCGTCACCGCCGATCAGCAGGTCGTTGCCCTTGCCGCCGTCGATGAGGTCGTTGCCGCCCTTGCCGTTGATCGTATCGTCGCCCTTCTTTCCATAGAACTTCTCACCGACATCCTTCCCGGTCAGCACGTTGTCCTTGGCGTTGCCCTCGATGCTCGGACGGAAATCGAAGATCAGCTTTTCCGCGGCCATCTTCTTGCCGGCGTCGGTAAAGACGCGCTGGCAGATCGCGCCTTCGTCGCCGTCCTTGTCGTAGGACTGCCAGGTCACGACGAACCGGCCGTTGTCCAGTGCTGCCACGGACGGGTCGAGTTGTTCGCTGTTGGTGTGGGTGTTGACCTTCAGTTCCTTGCCGACCTTGTTGCCCGCGGCGTCGAAGACCTGGGCGCGGATGTCGCCGGCGTTCTTGCCGACCGTTTCCCAGGTGACGACATGGCCGCCGGTCGATAGCGCGGTGATGTCGGCGTGGGTCTGGTCCTTGGCTGTCGCGGTGTTCACCCGGGTTTCCGTGCCGTCCATCGAGCCGTTGGCATCGAAGCGTTGCTGGTAGATGCCGTAGCCTGAGCCATCCTGGCCCTGGCTCTGCCAGGTGACGACAAAATCGCCATTCGCGAGGGTGGTGACTTCGGGATCGTACTGGTTGCCTGTCGTGTAGGTGTTGACGTGGGCTTCGATGCCGGACTTGGTGCCGTTGGCGTTGAAGACCTGCATGTAGATGCCACTCGAGTCGCCTGCATGGCCGTAGGACACCCAGGCTGTCACCCAGCGACCGTCGTCCAGGGCGGAAATCGCGGGGTCGAACTGGTCCGCTGACGTGAAGGTGTTCACGAGTGTCTCCGTCCCGAGCTTGGCCCCCGACGAATTATAGACCTGCTGGTAGATGTCGCTGACGCCGTCGGCATCCTGGCTCTGCCAGGTCACGACCCATCCGCCGGTGTCGAGACCGGTGACGTTGGATTTCGTCTGGTCATGGAGAAACGTCGTGTTGGCCTGGGTCTCGCTGCCCTGCTTGCTGCCGTCGGCATTGTATGCCTGGAAGCGGATGTTGAAGCCAGCGTCGTTGATGTTGGGACGGGAGGACCATGTAACGACCCAACCACCGTCGTCCAGCGCGGCAATGTCGGCGAAGTCCTGAACCCCCGTGGTGGTCGTGGGGACGAGGTTCTCCGGGCCGTCGACCTTTTTGCCGTTGGCACCGTATCGCTGCTGGACGATGCCGTAGCCTGATCCGTCCTGCCCATAGGATGACCAAGTCGCAACCCATCCACCATCGGCAAGACCAACCACTTCCGGATCTTTTTGGTTGTCCGCCGCATGGGCGTTGATACGCTTTTCCTTGCCACCCTTGTAGGCCATGACAACCCTCGCAATCGTTGCGTCAATGGGCGGAGTTTCCCGCCCGATATTCGCTCAACGCGGCATGGTGCGATTTTATTCCGATAATGTTGACATTATCCAAAAATTCTACGGATGCGGCTGCTTCTTTCCGACCCGCAGGCGAGGCTGCGAGATGCCTGGGCGCGGACAAGCTTCGGAAACGGCAGGCAAAAAAAGAGGGCCACAGCAATGGCTGGGCCCTTTATAGTTGTGAAGGTAATTAACCTCCAGAGGGGAACAGCTGATGCAGCGGTACTGGGAGGAAAACCGCCGTGTGCATCAACTGAGTGCGATATGGTGGTTTTTTGTGCAGGGCACAATGTATGCCGGTGCATGACTGATATGCGTAGAGTGCATGGTGACCGGCGATTCAACTTAAACTCTTCAATTGACTTGCGATTTAGCAGGTCGTGCCGATGGCTGCGGCAAACCCATAAATATTATTATTGTCTCACAAATGAAACGAATGGATTGCCGGCGGAAATTCCACGGGCAGGCGCACGCAAGCCGTCAGTTTTCCGGCCGTTGGTGAACGCTAGAAATTCCAGTTGCGCGCCTTGGCGACGATAAAATCCCTGAACACCTTGAGCTTGGCAGCGTTCTTCATCTCGGCGGGATAGCAGAAATAGGTGTCGAAGGAGGGAACGTCGGCATTGGTGACAAGCTGGACCAGGCCCGGATCTCGGCCGACGATGTAATCGGGCAGCATGGCCACGCCGATGCCGAGCAGGCAGGCGCGCTTGATCGAGGTGAGGCTGTTGATCTGCAGCACCGGGACACGCGGATCGTCCTCCGGGCGGGCCGCCGTCTCGAGCCAGTTGACATCGAGCAGGTAGTTCGGGGCAGGTTCCCCGAAGGAGATGATACGGTGATTGTCGAGATCCTCCAGCGTCAGCGGCTCTCCATAGCGGCTGATGTAGGAGGGGGCAGCGTAGACATGCATGTGAACGGTGAAGAGCTTGCGCTGGATCAGGTCGGACTGCTGGGGCTCGCGCAGCCGGATCGCACAGTCGGCATGGCGCATGTTGACGTCGAGTTCCTCGTTGTCGAGGATGAGCTGGACCTGCATTTCCGGATAGAGGGAGAGGAATTCCTGCACCTTGTCGGTCAGCCAGCCCTGTCCGAGACCGACAGTGGTGGTGATGCGCAGGCGGCCGGTCGGCTTCTCGGTGGTCTCGGTCAATTGCATCTTGACCATTTCGAGCTTCATCAGCACTTCATGTGCTGTGCGGTAGAGAAGCTCGCCCTGCTCGGTCAGGATCAGGCCGCGGGCGTGGCGGTGAAACAGCTTGGTGTTGATGTCGGCCTCAAGCGCAGAGACTTGCCGGCTGATTGCCGACTGGGAAAGATGCAGCTTGTCGGCGGCATGGGTGAAGGAGCCGGCCTCCGCCGCCGCATGAAATATGCGCAGTTTGTCCCAGTCGAGCGCCATCGGTCCCCAGTTCCCCTGTTGTGGTCGGCCGCGATGTCCCCCGCGGCTCGTGCCGGCCGCGGATTATTCCGCGGCTTCGGCGATATGCAGACTTCCGGCTAGGAAGCGCTCGGCCTCAAGCGCCGCCATGCAGCCCATGCCGGCTGCGGTGATGGCCTGGCGGAAAATGTCGTCGGTGACGTCACCGGCCGCGAACACGCCGGGGATGTTGGTCGCCGTCGAATCCGGCGCGGTCCAGAGATAGCCGTTCGGCTTCATCCGCAACTGGCTGGCAAACAGTTCCGTGGCCGGCGCATGGCCGATGGCAACGAAGATCCCGTCGATCGGCCGCTCGGTCACCTCGCCGGTCTTGGTGTTGCGGATCCTGATGCCGGTAACGGAGGCCGGCATCGGCGGATGCAGCTGTTCGCCGGTGATTTCGGCGATCTCGCTGAACCATTCGATCGTGACATTGTCCTTGGCAAAGAGGCGCTCCTGCAGGATCTTCTCGGCGCGGAAGCTGTCGCGGCGATGGACGACCGTCACGGTCTTGGCGATGTTGGAGAGATAGAGCGCTTCCTCGACGGCGGAGTTGCCGCCGCCGACCACGATCACGTCCTTGTTGCGGTAGAAGAAGCCGTCGCAGGTGGCGCAGGCCGAGACGCCGAAGCCCTGATAAGCCTTCTCGGACTCGATTCCGAGCCACTTGGCCTTGGCGCCGGTGCAGATGACCAGCGTGTCGGCGATCCATTCCTGTCCGGAATCCGTGGTGACGCGGAAGGGGCGGTTCGACAGATCGACCGAGGTCACGAGGTCGTTGACGATCTCGGCGCCGACATGCCTGGCCTGGCCCAGCATCTGCTCCATCAGCCATGGCCCCTGGATGGGGTCGGCAAAGCCCGGATAGTTTTCGACATCCGTCGTGATCATCAACTGGCCGCCCTGTTCCATGCCGGCGATGAGCACCGGTTCGAGCATGGCGCGCGCGGCATAGATCGCCGCGGTATAGCCGGCCGGCCCCGATCCGATGATCAGGACTTTGGTGTGACGAGCAGACATGTCGCAAATCCCTTGTACAAGCGTGGCCCCGGCCACTGCATAGCTGCCCATTATCTATGACTTCCACGCATGGATATTCAAGGGCAGCCGTCCCGAGGTGGCTGTCAACCACGACCTTTTCCCCGGATTAGAAGAGGTGCATACACTTTTCATGCCGCGTATTCTCCTTTAAAGGAGACGGGCAAACTTCGGCGACGCTCCTCGTTGCGCCGTTGGAACAAACAAGCAGGCGGTGTCGCGCCGCGAGGGGGAAGCAATGGGCGGGTTGCTGGCGTTGAGCAAGGGCATCGATGCGGTGTCGAAAATCGTGGGGCTGGTCGGCGAATATCTGGTTCTGCTGTGTGCCCTCATCAGCGCCTTCAACGCGATGTCGCGCTACCTGTTCAATGCGAGCTCCAATGGGTGGCTGGAGATCCAGTGGTATCTCTTCGCCTATGTCGTGCTATTGGGGGCGTCCTATACGCTGCGGAACAACGGCCATGTGCGCGTCGACCTCATCTACGGCAATGTCAGTCCGACCAAGCGGCTGATCATCGACATCTTCGGCCTGATCGTCTTCCTGCTCCCGGTCACCGCCTATCTCACCTGGGCCTGCTGGCCGTTCTTCTACAGTTCCTTTATCGACGGCGAGATGTCGCTCAATGCCGGCGGCCTCATTCGCTGGCCGGTGAAGATCCTGCTGGTCCTCGGCTTTGGCCTGCTGTTCCTGCAGGGTATTTCCGAACTCATCAAGCGCATCGGCGCGCTCAGCGGACACATCCAGGTCGACACGACTTACGAGAAGCCGCTGCAATAGCGGCAGTTACGACGACAACGAGAAGAATTCAGGGGAATAGTCGTGTTCGATTTCGGTATCCTTCCACCGCTCATGTTCCTGGGCATGGTGCTTTTCATGCTCTACGGTTTCCCGGTCGCCTTCTCCCTGGCGGCGGTCGGCCTGTTCTTCGGGGTGATCGGAATCCTGAACGGCAACTTCTCCGAGGCCTTTCTCGAATCTCTTCCTTTTCGGTTCTACGGGATCGTTTCGAACGAATTGCTGCTGGCCATTCCCTTCTTCACGCTGATGGGCGCGATACTGGAACGATGCGGGTTGGCGGAGGACCTGCTGGAGGGGACCGGCCGTCTGTTCGGCGGCATTCCCGGCGGATTGGCCTTCGCAGTCGTGCTGGTGGGTGCGATCCTCGGTGCCATCACCGGCACCGTGGCGGCATCGGTCATCACCATGGCGATGATCTCGCTGCCGATCATGCAGCGCTACGGCTACAACATGCGCATGGCGACGGGCGTGATCGCCGCCTCGGGCACGATCGCACAGCTCATTCCGCCGTCGCTGGTCCTCGTCGTACTGGCCGACCAGCTCGGTCGCTCCGTCGGCGACATGTACAAGGGCGCCGTGGGTCCGTCGATCATCCAGATCAGCATCTTCCTGGCCTTCGTTGCGGTGATGGCCATCCTGCGGCCCAAGAGCATGCCGCCGCTGCCGAAGGAGGCGCGCGGCGATCTCGATCTCAAGCTGTTCGTCAAGATCATCAAGGGCATGGTGCCCTCCGCGGTGCTGATGTTCCTCGTTCTCGGCACGATCTTCATGGGTCTGGCGACGCCGACCGAAGCGGGGGCCATGGGTGTCGTGGGCGCCATCGTCATCGCGATGATCAACCAGAGGCTCACCTGGTCGCTGCTGCGGCAGAGCATGGAGACCACCGCGCGGATCACATCGATGGTGGTGTTCATCCTGATCGGCGCGACGGTGTTCAGCCTGGTGTTCCAGGGCATGGATGGCGGACGCTGGGTCGAGCACCTGCTCACCGGCCTGCCCGGCGGTGTGCTGGGCTTCCTGATTTTCGTCAATATCTTCGTCTTCGTGCTCGCCTTTTTCCTCGACTTTTTCGAAATCGCCTTCATTGTCGTGCCGATGCTGGCGCCGGTTGCGGCAGCGCTCGGCATCGATCTTGTCTGGTTCGGGGTGATGCTCTGCGTCAACATCCAGACCAGCTTTATGCATCCGCCCTTCGGCTTCGCGCTGTTCTACCTGCGTGGCACCGCGGATGCGTCGGTCAAGAGTTCTGATATCTACATGGGCGCGCTGCCCTGGGTCGGTCTCCAACTGATCGTCGTGGCGATCGTGATCTTCTGGCCCGAGTCCGTGACCTACTGGCTCGACAGCGGTCCGAAGGTCGATCCCAGCACGATCGACATCAGGATCGACCTGCCGACGCTCGGTAACCAGTCTGATGGCGGGCTGCCTGGCCTGGAACTGCCGCCGATGGGCCAGTAAGGTCCGACCTCAGCCGTCCGCTGGGAGCGCGACATGCGAGCGGCCCGGGATGTAGGGCCGCTTGTCGATGATCCGTTTCCATGGGCTGTAAGCCGGCCCGAGCAGATCGAACTGCGGCTGGTCGCGACTGGTGCTGACGCCAAGCATCGACAGCAATGTCCAGTCGAGTTCGTCGGTCTGGTATGGCCGCGTCTCCAGCGCCTGTCTCCGGGACAACAAAGCGGCGTCGCGGGTCCACAGGAACATCGGCACGGCAAAGCCGCTCTCGAG
The DNA here is from genome assembly GCA_019739215.1 of Rhizobium sp. GTDB lineage: Bacteria > Pseudomonadota > Alphaproteobacteria > Rhizobiales > Rhizobiaceae > Rhizobium_E. Next base: position 320,737 of record JAHHDR010000035.1, read on the forward strand.
CTTGAAGTTGTGGCCCCAGACGCTGGTGAGGTGGCCGACCTCCTGGCCGTGGTCCGAGACGTAGAGCATGCTGGCGTCGTCACGGCCGGGCGTGTCCAGCCGGCCGATGATCTCGGAGAGAATGAAGTCCGTGTAGAGGATGGTGTTGTCGTAGGTGTTGCGCGCCTCCCGGAGCGCGCTCCATTTCTGCGCCATCATTTCGGAAATCTCGTCGTCGAGATCGTCGAAACGACTGAAGCCCTCGGGGTAGCGCAGGCTGTAATGCTGGTGTGAGCCGATGGCGTGGACGATGATGAACTTGAGCGGCGCCGGATCGGCCAGCGCCTTGTCGATCTCGGGCAGCAGCGTTTCATCGAGGCTGGTGTCGCTACGCTGGCCGAGGCCACGATTGACCAGCCGGAAGTAATCCGCTTCCTGGCCGAAGACGGTGTTGAGGAAGAAGTCGTTCTGGTTGGAAAGCCAGAACACCTTGTAGCCCGCTGCCTTGACCAGCAGCAGGACGTCGGCTTCGGTCTGCCAGGCGTCATCGGCCTTGTGGGATGCACCCGTGAGCATTCGCGTGACCTCGATGTCTGTGCTGCCGAAGGACGACACCGTGTCGGGGAAGAGGACGAGGTTGTCGCGGAGGGCATCGAGCTTGGGGGTGGTTTCGCGCTGGTAGCCGAAGAGGGACCAGTTGTTGCGGTTGGAACTCTCGCCGATGACGAAGACGAGCGTCCTGTTGCCCTCACCCGCATAGCGCGGCTGCCATTGCCCGACATTGCGCGCAGCCTCGGCGCGGGCTGCGACGAGACGGACGCGCTCGACCTCCTGCTGGCGCAAATCCCAGGCGAACTTTGCCCAGCGCGTCACTGGATCGGCGCGGGCAACGACGTGGTTGGTATGATAGGCAAGCGGAACGACGACGAGAATGACCCCAACCGCGACCGCGAGCCAGCGCGGAAGGCGCAACGTCTCGAGATGGCGGCCGATGCCGCGGGTCAACCGCATCAGGCCGTAGGCGAGGAGCGGAACGAGCAGCGCAAGCGGCAGGAACAGCAGGCCCGCCTCCAGGATGTACTCCGTCGTTTCCTCGTAATTGGTGTTGCTCACGGCCTCGACGACGACGGGGGATTCGATCGGCAGGCCATAGCGCCACATGGTGAAGCCGACGGCGAAGAAATCGACGACCCAGACCAGCGCCCAGATGAAATAGAGATGGTAGCCGAAACGCGCATGTCGATCCGCCAGCAAGGCCAGTCCCCAGACCGGCAGGGCCATGATGATCAGCGACAGGCCGTTGACGGCGGCAATGCGGTTCGGCGCGCCGGTCAGCCGCAGGATCGCATAGCTCGTGCCATAGGCGACGAGGAAGCCCGCGATGAAGCGGACATAGACATTGGCGAGGAGTTTGCGACAGGGGTCGGCTATCAATGCCATGGAAGTTCCGGTATTCGCATCAAGAGAACGGAGCGGGCTGGTAACAGTCCTGACCGGCGCGGGCAAGGCGCGCCGTCACGGAACTGTCATGTTCAGACGGCTCTCTGGCAGCAAAAAGAGACGCAATCTTGGCATCCGACCGGCCATTCCGACGACAGGCAGTCAAGCTCTTCACGCAGATCCTGCTCGGACGCCGCCGGGCCCACTATCACGCCTGGCTGCCGTCGCTCGGGATCGAGGGGCGGTCGGCTGGCCAGCCGGGTCGCATTGTCTACCGAGGCAGGTTCATTCTGGACCTCTCGGGCAGCGACATGCTGACAAAACGCGCCGGTTCGAAGATCCTCATCGTCGGCTCGGGTCCTTCGGCAGGGGGCTTGCTGCCGCAAGCGCTGGCGCCACGCTCGGCCCTGTTGCTGAACGGGGCGATCGCGCTGATCGGCAAAGGGCTCGGCGAACCGCTCGCGGTGGCGATCGAGGACGAACGTTTCGTCTGGCGGCATTTCGAGATGATGGCCAGGACGGTGCCGCCGGAAACCCCGATGCTGCTGTCGCCAGGTGCGATCCGGGCGCTGTGCGACATCGACCCGGATTTCATCCGCGGCCGGCCGGTCATCCTGATCGATGATATCCGCAAACCCTATGGGCGACCGCGCCGGGACGACGCCGAACTCGGGGACCTCGCACCTGTCAGCTCGCGCGGGCAGGCGGGCTTCTCGGCGGATCCTGATCTCGGCGTGTTCCAGGGAGGATCGGTGGTGGTGGACGGCGGCCCAGTTCGCGCTCGCCGCTTCGGCGAAAGAGATCGGGTTCATCGGCGTGGACATCGCCAATGCCGATGGCCCCCGCTTCAATGAGGTTGCAGGGCACATGGCTTTCTCCGGCGTTAAGGGGGCGGAGCAACGCATCCTTGAACATCTCGCACTTGCTGCCGATGTCGCGAAGCGCCAAGGCGTGGCGTTCGTCAATCATTCGGCCGTCTCGGCATTGCGATCGATCGGGCTGGACTACGTGCCGCTGGATGCGAGGATGCCGTAGACGGCGGCCAGGCCATCGACCTCGTTACGGATATCGAACCGGTTGCGGACATGGTCGAGCGCGTTCTCGCCGTGCCGCCGCGCAAGAGCGGGATCGGCCAGATAGGGTTCGATCGCCGCGATATAGGCCTGCAAGTCGCCCGTCGGCACGACCGTCCCGGTCTCGCCCGTCTCGATGATCTCGGGATAGGCGCCGACATCGCCAGCGACGACCGGGACAGCCGACGCCATAGCCTCAAGTGGCGTCAGGCCGAAGCCCTCGGTGCGCGACGGCGCGACATAGAGGTCGAGGGTGCGGTACCACCGGGGGACGTCGGTAGTCTCTTCCGCCAGCCGCAGCCGGTCCGCGAGGCCGGCCGCTGCGATCCTGCGGCGGAGGTCCTCGGCAAAGCCGTCGTGTTCGTTCGTGACGCGTCCGATCGCCTCGCCCTCCCAGTCCGGATGGTGGGGCAGGAGCGCGATGAGTGCGTCGATGAAGAGATCGGTTCCCTTCTGATGCCGGATGCGGCCGGCGCAGCCTATGCGCAGGCGCGGGCGTTCGCGATCTGCCGGAGGATGGAAACGGGCCGTGTCAATGCCATGCATGACGACCGTGCAGGGAACCTCGAGATAAGCGGCGGTCCTCGCGCTGGTCGCCACGACATGATCCATTTTCGAGATCAGCCATCGGGAATAGCGGGTGTGCCGGCGCTGGGAGGCGGATGTGAAAAGCAGCCTCAGCGGCATCCGCAGCACATCGCGCAGCAGGATGCCGGCCAGCATCTCGATGTTGCGCCGCGCATGCCAGATGCGCTGCCGACCGCTGGAGGGCAGCAGCCACAGTCCTGCCAGTTGGCGGTACCGCATATGCGGGATATCCGATGGCAGCCCGGGGCCGAGCGTGGCGATCTTCTCACCCGCCGCGACCTGGCGCGGCACAAGCTGAATGATCGTCGAGGTCACGCCGGAAAGGCGCCGCTTGAAATGCGGCGCGATGATCTCAATGTCGCGGATGTCCGGCAAGGGAGATTCAGCCTTCCCGCGGGCGGAAACCGATTTCAGCCCCAGTTGACGGCGAGGATCTCGTAGGCCTTCGAGCCGCCGGGTGCATTGACCTCGATGGAATCGCCGACTTCCTTGCCGATCAGCGCCCGGGCGATCGGCGAAGAGATCGAGATGCGGCCCTGCTTGACGTCTGCTTCCTGGTCGCCGACGATCTGGTAGGTCTTTTCCTCCTCCGTATCCTCGTCGATCAGCTTCACCTTGGCGCCGAACTTGATCTTCGAGCCCGACATCTTGGAGAGGTCGATGACCTCGGCACGGGCAATGTAATCCTCGAGTTCGCCGACGCGGCCTTCGTTATGGCTCTGCGCTTCCTTGGCGGCGTGATATTCAGCGTTTTCAGAGAGGTCGCCGTGCGCGCGCGCTTCCGCGATCGCCTCGATGATCCGGGGGCGCTCTTCCTGCTGGCGCCAACGCAGTTTCTTCGTTCAGCTTGACGAAGCCGCTCTGTGTCATCGGTACCTTTTCGACCATATCATTCACCTTCGGCATACGGTGCCCTTCCAACGGGCACAAAAAGAAAACGGCTCCAGAAGTGCGAACTTCAGAACCGTCAACAACATTCACGTGAACTCCATATAGCAGAATCGCTGGGCAAAACGCGAGAGTTTTTTTGAAGGGTGCCGGCTTGGCAGAAAATCGATCTGCATGACCAGACTTGCGATTTTGGCCGCTTATGCCGCGCACAGGGTGTACGAGCATGCGTTACTTAACGCAAATCAGCGCTCATCGTATTGATTGTATATTTTTGAGTTTGCAACCTTTGAGAAAATCTGCCACTACAATCTCAGGCGGCTCTTTTTCAATGTGCAATTCATGGGCGAAATCATGTCTGAGAGCATAATCCATCGTATTCAGCGAGGGGCTCCGGGTGTCCGGGTCATCCTGCTGCCCAAACAGCCGATGATCGAAGGAATTCGGGTCTCAGCAGCGAGCGGGCGATTTTCCGAACTTGTCGCGCAGGAGGCCAGAAGTGTTTGCCCAACGCTTCAATGAAACTGTTCAGCCAGCCTTGAAAAGCCTGGAAAGAATGGGTCTCCACGACGTCACGAACGTCAATCTGGCTAAAGTGCCACCGCGGCAGGGCGCCGGGATGTTCGAACGGTTGTCGCTGGTCAGGGCCGTGGCGGTGCGCCTGCACAATGACGAACTCATCGGTGATGTTCTTGCGGCCACCAACGGCGAGTTCGACATTGTTCTCGACGTTCGAACCAAGAGTGATCCGGTTCTTGCGAGGGAGAAAAATCTCTCGCCGTCGTCGCGCTGGAGCCTGGCCTGCCGATTCCGGCCTCGCCGAGGCTTGGGCGCAAGACATTCGTGGAACCGGGGTGCTGGTGGGTGTTCTTGACACCGGGATTGACGCTGATCACGCCGAGTTCAAGAGCAGACAGGTGGAGTTTCGCTATTTCTCCCCGAGCGCGCTCGATGGAGCCACGCCTCGGAATGTGCGCGGGTTTGACACGGATGGACACGGCACGCACGTATGCGGGATCATCGCCGGTAAACGGCTGGGTCTCGCATCGGGCGTCAATTTGCACGTGGCAGCGGTGATCGAAAGCGAGACAATGCGCGCCAGCCTGTGGCGGACCGTGTACGGACTCGACTGGATGTTTCGGCTGTTCACCCGTGAGCAATTCTTCAATGTTCCCTGTGTGGTCAATCTGTCGCTCTGCTTCTTCGAAGACCGGATGACTGCGGAAGAAGTCGAGGACTGGAGCCTCGTACTGGGACGCGCCATCGACGATCTGAACCGTAAAGATGCGCTGGTGGTGGCAGCCGCCGGCAATCGTGGGAAGGGCCTCATCGGGCTACCGGCTAAATTCCACAACGTCCTGGCGATCGGCGCCGTTGACTCCAGCGGCAAGGTTGCCGATTTCTCAGGTCTGCCCACCGCAGGCGCAAGGCGTGACCTGTATGGCTATGGTGTCGACATCCATTCCGCTTTCGAGCGCTCCAAGGACGGCCTGTCTCATTACATGTCCCTGAATGGAACCAGCATGGCTGCGCCGTATGTTGCCGGGATTGCGTCGATGCTTCGCCAGACCAACCCCGGCGCGTCGGCACGGGATGTGCGAGACCACCTGCTGGCAAGCGCGATCGATGTCGGCAATGGCGTTCGCATCGCGCGCTTCCAGCATTGGCCCGGCGGACTAAAGACGGGAACCTGATGCCGGTTTCATCGTTATAGTTGTAGCTTTACCGGGTTTCCAAAGACGACTATTCTGGGGACCGGATAGATGCTGTTGCGCGCCTCCGAGGCGTTAATGAAATATCCACCGCACAGGAGCACGATTCAGGTGATCGTGCATGAGAGGCTCCCAGTGGCACAGATGGCTCAACTTTCGATCTCCGACGAAATCCCGCGACACATGTCCCCCTTTCTCGTGGTGTTCGACGACTGGCGTGGACGTGAACACTCGGCTCGTCACGACCAGATAAATGCGCAGGCTGCGCAAGCCGAACACCACCGGGAACAGCTTCAGTCCTTCATCAAGAGCGAGGGTCTCTCCGGCAGCGTTCTTTCCGTGGCGCCGGCAACGACACTGGGGATGATCGGTATTGTTGCGACAAGGGAAGCAGTCGAGCGCTTGTCTTCCATGAACGGTGTCGTGCGCATCATCCCTTCCATGTAGTCTCTGTCTGCTCCGGCGCCAGGGGATGACGCGCTGTGTCTTGAGCCTAGCTCTTTTCTAGAACAGTCCTTGTGGACTAAACAGGGTTGGTCTGCCGGCAGGGCGTCGGCCATGCCATGACCGCTTCGCGACGGTCGAGCTCTGCCTTGCGGATCCCCAGCCGTCATGTCAAAGCCTTCCGGGTCAAATTCCCCGAGGTGACGATGAGGTCGATAGCCGCGCTGACGCTAGTTGCCATGGTCGCCTTTGCAGCCAACTCGCTGCTTGCGAGACTTGCGCTGGGAAACCATGCGATTGATGCCGCGTCATATACCCTGATCAGGATTGTCTCGGGCGCCGCCTTTCTCTATCTCGTTGCCTGGCGGATGCAGGTCGGCTCGGCAGTCCCACCACCTCGAGGGCTCCGGGGCAATTGGGTCTCGGCCTTCGCGCTCTTCGTCTATGCGCTTGCCTTCTCCTATGCCTATCTGGCACTCGGCGCGGCGATGGGTGCGCTGATACTCTTCTCATCGGTTCAGGCGACCATGATCCTGTGGAGCCTGTCCCAGGGCGCGCGGCCTTCGACGGGCGAAGTGGTTGGATTTGTCGCGGCCTTTGCCGGCTTCGTCTATCTGGTCTTGCCTGGCATCGGGCGGCCAGACCCGCTGGGCACCGCGCTCATGACGCTATCTGGCATGGCCTGGGGGGTCTACACGCTGAAGGGACGCAGTTCGTCCAGCCCGCTCGCCGACACCGCTGGAAATTTTGTCCGCGCCGGCGCCTTCTGCGTGCCGCTGGGGCTTGTCGCCCTTGCCGACCCGAACCTTACCTATGCGGGCGTCACACTGGCGCTGGCCTCGGGCATCGTCGCTTCGGGTCTGGGCTACGCGATCTGGTATCTTGCCCTGCCGGCGCTCACCACCTTCCGGGCCGCACTCGTCCAACTGAGCGTTCCCGTGATCACGGCCGCCGGGGCGATTGTCCTGCTCGATGAGGCGCTCACGCTGCGCTTTGCCATGGTCAGCATCGTTGTGCTGGGCGGCATCGCGCTGGCCATTGTGTCAAGACACAGGAAACCTGTCCGCCCGCTTCCCGCAGCGGGCGGCGTCGATCACCCGAAATAAGCCTGCAGCGGCTGCACCTCGAGATTGCCCGCCTTCAGCGCCTTGATCGCCTCGGCGGCTGCCAGCGCCCCCGACATGGTCGTGTAGTAAGGCACCTTCTGCATCAGGGCGGCGCGGCGCAGGGACTTCGAGTCCGAGATGGCCTTGTTGCCGTCGGTGGTGTTGATGACGAGCTGGACCTGGCGGTTGCGGATCGCGTCCTCGATATGCGGACGGCCTTCGAGCACCTTGTTGATCTTGGTCGAGGCGATGCCGTTCTCGATCAGGAAGCGCTGGGTCCCACCGGTCGCCATGACCTTGAAGCCGATTTCGTCGAGCAGGCGGATTGCCGGCAGGACGCGGGCCTTGTCGTCGTCGCGGACCGAGACGAAGACCGTGCCGGAGCGCGGAAGCTCGACGCCGGCACCGAGTTGGCTCTTGGCGAAGGCGAGCGCGAAATCGGTGTCGAGGCCGATGACCTCGCCGGTCGAGCGCATTTCCGGGCCGAGCAGGGTGTCGACGCCGGGGAAACGCGCGAAGGGGAACACCGCTTCCTTGACCGCGATGTGCTTGAGCGTGCGCGAATCCGGCCGTGAGGGCGAGTAGGCGCGGAAGGCGGCCTCCAGTGTCTCGCCGGCCATCACGCGGGCGGCGATCTTGGCGATCGGCGCGCCGATGGTCTTGGCGACGAAGGGCACGGTGCGCGAGGCGCGCGGGTTGACCTCGAGAATGTAGATCACGCCATCCTTGATGGCATATTGGACATTCATGAAGCCGCCGACATTGAGCGCCTTGGCGAGCATCTTGGTCTGGCGCTCGAGTTCGTCCAGCGTGTCCTTCGGCAGGGTGCGCGGCGGCAGCGAGCAGGCCGAATCGCCTGAATGAATGCCGGCTTCCTCGATATGTTCCATGATGCCGCAGATATAGACGTCGTGTCCGTCGGACAGGCAGTCGACGTCAACCTCGATCGCGTTGGTCAGGTAGCTGTCGAAGAGCAGCGGGTTCTTGCCGAGCAGGGTGTTGATCTGGCCGGTCTTGTCGTTGGGATAACGCTGCTTGATATCCTCGGGCACGAGTTCGGGCACCGTGTCGAGCAGGTAGCTCTGGAGCTGGCTCTCCTGATGGATGATCTGCATGGCGCGGCCACCCAGCACATAGGACGGGCGGACGACCAGCGGGAAGCCGATTTCGGCGGCGACGAGGCGCGACTGTTCGACCGAATAGGCGATGCCATTGTTCGGCTGGTTCATGTCGAGCTTCATCAGCAGCTTCTGGAAGCGGTCGCGGTCCTCTGCGAGGTCGATCATATCAGGCGCGGTGCCAAGGATCGGGATGCCGTTGCGTTCCAGCGCGTCGGCGAGCTTGAGCGGCGTCTGGCCGCCGAACTGGACGATGACCCCGAGCAGCTCGCCTCTTTCCTGCTCGATCTTGAGGATCTCGATGACATCCTCCGCCGTCAGCGGCTCGAAATAGAGCCGGTCCGACGTGTCGTAATCGGTCGATACGGTCTCGGGATTGCAGTTGATCATGATCGCCTCGAAGCCTGCGTCCTTGAGGGCGAAGGCGGCGTGGCAGCAGCAATAGTCGAACTCGATGCCCTGGCCGATGCGGTTCGGACCGCCGCCGAGGATGACGACCTTCTTGCGGTCGGAGATCTCGGCCTCGGAGCGGGGCGCGCCAACGAAGGGCGTCTCGTAGGTCGAGTACATGTAGGCAGTGGGCGAGGCGAATTCGGCGGCGCAGGTGTCGATCCGCTTGTAGACCGGGCGGACGTTGAGCGCGTTGCGGATCTCGGCGACTTCCTTCGGACGCTTGCTGGTCAACGTTGCGAGCCGGGCGTCGGAGAAGCCCATGGCCTTGAGCATGCGCAGGTTCTCGGCATCCTCGGGCAGGCCGTGCTCGCGGATGCGGGCTTCCATGTCGACGATGGCCTTGAGCTGGGCGATGAACCACGGGTCTATCTTGCAGGCGTCGTGGACTTCGCCTTCGGTCAGGCCCATGCGCAGGGCCTGTGCGACCTGGCGCAGGCGATCCGGTGTCGGCGTGCCGATCGCGGCGCGGATGGCGTTGTGGTCGTCGCCTTCGCCCAAGCCCGATATCTCGATCTCGTCGAGGCCGGTGAGGCCGGTTTCGAGACCGCGCAAAGCCTTCTGCAGGCTTTCCTGGAAGGTGCGACCAATCGCCATGACTTCGCCGACCGACTTCATCGCTGTGGTCAGCATCGGCGAGGCGCCGGGGAACTTTTCGAAGGCGAAGCGCGGGATCTTGGTGACGACATAGTCGATCGACGGTTCGAACGAGGCTGGCGTCGCGCCACCGGTGATGTCGTTGTCGAGTTCGTCGAGTGTGTAGCCGATGGCGAGCTTGGCGGCGATCTTGGCGATCGGGAAGCCGGTGGCCTTTGAGGCCAGCGCTGAGGACCGCGACACGCGCGGGTTCATCTCGATGACGACGAGGCGGCCGTTTTCGGGATTGACGGCGAACTGGACGTTGGAGCCGCCGGTCTCGACGCCGATCTCGCGCAACACCGCGATCGAGGCGTTGCGCATGATCTGGTATTCCTTGTCGGTCAGCGTCAGCGCCGGCGCGACGGTGATGGAATCGCCCGTGTGGACGCCCATCGGGTCGATGTTCTCGATCGAGCAGATGATGATGCAGTTGTCCGCCGTGTCACGGACGACCTCCATCTCGTATTCCTTCCAGCCAAGCACCGATTCCTCGATCAGCACTTCAGTCGTGGGTGAGGCATCGAGGCCGGAGCCGACGATCTCGAAGAATTCCGAGCGGTTATAGGCGATGCCGCCGCCGGTGCCGCCGAGCGTGAAGGACGGGCGGATGATGGCGGGCAGGCCGACGAAATCCATCGCCTGGGCGGCGATGGCCTGGGCATGGCTCATGTAGCGCTGCTTGCGGTCGCTCTCGCCGAGGTTCCATCGGTTTTCCAGCGCATCGAGGGCGCTGTCGAGGTCAGCGCCCGAAAGCTCGGCCTTCAGCTTGGCCCGTTCGGCCTCGTGGCTCTTGCGGTCGAGGTCCTTGATGTCGGTGGCGTTGGCCAGCATCGACTTCGGAGTTTCCAGCCCGATACGCTTCATCGCCTCGCGGAACAGCGCGCGGTCCTCGGCCATGTCGATGGCGTCCGGCTTGGCGCCGATCATCTCGACATTGTAGCGGTCGAGCACGCCCATGCGGCGGAGCGAAAGGGCGGTGTTGAGCGCGGTCTGGCCGCCCATGGTCGGCAGCAGCGCGTCGGGGCGCTCCTTGGCGATGATCTTGGCGACGACCTCGGGGGTAATCGGCTCGACATAGGTGGCGTCGGCGAGATCCGGGTCGGTCATGATGGTGGCGGGGTTGGAATTGACCAGGATGACCCGGTATCCCTCTTCCTTGAGTGCCTTGCAGGCCTGGGTGCCGGAGTAATCGAATTCGCAGGCCTGACCGATGACGATCGGGCCGGCACCGATGATGAGGATCGATTTGATATCCTGGCGCTTCGGCATCTATGCTTCCATCTCAATTTTCGCCTGCGGCAAGGGCCGGCTTACGGAAAATTTCCGGCCGGGTGCAGGTTCGGGTCTTTCAAGGCTAGAAGCGGCTTATAGGGAAATGTGTCCGGGAACGGAACCCCGTCACCCCAAGTTTTTTCGCCAATTCACGACATAAGAAAACGGCGGGAAAATCCCGCCGTTCGGTGTTGCCTCGCGCGCTGCGACTGCTGTCAGAATTCTTCCCAGTCACCGCCCCCGCCCGCCGCGGGAGCCGCCGTCGGGAAGGCGGCCGCGAGTTTGCCGGAAAGGGCGCGGGCGGGCGATGCCGCGGCACGGATGCCGCTGGCGGCGGCGATCGGGGCAGGGCGCTGGATCGCGGGCCTGGAAGCGGGCGCCCGCAAGGGCGCGGTGGATGCAATCGGGGCCGAGGAAACTGCGGAACGGCCCTTTGACCCGAGGTTGAACTGGGCGAGCCGGTTGGCGAGCGCGCCGACTTCGGTGGCCAGCGTGTGGGCGGCGGCGTTGGACTGTTCCACCATGGCAGCGTTCTGCTGGGTGCCCTGGTCCATCTGGTTGACGGCCATGTTGATCTCCTGCAGGCCGGTCGACTGCTCGCGGGCGGCCTGGACGATCGCCTGGACATTGCGGTCGATCTGCTGGACTTCGGTGACGATCTTCTCGAGCGCCGCGCCGGTCTCGTCGACAAGGCCCACGCCGCGCTTGACCTGCTCACCGGACGACGTGATCAGCCCCTTGATCTCCTTGGCGGCATTGGCCGACCGCTGCGCCAGTTCGCGCACTTCCTGGGCGACGACGGCGAAGCCCTTGCCGGCTTCACCGGCGCGTGCCGCTTCGACGCCGGCATTGAGCGCCAGCAGGTTGGTCTGGAAGGCGATCTCGTCGATCACGCCGATGATGTTGGAAATCGACTGCGACGAGTTCTCGATCTCGCTCATCGCGGCCACGGCATTGCGCACGACTTCGCCGGACTTTTCAGCGCCCTGCTTGGTGCGGGCGACGAGCGAGCCGGCTTCCTCGGCGCGGGTTGTGGAGTCCTTGACCGAGGTCGTGATCTGTTCAAGGGCCGCTGCGGTTTCCTCGACGGAGGCCGCCTGCTGCTCGGTGCGGCGGGCGAGGTCGTCGGCGGCGGAGCGGATTTCCTTCGAGCCGGTCTCGATGGTTTCGGCATTTTCCGAGAAGGCCAGCATGGCTTCGCGCAGCCGCTCGGTCGAGATATTGAAATCGGCCCGGATCTGCTCGAGTGCGCCGGTGAAGGGCTTGTCGAGGCGGATGGTCATGTTGCCATCGGCGAGTCCCTTGAGGCCCTGTGCAAGCTCGCCCACGGCGAAGCGGACTTCCTCTTCCTGGGCGGAGGCGTGACGGTTGCGCTCCTCGCGCTCACGTTCCTGCTCGGCCTGGGCGCGCTGGGCGTCGGCTTCGAGTTCGATCTTGCGGCGGTTGTTTTCAAGCAGCGTGCCGAGCGAGCGCGATAGGTCGCCAAGCTCATCCTGCTTCTCCCTGTCGGTCAGTTCGACATTGAGATCGCCGCGAGCGATGCGGTCGGTCTGGCCGATGACGCTGGAAATCCGGCCGATGAAGCGGCGCGAGATCACCCAGCCGATGACCGCCAGCAGAACGGCCGCGAGGGCGGTGACGCCGGCGGCAATCCAGGCCATCTCGTAGAGGCTGGCGAAGACCGTGGCCTTCGGGACCGAGACGACCGCAAACCAGCTGTTGTCGGGGGTGAGCTTCACCGGAAAGGCGACGGAAAGGAAGGTCTCGCCGCTCGACAGCGTCGCTTCCTCCACCTGGCCGGCATTGGCCATCAGCTTGTCCCAGCCCATGGCCATTTCGCCGGCATCCTTAATGGACTTGCCGGAAAGCTCCTTCACCGGATGGGCGACGATGTTGCCGGCGCCGGTCACGAGGCTCAGGAAGCCGTCGCCCATGGGGCGGATCGCGGCCAGCGCCTTGTTGGCGCCGTCAAGCGACAGGTCGATGCCGGCAACGCCCTGGGCTTTCCCGTCGATGATGACAGGCGCCACGAGGGTCGTGATCAACTGCGGCTTGCCGTCGATCGTGTAATTGTAGGGTTCGACGACCACCGGCTTGAGCTGCGTGAAGGGCAGAATGTAGAAGTCGCCAGCGCCGGGTACGGTGTAGTCGATCAGCGGCTCCTTGATGATCTTGTCGCCGCTCCTGACCCAGTAGGGCACGTAGCGCCCGGTCGCGTCATGGCCAGGCTTGCCGGCAAAATCCGTGTCCTTGCCGTCGAAGGCATTGGGCTCCCAGCCCGTCCAGACCCCGAGTGTACTTGGATTGTCTCTCAGAAGGGTTTCGAGTAGCCGGTCGGCGCTGGCACGGTCGGTCTCGCCGCCAGCCTTCATTGCGGTGAGCGCGCTTCTCAGATTGTAGACGACCTGGAACCCCTCGGCCATCGACTTCTCGATGCCAAGCGCCTGGTTGGCGGCGATCTGGCGCATCTGATCGAGCGCCGCGTCCTCCGCCATGCGGTACTCGAGGGAAAACAGGACGCCCGCCGTGGCGAGGGTCGTGACAAGACCCGAGGCCGCGATGGCGAAAATATTGCGGCTGGTCGCCGATCTGAAAAGCATGAAACTCCCCCAAGGCAGAAAATGGATGCGGACATCGTGACGGATCCGTCAGGCAGCGAGAGCCCGGGACCGTGCCGATTCATTCTGGCCGGACAAGGTTAGCCGTGCGGAATTAAATAAAAGTTTCGAAAAGAGGCTTTCAGTCGGCCCGCGTCTTTTCGTTGCCCGCCCGGATGAACTGGCTGCGCACCGTATCCGCATGGGCGCGACTGACGGGCACGTCCGTGCCGTCAAGGAGGACAAGGCTGAGCCTGCCGTTTGTCGAGCGATAGCCCGCCACGAATTCCCGCGCGACCCAGTGGGACCGATGGACCTGGAGACCGTCTGCGTCTCCGGTTTCCCGCAATGCATCGGAAAAGCGCAGCAGGATGAGTTCGCTGCCACGCGCGGTGCGGATGCGGGAGTAATGATCCTCGACCGAAATGTGCTGCAACGGCCCGCGATTGCCGGGCTTCAGCCGGTCCAGGAGGGGGACGAATGGGCGCGCGGACACCCTCGCCGCCGGGCCGCCCTCTGCCGCTGGCCCGGATGCTGCTCCAGTCGCCGGCCCTGCCGTCGCCACGTTCGCAACCCCGTCGCCGGACATCGCCAGGTAGGAGATCACGCAGAATATGCCTGACAGTGGAAGGATGGTGGGAAGCGCCTGCAGGTAGCGAGGGAGCGTGAGCGGCACGCCGAACCACGACCATTCGAGCAGGCCGATCACCAGTCCGATCGGCAGGGTCGCGGCGACCGAACCGATCAGCATCCGCAGAAACATGCTGCCGAGCCTCGCCTGCAGCATGACGTCGGCAATGACCGAGAAGAGGAGAGCGAAACTCCAGGCGCCGGCATGGAGCAGGAGCCAGTAGCCGAGGCGCGGCACGAAAGCGAGCCGCTCGGCCGATCCATAGGGACCGGTCACCGCAAAAAGCAGCACGACCGCGCCAAAGGTCAGCCAGAGCCTCGGCGAGCGTGCCAGGATCTGCATTTCACGAAGCGTGGATTGCAGGAAGGGACTGTTCACGAAGCCTTCGACCGTTTCACGTATGCGCGTTTGAACCGAAGGTGAGACATGGACCACAGCAGGGTCGAATTCAACCATGTCGAGGCAAATATGAACCTTGCTCCCCTGCTCGAAGCGCCGCTGGCCATCCAGATCCATGTCGCAGCCGTCGTACCCGCCGCAATCCTCGGTCCGTACATGTTCTGGGCCCGGAAGGGCACGCCGGTGCACCGCCTGCTCGGCCGGCTCTGGCTGGGCCTGATGGTGGTCGCCGCGGTGTCGTCGTTCTTCATCCACACGATCAACCTTTTCATGGGCCTGAGCCCGATCCATTTTCTCTCCGCCTACGTGCTCTATGGCAGCTGGCGGGCCATAGACGCCGCGCGGCGGCATAGAATACGCGAGCACAGGCTCAATGTGATCGGCATGTATGTCGGCGGGATCATGGTTGCCGGGGGATTCACGCTGCTGCCCGGACGGCTCATGCACGACGTGCTGCTGACCTGGCCGACCGGCTGGCCCGACACGGCGCGGCTTGCATCTTTCCTGGCGATGATGGCCGGCATGGTGTTGCTGCTGGCCATTCTGTCTGCGCTGGGGGCGAGCGCGCGCCGGCGCCTTGACGATCGCACGACCTGAAACGCAGGCGACGATCGGTGACCGGAGGCGGTCGACGGAACCCGAGGCCGGCATGCCACGTTCCCTGCTACCCGGTGGCCTGCCGCGCTTGTGCGACGGCGGCCTCGCGGTCTATAACATCAGCAGGCGTGGAGGCAGTGCATCATGGACCTTAAGGGTAGCCGGGAATCGAAGAATGTCGAGGACGTCCGCAGCCAGGGCCGTGGTCCGGGGCCGGGCGGCGATCCATTCGGGCGTCGCGGCATCAATATCCCGATGGGCAACATGCGCGGTGGCTCGATCGGATCGATCGTGCTGATCGTCATCGTGGTGATCGTGCTGCAGTTCATGGGCGTGGATGTCGGGTCGCTGCTCGGCGATGGCACCACCACGTCGCGCCCGAGCGACAGCCAGACCGTGCAGACGCAACAGTCCGACGACGAGTCCGCGGTGTTCGTCCGCAAGGTGCTGGCCGAGACGGAAGACGCCTGGAACGGCATATTCGCGGCGGCGGGCGAGCGCTACCAGGAGCCCAAGCTCGTGCTGTTCAGCGGCGGCGTGACCTCCGCCTGCGGCATGGCAAGTGCTGCAACCGGGCCATTCTATTGCCCGTCGGACCAGAAGGTCTATCTCGACACCGCCTTCTTTGACGAAATGCGCAACCGTTTCGAGGCTTCGGGCGACTTTGCGCAGGCTTACGTGATCGCGCACGAGGTCGGCCACCATGTGCAGAACCTGACCGGCGTGCTGCCGCGGTTCAACCAGCAGCGCCGCTCGATGAACGAGAGCGAGGCCAACGAGATGTCGGTGCGCGTCGAGCTGCAGGCGGATTGCTATGCCGGCATCTGGGGACGCTATACCGACCAGAAGGGGATCCTCGAGCGCGGCGATCTTGACGAGGCCATCAATGCCGCCCAGCAGATCGGCGACGATGCGCTGCAGAAGCGGTCCCAGGGCTATGTCGTGCCCGACTCCTTCACGCACGGGTCGTCGGCGCAGCGGGCCAAGTGGTTCCGCCGCGGTTTCGACACCGGCAAGGTCAGCGCCTGCGATACGTTCTCCGGCCCGGTCTGAGCGAAATTTGCCTGATTCACTGCCCCGCGGACCGGGGTGGCGAAAAAGCATCACATCGGCGCGAAAGACGATGCGGCGGCTGGAAGTGCGCCGCGTGCCAGCTTGAATTCCGTCAACTTTTGCTCTAGAAACCGGCTTGTTCTTAATATGTTCCGCAGACTCCTGCGGAAACAGCCGGTAGTTCAGCGATGATCGACGAAAAACGCGCCCGCCGCGGGCTCGCGCTCGTGTTCTTTATTCTGTTGCTGGACATGATGGGGATCGCCCTCATCATGCCCGTGATGCCCGCCTACCTTAAGGAACTCACGGGGGCCGACGCGACCGAAGGGGTGATGGAAGGTAGCTGGCTTTTCATCGTCTATTCGCTGATGCAACTGCTGTTCGGCACGTTCATCGGCAACCTGTCGGACCGGTTCGGACGCCGTCCGGTGCTGCTTGCATCCGTGCTGACCTTCGCGATCGACAACCTGATCTGCGCGCTCGCCGGCAGTTACGGCATGCTGTTCATCGGCCGCGTGCTGGCGGGGATTTCCGGAGCGAGCTATGCCACGGCCTCGGCCTATGTCGCCGACATCTCGACGGATGAGACGCGTGCCAAGAATTTCGGCCTTGTTGGCATCTCCTTCGGCGTCGGCTTCACGCTGGGGCCGGTGATCGGCGGGCTGCTGGGGGAGTTCGGCCCGCGCGTGCCGTTCTTCGTGGCGGCCGGCCTGGCCT
>JAHHDR010000036.1 GCA_019739215.1 Rhizobium sp.
AAGCGAACTCCCTCGCGCAGAAGGTCGCCGGCCAGATAATGACGAGGAAGTGATGGCTGGATTATCTGAAATCGAATGGACTGACGCGACTTGGAATCCGGTCTCCGGCTGTACGATCATATCTCCGGGCTGCACCAACTGCTACGCGATTGCGAATGGCCGCGCGTCTTCAAGCTATGGGGCATGCGAGCTATCGAGGCACGACACGAAAGAGTGGACATCGGCAGCTGTGGACTGGAAAAGTCATTCTGAATGACAGAGTCATTGATGCCCCGATATCTTGGCGTAAACCACGAATGATTTTCGTTAATTCTATGTCCGATCTTTTTCAGGATGGCGTGCCCGAGGAATACGTCCTGAAAGTCTGGGAGACTATGGCTGACGCGTATTGGCATGTTTTTCAAATTCTAACCAAGCGTCCCTGATAACATGCGTGCCATGCTTTCGAAGGCCCATTTTCCCGTTCTAGAGAACGTGTGGCTCGGAACTTCTGTGGAGAGTTCAGACTACGTTGGCCGCGTCGACGTACTTCGTGAAGTACCAGCCGCCGTAAGATTTATTTCGTTTGAACCTTTGATCAAGCGAGTCGGAGGCGTTGATCTGACGGGCATTGATTGGGCCATCGTCGGTGGAGAATCCGGCCCCGGAGCACGTCCGATGGACGTGGATTGGGTCGACGAGATCAAGGATGCTTGCGACAGGTCTGACACCGCGTTCTTTTTCAAACAATGGGGTGGTGTAAATAAGAAGAGGACGGGCCGAGAGTATCTAGGGCAAACTTGGGATGAGATGCCAAATGCTAGGAGATCGGCGTAGAACGCCCACGGTCGATTCTCCAATGCCGCATTTCATAGTCTTGGATATTAAGGGTTAGAGCATTGAATCTTTCAGCTGCTTCGCTACCGGCCGCCGGCAGATTGGTAAAATAGGCCTCAACTTCAGCAAGCGCCCGATCATAGTCTGCTTCGGTTTCCAGAGCCCTCATGTCTTCCATCACACCCGTTCCACAAACCCGTCCAGCACCCGCTTCTGCCCCGCCCGATCAAAATCGATCGTCAGCTTATTCCCCTCGGTCCCCGCGACATTGCCGTTGCCGAACTTGATGTGAAACACCATGTCGCCGACCGTAAACGCTGACGGCGTGTCGATCTTCGACTTGGCCACAAGTTCCCCGTGATCACCTTGCCCGTCGGGCCCTGCTCGCCATAGCCGATCTTTTCGACATGGTAGCCGGAGCGGCTGCCCCAGTTGTTGCGGGTACGTCGGTGTTGCCGGCCCGGGGCGCGCTGCCAACGGAAATCAACTCAGCCGTGCTGCTCGCCCACCCGCTCGAAGCTGATCCGTAGCCGTGTGCCGGTCGCCTCGGCGAAACGCTGCAAGGTGCGGGTGGACGGCATGGTGCGGCCGCTTTCCATCTTCGCGACCTGCGCCTGGGTTGTTCCCATGGCCTGCGCCACCTGTTCCTGCGTCATGTCCGCCAAGGCACGTGCCTTGATCAGCGACTCGGCGAGAGCGAACTCTTCCTCCAATGCGTCGTAGGCTGCAACGAATTCGGGATCCTTGAACCACTCCTTCGCAACCTCTTCGACCGGAATGTATTTGTTCTTCATACGACCTCCTTCGCCCGGCGAAGGGCGATTTCGATTTCCCGGCGGGGCGTTTTCTGCGTCTTCTTGGGGAAGACGTGCACGATCACCACGCGCGGACCGCGAGCAGTGACATAGGCGGCACGGGCGATGCCGTCCTTGCCTTTCATCCGCATTTCCCAGACCGGTCCTTCCAGATGTTTTACATATGGCTCATGAACGAGATGCAGGCCGTTCGTCTCAATCATCCGCGTGATCCTCAGGAAACTGGCAACTATGTCCCGCGGGAACGCTTCAAGCGCCCGGCGCAAATCGTCATTTAGAAATGACACGGTCCATTTCATGGCGAAAATATATCTTTTTAGGAATAATTGGCAACTGGAATCCAATTATCAGGGCGCGATGGCGGGCTCACACCCGCTCAACAAACCCATCCAGCACCCGCTTCTGCCCCGCCCGGTCAAAATCGATCGTCAGCTTGTTGCCCTCGATCCCCGCCACATTCCCGTTGCCGAACTTGATGTGGAACACCCGGTCGCCGACCGTGAACGCACTCGGCGTGTCGATCTTCGACTTGGCGACCAGTTCGCCCGTGATCACCTTGCCCGTCGGCCCCGCCTCGCCATAGCCGATCTTTTCGACCTGGTAGCCGGAGCGGTTGCCCCAGTTGTTGCGGGTGGCGTCGGTCTTGTTGGCCTGGGCGCGCTGCCAGCCCGGCGAGGTGTAGCCGGAGGAGAAGGGTTCCTGGCGGTCGAAGCGGGACTGGCCGTAGGGGTTGCGGCCGTAGCCGCCGTAGTTCTGTTCAGTCTCGGCGACCTCGACATGGGCTTCGGGCAGTTCGTCGAGGAAGCGTGACGGAATGGTCGACTGCCAGAGGCCGTGGATGCGGCGGTTGGAGACGAACCAGATGTGGAGGCGTTTTTTTCGCCCGGGTGATGCCGACATAGGCGAGGCGGCGTTCTTCCTCGAGGCCGTTGCGGCCGCCTTCGTCGAGCGCGCGCTGGTGGGGGAACAGGCCTTCCTCCCAGCCGGGCAGGATGACGGTGTCGAATTCGAGGCCCTTGGCGGAATGCAGCGTCATGATCGAGACGGCGTCCATGGTCTCGTTCAGTTCGGCATCCATGACCAGCGAGACGTGCTCGAGGAAGCCGCGCATCGACTCGAAGCTCTCCATCGAGCGGACGAGTTCCTTGAGGTTTTCCAGCCGGCCCGGGGCTTCGGCGGTCTTGTCGTTCTTCCACATGTCGGTGTATCCGGACTCTTCGAGGATCGTCTCGGCGAGCTCGGTATGCGGAGTCGATTCAAGCAGTTGGCTCCAGCGCTTGAAGTTCTGGAC
Source organism: Rhizobium sp. (assembly GCA_019739215.1). Taxonomy (GTDB): domain Bacteria; phylum Pseudomonadota; class Alphaproteobacteria; order Rhizobiales; family Rhizobiaceae; genus Rhizobium_E. The sequence continues at coordinate 2,923 of JAHHDR010000036.1, forward strand.
GACGTCGTAGAGCGCCTTGCGGGGCTTGGGCTTCATCTCCTCGGTCTCGACGAGATCGGCCGACGCCTGCAGCATCGGGATGTCGCGGGAGCGGGCATAGTCATGCAGGAAGCGGATGGTGGTATCGCCGAGGCCGCGCTTGGGCGTGTTGACGATACGCTCGAAGGCGAGGTCGTCGGCCGGCTGGCAGACGAGGCGGAAATAGGCCATGGCGTCGCGGATTTCGAGCCGCTCGTAAAAGCGCGGGCCGCCGATGACGCGATAGTTGAGGCCGAGCGTGACGAAACGGTCTTCGAATTCGCGCATCTGGAACGAGGCGCGGACGAGGATGGCGATGTCGTTGAGATTGTGTTTCTGGCGCTGCAGCTGCTCGATCGTCTCACCGACGGCGCGGGCTTCCTCTTCCGAATCCCAGGCGGCGTGGACCATGACCTTCTCATGCTCAGGGTCGTGGTCGTCGGTGTAGAGCGTCTTGCCGAGCCGGCCCTCGTTGTGGGCGATCAGGTGGCCGGACGTGCCGAGGATGTGGCCGGTCGAGCGGTAATTGCGTTCGAGGCGGATGACCGTGGCGCCGGGAAAGTCCTTCTCGAAGCGCAGGATGTTGTCGACATCGGCGCCGCGCCAGCCATAGATCGCCTGGTCGTCGTCCCCCACACAACAGATATTGATCTGTTGTGTGGCATCTCTTGCGCTCACGCTGTCGCCGCTGGCGCGGCTGCGCTCCGCGGGGGCGGACGAAACGTCGCCCGGCCGACTAGCGCCGGCTCGGCCTTCAGCCGTCTGGACGTCCCGCGCACCCCTGCGCGGCCGCTGGGCCAGCAGCCTCAGCCACATATACTGGGCCGTATTGGTGTCCTGATACTCGTCTACAAGAATGTAGCGGAAGCGGCCCTGGTAGTCGGCGAGGATGTCGGGGTTCTTCCTGAGAATGCGGATCGGGTGCAGCAGCAGGTCGCCGAAGTCGCAGGCGTTGAGCGAGCGCAGCCGGTTCTGGTAGGCGGTGTAGAGTTCGCGGCCCTTGCCATTGGCGAAGGCGCGGGAGTCGCCCTCGGGGATCTGGTCGGGGTCGAGGCCCTTGTTCTTCCAGCCGTCGATCATCTGGGCGAACTGGCGGGCCGGCCAGCGCTTGTCGTCAAGGCCCTCGGCGGAGATGAGTTGCTTGAGCAGCCGGATGACGTCGTCGGTGTCGAGAATGGTGAAATCGGAGCGGAGCGAGACCAGTTCGGCATGGCGGCGCAGGAATTTCACGCCGATCGAGTGGAAGGTGCCGAGCCAGGGCATGCCCTCGACGGCTTCGCCGGCCAGGTGTGTGATGCGTTCACGCATTTCGCGCGCGGCCTTGTTGGTGAAGGTCACCGCGAGGATCTGGCTGGGAAAGGCCCGGCCGGTGCCCAGGATATGGGCGATGCGGGTGGTGAGCACGCGGGTCTTGCCGGTGCCGGCGCCGGCGAGCACGAGGACGGGGCCGTCGAGCGTTTCGACCGCGCGGCGCTGTTCGTCATTGAGGCCGTCGAGATAGTTCGGGCGCGGGCGATTGCCGTCGCGGGCGGCCATGGCACGCGCGGCGAGGCCGCCTGTGGCCGCGGGGCGCGTCATCGGCTCCGGGGACGCATCCTTCGCCTTGCGAGGTGCGTCCTGCGGCTCCTCGTCGAAGAAGGGGATGTCGTCAAAACTGTTCGTCATCGGGTTTTCCATGCATGATTCGGACGGTCTTGGCAAAGCCTGTCCACGATTTGTTCAGGGTCCATTCATCCGCGTCACATCACGATTACATTACAATTCATCCATGTGGGTAATCCAATCTTGCCGCTACAAACGTAATGAAAGATAAGGACAAAGGGGGACAAAATCACGGCTCAACCGGAGAAACCTATGCGAATCGTGACCCAGCTGCTGACAGGACTTGTTTTTCTGGTCATCGGCGGATTGATCCTCCTGCACTTCATGCCCGGTTCCGCCAACATGGCGCGCAGCCTCGGGGTTCCCGAGAACGTTGTTGCTATGGTCGCCAAGCCGGAGCCCACGGCGCTTGCGCCCGCGGCTGGAAACCAGCGGCGCAACCAGGGCCAGCAGCTGACGGTGGTGGTGAAGGAAGCCGGCGAAGGCAAGATCAATGACAGTCTGCGCGCGATCGGCGACGGCGATGCGATCCGATCTGTCGGGATCACGCCCCTGGTAGCCGGCCAGGTCGCCGAGCTCATGGTCAAGCCGGGTCAGAGGGTCACGGCAGGGCAGGTGATTGCTCGCCTCGATGACGAGGTCGAAAGGGTTTCCGTATCCCAGAGCAAGGTTGCCTTCGAGGCGGCACAGGCCAAACTTAGCCGCAACGAGGACCTCAAGAAGATCATCTCCCAGGCGGAGTACCAGGACGCCCAGTCGGCCGTGGAATCGGCACGTCTTGCGGTCTCTGCGGCCGAAATTGCTCTCAAGCGGCGCGAAGTCCGTGCGCCGATCGACGGCATTGCCGGCATCGTCAGCATCGACATGGGCGACTATGTCACGGTGTCGACCCCGCTGGTGACGATCGATGACCGGTCCCGCCTTCTGGTGGATTTCTGGGTGCCGGAACGGTTCACCGGCCTGATCCGGGAAGGCCAGGCGATCGAGGCCAGGCCGATCGCGCGGCCGGGCAAGTCCTATCCGGGCAAGATCCAGGCTATCGACAACCGTATCGATCCCGCGAGCCGCACCCTGCATGTGCGGGCCGAGATCGAGAACGAGGGCGATACGTTGCGTGCGGGCCAGTCCTTCGAGGTCATTCTCAACCTGCCGGGCGACAGTTGGCCGTCGGTCAGCCCGCTCGCCATCCAGTGGGACAGCCAGGGTTCCTATGTCTGGCGCGTCAACAAGGACCGGAAGATCGAACGCATCGCCGCCGCGATCATCCAGCGCAATCCTGACGACGTGCTGGTCGAAGCCAAGATCGAGCCCGGCGACCGGATCGTCGTCGAAGGGCTCCAGCGTCTGCGCAGCGGCGCGGAGGTGACGATTTTCGGGGAAAAGGCCGAGCCTGAAAAGGTCGCCGATGCGGCGAAGGTGGCCCCGTGAGCGCCGCGGGCCGGATCAAGCAGGCGTTCTCCGCCTCGCTCTTCGTGCGCAGGCCCATCCTCGCGCTGGTTGTCAATACGCTGATCGTGGTGGCGGGCCTGGCGGCATTTCGCGGGATCGAGGTGCGGGAACTGCCCTCTGTCGACCGGCCGGTGATCAGCGTCCGCACCGAACTCGACGGCGCCGCACCCGAAACGATGGATCGCGAAGTCACCGATACTGTCGAAGGCGCGGTGGCGCGCGTCACCGGCCTCAAGTCGGTGTCGTCCGTATCGTCGTTCGGCAACAGCCGGGTTACGCTGGAATTCTCCGATACTACCGATCTCGCCACCGCCGCCGCCGATGTGCGCGATGCGCTCGCCCGCGTCACCGACGTGCTGCCCGACGGCGTGACAGCCCCGCGCGTGATCAAGGCGGACGCGGACTCGCAGCCGGTCATGCGGCTTGCCGTGACATCCTCGACGATGAAGGCCGAGGACCTCACCGTCTATGTCGAGGACGTGATCGAGAATCGCCTTGCCTCGGTGGAAGGGGTGGCGGACGTGCAGTATTTCGGTGAGAAGGAAAAATCCTTCCGCATCGATCTCGACCAGGCCAAGCTCGCGAGCCGCGGCCTGACGGTTGCCGACATCCGCACCGCGCTTTCGACGGCCGCCTTCGACGTGCCCGCCGGGACCATCAAGAGTACTTCCACGAACATTGTGGTGCGCGCCAGTTCGGATATCACGACGCCCGAGGAGTTCGAGTCGGTCATCATCAACGGCAAGATCCGGCTCGGCGACGTCGCCAACGTGACGCTCGGTGCCGAGGACGGCACGTCCACCATGCGCTCGAACGGCGTTTCCGGCGTCGGCCTCGGCATCGTCCGGCAGGCACAGTCCAATACGCTCGACATTTCGCAAGGCGTGACGGCTGTCGTGGACGAGTTGCAGAAGACCCTCCCCGAGGGCATGACGATGCGGATCACCAGCGACGATGCGAGCTTCATCCGCGGCGCGATCCACGAAGTGGTGATCGCGCTGGTGCTTGCGGTGGTGATCGTGGTGGGGGTGATCTATCTCTTCCTGCGCAATCTGCGCGCAACACTTATTCCCACGATCACGATGCCGGTTGCGCTGATCGGTACGCTGGCGGCAATCTATCTCGCCGGCTTCTCGATCAACATCCTGACGCTGCTCGCGATCGTGCTGGCGACCGGCATGGTGGTCGACGATGCGATCGTGGTGCTCGAGAATATCGTACGCTACCGCGCCAACGGCATGGGTGCGCGGGCCGCAGCCGTCATGGGAACCACGCAGGTCTTTTTCGCCGTCGTCGCGACCACGATCACGCTCGCGTCGGTCTTCGTTCCGCTTGCCTTCCTGCCGGGCCAAGCGGGTGGCCTGTTCCGCGAGTTCGGCTTCACGCTGGCGATCTCGGTCATGCTGTCGGGCGTGGTCGCGCTGACATTGTGTCCGATGCTGGCATCGCGCATGCTCGGTGCGCATGACGTAGAAGAGCATGGCGGCATCCTTGCCACCCTCGGCAACCTCTTTGCCAAATTCTATGAGAAGTCACTGGCGGCCGTGCTTGCCGTTCCCGGCATCGTGGTCGCCGCGTCGGCATTGATCATTTTCGCGGCCGTGGCTGTGTTCTTCTCGCTCGACCAGGAACTGACTCCGCGCGAGGACCGGTCGGTCGTGCTCGTGCGCGCCCAGGCGCAGCAGGGCGTCAGCCTCGCCTATACTGAAGAGCAACTGCGGAAGGTCGAGGATGCCCTCAAGCCGCTGGTGGATTCGGGTGAGATCCGGAACGTGTTCACGATCAGCGGGCAGGGCGGTTCGTCCAACTCCGGCTTCATGGTGCTGACGCTTGCGAGCTGGGAAGTTCGTGCACGCAGCCAGGCCGAGATCTCCGATGATGTCCGCAAGGCGCTGCGCGTCGCGCCCGCTTTGCAGACGAACATCATCCAGCCCAACAGCCTCGGCATCCGTGGCGCCGGCAGTGGCCTCAATTTCGCGCTGACGGGCACCGACTACGATGTGCTCTATGCAGAGGCGCAGAAGATGATCGATGCGCTGAACGCGAGCGGCCTGTTCGATCTGGTGCGGCTCGACAATGATCCGACGCAGGCGCAGATCTCGGTCGACATCGACCGCGAGAAGGCTGCCGATATCGGTGTCGACATTACCGGCCTTTCCTCGGCGCTGCAGGCGCTGCTCGACGGCACCAGCATCGGCGATGTCTTCGTCAATGGCCGCCGGATCGATATCACGCTGGTGTCGTCCGACAACCCGATCAACGATCCGCAGGATCTCGAGAACATCTTCCTCAAGACCACGGATGGGCGCTTCGTGCCGATGTCGGCGGTTGCCTCGCTCAAGGAGCGCGCCATTCCGCCGCAGCTGGCGCGTGAGAACCAGACGCGGTCCGTGGCGATTACGGGCGTTCTCAAGCAGGGGACGGGCCTGGGCGATGCGCTCGCCTTCGCGCAAGAGACCGGTCGAGAAATTCTCGCGCCCGGCGTCAACATCCTGCCGCTCTCGGAGGCCGCCACGCTCAACGAGAATTCCTCGGGCATGACGGCGGTGTTCGGTTTCGCCATCATCATCATCTTCCTCGTGCTGGCGGCCCAGTTCGAAAGCTTCGTGTCGGCGCTGATCATCATGACGACCGTGCCGCTGGGGTTGGCCTGCGCGGTGTTCGCCATGCTGCTGACCGGGCAGTCGATCAACATCTACAGCCAGATCGGACTGGTGATGCTCGTGGGCATCATGGCCAAGAACGGCATCCTGATCGTGGAATTCGCCAACCAGCTTCGAGACGAGGGGCAGAGCGTGCGCGAAGCGATCCGCAATGCCTGCCGCATCCGGCTGCGTCCCGTCCTGATGACCATGATCGCCACGGTCCTCGGCGGCGTTCCGCTAACGCTGGCTGCAGGCGCCGGTGCGGAGGCGCGCGTGGCGCTCGGCTGGGTCATCGTCGGCGGACTGGGCCTGGCGACACTCGTCACGCTCTACATCACGCCGGTGGCCTATCAGCTGTTTGCCGGATTCTCCAAGCCGCACGCGCATGAAGAAGAACGCCTGCAGCGCGAGATGGAAGCGGCGAATTCCAACAGGGCGAGCCTCGAGGACGAACTCATCCCCGAGGCCGCGCAATAGGCATGGTCAGCAAGATATCCGTCACGTTACACGGACACCGGACAAGCTTTTCGCTGGAAGACGAATTCCTTGCGGCCTTGAAGGATATCGCGGGAAGGCGAGGCCTGTCCCTGGCGTCGCTGATCGCTGATGTCGATGACCAGAGGGCCGACAGCGACAACCTGTCATCCGCTCTCAGGGTGTTCGTTCTGCGCGATGCCCAGGCCAGAAACGGCGCGGAGAACCCCTGAGCCGGCAGGCTATTCGCCGAGTCCCTTGCCGGCCAGGATGTTCGGGATGTTCTTGTCGATGCGGGCGTTCCGGGTCGCGGCCTGCTTGGCGCCGGCAAAATGCAGCAGGTAGGCGCGCTGCCGACCCGGGGTGAGTACATCGAAAGCCAATCGCAGATCCGGCATTCGCTCGAGCCACTCCCGGAACTCCTCGGGAACGGGGAAATCGCCGGTATTCCTCAATTCCACCTTCAGGCCGGCCTTCTCGACTGCGACGGCCTCCTCGACATAGGATTTCAGCACGTTGGCCATGCGCTCGATCTCGTCGGCAGCGGTGAAGCGGATCTGGCGCGCGGCCTGGACATTTTCGGTTTGCTGGACGAGAATGCCGGCCGGGTCCCTCATCAGCGCACCCTTGAAGAACAGGATTGCGCAATAGTCCCGGAAGCCGTGCATCAGCACGATGTTGGCGTTGGCCAACGTATAGCAGGGGTGGCCCCACTTGAATTGTTCGCTGAGCCCGCAATCGCCTATGATCGCTCGCAGCGCCACGAATTCGTCCCGCCAGGTTCTTGCGCCTGCGATGTAGGCCTCAACCCGGGGATCGCTTTCGCTGGTGGTCATGCCCTTCCCTCGCTTGTCATCGATCATGCCGCCGGCGGTCGTCCAAAGTCCACGGACCGTGGCGGCGAAGGCCGGGTATCGTTCATTGGTTGAGGACATCCGGCGAAAGGTCGAGCCTCTGAATGCTGTTGCCATCCGGCACCTTGTCGACCGGCGGCTTCTTGTCGGCCTCGGCCTTGCGCCTGGCCTCCTCCTCAGCACGGGCCTGGGCCTTGAGAGCCTCCTGCGCCTCGATGAGTAGGCGCTCGTTGTCTCGCGCCCGTTGCTCAAGCCGCGTCCGCTCGACGTCAAGCGCGCGGTAGAGCGCGGCTTCGCGGCGCAGCCTTTGCTTCTCGGCAATATTGGCCTGCATGATTTCGACACGGCGCCTCTCCTGCTCGAAGCGACGCAGGGACAGGAAGCCGTTGAGGGCGGTGATGTCCATGGTGCGGGCGGGGGCGGCGAGCGGACCCTCCCAGTCGAGGCTGATCGCCGGTTCGGCACCGGCCAGGGTCTCGTCGCCGGGTTTGAACACCATGTCGAGACCGGCAACGAGGTCGCCATCGAGCAGGCCGATATCGACGTCGGCGCTGAAGCCGATGTCGTCGTTCTGGCCGGCGATATTGGCGGCGCGTAGGCGCCCGCCCGCGATGTTGAACGGGATGTCCAGTGCCGCCACCTTTGTCGCGCCATCGAAGATGCTGCTTTCGATCCCGGGCCGCAGCGCGCTCTCGCTGAGTTCGCCGTCGATCCCGTCGGCGAGCCGCAGGACGTCCGCGAAAGAGCTGCTGCGCAGGCCGGCGATCGACAGGTTCGAGAGGGACAGCGTGCCCGACCCCGTCGCGCCCTTGAGAAGCTCGACCGCGCTTCGCCCCGTGGTGTCGAGCGCGAATGTGAGGTTGGACAATGCCGAAGCCACCGGCTTGCCGTCATGCAGCCAGAAGGCGGTCGAGAGGCTCGCGCCGGTCACCTTCATCTGGGTGCGCAGGAAGGCGTTGCCGTCGAGATTGCCGAGTTCGGCCCGGCCGCTGAAATTGCCGTCGGCGAGTTGGCCCGACGCGTCGACCAGTTCGATCTTGCCGGGGGCCGTGCGCAGCCTGCCGTTGAACTGCTTGACGTCGCCGAGCGCGCCGAGATGGAACTTGCCCGCCGCCAGTTGCAGGTCGACATTGAGCGGCAGTCCGGCGTTCTTTGGAATGTCGATACGCGAGAGCTGGCCGGTCAGCGGCTCCGAAACCGGCCCGTAGACGGAATCCGCCAGCCAGCCCAGATCAACGGTGTCGAATGTCAGCTGCCCCTCGAAGCGGGGCTCAGGCACATTGCGATTATACGCCAGTACGCCGTTGAAATTGTTGTTGTCGGCGCTGCCTCTCAGGCTGTCGATATTGACGCTTTCCGGGGACGCATAGAGATTGGCGGTGGCGTTGAGCGAAAGTCCGTCCATGAGATCGGGAAGGGAAATGCCCGTCATCATCAGGTAAGGGGCGATGTCGCCGCTGTCGACGGTCAGCTTGTAGGAGCCCGAGAGGAAGCCTGCCTGGGTGAGGTGCGCCGCGCCATCGATGTTCACTGTTGTGGTGCCGGACGAGTAGTCGAGCGCCACCTGCGGATCGATGTCGGCCGCATGCTCGATCTTGAGCGACAGAAGCCCGTCCTGGTCGGCATCGATGTCGAGGGTGCGCAGGCCTGCCTGGCCGAGCAGGACCCATGCCCTGGAATTCTCGATACTGGCATCCAGCGTCAGTCCATCCGGCGCGAAGAGATCCGTGGTCTGGCTGGCCAGTCTCGCCGAGATGCGGCTGCCGTTCGAGGTGCCCGAGAGCGTCGCCTCGACCGGCCAGTCGCCGAGGCCGAGCTTGAGGTCGAAGGCCAGTTCGGTTTCGGCATAGTAGACGGCACTGTCGGCCAGCCTAGAAAGGGCCGGATGCGGCGGCAGCCGGTCGGCAAGCAGGCGGAAGAAATCGGTTGGGTCTGACGAGACCAGTTTCACTGTGGCCCCGCCCTTGGGCGTTCCGGTCATGTCGGCAAGGCCGCCCTTGATGTCGAGGCTGGAACCGTAGAAATCCCTGATCGTCGCCCGGACGTCGCCAAGCGCGCCGTTTGCCACCGAGAAGGCGGCGTCCAGGCCTCCCGCGTCGAGGCCGAAGGCCGTGAACCGGTCGACCTTGAGCCGGGCGGCGATGCGGTGGTCGGCGAGGGATGCCGTGGTTGCCTCGCCCGTCATCAGGCCGCCGAGCGCCAGCATGGTCTCCAGGTCGAAGGCATTGCCGCTCAAGTCGACGGAGAGGGCGGGGGGCTCGCCCAGGGACTGTTCGTGTTCAAGTCGGCCACGCAGGTTGGCCGGGCCGAAGGCGATTTCGAGATTCTCGAAACGCTGCAGCTCCGGCGTGAGGTTGACCTTTGCCTCGAAGCCTGCGGTCTTGAGCCTGCGGATGGCATCGGGAACACCGCCCGTCACCCATTCCGCAAAGCCGGAGGGCTGGCTCGAGGCCACGAGCAGGTCTCCGACGAAAGCCTGCTTACCGATAACGGTGAGCTTGCCCTTGGCCGAGAGCGTCGTGCGGCCCGGCAGATGGGCCTCCGCTTCCTCGACCTGCCAGCCATCCCCGGCCGGGGTCACCTTGAGCCGGATATCGCGGATCGTCGTGTCGCCCGCGACGAGTGCCGGCAGTCGGATGTCCGCCCGGCCCGGCAGGTCCGGAATAGGAATGTCGGCGGCCAGCGCCAGGAACGCCCGCAGGCGGCTGCCGAGGGGCATGGCCGCCATGTCGTCAGTGCCTTCGCTGCTGGCGCCGAAGCGGCTCATGTCGACCTGCTGGCCGCTGGCGGTCAACAGAAATTCGGGCTTGCGGCCGGCATCGATCGTGGCTTCGCCGGTCACGATATAGGGATCGGCGGGATCGCCCATCTTGAACTCGTAGTCCGGGATACGAAGTCGGTCGTTGGTGAGTTCGAAAGTGCCGGCGATGCGCGGCGCGGTGGACTTGGTGCCGTCAGCCGTGGCGTCGCTGGCGACTGTCTCGCTGCGGAACTTCTCGCGAATGTTGAAACGTCCCGCGTATTCGGGCCGGTCTTCGACCAGCCCGATGACACCTTCCAGTTCGGCCACCAGAGACGGGTTGTCCGGCAGAAGCCTGAGCTTGAGCGGGACCTTGCCCTTGTCGGGAACGGAGGTGGAGAGAACGAAACTGCCCGCGCGGCCATCGATCACGCCCTTGCCGGCAGCACGCCATGGACCGGCCAGGGTCTTGGCCGACAGATCGATGTCGAGGTCGGTCAGGCGTCGGTTGCGCCCCGTCTGCTCGTCGATGAAAATCACGTCTCCACCCGCGATCGTCACCTGCTCGAGGATGACGGTGGAAGCGGGAATCTCGGGCGTGCCAGTGCGCACCCAGTCGAGCGAGCCATCGGCAGCAAGCTTGAGGCGAACTTTCGGACGATCGATGCGCATGTTGTAGATCAACGCCTGACCCGAGAGGAAGGGGGCCAGTTCGGTCTCCATCGAGAAGCTCTCGGCGGCGACGATCGATTCGCCGGTGCCGTCTTCGCCGACGCGCACGTCGTTCATCGTCACGGAGGGAAAGGGCAGGAGGCGCGCGTCGACCTTGCCGTGCACGACCACCTTCTTGCCGATGATGCGGCTCGCCTGGATCTCGAAATCGCGTCGGAAGTCCGTCCAGTCGATGAAATAGGGCGCGAGCAGCGCAGCGAAAAGCGCTACGGCGAGCAAGCCACCCATGGCGACGAATATGCGGCCAAGCACGATTCACTCCCTTGCATGAGGCCGACAGGTTAGGGAATTTGACCGGGGGCGCAAGCGCCAATCCGTGGCGCCCGGTCAATACGGCCAATCCCGATCAGTCCAGCGAAAAGATCTTGCCCGGGTTGAAGATGTTCAACGGGTCCAGGCTCTTCTTGATCTGCCGCATGATGTCGACGGAGGCTCCCAGTTCGGCTTCGAGGAATTCCTGCTTGCCCTGACCGATGCCATGCTCGCCCGTGCAGGTACCATCCATGGCCAGAGCTCGCGCGTTGAGCCGTTCGATAAAGGCCTCGGCCCCGGCGATTTCCGCCGGATCCTTGTCGTCGATGACCATGGATACGTGGAAATTGCCGTCGCCAGCATGGCCGACTATCGGCGCGATCAGGCCGTGGGCGGCGATGTCCTCTTCCGTCTCGGCGACGCATTCGGCCAGTCTGGAAATCGGCACGCAGACGTCGGTGGCGATGGCGCTCGCGCCGGGGCGGAGCGCCTTGGCCGACCAGTAGACATTGTGCCGGGCCTTCCAGATCTTGGCCCGTTCGTCGGGGTTGGCGGACCATATGAAGTCGCCGCCGCCATTGTCGCGGGCGATTTCGCCAAAGGCTTCGGACTGCATGCCGACCGCTGCCGGCGAGCCGTGAAACTCGAGGAACAACGAGGGTGATTCCGGCAGCGACAGCCCGGAATAGGCGTTGCAGGCCCTGACCTGGAGCGTATTCATGAGTTCGATGCGCGCGACGGGTATGGCGAGCTGGATCGTCATGATGACGGCCTCGCAGGCCTGCCGGACGGTCGGGAAGTTGCAATAGCCCCCCGCGATCTCCTCGGGAATGCCCTGGAGCCTGAGCGTTACGGAGGTCAGGACGCCGAGCGTGCCCTCGCTGCCGACGAAGAGACGGGTCAGGTCGTATCCGGCCGACGATTTCCGCGCGCGGCGGGCGGTGCGGATTTCCTCGCCGCTGGCCACAACCGCGGTGACGGCCAGGACATTGTCCTTCATCGTGCCGTAGCGCACGGCATTGGTGCCAGAGGCGCGGGTGGCGGTCATGCCGCCGATCGAGGCATTGGCGCCGGGATCGATCGGGAAGAACAGGCCGGTATCGCGCAGGTGGGTGTTGAGATCCTCCCGGGTGATGCCCGGCTCCACCGTGCAGTCGAGATCCTCGGGGTTGACTTCCAAGACGCGGTTCATGCGGGAGAAATCCAGCGAAAAGCCGCCGGAGGGCGCATTGACCTGGCCTTCGAGAGACGAACCCGTTCCGAAGGGGATGATGGGGACGCGGTAATCCGCCGCCAGCTTCACGGCGATCTGCACGTCTTCCCTGGACTCGACGAACAGCACGCCGTCGGGCACTTGCGGCGGCACCCAGGTGGTGGTGTGGGCGTGCTGGGCGCGGATCGCCTCGCCGGTCTGGAAGCGATCGCCGAAACGCTGGCGCAGGACAGCCGTGGCCGATGTCAGTCCGTCTTCGTTGCGTGGGCCGGGGCGAAGATTTGAAATTCCCATAATGTCTGTCCCAGGATAATGCGTGTTGCTCAAGAGCTTGTGTTTGGATCGACGCAGACTAATCTGCCACATAGGACGCCTTGTCCAGTCCGGGAGTGCGCCGTCGATGTTGTCCGATCCGAAACCATTTGATACGCCCGTCATCTGCCCGGCGATGACGGTCCTTCCGGAATGGATCGATTACAACGACCATCTCAACGTCGCCTATTACGGGCTGATCTTCGACCGGTCGGCGGAAGCGGCAGTGGATATCCTCAACCTGGGCGAGGCCTATCGACGGGCGGAGAACAAGACGCTGGTGACCGCAGAATGCCATATCAGCTATGTCAGGGAACTGAAGGTCGGGTCTGAGGTTCGGTCGAGCTTCCGACTGATCGACGCCGACGCCAAGAGCCTGCACGTCTACCTGGAACTCTATCATGCCGACGGCTGGCTGGCGGCAGCGCAGGAGAGCGTGCTGCTGCATGTCGATCTGGCCGGACCCTCCGGACCCAGGGTGGTGCGGCTGGCGGACGCCATCCAGGGCGATATCCAGACGATGCTGCGCTATCATTCCTCCCTGCCGCCGACGAAATATGTGGGGCGTGTGCTTGGGATCCGCAGGCGCTAGCCATTCCGCTGGCCAAGCCGATCCCATGCCGCGCGAGCCGTGCTAGTCCGGCTTTTCCAGCTTGCCCTGGTCAAGCGTCTTTTCGACCTTGGCCTTCAGCGCGCGCGTGACGGTTTTCTCGTGCTTGGGACGACCAAACTGGGCGCGGTTTTCGGCAGCCTTCTGGCCCTTCTCCGCGCGCGCCTTCTGCTTGCGCGCCTGCCGGAGATTGATGACGTCGGCAGCCATGGCGCCGCTCAATTCTTCTTGCGGAAGGAATCGAGCGAGACGATCGAGGCGCCGCCCGCGGGTTTTGCCTCGGTGTCGGCATTCTCCACCGAAACGACCTGCACTTCAGCCGTCTGCTGCTCGGGATAGGCCGTGATCTCCGCGCCGGCGTTCTCTTCCACGGCGGCAACGTCGAATTCCAGTTCGAAATTGACCGAAGGGTCATAGAAGCCGCGCACCGATGCAAAGGGGACGGTCAGCTTTTCGGGCTTGTCGGAGAAAGAGAGGCCGATCTCGAAATAGCCGTCGAACACCTTGAGTTCCCAGAACTGGTGCTGGACGACGATCGTCATCTGCTCGGGATACTTGGCCTTGAGATGCTGGGAGATCCGCACGCCGGGCGCCTGGGTGAGGAAGGTGATGAAGAAGTGATGGTCGCCGGGCAGGCTGCCGGTGGCTGCGACTTCCGACAGCACCTTGCGGATGACGCCGCGCAGCGCGTCCTGTGCCAAGATGTCGTAGCGGATATGGTCCTGCACCATGTCGATTCCCGTATTCTTTTCCATGAATTGGGTCCAACTATGCCACTTTATGCATGTTTGGCAAAGGCTTTCCTGCGTCACCCCAAGTGTCAGGGACGTCAAGAAACGTGAACAGTCGTGGAAGAAAGTGAAGGCTTCTGTTGCCAGGTGCCTTCGAACCCCGCCTTACGGTGCTACCCGCAAGGGCTTGATTTGAAGTGTCACACTGCGATTAAGCAGCGAGACGTGCTTCAGCATAGTTGTCATTTGCAACTACAATTTTAGCCCGATAACGGTGGTACAATGCCGGGTAAAAGTTCGATCTTTACGCCCTTGTCGATCCTATTTCGCCCCCATCAGAAGCCGTTGCGTCTCAACGGTTTCTGGTGGAGGCGCCGGGTACCGCCCCCGGGTCCAATGGGTTTATTTCACCGTCCGTTTATCACCATAGCCGGCAAGCCGGCAGACCCTATATAGGTGGTATGACGGGCTTTGCAAAGCCCGTGCCCCGAAAAGACCGGGGAAACTTGCGGCGACGGCTTCTCATGCCGCGTGGCGGGATGCATAATTCCGGCGACGAATCTCAGGCGGCGCATCATGAAGCAATATCTCGACCTGCTGGCCCATGTGCTGGAGCATGGAACGGACCGTGGCGACCGGACGGGGACAGGCACGCGCGGCGTGTTCGGATACCAGATGCGGTATGATCTCTCCGAGGGATTTCCCGTCACCACGACGAAGAAGCTGCACCTGCGCTCGATCATCTACGAGCTGCTCTGGTTCCTTCGCGGCGACACCAATATCCGTTATCTCCAGGAAAACGGCGTTACCATCTGGGACGAGTGGGCGGATGCGAACGGCGATCTGGGTCCCGTCTACGGCCAGCAGTGGCGATCCTGGCCGAGGCAGGACGGCGGAACGGTCGACCAGATTAGCAACCTCATCGAGGGCATCAAGACCAATCCCTATTCGCGCCGGCATATCGTGTCGGCATGGAACCCCGCGCTGGTCGACGAGATGGCGCTGCCGCCCTGCCATTGCCTGTTCCAGTTCTATGTTGCCGACGGCAAGCTGTCGTGCCAGCTCTACCAGCGGTCGGCGGACGTGTTCCTGGGCGTGCCCTTCAATATCGCCGCCTACGCGCTGCTGACGATGATGGTGGCGCAGGTGACCGGGTTGAAGCCCGGGGATTTCGTGCATACGCTGGGCGACGCGCATCTCTACTCGAACCATTTCGAGCAGGCGAAGCTGCAGCTGGCGCGGACGCCGAAGACGTTGCCGGTGATGAAACTCAATCCGGACGTCAGGGATATCTTCTCATTCGCCTACGAGGATTTCGAGCTGGTGGGCTATGAGGCCGACCAGAGCATCAGGGCGCCGGTCGCGGTGTGACGATGGATATTTCCCTCATCGTGGCGGTGACGCGCAACAATGTCATCGGGCGGGACGGCGACCTGCCCTGGCGGCTGTCGACCGACCTTCGGCGGTTCAAGGCGCTCACGATGGGCAAGCCCGTGGTCATGGGACGGGTCTGCTATGATTCCATCGGCAAGCCGCTGCCGGGGCGGCCGAACATCGTCATCACACGCAATCGTGATTTCAAGGCCGAGGGCGTCATCATTTCCCATTCGCTCGACGATGCACTCACCCGGGCGGGTGACGAGGCGGGCAGGCTCGGAGCCCGGGAAATCGCGGTGATCGGCGGCGGCGTCGTGTATCGTGAAGCGATGGATCGGGCCACGATTCTTCACGTGACCCATATCGAGGCCGAGATCGACGGTGATACCGTCTTCCCCGCGATCGATCCGGATGTCTGGGTTCCGGGACCCGTGGAAGCGGTGCCGGCAGGCGAAAAGGACGATTATCCGACCCGGTTCGTCACCTATCGGCGCAGAAGCCGGTAAGGCCGACATATTTTGATCAAAAGGCGATGATCACGGGCGCTTTCCGTTGAAACCCCATGGCGGGATACCTATAACGGTTCCGGGATAGCGGGGGAGGCCAACTCCCCGGCTCGGATTTACACGCAAGAGGTATGGATGCCCTGGAGTAATCAGAATGGCGGCGGCGGCCCATGGGGCGGCGGCGGCAATGGCGGAGGAAAGAACCAGGGGCCTTGGGGCCAGGGACCGAACCGTCCGCGAAACAATGGCGGCCCACCCGACCTGGACGAGATCATCCGCCGCAGCCAGGAACGGCTGAAGCGCTTCATGCCGGGCGGCATCAACGGCGGCGTGGTCATCATCGGCCTGCTTCTTCTGCTGGCCTTCTGGGCCACCCAGGCGGTCTATACCGTGCAGCCGGACGAGCGCGGCGTCGAGACGCTCTTCGGCAAGCCGAAGGAAGACATTTCCGGCCCCGGCCTGCATTTCATGCTGTGGCCGATCGAAAATGTGCAGCTTGTCAATGTGAACGAACAGCAGCAGAAGATCGGAACCACCACGGGCGGGCAGCAGAGCGAAGGCCTGATGCTCACTGGCGACCAGAACATCGTCAATGTCGAGTTCTCGGTCCTTTTCTCGGTCAACGATCCACGTTCCTACATCTATAACGTCGCCGAGCCCGGCAGGACGCTGACGCAGGTCGCCGATTCGGTGATGCGCGAAGTGGTCGGTCGGCGTCCGGCGCAGGACATCTTCCGCGACAATCGCCAGGCGATCGCGCTCGAGGTCAAGGACGCACTCCAGGCAACGATGGATCTCTACAAGGCCGGCGTTTCCGTGAACACGGTTTCGATCGAAGACGTGTCGCCGCCGCGCGAAGTGTCGAGCGCCTTCGACGAGGTGCAGCGCGCCGAGCAGGACGAAGACAAGATGCTCGAGCAGGCCAACCAGTATGCCAACAAGATCCGCGGTGAGGCGAACGGTCAGGCCGCGCAGATCCGCGAAGCTGCCGCGGCTTACAAGAACCAGATCGTGCAGGAGGCGCTCGGTGAATCGCAGCGGTTCCTCAGCGTCTACGAGCAGTATGTGAAGGCGCCGGACATCACCCGCAAGCGCCTCTATCTTGAAACCATGGAAAAGGTGCTGGGTGCCTCCAAGAAGGTGATCACCGATTCCGACACCAATGCCAACGGCGTGCTGCCGCTCCTTCCGCTGAACGATCTCGTCAAGCCGAAGGAAAACACCGAGGGAGCACAGAAATGAGCAACCGTATCGCACTTGCTGGCGGCGCCGTTCTGGTGCTGCTCTTCCTCATCTATTCGTCGTTCTTTGTCGTGAACCAGCGGCAGCAGGCGATCGTCATTCGCTTCGGTCAGATCACCGACGTGAAGACCGATCCGGGCATCTATTTCAAGCTGCCCTTCGCGTTCCTTGATGCCGATCGCGTCCAGTATGTCTCGAACCAGGAACTGCGGCTCGACCTCGACAACATGCGCGTGCAGGTGTCGGGCGGCAAGTTCTACGAGGTGGATGCCTTCGTGGTCTACCGCATCACCAACGCCCGCCTGTTCCGCGAAATCGCGGCGGGTGACGTGGCACAGGCGGAGTCTCGGCTTCGTACCCGTCTCGATTCGGCCCTGCGCCGGGTCTACGGTCTGCGCGGCTTCGAATCCGCGCTGTCCAAGGAGCGCGCTTCGATGATGCAGGAGGTCCGCTCTGACATCACCAGGGATGCGGAATCGCTCGGACTGTCGATCACCGATGTCCGCATTCGCCGCACCGACCTGACCAAGGAAGTGTCGCAGCAGACCTATGACCGCATGAAGGCCGAACGTCTGGCCGAGGCGGAAGCCATCCGCGCACGCGGCAACGAAGGCGCTCAGCGTCGTCGGGCCATCGCGGATCGCGGCCGTATCGAGATCATCGCCGCGGCACAGAAGGATGGTCAGATCCTGCGAGGCGAGGGCGAAGGCGAGCGCAACCGGATCTTCGGTGAGGCTTTCACGAGGGATTCAGAGTTCTATGCCTTCTATCGCTCGATGACGGCCTATACGCAGGCGCTGGGTCAGGGCGATTCCACCATGGTTCTGTCGCCGAACTCGGAGTTCTTCCAGTATTTCAACAGTGAAGTTCCGAATCTCGCGACCAAGCCTGCTACCACAGAGGCGGTGCCTGCCCAGCCGTAATGACCGACTTTCTGGCAGGCGTGGCGTTCTTCCTGATCATCGAGGGGCTGCTCTATGCAGCGGCTCCCTCTTTTGTGAAGGGACTTGCCGCCATCCTGCCCGATTTTCCTGAGAGCCAGTTGCGGATCGGCGGTATCATCGCCATGGGAATCGGCGTGTTCGGCATTTGGCTGATCCGCGGCTGAACAGAGATTGAAAGGGCGTTGCGCATGAGGAAGCTGTCCGGCCAGATCGGGGTCATTGCGCTCGGCATTGCGCTGATGCCTGCCATGTCCATGCCAGCGGTGGCACAGGACGCGCCCCAGGCGACCGGCCACAAGACCCAGCACGGGCCCGACTCCGTCTCGGACCTTGCCGAGGGCCTGATGGATTCCGTGGTGAACATCTCCATCACCCAGAATGCCAAGGCCGAGGGTGACGACGGGGTTCCGTCGCCTACCCTGCCGAAGGACGCGCCGTTCCAGGACCTGTTCGAGGATTATTTCAAGAACCGCAACAACGAGGGGTCCAACACCGCGCGCAAGGTCAGCTCGCTCGGTTCGGGCTTCGTCGTGGATCCGACAGGCTATATCGTCACCAACAACCATGTCATCGAAGGCGCGTCAGAGATCGTTGTCAACTTCGCCAACGGCTCCAAGCTGACCGCCAAGCTGGTCGGAACGGACACGAAGACGGACATCGCTCTGCTGAAGGTCGAGCCGAAGACGCCGCTCAAGGCCGTGCCCTGGGGTGATTCGCGCCTGATGCGGATCGGCGACTGGGTGATGGCGATCGGAAATCCCTTCGGACTTGGCGGATCGGTCTCGGTCGGAATCGTCTCGGCCCGAAACCGCAATCTCAATGCCGGGCCGTATGACAATTTCCTTCAGACGGATGCCGCGATCAACCGGGGCAATTCCGGCGGCCCCCTGTTCAACATGCTGGGCGAGGTCATCGGCGTCAACACCGCGATCTACTCGCCCTCCGGCGGTGGATCCGTCGGTATCGGCTTTGCCGTGCCGACCGAGCTTGCCTCGCATGTCGTCGCCCAACTCAAGGAGTTCGGCGAGGTGCGCCGCGGCTGGCTCGGTGTGCGGATCCAGCCAGTGACCGAGGACATGATCGCCGGCCTCAAGCTTGCCACGCCGCGCGGCGCGCTGGTCTCGGGTGTTGTCAAGGGCGGGCCGGTGGAAAGCGGACCGATCCTGTCGGGTGATGTCGTGCTTCGTTTCGACGGCACGGAGATCGTCGAGATGCGCGACCTTCCGCGTGTCGTGGCAGAGAGCCCGATCGACAAGCCGCTCGATGTCGTGGTGATCCGAAACGGGCAGCAGATGACGCTCAAGGTCACGCTGGCCCGCCAGGTCGAGGATGAAAAGAAGAGCGACGCCGAGAAACTTGCGGAGCAACTCGACAATAACGGCCTGGCCAAGCCACAGGGCCTGGATCCGGTCGCTCCCGACGACAAGGAGCCGGCGGACAAGCCGGTGACCGCCGCCGAAACGATGGGGTTGACGCTATCGCCTCTGACAGCGGAGAACCGCAAGGAATTCTCCATTCCGGAGAGCGTGGAGGGCGTGCTGATCCTCGATGTGCCGACGAACACCGCAGCGCATGAGAAGGGTATCCGCAAGGGTGACGTGATCGTCGAAGTTGCCCAGAGCTTCATGGAATCGCCGGAGGACGTCGCCGACAAGATCCAGGAACTCAGGAAGGACGATCGCCGCAACGCCTATCTGATGGTCGCCAACCAGAAGGGCGAACTCCGGCTGGTTGCTGTGCCGATAGAATAGGCTCGCCGGGCGCAAGTCGTCACGGCGTCTTGCTGACTGGTTCGGGGATCCAACGATAGCCGATCTCCGAGGCATCGACATGGCCGAAGCACGGAAAGTCGAGATGCATGCCGGCGACGAGATGGCCATCGCGCGCCGCCTGGGCGAAGACGTGCTGACGACTGGCGGCAGACTGCTCCCGGTCTATATCATAGCTCATCGACACCTCCGGGTGCCGGAACTGGATCGACGGGAGATGGACGACATCGCCCCAGATCAGTAGTTGCTCGCCGGCTGATCGGAGGCGCCAGCCGATATGACCCGCGGTATGACCGGGCAGAAACACGGCCTCGATGCCGGGGAATGCTTGGCCCGCCTCGATAAGACGGATACGATCGGCATAGGGCTCCAGAGCGTGCCGCATATAGTCCGGTGGCAGTTCGGTGCCACCATAGCGCGCCGCATGTTCCCGGCCATGCATAACCAGTTCGGCATTCGGGAACGCGGCCGTGCCATCGGGCAAGATCAATCCACCATAGTGATCGGTATGCAGGTGCGTCATGAGCACGGTGCGGATGCGGTCCGGACCCAGGCCGGCCGCGAGGAGGCTGGCGCGGCCGAGGCCGAGTTCCGGATCGAGGTGCGGCGCACCGCCGGCGTCGATGAGGATCGAGTCTTCGCCCATGGACACGGCGAAGAAGGATGTCGGCAGCATCGGCGGATAGGGTCGGAGATCCCGGTCCTGCAGGCCACGTGCCTCCGCTTGGGAGATGTTCGTGGCCGCGTCGAGCGAGATTTCAACCATGCCATCGAAGATCGCGGTCACCACCATCTCGCCGATGCGGCGGCGATGGAAATCCCGCGTGGCGTCGTTCACGACACGAAGTCCGACTTGCGGTAACCCTGGAGATAGAGCAGGGCCGTGAGGTCGCCGTGGTCGATGCGGATATCGGCTTCAGCCGCCACTGCCGGCTTGGCATGAAGGGCGACGCCGGAGCCGGCGAGATGCAGCATTCCGAGGTCGTTGGCGCCGTCGCCCACGGCGATGGCATCGGCGGGGGTGATGCCAAGGCGGGTGGCGATCTCGTTCAGCGCATCGACCTTGGCCTGCCTGCCGAGGATCGGCTCCGCGACTTCGCCGACGAGCCTGCCGTCCTGCTCGAGCAGCGTGTTCGCACGATGCTCGTCGAAGCCGATCATGGCCGCCACGCGGCTCGTGAAGCTGGTGAAGCCGCCCGAGACAAGGGCGGTATAGGCGCCTCGCGCCTTCATCGTGCGGACAAGCTCGGTGCCGCCTGAAGTCAGGGTGATGCGGCTTTCGATGACCTGGCCGATGACCGATGTATCGAGGTTCCTGAGCAATGCCACGCGCTCGCGCAACGCGGGCTCGAAGGCGATCTCGCCATTCATTGCGCGCGCGGTGATCGCGGCCACCCTATCCTTGAGACCGACCTCGGCCGCCAGTTCGTCAATGCACTCCTGGCCGATCATCGTCGAATCCATGTCGGCGATCAGCAGTTTCTTGCGACGGGTTTCAGCCTGCTGGACCGCAACGTCGACCGGCTCTCCGGCAATGGCCTCCCGCAGCAGCGCAAGATACTGGTCGGCGGTCATGTCTTCTGCGAGCGGAATATCGCAGGCAATGCCGTCCGCCAGCCAATAGAGCGGACGGCCCCCGACGGCGGCGGCGGCGGCTTCGCCGAGCCTGGCGGTCAGGACCGGATTTGACGGATTGGCGACAAGCGTGGCAACGAGGGCCATGAATACTTTTCCCGAGACGACAATGGATGCGATCCTGATAACCGGCCCGACCGCCAGCGGCAAGTCCGCGCTGGCGCTTGAACTTGCGCGGGCGCATGGCGGCGAGGTGATCAACGCCGATTCCATGCAGGTCTATGACACGCTCCGGGTCCTGACCGCGCGTCCCGATGTCGCCGAGATGGGCGGCATACGCCACCATCTCTACGGGACCATTCCAGCCGGTCAGGCCTTCTCCACGGGCGAGTGGCTGCGCGCCGTGGAAGGCGTCCTCGGGGACATCAGGTCCCGGGGCAAGCTTCCCATCTTCGTCGGGGGGACGGGTCTCTATTTCAAGGCGCTGGCAGGCGGTCTCTCGGACATGCCCGAGGTGCCGGCGGAGATCCGCGCCAGGTGGCGCCGCCGTCTCGATGAAGACGGACCCTGGGCGCTTCATGCGGAACTGGGCGCCCGCGACCCAGAGATGGCGGACCAGCTGAGCACGTCGGACGGGCAGCGGATTGTCAGGGCGCTGGAAATCATGGAGGCATCCGGGCGCTCGCTGGCGTCGTTTCAGACAGGTGCCGGCAAGGCGCTGGTCGCCGCGACGCGGGCACGCAAGCTGATTGTCCAGCCCGATCGAACCGTGCTGCATGACAGGATCAACCGGCGCTTCGCAGCCATGTTCGACCACGGTGCGATCGAGGAGGTCGAGGCGCTTCTGCGGCTTGAGCTGTCCAGGGATCTGCCCGTCATGAAGGCGATCGGGGTGCCGCAGGTCGCGGCATTCCTGCGTGGGGAGCTGACGCGCGAGCAGGTCATCTCCCAGGCATCGGCCGCGACCCGGCAATATGCCAAGCGGCAGATGACCTGGTTCCGCAACCAGTTGGACGAGAGTTGGGAGCGGAACACAAATCCGGATTGACGGATTTCCATATATGGGAATAAATCTCATTTATGGAATCAGCAAGCGCTCCTCCTTCCGGCCTCGACATGCAACTGGCGGCGCGGCTCCGTGGGCTGCGGGCCGAACGCAACTGGTCGCTCGACGATCTCGCGAAACGCAGCGGCGTCAGCCGGGCGACGCTGTCCCGCATGGAGAATGCCGAGGTCAGCCCGACCGCGAGCGTGCTCGGCCGGCTTTGTGCTGCCTATGGACTGACGATGTCGCGACTCATGCGACTGGCGGAAGAGGAATTTGAGCCGGTGGTCCGGCGCGAGGCGCAATGGGTCTGGCGGGATCGGGAGATCGCGTTCGAGCGCCGGTCCCTGTCGCCGCCCAACGCGGCGCTCTCTGGCGAGGTGATCGAGTGCAGCCTCGGTCCCGGCACGCGCATCGTCTATCCGCAACCCTCCAAGCCCGGGCTAGAGCATCATCTCGTCCTGGTCGAGGGCGCGTTGACGCTGGCCATCGGCAATATCAGGCACGAACTGGCAGCGGGCGATTGCCTGCGCTACCAGCTGCATGGCAGCACGGAATTCGAAACGCCGCCGTTTTCGGGCGCGCGCTACATTCTTTTCATGGTGTGAGGTGGGACATGACGGACCGGACGGCGATCGCGCGATTTTCAAGCGAGGATGTCGAGGCTCATCTGGCGGGGCTGACCGAGATCCTGCACGCTAGCGTCATGGCCGGCGCGAGCATCAATTTCATCCTGCCCTATGCCCCATCGGATGCCGCCCGGTTCTGGATCGACAAGGTGCGCCCGGCACTGGATGGAGGCAAGCTGGTGATGCTGGTGAGCTGGGTGGAGGGAAGGATCGCCGGCACCGTGCAACTCGATTGCGACATGCCGCCGAACCAGCCTCATCGCGCCGAGATTCGCAAACTGATGGTCCATCCAGCGTTCCGAAACCGGGGCATCGCACGGGCATTGATGATGGAGATCGAGCGAGTGGCGGCCGATCAGGGGCGCAGCCTGATCACGCTCGACACGCGAACCGGTGACAAAGCCGAGCCACTCTACGCCTCGCTCGGCTACGTGACGTTCGGCATCGTGCCGGGTTATGCGCGCGACGTGTCCGAAGACCGTTTCGACGACTGCAGCTTCATGTACAAGCGTCTTGGGCCGCAGCCCGGCGCTAGCGTTTGATCAGGCTTGAGCCGGGGGCCCGGGCGAGCAGGCGCTCGCGCAGTGACTGGCCAGAGGCTTGACCAGAGCTTTGGCCTGCTGGGTGACTGGCCGCCTCATCGTGGCTCGGACGCTGTGGCTTGAGTGACGGCGCGGAGCCCTTGAACAATGCGTCGTAGCGGTCGATGCGATTGCTGTGCCGCGGGTCGTCGTTGGCTGACACGGCCCGGGCAAGACCCGGCAGCATCGCCGGGTTGTAGGGTTCGAGATTGACGCCTGTCTCCGTGCGGGGCGCGAAGACCGGCTCATCGTCACCGAACTGGCTGCTCGTGGTGAAGACGGCTTCCTGGATGTTGGCCTCGACCGCCGATATGCGCGACTGGAAGTCGGAAATGTCGGGGCCACCGCCCTGGCGCATGCGTTCGATGACGCTGGTGAGATTGATGTTTGACGGATCGTCGGCGGTGTCGCGCACCTCGGCGCCATTGGCGCGGGGCAGGGCTGTTTCGCTGACGCGGTTGAACTTCAGGCGCATCGGCACCGGCAGTGCCTCGCCGAATGCAATGGCTTCGCCGTTCGCCAGCGAGGAGATGAAGTTCAGCGCGGAAACCGACGAGCCGGGGATGGCCTTGCGAATGATGTCCTGGTCGACCTCGTTGGATAGCCGCATCGAGAAGATCGTCGAGCACTGCGACAGGATCGTCTGGTCCAGTTCGCCGGGGCGCTGGGTGATGATGCCGAGAGAGCAGCCATATTTGCGGCCCTCCTTGGCGATGCGGGCGATGGCCTGCCGTGTCGGCAGGAAGCCGAGGTTGGGGTCGGACGGAACGTAGCGGTGCGCTTCCTCGCAGACCACGAGGAGATGAACCGCGCCGTTGGACCAGAGCGAGATCTCGAATGCCATGCGGCAGAGAACCGATGCGACCGAGTTGACGACCTCGGAGGGAATGCCCGCCAACTGCAGCGTGGTGATCGGCCGGTTGCCGCCCGGGATGCGGAAGATCTGCGAGATGGTCTCGTTGATCGTGTCGCTGATGGTGTTGGAGGTGAACATGAAACGGTAGCGCGGATCGTTGATCGCGGCCACCAATCGCTGTTTCAGGGCTCGGAGGTAGGGCTTTTCCGAGCGTCCATCAAGCTTGCCGATGCGTTCGTCGATCAGCGCGAGCAGGTCCGCCACCCGGTAAGGCACCGGCGTGTCCGCGGTAAAGCCGTTGCGCTCGCTCTGTCGCCGGCTGGCGCCGCCTTCCGGTCCGCGGAAAGCGCGTTTGGCCTCCGGGATGAGGTCGCGCAGCGCGTCGAGTTCGTCCGCCACGGGTGGCCGGCCCCGATACAAGACCTCGGCGAACTCGTCGAGACGGAAGAGCCAGAAGGGAAGGTCGAGCGTGTCGGTATCGATCACGACGGCCTTGTCGGGGAATGCGGCCGCGAACTCGTTGTGGGGGTCGAGGATCAGGATTCGAAGCTTGGGATCGTTCTCGATCGCCTTGTGCATCAGGAGCGAGACAGCCGTCGACTTTCCGGCGCCGGTGGAGCCGACGAGCGCGAAATGCTTCGACAGCATCGACGGTATATGGACGCCGGCATCGATCGTGTCGTCCTGGCTGAGCCTCCCGATGACGCTGGTCTGCACCGATCCGCGATCGTAGATCTTGATCAGGTCGGACGACCGGATCTGGTGGGCGCGGGCGCCGAGATAGGGATAGGTCGATATGCCCGTGGAAAACTGTTCAAAGCCATCGGCAAAGACCCGGATTTCGCCCAGCAGTTCCAGGTCGACGAGAAAGCTGTTGTCGGCATTTTCGGACCAGTGCGGCGATGAGGTCTTCATTGAACGGGTGAGGGCGATCACGCGGTTCTTGCCGACGAGAATGGTGATCAGCCTGCCGACGGACCAGAGGTCTACCTCGGCGTCTCCGAGCGAACCGATCGAGGCGGCAATGGTTGCATGCGCACCGTCGCAAGCCACGACATTGCCGATAAAACGTTCTTCGGGCTGTCTGGCGTCGCGTCGTTCCTGAACGCCCGCCGCAGGCGAATTTTGCAAATCTCTGCTGAACAACGCAGTACTCCGGAACGCGCAGAAGCCGAACGCTACCAGACCCGGGTTAACAAGCCATTTCGGCACATCGTGTGGGATTGGTACAGGAGAGGCCGGCCACGCTGAAGCTCGATGCAACACCGACCAGTTGGTATCCAACAAACGCGCGGCCGATGCTGCCAGAATTCTGCAGGGTCGGCTCTAAGCTGGCGAAGGCATGCCGCTCCGGTGGCATTGCCAGCTCCCATGGTGGCCGCCCGATCTCCACGGCGCCATAGACGGAGGGCCGGGAAGCATCCGCCATGCTTCCCGGCCCCTTCTGTCTCAGGCTGCGATCCGCGCCTGTCCCTGACGGCCATCGCGGAGCGTTGCCGTCCACCAGACCAGATCGTCCAGCATCTTGTCAGCGGATTCGACGAGGTAGGGGTAGTCGGCCATCGTCTTGCCTTCTCGCATGATGCCGAGCATTTCGGTCATGCCGACCGTGACATTCCACTTCAGGCTTGCGACCTGCAACTCGGCGAGAATATGCCGAAGGTGCTCGACGGCACGGGTGCCACCGGCGCCGCCATAGGAAAGAAAGGTGGCAGGCTTGCGGTTGAACTCCGCATAGACGTAGTCGAGTGCATTCTTCAGCACGCCGCTGATCGAATGGTTGTACTCTGCAGTAATGAAAATATACCCGTCGAGGCTGGCGATCTTCTCGCCCCACGCCTTCGCCACTTCGTTTGCCGGAGGCACGTAAAAGGGCGAGCCCTGCTCCTCGAAAAACGGCATCGGATAGTCACGAAGGTCGACGGTCTCGAAGCGGGCGTCCGTGCGCTTGCGGGCGATCGCCATCAGCCAGTCGAGCGGGGCATCGGCGAAACGGTTTTCGCGTGTGGTTCCGACAATGACGCCGATCCGGGGTGTATCCAACATTGCATTCTCCTTTGCTTACGAATGGTAAGCAAAGAACTAGGCGTAACCGATAATCGCCGCAAGACGGCACTTTTTCATATGTTGCGCACATCGAGGTAAGTGGCTAACCTCCATGTTATCAGCGCCTTAGCTTTCTGGGCTGATTTCATCATCAAATCGGCGCTGAGCCTCTTCTATCCCTGGCCGATTGTCAGTCACCCACTGGGCAAGCGGCACAATTGCGCAACGGAGCGAGCGGCCACGATCCGAAAGGCGGTACTCCACCTTCGGAGGAATCGTGGGATAAACGGTGCGCGAGATCAGACCATCCCGCTCCAGATTGCGCAACGTGACCGTCAGCATGCGCTGCGAAATTCCATGCATCGCCCGGTGCAGGTCCTTGAAGCGCATCGTCTCGTCTCCCAGGACATTGAGAAGCAGGATCGACCACTTGTCACCGACACGCGCGAGGATTTGCGCTATCGGCCGGCAGTCGCTGGGGAGATGATGATTGACTTTCGCCATGTATCCGAACGGTTCCCTTGAGGCATCTGGCCTCTCAGGAGCATAGATGGGGTCACTCTATCGTTCTGACAAGCGAGATGGCCGCGGCGAGGTCCGACTGGCGGGAAAAGCCGGTCTTGGCGAAAATGCTCTTGAGATGCGCACGTACGGTCTCGCGGGATATGCCGAAGCTTCCGGCCGTGCTGCCGATATCGCTGCCGGCGGCGAGCGTGCGGGCGACCCGTGCCTCCATGGCGGTGAGGTCGAAGAGGCCCTGGATGAGGTCGATCGGTGCCAGTCGCGTGATGTCGAGCGGCGTCAGGATGACGAAATAGGCTGCGGTGGCGAAGATGTCGCGAGCAAAGCCCTCGACGGGAACGAGGTGCAGAACGGCGGGAGGGGTGGTCTCGCTCCGCGGCAGGGCGATGGAACGGCTTGCCAGCGCCGTTGCGGCACTGCCAGACTTCAGGGCGGCGAGGCATTCCTCCAGAATGCGGTTGCTTTCCGGGCTGCATAGCCGCAGGCGTTCGGAGGCGCCGACGGCATCCTCGAAACGCGCATTGAACAGGTCGTTGCTGTCGACCACCCGGCCCTGGATGTTGATGGCGGCAGAGGGGAGGCCGGTCTTGCCAAAGGCCTCATTGGCGCTTCTGACGCTTTCGAAGGACAGGCGTGATGCGAGCAATGCCGAACGTGCTATATGCGGCCGAAGGGCGGTGAGCCGTGCCACAGCCTGCCGGGGAACCGGCCCCTCGTTCCGCATGCGCTCGAAAGAGAGGATCAGTGTGTCGCCATTCGGGATGGCGATATGGCTCGCTGCTGCATAGCCCCAGCCGAGAGGCCAGAGAAGATCGCGGTATACGGGGTCACGCGACATGTCCTCGAAGGAAAAATGATCGGCGTCAGAGTGAAATTCGTTCTGCGACAGGGTCAGGAGGCGCTGACCGCGAGTATTTCTTTGCCACCATCCCTCCCGCGTTGCTATGTCGTCGAGCTCAGCAACATTGTCTGTCAGCATAGTGCGGTTGGGAATGTGGTCTCGCGCCGAAACAAGCAGCCCGCCCGAGCACTCTGCAAGTGCAGCGAGATGATCGAGAGCCTCTTTCCATTGTCCGGGTACGAGCGCCGCTTCGTATATCCGTCCAATGACCTCCTCGATACTAGTCATGCATGCCCCACTCCCAGGCTTTAAGTTTAACGTATGTCCAATGACGACGATAACGTATTTGCGTCAAGGTTCGAAGTAATCAACAATAATTTCCTCTGAAACAGGCTTCAACGCGATGTTTCTTTTGCAATTGACGTTTGAGGGCTTTGCCTTTAATGCTGCGCGCCATGAAAAACTTTGCAATTATTCTCGTAGTAGGCGTGCGCATGGGCAGGATGGTGTAACCATCCGGCGATAGCCACCCATGCGCAGATCGAGGCTCCTCCAGGGGGCCTTTTTTTATGCCTTGAAACTTGATAATCGCGACGGCCAAAGGGAAGGAACCAAAAGATGGCGGAAAATCCAGACAACCAGATGACGGGCGCGGAGATCGTTCTGCAGGCGCTGAAGGACAATGGTGTCAAGCACCTGTTCGGCTATCCCGGCGGCGCCGTGCTGCCGATCTATGACGAGATCTTCCAGCAGGAGGAGATCGAGCACATTCTCGTCCGCCACGAGCAGGGCGCAGGCCACGCGGCTGAAGGCTATGCCCGCTCCACCGGCAAGGTCGGCGTCATGCTGGTGACTTCCGGCCCGGGCGCGACCAATGCGGTGACGCCGCTCCAGGACGCGCTGATGGATTCAATTCCGCTGGTCTGCATCACCGGCCAGGTTCCGTCGTCGCTCATCGGGTCGGATGCCTTCCAGGAATGCGATACCGTCGGCATCACCCGGCCCTGCACCAAGCACAACTGGCTGGTCAAGGATGTCAACCAACTCGCCAAGATCATTCACGAAGCCTTCCGCATCGCCCAGTCAGGCCGGCCGGGCCCCGTCCTGATCGATATCCCCAAGGACGTCCAGTTCGCCAAGGGCACCTATCAGGCCCCCGACAACGTGCCGATGGAAGCGCATTACCAGCCGCGCATCCAGGGCGAGATGAGCGAGATCGAGAAGGCCGTCGCGATGATGGCCGGTGCCAAGCGCGGCATCATCTATTCCGGCGGCGGCGTCATCAATTCCGGGCCCGTCGCTACCAAGCTGTTGCGCGAACTCGTCGAACTCACGGGCTTTCCGATCACCTCGACGCTGATGGGCCTCGGCGCCTATCCGGCCTCCGGTTCGAACTGGCTCGGCATGCTCGGCATGCACGGCTCCTACGAGGCCAACATGGCGATGCATGACTGCGACGTCATGCTCTGCGTCGGCGCGCGTTTCGACGACCGCATCACCGGCCGGATCAATGCGTTCTCGCCGAACTCGAAGAAGATCCATATCGATATCGATCCGTCCTCGATCAACAAGACCGTCCGGGTCGACGTCAAGATCGTCGGTGACAGCGCCTCGGTGCTCGAGGACATGCTGCGGGTCTGGCGTGCCAATGCCCGGACGGCCGAGAAGGCGCGTCTCAACGATTGGTGGACGCAGATCAACAAGTGGCGTGCGCGCAACTCCTTTGCCTACAAGCCGAGCAAGGACGTGATCATGCCGCAATATGCGATCGAGCGGCTCTATGCGCTGACCAAGGATCACGATACCTACATCACGACGGAAGTCGGCCAGCACCAGATGTGGGCGGCGCAGCTCTATCAGTTCGACGAGCCGAACCGCTGGATGACCTCGGGTGGTCTCGGCACGATGGGCTACGGCCTGCCGGCGGCTCTTGGCGTACAGATCGCCCATCCGGACGCGCTGGTCATCGACATCGCCGGCGACGCCTCGGTCCAGATGACGATGCAGGAGATGAGCTGCGCGGTGCAGTATAACGCGCCGATCAAGATCTTCATCCTCAACAACCAGTATATGGGCATGGTGCGCCAGTGGCAGCAGCTGCTGCATGGCAACCGGCTGTCGAATTCCTATACCGAGGCGATGCCCGATTTCGTCAAGCTGGCGGAAGCCTATGGCGGTCACGGCATCCGCTGCGAAAAGCCGGACGAGCTCGACGACGCCATCCAGGAGATGATCGACGTCAAGAAGCCGGTGCTGTTCGACTGCCGCGTCGCCAATCTCGCCAACTGCTTCCCGATGATTCCGTCGGGCAAGGCGCATAACGAGATGCTGCTGCCGGACGAAGCCACGGACGAGGCCGTCGCCAACGCGATCGACGCCAAAGGCCGCCAGCTCGTCTAAAGAACTCGGGATCGGGAAACACCACCAATGAACAAGCACCTACAGCCGACCGGTTCGGCCTATTTCATCCAGAAGGAAACGGAGATCGCCGAGAGCCATACGCTCTCGGTGCTCGTCGACAACGAGCCGGGCGTCCTTGCCCGCGTCATCGGCCTGTTCTCGGGGCGGGGCTACAATATCGAGAGCCTGACAGTGTCGGAAACCGAGCATGCCTCGCACCTGTCGCGCATCACGGTTGTGACTCGCGGCACGCCGCATGTGCTCGAGCAGATCAAGGCGCAGCTCGAGCGCATCGTGCCGGTGCACCGGGTCGTCGACCTGACGGTGCGGGCGCGGGAATTCGGCCAGGAGCGGCCGATCGAGCGCGAGCTTGCCCTGGTCAAGGTGTCGGGTTCGGGCGACCAGCGCGTCGAAGCGCTGCGGCTCGCGGAAGCGTTCCATGCCAAGGTGATCGACGCGACGGTGGGTCACTTCGTGTTCGAGATAACAGGCAAATCGTCGAAGATCGACCAGTTCATCGCCATCATGCAGCCGCTCGGCCTCAACGAAGTCTGCCGCACCGGCATCGCGGCGATGAACCGCGGTCCGCAGGGCATGTGACATAGAATTGCTATCGGTCGGTGCCGCTGGACATCAGATCATTTCCAGCGGCACCTTTCGTTTCGGCGGTGGAAAGAGGCGATCGAGTGTCTGCCAGTCTTCGTCGCTGATGACCAGTTCGGCGGCGGCTCGATTTTCCTCGACGCGGTGGATGCTCGATGTCTTGGGGATGGCGATGACATTGCCCTGGCGGATCAGAAAGGCCAGCGCGACCTGTGCCGCCGTCGCCTGACAGGCCTTGGCGAGGTGGATGAGCCCGGCATTGGCGGTGAGCGCGCCCTGGTCGACCGGCGAATAGGCCATGATCGGGATATTGCGGGCGCGGCACCATGGCATGAGGTCGAATTCGGGCCCGCGGCGGTTGAGATTGTAGAGGATCTGGTTGGCGGCGACATTGCCGCCATCGGGGACGGCGACCAGATCCTCCATGTCGTCAGTGTCGAAATTCGAGACGCCCCAGGCGCCGATCAGCCCCTCCGACTTCAGTTGCTCGAAGGCTGCCACCGTCTCGGCCAGCGGATGTTCGCCGCGCCAGTGCAGCAGGTAGAGGTCGATGTGGTCGGCCCTGAGCCGGTCGAGGCTGCGACGACAGGCGTCGATCGTGCCGCGGCGGCTCGCATTCCAGGGATAGAGCTTCGAGACGAGATAGACCTTGTCGCGGCGCCCCTCGATCGCGCCGGCCACGATCCGCTCGGCGCCGCCCTCGGCATACATTTCCGCCGTGTCGACCAGTGTCATGCCGCGATCGATGCCCGCCTTGAGGCTGTCCATCTCGCGGGCGGCCTCGGATTCCTGCTCGCCCATCATCCATGTGCCCTGGCCGAGGGCGGGAACCCGGGTGCCACCGGGCATGGTGACGGTTGGGATGGCTTTTGCGGTCATGATCTGATGCTCCTCTTCGGCAGGAAGATAGGTTTGGCGGCGCGTGCGGGCAAGCGCCGCCGCTGTCCGGCGCGATGCGTGGAGCGACGGGACATGTCTTATCAAACTGCGTGGTGCGCGCTTCAGGGCAATTCATTGGACGCATCCGGCATAGGTCAATAGTATTGACCTATCGGAGGAGCCCATGTCGCTCGAAGTCTTCCTGTCCCTCGTCCTGTTTGCCTTCACGACCTCGATCACGCCGGGGCCGAACAACATGATGCTACTGTCATCCGGCGTCAATTTCGGACTCAGGCGAACGATACCGCATATGATCGGCATCGAGCTGGGTTTCGCAAGCGTGTTGATCGCCGTCGGCTTCGGGCTTGGCGCCCTGTTCCAGTCCTTCCCCAGCGTCTATCTCGCCCTCAAGGTGGCGGGCGGCCTCTACCTTCTCTGGATCGCGTGGTCGATCGGAACCTCCCGCTCGCTCGGCGATGGCAGGAATACCGGCAAGCCGATGACGATCCTGGCGGCGGCAAGCTTCCAGTGGGTCAATCCGAAGGCCTGGGTCATGGCCGTATCCGCCATGGCGGCCTTTGCCGATCCCACCAACCTCGTCTTCAGCGTGCTGCTTGTGTCCTTCGCCTTCATCGTGCTGGCGCTGCCCTGCCAGGGCGGGTGGGCGGCCTTCGGCGCATTGCTCCGGGACTGGCTGTCGCATCCGGTGCGGCTGAAGTGGTTCAACATTACGATGGCAGTGCTGTTGGTCGTCAGCCTCTGGCCGATGTTGAAATAGTTGAACGGCAGGCTGGCGCGCCCCGCGGAATGTTCGTATTATGTTCCGAATTTGCGGAGAGACACCATGCTGAGCTATCTGACGATCGGAGCCAATGACTTGGCCGTGTCCTCCCGGTTCTACGACGCAATCCTCACTCCGCTGGGATACAGCAGGCGCGACGCCAAAGGTTATGCCCAGTATTCCCTCGAAGGGGTGGCGGATCGGGACAACGGACCGGGGACGGTGGATGTCATGGAGCCGTTCGATGGTCAGTCCGCCACGCCGGGCAATGGCATGATGCCGGCATTCCGTGCGCCGGATGCGACGACGGTCCGGGAAGTGCATGCCGCGGGGCTTGTTGCCGGCGGCAGCGACGAGGGTGCGCCCGGCACCCGCAGTAATTATAGCCCGACATTCTACGTGGCCTATCTGCGCGATCCCGTGGGCAACAAGCTTTCGGTGTTCACAGTGGTCGACGAGCAATCACGGGAAGGCGACCAATGACACATTGCCTTTCGCGCCCGAATCCTGCCAAGTCCGGCCATGCAGTTTTCCACCCAACAGGATGAGGCGCTCCGGGCGGTTTCGCGCTGGCTGAAGGAGCCGAAGAGCCAGGTGTTCCGGCTGTTCGGCTATGCCGGCACCGGCAAGACGACGCTCGCCCGGCATTTCGCCGAAGAAGTGGATGGCGACGTGCTGTTTGCCGCCTTCACCGGCAAGGCGGCGCAGGTGCTGCGCTCGCGCGGGGCCTCGAATGCCCGGACAATCCATTCGCTAATCTATCGGCCGAAGGGCGAGGAGGAGGTCGAGGACGAAGTGACCGGCAAGACCTCCGTCGCGCCGATGTTCTCGATCAACCGCCAGAGCCCTGTCGCCAAGGCCAAGCTGATCGTCATCGACGAATGCTCGATGGTCGATGAGGCGCTCGGCAAGGACCTGCTCAGCTTCGGCACCAAGGTTCTCGTCCTCGGCGATCCCGGCCAGCTGCCGCCGGTTTCGGGCGGCGGCTTCTTCACCGAACAGGAGCCGGACTACCTGCTCACCGAGATCCACCGGCAGGCCAAGGACAACCCGATCATCCAGCTGGCCATGCATGTGCGGGAAGGCCGCGAGATCATGCATGGCGACTACGGCACGGCGCAGGTGATCGGCAGGAACGACGTGACCCAGGAGATGGTGCTCGGCGCCGACCAGGTGCTGGTCGGTACCAACAAGACCCGCAAGCGCTACAATCTGCGCCTTCGCGAGCTCAAGGGCTTTCCGACGGGCTATCCGGCCGCCGGCGACAAGCTGGTCTGCCTCAGGAACGACCAGGTCAAGGGCCTGCTCAACGGCTCGCTCTGGCAGGTCATGTCGTCGTCGAAGGAAACCGCCAAGCCCGGGATCAACCTGCTGGTACGGCCCGAGGACGACGACATGGATCGGGGTGCTGCCAAGATCAAGCTGCTCAAGGCGGCGTTCGAGGACGTCGATGGCGAACTGCCCTGGTCGATGCGCAAGCGCTATGACGAGTTCGACTACGGCTATGCGCTGACCGTGCACAAGGCGCAGGGCTCACAATGGAACAATGTCGTGCTTTTCGACGAGAGCTGGGCTTTCCGCGACACCCGCGAGCGCTGGCTCTACACCGCGATCACGCGCGCCGCCGAGACGATCACGATCGTCAAATAGTCCTCAGTCGCCGATCAGGCCGAGCAGCACCGCCTTGGCCACGGCCTGGAAGCGGTTTGTCGAGCCGAACTTGCGGATAATCGCGGTCTCGGTCGACAATATTTCGTCGACGGCGCGGCCGGTGACATTGCTGATGCGGAGAGGTGTATAACCCTCCGACATCAGGCTCAGACAGGCGAATTCGAATTCGCTGAGGAAGGGCGGGTGTTTGTCGTTGTCGTTGGACTCGTCGAGCCCGGCCGAGGCGTGGTCCAGAAGCTGGTTGACCTGCTGCATCTGCCGGCGGATCAGCGACTCGCTGCTGACCAGTTCGCGCTTGCGAGCGGCAAGGGCGCTCAGAAGGATCGTGTCGGCCTCGACCTGCGAACGAGCGCCTTCGAGTGCCGCGAACAGATCCTGGATCTGGGCTATCGCCATGCCGGTCTCGCGGCAGAGATTGATCAAGGCCATGATCTTGACCTGGAGCGGCCCGTATATCCGCATCGCGCCCATGCGGTCCGCGCGCAGCAGCTTCTTTTCCTCGTAGAAGTGCAGCGTCCTGTGCGTCACGCCGAAGATGTTGGCCATGTCGGCAATGCCGACCGGCTCGGCGGGAAGCTTCTGCTGGATGGCGAAGACCGGAAAGTACCGGATCGCCGATCCGGCCGCGGTCCCTGTCACGTAGGAATTGTACTCAGCCTGCATTCTTGCCGCACCCCGGTAATTGCTCCAACCAGCAGTGGCCGCGTCATGCAAAACCTGAGGATGCAAGATGCGGCCCAAAGCGGCGGGCCCGACGTCTTGACACTGGTGCCTTTGCGGCACTCTCCTCGTCTCAGGCCAGATTGAACGGCGCTTTCGATCATTTCGCCCGAACTTGCCGGCAAACCGACGAAGACCCCCCGAGCAACACAACTCTCCTTATAGGCAAAAACCACCGCGCTGTATCCTCATTTCTTGTGATAAATGGGTCAGATGCGGCCCGCCGAAAGCTCCAGCCAAGCTTTCGCCGATCCATCAGGCATTTGCATCGATGGTTCAGCATTTGTCGGTGGCGGGAAAATCCATGATCGGGTAGTGATCAGCCTACACGCATCACGGATCGATCATGCCCGCCAAGCTCTCCGTCAACCTCAACGCCATCGCCATGCTGCGCAACCGGCGAGACCTGCCGTGGCCGAGCGTGGTCGATTTCGGCCGCATCGCACTGGCTGCGGGAGCCGGGGGCCTGACCATCCATCCGCGGCCGGATCAGCGGCATGTGCGCTTCAGTGATGTCCCCGAGCTCAAGGCCCTGATCCTGTCAGAATTCCCCGGACGCGAGTTCAATATCGAAGGGTATCCGACCGAGGACTTCCTCCAACTGGTCGAGGCACACCGGCCCGACCAGGTCACGCTGGTGCCCGACGATCCGGCGCAGGCGACTTCGGACCACGGCTGGGACTTCATTGCCCATGAGGGTATGCTCCAGACGATCAACGCTCGTCTCAGGGCGGGTGGGATGCGTGTCTCTCTCTTCGCTGACGGCGATGCCGGAGCGCCCCAGATCGAAGCGGCAAGACGGGCGGGTGCGGACCGGGTCGAGCTCTATACCGGCCCGTTCGGTGGCTGCCACGACAATCCGTCTGAGGCCGAGGCGTGGGCCGATGTGCTCGGCACTACGGCGAGGCATGCGATTGCCCTTGGCCTGGGCGTCAATGCCGGACATGATCTGACCGTTGCGAATCTGCCGCTGCTGTGCCGCCACATACCTGATCTGGCCGAGGTTTCGATCGGCCATGGCTTGACAGCCGACGCCCTCGAATATGGCATGGCGGAGACGGTGCGGCGCTTCCGGCGCGCCCTGGGCGAAAACATCTGATCCGCGTCGTCCGGATCACGGGCGGGCAAGATGGAAAAGATCGCAATCTGCGGTGCCGGTCCGGCCGGCCTGGCGATGGCCCTGATGCTGGCGCGGTCCGGCCGTGACGTCGAAGTTTTCGAGCGGTTTGCAGTGCCGGAGCCTGTCGGTTCGGGGCTAATATTGCAGCCGACCGGCCTTTCCGTTCTCCACATGCTCGGCCTCTACGATCGGATCCGCGGACTCGGGCATCGCATAGACCGTCTCTGGGGCACCGATGTTCGAACGGGCCGGGCCGTGCTGGATGTCCGCTACGATTCCGGTTCCCGCGGGCGGTTCGGCCTGGCGGTCCAGCGGGCGGCGCTGTTTTCGACCTTGCACGATGCTGTGGCCTCCTCGGGAATACCAATCGCGGCCGGACGGATGGTGAGTGGAGTGCGCGATGTCGAGGGCCGACCGGTTCTGCGTTTTTCAGACGGGTCTGAGGTCGGTCCCTACGGGCTTGTCATCGATGCCAGTGGCGCGCGGTCGGCGGTCGTGTCGCAATTGTGCGGCGACGATCGGTCGCGACAACTCGATTATGGCGCCTTCTGGGCGACACTGGACGCGAACGCGATGGCTTACGAGCGCAACGCGCTCGTCCAACGTTACGACAAGGCCAGCGTGATGATCGGCGTGTTGCCGGTTGGCCGGCTTTCGGCTGAAGGGCGCGACAAGATTGCGTTTTTCTGGAGCCAGAGGATCGACGGCGCCGAGGCGGTATTGGGGTCAGGCCTCGCGGCATGGAAGGCGCAGGTCATCCGATACTGGCCGGAGACGGCGGCGATGCTCGACGAGATCGGGAGTTGGGACAGTTTGACGTTGGCTCGCTATCAGCACCGGACGCTGCGGCGACCCGCGTGTGGCCGGGTGGTGTTCATCGGCGATGCCGCCCACAGCACGAGCCCGCAACTCGGGCAGGGGGCCAACATGGCGCTGCTCGATGCTGCGGCGCTGTCGCTTCACCTCTCGCAACATCGTGACATGGACGCCGCCATCGACGCCTATTGTCGCGCCCGCAGGTATCATGTGCGGCTGTTCCAGCTTCTGTCGCGGATGTTCACCCCGTTCTACCAGGGGGATTCCGCCGCGCTTGCCTTCATTCGGGATCAGGTCGTCTCCAGCCTCGCCAAGGTGCCGCCGGCGCCGCGCATTCTGGCGTCGATTGTTGCCGGGACGCTTCTCGATCCGTTTGCCTCCGCAGGTGTGATCGAGCATGACTGGCAGGAGGACAGCGCGTAGCCGTAAAAACAACGGCAGGGACGGCTTTTCTTTTGTGGAACAACGCTGTAAGAAACCTGATCATAAATCATAATTACGAAACATTTCCTTAGGTCTATACGGGGATTGGGGCTCCGGACATGCTGACTCTGCCTTTGAAAGTGCGTCGCAAGAAACAGCCATACCTGTCGATGCGCTCACAGTTGTCGCGTCGCAACCTGCGCCGCCAGGCAACCCTGTTCTTCGCGGAACTGCGGGATTTCATCGCCAGTCGCGGGATCGACGATGCGGGTCCCGGCTTCATGCGCTACCTGTCCATCGGGCGTGACGGCGACATGGACATGGAGTTCGGCTATTTCACGGGGCGCCTTCATGCCGGCGCTGGCCCCGTGCGATCGGGCGTGCTGCCCGCCGGCACTTTCATGACGACCGAATGGACCGGCCCCTATGAAAAGCTCGACGAGGTCAGCGCGATGCTGCCGGGATGGGCGGAGTATACCGGGGTCGACCTCGATGCGAGAGACATGGCCGGTGGCATCGCCTATGGATGCCGGCTCAAGATCTTTCATGTGTCGCCCCGGCATGTGGATGATCCGAGCCGCTACCGAACGGAAATCGCGGTTCTGGTGCGCTCGGCGGAGGCGGGCACGGTCGACGGCCCGGTTCAGCCCGGCGCGGGCAGGGAGGCGTCGTTCTCGCACTTGGCGAGCGGCAACTGACGGAATGACATGATCCTGGCGATGGCGGACTGTCCGTCGGTATCGACCTGCATGCAGCCGCAGGCATGGCCGTAATTGCCGTTGGTGGCGACATAGTCGCCCGCCGAGATGTCGCCGATCAAGTCCATGCCGGCCGCCTCGTGGCCACCCTGGGTCATGATGGACCACTGGCCGTCGGCATCGGTCAGCCACCAGTTGCCCGGCGTCGGGTTTTCGACCCAGCCGCAGCGGTTCTCCGCCGCATGCGCATGGAGTGCCGAGAGCATCGTTATCACGATCGAGGTGAGGGCAAGTCTCTTCACTGGGGGGCCTCCGGGTGTTGGGCGGTCGCCGGCCATGCGTTGTCAAACGTGACCTTGCGTGGTCACGCATATCGCTTCCGGCCGGCAATTTCCACCGTGTCGCCAATCGCAAAACGGGCTGCCGAGACGCAATGGATGCGGGTCGAGTCGAAGCCCGGGAGAGGCAAGCTCTCCGGATCGACCAGAAGGCAGATTTCCGTGCAGCCGAGGACGACCGAGTCGGCGCCATCGGCCCTGGCTGCATCGACGATGGAAAGCATTTCCGACCGTGAACTGTCGAGGACCTTGCCCTTGCAGAGTTCGTCGAAGATGATCGAGTGGATGCGGTCGCGCGATTGCTTGGGCGCCACCATGACGTCGATGCCGTGATCGGCCATCTGGCGGTGGTAGAAGCCGTCCTCCATCGTGTAGCGGGTCGCGACCAGCAGCGGCCGCCTGGCGCCGGCCGCCTTCAGTGCCACGGCCGTTTCGTCGACGATGTCGATGAGGGGGACAGTGATCGCCGCACGCACCTCGGGCGCCACCTTGTGCATCGTGTTGGTGCAGATGAGGATGCAATCGGCACCGGCCTGTTCGAGGCGCCGTGCGATGCTGGCGAGCCTGTCCGCGGCGTCGGCCCAGCGGTTTGCTGCCTGCAGCGCCGCGATCTCGGCGAAGTTCACCGAATGCAGCAGCAGTTCGGCGGAGGCGAGGCCGCCCAGTCTTTCACGTGCCATACGGTTCAGCAGTTCGTAGTAAACGGTGGTGCTCTCGAAGCTCATGCCGCCGATCAGGCCGATGGTTTTCATCCGTGTCATCCCTGTGTCTCGATGATGGGACTATTGCATGCGTTCGGCGGCGTGTGTTTGCGAATTTTACGCCGCTGGCAGCCAAGTTGCAAATTTCGGTCGCGGATGCGAAATATTGCGCAGAAAATTTGCAAGGAATAGCCAATGCTCGACGATCGTGACCGGAAAATTCTCGCGCTGTTGCAAATCAATGCGTCGACGCCGGTCGGTGAAATCGCAGAGCGGGTCGCGCTGTCGATCTCGGCCTGCTCGCGTCGTATCGCGCGGCTGGAGAGCCAGGGCTATATTCTGCGGCGTGTCGCGGTGCTCGACCGCGAGGTGATGGGCGTGCCTACCATCGTCTTCGCTCTGATCAAGACCACGCGTCACGCTGAAGAGTGGGTAGAGAGTTTCCGCAAGGCGATCGCCGATATCCCCGAGGTCGTCGAGGCCCATCGCCTGACGGGAAACTACGATTATCTGCTCAAGATCCTGCTGCCGCGTGCCGAGCATTACGACCTGGTCTACAAGGCGATCATCCGGAAGGTGGAACTGTTCGACATGTCCGCCTCGATTTCGATGGAAGTGATGAAGGCGGATACGGGCATGCCTGTCGGCCATGCGCGATAGAGGTCCGGCGCACCGGGGCGATGATGTCATGCGGTCCGCCCTCCCTGCCTGGCGTGAGGGCGGACCGTGGCGCGATCAGGCCGCGTGGCTTTTCTCGCTGTCGAGATGGGCGAGCTGTGCGTCGGGATAGCGCCCTCCGGCGACTGAATCTTTCGGCACTGCTGCTTCGAGGATGGCGAGGTCTTCCCGGGTGAGGGAGAGGTCGAACGCCTTGATCGATTCGGCGAGCTGGTGGCGCTTGCGGGCGCCGACCAGCGGCACGATGTCGGAACCCTGCGCCGCGACCCAGGCGATGGCCGCCTGCGAGGCCGTCATGCCCCTGGACCGGGCCACCGTTTGAAGCGCTGCGGCGAGGGCTTCATTGCGGGTGAGGTTGTCGCCCTGGAAGCGCGGGCCATGGGTACGGAAGTCGGTGGCGCCGCTGGGCTTGCTGCCGCTGAGAAGTCCCCGCGACAGGACGCCATAGGCGGTGATGCCGATGCCGAGTTCCCGGGTGGTCGGGAGTATCTCCGTCTCGATGCCGCGCGACATCAGGGAATATTCGATCTGCAGGTCAACGATCGGATGCACGGCGGCGGCGCGACGGATGGTCTCCGGGCCGACTTCCGAAAGCCCGATATGCCTGACATAGCCGGCCTTGACCATGTCCGCGATGGCGCCGATCGTGTCCTCGATCGGGACATTGGGATCGAGACGCGCCGGGCGGTAGATGTCGATATGGTCGACGCCGAGGCGGACAAGCGTATAGGCGAGCCAGGTCTTCACCGCCGCCGGCCGCGCGTCATAGCCGATCCAGCCTGCGGCCGGATCGCGCTGGGCGCCGAACTTGACGCTCAACTGGACGCGATCACGGTCCTTGCCCTTCAGGGCCTCCGCGATCAGAAGTTCGTTGTGGCCCATGCCGTAGAAATCGCCGGTGTCGAGCAGCGTGACGCCAGCCTCCATCGCAGCGTGGATCGTGGCGATGCTCTCGGCGCGATCGGCGGGACCATACATGCCCGACATGCCCATGCAGCCAAGGCCGAAGGCGGAGACCTGTGGGCCGGTCTTTCCGAGTTGAACATTTTTCATGGGGTGCTCCTTTATTTCCCTTTGAGGATGAAGCCCTTCTACTCCTCGACGGTTTGTGCGATAATCCAGGACAAG
Organism: Rhizobium sp.; assembly: GCA_019739215.1. GTDB lineage: Bacteria > Pseudomonadota > Alphaproteobacteria > Rhizobiales > Rhizobiaceae > Rhizobium_E. Next base: position 43,444 of record JAHHDR010000036.1, read on the forward strand.
CTGAACGACCCGTGCGGAAATTGGTACAATGAGCGAGCTGCCACTTGCCGATCTCGAAGCCTTCGCCAGCGTCGCGGCGGCGCGCAGCTATCGCGGGGCCGCCGCGTTGCGGGGAGTGTCCGCCTCGGCTCTCAGCGAGGCCGTGCGGCGACTTGAGGCGAAGCTCGGCACGAGACTTCTCAATCGCACGACGCGCAGCGTCACCCCGACCGATGCCGGCGAGAGGCTGCTCGAACGGCTGGCGCCGATGCTGTCCGATCTTGCAACGGTGCTCGATACGGTGAAGGGTTCGGATGACGGTCCGGCGGGACGACTGAGGATCAACGCACCGACGATCGTTGCCCGGTTCTTTCTGCCGCCGATCGTGGTGCCGTTTCTGAAGGCCCATCCCGGAATCATCATGGAAGTGGCGGCGCATGACACGTTTATCGATGTCTTTGCCGCAGGGTTCGACGCGGGCGTCCGCTATGACGAGAGCCTTGACCTCGACATGATCGCGATCCCGATCGGTCCACGAACGCAGCGCTTCTGCGCTGCGGCGTCGCCGGACTATCTCGCGGAACATGGAGTTCCGCATCATCCCAGCGAGTTGATGACCCATCGCTGCATCAGGCATCGCTTCGACAGCGGGCGGCTGAACAACTGGGAATTCGAGCGCAATGGAGAGACGATCCGCATCAACCCGCCGGAAACTGTAATCGCGACCGCCATGGAACTCGAGCTTGCCGCCGCCCGGGGTGGGCTCGGCATCGTCGGGACTTTCCACGACTTCGTGCGTGAGCATATCGAAAGCGGGGAACTGGTCGAGGTGCTGCCGGACTGGCAACAGCCGTTTTCGGGCCCGTTTCTCTATTACCCGAGCCGGCGCCACATGCCGGCGCCGCTCCGGGCCTTTGTCGACTGGGTGAAGGCGCATCCGTATTAGGGATCGCGCCTCCGACAGCCTGTGTCATTCTCAGTTCTGGTAGAGCGTCATGATGTTGCTGGCGTGCTGGTTGGCGATCGAAAGCGCGGAGGTGCCGAGGCTCTGTTGGGTCGTCAGCGCTTTGAGCTTGGCCGACTCCTGGGTCATGTCGGCATCGACGAGGCGGCCGACGCCGCGGTCGATCGTGTCCCTGAGATCGGCGACGAAATTCTCCTGACGGCCGATGCGGGCACCGGCGGTGCCGAGCACGGTGGCGGTCGTCGTCATGTCCATCAGCATGGCGTCGGTGACCGATATCATGTCCTCGATTTCCTGATCGGTCGTGGCGCTCGATATGCTGATTTCGACCCGCGGCAGCACAGGCGCTCCGTTCGGGACGGAGTTCGTGCCAGAGCCTTGGACCATCACGTAACCGGTGGTTAGCCCGAGGTCCACCGCATAGGCCTCTGAGGTGAGTATCCCGTATTCGCCATGCGTCTGAGCGGAGTCGTCGACCAGGGCGTTGATGATCTGCTTGTCGGCGAAGGTGCTGGCCTGGCGCTCGTAATGCAATGTTTCAACTGCGAAAACATTGCTGTTGCGAGACACGGACGCGACGATCTGGATCGGCTGCTTGAGCCAGGGCTGGTCCGTGTCGCGGTGCTTTAGCCAGTTCTCACCGTTGAAGCTCGCGGCATCGGCGATGGTGCCGAGCTGCGCTTTCAGTTCGGTGATTTCAGCATTGATCTTGTTGCGGTCAACGCCGGGCTCCCGGCCGGCCACGAGACGTGACTTGATGTCGTCCATGACATCAATGGCGGATTTGAAGCCGGTCGTCGCGGTATCGACCATCGCCGCGCCGAGGCCCAGGGCGTCCTCGACTGCGGACAGCGAGCGGTTGTCGCTGCGCATCGTCGTGGCAATCGACCAGTAAGCTGCATTGTCGGCGGAGGTGCCGACCCGGTATCCGCTGGATGCCCGGGTCTGGCTGGACAGCAAGCCGTCGTTGATGTCCCTTAGATGCGCGATGGTAGAGATCGCGGCAGTATTGGTTATGATGCTCGTCATTTGCGAAACCGTGCTTAATCAAATTTTTGAAAAAAGGGCATGTCGTTGGCCTGAAATATTGGCCGCCAGCGGTCATTCGGCGAGATGACATCGACGAACAATTGGTAAAAAACTCATGGTTAACCGTGGGTTAATGGAACGGTGCAACGAATGACAGATGCCGGGCCGGTTGCCTCCGGGGCGGCAAACCGCTATTGCGGGCGGGGCGGCGCCACCGGCCACTTGACAGGTCGCAACAGCAGGGGCATAAAGTGCGAACCGTACCGTACGGTACTGAGGGTGCTAGTATGCTACACACGCTTGAAAGTCCGGGACCTGAGAGCTTTTCGCCCCGCCAGAATGCGGTGCTCGAGGAGGCCCTGCGCTTGCTCGTCTCCGGCGGCGAAAAGGCGCTGACGACAGCCGGCGTCGCGCGCGCTGCGAATTGTTCCAAGGAAAGCCTCTACAAGTGGTTCGGCGATCGCGATGGCCTGATGGAGGCGATGATCGCCTATCAGGCCTCGAAGGTCCGCACGGGTGACGGCGCGCTCGCCAATCTCAACCGCAGCGGGCTCGAGAAACTGCTGACGGAATTTGCCAACGGTCTGCTCGATGTGCTGTCCGGAGACGTGTCGCTCGCGCTCAATCGGCTGGCAATCGGACAGGCGAGCCGTGAATCGTCGCAACTCGGCGAGATGCTGCTGGAGCGTGGTCGACGCCAGATCGGCCGCCGCGCGACTGCGCTGCTGATATCTGCCAAGCGTGCAGGCCTGATCGCATTTGACGATGCCAACGAGGCCTACGAAACGCTATATGGCCTGATCGTGCGCGACCTGCATGTCCGCATGATGCTCGGGGAAGACATTTCCGCGACCAGGAAGGAATTCGGCCGGCGGGCGGAGAAGGCGGTCAACGCTTTCCTGACGCTCTTCGGCACGGGGAAGGGCGTGGCGGGCTGAAGACAGTTTCAGGGCCGCTACGCAGAAAACACAGCACACAGAAAAGACAGCACAAGGGAAGGACCAGAAAATGCGCGTCTACTACGATCGTGATGCCGATCTCAATCTCATCAAGGCGAAGAACGTGGTCATCGTCGGCTACGGCTCGCAGGGCCGCGCGCCACGCGCTGAACCTCAAGGACTCGGGCGCCGCCAACGTGGTGATCGCGCTCAAGGCCGGTTCGCCGACCATCAAGAAGGCCGAAGCCGATGGCTTCAAGGTCATGACCGTCGCCGATGCCGCCAAGTGGGGCGACCTCCTGATGATGGCGACGCCGGACGAGTTGCAGGCCGACATCTACAAGGCCGACATTGCCGCCAACATCCGCGATGGCGCGGCGATCGCATTCGCCCACGGCCTCAACATCCATTTCGGCCTGATCGAGCCGAAGGACTCGCTCGACGTCGTCATGATCGCACCGAAGGGCCCCGGCCACACCGTGCGCGGCGAATACCAGAAGGGCGGCGGCGTGCCATGCCTGGTCGCCGTTCACCAGAACGCATCCGGCAATGCGCTTGAAGTCGCGCTGTCCTATGCGTGCGGCGTCGGCGGTGGCCGTTCGGGCATCATCGAGACCAATTTCCGCGAAGAATGCGAAACCGACCTGTTCGGCGAGCAGGTCGTTCTCTGCGGCGGCCTCGTCGAACTGATCCGCGCCGGTTTCGAAACGCTGACCGAAGCCGGCTATGCACCGGAAATGGCTTATTTCGAATGCCTGCACGAAGTGAAGCTGATCGTCGACCTGATCTATGAAGGCGGCATCGCCAACATGAACTACTCGATCTCCAACACGGCCGAGTGGGGCGAATATGTTTCGGGTCCGCGTATCATCACCGCCGAAACCAAGGCCGAGATGAAGCGCGTCCTCAAGGACATCCAGACCGGCAAGTTCACCTCCGACTGGATGCAGGAATACCGCGCTGGCGCATCGCGCTTCAAGGGTATCCGTCGCATGAACGACAACCACCAGATCGAGGAAGTCGGCGCCAAGCTGCGCGGCATGATGCCCTGGATCGGCAAGAACAAGCTGGTCGACAAGTCGGTCAACTGATCGGCCTGCCAAGCAGGACTTTTCGATCGTCGAATGAGGGCGGGGGAGATGTTCCCCGCCCTTTCCTTTGCCTTTTGATCAGCCAGCGAGCGCGGTGCTGCCCGAAACGAATTCCCGTTCGGCGGCACGGTTGCGGCCCTGTGCCTTGGCGTCGTAGAGCGCGCCATCGGCGGTGGCGAGCAGGAGACTGGAATTGGCGCGCAACGCCGGGCCTTGCCCCGTCGCCATGCCGATGCTGACCGTGAGGTGACCGAGCGGACTGCCGGAATGAACCAGGGCACGTTCGACCAGCCGGGCGGATACCTGATCCGCCACCATCCTTGCCTGCCGTGCATCGCCGGCTGGAAGCAACACGACGAATTCTTCCCCGCCATAGCGGGCAACCAAGTCGCCCGACCGCCTGATGCCGTCCAGCAGGCACCGGCTGACCTGGCGCAGGCACTCGTCGCCGGCGGGATGGCCATACGTGTCGTTGTAGGCCTTGAACCAGTCGATATCGATCATCAGCACGCTGAGCGGCGTCCCGTCGCGAGCGCTGCTTGCGGCCTCGCGCAAGAAGGCCTCGTCGAAGGCCCGGCGGTTCAGGACGCCCGTCAGCCCGTCGGTGTCCGCCAGGTTGCGCAGTTGCTCGGCGGCGATCCTCAGGGCGGTTTCGGCATGCTTGTTGGCCGTGATGTCGGAGACGACGATCATGACCGTGCCGTCATCGGTCTGGCGCGTGCGTATGCTGCGCCAGTCGCCGTTGTACAGTTCGACTTCCTCGTCCTTGCTGGTGTGAAGCGCGTCCGCACCGGCATTGATCCAGTCCTCGACCGAACCCTCCGGCAACTGGGCGCGTTCGCGCGTTTCGGCGACCCGCCGCAGGATGTCCCGCATGTGCATGCCGGGCACGCGCGTGTCGGCCGATAGCGGGAAGGCGGCGCGATACTGCTCGTTGCAGAAGATCAGGCGGCCGTCGCGTCCGAACATTGCAAATCCGTCGGACATGCCGGCCATGGCCAGCGCCAGCAGGTTCTTGCTTTCGCGCAGTTCGTTCTCGAGCGTCGTTCGCTCGGTGATGTCGCGCGTTACGCCGGCGAGGCCCACGATGCGGCCTTCACGGTCCCTAAGAGGGACCTTGGAGGCGAGAAGAAAGCGCTGGTTGATCTGTTCGAACGAGTCGACGATCTGCCCGCCTGCCCGCATCATCTCCTGCTCCGCGAGGAAGATCTGCTCTGCCTGGCCGCGCGGCATGACGTCGAAATCGGATCGGCCGACCAGGGCGCCGGCGCTGCCGGCGTCATAGAGCTTTGCCATGTTGTCGTTGACGGTGAGAAAGCGGCTATTGCGATCCTTGACATAGATGAAGTCCGGAGACTGGGAAAATGCGGTCTCCAGAATGCTGCGCTCGAGTTCGGTGCGCCGGGTCATGAACAGGATCAGCCCGCCGAGGAATGTCGCGCCGCAATTGAGCAGGATCAGTTCGGGCCCCGCCAGCCGCAGAAGGTCGGCCGCCGCGATCGTCGGCAACACCATGAGAGCCACCGCAAGCACTGCGCCAAGCCCGGCCGTTGTCAGGAAGAGATCGAGGATCCGGGGCTGACGCTTGCGCATGCCCGTGTTCACCGCCAGTCCGATCGCCGCGATCATGGCGACGGTTGCCAGGCCATCGAACATGCCGGCGCCGCCGACCCATACCCGCATGGCCACGACCATTGCACCTGAAACAAGCGCGGCTGCCGGCCCACCGAACAGCGCCGCCAGCGCCAGGGGTGCGTGGCGAAGGTCCACGAATATGCCCGGGCTCGCTTCCACGGCGAGCAGGATTGAGCCGATTGCCGTGGTGCCAGCGGCAAGACCGAACATCACGCTGAAATATGTGCGCGTACGCTGCGCGCTCTTTCGACCGAACCAGATCGACAGATGTGCCCAGATCGCAATCGCCATGCCGACGAAAGCGATATTGCCAGCATATTGATCCCACATGCCCGTCATCGCATTTCAGGCGCCTCCAGCCTTCGCGTCGTCCATCTATGCCAAAAATAGGTTCTGCAATTCTTAATTAGTGGCAACCGGCCAGCGTTATCGCCTCAGGTTGCATGAGAGGTGGGCGGCGCGGCGCCGAAAATCGGGGCGGGTGTTGGGCCTTTCGAATTCTTCTTATGGTTGCATATCGTTCGTGGAAAAGCTGCCGGGCGCGTGCAAAGGAGATGGGCCAATCATGAGAGGGGGACCGCCATGCGACTGGAGTCAATCGAGGAAGTTCAGTCTCAGGTGTTTCGGGAAATACTCGGGTTCGAGGAACTGCCGATCATGGCCAGTGCCTTGTCCGACACGGCAATCGGTGCAGCCTCGATGTTCGTCGATCGGCTGCTGCTCGATCCACTACGTGCCCGCAAGGCGAAGCGGGGGCGCAGGATGGAGGAGGACGTCGCACTCGGCACCGCGGCCGGAACCTCCGAAACCGACGTCAGGCTGGCGGTGCTCGTGCAGAACCAGCGCTTCCTGAAAAGCGCGGTGATTGACCGGATCGCGACGATCGCGAGAGGCGAAGTCGACGTTGTCTATATCGGTCGGCAACAGCCTCTCTGGATGCAGACGCGCCACCGCCCCGTCAGGATGGGCGCCAGCGTCTCGCCGGCTGGCGTAGGCTACAGCGGCACACTGGGCCTCATCGCGAGATCTTCCGCAAACGGCAGGAGCGGCATTGTGTCCAACAATCATGTCCTGGCCGGTGTCAATTCGATTCCGCTCGGTACCGATATCATCCAGGCAGCCGGCGGGGATGGAGGGCGGCACCCGCGCGATGTCATCGCGCGACTTTCGAATTTCATTCCGATCCTGTTTGGTGGCGCCACCAATGCCGTCGATGCCGCCTTCGCCGAACTTGCCAACGGCATCGACCTTGATTCGAGAAATATCTGGGATGCCAGCAATCCTCCGATAGCGGCAGGAACGTTCCGCCCGGATGCGAGCGCGGTCGTGCTTCCCGGCCTCAATGTCATGAAGACCGGCAGGACCACGGGACACACCAGGGGCGTGGTTCGCGCCATCAATGTCAACAACTACACCGTCAACATGGGCCCGCTCGGCGTCGCGCGCTTCGATGGCCAGGTTCTGTTCGAATCGATGCCGGGGGCGGCTGCACCCTTCTCCAGAGCTGGCGACAGCGGGTCCATGATTGCCGACACGTCGGGGGCTCCGGTCGCGCTTCTGTTTGCCGGATCCCAGTCCGGCGGGAACGGAAATCTTGGAATCACCGGCGGCAATCCTATATCCTCCGTCTTCTCCCAACTCGGGGTGGTGCCGGTGTGAGGAACGTCCATGCCTCTCGACAAGAATGCCTTTGACGAAGCGATCGAAATCCAGAAGGAATTCGAAAGGCAATTTGCCGGCGTCGATGAGGTGGTGGGCATCGGAATCGGCTTGAACAAGGCAGCCGATGCTCCCGCGATCAGTGTCCAGGTCGCGACGGAAGCGGCGGCGGACAAATTGCCGTCATCCTTCCAGGGACTGGACGTAATCCTCGACATCGTGGGCGAGTTCAAGGCGCATTGACCCCTGCCAATGGGCAAGGCCGCGCTTGCCGTCCCGCGGATGGATGGACGCGGAAAAATAGGTCAGCAATGTTGACGTTGTTGCGTTTCCATGATGAGATGCACGGATAACAAAAGCTGAGGAAATACCATGGACTGGGATCAGGTCTTCGCGACACGCGCGAACCGGATGAAGGCGTCTGAAATCCGCGAACTGCTCAAACTGCTCGAACAGCCCGACATCATTTCCTTCGCAGGCGGTATCCCGGACGCGGCGTTGTTTCCGACCGAGGCGGTGACCGCGGCCTATGCGAAGGTGCTGTCGGGCGACCAGGCGTCGACGGCGTTGCAATATTCGGTCAGCGAAGGCTACAGGCCGCTACGCGACTGGATCGTCGGCGAGATGAAGACTCTCGGAATCGATTGCCGGGCGGAGAACGTGCTCATCACCTCGGGCTCGCAGCAGGTGCTCGACTATCTCGGCAAGATCTTCCTGTCGCCGAAGGATACCGCGCTGGTCACCTGGCCCACCTATCTCGGCGCCCTCGGCGCATTCAATGCCTACGAACCCGCTTATGACCGGCTCACGCCGATGTCCAACCGTGAGACGTCAACCTACCACGATGCTGCGTCGAAAGCCGGTGGACGGGTGAAATTTGCCTATTGCGTTCCAGAATACTCCAATCCGACCGGCGAAACCATGCCGCTTGCGGCGCGCGAATGGGTGCTCGACCTCGCTGACGAACTCGATATCGCCGTCATCGAGGATGCGGCCTACCAGTCGCTGCGTTATGATGGCGAGGGCGTCGCCCCGATCCTGGCGCTCGACATCGCGCGCAATGGCGGAGATATCGAAAAGACCCGCACGCTCTATTGCGGCTCCTTCTCAAAGACGCTTGCGCCCGGGCTCCGGGTCGGCTGGGTGGTCGCGGCAGAGTCCGTGATCCGCAAACTGGTGCTGGTCAAGCAGGCCGCGGACCTCCATTCCTCAACGATCAACCAGATGGTGATCGCCGAGGTGGCTGCCAACGTCATGGACCGGCAGATCGAGCGGCTCCGCGCAACCTACTCCGCCCGTCGCGACAGGATGCTGGCCGCGCTTGAGCGGTCGATGCCCGCCGGTGTCGCATGGACCCGGCCGCTGGGTGGAATGTTCGTCTGGGTGACGCTGCCTGAAGGCGTCGACGGGGCCGAATTGCTGGCCGCGGCGATCCGGGATTTCCGCATCGCCTTCGTGCCTGGCAAGGCGTTCCACGCCGACGGAAGCGGCGCCAACACGCTGAGGCTTTCCTTCTCCTGCGCGTCCTTCGAGATGATCGATGAGGGTATCGGTCGCCTTGGCGACGCACTCCGCCGGGAAATGATCAAGGCGGCGGCCTGATTGCTCCGCGGCCCGTGCGGTCAGTCCCTGCGACCTGCACTGTGTCGCAGGGCCCGGATCGTGTCGATCGTGTCGGACAGGGTCTGCCCGACCGGAATGTCCGGCTGCCAGCCCAGTAGCACCCGTGCGCGTTCGCCGCTGGCCTTGAACTGCCTGCCGAGCGCGGCCTTGACGAACTCGGGTGTCAGGGTAAGGGGGCTGTGGTGGAGTTTGGAATTGAGCCAGTCGAGGTAGGGAAGCATTCCGCCCAGGAAATCCGGCACGGTCAGCGGCGCGACGGGTATCGAAGGGTCGATCGCGTTCATCATCCGGCTCAGGTCACGCAATGTGGGGACCTCGTCGCAACAGAGCAGGAACCGGCCGGTGACCGGCTTTTCGGCCGCAAGGATATGACCCCGCACGACATCGCGGACATCGACGATGGGAAACGTCATCCGCGGTGCGCCAAAACGAAGCGTGCCCAGCATGATACCTTCGATCACATCCGTGCTTGGCGTGCCGCGCTTGAAGCCCGGACCGCAGACGGCGCCGGGAAGCACGGTGACCAGATCGACGCCGTACTTCTCCGACAGTTCCCAGGCGCGCTGCTCGGCGACTGTCTTGGCGCGGAAATACGGTACCGAGAAATCGGCCTGCCAGTCGTCCTCGGTGGCGGGAGGCTCCTGGGGCGATCGAAGCGGGACCGCAACGAGCGAGGAGGTCAGCACGACTTTGCGAACCTGTCGGGCTGCCGCGCGAATGGCGGCCTCTGCACCCGCTACGCTGTCGGCGATGACGTCATCCTCCGTCGTCCTCGTGCCCGGGTGATAGGCATAGGTGGCTGCAAGATGAAAGACGACGTCGATATTGTCACAGAGCGACCTGAAACGATCGGCGTCGCGGATGTCGAGTTCGGCGAGTTCGACATCCGGCAGGGAAGCGATGGGCGCGTTCCGATCCGTCTCTGCGAGTGACCGCACCGTTGCACGCACGCTATAGCCCCGTCCGGCGAGAGCGCGAACAAGATTGCTGCCGATATGGCCGTTGGCTCCCGTGACTAGGGCCTTCATGATCTCGCCTTGATTACCGTCTCCAACCGCCGGCTCAGGCATTGAAATGAAAAAAACATTACAAGTCAAACAATCTGCACGCCAAGTCACGTTGGATCGTATACGGAGCGCGACTTAATACCTTTGTATGAAACTGAAAGATTTACTTGTGGTTGAAAACAAACCCGCGAGCGCAAGCTCGCGGGTTTGGGTCGTTCGTATCTGATGCCGCTTCCGGAGGAAGGCGAGCAGGCGGATTTGCCTTTACTGTCCGTTGGAGCACTGGCTCGTCAGGACGCGGCAATTGTAGGAATAGCCGGAGCAGGTATGCAGCGCCTTGTTTTCGGCAGCCTGCACGTTGACACCCCAGTCCGCACCCCAGCCATTGTCTCCGCCGACGGCGAGGGCCGCGCAGGAATTGACGAAGGAATAGGCCACCTTGCAGTCGGAAGCGCCCTGGGTCTGGAAGCAGACCTGCAGGGCTGCGCCCTCGGCCTCGCTCTGGGAGCGGTAGTTCTTCGCCCAGCCGCTGGCGCCGGTATTCTGCGAGAAGGCGAAGGCTCCGTAGTTGTCTGCCGCGGAGGCTGCGATCGGCACCGACAGGAGCGCCGCGCCAAGGACGATTGTTGCGATTTTGCTGAGTGATTTCATCTTATTCCCCCTCTATGGAAGATGCTGCCTCTTCAGTCAGAACGAATAATGTTTTGGGAATATTCGCAAGTCCAGCGTTTTTTTTATCATCCGGTCACGTGAATAGAAAATTGCCTCCGGCCCGTAAAACTTACTGGTTCAACGCCTGAAAATTACCGTCTTGACGCGAGTTTTCGTCGGGTTCACCGATCTGTACTTGCAGCGTTGCTCGCCGTTGCCGGTGTGTCGGTCGATGCGGAAGGTGAAGCGAGATGGCGCGGGCCATGGGTCGTGATATAGCTTCCCCGCGAACGAGGCGGGGACAGACGTATGGCGGTCAGAATCGGAACATTCAACATCGAGAACCTGCTGACGCGCTTCGACTTCACCGGATTCCGCAATCAGTTGCGTGGCGATCGGGTGCTCCGGCTCTATCAGATCGCGACCGCGGCGGACTACCAGCGCTTCGAGGAGGCGCGTATGATCGCGATGACCGACGACACGCGGCAGTTGACCGGGCTGGCGATCGCGGAGGCCGATGCCGATATTCTCTGCCTGCAGGAAGTGGAAAGCCTCGAGGCACTGCAGGCGTTCGAATTCGGCTATCTCTACCGGATGATGGGCGAAGGCTATCGCAACAAGTACCTGGTGGAGGGCAATGATTCGCGGGGCATCGATGTCGCGATCATGATGCGGGAGAGGACTCGCGATGGCCAGCCGATCGAATTTGTCGGAATGCAGAGCCATGCGGGTCAGACGTTCGACGCGATGGGCCTTTATGCTGACGATCTCGCCAGGACGGAGAAGCCGCATGACCGGATCTTCCGCCGCGACTGCCTCGAAATCGACGTCAGGATCGGAGGCCGGCCGCTCACGATCTATGGCCGTGCATTTCAAGTCCATGAACTCGCCGCGCGACCAGGTCGATGGCCGCATCGCCACCATGCCGCTCCGGACCGCCGAGGCCCGTGCGGTCCGCAAGATCATCGAGTCCAGGTTCGGTGCCTCGCCAGGCAACAAGAATTTCGTCATCTGCGGCGACATGAACGACTACCAGGAGCGACTGGTGATATCCGGTTCGCCGCGGGCCGGCTTCAGCTTCACGCCTGCCGTCGAGGCGCAGTCGGCGCTCGACGTCTTCTCCTCGGACGGTTTCGTGGAAAATGTCGTGCGCCGGCCGCCCGCAGGATGATCGCTGGACGCTGTACCATGCGCAGGGCATGCTGGTCCGTCACCTCTGCCAGCTGGACTATCCTCCTTGGCTGTCCCCCGGCGCTCACCCGGGCCAACCCCGATGTCGTCCCCGAGATCATTCGCAAGGGCCAGCCCCTACCGCACGCCGATGCCGCCCGGCCAGGAGGTGGAGCGCTTTCCGCGCACCGGCTGGGACCGACCCCAAGGCGTCGGATCATTGCCCGGTCGTGGTGGAGCTCGATGTTCCATGACGTCGGCTCTCCCCGTGAAAGACGGGTCTGCTGACCGATGCCGGCTTTCCCCGGGAGGGCACCGTCTTCCCTGTCTCGTCCTTTCAACTCGTGGTTTCGGACGAACCGCATCCATGGGTGCTTGAGAACACAGACGAGATTGCCCGCAACTGGGAAAGGGAACGTGCCGCCAACCCCCGTCTCTTCAATGGAGAGATGGTGCTTCAGCGCATGCTTTGGCACCGCTCCGGCCATGTGGAGGGCAGGGCGCATATGGTCCCCTTCGCGGCGTTTCTGCATTGGCGTCGTTCCGGGCGGGGCCCCGGTGCGCATCATCTCTTCGCCCTGCCGATGATCCTCTCGGCCGATGGCGCCGTGATGGCGATCCGGATGGCGCAGACAACAGCCAATCCCGGCCGGGTCTATTCTCCCGCCGGCTCGCTCGATGCGCATGACGTCGTTGACGGTGTCTGCGACCTCGATGCCAACATGCGCCGCGAGACGCCTCGAAGAGACCGGGCTCGATCTTGCGGAGATGGCGACCGAGGTGGGTTGGCGGGCGCTGCATGTCGCCAACAGCCTTTCGTTCTTCAGGGTGTTCCGCAGCCGGCTTGATGCGGAGGCACTGCAGGCGCGTGTAACGATGCATATCGCCGGCGAACCGGAACCGGAAATTTTCCGAAATCATTGCAATCCGGTCGCCGGATCCGGCGGCGCATGATTATGCGCCATTCATGCCCGCCGGCGCTCGAATGGCTCTTCAGGCAAGGAATGGTGTGATGGCCCGCGACTATTTGATGGCACGAGGACTATGCGATCTACGATGTCTTCACCGGCGAGAAACTGACCGGCAATCCGTTGGCGGTTGTCTTCGACGGCGACGGTCTGTCCGACGACAGGATGCAGGCCATTGCCCGAGAGTTCAATCTCTCGGAGACAGTCTTCGTCCGACCGCCGCAAAATCCGGCGCATGCCGCAAGCCTGCGCATCTTCACGCCGGGCCGGGAAACTTCCCTTTGCCGGCCATCCCACGGTGGGCGCCGCGGTGGCGCTGGCGGAGCGGCGCCATGGGGCGGCCGACATCGATCTCGTGAGCGTGCTCGAGGAGACGATCGGTCCGGTCCGCTGCGCCGTCAGGCTTGCCGCCGGCGCGGTCAGCTTCGCCGAGTTCGACCTGCCGCGGACTGCCGAGCGGATGGAGGCAACGCTCGAGCCGCAGGACAATTGCCGACGCCTTGTGCATCAGCGCCGCCGATATCGGTTTTGAGAAACCATCGCCTGTCGGCATGGACGGCCGGCGTCGGCTATGTGCTGGTTCCGGTTCGCGACCGCACGGTCGCCGCAAGCATCCGCTTCGACCCGCAGCGCTGGTCGAGCAGTCCCGTCGGTGCAGTCAGCGCCTATGTCTACTGCCGCGGCGGTGTCGATCACAGGGCGAGCTTTCACGCTCGCATGTTCGCGCCGGATCTCGGCATCACCGAGGATCCGGCGACGGGCTCCGCGGTCGCCGCCATGAGCGGCGCCATCCGCCATTTCGATGCGCTCTCACCGGGCCATCATGCCCTGACAATCGAGCAGGGCGTGGAAATGGGCCGTCCGTCCCTGATCCACCTGCATGTCGAATCCAACGCGCATTCCATCGAGAGGGGCGCGGATCGGCGGCCAGGCGGTGAAGATTGCCGAGGGCCGGATTCTGCTTTGATTTGGCGGCTTTACGGGGGGATTCAGCCTTTAAACGCAGCATGCCTGAACTTTTTTCCACCGGCAGGGGTTGCCAAGGTTCAGTCCAACCCGGCTATACGCCCCGCCCAACGGCAAGGAATTGTCGCCAGGCGGGTGATTAGCTCAGTTGGTAGAGCAGCTGACTCTTAATCAGCGGGTCGTAGGTTCGAACCCTACATCACCCACCATTATTTTTTTCCGGACATTGTGGCATATCGTGTTCCGACCCATAGCGGCGCGCGGCTGCCGCTGACGTCCAGCGTTCCCCGGCCACTCTCATTTGTTACCATGTCACCCGACATGGGAACTCCAAGCCCTGCAGCGGCATTCAAGCTCTATCCCTGTCGAAGTACCGGGGCGAGGAGTGATGTCGTGGCGCCAAGGGCGAACTGGAAGGGCTTTCTGAAGCTCGGCGAACTCAATTGCGCGGTGGCGCTCTATACCGCAGCGTCCACCTCCGAGCGGGTTTCCTTTCATATGCTGAACCGGAAGACGGGCAACCGTCTCAATCGCGAATTCGTCGATTCCGACACCGGCACGGCCGTCGAGCGGGACGACCAGGTGAAGGGCTACGAAGTCAGCGACGGCCGCTATGTCGAACTGGAGCCGGAGGAGGTTGCCGCCGCCGTTCCGGAGGCGGACAAGATGCTGGAGATCGACGAGTTCGTCGCCTGCTCGGATGTGGATGACACGTTCTTCGACAAGCCCTATTACATCGCGCCGGCGGACAGCCAATCCGGCGAGGTGTTCGCGCTCGTCCGGGAAGGGCTCGAGAAGAGCAAGGTGGCGGCGGTCGCACGCACCGTGCTGTTCCGCCGCTACAGGACATTGCTCATTCGGCCGCACGGACGCGGTCTGGTCGCCAATACGCTCGCCTATGACTACGAGATTCGTCCGTCGACGGAGGCGTTCGAGGGTATCGCGGCGCGCCGGATGGAAAAAGAGATGATGGAACTGGCGGGCCATATCATCAAGACCAAGATGGGCCATTTCGATCCCGCGGAGTTCGATGATCGCTACGAGTCTGCCCTGGCGGAACTCGTCAAAGCCAAGATCGAGGGTCGCAAGGTCCGCAGGCCGAAAGCCCCGAAACAGACCCGGCCTGCCGACCTGCTCGAGGCCCTTCGCCGCAGTGCGGGGGGAGACGAGAAGCCGGCCTCCGGCACCGCCCGTGGCAACGCCAAAAAGCGGGCTGGAACGTCCATGCGCAAGGCGGGCTGACGCATGGCGCTCGACACTTACCACGCCAAGCGCGATTTCTCGCGCACCCGCGAGCCCCGCGGCAAGGGCTCGGCGCAGAAGAAGGCGGCCAACAGCTTCGTCATCCAGAAACACGCCGCGACCCGCCTGCATTACGACTTGCGGCTGGAGATGGACGGCGTCCTCAGGAGCTGGGCCGTGACCCGCGGGCCGAGCCTTGTTGCCGGCGAGCGCCGGCTTGCCGTGCATGTCGAGGACCACCCGCTCGAATATGGCGGGTTCGAGGGGACCATTCCGAAGGGCGAATATGGCGGCGGCGAGGTCATCGTCTGGGACCATGGCACCTGGAAACCGGTCGGAGATCCCGCCAAGGGTTATGCGAAGGGGCATCTCGAGTTCGAACTCTCGGGCGAGAAACTGCGCGGGCGATGGCATCTCGTCCGCATCAAGGGCAAGCCGCGCGAGACGCGCGAAAACTGGCTGCTGATCAAGGCGGACGACGAAGAAGCCCGCGACGAAGACGAGCCCGACATCCTCGAACAGCATCCGCAATCGGTTCTGAGCGGCCGCCGGATCGAAGACCTCAAGCGTGAATCCCCGGGTTGGTCATCGAAGACAGGCGGCGCCATCAAGCAAGCGAGGAGCCGACGGCGCGGGCAGCCGCCGACCGAGACGGACGACGCAAGCAGCCGGGCGCAGGCCGACCTGCCAGATTTCGTGGAGCCGCAACTCGCGACGCTCATCGACAAGGCACCGATCGGAAAGCGGTGGATCCACGAGATCAAGTTCGATGGCTATCGGCTTCAGGCGCGCATCGCCGGGGGAAAGGTGAGATTGACGACGCGGGGCGGCCTGGACTGGACGAAGCGCTTCGGCAAGACGCTGACGGACGCACTTGCCGCGCTGCCGCTGAGCACGGCGTTGATCGACGGCGAACTGGTCGTCGAAACTGCCTCCGGAAGTTCCGATTTTTCGGCGCTGCAGTCCGATCTGAGCGCAGGCCGCAAGGACAGGTTCGTCTACTACGCCTTCGACCTGGTTCATCTCGATGGTCGCGACCTGAGCGGGCTTCCGCTCCTCGAGCGCAAGGCCATGCTCCGGCCGTTGCTGGCGGATGGGGGGCCGGTCCGATACAGCGAGCATTTCGACGACGGTGGCGCGATGGTGCTCGAACACGCCTGCCGTCTGTCGCTGGAGGGCATAGTGTCCAAGCGGGCGGACGCGTCCTATCGATCCGGACGCGGCAGGGACTGGGTGAAGTCGAAATGCTCCGCGCGCCAGGAATTCGTCATCGCCGGATACGTGCCGTCGACCGCCACGGCAAATGCCATCGGCTCGCTGGTGATGGGCGTCCATGATGACGGCAAGCTCGTTCATATCGGGCGGGTCGGAACCGGTTATTCGGCTGTCGTGGCGCGGCAACTCTACAAGACGCTGAAGGCGCTGCGCATTGACAGAAGCGCCTTTGCCGAGAAAATCAGCGCCGATGCCGCGCGCGGCGTGGTGTTCGTCGAGCCGACACTGGTGGCGGAAGTCGAATTCCGGGCATGGACGGCAGATGGAAACCTGCGCCATGCCGCCTTTCGCGGGCTGAGGGAGGACAAGGTGGCGAAGGATGTGGTGCGCGAGCAGGCCCCGACGGACACGATCGCGAAACCGCAGGCGCGCAGGGTGAAGCTGACGCATCCCGACCGCATCTACTGGCCCGATGCCGGCGTGACCAAGGAAGGTCTGGCCGACTACTATGCCGAAGTCTGGCCGAAGATGTCCCGCTTCATCGTGGATCGACCGCTTGCTCTCCTGCGCGCACCCGAGGGTATCGACGGCCAGAGCTTCTTCCAGAAGCATGGCTGGCGCGGCATGAACAAGGCGATTGGCCTGTCGCCGGATCCCGGCGATCCGGGCGGCGACAAGAACATCGTCATCCATGACCTCGACGGCCTGCTGGGGCTGGTGCAATCCGGCGTCCTCGAAATCCACCCCTGGGGCGCCGCATCCAAGAACCTGGAAAAGCCCGACATGATCATCATGGACCTTGACCCGGGCGAGGGCGTGTCCTGGACCAGGGTCATGGAAGCGGCTCTGGACGTGAAAGCACGGCTCGAAGGCGCGGGTCTCGCCGCGTTCCTGAAGACATCCGGCGGCAAGGGCCTGCATGTGGTTGCGCCGCTCAAGCCGTCGGCTGGATGGCCCGCCGTCAAGGCCTTCGCGAAATCCATCGCCGACGACATGGCGGGCGACGAGCCGGACAGGTACGTGGCGACGATCACCAAATCCAGGCGCAAGGGCAAGATTCTTGTCGACTACCTCCGAAACGGCCGGGGCAACACCGCTGTTGCGCCTTATTCGACTCGCGCCCGACCGGGCGCACCCGTGTCGATGCCGATCGGATGGGAGGAACTCTCGGATGCGATCGGCCCGGCCTATTTCACGGTGCTCAATGCCCCGCAGCGGCTGGCGTCGATGAAGGACGACCCGTGGGAGCAGTTCCGGGCATCGGCCAGGCCGCTTTCAAAGAAGGCCGCCGATTGACGTCTACTTCTTGCGGTCCCTCGTGAGACTGGCCTTCAGCGCATCCATGATGTTGACGACGTTGCTCGGCGGCTCGGGCGTGCCAGGCTTCGGGGCGTGGGTCGCTCGCTTGTTTTTCTTCTTCGATGCGATGATCTTCAGGAGATTGTCCTGGACGGGATCTTCGGCGATCGCCGCATCCCATTTCCGGGTCCGTCCCTTGATGTATTTCTTCATCAGCGAGAGCTGGTCCGGCTGGGCTTTCTCACCATCGATATCGCCGAAATAGTCTTCGGCGTCGCGAACCTCGTCGCCATAGCGCAAGGTCCAGAGGACGATGCCGCGGTCGCGGGGTTCAAGCAGCACTGCTCGCTCGCGGCGATACATCACCAGTCGGGAAATGCCGACCACCGCGTTGGTCGTCATTGCGTCGCGGATCACTGCGAAGGCCTCTTCGCCAACCTTGTCGTCGGGGATGAGGTAATGCGGCTTGTCGTACCAGATCCAGGCGACCTCTCCGGCCGGCACGAACATGTCGATGTCGATCGTCCGCGTGCTTTCGAGTGCGACATCATCCAGTTCGTCGTCTTCCAGCATGACATAGTCATCCTCGCCGCGCTGGTAGCCGCGGATTTCGTCGTCGTCCTCGACGGGCTTGCGTGTCACGCTGTCGACATAGCGGGACACGACGCGGTTGCCGGTCTTTCGGTTGAGGGTGTGGAACCGGACCTTCTCGGCCTCGCTCGTTGCCCGCATCATCGCCACGGGACAGGTCACGAGAGACAGCTTGAGATAGCCCTTCCAGAATGTGCGCGGCGCCATGAGAACTCCCTTCGATACGAGCAAACGGGCATGGGCGCTGGCGAGTTCCTCCGGAACAGTTCCGCTCGCGGGGAATTTGCATTGTAAAGGGAAAAACCATGGCAGAACGAATTTTTAAGGTCGATCCGAAGGACAGGTTGCTGGCGGCGCTTTTCGCCCAGTTGAAGGCGGAACGGGAGACGCGCGAGGCGCTGGCATGGGCGATCCGCAGCGGTGCCACGTCGCCGGAAGTGCTCGAGGCACTTGCGGGAGATGTCGTGCCCGTCGCAGTGGCCGAGGATGTCACCGCGCTCGAACGCCTGCTCGCCATCGATCATGCGGGCAAGCCGCCGCACTGAGCATGCGTTGGCAGGCGTATTACCGAAATGGGGACTGGCCGTGCGGCGCTACAAGGTTGAGTCCTTGCTTCAAGGCCTATATGACGCACGGACTCACATGACGCGCAGGCCGCAGCCCATGACCATCTTTGCCGTTCGGCATATCACCACCTACAGCTATCGCCGCAAGGTGCGCTTCGGCGAGCACCGCCTGCTGTTTCGTCCGCGCGACAGCTACGACCAGCGCCTGCTGACGGAAAGCCTGGTCACCCGGCCGGAGCCCGTATCGGTCCGATGGGTTCATGATGTCTTCGGCAATTGCGTCGCGCTCGTCGGCTTCGATACTGCCGCGAGCGAGCTCAAGTTCGAAACCAACATTACGCTGGAGCACACGTCGGACGTGCCCCTCGACCTGATCATCGACGATGAGGCCCGGCACTATCCCTTTTCCTACGATCCGCTGGAACTGCCCGACATCCGCCCGCTGATGGAGCGGCACTGTCCAGATCCGGCCGGTGCGGTCGATCACTGGGCGCGACAGTTCGTCAAGGTCGGGCATCCCACGGATACCGGCCATCTCCTGATGACGATGTGCTACGCGATCCGCGAAAGTTTCATCTACCGTCGGCGATCCAGCCGGGGCATCCAGCTGCCGACCGAGACGCTCGAACTCCGAAGCGGGACCTGCCGCGATTTTGCGCTGCTGATGATGGAGGGTGCCAGAGCCCTGGGCCTGCCGGCACGCTTCGTCTCCGGCTACATTTTCGTGCCGGATCGCGATGGCTCCCAGACGTTGGGCGGCGGCTCGACGCATGCATGGTGCCAGATCTACCTGCCCGGCGCAGGCTGGGTCGAATTCGATCCGACCAACGGGATCGTCGGAAGCCGCGACCTGATCCGCGTCGCGGTGGCCCGCGATCCGCGCCAAGCCATTCCGCTCTCTGGCAGCTATGACGGCGATGCCGAAGACTATCTCGACATGAACGTCCAGGTGAATGTGACATCGATCGGCCAGTCATCGCCGTCGCTCGGCACGGGGCAGCGCCCGCTGCAACTGGCGCGCTGAACGGCTTTTGGAACTCAGCGGCGCCCTTGTGAGTTAGCGGCACGACGCGGCGTGGCCGCCAATGCCAACTTGCGGGTTCCAACTCATGAAGATACGTGCCGGTTTCAAGCTTGCCTACGAGTGCGCGCAGCCAACGCCGATGTTGCTCTGCCTCAATATCCATCCGTCGCGCCGGATCGACCTCCTGACCGAGCAGGTTCTGGAATTCTCACCCCCGATGGAGGCGTGGCATTATACCGACGGGTTCGGCAACTCGTGCAGCCGTATCGTGGCGCCAGTCGGGCTGACCGAAATCACCACGAATTTCGAGATCTATGACACAGGCCTGCCGGATCCCGTGCCCGAGGGCGCGATCCAGCACCCGATCCAGGACCTGCCGGACGACGTGCTCGTCTATCTTCTCGCCAGCCGCTACTGCGACACCGAGAAGCTCAGCGATTTCGCGTGGCAGCAGTTCGCCGGCATCGAGGCCGGATGGCCGCTGGTCAAGGCGATCACCGACTTTGTGCATGGCCATATCGCGTTCGACTACCAGCGCGCCGACCTGTTGCGGACGGCCCATGGCGGCTACATCGACAAGACCGGGGTCTGCCGGGACTATGCGCATCTCGCCATCACCCTGTGCCGCTGCATGAACATACCGGCGCGATACTGCACGGGCTATCTCGGTGACATCGGCGTGCCCCGGGATCCGGCGCCAATGGATTTCTCCGCTTGGTTCGAGGTGTTCTTATCCGGTCGCTGGCATACGCTGGATGCCCGGCACAACATCCCGCGGATTGGTCGGATCCTGATGGCAACGGGACGGGACGCCACGGACGTGGCGCTGTCGACCAGTTTCGGGCCATCGCTGCTCAGCACCTTCGAGGTCCTGACCGAAGAGATCGTGCCGCAAAGCGGCGTTGCGGCCTGACACCGGAACGATTTCGTCGTCAGGACGTTTGGAGGCGTTTC
Source organism: Rhizobium sp. (assembly GCA_019739215.1). Lineage (GTDB taxonomy): Bacteria > Pseudomonadota > Alphaproteobacteria > Rhizobiales > Rhizobiaceae > Rhizobium_E. The sequence goes on from JAHHDR010000036.1 coordinate 64,015, forward strand.
GAAAAGAGGAGCGATCATGTACGATATTTTCTGGAGCAAGCCCGTTAGCCTTGAATATCCCCGCAAGCTGGCGCGCCTGGTAGAGGGCCCTCGTGCAGCGCTTGAGCTGCTCGACAACGACTGGCCCGCGCGCCAGGGCCGTCACTACGCGGCAGCGAGGGACATGTGCCGTGCGGCGATTGCCCGCCTGACGTCTGCCGAGGCCGCGCGCGAGATCTTTATCTCTGCGGTGATCGAGGCGGCTGTCCCGATCCGCCAGGCGGCACGTCAAAGCCGCTGAGTCCGCCAACCGGCAGTGCCCATAACGGGACTGAGAAAGGATCCTCGCATGGATACCCACGAGCTTGAAGCCCGGCTCAATGCCCATCGTGAAGTGCTGATCTCCCTGATGGCCTCGATGATCGCCGGGGGGCGCCATGCGCGGGTCTTCGAAGACCTGCATCAGGATGCGGTTTTTCGAGACGGCGAGGAGGATCCGGGTATCGTGCCGAGCAAGGCCTTTGCGTCGGAAGCCCACGGTGCCGAGGAGATTGCCCGGTTGCTGGAAGCCGCGAGAGCCCGCGCCGCCCATCTCTGATAGCAGGAACCATTCCTCGCCTCGCCGGTTCGCCCTTGGAACGACGAGAAAAGGATACCGACATGGCCGAGCAATCAAGGGCGGCGAATGACACGCAGCGCGTGATCGAAGAGCAGCGCAGCATCCAGCGCGAGATCAGCAAGGCTGACGAGCAGGACAACAAACAGGGCAGGGACGGCGCCATGCAGGCGGGCGCGCGCTCCTACCCGGAACCGCCATTTCCGGAGCAGCATCAGGCCAAACCCGGCACGGAGCGGACTCTCGACCCCGTGCCGATGTATGATGCTCCCTTCTACAAGGGATCCGAAAAGCTCAAGGACAAAGTGGCGATCATCACGGGCGGCGACTCCGGTATCGGGCGCTCGGTCGCGATCCTCTACGCCCGGGAAGGCGCGGACGTCGTGATCTGCCACCTCGGCGAGGATCAGGATGCGCGCGACACCAAGGCGGCCGTGGAAAACGAAGGGCGTCAATGCCTGGTAAGCCGGGGCGATGTCAGCGATCCAGCCTATTGCGCTTCCGTGGTCGATGCGACGCTCAAGGCGTTCGGCAGGATCGATATCCTTGTCAACAATGCGGCCTTTCAGGTCCATGCCAAGGAGATCGAGGATCTTTCCCTCGAGCATTTCGATCTGACGCTCAAGACCAATCTTTACGGCTATTTCCTAATGGCGAAGGCGGTCATTCCGCATCTGGGCGCCCGGTCCGCGATCATCAACACGGGTTCCGTGACCGGCATCGACGGCTCCAAGGAGCTTCTCGACTATTCCATGACCAAGGGCGGCATCCACGCCTTCACGCGCGCTCTCGCGGCCAATCTGGTGCCGAGGGGCATCCGCGTGAACTGCGTCGCGCCCGGTCCGGTGTGGACGCCGCTCAATCCATCCGACAAGGAGGCTGAAATGGTCTCGAAATTCGGTTCTCAGGTGCCGATGAAACGACCGGCGCAACCGGAGGAAATCGCGCCAGCCTATGTCTTCCTCGGTTCCGAACAGTGTTCCAGCTACATCACCGGCGAGATCCTCCCGATCATCGGCGGATACTGAGCCAGAGGCAGAAGGAGGATGACCATGAGCGATCAAACCACGAAACAGGACGCCGAGGGCCAGTTCGCGAAGTCCAGGGCAGACCGTCACAATGATGGTCTTGCCTCGGCGACGCCGCGGACCGTCACCGGCAAGGATGACGCAACGCTCGAAAACACCGATGACAAGCCGAGCCCCGATCCCGGGTTCGATATCGGGAACCAGACCACCAGGAGGAACTAGCCATGGCACGCGAAAAACCCAAGGCCGGCACGCCGGGCACCACAGACCAATCACCCCGCTGGGAAGGGCCGGAGGAAACGAGGCCGCGCGGCTACCTGCCGGCCAAGGACGATCCGGAAGAGGATCGCGACGCCGTCGGCGAAAATCTTCGCGACCCGCGCAAGCGAAATCTTGGCGATGGACTGAAAACGGCCTCGAAGGGCTGAGCCTGACTACGCCCGGCGCGACCGGGTTAAGGAACCCCATCGCAACCACAACCGTTGAGCACCAGCATCGACACAGTTCGGGGGCCAACCTTGCTGGACTATAGTTTCGGACCAATTCTCACGACTTCCGGTGCGAATTTCCGCATCTGGGCACCCAGGCAGGATCGCATGCGGCTCGTCTTGGATGGCGGCGACACACTGCCCATGCAGGCGGTGGAGGACGGGTGGCATGCGTTGCATGTCGAGGGCGTCCGACCAGGTGCGCGCTACGGCTTCATGCTCGACAGCGGGATCGTGGTGCCTGACCCCGCCTCCCGCTTCCAGCCTGACGACGTCCATGAACGTTCTGAACTGATCGATCATGGCGCGTTTCAATGGGCAACGCGCGGCTGGCTGGGTCGCCCGTGGACCGAGAGCGTCATCTACGAGGCGCATATCGGCACATTCACCGAGGTCGGCACGTTTCTCGCTGCCATCGAACGGCTCGATGATCTCGCCGAACTCGGGATCACGGTCCTGCAACTGATGCCGGTGGCCGATTTTCCTGGGCGTCGAGGATGGGGCTATGACGGGGTTCTGCCCTATGCTCCCGAAGCCAGCTACGGTCGTCCGGACGACCTGAAGTCGCTCGTCGATGCCGCTCATTCTCGTGGCATCTCCGTGATGCTCGACGTGGTCTACAACCATCTCGGCCCGGACGGGAACTACCTCCCTAACTATGCCCCGTTCTTTACCGACAGGCACAAGACGCCATGGGGCGACGGGCCGAATTTCGATGGCGACGCCGCGGCACCGGTGCGTGCCCTCATCGTCGAGAACGCGATATACTGGATCGACGAGTTCCGGATCGACGGACTGCGGCTGGACGCCGTGCACGCCATCCTCGACGACAGCGACCGTCACATCCTCCACGAGATTGCCGAGCGCGTCCGGTCTCACGCGGGCGCGCGCCAGGTGCATCTGGTCGTCGAGAACGAGCAGAACGACGCCGACCTCCTCGATCGCGACCGGACAGGTGCACCCACGCTCTACACAGCCCAGTGGTGCGACGATATTCACCACGTCCTGCATTCCGCCGCGACCGGCGAGAGCGATGGCTATTACGCGGACTATTCCGGCGATCCGGCAAAATTCGCCCGGGCGCTGGCCGAGGGGTTCGTCTATCAGGGCGAGGTCATGCCGCACAAAGGCAAGCCGCGCGGCAAGCCGAGCGCGCATCTTCCGCCGACGGCCTTCATTTCCTTCATCCAGAACCACGACCAGATCGGCAACCGGCTGTTCGGCGACAGGCTGGGCGAGACACTGCCCGACGAGAGGTTGAAGGCATTGGCGGCGATCTATCTTCTCGCCCCGCAGATACCCATGCTGTTCATGGGCGAGGAATGGGCGGCATCGACGCGCTTTCCCTATTTCTGCGACTTTCACGACGCGTTGAACGCTGCCGTGCGCGATGGGCGAAAGCAGGAGTTCGGACATGACCCGTCCCAGGCCGGCGCCGCCGAAGATGCGCCGGACCCGACGACCGAAGCCACATTCCGGTCCGCGAAGCTGCGATGGGAGGAACGGAAGACCGCCGGCCATGTCGGGATGCTGCGGGACTATCGACACCTGATCGCCCTCCGGCAAGAGCACGTGCTGCCGCTGCTCGATGACATCGGCAGCAGGCGGGCCGGTTATCTGCTGCGGGGGTCGGTGATCAGCGTCCACTGGTATGCCGGACAGCGAACACTGACCCTCGTCGTCAACATCGGCGCTGCGGACGCGCCGGCGCCACCGCAGGGGGGGACGTGCATCTTTCCGACCCCGGCCGGACCACCGGAAACACTCTCGCCCTGGAGCGTCTTCTGGTTCATCGAGTGATGGCCGGGCGTCGGACACAGCGTCCCGCCGGTGCAACGGACAACTAGTCCTCGGGCACGAGTAGCGCCAACGGGTATTCCGCGAACAGGTCGGCGATGCGAATCTCGGGGCCGGCTGGCAGCGTCTTGGCCGTTGCGAGGCAATCGCGAAATCCGTGAAAGGTCTGCGGCAGGATGACAGCGGTGTCAGCCCAGTAGTCGTCGGACCTCAACGTGCCGCCCTCGACTGCCTCCAACACCAGTCGCGGAACGATGACGACGACCGCACGGTCTTCCAGGGTCCGGGCGAAAGCCACCAGGTTGCCGCTGCGCGGCCCCCGGGTTTCTAGCGGAATGTAGTCGCCCTGCGCGAAGACATCCTGGAGGTTACGCCGCGCCGCGAGCACGGTCCGGATGAGCCAGCTTTTGGTCGCGGCAAAGTCCTGCAACGACGGAGCGTTTGTGGCGGCGCTCATGTGACCATAGTCTGGCAGCCGCCTGTTGTCGGGGTCGACCAGGCTTGTGTCGGCGCCCTCCGTTCCCTGGTAGATATCGGGGATGCCGGGAGCCGTCAGTTTCAGGAGCGTCTGGCTCAGGCTGTTTATGAGCCCGGTCCGGACAAAGGGCCCGATGTCTGACCAGAAGCGGGTCATGAGGGGTTCCGATGCCAGCATGGCCGAGGCATAGGCCTTCACCGCATGCTCGTAGGGCTCGTTGACCTCGGACCAGTTGCTTCGGAGCTTCGCTTCACGCAACGTCTTTTCGACATATGGGATGAGACGTGCCTCGATGGCCTTGCGGTCATCCTCGCGCGCGGGATCGAACTCGGGGGGTAGCATGCCCGCGAGCGACTGGAACAGAAGCCACTCGACCGCCGGTTCGGGCGCGGGACCATCCGGCAGCTCAGCACCATGCGCCGACATTGCCCTGCGCCATTCGCCGACGCTGTCAATCCAGCGGGCCGGCGCCTCGCTGATCGCATAGAGACGCGCGCGGGCATCCTCGCCGCGCTTTGTGTCATGGGTCGAGGTGGCGTTGAGCGCATGCGGTTGTGTCGCGCGGCGTATCGTCATGCGGCGGTGAAAGCCATCGACGCCGCCGATTGCGCCGATAGGGTCACCGCCGACTTCATTGAGGGCGATCAGTCTGTTGTATCGATAGAAGAACGTGTCTTCCAGCGACTTGGCCAGAATGGGGCCGGTGACATGCTGCAGGCGTGTCCTGAAGAGCGACGCATCCTCGCGGGAGGGATCGTCGACCTGTCCCAGGAGAACATTTTCCAGAAACTCGAATGCCGGCCGCAATGCGGGGGCGGCAGTATTCAAGTGATCGAACGTATGCTCGAGAACCTCGCTGTCCTGAGTCAAGAGCCCCGCGGCGGTCCCATAGGTGCGGTACACGTCGAAACCGGCCACAAGAGACCGCACCGCCTCGGGCAGGGAGTCGTTTTCCAGTCCGGGTGGTGCCTCGCGCTCTGCGATCTCCCGGGCTCGACGAATCAGGGCACCGATCTCGCCGGCAAAGTTGACCTCGATCATCAGCCGTTTGGCACGCAGCAGTTCCGCTTCCGGTTCGCCGAATTCGGGATTGGCCGCCTGCCAGCCACGGTCGAGTTCCGGAGCCGGCGCCGTGAATATGCCGGCCATGTCGGCAATGAATTCATAGCCGGTGGTTCCCTGGATAGGCCAGCCGGCCGGCAGTTGCTCGTCGCCTTCGAGGATCTTTTCGACGACCAGATAGGCATCGGGGCCGATGGCGTTTCGCAGCCGGTCGAGATAGCCAGCGGGATCGGCGAGACCATCGATATGATCGACTCTCAGGCCCTGGACATGGCCCTCGGCCACGAGGTCGAGGATCAGCGCATGGGTCGCGTCGAAGACGGCGGGGTCTTCGACGCGGACGCCGACAAGGCCGGTGATCTCGAAGAAGCGCCGATAACTCAGCCCGTTCGCCGCGTCGCGCCAGTGGATCATCTGCCAGGGTTGACGCTCCAGCAACGTGATGAGGTCGGGCAACGAGGAGACCAGATAATCGTCCCTGTTATTTGCATGAAGGTGGGCCACGAGTGCGCTCATGTCGCCGGTGGCGGCGTCTCGGGCGAGGCGCACGAGTTCGTCCGTCCGGTGGGCGGGTGAAACGGCGACGGGATAGGTGGCCGGGTCGATCGGATAGTGGCTGCCGTGATGGTCGAGGACCAGTTCTGTCTTCTCGCGGTTCCAGCAAAGCCGGGCGTTCCCCGCCGACAGTTCCTCCTCCAGGCTGCCACTCAGGATGGGCAGGGAGAGCTTCTGGTCCCAGTGATTGTCGAACATGGGTGCAGATGGGCTTCGACGGCCCCATTTCAGTACGCTGTGCCAATGGGGGTTTTCCAGCGACGCCGCCATGTGGTTGGGTACGATGTCGAGGATGAGGCCGAGACCCGCAGAGTGGAGCGCCGCCGAAAGCCGCAGGAATCCGTCGCGGCCGCCAAGCGCGGGGTCGATCACGTTCGGATCGGTGACGTCGTAGCCATGCGTCGATCCGGTGACGGCTCGGAAGATCGGCGAGGCGTAGAGATGGCTGATGCCGAGATCGTTCCAGTGCGGGATCAGGCCTATCGCGCGGTCGAATGTCATGCCATCGCGGAACTGCAGGCGATAGGTGGCAAGCGGAATCGGAGAAATCCGGGGTTCAGGCATGTGGGATGAGCTCTTCGGCTTGTTCGGCATGACGGGAACCGGCGTCCGGCGGTGGGGATGGCGGGAGGCATTCGACAGTCGCCAGCAGCGGCAGATGGTCGGAGGCGCTGCGGGCGAGGGGCGTGTCGATCACGTCGTATCGCAGAATGCGGGCGTGGTGATTGGCAAAGATGTGGTCGAGGCGCAGAAGAGGAAACCGCGCGGGGAAGGTGGCACGGGCAGGGATCGTCAGCACCTGCTTCGACAGTCCCTCTGCAAGGATGCCGTAGGCGCGCGAGCGGGGGATGGCATTGAAATCGCCCGCCAGCAGCGCGGGATTGCCTGAACAGGCGGCGCTGCCGAGCCAGTCCGCGCCGGCGATCGCATGGGCCTGCGCCATGCGCTCCCGCCGACGCAGGCCGAAGTGGGTGTTGACCACCTGAATTCTCAGAGTTCCCAGCAGCACCTCGACCCAGATCGCACCGCGCGGCTCGCCAAGCGACGGCAGTTGCGATGCCTTTATCAATTGTGAGGGCAGGGCCGTGAGTATGGCGTCACCGTATTTCTCTTCCTCGACATGGAGCGCGGGATGGAAGTGCGACGCGACCCGCAGGTGCTGGGCAATCATGTGCGCCTGGTCTATCCCGCCGGTGCGCATGCGTCCGACATCAAGTTCTTGGAGCGCGATGATGTCTGGCTCTGCCGAGGCAATGACGTCGGCGATCCGCAACGGGTCGGGCCGGCCGCCGCGGCCGCGGCAGCTATGGACGTTGTAGGTCATGATCCTGAGTTGCACGCCGGACCCGCTCGATGGTGCTTGCATCGCCAAGGAACCCGCGAGCCCTGCATTTCGTTCCGCTGCCACCAGTCAATTCGGAAACGATCCATGCTCCTGCGCAATGCCCTCAGACTCCTTTTCGTCGCCGCCATAGCCGGTGCCGGCTATCTGCTCTATCGAACCTGGAGCCAGTATTCGTTCGACGACGTGATGCGCGCCCTGACGTCGATCCCGGCCAAGCATCTCGCACTGGGTCTTGCCTTTGCAGCATGCTCCTACCTCTGCCTTGCCTGCAACGACTGGCTGGGCACGCGCTATGCCGGCAAGCCGCTGCCGTTTCGCCAGGCGGCGCTGGCTTCGTTCACGGCGCTCTCCATCGGGCACAATGTCGGGCTCGCGGCGCTGAGCAGCGGCGCGGTCCGCTATCGCTTCTATTCCCGCTGGGGCCTGACGACGGAAGAGGTCGCGAAGATCATCGTTTTTCTCCGGTGCGACGGTTGCGCTCGGACTGTCGACGCTCGGCGCCGTCGGGCTCTATCTGCGGCCCGAGGACGCCGCGGGGATGACCGGCCTGACGCCGGCTGCCGTCTCCGGCATGGCGCTCGCCTGCCTTGCGTTTCCCGTGGGCTACCTGGTTCTTGCGGCGACGGTCCGGGCGCCCCTGAAGATCAGGGGCTGGCGCTTCCAGTTTCCCGAGTTCAGGCTGGCAGCGGGTCAGTTGATCGTGGGGACCGTAAATTTCAGCTTCGTTGCCGCCTGCCTGCATCAGATGCTGTCGGCGCTGGGCGATGCGTCCTATCTCAAGGTCGCGACGGCGTCGATCACCGCAAACATCGCGGCCATCATCAGCCATGTGCCGGGCGGGCTCGGCGTGCTCGAAGCGACCATCGTGCACGTGCTGCCGGGCGCGGAATCGATTGCCGCGGTGATTGCGTACCGTGTCATCTACTATTTCATTCCGCTCGCCATCGGCATTCCGCTCCTGGTGGGCAGCGAAGTCATGTTGAAAAAACGAGCCTGCGGTGGATGTCGGCGAATAAGCGGGCACGGAATCGACAAGGGGCGGCAAAGCCGCCCCTCGGTGAAGCTGAACCGGGTCCCGCCCCTTACACGAATATGCCCATGACACGCGTGACCATGGTGTCGACGCCCTTGCGCATGCTGCGGAGCGGGTGAAAGGGCCGTGCCGGGTCGACGATGTCCGTGCCCCAGACCGGCTCGACTTCACCCTTTGCAACAGAGATCTCGATATCGCGCAATCCTCGCGGGCGGATATTGAGCTCGTCGATCGCCCGGATGATGGACCCACTCCGCGTGATGCTCTGCCGCACGGCCTCCTCGGTGCTGTCAAGATGTTCGGCCATGAGCCGGTCGCGAAGCCCGGCGATCGACGTCGCGCAATCCTGCCCGGCGGCCTCGACACCGATGTCGGCCTCGGTGTCGAGGCCCTCGGAGCGGTTGTTCAGGTTCGACGAACCGATCCGCACGAAGCGGTCGTCGATCATCAGAAGCTTGGAATGGATCAGCACGTCCTGCTCGCTGCCATCCGCTTTCGGTACCACGGGATACACGACACGCAGCCGGCCATAGCGATCCGCGCGCTTGAGCCGCCGGATCAGGCGGTCGCGATTGCCGCCCATCACGACTTTTTCGAGAAATCCGTGCGAGGCGCGCGTGAGGACGATTACCACTTCCGGCCCCCTGAGCTCCGCCAGTCTGCGCGTGAGGCAGTCCGCAATGCCGAAGAAGGCGAGATACTGGGTTTCCATATAGATGTGACGCTCAGCCGACCACAGTGCGTCGAGGGTGAGCCGCATGGCCTGGCGCTTGCTCTTTCGTCTGCCGAGGCCGGGCTCCGTGAGGGACAGGCCGACCTGGCAGCCGGAAAGTGCCGGCTCGACCCTGGTGGGCCAGAGTTCGCCGTCCACCGACACGCGGCTATGCTTCTCGCCGGTGGCGCGCGCCCAGCGCCTGCGCACGAGGTCGCCGAGGTCGCGTGCGGCGCCACCGGTCACGGCGGCCTGAAGGTCGTGGACCGGATCGTAGGGCGTTCCGTCGGGAGAGACGCGCAGGGGGTTGTCGACTGCATGCGCCTGGTTATCCCAGCGCCGCGCCGTCAGGTCGATGCCGCCGACAAAGGCAAGGCGATCGTCGACCACGACGATTTTCTGATGATGCGAACCCCGGAGCGGATGGCGGGAGTCGAAACGGAGGTGGATGCGCTCGTGGTCGGCCCATCCCGACGCGCTGAAGAGCTTCAGCGACTTGCCGGAATAGATCGGACCCATGGCCCAGACGAGGATCCGGACTTCCAGACCGGGTGTGCCGTCCACCAGCCTGCGCAGGAAGGCGCCGAGCGTTTCCTCGGAGTTTTTCCGGGTCCAGGCGGATATCGGGGTCGAAGTCCCAGCCGATCACCCAAATCCGCTTCTCCGCCTTCGGCAGGACGTCCTCGAGTGCCCGGTAGTAATCTGCGCCATCGACAATGAAGCCGACCTTCTCGGCCGCATCGGACCGCCAGACATTGCGATCGAGCTCAATGATTTTCTTGGAAGTGTCGCTGTCCTGCATGATGTTCCCGTCACCTGGTTTACGGGCATGGGCACCCGCGCCGGGATAACGGTGAATGGCCGCGGCGGGTTCCCTTGGCCTCAGCGAAGCAGCCCCTGGCCTCCGTCGATCCAGAGTGGCGACCCTGTAATGTGGCGCGCGCGATGCGAAACCAGGAACGCGACCGCTTCGGCGACATCCCGTGCCTTGCCGGCCTCGCCACCGGTGATGGGAATGTCACCTTCTGGCCAGTCGACCGCGACGCCGCTTTCCGCGACGTTTCGTGCCCGCGTGTTGTCGTCGATTTCGGTTTCGATCGCGCCGGGGCAGACCGCGTTGATGCGAATGCCGTGCTTGCCGAGTTCGAGCGCGAGTTGCTGCACCATGGCGAGTTGCGCCGCCTTGGTCGCCGAATAGGCGGTGGCGCCGGGTGTGGTGAAGGTTCGCGTGCCGTTGATCGACGAGACAACGACGATCGAACCGCCGCCTGCAGCCTTGAGGTGAGGCACCGCCAGGTGAAGTGTCAGGTAGGTGCCGCGGAGATTTACGGCTATGGTCTGGTCCCACTCACTGGGCTCAAGATCGTCGATCGGCGCCCATGTGCCGTTGATGCCCGCATTGGCGACCACAGTATCCAGACGTCCCGCCGCCTCCACGAGGTCGCGGACAGCGGCGCGCATCTCGTCCGCGTTCGATATGTCCGCGACCAGCGACATGGCTTGGCCGCCCCCCGTGTCGATCGCCTCGACGACGGCCTGGACCTCTTTGCCCGTCCGGCTGAGTGCTCCGACGAAGGCGCCGCGCTCGGCCAGCAGAAGGGCCGCGGCTCTCCCGATGCCGGAGCCGGCGCCCGTCACCAGGGCCACGCGACCGTGCAGGTCGCGAATGCCAGTCATGCCTTACCGTTCCGATAGAACAGCATGAAGCTTCTCGCCTTGGCCTGCACTGGCTTTCGCGCCTTGACCGGCCCTTCCGAGAGCGGGGTCTCCGCCGTGGCGAGTGCGAATTTCCAGTCCTCATCGCCGAAGTCCGGCAGCTTGAACTCGACATCCTCATTGCGCGGATTGAAGATCATCAGCACCTCCGCCCAGAATTCCGGCTTGTCGCGCAAGTCCCCGCGTTCGAGATGGAGGCTCAGGGTCGTTTCGTCGTGCCAGTGCTCCGGCAGTTGTTCGCCCCCATCGGCCGCGTACCAGTTGACATTCATGCCATCGCGCCAGTTCTCGCGCCGAAGCAGGGGTTGCTCGTTGCGCAGTGCGATCACCCTTTTGGTGAACTCCAGCAATTCGGCGTTCGCGCCAGAGAGATCGTCCCAATTCAGCCAGGTGAGTTCGTTGTCCTGGCAGTAGCCATTGTTGTTGCCCGACTGGCTGTGGCCGATCTCGTCACCGGCGAGCAGCATTGGCGTGCCGTGCGAGAAGAAGAGCGTGGCCAGGAAGTTGCGCTTCTGCCGCTCGCGGACTGCATTGATGTCGGGGTTGTCGGTCGGCCCTTCGGCGCCGTAGTTGTGGCTGCGATTGTGGTTGTGCCCGTCGCGGCCGTCCTCGCCATTGGCCTCGTTGTGCTTGTTGTCATAGGAGACAAGATCGCCCAGGGTGAAGCCGTCATGGGCGGTGATAAAGTTGACGCTCGACCACGGACGGCGGCCACGCTGATCGTAACAGTCGCCCGATCCTAGAATGCGCGCGGCGAAGTCCGGCGCGGTGTGCTCGTCGCCCTTCCAGTAGTCGCGCACGCTGTCGCGATACTTGTCGTTCCACTCCGCCCAGCCCGGCGGGAAGCCGCCCACCTGGTAGCCGCCGGGACCAATGTCCCAGGGCTCGCCGATCAGCTTGACCCTCGAGAGTACCGGATCCTGCATGATCGCGTCGAAGAACCCACCCCGCTGGTCGAATCCCTCGGGCTCGCGGCCGAGAATCGTGCCGAGATCGAAGCGGAAGCCGTCGACCTCCATTTCCTCCACCCAGTAGCGCAGCGAGTCCATGACCATCTGCAGCACGCGGGGATGCGAGGTGTTGAGCGTGTTTCCGGTTCCGGTGTCGTTGATGTAGTAGCGATGCTGGCCGGGCAGGGTGCGATAATAGGAGAAATTGTCCAGCCCCTTGAAGCTGAGGGTCGGCCCGAGTTCGTTGCCCTCGGCGGTGTGGTTGTAGACAACATCGAGGATCACTTCGAGTCCGGCATCATGATAGGCACGAACCATGTCAATGAAGCCGTCGTGGCCGGCGGGGCCGAAATAGCGCGAGGCCGGGGCGAAGAAGCCGAATGTATTGTAGCCCCAGTAGTTGGTCAGGCCCTTGTCCGCGAGATGGAAGTCGTCAAAGAATTCGTGAACGGGCAGGAGTTCGACCGACGTGATGCCGAGGGACTTTATGTAGTCGACCGCCGCCTTGTGGCCGAGGCCCTCGAAGGTGCCGCGCAGCGCTTCCGGAATGTGGGGGTTGAGCTTGGTGAAGCCCTTCACATGCGTCTCGTACACCATGGTTCGTGGCCACGAAACGGCGGGTCTTGACGGCCCATCATGCCGGCGCGGCGGGATGATCCGGCATTTCGGCATGTACAGCGCGTTGTCGCTCTCGTCGAAATTGAGGTCCTTGTCCTCGGCCATGAGATCATAGCCGAAATGGGTTGGCGAGTTCTGCAGGATGCCCTGGTAGCCGCGCGCATAGGGATCGGCCAGCAGTTTGTTGGGATTGAAGCGGTGGCCATTTTCGGGGTCGAAGGGTCCGTGAGCGCGGAAACCGTAGAGCGCATCGGCCGCCAGGCCGGGTACGAAGCCGTGGAAGACTTCATGTGTGTTCTCGGGCAGCGTCAGCCGCTGGATTTCGATCGTGCCCGAAGGATCGAACAGGCAGAGTTCGATGCGATGCGCATGGGCGGAGAACACCGCGAAGTTGATGCCCCCGTCGACGAGCGTTGCCCCGAGTGGGCCGGGTTGGTCGGCCTGGATAGAGTATTGCGACACCTTGGCGTCCATGGAGATTGTCCCCTGACATGTTGCGTTGCGTAAGAACTGCGACATACGGCCCGCGGTTCCAGCGGCGGACACCAATTTGCAGGGAACCACTTTCGCAGGCGGGCGTTTTCGCCGGTCTAAGGGAGGTCGCCATGACAATACATGACATTATCTGCGATGCGGACGGCTGGGCACATCACGTCAACGGCGTGCGGCGAGACCTGTTTCCGTCGCGCTTTCTGGCCGTGGACGCGGCGCGTCGCTCGGCGCAGCGAGACCTGCTCAAGGGGCTCGGCGTGACCATCCGCTATCAGGCGGCGGATGGGACGATGCGCCCCATCCAACCGAGGTTGGAGTCCGGCTCGGCGGCCGCGCGATCCGATGCCGCGAACGCCTGATCCGATTTCAACACTTTATGGCCGGATGGCGCTCAGCTTGCGGCGTGATATTTCGCGTCGACCTCATCGATCGCCTTGACATTGCCGGCCGAGCGGCCGTTTTCGTCGAAGGTCTGGGCGAGATAGGCGTCGGCGATGGCCTTGGCCAGTTCAGGGCCGATGACGCGCGAGCCCATGGTGATGATCTGGGCATTGTTGGAGAGTGCCGCGCGCTCGGCCGAATAGGTGTCGTGCGTCAGCGCGGCACGGATGCCCGGCACCTTGTTGGCCGAAATGCAGACGCCTATGCCGGTGCCGCAGACGAGGATGGCGCGGTCATGGTCGCCCTTGAGCACGGCCGTGCCGACGCGGTCGGAGAGATTGGCATAGAAGGTGTCCGGGCCTGCATCCGTGCGCGAGATTTCCTGCACTTCGTGGCGGTCCTTCAGATGGTCCGCGAGGATCTTCGCGAGGCCTTCGCCGGCACTGTCTCCGGCAATAGCAAGTTTCATGTCCGTCTCCTTCAGATGATGGCGGCGCAGCGCGCCAGGATGTCGAGATAGCCCTCGACCTTCCAGGCCGAGCGACCGATGAAAAGCCCGTCGATATCGGGGCAGGCAATGAGTTCCTCGCAGTTGCCCGGATTGACCGAGCCGCCGTAGAGAATGGGAATGCGGCGGCCGAGCACGTCTTCGGCGACCTTGGCGATCTCGGCGTGGCGCGCATTGGCGTAGTCGGAGGTGGCGGGGATGCCCCGCTCGCCGATGGCCCATACCGGCTCGTAGGCAAGCAGGATCTCGGCCTGCTTCTGGTCGCCGGAGAGCCTGCCGAGCGCGCCGCGGACTTCCGTAGCCAGCACCGCGTCGGCCCGGCCGCTTTCGCGGTCTTCCAGCGTCTCGCCGATGCAGATCAGCGGTATCAGGTCGTGTCGGACTGCGGCTTCGACCTTGAGGCCGACGGTCTCGTCGGTCTCGCCGAAATGCTCGCGACGTTCGGAATGGCCGAGTTCGACGATGTCGAGATTGCAGTCCTTCAGCATCACCGGGGAGATTTCGCCGGTCCAGGCACCTTCGTCGGCCCAGTGCATGTTCTGCGCTCCGACCTTGACCGAGGTGCCCGCCAGCATGGCCTTGACCTCGCGGACAGCGGTGAAGGGCGGGATCACGAAACGCTGGATGCGGAGGTGGCGTTCGGCATCGGCGGCCTTGAGACCCTCGGCGAACACCCTTGCCTCGGCGAGCGTCTTGTTCATTTTCCAACTGGTGCCAACCCAGAACTGGCGGTCACTGCTCATAGGATTCCTCTCTCCCGCTGCGGTCGTCATGTTGTCGCTTCGTCCGTCAGAAGCCGTCTGGCGGTCTTTTCATCCGTGATCAAGCCCTGGATGCGGTGACTGTGCAGCACGGCGCGGATGGCGGGCAATTTCACCGGTCCGCCGGCGATCGCGACGATCCGATCGTGTCCGGACGCCGAAAAGGACGCCGACAGGGTCCGGGCCGTCACCAACGTTTCCAGCAAACGGCCCTTGCGGTCGAAGAAATGCCCGAGCACTTCTCCAACGCCGCCGAGGCCGGCGATTTTCCTCGACCTCTTCCGGCTGCAGCATGCCGGTCCTGGCGAGATGCGCCTGGCTGTCGACCGTGCCGATGCCGACGACCTTGAGCGAGGCGCTGCGCGCAAGCTGGAAGACCTCGTTGACACCACGCTGGGCGAGCAGCACTTCGCGATCCTCGGCCGTGTTGGCGAAGAAGGGGACCGGCATGACATAGGCCTGGGTGCCGGTCTTCTCGGCCAGGCGATGCATGACGTCGTAGGGGTTGGCGGCGTAGTTCCGCGTCAGGCCGCCGAGAAGCGACACGAATTTGATCCCGGTGGCGGTGATGCGCGGCAGGTGATGCACCGCGGCCGAAAGCGTACGGCCGTGACCAAGGCCGATCACCGGGGCCTCGCCGCGCTCGATCTCCCTGCGCAGGAAGTCCGCGCCGGCATGGCCGAGCGTGGTCAGCGCGAGATCATCGTCGTCGACATCGGGGGCGACCTCGCAATAGGTCAGCCCGTAGCGTGTCGAGAGCTCGACCTCGAGATTGGCGCATTCGGCGATCACGCCGTCGATGCTGACCTTGACCACGCCATCGGCGACCGCCCTGGCGATAAGGCGGTGAGCCTTGACCGAGGGAATACCGAGCCGCTTGGCGACGGCGGATTGGGTAAAGCCGCCGATATAATGCAACCAGGCCGCCCGGACGGCGAGTGACTCTTCATTCTCGGTCATGTCGGCATCCTGCGGGCGATCTTCGGTCCCGCGATATTTCTGTCTTGGTTCAAACTTGCAAGCTGCATCCGGGGCTCAACCGATCTTCAGGTCGGAAACGCCGGTGTCGATATGCGGCGCCCAGAAGGCGATGCTTTCGGCGATCTGGGCGATGACCTGCCGGTCGTTCGGCTCGCGTTCCTTGAAGGACAGTTCGAGGCAGATCTCGTTTTCGACGGCGCCGCCCTCGGCGAAGGCCTTGAGCAACGGCTCGGGCTGGATACGGCCCCGGGCATTGAACTCGGCCGTGAAGGGGCGATGGCCGCCCTTGTCCATCAGGCTCTGCTTAATGTGGATGATCGGCGACACCTTGGGGACAGCGCGGGCCCAGGCATAGGGCTCGTAGTCATCAGGGTTGTCCGAGGTGACGTCGCCATGGTCGATGTCGGCCATCATCCACATCGGGATGGCCATGTTTGCCGCGGTGAGACGGTCCTGCAGATGCATGCAGCCTGCGATGGTCTCGCCGAACTCGCGACCGACGCTCATCGGCTCCCAGAAGACATAGGACAGTCCCGCACCCTTGGCGTGTTCTGCCACCTCGGCCCAGCAGTCGATGGCGATGCTGATAAGGTCCTCGCGTCGGGCGGGGTCGTCGTAATCCCTGTAGGTGAAGATGGCGAACTGGGTGCCCACCGCGTTGCCGCCAAGATCGCCGATAATGTCGGCGAAGGTCTTGAACCAGTCGACATAGTAGCGGCGGACATCCGGGTCGGGATGGCCGAAATGATTGAGGCGGCCATAGGGGCCGGTCATGCCCGACGTCACCCGGACTCCGGTGCGGGCCAGCGCCGCCTTCATCCGCCGCGTCATTCGGCGTATGGTCTGGGCCTGCCAGCTCGGATTGATGAACTCGTGGGTGAGTTGCAGGTCGCGGAGCCTGAGGTCGCGCGCCACGGTTTCGATGAGATCGTCGGGATCGGCGAAGCGATTGACGAGTGGATTGGTGTTGAGTGACAGCGTCAGCGCCATGTCTTTCTCCGGGGCAAGAGGGTCTGGCGGATCAGGCGGCTTGCTGGAACGCGGTCTGGAACCAGGCTTCGAACTCGGCCTTCTGGGCATCGGTCATGCGCAGACGCTCCTTCGTCCGTCGCCAGATCACGTCCTCCGCCGTCTGCGCCCATTCCTTGCGCACGAGGTAGTGGACCTCGGCCTCGTAGAGGCGGCCGCCGAAGTGTCGGCCGAGGCTGGCGAGCGAGGTCGCATCGCCGATCACGTCCGCCGTCCTGGCGCCGTAGAGGCGGCCATAGTGAGTGACGAGCTCTCGCGGCATCCAGGGATAGGCGGCCCGCAAAGTGTCGAAGAAACTGACATAGTCGGCATTGGGGATCTCCCCGCCCGGCAGCGTGGCGCCGGAGGTCCAGTCGCCCTTCATCTGCGGGAAGAAGGGGGCGAGACGCTGGATCGCGTGTTCCGAAAGCTTGCGGAAGGTGGTGATCTTGCCGCCGAAGACATTGAGCAGCGGTGCGCCGCCGGTCTCGTCGAGGTCGAAGACATAGTCGCGCGTGACGGCGGACGGATTGCCCTTGCCGTCGTCGAACAGCGGGCGGACGCCCGAAAAGCTCTCGATCACGTCCGTGCGGCGAAGCTTCTCCTTGAAGTAGCGGTTTACGACCTTCAGCAGGTAATCGATTTCGCTCTCGTCGGCAGCGACATTCTCCGGCGCGCCGTCATAGGGGATGTCGGTGGTGCCGATCAGCGCCATGTCGCCTTCGTAGGGATTGATGAAGATGACGCGCTTGTCGTCGTTCTGGACGAGATAGGCATTCTGCCCCGACCAGAATTTCGGCACGATGATATGGCTGCCCTTGACCAGCCGCACCGAACGCTTGGAATTCGTGCCGGCGACGCGGCCGATGATGTCGTTGACCCAGGGGCCGCCGGCGTTGACGACGGCGCGCGCCGTGACCTTGGTGACGAGGCCCGTGCGCGTGTCGCGCATCTCGATCGCCCATTGACCGCCCTCGCGCCGGATGCTGGAACAGGCGGTGCGGGTCAGTATCCTTGCGCCGCGCTCCGCGGCGTCGACCGCATTGAGCACGACCAGCCGGCTGTCATCGACCCAGCAGTCGGAATATTCGAAGCCCTTGGTATACTGGTCGAGGACCGCCGCACCTTCCGGGTCGCGCCGCAGGTCGAGTGTGCGCGTGCCGGGAAGGCGCTTGCGGCCACCGAGATGATCGTAGAGGAAGAGGCCGAGGCGGACGAGCCAGGCCGGGCGATCGTTCGGGCTGTGCGGCAGCACGAAACGCATCGGCCAGATGATGTGGCTGGCGGAATTGAGCAGCACCTCGCGCTCGATCAGCGCCTCGCGGACCAGCCGGAACTCGTAATATTCGAGATAGCGCAGCCCGCCATGCACGAGCTTGCCGGAGCGCGACGAGGTGCCCTGCGCAAGGTCGTCCTTCTCGCACATGATGACGGACAGGCCGCGCCCGGCCGCGTCGCGGGCGATGCCGGCTCCATTGATTCCGCCGCCGATCACGAAGAGATCACAGGTTTGGGTTTCGGTCATTTCCAGCTCCTTCATGCGCCGTTGCGGATGGGAGTCCCTCCGGCGCGCTTACTGTCTGCTATCGCGCTGCCAGAATGTCCCATGCGGGGGCGATGCCCCGCCGGATATCGGCATAGGCCGCGAAAAGCCTTTCCATGCGTTCGGTGTCGGCGGACGACGGTCGTTCGGCCGCGCCAAGCTGCGGTGTTACCCAGTCCTCGATGCAATCGTCCATGGTCGGATAGGCGCCGATCGCAACGGCCGCCATCATCGAGGCGCCGGCGGCGCCCGCTTCCTCACGGGAACTGACACGCACCGCGCCGCCGACCGCCGCGCCGAGCGTGTTGCGCAATGCGCGGGAGCGGGCCGCGCCGCCGCTGACGCGCAGTTCGCCGGGCAGGTGCCCCATGGCCGCGTAGCAGTCGCGCGTCGCCATGCCGAGGCCCTCGACCACGGCCCGGACGAGATCGGGAAAGCGATGGCGGCTCGACAGGCCGCTGAAATTCGCCCGTGCCCGGGCATTGACGAACGGGCCGCGTTCGCCGGCCTCGGAAATATAGGGATGGTAGACGATGTTTCCCGGCCGGCTCGCCGCGAACCAGCCGTCCACCCGGGCGATCATGTCGCCGAGACCGACATCCGTGCCGAATTCGCCGAGCAGGTCGGCGCCCGTCTGCAACAGCCAGTCGAGATTGATGGTGGCACCCATGTTGGTCTGGACCTGGGTGACGACGCCGGGGATGGGCAGGGCGATGACATAGCCGGTCCGCTCGCTGTTGAGCATGACCTCGTTCACGGGCTTGGCCAGCAGGTGCACGCCCGTCGAGCCGATGGCGGAAACCGCCGCATTGCGGCCCTGGCTGCGGACGCCGGCGCCGAGCGCGCTCATCACCATGTCGACATAGCCGAGGCAGACCGGTGTGCCGGCACGGAGACCCGAGGCCTGCGCGGCGTCCGAGGTCAGGGGATGGGTCGTCTCCGTGCCTTCGATGACATCAGGCAGCAGCGCGCGTCGGTGCGAGAGACCCAGCGCATCGAGCACGCCGTCGTCATATTGCCGCGTGCGGAAATTGCCGAATGTGAAGCTGACCTCCGAGGGGTCCGTTGCGCGGATCCCCGTCAGGTTGAGATAGAGCCAGTCCTTGCAATGCATCGCCGCCTCGGCGCCGTCGAGCAGGTCGCGGTAATTTGCGTCCATGTGGGCGAGCTGCGCGCCTTGCTGGCAGGTGTTGAGGCCGGTGCCGGTCGCCTCGAAGCGCCGGCGATCGGCATTGGACGACGCGAGCCGCTCCACGGTCGGTGCGGCGCGGGCGTCGAGCCAGAGCCAGGCGTCGGATACCGGCTTGTTGCCGCGCCCGACGAGCCATGTGCCGTCGCCCTGTGCCGTGACGGCCATCGCAACGGTGCGCCCCGCCAGGTTCTCGACCTTGTCGCCGAGTTCACGCAGGGCCGTGATGCAATCGAGCCAGGTCTGTTCGAGCGACTGGGTGACCGCACCGTCTTCGGCTGTGTGATAGGCGTTGCGAACGGAGGAGCTCGCGACCTGCCGTCCGGACAGCGTGAAGGCCACGGCCTTCATGACCGACGTCCCGGCATCGATGCCGACGATCAAATCTGCGTTGTCCGTCATACCCGGTCCTCCACCTGCCCGAACATTTCGATTCTTCGAAAGCGGCGCAGCTTACGCCTCCATGGACAAGTAGGCGACGGACCCCTCCGGCCCTCGCTGCCTTCCATGACGCGGATCTCACAACCCTGCGGCGTTGTGATGATTAATATACCACAGACCTATCATATGTCTCGCAAAAATTTTCGGAGTTTGAATTTTTTTTCACAGGGCGTTTCCGTGAACTTCGGCCGTGGAGCGTTTCGTCGGGTCAAGATTTTCGCGAGAAGGTTCCGCCGCGCGTTTCAGCGTCGATCATTCGCAAAAGGGCCTTAGAAAAGAATATTTCACTATGTTAAACAGTAAGTTGAGAAGGAATCTTGACAGATAAACAGCAGCCTTAGCACCTGCAAACAAGCGCAGGCGCAGTCTTCGCAACTGCGGAATGCACCAAAGGAGTGGGTTGGTTCTGGTCAGTAATGTTGACCTTTTCGGTGCTCCTGTCCTCCGATATCGGAGAAATCCCCCGTTGACAGTCTGCGTTAAATTAACATATATATCGCATCAGTTATCACGCACCCTCGCTAAAAGCAGAGGTTTTCGTGATCTTGCCGTCTGCGAGAGGAGATCGCACCGGTGATTGAATGGGAGGACGCCATGAAGACATCAGCGAAATGTCGCCTGCTCGCCGGCGATCCACCAATCTCTCGCCGTCTGTGCGTGCCCGTCCTCAAGGGAGGGCGTCATGGCTGAAGTCGCAAGCGCCCCGTCAGCCCGTCCGAAGAGCTACCGCTGGATCAGCATCGCCACCGTCGTCGTCCTGGTTGGCGTCATGGCGCTGGACACGACCGTGGTACGGATCGGCTCGGAAAGCGACGTGCGCGAACAGAAATTCTCGCCGGAGACGTTTGGCTCCGAGCAGTTTCCGCTGATCAAGCAGAGCGTCGAGACGCGTGCGGTCGATGCCGTCGAGCTTGCGACGGCCATCGCTGCCGACAAGAAGGCGGCAGGCGAGAAATATGGTGTCAAGACGACGACAGGTCCGGTGCTGCCGGTCACGCTCACTGGGGTTCTCGGCGAGCGCAAGGCCAATTACAATGTCGTCGCGGTGGAAGGCCTCCCGCCCGAACTCACCGTTCGCATCCAGACCGGCCCGGCGCTGAACGGCACCGATCTCCGCGACGCTACCGGGCAGATCGAGTTCGGCCAGTTCACCAACCAGATCGAGTATCAGGACGCCGGCTCGGCGATCAACAACGAGGTCAAGAAGCAGGTTCTCGCGGGCGTGGACCCGGCCCAGCTCACTGGCAAGACCGTCCACGTCATCGGCGTATTCAAGCTGGTGAATCCGAAGAACTGGATCATCACCCCCGTGAGGCTCGAGGTCAAATGAGCGCGGTCGTCGAAACCGGCCGCAAGGGCGAGACTGTGCTCGCGGCACGCAATATCGCCAAGTCCTACGGCAGCATCCATGCCCTCAAGGGCGTCAACTTCGACATTCATCGCGGCGAGGTTACGACCCTGTTCGGCGAAAACGGCGCCGGCAAGTCGACGCTGATGAAAATCCTCTCGGGCGTCGTCCAGCCGACGTCGGGCGAGATCATCCTCGATGGAGACCCCGTCATCTTCGCGTCGTCCTCCCAAGCACGTGACCGCGGGATCTCCATCATCCACCAGGAACTCAGCCTGGCGCCCAACATGAATGTTCGCGACAACATCTTCATGGGCCGCGAGATCGTCACCGCATCAGGTGTCGATTTCGCTGAGGAAGAGCGCCAGACCCGCGCGCTGATGGCCGAGCTCGAAGAGGATATCGATCCGCTGACGCCGGTGGAGGATCTCCGCCTCGGCCAGCAACAGATCGTCGAGATCGCGCGCGCACTTTCGGTCAATTCCCGCATCCTGATCATGGACGAGCCGACATCGGCGTTGAGCGCGACGGAAGTCGAGGTCCTGTTCAAGGTCATCCGCGACCTCACGGGCAGGGGCGTTTCGATCGTCTACATTTCGCATCATCTCGAGGAAGCGCTGCAGATCACCAACCATGCGGTGGTGCTGCGCGACGGCGCGATGACGGCCTATGCCGAGCGCAAGGATATCGATCTCGAATGGATCGTCCGCAACATGGTGGGCGACAATTTCGACCTCGGCTCGCCGCCCTCGGGCTACGAGAAGGGTGGGGTCGCGCTTTCGATCGAGGGCCTTACCGTGCCCGACCCCTCCGGTGCCGGCTATTCGGTCGTCGACAACCTCTCGCTCTCCGTGCGCGAGGGGGAGATCGTCTGCATCTATGGCCTGATGGGCGCCGGACGCACCGAACTCCTGGAATCGGTCGCCGGTCGACTTCGCCCGTCGAAGGGCAGGGTGATGCTGAAGGGGCGCGACGTCACCGGCCAGTCGATCGCCCAGTGCATCGGCGATGGTCTCGTGCTCGTGCCCGAGGATCGCCAGCGCGACGGCCTCGTCCAGACCATGACCGTCGGTCGCAACCTGTCGCTCGCCAGCATCGGCGCCTTCACCAGGGCGCTTTTTACCTCGACGTCGCGGGAAAATGCGCTCGTCAGTGACGCGATCCGCAAGGTTCACATCAAGACCGATGGCGGAGCTGCGGCGATCGGATCGCTGTCCGGCGGCAACCAGCAGAAGGTGGTCATTGGCAAGATGCTGGCGACCGAGCCGGAGGTGATCC
The DNA here is from genome assembly GCA_019739215.1 of Rhizobium sp. Taxonomy (GTDB): domain Bacteria; phylum Pseudomonadota; class Alphaproteobacteria; order Rhizobiales; family Rhizobiaceae; genus Rhizobium_E. The sequence goes on from JAHHDR010000036.1 coordinate 86,322, forward strand.
TGCTCGACGAACCAAGCCGCGGCATCGACATCGGCGCCAAGGCCGAAGTGTTCAAGCTTCTGGCCGAACGCGCACGTCAGGGCCTCGCGGTCATCTATACGACATCGGAAGTCGGCGAATGCCTCAGCATCGCGCACCGCATCATCGTGATGCGACGCGGGCGGATCTCGGCGGAGTTCGGCCCCGATGTCACCAAGGAACAGATCATGGCGGCTTCGGGCGAAGCGCTGGTTTCGCATTAGCCCGATTGGAGGAGCGCTGAACATGTCAGTCACAACAGCAAGCGACAGCAAACCCGCCGCGTCGGGCACCAAGCGCCGGAAGGGCGTCATCGAGCTCCTTTTCGAGGGCCGGGCGTTCTTCGCCCTAATCCTGATCATCGCCGTCTTCTCGGTGATGTCGCCGAACTACTTCACGGTCAGCAATTTCCTGATCATGGCCTCGCATGTGGCGATCTACGGCCTCCTGGCGATCGGCATGCTGCTTGTCATCCTCAATGGCGGCATCGACCTTTCTGTCGGGTCGATCCTGGCGCTGGCCGGTTGCGTGGCCGGCTTCATGATGAAGGGCGTGACGCTCGACTATTTCGGCGTCATCCTCTATCCGCCAGTCTGGGTGGTCGCGGTCCTGACCTGCGTCATGGGCGGCATCGTCGGCGCGGTGAACGGCGTGCTGATCGCCTATCTCCGTGTGCCGGCCTTCGTGGCCACGCTCGGCGTGCTCTATGTCGCCCGCGGCATCGCGCTGTTGATGACCAATGGCTTGACCTACAACAATCTCAGCGGCCGCCCCGAACTCGGCAACACGGGTTTCGACTGGCTCGGCTTCAACCGTCTTGCAGGCGTGCCGATCGGCGTGATCGTGCTTGCGGTCTTTGCGATCGCCGTTCACATCCTGCTGGCGCGCACGGCATTCGGCCGCTGGCTCTATTCGTCCGGGGGCAATGAGCGCGCTGCGGAACTGTCGGGCGTTTCCCGTCAAGCGCGTCAAGATCACCGTCTACGTCCTTTCCGGCATCGCTGCTGCTGTCGCCGGCCTGGTCCTGTCCTCCCAGTTGACTTCGGCCGGTCCGACCGCGGGCACCACCTATGAACTGACGGCAATCGCCGCCGTCGTCATCGGTGGTGCCGCTCTTACCGGCGGCCGCGGCACGGTGCTGGGCACCATGCTCGGCGCCTTCGTCATCGGCTTTCTATCCGATGGTCTCGTGATCATCGGCGTGTCCGCTTACTGGCAGACTGTGTTCACCGGGGCGGTGATCGTCACCGCGGTCCTGCTCAACAGCATGAAATACGGTCGCCGCTAGACGCGACGACTTTACCGAACCTTGCCGCGATCGGGTGGGTCGTGGGAAGCATCGCCGCAGAAGCGGCAAACCGAGCTCAATCAAAGGGAGTGAGACTATGTTTAAAAGAGGAATGCGTGTTCTTCTCGCCGCCGCGGCCGTTGCGCCGCTGCTGTTTTCGACCGCCTGGGCCGACGGCCTGATGACGATCATCGTCAACGATCCGGCAAACCCCTACTGGTTCACGGAAGGCGAAGTCGCCAAGGCGACCGCCGAAAAGCTCGGCTACACCGCGACGGTTGCCGCCCACAAGGGCGATACCAATGTCGAGAGCAACCTGATCGATACCGCGATCACCAACAAGTCCGTCGCCATCATTCTCGATCCGGCCAATGCCGACGGCTCGATTGGCGCGGTCAAGAAGGCGGTCGCCGCCGGCATTCCGGTTTTCCTGGTCAATGCCGAAATCAACCAGGAAGGCCTCGCCAAGGCGCAGCTCGTCTCCAACAATGCCCAGGGCGCAGCCCTCGGCGCGCAGCAGTGGGTCGAAGCCGTTGGCGACAAGGGCAAGTATGTCGAGCTGTTTGGCAACCCGGCCGACAACAATGCCGCCACCCGCTCCAACGGCTACGAGACGGTGCTGACCCAGTATCCCGACCTTGTGAAATCAGCCCAGGAAGTCGCCGACTGGGACCGCACCAAGGGTCATGCCAAGATGCAGTCCATGCTTCAGGCCAATCCTGATATCATTGCCGTGATCTCGGGCAATGACGAAATGGCGCTCGGTGCGATTGCTGCTCTCAAGGAAGCCGGCAAGCTCGACCAGGTCAAGGTCGGCGGTTTCGACGGTTCGCCGGATGCGGTTGCCGCCATCAAGGCCGGCGAAATGCAGTACACCGTCCTTCAGCCGGTCGCCGTGTTCTCCGAGGCTGCCGTCACCCAGGCGGACAGCTTCATCAAGAACGGCAGCACTGGCGCCGACAGTGAAAAGCAGCTCTTCGATTGCTTGCTGATCACCAAGGACAATGTCGACAAGTACACCGCTCCCTTCGTCCTGAGCGAATAAGCCAGCCAGTCGGTCGGGCGCCGGTCCGCCGGCGCCCGACCTGTCAATGTCCTGTCGTTCCGGCCCTTGCCGAGCTGCAGCGTTAGGCGGTCTTTACCGCGCGGCCCGATACGCGATACGAGACGTCACATTCTCGATTTCAAGGCAGGGATCACGGTGAACAAGAAGGTCGACGTCAGGGAACTGCTTTCAGAGGAACTGCCGAGCGATAGCAGGCATGCGCGGCAGATGGTGCGGCGCAAGCTGATCGCGGAAATGGTGATCGCTGAAGGCTCGATCCGTATCGAGGATATCACCGAACGCTTCGGCATCAGCCTGATGACGGCTCACCGCGATGTCGACGAACTCGTCAGCCGCGGTCTCTTCCGAAAGACGCGGGGCATTGTCTCGGCGGCGCCGACCAGCCTTATCGAATCGAGCGACGCCTATCGCGCAACCCGCCAGGCATCGGAAAAACGCGCGATCGCCAGGGCTGCGATGACCTTTGTCGAACCCGGCCAGGCGATGTTTCTCGATGACGCGACGACCGTCCACCAGATGGCGACGATGCTGCCGGCCAAGGTGCCGCTCACCGTCATCACCAACTCGCTGGTGCTGATCAACGACCTCAAGGACGTGAGCGACCTCAACCTGATCTGTCTCGGCGGACAGTTCTACAATTGGTGCAATGCGTTCATGGGGCATATCACCACGGCGGAGATCCGGCGGTTGCGGGCGGATACGGTGTTCATGTCGCTGTCGGCGATCGTCGACGACGCCGTCTATCACCAGTCGCCGGAGACCATAGAGGTGAAGCGCGCGATGTTCGAAAGCGCGACCCGACGGATCCTGCTGTCCGATCACACAAAATTCGAGCGCCGCGCCCTGCATCGCTTCGCGGCGCTCGAGGAATTCGATGTCGTCATCGTCGACGAGGATACGCCGATCTCCCATCTCTCCCGTTTGCGGTCGAAGGGGATCAATGTGGTGGTGGCGGAAGAAGCACGCGCCGACTGAGGCCACGCGTTAACGCGCCCTCCGGTCAAACTGGCTTCCGCGCCGTATGAAACGGAGGATTGAATGCCCTCGATCATGGGGATCGACAGCGGCCTGACGGTCACGAAGGCGGTCATTTTCGACGCGGACGGCACGGTTCTCTCCGTCGCGCGTCGCAGGGTGCCGCAGCTGATTCCCGAGCCGCGCCATGTCGAGCGCGACATGGATGGGCTCTGGACGGCCACGGCAGACGCGATCCGCGAGGCCGTCGCGACGTCGGGACGTCCGGCCGGCGATATCGTCGGCATTGCCGCCACCGCCCATGGCGACGGCATATATCTGCTTGGCAACGACCTCAGGCCGCTCGGGCCGGCGGTCACCTCGCTCGACACCCGGGCGGGCCCGGTCGCCGACGTCTGGAACCAGGGTGACGTCGGTGCGCGGTCGCTGCAACTGACCGGGCAGATGCCGCATGCCTCAGCGCCCTCGGCGGTGCTGCGCTGGATCCGCGACAATGAGCCGGACCGCTACGCGCGTATCGGCCATATGCTGGCGGCCAAGGACTGGCTGCGCTTCTGCCTCTGCGGCACGATCGGCACCGACCGCACCGAGGCCAGCACGTCCTTCACCAATGTCCTGACGCAGGACTACGACCAGGAGGCGCTCGGCCTGTTCGGGCTTGAGGCGCTGGTTCGCGGCCTGCCTGACATGGCCGCATCCACAGAGATCGTCGGCAAGGTGACGCGGCAGGCGGCGGTGGAGACCGGCCTGGCTGAAGGCACGCCCGTCATGGCCGGCCTGCACGACGTCACGGCGTCTGCGCTCGGCATCGGTGGCTATCGCGAAGGCGTCGTCGCGGTGATCGCGGGCACCTATTCGATCAACGCGACCGTTTCGCGCGCACCCAGGATCGACCCCCGCTGGTTCTGCCGCAACGGTATCCTGCCCGGTGAATGGAACAACATGTCGATCTCGCCGGCATCGACCGCGAATTACGACTGGTTCCTCGAGACTTTCTTCGCTCTCGAGATCCAGGCGGCGGAGGGAACGGGGCAGAGCATCCACGATCTCGTGGCCCGTGAATTCGAGGCGGCGAGCGGCCGGCCGTCGAGCGCGATCTTCCATCCCTACCTCTTCGGTTCGCCGCATGGCGGCGCCTCGAGCGCCGGCTTCAACGGACTCAACGCCTGGCACGATCGGGGAGATGCCATCCGTGCCGTGCTCGAAGGCATCGCTTTCAACCACCGCATCCATGTCGATGCGCTGAAGGACGGGTTCACGCCCCGTTCGGCACGACTGACGGGCGGTATTTCGCGCATGCCTGCCATGGCCGGCCTGTTTGCGGATATTCTCGGGATGCCTGTAACGGCGACGGCGACCGAGGAAGCTGCGGCGTGGGGTGCGGCACTTTGCGCCGGGGCTGGCGCCGGACTCTTCGCCTCGCCGACCGACGACCCGCGCGATCTTGAGAGCATCGAGACGACCTATGAGCCGGACAGCGTCCGGCAGGAGCGCTTGGACCGGAAATATGCGGTGTTCCTCGACATCGCCGAAGCCATGAAGCCGATCTGGCCGCGCCTTCAGGCGCTTGGCGCAGCCGGGCAATGACAGGACGGATGGAATGACCGATGAAAATGCGGGCGCGGCGACAGCAGTTGCCGGCGAGCGCTACGATGTCGTGATCCTCGGCGCAGGTATCAACGGGGCAGGGCTGTTCCGCGACCTTTGCCTCCAGGGCATGAAATGCCTGATCGTCGACAAGCATGATTTCGGCTCGGGCACGAGCGCGGCGCCGTCTCGCCTGATCCATGGCGGCGTCAAGTATCTCGAGACCGGAGAGTTGCGGCTGGTCGCGGAATCGACGCTGGAGCGGAACCTGCTGCTGCGCAACGCGCCGCACTGCGTCGAGCCTCTGCCCACCTTCATCCCGTCCTTCTCGCTGATGAAGGGCGCCTGGGCGGCGCTGAGGACGTTGTTCGGCTCGACCACGGCGCCGCGGACGCGGGGGGCGCTGCTGATCAAGATCGGGCTCACGCTCTACGATCTCTATGGCGCCCGCCATCGCGTGATGCCGAAGCATCGCTTCATGTTGCGAAAGTCGGCGCTGGCCGAAATGCCCGAAGTGACGCCGCGGATCGTGGCCGGCGGCATCTATTACGATGCCAAGATCAGCCGGCCCGAGCGGCTGGTCTGGGAACTGGTCAAGGACGGGCTCGATGCGCATCCGGGTTGCCACGCCATGAACCACACAATGCTGGTCGGGCGGGACGGCGGCGCCTTGCGGTTTCGCGACAACGCCGGAGTCGAGCTGCGAGTGGAGGCACGGCTCGTCGTCAATGCGGCGGGGCCCTGGATCGACCGGGTCAATGCGGATCTCGGTATTGCAGGCAAGCTGATCGGTGGCACCAAGGGCTCGCATATCCTGCTCCGCCACCCGACGCTCGTCGAGAGCCTCAAGGGTCGGATGATCTATTTCGAGGCGGATGACGGGCGGATCTGCCTGGTCTTCGAGTATCTCGGTCTGGCACTGGTCGGTTCGACGGACATCAAGGCGGACGATCCCGAGACGGTGCGTTGTGACGAAGACGAGATCGACTATTTCCTCACCAGCCTCCGCTCGCTCCTGCCCAGGCTCGCCTTCGGGAGGGAGCAGATCGTCTATGCCTATAGCGGCATCCGCCCGCTGCCGGCATCCGACGCCAGCCAGCCGGGCCTGATCAGCCGCGACCATTCCGCACCGGTCGCCGAGCCGGCCGGAAACCGCCCCTTCGCGGTGATCTCGCTGGTGGGCGGCAAGTGGACGACGTTCCGCGGCTTTGCGGAACAGGTCAGCGAGATGATCCTGACCCGGTTCGGCCGCGTGCGGGCGGTGGACACGAAGATGCTGCCGATCGGCGGCGGTCGCGGATTTCCCGGCGATGATACCGCGCGCAACGTGTGGATTTCCGACCGCGCTGCGAAGACGGGTCTGCCGCATGAACGCGTCGCGGTCCTGCTTGGGCGCTACGGCAGCACGGCCGATGCGGTGCTCGGTCACATCGTTCAAGCCGGCGACGACATGCCGCTCAAGCAAGTCGCGGACTACACAAGTGCCGAGATTGACTGGGTCGCGCGATCGGAATTGGCTGGGCGTCTCGCGGATATCGTGATGCGCCGGACGACGCTGGCGATCGAAGGTCGGCTGAGCCATGCTGCGTTGAACGAGATCTCGACGGTCGCGGGCGTCGCACTCGACTGGGATGAGACCCGGCGCATGGAGGAAGTCGCGGCGGTGTCCGCGCAACTGGAGACATTCAACCGGGTGCATCTCTAGCCTGCGTCCGATGATCATCGGCCGTCAGGTTCGCAGCGATTGTTCCCAGCGTCTGGAATGTTGTTGTCCGACCTTTCCTGCCCGGCGAGGATGTTGCATCTTCCGTCCCGGCACCGATCGGGAATGGACTGTGGAGGAGTGGAATGACCAAGATTGTCGACGATCCGGAAACCTTTGCATCTTCGGCACTTGCGGGATTCTCGCGCATTTACCAAGGCCATGTCCGGCTGGTGAAGGGTGGCGTCGTCCGCTCGACCCGAGTTCCCAATGGCAAAGTCTCCGTCGTCGTCGGCGGCGGCTCGGGTCACTATCCGGCCTTTGCCGGCTATGTCGGTCCCGGCATGGCGGATGCGGCGGTGGCCGGCGAGATCTTCGCCTCGCCCTCGACGGCGGCGGTGGCGCGGGTCTGCCGCAACGCGAGCCATGGCGGCGGCATCCTGCTGGGCTTTGGAAATTATGCCGGCGACGTGCTGAATTTCGGTGTCGCCGCCGAGCGGCTGCGCGCCGAGGGCATTGATGTCCGCATCGTGACCGTCACCGATGACGTTGCGAGCGGACCGGCTGATAGGCACCGGCAGCGCCGCGGCATTGCCGGCGACTTCGTGGTCTTCAAGGTGGCGGGTGCCGCGGCGGAGGCGGGTCTTGGCCTCGACGAGGTCGAGAGGCTGACATGGCATGCCAATGACCGGACCTTCTCCTTTGGCGTGGCCTTCGGCGGCTGCACGCTGCCGGGTTCCAAGGAGCCGCTATTCACCGTGCCCAGGGGCATGATGGCGCTCGGACTTGGCATCCATGGTGAACCTGGTATCCGCGACACCGAGATCGCCACCGCCACCGACCTCGCCAAGTTGCTCGTCGACACTGTTCTCAAGGAGCGCCCAGACGGCGCGCGGCGGGCTGGCGTGGTTCTGAACGGGCTCGGCGCCACAAAGTATGAGGAGCTCTTCGTGCTCTGGGGCGCGGTGGAGACGCTTCTCGAGGCCGAGGGCGTGGAACTCGTCGCGCCGGAATGCGGAGAATATGTCACCAGCCTCGATATGCAGGGCTGCTCGCTCACCGTGATGTGGCTGGATGCCGAACTTGAGCCGCTGTGGTTGGCGCCCTGCGACACGCCGGTTTTTCGGCGCGGCGCGAGCTTTGCGACCGAGCCGACCGATTTCATGGCCGGTCCCGATGACGCCGAGCGGTCGTTCGGGCCGTCGTCGGACGCTTCGCGCAAGGGTGCCGCCTGCCTGTCCGGTGTGCTCGACGCCATCGTCGAGACGTTGACGAAGGCCGAAGCCGAGCTTGGGCGAATCGATGCGTTTGCCGGTGACGGCGATCACGGGCAGGGCATGCGGCGCGGCGCGACGGCGGCGCGCGAGGCGATCCGTTCCGCGGCTTCAAAAGGTGCCGGGGCCCGAAGTGCGCTCGCTGCGGCGGGCGATGCCTGGGCAGATCGTGCCGGTGGTACATCGGGTGCGATCTGGGGGCTGCTGCTGCGGTCGTGGAGTTCCGCATTCAGCGACGACGTTGCGGTTGACGATGCGCAGGTGGTGCGAGGCGCCCGGCTGGCGCTCGACGATGTCATGCGGCTCGGTGGTGCCAGGCCGGGCGACAAGACGCTGGTTGATTCCTTTGCGCCCTTCGTCGAGGCCCTGGAGACGGCGACCGCCGATGGCGCCATGCTCTCAAGGGCATGGTCTTCCGCAAGCGAGGTGAGTGAAGCTGCCGCGCAAGCGACTGCGCCGCTCAGGCCGCGACTCGGCCGGGCAAGGCCGCTCGCCGACCGCAGCGTCGGACATCCCGATGCCGGGGCGACCTCGCTTGCGCTGATCGCGCGGACGATCGCCGGGCTGCTGTGAGCGACCGGCAAACCTAGGGGTTTGGATAGATCTGCCCAGGATTGTCGCTCACCACTGGTGAGCGCGCCGTTGTCTCTGCGCCCTCCGACAAGAAGATGCCTCGATTTCAATGGTTTCTGCGTCCCGCCTCGCTGTCGGGATGAAAATCCTTGCGTGATAATCCCATAGGACATCACATAGTCACACAAATAGTCATTGACATGTTATACCAGTTGGGTTTTATGGCGACCCAACGAATGGTGATACTCTTCGGCTGGCTGCGCATTCTGCGTCGCCTTTCGAATACAGGGAGGTCTTCAATGACATCGATCGCGCTCTTCGGAGCGGGCGGCAAAATGGGCTGCCGGCTGGCCAAGAACCTCAAGGGCTCGCGCTTCGACGTGCGCCATGTCGAGGTGAGCGACACCGGCAAGGCGCGCCTGCAGAGTGAGTTGGGTGTCGAGACGGTCGATGCCGACAAGGCTCTCGACGGCGCCGATGTCGTCGTCCTCGCCGTACCGGATACGGCCATCGGCAAGGTGGCGCATGCCATCGACGACAAGCTCAAGCCCGGCACGATGCTCGTCGTACTCGATGCCGCAGCACCCTTCGCCGATCATCTGCCGAAGCGCGACGACCTCGTCTATTTCGTCACCCATCCCTGCCATCCGCCGATCTTCAACGACGAGACCGATCCGACCGCGAAGCGCGACTTCTTCGGCGGCGTCGCGGCCAAGCAGCACATTGTCTCGGCGCTGATGCAGGGGCCGGAATCGGCCTACGCGCTCGGGGAGGAGATCGCCAGGACGATCTGGGCGCCGGTCATGCGGTCGCATCGTGTCACCGTCGAGCAGATGGCACTGCTCGAGCCTGGCCTGTCGGAAACCGTTTGCGCCTCGTTGCTGGTGGTCATGCGCGAAGCCATGGACGAATGCGTCAATCGCGGCGTGCCGAAGGAGGCCGCCCGCGACTTCCTGCTCGGCCACATGAACGTGCTCGGCGCCGTGATCTTCGAGGAGACCCCCGGTGTGTTCTCGGATGCCTGCAACAAGGCGATCGAATTCGGCAAGCCTGTTCTGATGAGGGACGACTGGAAGCGTGTCTTCGAGCCCGAAGAGATCGCCGCCAGCATCAAGCGCATCACCTGACATTGCCTGGCGGTTGCCGCCAGTCCCGGGTCTGACCCGAAATTCGAATTGCACCGGATCGGTCGTTTCACTGGAGAGGCGGCCGGAGGGTTCCTGTGCCTTAACAAGGAGGAGAAAGCATGAATATTACCCGTAGAACCACACTGGCAGGCATGGTGGCAGCCGCTGCCGCCGCGATCGCCGGACCGAGCTTTGCAGCCGGCGGACTGATCGCCATCATCACCCCCAGCCACGACAACCCGTTCTTCAAGGCGGAAGCCGTCGGCGCGGAAGCCAAGGCCAAGGAACTCGGCTACGAGACGTTGGTCCTGGTCCATGACGACGACGCCAACAAGCAGTCGCAGCTGGTCGATACCGCGATCGCCCGCGGCGCCAAGGCCATCATCCTTGACAATGCCGGCTCGGAAGCCTCGATCGCCGCCGTCCAGAAGGCCAAGGATGCGGGCATCCCGTCCTTCCTGATTGACCGCGAGATCAATGCCACCGGCATCGCCGTTTCGCAGATCGTTTCGAACAACTACCAGGGTGCCCAGCTCGGAGCCGAGGAGTTCGTCAAGCTGATGGGCGAGAAGGGCAACTATGTCGAGCTTCTCGGGCGCGAGGCCGACCTCAATGCCGGCATCCGGTCCAAGGGCTATCACGACGTCATCGACGAATATCCGGATCTGAAGATGGTCGCCCAGCAGTCGGCCAACTGGAGCCAGACCGAAGGCTATTCGAAGATGGAAACCATCCTTCAGGCCAATCCGGACATCCAGGGCGTCATCTGCGGCAACGACACCATGGCCATGGGCGCCATCGCCGCCCTCCATGCTGCCGGTCGCAAGGACGTGATCGTCGTCGGCTTCGACGGCTCCAACGATGTCCGCGATTCGATCCTGTCGGGCGGCATCAAGGCCACCGTCATGCAGCCGGCCTATGCGCAGGCCCAGCTGGCCGTCACCCAGGCCGACGAGTTCATCAAGACAGGCAAGGCGCCGGCTGAGGAAAAGCAGCTGATGGACTGCGTGCTGATCACGGCGGACAATGCCGGCAAGCTCGAAACCTTCGCGCTGAAGGATTGATCCTCCCAGGGACTGCGCGAGGCAGGGCTTCGACCCTGCCTCGCGTTTGCTGTTTACACGGAGTAAGCGAATGCTGAGGTTCAAGGCCGTATCCGCCATCATGCTTGCGTCCGTGCTCGGGCTCGGCGGTTGCAAATTCGTCAAGACCGAGGACGAGAGGAAGGTCGCAGCCGCGGAAGCATTCAACCCTGACAAGCTGGTCGCCGACATCTTCGATGCGAAGGTCGTGCCCTATTTCGCCGAGCGCGCCGGCACGCTTCAGGACGTCTCGGCGCTGGCCGCGAGCAATCTCGACGCGGCGGCCGAGAAATACGGCCACAAGGAAAAGCAGGGCAACGCGCCCTGGACTTTCGCGGCCAAGATCAACGGCGTCATCATCGCGGCCGAAACCAAGTCCCGCGCGGCCTTTGTCGATGTCGATGTCGATGCCGACGGAAAGGCTGACATACGCGTCTCCATCGGCCCCGCCATTCGCGGCACGGCGATCCGCGACAGTCTGAAATTCGTCAATTTCAACGAGTTCAAGAACCAGATCGAGTGGGCGCAGTTCGGCAAGTCATTCAACACCCATGTCAACAAGAGTCTGCTCGAGAAGATTTCCCGCGAAGGGCTTGTCGGCAAGACGCTGAGTGCCACCGGCGCCTATCCGCTGCCGGCAAAGGGACAGCTGCCCCAGTTCGTGCCCGTGACGATCACGGTCGGGGGCTGATGATGACGAATATGGAAGACGGCGCGGTTCAGGACGACGTTATCCTTGAGCTCAGGGACATCACCAAGGCCTATTCCGGCATTGTCGCGCTCAAGAAGGCCGACCTCAAGCTCCGGCGCGGCGCGGTCAATGTGCTGGTCGGCGAGAACGGTGCCGGCAAATCGACCATGATGCGCATCATCGCCGGTGTCGAGCGGCCGACGCTGGGCGAAATCTGGATGGACGGCGAGCGCATCCATCTCAACAGCGCGGCCGACGCCGTCCGCCACGGCATCGGCATCGTCTTCCAGGAGCTCAACCTTTTCGGCAACCTCTCGGTCGCCGAGAACATTTTCGCCACCCGCGAGATCACCCGCGGCCTGCGCGGCATCGACCACAAGGCGCAGGTCGAGAAGGCCAACGCATTCCTCAGCCGGCTCGAAGCCGGCATCTCCGCCGACACGCTGGCCGAGGACCTGCCGATCGGTCAGCAGCAGCTGGTCGAGATCGCCCGCGCCGTCTCGCTCGATACCCGTATCCTCATCATGGACGAACCGACCTCGGCGCTGTCGGCGGCCGAGGTCGATATTCTGTTCCGCGTCATCGCCGATCTGAAGGCGCGCGGCGTCGCGATCGTCTATATCTCGCACCGGCTGGAAGAGCTGATGCGGATCGGCGACTACATCACCGTTCTGAAGGACGGTCAGATCACCGGCCATGCGAAGGTCAAGGACATCGATACGCGCTGGATCGTCCGCTCGATGATCGGCTCGGACGCCAAGGATTTCGCCAAGCAGGTGGAGCACGATGTCGGCGCCGAAGTCCTGCGCACCGAGGACATCTGCCTGCCGCGCGCCCAGGGCGGCTATGCCGTCGACCATGTCTCGCTGTCGGTGCGCAAGGGCGAGATCCTCGGCATCTATGGCCTCATGGGTGCCGGGCGCTCCGAACTGTTTGAATGCATCATGGGCCAGCACGAGCATCATACCGGCAAGGTCTTCGTCGACGGCGGCGAACTCCGGAGCCGCGACACGACAAAACGCATCCGCGACGGCCTGGCGCTGATCCCCGAGGATCGCCAGCGCGACGGCCTGGTCCAGTCCATGTCCATCGCCAGCAATCTCTCCATGGCCAGCCTCGGCCAGTTCGTGCGCGCGGGATTCCATATCGATCTCTCCCGGGAAAAGCAGGCGATCGTCGAGGCGATCAAAAACCTCGCCATCAAGGCCAGGAACCCCGACCTCGACGTCACCTCCATGTCGGGCGGCAACCAGCAGAAGGTCGTCATCGGCAAGGCGCTGATGACAGGCCCCAAGGTGCTCCTGATGGACGAGCCGAGCCGCGGCATCGACGTCGGCGCCAAGGCCGATGTCTTCCGCACCATGCGCAAGCTGGCGGGCGAAGGCCTCGCCATTCTCTTTTCCACATCCGACCTCGAAGAGGTCATGGCGCTTTCCGACCGCATCGCCGTGATGAGCAACGGCAGGCTGGTCATGGTCGTCGCGCGCCAGGACGCCACCGAAGACATGATCGTCTCGGCCTCTGCCGAAGGCCACAAGACCAGAAGGATCCATGCGTGATGACGACAGCAACGCAAACTGCCGCCAACGACAGCTTGACCAGCGGAAACATCCTGCTGACCGTGATGAAGCTGCGCACCTTCATCGCGCTCTTTGCCGTCATCATCTTCTTCTCTATCTTCGCGCCGAACTTCCTGTCGACCGCGAACATGATCCTGATGTCGAAGCACGCGACGCAGAACGCCTTCCTCGCCATCGGCATGACCTTCGTCATCATCACCGGCGGCATCGACCTCTCGGTCGGATCGATCGTCGGCCTTTGCGGCATGATCGCCGGCGGCCTCATCATGTATGGCATCGCGCTGCCGATCGGCTACACAGTCTATTTCAACATCGTGGAAGTCGCCGTGATCGTTGCCTGCGTCGGCATCCTGATCGGTGCGCTGAACGGCCTGCTGATCACCCGGCTCAACGTCGCGCCCTTCATCGCCACGCTCGGCACGCTCTATGTCGCCCGCGGCGCGGCACTTCTCTATTCGGACGGCCAGACGCTGCCCAATCTCGCCGGCCGCGAGGACCTTGGCAACCAGGGCTATTCCTGGTTCGGTTCGGGCACGATCCTCGGCCTGCCGTCCTCCGTCTGGATGCTCGTCGTCGTGGCGCTGGGCGCGGCCTATTTCGCCCGTTATGTGCCGCTCGGCCGCCACATCTTCGCGGTTGGCGGCAACGAGCGCGCCTCGCGCATGTCCGGCATCCGCGTCAACCGGGTGAAGATGTTCGTCTATATGTTCTCGGGCTTCTGCGCGGCGATCGTCGGCCTGATCATCTCGTCCGAACTGATGGCGGCACACCCGGCCACCGGCACCAATCTCGAACTCAATGCCATTGCGGCAGCCGTTCTTGGTGGTACATCCATGTCCGGCGGTCGCGGCACGATCGGCGGCACCATCATCGGCGCCTTCGTCATCGGCATTCTCTCCGATGGCCTGGTAATGATGGGCGTCAGTTCGTTCTGGCAGATGGTGATCAAGGGTCTTGTGATCATCGTCGCCGTGGTCATCGACCAGGCCCAGCGCCGCTTGCAGCAGCGCGTGACTTTGATGCAGATGGCGAAGTCGGGCTGAGCCGTCGGGTCTACCCCTCACCAAGCGCGTCCAGTGATCGGCTTGCGCCTCTCACGGACTTGCTATCCTCTCCCACAAGGGGAGAGGTAGTGTGCCACAATTGATGCCCCTTCTGGTGGCGAGGCGGTGCAGCAGGTTTACCTCTACCCTTGTGGGAGAGGATACGTAGGCCGGGTGAACGTCAGTGAGCCCATGGCCGAAGTTGGTGAGCGGTAAAGTCCCGATCACCGATACAGGTTGGGAGAACAGTCACATGACCAAGTTCAAAGGCGCCCTGATCGGCTGCGGCTTCTTTGCCGTCAACCAGATGCATGGCTGGAACGACCTCGCCGACGTCGAGATCGTGGCGATCTGCGATCGTGACCCCGAGCGGCTGAAGGTCGTCGGCGACCAGTTCGGCATCGGGCGCCGTTATGCTTCCGCCGAGGAAATGTTCGTGGAGGGCGGCTTCGATTTCGTCGACATCGCCACGACGGTGGGCAGCCACCGGGCGCTCGTCGAACTGGCGGCCAGCCACAAGGTGCCGGCGATATGCCAGAAGCCTTTTGCGCCCACGCTCGACGACGCCAAGGCCATGGTCGCGGCGTGTGGCCGTGCCGGCATTCCGCTGATGATCCACGAGAATTTCCGCTGGCAGACGCCGATCCTGGCGGTCAGGGCAGCGCTCGATTCGGGCGCCATCGGCACGCCGTTCTGGGGCCGCGTCTCGTTCCGTTCCGGCTTCGACGTCTTTTCCGGCCAGCCCTATCTCGCCAGGGGCAAGCGCTTCATCATCGAGGATCTCGGCATCCACTCGCTCGACATTGCGCGCTACCTCTTCGGCGATGCGACGCGCATGACCGCGCGCACGGCACGCATAAATCCCGACATCGCCGGCGAGGATGTCGCCACCATGCTGCTTGACCATGAGAACGGCATGACCTCGATCGTCGATGTCAGCTATGCCTCGAAGCTGCAAGAAGAACCCTTCCCGGAGACTTTCGTCGAGATCGACGGGACGACGGGAACGGTGCGGCTTGGCAAGGACTACAGGCTCGTCGTCCACGGCCCCGACGGCACTACGGACAGCACGGTCGCGCCGAACCTGCTGCCCTGGGCATCGCGGCCGTGGCACAATATTCAGGAAAGCGTGGCTCTTATCCAGAATCATTGGATCGAGCGGCTGGCGTCGGGGCAGGCGCCTGACACGTCTGGCCACGACAATCTCAAGACTTTCGCGCTCGTCGAGGCGGCCTACCTGAGCGCCGAGAGCGGGAAGACCGTCGATATCAAGGATCTGCTGGGATGATCGACGACGGCTTTCAGCTTTACGGCACGCGTGAACGCGAACCCGAAATCCGCGTGCTGCAGGCCGGACCGCTGGAGGTGGCCCTGCAGGACGGCAATCTCCGGACGCTGCGCTATCGCGGCCATGAAGTTCTGCGCGGCATATCCTTCCTGGTGCGGGACAGGGACTGGGGCACTTGTGCCGCCGACATCAGCGACCTAACGGTCGAAGCCGGCGCCGAGCGTTTCTGGGTCGGCTACCATGCAAGGTTTACCGCGCCTGACGGCGCCAATCTCGATTGTACGATCGTCATATCGGGGACATCGGACAGCCTGAGCTTTGCGGCCGATTGCGTCAGCGACGACGATTTCGAGACCGCGCGCGCAGGCTTCGCGGTGCTGCATCCGGTCAATGGTGTGGCGGGCCAGCCTGTCGAGGTCCGCCATGGCGACGGCAGCGTCGAGCAGGCGCGCTGGCCGGCCAGCATCGAGCCATGGCAGCCGTTCAAGGACATCGCGATGCTGATCCACCGGGTCGCGCCGGGTATTGCCGCGGCGACGGCCTTCGAGGGCGATGTCTTCGAGATGGAGGACCAGCGCAACTGGACGGACGGATCCTACAAGACCTATGTCCGCCCGCTGGCCTTGCCCTGGCCCTACCGGATCGCGAAGGGTGAGCCTTTCAGCCAGCGTATCGCGGTGACGATGGTCGCCGCAGACGCGGCGAAGCCCGCAGGGGATGCGACGGACGCGGTGACGCTGCGCATCACCCCGACATCAACCGGATTGCCCGAGATCGGCGTCGGGCTTCGACCCGAATGCCTGGCCGAGGAGCGGGCGGCGCCTGACGCTCTGGCGGCGGTCGGTGCCGGCCAGCTGATCGCCCATTTCGACCCTGTAGCCGGCCACGGCCTGTCGGCGCTCGAGGGCTATGCCGAGCTTGCCGCAAAATCCGGTCTCAAGGTCACGCTAGAGCTTGCCGTTCCCTGCCGCCGCCCGCTGGACGAGGAGTTTTCGGAGATCGCGGCGCTGGTCGAACAGGCGGGACTGGTGCTGGATTCGCTGTTCGTCTGCCCGTCCGTCGACCGCCAGTCGACGCCGCCGGGCAGCCAGTGGCCGGAATGCCCGCCGCTGGAGGATGTCTATGCCGCGGCACGGGCTGCCTTTCCCGGTATGCGTCTCGGCGGCGGCATGATGAGCTATTTCACCGAACTGAACCGCAAGCGCGTGCCGGGCGAGTTCATCGACTATGTCAGCCATTGCACCAACCCGATCGTGCATGCGGCCGACGATCTCTCGGTCATGCAGACCTTCGAGGCGCTGCGCCATGTGACGGCCTCGACAAGGGCGATCTATAGTAACAAGCCCTATCGGATCGGCCCGTCGACCATTGCCATGCGGCAGAACCCCTATGGGAGTACGACCAAGGACAATCCACGGCTTGGCCGCATCCCGATGGCCAATGTCGATCCACGACACAACGGCCAGTTCGGCGCAGCCTGGACGCTCGCCTATGCGGCCACGGTCGCGCCCGTCGGGCTTGAGGTGCTGACGCTATCGACGTTGGCGGGCTCGTTCGGGCTGGTCGCTGGTCCGGGGGAGCCGGCGGCGGAAGGCGCATTGCGGCCGCTGGCGCACGTCATCGCACGGCTGGGCGCATTGTCCGGCGAGGCGCTGCATGTGGTGGAGACATCGCGGCCGGATGCCGTGCTCGGTCTCGGCGTGTCGGGGAGGGTGCTGCTCGCCAATATCACGGCCGAGACACAGCGGGTGTCTCTTGGCGCCAAGGCGCAATCGATCACTCTGCTATCGGTCACGCCGCGGGACATCCCCGCGGCCGATAGCGTCGAACTCGGCGCCTATGATTGCGCCGAGATCGTGTTCTAGTAAGCGTCAGGCGTAGCGTGCCGCATACCAGGCCTTGAACAGCGCATACTGGTTTTCCAGATGCTTCTGCTGCGAGGCGCTGAGCCTGTCGGTCTCGTTGAAATGCAGTGTGTATTCGCTGTCGCCATTCAGCACCATCAGGTGCTTGTAATGGAGCACGAGATCGGGACCCTCGTCATAGGTCGACAGCACCGTCAGTGCTTCCTCGAGTTCCAGTGCCTCGCGGCGGGCGGTGGCGTCGCCCCTGGCGGCCTTCTCGCAGAGCGCGACGAGATGCAGCACTTCCTTCGGCAGCGCATTGCCGATGCCGGTGATCGCGCCGCCGGCGCCGCAATTGACGAAGCCGTGATAGACGCCGGTGTCGACGCCGACCATGAGCGTCAGCGCGTCATCGCCCGACGTGATGTTTTCTGCCGCATAGGTCATGTCGGCCTTGCCGCCGAATTCCTTGAATCCAACAAGGTTGGGGAAGCGGGAGCGCAGGTCGAAGAACAGGTCGGCGCGGGTGGCGAAGCCGTAATAGGGGCTGTTGTAGATGACGGCAGGCAGGCCATTGGCCGCTTCCAGGATGGTGGAGAAATGGTCGCGCTGGGCGGCGACTGACGAGCCGCGCGACAGCACGCGCGGGATGACCATCAGGCCCTTGGCGCCGACCTTTGCCGCATGCGCTGCATGGCTGGCAGCCGATTTCGTGTTGATCGCACCGGTGCCGACGATGACGGGCACGCCAGCTTCGCAGAGCCTGCGCACGCCTTCCTGCCGTTCTTCGTCCGTCAGCAGCGGCCAGTCGCCCATCGAACCGCAATAGACCACGGCCGACATGCCCGCCTCGATCAGGCCCGTGCCCTTCTTGACCAAGAGGTCGAAGTTCGGCGTACGGTCGGCATTGCAAGGGGTCATCAGTGCCGGAATGCAACCGGTGAAGACGGACTCTGTCATGGAAATCTCCTGATTCTGAACCGACCCCGTCGGATGCTCTTGGAATGCAATCTGATATATCAGATGGATTTTCAGTTGTCGACAGGAAAAATTCGCAGCACGATACGTGGCTGAAATCCAGCATTATCAGCGTTATCGAGATTATCCAGGCAGATATTTCAGTGAGCGCTTCAGCTCTTGTTATTCTTGAGGGCGTAGAGCGCGCGGGAACGCTCGAGGTGCTTGATCATCGCCCTTTCGGCGAGATCCGCGTCGCCCTTCTCGATCGCGCGGATGATTTCCTCGTGTTCGGCAAGAGTGAAATTCTCGCGGCCGGTCCAGATCAGCATTTCGGTGTGATAGGATTTGAGCCAGCCCAGCATTGCGCCGCTCACCGCGGCGAAGATCGGGTTGCCAGAGATCTGGGCGATCTTCTGGTGGAAGGCCATGTCCGCATTGATGAAGAGTTCGGAATCGCCGATGTTCCGGCCCTGCTTGTCGAGCAGGTCGCGCAGTTCTTCAATGTCGTCGCTGGTCGCCCTTGCGGCTGCCTCGCGCACCATGCCGCGCTCGAAGAAGATGCGGGCGCTCTTGAGATATTCGAGCGACGCCGAAGATCCCGACAGCATCAGTTTGGCGGGCAGGTCGACCTGGCGAAAGATCGATTCTGCCGTGACCTGCAGCACCTTTGCGCGTTCGCCGTGGGAAATCTCGACAAGCCCCTTGCCGGCCAGCGCCTGCATCGCCTCGCGGATTGCCGGACGACCAACGCCGAAGCGTTCCATCAGTTCGCGCTCGGACGGCATGTCGTCGCCGGCCTTGAGTTCACCGGTCTCGATCAGGGACCTGAGGCGGGAGAATACCTCGTCGGACAGCTTTTTGCGGACGATGCGCTCTGTCACTGGACTCATGGACCCCTCGAATTCTTCGCCGCGCAATTATGCATAGAAAATGCCGCTGCCAACGTGATTTCGCGGGAATGGGCACTTGTTTTGACTTAAATACTCATTATACCAGTGGCCAGATATTGACAAGCCGCCGAGACGGGTGGCGGGAGGACGTATTGTGATCCGCCTGACTTACAGGATCGAAACGCCGGGTTCCGTGGAAGCCATGGCGAACAAGATTGCAAGCGACCAGTCGACCGGCACTTTCGTGGCTCTGCCCGGAGAGACCGAGGAACTGAAGGCGCGTGTCGCGGCCCGCGTTTCCGGCATCCGTGAACTGCCGGCTGCCGATCAGGCCTCGTTTCCGGCGGAGGCCGGTGGCGCCACGCGCTTCAACCGCGCCGATGTCGATATCGATTTTCCGCTGGATGCCGTCGGCACGGACCTGTCGGCTCTGATGACCATCGCCATAGGCGGGGTCTTCTCCATCAAGGGCATGACGGGGATCCGCATAGTCGACATGACACTGCCGCAGGAATTTGCCGCAACCCATCCCGGCCCGCAGTTCGGCATATCCGGCAGTTTCGCGCTGACCGGCGTGAAGGGCCGGCCGATCATCGGTACGATCGTCAAGCCGGCGCTCGGCCTGCTGCCGCACGAGACGGCTGCAATGGTGAGCGAACTTATCGAGGCGGGCGTCGATTTCATCAAGGATGACGAGAAACTGATGAGCCCGGCCTATTCGCCGCTTGGCGAGCGGGTGAAGGCCATCATGCCGGTTATCCTCGACCATGAGCAGAAGACCGGCAAGAAGGTGATGTATGCGTTCGGAATCAGCCATGCCGATCCCGACGAGATGATGCGCAACCACGACTTGGTGCTCAAGGCCGGCGGCAATTGTGCCGTGGTCAACATCAACTCGATCGGCCTCGGCGGCATGTCCTTCCTGCGCAAGCGCTCGGGGCTCGTGCTGCACGCCCATCGCAACGGGTGGGACATCCTGACCCGCCATGCGGGCCTCGGCTTCGAGTTCTCGGTGTGGCAGCAGTTCTGGCGCCTGCTCGGCGTCGACCAGTTCCAGATCAACGGCATCCGGGTCAAGTACTGGGAACCGGACCAGAGCTTCGTCCGGTCCTACAAGGCTGTCACCACGCCGCTGTATTCGGAGAAGGACGTGGCACTTCCTGTCATCGGCTCCGGCCAATGGGGCGGGCAGGCACCGGATACGATCGCGGCGACCGGCGGGTCGACCGATCTGCTCTATCTGTGCGGCGGGGGCATCGTCAGCCATCCCGGCGGGCCGGGGGCGGGTGTCAAGGCCGTGAAGCAGGCCTGGGAAGCGGCTGCGGCGGGAATTGCGCTCGAGGACTATGCGAAAGACCATGTCGAGCTCCGGCAGTCGATCGAGAAGTTTTCGGACGGCAAGGCGGGGTGAGGGGTGCAAATTTCCACTCATGACGATCGAACAGACCGGAGATGTCATTGCCCAAACCCCTGATCAGCTACTACGGCGACGATTTCACCGGTTCGACCGACGTCATGGAGGCGCTGGCGTCGAACGGCGTCGAAACCGTGCTTTTCCTGAAAAAGCCTGACGCCGCCCTATTGTCTCGCTTTTCTACTTCGCGCGCGTTCGGCCTTGCCGGCACCAGCCGGAGCGAGACGCCGGGCTGGATGGATGTCCACCTGCGCGACGCGTTCGAATGGCTGAAGACGCTGGATGCCGAGCTCTGCCACTACAAGGTCTGCTCGACATTCGACTCGGCGCCTGAAGTCGGCAGCATCGGCCGGGCCATCGAGATCGGCCGCAGCGTGTTCGGCGCGGCCACTGTGCCCCTGGTCGTCGGGGCGCCGCAAATCCGGCGGTACACCGCTTTCGGCCAGCTCTTCGCCGCCTACCAGGGGCGGAACTATCGCATCGACCGGCATCCGGTCATGTCGCGCCATCCGGTCACGCCGATGGACGAGGCGGATGTGCTGGCCCATCTCGCGCGGCAGACGGACCTGTCGTCCGCGACCATAGACAATGTCGCCATCACCGGGAGTCCGGAGATCGGGGATGAAGCGATCCTGCTGCTCGATGTGCTCGACCAGGCCACGCAGGCCGCCGCTGGCAGGCTGCTGTGGGACAGCCGCGCGCGTGCCCGGTTCTGCTGTGGCTCGTCGGGTGTCGAATATGCGCTGGTCCATGCCTGGCGGGACGCGGGCCTGGTCGGAGGCACGGTGGCCTTCGCGAATGCCGGCCCGGCCGACCGGATCGCCGTGGTCTCCGGCAG
Organism: Rhizobium sp.; assembly: GCA_019739215.1. Lineage (GTDB taxonomy): Bacteria > Pseudomonadota > Alphaproteobacteria > Rhizobiales > Rhizobiaceae > Rhizobium_E. Next base: position 107,562 of record JAHHDR010000036.1, read on the forward strand.
CGTTTCGCCCACCACGGAGCGGCAGATCCGGCATGCCTGCGCCCAAGGGTTCGACGGGATCACGCTCGATCCCCTGGCGCTTGTCGGGGATGGTTCTGCCGCCGTCGTCAGCGGGGCGGTCGAGGCGGGGCTGAAGGTTCTCGACCGTGGCAGCAGCGTTATTCTCTACACCGCTCTTGGCCCCTCCGCGGACCGGGGGGCGGCGCTGGACGGCGAGGCACGGCAACGGCTTGGACGTGCGCTCGGCCGCATCCAGAGCGAGCTTGTCGCACGGGCCGGGCTCCGGCGTGCCGTGGTGGCCGGTGGCGACACGTCGAGCCACGCGCTCGGCGAGATGGGCATCGCGGCCCTGACCTTGAAGATGCCGCTGCCGCAGAGCCCCGGTTCGCCACTCTGTGTCGCTCATGGCGGTGGCGCGGACGGGCTGGAAATCGCGCTCAAGGGCGGACAGGTCGGCGGCGACGACTATTTTTCCATGATCCGGTCAGGCATGCCCGCGCTCACGACATGAATGGACGCGGCGGGACCTGCGCAGTGCGAGACGCCGCGCCGCGCTACAGTGTCAGTGCATCCTTCAGCGTCAGTCCCCCCTGCACGCGCAGGTCGAGATCCGCCTCGATGTGATCGATGTGATGCAGCATCAGCCGGCACGCGGTGTCGGCGTCTCCGGTCTCAAGTGCGTCGAGGATCGCGTCGTGCTCGTTGTGGCCGCAACTCGATACGCCAGAGCGACCGTAGAGCGCTATGACCAGCGACGAGCGGGCGACGAGTTCGTCCATGAATTTCTCAAGGATCGCATTGCCGGCATGGGCGGCGATCATCAGGTGGAAATCGCCGGATGCCTTGATCTCGGCGCGGCGGGCGGCCGGGCCGCGCTTGTTCATGAAATGGGCTTCCTGCTGCAAATGCAGGCGAAGCGCCGCGATGTCGGCGGGGCTCAGGCGGGCGGCGGCGGCGCGAACGATGCCGGGTTCGATCAGCCTGCGGCTGGCGAAGACCTGCTGCGCTTCTTCGGGCGAGGGGTTGGAGACGAAGGCGCCGCGGTTGCGTTCGATCCGCACCAGGCCTTCATAGGCCAGCATCTGCAGCACCGTGCGCACGACAGTGCGGCTGACGTCGAAGAGAGAGCCGACCTCCGATTCCGAAAGCTTGGCGCCCGGGGCGAGACGGCGGTCGACAATGGCATCGCGCAACGCGTCGCGGATGGCTTGGGCGCGGTCTTCCTGGTTCTGGTCCGTGGCAATGTCTTTTGGCGCGATGTTCATGTGCAATCCCCGACGCAGCAAATCTAGCGGCTGCAACAGATTTAGGGAATGCCGATGATCCGAAAAATAATTGCATACGATTTGCGCTTGATATCGCCGACAATTGCATTTCTTTTGCGCATACACCGACGACAGCTGCGACGGCGGCAAGAACGTGCTGGAGATTTTTGAGAGGATTCAAGCCTTTGCTGCGCTGCGGCGAAACTGGCACGGCGAATGCATGATCTTGTGCGGAACCAAAGGGAGCGCCGCATGACGAAAGCCGCCGAGATCGACATCGTCTCCGTATCCAAGATCTATGGACAGACCACCGCCGTCCATTCGATCAGCCTGAAGATTCCCGCCGGCACCTATTGCTGCCTGCTCGGCCCGTCCGGCTGCGGCAAGACCTCGACGCTGAGGATGATCGCCGGCCACGAGACGATATCGACCGGCGATATCCGCCTCGGCAGCAAGGTCGTCACAGATCTGCCACCGGCCCGGCGTGGCACAGCGATGATGTTCCAGTCCTATGCGCTGTTCCCGCATCTGGACCTTGTCGACAATGTCGCCTTCAGCCTGAAGATGAAGGGCGTCGACAAGGCCCAGCGTCAGGCCAAGGCGATGGAGATGCTCACGCTGATGCAGCTCGAACCCTATGCGACACGCAAGCCGGCACAGCTTTCCGGTGGCCAGCAGCAGCGGGTGGCGCTCGCCCGAGCGCTGATCACCGATCCGGAAGCCCTGCTGCTCGACGAGCCGCTCTCTGCGCTCGATCCGTTTCTCAAGATCAAGATGCGGGCCGAGCTCAAGAAGTTGCAGACCTCGCTCGGCATTTCCTTCGTCCATGTGACGCACAGCCAGGAAGAGGCGATGGCGCTGGCCGACCTGATCGTCATCATGAATGACGGCAAGATCGAGCAGGCGGCCGATCCGCGTACGGTGTTCGAACAGCCAGCCACTGCCTTCGTTGCGCGGTTCATGGGCGATCACAACGTGATTTCCGGCAAGGTCGGTGAGGTGACGTCGTCCGGGATCAGGCTCGATGTCGTGGGTGGCGGCAGCTTCCTGGCGACCGGCCGGCCGGGGGAACTCGGGGCGCCCGTCGATATTGCCGTACGCAACGACCGCGTGCTGATCGGCGAGGCGCCCGCGCCCGGCCTCGGCTTTACCGGCATCGTCTCCAATGTCGAGTATCGCGGCTCCACGGTGAAACTGCTCGTCAACGGAGCCGGCATTGAGGACTTCACCGTCATACTCAGCGACACCGATTTCTACGCCCAGCCGATTACCGTCGGCCAGGCGCTGCCACTCCATTGGGGCGCAGGGGACGTCATCGTCCTCGGCCGCCTCGACAGCTGACAACAACAAGGAAGGAGAACAGCATGACACGCATCAAGGAAACCAGGACGGAGAAGAAGGGCCTTACCCGCCGCTCGCTGCTCAAGACCGGCGCTGCCGCAGTCGGCGTCGCCGCCGGCACCGGCACGATCACAGGCTTCCCGACCATCTGGGCGCAGTCCAACATCACGTTGCGCCAGTTCGGCACCGGCGTGTCGAACCTCAATGCCATTGCCGAGAAGTGCAAGGCCGATCTCGGCATCACGCTCGAGATGACGGCGACCGATTCCGATGCCGCCGCCCAGCGGTCGGTGACCCAGCCGAATTCCTACGACATCGCCGACATCGAATACTGGATCCTCAAGAAGGTCTATCCGTCGGGCGTGATCCAGCCAATGGATACCAAGCGCCTCAAGTATTATGACAAGGTCGTCGGCCTGTTCAAGAACGGCAAGCTGCTGCCCGACAGCGTGATCGCCCAGGGCACGGCGCCGCACACGGTCGGCTATGTCGAGAGCAAGGATGCCAAGACTTTCGCCAAGGGCGAGACCGAGCTCTTCACCATGATGCCGACAATCTACAATGCCGATACGCTCGGCATTCGTCCCGACCTGGTGGGTCGCGAGATCACCACCTGGGCCGATATCATGGACCCGGCCTTCAAGGGCAAGACCTCGATCCTCAACATTCCCTCGATCGGCATCATGGATGCCGCCATGATCTGCGAAGCCATGGGCATCATCAAATATGCCGACAAGGGCAACATGACCACGGCGGAAATCGACACGACGATCGATTTCCTGATCAAGGCTAAGCAGGACGGCCAGTTCCGCGCCTTCTGGAAGTCGTTCGACGAGAGCGTCAACCTGATGGCCTCGGGCGAAGTCGTCATCCAGTCGATGTGGTCGCCGGCCGTCGCCGCCGTCCGCTCCAAGGGCATCGCCTGCAAATACCAGCCGCTCAAGGAAGGCTATCGCTCCTGGGGTGGCGGCCTCGGCCTCGCCAGCCACCTCGAAGGCGCGCAGCTCGATGCGGCCTACGAATACATCAACTGGTACACATCCGGTTGGGTCGGCGGCTATCTCAACCGCCAGGGCTACTACTCGGCCTGCATGGACACCGCCAAGGGCTTCATGTCCGAGGACGAGTGGGGCTACTGGATCGAGGGCAAGCCGGCCAAGGGCGATATCATGGCACCCGACGGCAAGGTCATGGAAAAGGCGGGCGCGGTGCGCGATGGCGGTTCGTTCGAGGAACGCATGGGCCGGGTGGCGTGCTGGAACTCCGTCATGGACGAGGACCGCTACATGGTGAAGCGCTGGAACGAGTTCATCGCGGCCTAAGTCGATCTCGACAGATTCCCTCCCCCTTGCGGGGAGGGAGACTCGCGGCACCCGCCGTGCCACTTGCCTCATCAGGAGACGACCATGGCAGCCATAACAGGAACGACAGCAGTTGCCAGCGCCAGCGAGCGGAAGCGAAAGCCCGGCAGCCGTCTGGCCGAACATGCGTCCTACCTGCAGGCCACTGCCGCTGACGCTGATCCTCGGGGCTTTCCTGCTCATGCCGATCGCCATGATCGCGACCGTGAGTTTCTGGGACTATGACTTCGCCCAGATGTATCCTGATTTCGTAACCTTGAACTACGTTGAGACGCTCGGTTCCTGGATCACCTGGAAGACTTATCTCAACACGTTGAAATTCGCCCTCATGGTCTGGGCGATCACGCTGTTCATCGGCTTCTGGGTCGCCTATTTCCTCGCCTTCCATATCCGCACCACCGCCATGCAGATGGTGCTGTTCCTCATCTGCACCGTGCCGTTCCTGACCTCGAACATCATCCGCATGATCTCGTGGATCCCGGTGCTCGGACGGAACGGCCTGGTCAATTCGGCGCTGGTCAATGCCGGCATCGTGCCGCAGCCGATCGAGTGGCTGCTCTATTCCGATTTCGCCGTCGTGCTGGCGATGGTCCACCTCTATACGCTGTTCATGGTCACGCCGATCTTCAACACGCTGATGCGCATCGACAAGTCGCTGATCGAGGCAGCCCGCGACGCCGGCGCGTCGAGCTGGCAGATCCTGACCAACGTCATCCTGCCGCTGGCCAAGCCCGGCATGGCGATCGGGACGATCTTCGTCGTGACCCTCGTGATGGCCGATTTCTCAACCGTGCAGGTCATGTCCGGTGGGCAGAGCGCGTCGGTGGCGCTGATGATGAAGAACCAGATGTCGCTGCTGCAATATCCCGCCGCCGCCGCCAATGCCGTGGTGCTGCTGGTCCTCGTGCTGCTGATGGTCGCGGGCATTCTGCGCATCGTCGATATCCGCAAGGAGCTCTGAAATGAATTCGGAAACCCGCGGCATTGAATTCTGGATCCTCGCGCTCTTCTTCGCACTCTTCGTACTGTTTCTCTACGGACCGCTTTCGGCAATCCTGATCCTGAGCTTCCAGGGGCCGAACGGAGGCCTGACCTTTCCGCTCAACGGTGTCTCGCTCCCACTGGTTCGCCAACCTGTTCGAGACAGCAGGCGGTCGGCGATTTCGGCGGCTCGTTCCGCCGCTCCTTGCGGGCTCGGCGTCATGGTCATGCTCGTCACGGTTGCGCGTCTCCCTGCTTGGCCGGTCTCGCCTTCCGCCGCAAGTTCATCGGCGCATCGGCACTGTTCTATCTCGCGGTGGCGAGCCTGGTCGTGCCCTCGATCATCGTCTCGCTCGGGATCGGCGTGCTGTTCTCCCAGTTCGGCTTCCAGCCATCCTGGTTCACCTCGGCCTTCGGTGCGCATCTCACCTGGACGCTGCCTTTCGGCGTGCTGATCATGTTCGCCGTGTTCAACCGCTTCTCGCCGTCCTACGAGGAAGCAGCGCGCGACCTCGGCGCCACGGCCTGGCAGACATTTTCGAATGTCGTGCTGCCGATGATTGCACCGAGCCTGATCGGCGTCGGCCTGTTCGGCTTCACGCTCAGCTATGACGAGTTCGCCCGTACGCTGATGACATCGGGCACCTACAACACGCTGCCGCTCGAAATCTACGGCATGACGACCAACGTCACGACGCCGGTTCTCTATGCGCTCGGCACGGTGACGACGGTGTTCTCGTTCCTCGTCATTGCCGGAACTCTCGGCCTGATCGTCTATCTCAACCGGGCCCGGGCGCGCGGATGATCGACGACAGGACACGCATTCTGGTCGTCAATCCGAACACGACCGCCAGCATGACCGCGACGATCGCCGATGCGGCGAACCGGGTGAAGAATGCCGGCACCGAGATAACTGCCGTCACCTCTTCGATGGGGCCCGTGTCGATCGAAGGCTATTATGACGAGGTCTTTGCCGTGCCCGGCCTGCTGGTGGAACTGGCCAGGGGCGAGCAGGATGGCGCGCAGGCCGCGATCATCGCCTGTTTCGACGACACCGGACTGGACGCCGCCCGCGCGCTGGCAGGCATTCCTGTCATCGGCATTTGCGAAGCGGCTCTCTCGGCTGCCGCCTTCATCGCCCAGCGCTTCACCATCGTGACCACCATGGAGCGTTCGCGGCAGCCGGTCGAGCACCTCGTCCATCGCTATGGCATGGCCAGTCGCTGCAACGTGCGGGCGGCCGATATTCCGGTCCTGTCGCTTGAAGACCCGGCATCCAATGCCAAGACCCGGCTCCGCGACGAGATCGAGAAGGCGCTGGGCGAGGATCGCGCGGAGGCCATCGTTCTGGGCTGTGCCGGCATGGCCGATCTCGTCGACGATCTCCGGGCGGAGTTCGGGGTGCCGGTCATCGATGGCGTCGCGGCGGCGGTGAAGCAGGCCGAGATGCTGGTGGCGCTGCGGCTGACAACGGCGAAGCGCGGCGCCTATGCAAAACCGGTCTCGAAGCGCTATGTCGGCATGCTCGACATGTTCGCGCCGGACCGGCTGCTCGCGGAGTGAAGTTGGAAGCAACCACGGCCTCTTCCATGACGATGATCTGTCGCTGCATTCCGGCTGCATGACGCTTCTCGCCAAGGATGGATTGTGGCGCTAGAGTAGTGTCGTCGATGAATGATGCCGGAGTGCTTCGTTGAGACTTGTCGCCCTGATCCTGTCACTCCTTGCCATGGGAAGCCTTGATGCGCTTGCGCATAGGACGGACAGGCCACGCGACCTCTCGGGCATTGCGATCACCTCGATCACCCATGGCGAGATGGCGATCATCGACCGGTATGTCGGGGATATCCTGGCGCTTGCGAGCCAGGTGAGGAACGCCGAACAGGATTTCCTGGTTTTGTCACGCTACGCGCAACTGCAATACGGAGATTGTCTGTGGGGTCTCGTGCCCACCAGCATTTCCGACGAGGAGAGCCCCTTCAACGAGTGCAGCCACGCCTATCTCGCTGCCGCGAAGGAAGTGCTGCTGAAAATGAAGCAGATGCCAGGCGTGGAGGTTGCTGCAACCGAGATCGCGTCCCGTGTCAGCTATGAGGCCGCGCTTGAGGGGGCTGCCTTCGTCGGTTGCATCTACAGTGGCGAGGGATTCAACACCGCAGACAGGGTGCGGCCGCATTGGCACGACGTGCCGTTCCATCCGCCGACCCTGCTGTCACTTGCCGGCGCCTTCGGCTTCCTGCCGTTGCTTGCCTTTGTTGGCTCCAGAGTGCTCCGCCACAAAGATGACGAGACGGCGCCGGCCTCGGGTTGAAAGCGTGCCGGTCAGTCAGCGAGCAGCGGGTGCGGCCGCAGGCTCCTGTGCTTCCATTTCGTAACTGTAGACGGCCAGCATTTCGAGGGCGCGTTCGGTCGCCTTGATCTGTTTGGCCGCATCCTGGACGGCCTTGTCGATCGCCTCGATCCGGGCCCTGAGCATGTAGCCGAGTACATCGGTTCCGGGGCCGTGGTCGAGGCGGGACAGATGACGGTTGACCCGTTCGCCGTGGTTTTCCATCTCCCGCATGTGAAAGCGAGCCTTGCGGATGTCGCCACTGAGCGTCGCCCGCATCTTCTCGAGCGGATCGAACGTGCCGGGTTCGCGCTCGTCCAGGACTATGTCGTTGACAAGTTTTTCGATCAGCATCAGGCCCTGGATGTCACGGGGATCGGCGAGTTCGGGATCGTAGCCGGTGGCGTCGAAGACCTTGCGGCGGAGCGGATCGAGCAGAAGGTCCTGCGCCTTCTGGCTTAGAACGAACGCCTCGGCGTCGCCTCCTGTATCGGGATGCGACTCCTTGGCGAGCCGGCGGAAAGCGGCCCGGATGGCGGCATCGTCGGCATCGCGCCCGAGGCCGAGTATGTCATAGGGATCGTTCACGGATTTCCTCTAGCGCCAAGCATGGTGCTTGTCCACCGGCGAGATGTGATGGCCGGTGTTGATCCCGATCAACGCGCACCACCTGCGGCCGGTATCCTATGGGCCTGCCGATGAAGGCAAGCGTCCCGCGCCCTGGGTGACGCGTGGCAACGCTTCAGGATCTAGAGGAGAAAGATCATGAACGAGACTGTCACCGAGCTTCCCGTCAACAAGGACAAACAGGCACCGGCGACTGGATGGGCGCCGTTCGAGTCGCTGCGAAGCGAAATCGACCGGCTGTTCGACGACTTCAATCCCTTCGGCCTTCGCCGGCCGATTGTGCAGGGCCTGAAGTCCCCTTCGTGGCCGGTCGCGCCGGCGATCGACCTCGTCGAGAAGGACGGCCAATACGAGGTTTCGGCCGAGCTTGCCGGCATGGACGAGAAGGACGTGGAGGTGAAGATCGTCGGCGGCGTGCTCACGATCCGCGGCGAGAAGACCGAGGAGATGAAGGAAGAACGGAAGGACTATCACCTGTCGGAGCGGAGCTATGGCTCGTTCCAGCGCAGCTTCCGCCTGCCTGACAATGTCGATGCCGACAAGATCGAGGCGCATTTCGCCAAGGGCGTGCTGAAGGTGACCTTGCCCAAGGCGGCGGGCGCTGCGACCGGCGAGAAGAAGATCGACATCAAGGCAGCTTAGGCCTCGTGGCTTCGGGGGCGCGCAGTTCCTGCGCGCCCCTCAGCAATCCGGTTGAAACAACGAGGCCGGCACAACCTGGTGCCGTCTCAAGCAGAGTGCAAGTCGGGTCGCTTTGCAATTTCCTGGAGTTCGACGGCGTTCGGGCAGAATGTGGGATAGAGGGCCGCTGCGGTGCCGTCCGCCAGGAGATGCCGACAGGAGGGTTTGTCGCCGCACGTGGCGCAGGTCACTTTCATGTCGCGCAGCATAGCCGGATAGGCGGCCTGCGCGGCGGCGGGATCCAGGTCCAGCGCCGTCATCATCGCTTGCATCTCGCCTGCGGCATGCGGGCCGGCTCGGACAAGCGCCTCCAGGCTGGCGCGGCTCAAGCCCATTTCGCCGCTCAGTTCTTCTATGTCGCGCGCGCTCATCGCCTGCAGCGCGGCGATGTCGCGATATTTCTCGCGCTTGGTCTGCCACCAATCGCCGACTTTGGACATTTGCTCATCAAGCAGTGCTCTATAGGTCATGGCAATCCTCCTGATTTTGCACAGGATACGGCGATGCCTGGATGGATCGCTGATCTCGGTCAAGCATCGACTCGGTCATGGTTGACTTGTGTCAAGGCGGACGGCCGAGAGGAGGTACATTCTTCTTTCAATGACATATCGGAGGAAACCGCATCATGCGCCGCAACCTGTTATTTCCAGTGACGACCTATCCGGACCCAACGGCCGACGAGGCGATCGAGAGCGGCGTGAATTTCGCAGCCCGCCACGCGTCCGATCTGACCGGGCTGATCGCGGGGATCGAGATTCCGCATGTTTCCAATCCATGGAGCCTTCCGCTGATCGACATGCCGCGGATGGTGAAGGAGGCGGAGAATAGCAGCCGGCAGAATGGCGAGCGGCTGGGAGGCGTGCTGGAACGGCTCGCTTCCGAACGGAGCGTGACGCTGGATGTCACGCGCCTGCGTGTCGAACCTGCGGCGGTGGCGGATAAAGTCGTCGAGCAGGGCCGCCTGCACGACCTGATCGTCGCTCAGTCCGGTGAGGACCAGCGGGCGTTGAACGAGGCGGTGATCTTCGGCTGCGGCCGCCCCGTGATGCTGGTGCCACCCGCTACATGGAACGGGTCGGTGGATCATGTCGCCATTGCCTGGGATGGCGGTCGCGCCGCGGCCAGGGCGCTCGGCGACGCCTTGTGGCTGGTCGAAAGAGCTGCCCGGGTGACGATACTGTTTTCCGGCGGCGACAAGGCTGCAAGCACGCCGGCCGCCAAGCAACTGGCGGCGTCACTCGTTCGGCGCGGCGTCCAGGCGGACTTGCGGCCGGTCGATACGGCCGACCGTGGCATCGGAGACGCATTGCAGGCGGGGGCTGTTGCCGCGGGAGCCGACCTGCTGGTGATGGGTGGCTACGGACATTCCCGATTGCGTGAGTTCGTTCTCGGTGGCGCCACTGCCGCGGTGCTTTCAAGGCCGCAATTGCCGGTGCTGATCTCGCACTGACCATCCTGAACGCTCTTTGAAACACCTTGATCTTTCCCGGTGCGCGCCGTAGCCCATACGGCACGCTCCGGAAACATGGGAAGGTGTGGGGATGGACAGCGAGGAATTCAGGCACTGGTCGCGCATGGCTGCGGACTGGGGTGCGGACTACCGGAAAACGCTGCGTGACCGTCCGGTTCGGGCCCAGACGAAGCCCGGCGAGATCGCCCGGCAGATCGGGGACGTTGCGCCGGAGACGGGGGAAGCGATGGAGACGATTTTCGCCGACTTCGAGCGCATCATTCCGGATGGCCTGACGCACTGGCAGCACCCGCGGTTCTTCGCCTATTTCCCCGCCAATGCCGCGCCTGCCTCCGTGATTGCCGACTATCTCGTCACGTCCATTGCCGCGCAGTGCATGCTCTGGCAGACGTCGCCGGCGGCGACCGAACTCGAAACGAAGGTGCTCGAGTGGTTGCGACTGGCGCTCGGCCTGCCCGACGGCTTTGCCGGCGTGATCCAGGATTCGGCTTCGACCGCGACACTGGCCGCTGTGCTGGTCATGCGCGAGAGGGCGCTTGGATGGAAGGGCAATGGCGACGGTCTCGCCGCTCATCCTCCCGTTCGCGTCTATGCCTCGGAGCAGGTCCACACGTCCATTGACCGGGCGATCTGGATATCGGGCATCGGCGAGGCCAACCTGGTGCGCATCCCGACGAAGGGGCCGCTTAACGGCATGGACCCCGAGGCGCTCGACGCCGCGATCCGGACCGACCTTGCGGCAGGATTGGTCCCCGCCGGGGTGATTGCCTGCACCGGCGGCACCTCCATCGGCGCTTGCGATCCCATCGAGGCGGTGGCCCGGGTCGTCAAGCGCCATGGGCTCTATCTGCATGTCGATGCGGCCTGGGCGGGCTCGGCGATGATTTGCCCGGAATTTCGAACATTGTGGCAAGGCGTCGATGCGGCCGATTCCATTGTCTTCAATCCGCATAAATGGCTTGGCGCGCAATTCGATTGCTCTGTGCAGTTCATCCGCAATCCGGAGGAACAGGTCCGGACGCTGGCGATACAGCCCGAGTACCTCAAGACGCACGGCCATGACGGGATCATAAACTATTCGGAGTGGTCGGTGCCGCTCGGGCGGCGTTTCCGGGCGCTCAAGCTGTGGTTCCTGTTACGGCATCACGGGCTCGAGGGCCTGCGGGCCATGATCCGCAATCACGTGTCGTGGTCGGTCGAGCTCTGCGAACGGCTTGGCGCGGAACCGGATTTCGAGATTGTCAGCCCGCCCGTGCTTTCCCTGTTCTCCTTCCGCCACGTCACGGCGGGCGACAGCGACCAGCACATGATCGCGCTGGTCAATGCCATCAATGACGATGGCCGGATCTACCTCACCCAGACCCGGGTGGACGGCCGTATCGCCATCCGCTTCCAGGCCGGGCAGTTCGAGATGACGCATGAGGACGCCGGGGCTGCCTTCGACGTGATCACGGAGATCGCGCGGACGCTCGGCTGATCCGCGTCAACATCGTCGCGGAGGCGGAAGCTCGATGCTGCGGGTCATGCCGATTGCCTCGAGAAAAGCCGTATCGTGGCTGACGACCAGGAGGGCGCCGTCATAGGCACGCAGGCCGGCTTCTACGGTCGCGATCGAGTCGAGGTCGAGGTGGTTGGTCGGTTCGTCGAGGATGAGAAGTTGCGGTGGCGCGCCGCCACCGAGAACGCAGGCGAGGCCGGCACGCAGGAGTTGGCCGCCGCTGAGCGTGGAGACCGGCTGGAGTGCGGCATCCGCCCGGAACATGAAACGGGCGAGGGCTGCCCGGCAGGCATTCTCGGTCGCGCCCGGGTTCAATTTCAGGAAGTTGTCGCGAATGGTGAGCGCTGGGTCGAGGATCGATACGGTCTGATCCAGCATGGCGAAATCCACCATCATGCGCAACCGGCCCGCCCTGGGCGTCAGCCGGCCGGTGATCACCGACAGCAGCGTGGTCTTGCCGCAGCCGTTCGGGCCGCCGATGGCGACGCGCTCGGGGCCGACAACCTCAAGGCTCAGATCGACGATGATGGGCGCGGCATCACCATGGCCCGCCGAGATGCGATCGAGCCGCAGCACCTGCCGCGCCGGCGGGAGGCCTGATGACGGCAGGTTCACCGAGAAGGGCAGGAGCACCTCGATCCTCTTGCGCGCTTCGGCCAGGTCGGCTTCCGCCTCGCTCCGCAATCTCTCCGCCAGCCGGGCATTGCCGCCGCTGGTCATCTCGCTTTGCGCCTTCCTGCCGCCGATCAGGATTTTCGGCATGTCGCCCCGAGAGGCTTTTTTTTCGGCCGGCGGCGTCCTTGCGCGCCTTGCGTTCGGCGGTTGCCTGGATCGAGCCTGACGTTTCCGAGAGCCGTTTTTTCCGCATCGGCGAGATCGTGCCGTGCCGAGGCGAGTTCGAGCGCCTTGTGCGCGCGGTAGTGGCTCCAGTTGCCGCCATAGCGTGTGGCACCATGGGACGACAGTTCGACGATCGCATCCATCCGGTCGAGCAGGTCGCGGTCATGGCTGACCACGATCGCGCCTCCATGCCAGCGGTCCAGAAGTGCCGCGACGGTGCTTCGGCCCTCCCGGTCGAGATTGTTCGTCGGCTCGTCAAGCAGGAGGAAATCGGGCTCCCCGAAGACAAGGGCAGCCAATGCGGCTCGCGTGCGCTGACCGCCGGACAGGGCCGAAAGCCGTGTCGAGGGGGTCGCGTCGAGGCCGACGTCGTCGAGCGCCTGCGCGAGCCGGCTTTCCAGGGTCCAGTCGGTTCCCGCAAGCTCGCCGATTGAGGCGTCGCCGGCCTCCGCCTTGCGCAGCAGCGCAAGCGAGCTTTCGACGCCGAAAAGACTTGCGACCGTTTGCTGGTCGTCGATTGGAACGGCCTGGCGCAGCATGCCGACACTGCCGGTTATCTTGAGTGACCCGGCTTGTGGTGTCAGATCGCCGGATATCAGCCTCAGCAGCGTGGTCTTGCCCACGCCGTTGCGACCGACGATGGCGGTGCGGCCGTGGCTGAAGCTCAGGTCGAGATCGGTGAGGAGTTGCTGGCCGTCAGGCGTCGACCAGGATAGTTTGGAGAGTGTGATGGATGCAGGCATGGATTGCGAAATCCCCGTTGGCAATGCGGTTCGGCTTTGCGTCGGGGTTGCGGTCCATGGGATCACCGTCCTGTTGGTGCTGCGATGGCCCCTATGTAGTCGTTTCGTCGCTCGGGATCAAGATTGGGGTCCGGGGGCGGATCCGGGCCCTCGGGCGGCCGTAAATTCCGCGACCCTGGCCGCCAGCCAGTCGGCGAAGATGCGGGATGGCAGAAAGGCCAGCTTGTGCCGCGGGCGGACGAGATAATAGGCGCTCTCGCTCTCGATGGCCCAGTCGACGGCCCGGACGAGGCGGCCACTTCCCAGTTCGGCCTCGATGAGAAACTCAGGCATCAGCGCCACGCCAAGCCCCGCGAGGCAGGCCTGAGTGACGTTGGAGAACTGCTCGAACATCATGCCGCCTGGATGATGGCCGGCAATGCCGAGGCTGTCGAACCAGTGGCGCCAGGCGCCGGGTCGTGACGCCATTTCCAGCCGAGGCAGGCTCAGCAGGTCCGGGGCGGCCGTGATCGGGTTTGCCATGAGGAACTCTGGTGTGCAGACCGCGACCACCGTCTCGTTCATCAGGAACCGGCAGTCCGCGTCGGGCCAGTCGGCGCGACCGACATGGATCGCGGCATCGATGTTTTCGGTGCGAAAGTCGAACTGGCCGATGCGGGTGGCAAAGCTGATGGTGATGCCGGGGTTTTCACGGACGAAATCCGGCATGCGGGGCATCAGCCAGCGCGTGCCGAAGGTCGGCAGGATGGCGAGCCGCAGCCGCATCTCCTCATTCGACGACATGGCATCCAGCGACAAGCTTCTGATCTTGCTGAGTATTTCCCCGATACCCTCCGCATAAGCCTGTCCCTTTTCGGTCAGCCTTGCGCCCCGTGCCTCCCGTTCGACGAGCCGGACGCCGAGCTGGTCCTCCAGATGGGCGATCTGCCGGCTGATGGCGCCTTGTGTCAGGTCGAGCAAGGCCGCTGCTGCGGTGAAGCTTCCCGTCCTCGCCACTGCATCGAGTGCTGCGAGAGCGGCGGTGGACGGCAGGAGACGGCGGGCGGTGAACCTCATGGTGCCATGAGTAAAGCTCATGGTGCCATGAGTAAAGATGGTTTGTGCTCTTGCGCAGGTTGGGGCATTCTGCGCTCCAAAGAACGCAGGAGTGAACCATGGCCGCCGCATCATTCGTCTGGGACGATCCCTTTCTTCTCGAAGACCAGCTCAATGAGGACGAGCGCATGATCCGCGACTCGGCCAAGGCCTTTGCCGAGGCCGAACTGCTGCCGCGCATCGAGGAGGCATATCTGGACGAAACGACCGATCCGGGCCTGTTCAGGCTGATGGGTCAGGCCGGACTACTGGGCGTGACGCTGCCGGAGGAATTCGGCGCTGCCGATGCGAGCTACGTATCTTACGGGCTGGTGGCGCGCGAGGTTGAGCGCATAGACTCGGGCTACCGTTCGATGATGAGTGTCCAGTCGTCGCTGGTCATCTATCCCATCCATGCCTATGGTTCGCCCGAGCAGCACAAGAAGTATCTGCCGGGCCTCGTCTCGGGCGAACTGATCGGCTGCTTCGGGTTGACCGAGCCCGATGCCGGTTCCGATCCTGGCGGCATGAAGACGCGCGCTGAGAAGATCGAGGGCGGCTATCGTCTGCGCGGCGCCAAAATGTGGATCTCCAATGCGCCGATCGCAGACGTCTTCGTCGTCTGGGCGAAGTCCGAGGCGCACAACAACGAGATCCGCGGCTTCATCCTTGAAAAAGGGGATGAAGGGCCTGTCGGCGCCGAAGATCGGCGGCAAGCTGTCGCTGCGCGCCTCGATCACCGGCGAAATCGTCATGGACGGCGTCGAGGTCGGCGAGGATGCGCTGCTGCCCAATGTCTCCGGTCTCAAGGGGCCGTTCGGCTGCCTCAACCGCGCCCGCTACGGCATTTCCTGGGGTGTCATGGGTGCCGCCGAGGATTGCTGGCACCGCGCCCGCCAGTATGGCCTCGATCGCAAGCAGTTCAACAAGCCGCTGGCCGGCACCCAGCTTTACCAGAAGAAGCTCGCCGACATGCAGACCGAGATCGCGCTCGGCCTTCAGGCCTCGCTCCGCGTCGGTCGCCTGATGGACGAGCATCGCTTCGCACCTGAGATGATCTCGATCGTCAAGCGCAACAATTGCGGCAAGGCGCTCGATATCGCCCGGCAGGCCCGCGACATGCATGGCGGCAACGGCATCCAGATCGGCTACCACGTCATGCGACACGCGCAGAATCTCGAGACGGTCAATACTTACGAGGGCCACGCATGACGTCCATGCTCTGATCCTCGGGCGGGCGCAGACCGGCATCCAGGCGTTTCTTCTGAGGCTAAGTGTGATGATGGTCGTCCTGCGGTTCGCCGCGCTTTATGCGGCCATCGTTTTTTGCCTTCGGCTTCATGCTCGGCGCGCTGCGCGGAATGTTTCTCAGCCCGGTCGTGGGCGAATTGACAGCCGTGCTGATCGAAATGCCGATCATACTGGTGCTGTGCTGGCTGGTGGCGTCGCGGATCTTTCCGGGCCGCGGGCTTCTGCCGGGGCAGGGCATCGAGATCGGACTGACCGCCTTTCTCCTGTTGCAGATCGCCGAGAGCCTGCTGTTCGGCGCCATCGGTCCCTACGGCTATGTCGACAACATGCTGTTCTATCTGGGCGACCTGTCGCCGGCGCGCGTCGCCGGGCTGATCGGCCAGGTCCTGTTCGCCATCATTCCCTTCGTCCAGATTTCGAGGTCCAGCCATGATGTCAGCTGACAGCCCGCTCGCCGGCATCAAGGTGCTCGAACTCGCCCGTATCCTTGCCGGCCCATGGTGCGGCCAAACTCTCGCCGATCTCGGCGCGGATGTAATCAAGGTTGAAAGCCCCGAGGGCGACGATACCCGTAAATGGGGACCGCCGTGGATCGAGCGCGAGGGCGAGAAGTCGGCCGCCTATTTCCATGCCTGCAACCGCGGCAAACGTTCCGTCACCGCCGATTTTACCCAGGCCCAGGGCAGGGCGCTGGTGCTGGAACTGGCCCGCGATGCCGACGTGCTGATCGAGAACTTCAAGGTCGGCGGGCTGAAGAAATACGGCCTCGACTACGAGAGCCTGAAGGCGGTCAACCCGCGCTTGATCTATTGCTCGATCACCGGCTTCGGCCAGGACGGGCCCTATGCGGCCCGCGCCGGCTACGACTTCATGATCCAGGGCATGAGCGGCATCATGGACCTGACTGGCGATCCCGCAGGTGAGCCGCAAAAGATCGGCGTCGCCTTCGCCGATATCTTCACCGGCGTCTATTCTGTCATCGCCATCCAGGCGGCGCTGATTGCGCGGGAAAAATCGGGGCAGGGCCAGCATATCGACATGGCGCTGCTCGACTGCATGACCGGCGTGCTCGCCAACCAGGCGATGAATTTTCTCGCATCCGGCACCGTGCCGAAACGGCTGGGCAACGCCCATCCGAATATTTCGCCGTACCAGACTTTTGCTGTGGCTGACGGACACCTGATCGTCGCCTGCGGCAATGACGGGCAATTCGCGCGGCTGGCGGACATCCTCGGCCTCGGCGAGATGGCAACGGATGAGCGCTTCAGGACCAACCCGGCCCGTGTCGCCAACAGGCATCTGGTCTCAGAGGCTCTGGAGGCAAAGACCAAAGGCTGGAAACGGGATGACCTGCTCGCGATGTTGGAGAAGGCTGGTGTGCCGGCCGGGCCGATCAACACGGTGGGCGATGTGTTCGAGGACCCGCAGTTCATTCATCGCGGGATGAAGATCGAGCCGGATGGCGTGCCGGGGATACGGACGCCGATCCGGTTCTCGGAGACGCCCCTGGCGTTGGAGCGACCCTCGCCGAGGTTGGGGGAGCATGACGGGGCGGGGTTTGAGTAGCGATCAGGCCGCAGCCGGAATGCGTGCGATGACCTTGATCTCGAAATCGAAGCCCGCCAGCCAGTTTACCCCCAGCGCCGTCCAGTTCGGATAGGGCTTCGTGTTGAAAACGTCCTGCTTCACAGCCATGATTGTTTCGAACTGGTTCTCAGGGTCGGTGTGGAAGCTGGTCACATCGACGATGTCGTCGAATGTGCAGCCCGCTGCCTTCAACGTCGCATCGAGATTGGCGAAGGCCAGACGCACCTGGCTTTCGAAATCGGGGTGCGGCGTTCCATCCTCGCGGCTGCCCACCTGTCCGGAGACGAACAGGAGATCGCCGGATCGAATGGCGGCGGAATAGCCATGGGCTTCATAAAGGCTATGGCGGTTTGCGGGAAAGATTGCTTCGCGCTTTGTCATGATTCTCTCTTTCATTGCGGATTTGGGTTCAGAGCCGCGCTTCACAAGCGGCTCCATTTGATATACGAGTCGTATCTGAAATAGTGGGAGGCAGGGCGCATGTCAATCTCAAATACGCGACGTATCTGAAAATGAGGATCTAATGGTCAAGCCGCGCAGCGAAACGATGCGGGAAAACCGTGCGAAACTGATCATGGCCGCACGGCAGGCGTTTGCGGAACATGGCTATGCCGAAGCATCCATGGACGAGTTGACCGCCCGTGTCGGGCTGACACGCGGCGCTCTCTACAAGAGTTTCGGTGATAAACGCGGGCTGCTCGCGGCGGTGGTCTACCAGATCGATACCGAAATGGCGTCGCGCGCCAAAGAGATCGGCGCGCGCGCCGCCGACGAATGGCAGGCCCTGCTCGCGGAAGGTGCTGCCTATATCGAGATGGCGCTCGATCCTGAAATCCAGCGCATTGTGCTGATGGATGGGCCAGCCGTCCTGGGCGACCCGTCCCTGTGGCCGAGCCAGGACAGCTGCCTGCAAGTGACCATACATGCTCTCGATCGGCTTATCGCGAAGGGTATTGTCAAGCCGCTTGATGCCAACGCGGCCGCGCGACTGGTCAGCGGCGCGGCCCTCAATGCGGCTCTCTGGGTTGCGGCAAGCGAAGACCCGCAGGCTGCGCTGCCGAGGGCAGTCGAGGCTTTCCGCGCCCTGGCCGAAGGATTGCTGCTGCCGGAACGTTCGAGCCAATAGCGACGAACTCACGTCCCCTTGCAGACCGGATCGCGGTTTCATGATACGAACCTATGAAGACGGCGGTTGATCTCGTTCATCGGCCGCATGAACCCGTTAACCGTCGGTCGCGGCCGCCGCGAACACCTTGCTCAGCGCATCGATCAGTTGCTCGTCGGAATAGAGCAACGGGTCGCCCTGGGATTCGACCAGCCCCTTCATCGTCAGCAGGCCGAGCGCGGAGACATAGGCGAGAAAGGCGAGCATGCGGGGCTCGACGGTGCCACGCCTGCCGCCCTCCGCGAGCTTGCCGGTCGCGTTGGAGAGGAGCATGTCGTTGATCGGGCGGATGCGCTCGAACTGTTCCGGAGACAGTTGCAGTCCGGACGAACTGGAGACTTGGCCGAGCAGAAAGGCCACGCGGAAATCGTCCATCCGCGGTGCGTAGCCCTCGACGGTGTTGCGGATGATCGCGCCAAGCGCCGCCGCGCCGGTATCGACGGTCTCGACGGCGTTGCGGACCCGCTCGCCCTGGCCCTGCCAGACGGCGAAGACCAGCTCGAACACCAGCGCCTCCTTGGAGGCGAAGTAATAATAGAGCCCGGTCTTCGACATCCCGGCCTCGCGCGCGACCGCCTCCAGCGTCACCGACGATATGCCGTCGCGCAGCAGGACGGCGCGGGCCGCGGCAAGGATATCTTCCCGGGACCGGTCGCGGCGGCGTTGCTGCCGAGCGCGGCGTGCCTCGGCTTGGTCGGGGATGGGACTGGTCATGACAGATTCTCGCGACAATCGTCAGCAATCATACCGCAAGACAATATAAAAGTCATCTGGTTGACAAATTAGACCAATGGTCTAAAAACATGACTAGCAGTCTGGCGGTGGTCGCCGGATGGGGGAACTTCACATGGACCAGTTGAATTTGGCGAACCCGGTGTTCGCGACTTTTGCAATCGCCGCCGCCATCATGGTGCTCAAGGGCGTCGCAATGTCCTGGCTCACCGTGGCGCGGCTGATTTCCGAGAATGCCGGAATGCTCAATCCGGAGGACCTCAGGAAGACGCCCTTCAACCCCAACCCGCATCCCGATCAGATCGGGCCGAATGATCGGGTGGATCGGATCCGGCGCATTCAACAGAACGATCTCGAGAACCTGCCCTATTTCCTTGTGGCAGGACTGCTCTATGTCACGACGCTGCCGCCGCTCTGGCTGGCGCAGGTGCTGTTCTACGGTTACGTCGTCACCCGTCTGGCGCATTTCGTCGCCTATTACACCGCGCAGAACCACGAGGTGCGGGCCGGCCTGTGGACACCCGGCTCGCTGATCATCATCTTCATGGCGGGAGCAACGCTGCTGTCGGCATTCTGAGAGCGGACCTGCATGGGCCTGGCAACGAAAAAGGGCGCCCCGTGAGGCGCCCTGCATATTTTCAGCGGTCGGTGGGTTCCGGTCGATGCCTTGCTCAGGCAATCGCCGAAAGGCTCGTCATTTGCCCTTCCAGACCGGATCGCGCTTCTCGGAAAACGCCTTGGCGCCTTCGAGATTGTCCTCGCTGCCGTAGAGCACATCCACCGTCTTCAGCTGCCGGCGGGTGATCTTGTTCATCGTGTCCTGGAACTTGGTGCCCTCGGCCTCGCGCACGACTTCCTTGATCGCGGCATAGACCAGCGGCGGGCCGCTTTCGAGCAGGCGGGCGAGTTCCCAGGCACGGTCCATCAGCTTGTCGGCGGCGACGATCTCGTTGACGAAGCCCCAGCGGTGCGCCTCTGTGGCATCCAGCCAGCGGCCGGTGAACAGCATGTCCATGGCGATGTGATAGGGGATGCGCTTCGGCAGCTTGATCGAGGCGGCATCGGCCACCGTGCCGGAGCGAATCTCGGGCAGGGCGAAGGTCGCGTGTTCGGCGGCCAGGATCATGTCAGTCGAGAGCGCGATTTCGAGCCCGCCGCCGCAGCAGATGCCGTTGATCGCCGCGATGATTGGCTTGTTGAGGTCGCGCAGCTCCTGCATGCCGCCAAAGCCGCCGACGCCATAATCGCCATCGACCGCATCGCCTGCCGCTGCCGCCTTCAGGTCCCAGCCGGGGCAGAAGAATTTCGGGCCAGAGCCGGTGATGATGGCGACCCGCAGGCTCTCGTCATCGCGGAAGTCCTGGAAGATCTTGCCCATGATGCGGGATGTGATCAGGTCGATCGCATTGGCCTTTGGCCGGTCGATGGTGACTTCGAGAATACCGCCCTCGCGGCGGGTCTTGATCGGGGTATCGGTCATGTGGTTCTCCCTCGGTTCTTGTTCGTTGCGGGAGGGTTTTCACCCCTCACCAACTTCGGCCAAGGGTTCACTGTCGTTCACCCGGCCTTCGTATCCTCTCCCACAAGGGGAGAGGTAAACCCGTAGCTCGGCCTCGCCTCATGCGGCGAAGGCGATCGTGGCACCCTACCTCTCCCCTTGTGGGAGAGGATAGCAAGTCCGCGAAAGGCGCAGCCGATCGCTGGACGCGCTCGGTGAGGGGTAAATGCCCTACGTTCTCATCCGTACCAGCGCATCTGCCGCCACGACACCTTGCCCCTCCGGCAACACCATCAGCGGATTGATGTCCAGTTCTTCGATGTCTGCTGCCTTGGCAATCACGAACGCGCCCGCGGCATAGACGGCATCGACGAGCGCCAACATGTCGCCCTTGGGCTGCCCGCGATAGCCGTTGAGCAGCTTGGTGATCTTCAGCCCGCCGATGGCCTTTTCGATATCGGCCCTGGTCGTCGGCAGCGTGATGATGGCGGAATCGTCCATCAGTTCGACCAGGATGCCGCCGGCGCCGATGGTCAGGACCGGGCCGGTGACCGGATCGCGCAGCGCGCCGATGATCAGTTCGGCGACGGGCCTGGCCGCCATCTTCTCGACCAGGAAGCCCCTGGCGACGCCGGCCATGGCGGTTGCTGCGTCAAGAACCTCGGCCTCGGATTTCAAGCTCAGCTTGACCGCGCCGGCCTCGGTCTTGTGGGCGACGCCAGAGCCCTTGAGCGCGACGGGATAGCCGATCTCGGCAGCGGCACGGGCGGCCTCCGCCGGCGTGGCGACAAGCCTGCCATCCGGCACCGGCAGGCCGAACGGCTTGATCGCCTGCTTTGACTCGTATTCGCTCAACGTAACAGCTTCGCCTTCCGAAACCGCAGCCTTCAGCAGCGGCGCGGGGGCGGGGGCAGCCCAGGCCAGATGGATCGCGTGTGCCGTCTCGGCCGCAACCAGGGCCTCGTTGATACCCATGAAGGGCGTCACGCCGCTCTCGACCAGCTTCAAGGCGACGTCCTCGGGCAGGTTCTCGCCCATCGAGGCGACGACGCCGGCATTGGCGCCGGTGGCCTTGTGGGCGGCGATGACCGCATTGACCGTGGTCATCCAATCCACCGGATCGCAGCGGTCGGAGCGCGGGAAATCGAGGATGACGAGGTTGAGTGCATAGTCGCCCTGCATCATCGTCGTGAACGCGGTGGTCTGCTTCTCGCCATTGCCCCAGACGAAGGTGTGGTAGTCGAGCGGGTTTGACAGCGTCACCATCTGGCCGAGCGTTTCCCGCAGCGCCGGCAACTGCTCGGCCTTGAGGTCGCGGAAGACGACCTTTCTGCCGACGGCACTGTCGGCGATCAGCGAGGCTTCGCCGCCGGAGCAACTCATCGACGAAATCTCGTTGCTGGCGAGTGGACCGGAGACATGCAGCAGCTTCAGCGTCTCGAGCAGGGCGGGCAGCGAGTCGACGCGGCCGATGCCGAGGCGCTCGAGCACGGCGCCGGAGACCTTGTCATTGCCGGCAAGCGAGGCGGTGTGGGAGACGGTGGCCTTCTGGGCGGCCTCCGACTTGCCCATCTTGAGCGCCACGACCGGCTTCTTCAGTTCGCGGGCGCGGCGGCCCAGCAGTTCCAGCGTCTCAATGTCGTCGAAGCCTTCGATATGCAGGCCGATCGCAGTCACGCGGGGGTCTTCAAGGGCGGCGACAGCAAGCGCCGACAGGCCGGTCTGGGCCTGGTTGCCGGCGGTCATGAGATAGGCGAGCGGCAGGCCGCGCATCTGCATGGAAATGTTGCAGGCGATGTTCGACGATTGGGTCAGCACCGCGACACCGCGCTCGGTGCGGATCATGCCGTGCTGGTCGGGCCAGAGCAGGGCGCCGTCGAGCATGTTGATGAAGCCGTAGCAGTTTGGGCCGACAACGGCCATGTCGCCGGCGGCCTCGACCAGCTGCGCCTGAAGGTCATGGCCGTCGGCGAGTTCGGCCACAGCTTCGGAGAAGCCCGAGGCGTAGCAGATCGCGCCGCCGGCGCCCTTGTCGCGCAGCTGGCGCATGATCTCGATGGTGAGATTTCTGTTGACGCCGACGAAGGCGGCGTCGGGGGCGGCGGGCAGGTCGGCGACGGAGCGGTAGCATTGGTAGCCGTGGACCTCGTCCTTGGTCGGATGGACCGGCCAGATCTCGCCGGTATAGCCCATCTTCCGGCACTGCTCGACCACGCGACCTGCCTCCTTGCCGCCGAAGGTGGCGATGGATTTCGGGCGGATCAGCCGGGAGAGGGAATTGGGGGAAAGGGTTTTCATGAAATCCTCGTCGATGAAAAGGGGCATTCCCCGATGATGCTCGTCGGCGAGGTCTTACCCCTCACCAACTTCGGCCAAGGGCTCGCTCTGCTCCCCCGGCCTTCGTATCCTCTCCCACAAGGGGAGAGGTAGGGTGCCCCAAGCACGGCCTTCACTTGAGGCCGAGCGGCGCCCCGAGTTTTACCTCTCCCCCTGTGGGAGAGGATAGCAAGCCCGGCTGAGCCGAAGGCGAAGGCTTGGGCGCGCTTGGTGAGGGGTGAACCACATCGCGTGCCCATAGCCATCACGCCCCGAATGGCCGCAGCAGATCGCGGCTGATGATGTGCCGCTGGATCTCGCTCGTGCCATCCCAGATCCGCTCGACGCGGGCGTCGCGCCAGAAACGGGCCAGCGGCAGGTCGTCCATCAGGCCCATGCCGCCATAGATCTGGATCGCCTGGTCGGTGACGCGGGCGAGCATTTCCGAGGCATAGAGCTTGGCCGAGGCGATCTCGCGGTTGGAGGGTTTCTTCTGGTCGAGCAGCCAGGCGCCGTGCAGCGTCAGGAAATCGGCGGCATCGATCTCGGTGATCATGTCGGCGAGCTTGAAGGAGACGCCCTGGTTGGCGCCGATCGGCTTGCCGAACTGCTTGCGCTCGGCGGCATAGGGCACGCAGTAGTCGAAGACGCGGCGAGCGCGGCCGACGCAGTTGGCAGCGACCGTCAGGCGAGTGCCGTAGAGCCAGTCATTGGCGAGGTCGAAGCCCTTGTGCGGCTCGCCAAGGATCTGGGACGAGGGCAGGCGGCACTCGTCGAAGTTCAGGATCATGTTCTTGTAGCCACGATGCGAGACGGACGAGTAGCCGTCGCGGATCTCGAAGCCCGGCGTGCCGCGATCGACGAGGAAGCAGGTGATCAGCTTCTTCGGCCCACGCGGCGTCTCCTCCTCGCCGGTGGCGATGAAGACGATGACGAAGTCGGCAATGTTGGCATGGCTGATGAAGTGCTTCGTGCCGTTGACGATCCAGTCGTCGCCATCCTTGCGGGCGAAGGTCTTCATGCCGCGCACATCCGAGCCGGCGCCCGGTTCGGTCATGGCGAGCGCGTCGAACTTCTCGCCCGTGGTGGCCGGGATCAGGTATTTTTCGCGCTGCTCTGCGTTGCAGCCCAGCAGGATGCCGGAGGGGCGGCCGAAGAAGACCGTCAGCGCCATCGAGCCGCGACCCAGTTCGCGCTCGACCAGCGCGAAGGTCACGTGGTCGAGGCCGGCGCCGCCTGCATCCTCAGGCATGTTGCAGCCGAAGAAGCCAAGCTCCTTGGTTTTGCTGGCGATCTCCTGGCCCATTTCGGGCGGAACAAAGCCGAGGCGCTCGACCTCGTCCTCCAACGGATAGATCTCCGTCTCGACGAAGCTCCGCACGGTGTTGACGATCATGTCCTGTTCGTCGGTCAATCCGAAATTCATGGAGTGGTTCTCCCCTAAGCGTTGTCATCGGAGGGTTTGAACCCCTCATCCGGCGCATTCGCGCCACCTTCTCCCCAAGGGAGAAGAGGGCGCTAGCCTCGCCCCCTTGGCCTGTTCGCAGTGTCTGCCATTCCACCCGGGCGCTTTCCACGAGCTCCCGCTTCTCCCCTTGGGGAGAAGGTGGCCGTAGGCCGGATGAGGGGTTCTCACCCTAAAATACCTTAGTTTCTCCTCTGCCCCACGACCCGCCCGGCCGTCGCCGGAACCGGCAGGCCGGCATGCGCATCGACCAGCGGCTTGAACTTCGCCAGCACCTCCGGCAGCGGCGGCACGGCCTTGCCTTCCTTGGACGACACATGCAGCATCAGGTGCTCGCAGGTTGCCAGCAGGGCATCGTCGCTGGTGCGGTAGAGCGACATGAAACTGTGGATCTTCTTGCCGTCGGACGGCAGGATCTGGGCCTTCACATGCAGCGCGTCGCCGAGTTTGCCTTCGTCGAGCCACTGGTTGTGGGCTTCGACGGTGTAGTAGCTGTGGCCGGCTTCGACATAGGCCATGTCGGCGCCGATCATGCGCAGCAGCACGTCCGAGGAGTCTGCGAAGCACTGGTTGTAGCGGAACTCGGTCATGTGGCCGTTATAGTCGACCCAGGATGGATGAACCTTGGTCTCCAGCAGCAGAAGCGGCTCGGCGCTCGGCTTGAATTCAGGCTTCGGCGCGGTCTTCCACAGATGCGCTTCAAAGTCTGAAAGCAGCTTGCCGGCACCCCAGCCCTTGCCGCCGTTGGAGCCTTTCAGCGTCTGCATGATGCCCACAAGGTTCTCGTCGCGGATGCGCTCAAGTTCGCGGAAGCCGTAAGCACCCGATTGGGCATCGGACTGGCTGGCGATCTTGTCTACCAGGTCGTCGGTGAGGTCGACGACATCCATCAGCTTGGTCCAGGGCCAGGAGAGGCAGGGGCCGAACTGGGCGATGAAGTGGCGCATTCCGGCTTCGCCGCCGGCGATGCGGTAGGTCTCGAACATGCCCATCTGCGCCCAGCGCATGCCGAAGGAATAGCGGATCACGTCGTCCAGCGTCTCGGTGTCGCAGATGTCGTCCTTGATCAGCCACAAGCCCTCGCGCCACACGGCTTCGAGCAGGCGGTCGCCGACGAAGGCTTCGATTTCCTTCTTGAGGATGACGCCCTTCATACCGATCGGCGCAAGGCGGGCCTTGGCAAGTTCGAGCGTTTCCGGTGCAGTCTTCTGGCCGCCGACGAGTTCGGCGAGCGGCAGCAGGTAGACAGGATTATAGGGATGGGCGACGAACATCCGCTCGGGATGCTTCATGTCGCGCTGCAGTTCGGTTGGCATGATGCCCGAGGTGGACGAACCGATGAGCGCCTTGGGGTCGGCGGCGGCGTCGATCTGGGTGATGACGTTGCGCTTGAGCTCGATGCGCTCCGGCACGCTTTCCTGGATCCAGTCGGCGCCCGCGACAGCTTCCTCGACGGTCTTGACGAAGGTCAGCGTGCCCTTCTTCGGCAACGGCGCCATGGTGAGCAGGCCATAGGCGCGTTCGGCATTGGCCATGACTTCGCCAACGATGCGCTCGGCTTCGGGATGGGGGTCGTACATCTTGGTGTCGATGCCGGCGAGCACGAAGCGGGCCGCCCAGGCTCCACCGATCACGCCACCGCCGATGCAGGCTGCCTTGTTGATTTTGCTCATTGGTTCCACCTTTGGAAATCTGTGTCGCGCCTGGATGGGCGGCGAATTGCCCCTCACCAACTTCGGCCAGGGGTTCGCAAAGCTCACCCGGCCTTCGTATCCTCTCCCACAAGGGGAGAGGTAAACTCGTGGCTCTCCTGGTGCCTCAATTGAAGGCCGAGAGCGTGGCACCTACCTCTCCCCCTGTGGGAGAGGATAGCTCGTCCCCAAGAGCCGAAGGCGATTGGTTGGACGAACTTGGTGAGGGGTGAATCCCCTTTACCGCTTCGTCAGCTTCAGCTTCTCGCGCACCTCGGCCGGTCCGATGATCCGGGCGCCCATGCCCTCGATGACGCCGACCGCCTTTTCGACGAGCTGTGCGTTGGTGGCGAATTCGCCCTTGCCGATGTAGAGATTGTCCTCGAGGCCGACGCGGACATTGCCGCCGGCGAGAATGGCCGCGGCCGGATAGGCCATGGCGTTGCGGCCGATCGAGAAGGCCGAGAAGGTCCAGCTGGAGGGCACGTTGTTGACCATCGCCATGAAGGTGTTGAGGTCGTCGGGCGCCCCCCACGGAATGCCCATGCAGAGCTGGATCAGCACCGGGTCCTCGATCAGGCCTTCTTCGACCAGTTGCTTGGCGAACCAGAGATGGCCGGTGTCGAAGGCCTCGATTTCGGGGCGGACGCCGAGGTCGGTCATCATCTTAGCCATCGCGCGCAGCATGGACGGCGTGTTGGTCATGACATAGTCGCCGAGCGAGAAGTTCATCGTGCCGCAATCGAGCGTGCAGATCTCGGGCAGGCATTCGGCGACGTGGGAGACGCGTTCGGTGGCGCCGGCCATGTCTGTGCCGATCTCCTTGAGAGGCAGCGGCCGTTCGACATCACCGAAGATCATGTCGCCGCCCATGCCTGCGGTGAGATTGAGCACGACGTCGACATCGGCGGCGCGGATCAGGTCGGTGACCTGCTTGTAGAGATCGTTGCGGCGGGAGGGCGCGCCGGTCTCGGGATCGCGGACGTGGCAATGGACGATGGCCGCACCGGCCTTGGCGGCGTCGATTGCCGAGGCGGCGATTTCCTTCGGGCTGCGCGGCACATGGCGCGACTTTCCGGCGGTGTCGCCGGAGCCGGTCACGGCGCAGGTGATGAAGACGTCACGGTTCATGTTGAGTGGCATATCTGACCCTCCCTCGGGGAATTGTTAGGCGCAGTCTGGGCCAGGCTCGAGGAACTTGCTTTGCATTTCCGGCAACATTCTATACATTATCGGAAGTCCCGGAGTGGTTCATGTTCGACGCCCCCGACCGGATGGTCGAAATCGATGTGCTTGCGCTTCCCGAAACCACGGTGATCCTCCTTGCCTCGGTGATCGAACCCCTGCGCGCCGCAAACCGCATCGCCGGCCGCACCATCTACCGTTGGCGGCTGCTCAGCCTCGACGGAAAACCGGTGGAAACCACGGCAGGGATCGCCATGCCTGTCGATGGCGCCTTTACCGCGGGCAACGAGACCAATCCGCTGTTCGTGGTGTCGAGCTACAACTGGAGGCGCAGCAACACCACGATGCTCAAGATGGCGCTGTCACGGGCGGCGCGACACCGATCGATGATTTCAGGCATCGAATCGGGGACCTGGCTGATGGCCGAGGCCAGTCTGCTGGACAACCACAGGGTGACCGTTCACTGGGAGGATATCGACGACTTTGCCGTCCGCTATCCGCAGATCGACGTGGTCAGGGAACGCTTCGTCATCGATCGCCGCCGCATGACATCGGGCGGCGCGCTGCCGACTCTCGACATGATGCTGGAGATCATCCGGCGGCGCCAGGGCTACTCGATGGCGCTCGAGGTCTCGCGCGCGTTCCTTTACGAGCGCGGCGGCGGTGGCGACGTCCGTCCCGCGCCCAACAGTGTCGGCGTTCTGGACAAACGGCTTTTTCAAGTGGTGCGGCTGATGGAGGAAACCGTCGGCCAGCCGCTGACCGTGGAGCAGCTGGCGGGGCGGACGAAGATCAGTGCGCGGCATCTGCAGACCTTGTTCCAGAAGAGCTTCGGCGTGCCGCCACATGAACACTACCTCGCGCTTCGTCTCAATGCTGCCCGAAGGCGGGTGATCGAGTCAGACGTGTCTCTCGCCGATGTTGCCGATGGCACGGGGTTCAACTCCGCGTCAGCGTTCTCCCGGGCCTATCGCGCGCAGTTCCAGGAGAGCCCGTCCGAGACACGGAGACGCCAGCGCCCTTGAGCGGAGAGACCGGAATTCGGAAGTTTCCAGAGTCGCTTGGGCCCGCTCGCTGATGTCGCTTGTCAGGCTCCGCCAGGGCGAACGCCGAGTTTTTCCATCCAGCGCAGGCCGGCCTCGGTGTCGCCGGACGGTCGGTATTCGCAACCGACCCAGCCGCCATAGCCGAGCTGGTCTAGGGCGGCGAACACGGTGCGATAATCGACGGATCCGTGATCGGGTTCGGCCCGGTCGGGAACCGAGGCGATCTGCACATGGCCGATCAGCGGCATGCAGCGTTCCAGCGTTTCGACGACATCCTCCCCCATGCGCCCCACGTGATAGCAGTCGAACATCATGCGAAGATTGGGTGCCGGGTGAGCCTCGACGATCTCCTGCACCTCATGCTGCCTGTCGTAGAAGTAGCCGGGCGCGTCATGCGCGTTGATGGCTTCCAGCATCAGGGTGAGATCGGGCGCGTGGGCAGAGGCGAAATCAAGATTGGCAAGCAGCGTCTGGTGAGCGAGCTCCCTGTCACGGGCATTGCCGACCATGATGTGGACATAGCCGGCGCCGGCATCGCGGGCGTAGTCCGCCGTCATCCGGAACGCCTCGACAAAATCGGCTTGCCGCCCGGGCAGGGCTGCGAGGCCGAATTCTCCCTTCCCGCTATTGCCCGGGGGAGTGTTGATGCCGAGCAGTTCGAGGCCTAGCCCGGCGCACGTCGCCCGCAGTTCGGCGGCCGGGGTGTCGAACGGCCAGTGCAGTTCGACGGCGCCGAAGCCGGCGGCGGCTGCCGCGCGCACCCTGTCGAGCAACGGCCGATCCGGCCAGAGAAATCCGAGATTGGCGGAAAATTTCGGCATCGATTTCCTTGGCTCCCCTGGGTCTATTCCGTCAGTGCCATGGAACCCTCTCGCAAGGCGGCAAGGAACTCGGCCTGCAGTCTCGTTGGAAGCCAGTGTTTGCGAACCGTCAAGCCGACCAACCGTCGCGACTGTGGCACGGGGCAATCGACGACGGCGAGAAAACCAGCTTCGAGATCGTAGCGAATCTGGTGGCTCGACAGCAAGGTGAGATGGTCGGTCTTGAGGAGCACGCCCCTGATGATGTTGAGCGAACCGGTTTCCACACTCTGCCTCACGGGCAGATCTTTCGGGAAGGTGGCCGCCATTGCGTCAAAAGTTTGCCGCGACGGTGTCCCCTGGCGGGCGATGACCCAGCCGTGCCGCGCCAGATCGGCCATCGTGACGCTGCTGCTCCGGGTCAGCGGATGATCGGCCCGGCTGACGACCTTCAATTCGTAATCGAACAAGCGTTCCTGCTCGAGCACGCGCGGGTCGAAGCTCGGCCGAAGTGCCCCGACGAGAATGTCGATGCGGCCGCGCTCGAGTTCGAACAGCAAGTTGTCGTAGCTGCCCTCAAGGATCTCGAACTGCGCAAGCGGATAGGTCTCCGCAAGTCGCGCCACGGCATCCGGCACGAGAAATGTGCGTGTCAGGGGCAGGGTGCCGATGCTGACCTTGCTCTCGAAACGATTGAGCCGTTCGAGCAGGTCGGCGCGGGCGCTTTCGAACTCGCCGATCGCGAGGTTGAAGGCGCGAGCTGCATTCTGGCCGGCGGTCGTCAAGCGGATCGTGCGGCCGTTGCCCTCGAACAGGGCGACGCCCATGATGGTCTCCGCTTCCCGCGCTGCACGCTGAACAGCCGGTTCAGACTGTCCGAGGCCCCGGGCGGCGGCGCTGAAGCTGCCATGGGCGAGGAAGGCGGCAACCGCCCGGAGGTGCGACCAGGAGAGCAGCGTGTCGAGCCTGCTCGCCAGACGTGGCGCGGCCGGCGCGTGCCTGACGAATTCGGAAATTCGTCTGAACCGGACGAGCGCAGCCTCGCCCTCGGCTGTCAGCGTCATGTCCGAACGGCCGATCAGCGAAGCGCCGAGTGCCGCCTCCAGCGCGTGTAGCGCCTGCGAGGCGGCGGGTTGGGTGATGTGAAGCGCCTCCGCCGCTGATGTCAGCGATCCCTTGTCGGCGAAAGCCACCAGAAGCCTGATATGGCGCAGATTGGGAAGCGTTGTCGATTTCGGCATCGGCCCGGATAGCGTGAGTTCGGAGACTCAAGCTACCTTGGCGAGCTTCCTGATGGAACCGTGTTTATTCATCCACTCGGCCGACGGGTTGATGCCGCCCAGTGGGAAGACATGGATCTGTTCGATTAGGCTGTCCGGATTCCTCGCCTTGTGGTCGGCAAGTCCGGCGATGACCTCTGTCGGCTCGTAGGGGACGAGCAGCTTGGAAAGGTCTATTGCACGCTTCTGCAGCACCTTCAGCGAGGGGCCGACGCCGCAGGCGATGGCAAATTTGATCAGGGTCTGCAACTTGGTGGGGCCGGCGACGCCGACATGAACGGGAATGGTGACGCCCATCGCCTGGATCCGCTCGACCCAGTCGGTAACCGACTTGGCGTCGAAGGCGAACTGCGTCGCGATGGCGACCTCGGCATCGGTGCGGCTGGCGAAATCCTGCTTCCACATCAGCGCCTGATCGACGAGCCTGGAAGAGCCGTCGCCGTCGATGTCCTTGTTGCCTTCCGGATGGCCGGCGATGTGCAGGCGCTCGAAGCCCATCTTGTCGAACAGGCCGGTCTCGATCATGTCGATCGAACTCGCAAACGTGCCTGCCGGCGCGGCATTTCCGCCGCCGAGCAGCAGGGCCTGCTTCACGTCGGCTTCGTCGCGGTAGCGCTTGAGCCAGTCTTCCAACTGGGCTGCGCCGATGATGCTGCGGGCCGGAAGATGCGGCATGACGGGATAGCCTTCGGCATGAAGGCGCCGGGCGGTCGCCACCATGTCCTCGATCGGCGTGCCGTCGATATGGGCGATATAGACCCGCGTGCCCTCGGGCAGGATGGAGCGGAAATCCTCGATCTTTGCGGCTGTACGCGGCATGACCTCGATCGACCAGCCCTCGATCATGTCCGAGAGGAACGGCTCCGGCGCTTCCGCCTTCGACTTGTCACCGAAATTCAACCAGGCCACGACGAACCTCCAAGAGCGAGCCAGCAACTATGTATACATGATTGATGAATTTGTCACCACAATCTTGTTGGTTTGCGACATATTCGCGTCCAAGAGACTCTCGTGCGACATTGAAAGGATACATTCAATCGCCGGAACCGAGCGAGGCTGCCTGCGAGCGAGAACTCCCGCCCGCTTAAACCGCCGAGCATCTGTAGTCTCAGCTTATGGCAGATCAACAGAACCGAATTGTCGTCCGCGTCCCTGATGCCATAGGCTTGCCGCGCTGGATGGCTGGAATGCGGCATGGAGGAGAAAGCGATGGCGGAAAATGGCTTGGCCGGGATCGGGGAGTGCCGCCGGGATGGCTGAACCCTGCTTCGATGTAGCACATCTCGGCCATGTCGAGCTCTATACCGACAGTTTCGAGGAGAGCCTTGACTTCTTCACCCGCGTCTATGGCCTGACGGCGAGCGAAGTCGGCGAGGACGTGGCCTATCTGCGTGCCTTCGATGACTACGAGTTCCACACGCTCAAGCTGACGCGCCATCACACGACGGGTGTCGGCCATGTCGCATATCGCACATCCTCGCCCGAGGCGCTGGAACGGCGGGTGAAGGTCATTGAAGCCATGGGCTGCGGCATCGGCTGGGTCGAGGGCGACGCGGGCCATGGCCATGCCTACCGCTTCACTGATCCAGACAACCATATCTTCGAGCTCTACTACGACACGCGCGTCTATGAGCCGTCGGCGGAGGAAAGGCCCAAGCTCAAGAATATCGCCCAACGCTATCACGGCCGCGGCGCATCGCCCCGCCGGCTCGACCATCTCAACCTGCTGGCGCTCGACGTCAGCAAAATCCGCGATTTCATGACCACAGCGCTGGGCAGCCGGGTGACCGAGCAGATCCAGCTCGACAATGGCCGTCTCGGCGGCTGCTGGTTCACGGTCAATAACAAGAGCTACGACATCGCCTATACCGAGGAGCATACAGGCACGCCGGGCCGCTTCCATCACGTCACCTATGCGGTCGACCAGCGCGAGGATATCCTGCGCGCCGCCGACATCTTCCTGGAGAACGGCGTCCATATCGAAACCGGGCCGCACAAGCATGCGATCCAGGGCACGTTCTTCCTCTATGTCTGGGAGCCGGCTGGCAACCGCGTCGAACTTGCCAATTCCGGCGCGCGGCTGATCCTCAGGCCGGACTGGCCGACGGTGACCTGGACGGAGACCGAACGCAAAAAGGGGCAGGCCTGGGGCCTCAAGACGATCGAGACCTTCCATATCCATGGCACGCCCCCGGCAGTGAAGAAGGACTAGACCCATGGCGAAAACCGCACTGGTCATCAGCGCGCATTCGGCCGACTTCGTCTGGCGCTGCGCCGGCGCAATCGCGCTACATGCCGAGAAGGGCTACGAGGTCACCGTCGTCTGCCTGTCCTATGGCGAGCGCGGCGAGAGCGCCAAGCTGTGGAAGCTGCCAGACATGACGCTGGACAAGGTGAAGAGTTCGCGCCGGGCGGAGGCGGAGAAGGCGGCCCAGGCGCTCGGCGTGCACGACATCCAGTTCTTCGATCTCGGCGACTACCCGCTCGAGGTCGATCGCGAGGCCAAATACAGGCTGGTGGACGTCATCCGCAAGGTGCAGCCGGACTTCATGCTCTCCCATTCGAAATGGGATCCCTACAACACCGACCACATGTATGCGACCCAGGTGGCGCTGGAAGCCCGGATGATCGCCCAGGCCTGGGGCCACAATCCTGGCGAAAAGGTGCTCGGCGCGCCGCAGCTCTATCTGTTCGAGCCGCACCAGACCGAACAGATGGAATGGAAGCCCGATGTCTTCCTCGATGTCTCTCCGGTCTGGGACAAGAAGTGGGCGGCGATCCAGGCAATGGAGGGGCAGGAGCATCTCTGGCATTACTATGCCAATGTCGCCGAGAACCGCGGCAACCATTTCATGCGAAATTCCGGCGGCCAGTCCGGCGGACGCAAGTCGACCCATGCCGAGGGCTTCCAATCCGTGTTTCCCCGCACCGTGGATGAACTCTGATGGGTGTCGTGGTCCAGAACATCGCCCGCGCCGATCCTGCCGTCATCGACCGGCTCGCCGCCTGCGGCGTGGCGACGGTGCACGAGGCGCAAGGGCGCACCGGATTGCTGGCCAGCCATATGCGGCCGATCTATCCGGGTGCCCGGATCGCGGCGAGCGCCGTGACGATCTCGGCTCCCCCCGGTGACAACTGGATGCTCCATGTGGCGATCGAGCAGTTGAGGGATGGCGACGTTCTGCTGCTTGCGCCGACCAGCGCCAGCGAGGACGGCTATTTCGGAGACCTCCTTGCGACCTCGGCGATGGCGCGGGGCTGCAGGGGGCTGGTCATCGATGCCGGCGTGCGCGATGTCGCCGACCTGATGGCGATGCAGTTCCCGGTCTGGTCCAAGGCGGTCTTCGCCCAGGGCACGGTCAAGGAGACGCTGGGTTCGGTAAATATCCCCGTCGTCTGCGCCGGCGCGCTGGTCAATCCGGGCGATGTGATTGTTGCCGATGACGACGGTGTCTGCGTCGTGCGCCGTGAGGCGGCGGCTGACGTGGCGGACAGGGCCGAGGCGCGGGTTGCCGCCGAAGGGGACAAGCGCAGGCGGCTTGCTGCAGGCGAGCTCGGCCTCGACATCTACGACATGCGCGGACGCCTCGCCGAGAAAGGGCTGAAATATGTCTGATGGCGGGCTGGTCGGTCCGTCGGAGGGTGTGCCGTGCATGTGGATGCGGGGTGGCACCTCCAAGGGCGGCTATTTCCTGGCCGATGACCTGCCAGCCGACCGCGATGCGTTCCTGCTGCGCGCGATGGGCTCGCCCGACCGGCGGCAGATCGACGGCATGGGCGGCGCCGACCCGCTGACGTCGAAAGTCGCCGTGGTCAGGCGCTCCGAGCGGCCGGACGCGGATGTCGACTATCTCTTTCTCCAGGTCTTCGTCGACGAGCCGATCGTGACCTCCGCGCAGAACTGCGGCAACATTCTCGCCGGCGTCGGTCCATTCGCAATCGAGCGAGGACTGGTGGCTGCCCGGAGCGGCGTGACCGAAGTGCGGATCTTCATGGAGAACACCGGCCAGGTGGCAACCGCCCGGGTGGCGACGCCCGACGGCCGGATGAGCTATGCGGGGAGTGCCAGGATCGACGGCGTGCCCGGAACTGCCGCCGCCGTGCCGATCGCATTCGAAGACACGGCGGGATCGAGTTCCGGCGCGCTGCTGCCGACCGGCAACCCGGTCGACATCATCGATGGCATTGCCTGCACGCTCATCGACAATGGTATGCCCTGCGTCGTGATGCGCGCTCTCGATGTCGGCGTGACCGGCACCGAGGCGCCCGAAGCGCTGGAAGCCAATGACGCGCTACGCTCCCGACTGGAAGCGATACGGCTGAAGGCGGGGCCGATGATGAACCTCGGCGACGTGGCCCGGGCGTCCGTGCCCAAGATGACGCTGGTTTCGGCGCCACGCGCCGGCGGGGCGATTTCCACGCGCAGCTTCATTCCACACAAGTGTCATGATGCCATCGGTGTGCTGGGTGCCGTCAGTGTGGCGACAGCCTGCCTGTTGCCGTCTGGTCCGGCGGCGGAGATCGCGGTCGTGCCCGAGGGCGGGGAGAAACTGATCTCGGTGGAACACCCGAGCGGCGAAATGGGGGTTATCGTGACGGTTCGCGACGGCCAGGTCAGCAACGCCGAGGTTCTGCGGACGGCGCGCAAGCTGTTCGACGGCCGGGTTTTCGGATGAGGCTAGGCATGAAGATCGGCTTTCTCGGATATGGCGAAGCGGCGCGGGCCTTCCACGATGGACTTGCGCGCGATGGACTGACATTTTTGGCCCATGACCTGAAACTCGCCGCCGGCGATGTGGCGATGCGCCGAGCGATGGCCGATCGCGGCGCGGTTCCTTGTAGGGCCGTCGCCGGCCTTTCGGAGGCGGACTGGATATTTAGCGCGGTGACCGCAGACCAGAGCCTGCTCGCCATCGAACCGCTGTTGCCGCATCTTCGGCAGGGCCAGGTGGTGTTCGACATCAATTCCGTTTCACCCGATCGCAAGCGCGAGACTTCTGTCCGTGTCGAGCAGGCCGGCGCGCGCTATCTCGACATGGCCGTCATGGCACCGGTCCATCCCCGGAGGCAGGCAACGCCGGTATTGCTCGCGGGGCCGGACGCCGAGGGGCTCCTGCCGGACCTACTGGCGCTCGGCTTTTCCGCAACGGTCGCCGCGGGCGGGCCCGGTGCCGCCACGGCCATCAAGATGGTGCGCTCCGTCTTCGTCAAGGGACTGGAGGCAATCACGGTCGAGACTCTTCTCGCCGCCGAAGCCTCTGGTTGCCTAGAAGCGATCGTGGCTTCGATCTCCGGCTCCTATCCCGGCCTCGACTGGCCGCGCTCCGCCGAATACCAGTTCGAGCGCACGACAGCGCATGGTGCGCGACGGTCTGCGGAGATGCGGGAGTGCGCGGCGACACTCGACGCGCTCGGCCTTTCTGGCGGGCTCGCGCATGCCATTGCCGACGTCCAGGCAGAGATGGGGCTGGTCGGCAAGGTCGCGGGCGGCGATCTTGCCGCGGTGGTTCGTGCCGCGCTCGCCGGGCGGCGGCAAAAGTGAAATGTATACATCGTCTGGGTGTCTGCTTTTTGCCGTGACGTATTTAAGGATTTCTTGATATTCGTAGCGGTCTGTATACAATCGCCTCTTGCGAGGCATCGAGTCTGTCGATGCGGGCATGGGGCGCGGGGACAATGAAGCAGACCGAGGCGGCAACGCACGGCCGAAGGGCCGTCATCGAACTCAGGGAGAAAATCCTGAGCGGAGATCTGCCGGGCGGCATGCGGCTGTTCGAGGTGCCGATCGCCGAGCTTCTCGACATTTCCCGCACGCCCGTGCGCGAGGCGTTGTCGCGCCTTGCGGAAGAAGGGTTGCTGGACCGCCTGCCGAGCGGCGGCTTCGTCGTCCGGCGGTTCGGCTTCGCCGATGTCATCGACGCGATCGAACTGCGCGGCGTGATGGAGGGCATGGCCGCCCGCCTGGCAGCCGAGCGCGGCGTCCGGCAGGAAGACCTTGAGAAGATTGGAGAAACAGTCGAGAAGCTCGATCTCTGTTTCGGCGAGAGGCTCGACGACGTCGACTTCGATACCTATTCCGAACTCAATGAGCTCTTTCATCACCAGCTTGCCGCGCTCTGCGGAAGCGACATGATCCGGCGTGAGGTCGAGCGGGCCGGTTCCCTGCCATTCGCCTCACCATCGGCTTTCCTGCCAGACAGGGCGGATATCGCGACTTTCCGACGCTCCTTGCGAGGTGCTCAGGAGCAGCACAGGGCCATCGTCGGCGCCATTGCCGGCCGGGAGGGCGCCCGTGCCGAGGCGATCGCGCGGGAACATGCGCGCACGGCGCGCCGCAATCTCGAATATATCCTGAATGAGGATCCCGATCTCATCACCAAGGTTCGCGGGCTGGCACTGATCCGCACCTGATATTCCCGTCTACGTTCAGGCGCGTGACGCTTGTCGTCAACGAACAGGTTGTTCGCCACTGTTGGGCGCGACACCTTTTCGCTTGATTTTTGTCGGCAAAAGGCATCTTATGTATACATAGATCATCGCTGAGGGAGGAGCTCACAATGACACGATCCAGCCTGTCCGAAATCATGAGGCAGCATTCCAGTCCGGTCGAGATGCTGCGCAATTCCAAGATCGGCATGTATGTGTATCCGGTCGTGTCCGCCGAGTTCACCAACTGGCGCGACGAGCAGGCCGCATGGAGAAACTCCGCCGTCCTTTTCGACCAGTCTCACCACATGGACGAATTGATTGTCGAAGGGCCGGATGCCGAGAAATTCCTCAGCCATCACGGCATCAACTCTTTCGCGAATTTCGATCTCAACCGCGCCAAGCATTTCGTGCCCGTGACGCCTGATGGACATGTCATCGGCGACCACATCATCTTCCGCGAGCGTGAAGACAAGTTCATTCTTGTCGGTCGCGCGCCGACCTCGAACTGGCTGATGTTCTGCGCTGCCTATGGCAAGTGGAACGTGCGGATCAAGCATGACCCGCGCTCGCCGTCGCGCCCCGAGGGCGAGCGGGTGCTGCGTACGCACTATCGCTACCAGATCCAGGGACCCGATGCCCCGAAGATCTTCGAGAAGATGAACGGCGGCCCGATCCCCGACATCAAGTTCTTCCATGTCGACTGGATCAATGTCGGCTCGAAGAAGGTACAGGCGCTGCGCCACGGCATGTCGGGCGCGCCGGGTCTCGAAATATGGGGCCCCTACGACGACAAGAACTACATCCTGTCCTGCATTCTCGAGGCGGCCAAGGATGCGGGCGTCAACCTCGTCCGCTGCGGCAGCCGCGCCTATTCGACCAATACGCTCGAATCGGGCTGGATTCCGTCGCCGCTGCCCGGCATCTATACCGGCGACGGCATGGTCGCGGCCTATCGCGACTGGCTTGGCGGCGAGAGCTACGAGGCGATGGGCGCCATCGGCGGCAGCTTCCAGTCCGATAATATCGAAGACTACTACGTCAATCCGTTCGAACTCGGCTATGATTTCTACATCGGCTGGAAGAAGGACGATTTCGTCGGCAAGGCTGCGCTCGCGGCGATGAAGGGCCAGACGCACCGCAAGAAGGTGACCTTCGAGTGGAATGCCGAGGACGTCGTCAAGGTCATCGCCTCGGCCTTCCAGCCCGGCGAGGATCACTATAAGTGGATCGATTTCCCGCAGCCGAACTATGCCTCGACCAGCGCCGACAAGGTGCTCAAGGATGGCAAGCAGGTCGGCATGTCGATGTTCAACGGCTATTCCTACAACGAGCGCTGCATGCTCTCGCTCGGCATCGTCGACAACGATGTCCAGGTGGGCGACGTCCTGACGATGATCTGGGGCGAGCCGGACGGCGGTTCCGGCAAGACCTCGACGGAGCGCCACAAGCAGGCCGAGATCCGCGTCCGCGTCTCGCCAACGCCCTATGCTGCACAGGCACGCGAGAGCTATGCCGACAGTTGGCGGACGAAGAAGGCCTCGTAAGGCCATCTGACCATTGTGATGGATGAGAGGAACGGCGTCCCAGGGGTGGGGCGCCGTTTCCGCGCTGGCCAGCAGGCAAGCGTCTGGGGGCGAGTTCCCACCCTCACACGCTGAGATGCTTTTCCAGCATCTCGGGTGACGCCAGCAGGTCTGCCGAAAAGCCCTGATGGACGATGCCGCCGCGTTCGAGCAGGACGACTTCGTCGGTGAGCGGCAGGACCTTTCTGGCCTTCTGTTCCACGATGATCGCCGACATGCCTTCGTCGGTAACGATCCTGCGGATCGCGGCGAGGAGTTCGTCGACGATGATCGGCGCCAGGCCCTCCAGCGGCTCGTCCAGCAGCAGAAGCCTGGGATTGAGCATCAGCGCACGGCCGACCGCGAGCATCTGCTGCTCTCCGCCGGAAAGCTGGTTTCCGAGATTGCCGCGCCGCTCCTCGAGGCGAGGGAACATGCCGAAGATCCGCTGGGTGTTCCAGATGCCGGGCCGCGCGACGGCCGTGAGGTTTTCCTCCACGGTCAGCGAGCGGAAGATGTTGCGCTCCTGCGGAACCCAGCCGATGCCCCGTGCCGCCCGTGCTTCCGCGCGCATGCCGCTGATGTCGACGCCGCCGAACCGGATCTGGCCGGACTGGCGGGTTGTGACGCCGATGATCGTGTTCAGAAGCGTCGTCTTGCCGGCGCCGTTGCGGCCAAGCAGCGCGAGCGACTTGCCTTCGTCGAGCCGGAGTTCGACCTCGGCCAGCACGCGTGCCTCGCCATAACCGGCCACGAGTTTTTCGAGGCGAAGAAGTTCTGCCATCACGCGTCCTCGCCGAGGTAGATGGACTTGACGCCGGGATCCTTCGATATCTCGTCGACGGTCCCCTCGGCGAACATGGCGCCCTGCGCCAGGACCGAAATGCGGTCGGCGAAGGAGAAGACCAGGTCCATGTCATGCTCGATCAGCACGACCGTGACATCCGAAGGCAGGTCGCGGACGGTGGCCAGGACTTCGTGCCGCTCCTCCTCGGGAACGCCCGCTGCCGGCTCGTCGAGCAAAAGGACACGCGGCCGGGTCGCGATGGCAAGTGCGATCTCGAGGAGACGTTGCTTGCCATAGGGCAGCAGCATGGTGGGCTGGGCCATGACGTCGGCAAGGCGGAAACTTTCGAGCAGCGCGGCGCTTTCCTCGATGAGATCCTTCTGGGAGGCGAGCGCCACAAGCCCCTTGCCTCCGCGTCGCTGCCGCTCGGAGATCGCCAGCATGATCGAGTCCAGCGGGGTGAAATCGCCGAACAACTGGTTGATCTGGAACGTGCGCGACAGGCCCTTGCCGACGCGGGCGTGGACGGAAAGCGCGGTGATGTCTTCGCCGTGCAGCAGCACCCGGCCGGCCGTCGGCGCCAGCACGCCGGTCAGGAGGTTGATGATGGTCGTCTTGCCGGCGCCGTTCGGACCGATCAGCGCATGCCGGGCGCCCTGGGCGATCGTCAGGGAGACGTCGTTGGTCGCGAGGAAGCCGCCGAAACTCTTCTTCAGGTTCCGCGTCTCGAGCGCAGGCGTCATCGTTTCCCTCCATCCGCCTTGCCCGCCTGTGCCTTGCGGAGAAGGGTGGGCAGAAGCGTCTGCCAACGGGTCATGCGGTCACGTCCCAATAGCACGATGATGATGAGTATGAGGCCGATCCAGAACATCCAGTATTGCGGCGTGATGACCGACAGCCAATCCCTGAGCAGCGTGAAGATGACCGCGCCGATCAGGCCGCCATAGAGGTAGCCCGCGCCGCCGATGACCAGCACGAGCAGAACGTCGGCCGAGCGGTGGAAGGCTAGAACGTCGGGGGATACGAAGCTGTTGATCTGGGCGAGCAGCGCGCCGGCGATGCCGGCATAGGCGGCGGAGATCGTGTAGATCGCCACGATCCGCCGGTTGGGAGCGACGCCCAGCATTTCGGCGCGCTGGCTGTTGCGCTTGATCGCCCTGAGGGACAGGCCGAACGGCGAGTGGACGATCCGGCGGGCGATGTAGGTCAGGACTATAAGCACGACCAGCGCATAGATATAGGCCGTTCGACCCCAGAGATCGAACTCGAACAGGCCGAGCACCGGCGCGATCGTCACGCCGTTCAGGCCATCGGCGCCACCGGTCAGCCAGGCGGCCTGGTTGGCCGCCTCGGCCAGCAGCATCGCGACGCCGAACGTGGTCATCAGGCGGGTCAGGTCGGAACCACGCAGCACGAGGAAGCTGGAGACGAAGCCGAACAGGCCGGCAGCCACCCCGGCAGCCAGCAGCCCGAGAACCGGTTCCGTCGCCACATGGATCGAAAACAGTCCTGCGGCATAGGCGCCGAGGCCGAAGAAGGCGGTGTGGCCGAGCGAGACGATGCCGGCATAGCCGAGGATGAGATCCAGCGAAATCGCGAACAGCGCCAGGATGGCGATTTCCGCGAGGATCAGCGACTTGCCCGGCAGGACGAAGATCGCCGCGAGGGCGACGAGCCAGATCGCGATTTCCCATATTTTCCAGGCGCTTGCGTGGGTAAGCTGGGCTTGCGCACTGAGCAGCGCGGTGTTGGCAAATTCCTTCATCGGCCGCCCTCCCGCGAGAAGAGGCCGTGAGGGCGGAAGACCAGGACCAGAACCATCACCGCGTAGATGATGAAGGCACCCAGCGCGGGAAGGTAGTACTTGCCGGCGACATCGGCGATGCCGAGCAGAAGGGCAGCGACGAAGGGGCCGGTGATGGAAGACGTGCCGCCGACCGTGACCACGATCATGAAATAGATCAGGAACTTGAGCGGAAAGTTCGGGTCGAGTCCCATGAGTTCTCCGCCGAGTGCGCCGCCCAGGCCGGCAAGGCCGGAACCAAATGCGAAGGTCAGCGCGAAGATCAGCGAGACATTGATGCCCAGCCCTCGGGCAACCCGGCCGTCATCGACAGCGGCGCGCAACTGGCTGCCGAAGCGCGTCCGCGTCAGCGCCAGCTGCAGGCCGATGGCGAGCAGAGCGCACAGGACGATGATGAAAAGCCGGTACCGGCCGATGCCGACCCCGAACAGGTAAAACCGACCCTGCAATTCCGGCGGCAGGTTGAACATCTGCTGCTGGCCGCCCATGAAATAATCCACGGCGGAGATCGCCATGAACACCAGGCCGATGGAGAACAGGACCTGGTCGAGATGGGATGCGCCGTAGAGCCGTCGGTAGAGCGTCCGCTCCAGCACAGCGCCGAGTGCGGCCGTCACCAGGAAGGCGGCGGGCAGGCACCAGTAGAACGGGACGCCGTAGCGGTTCATCATGAACACGGTGACATAGCCGCCCGCCATAGCAAAGGCGCCATGGGCGAGGTTGACGAAGTTCATGAGACCCAGGGTGATGGAGAGTCCACAGGCCAGGATGAAGAGTAGCATGCCATAGGCAATGCCGTCGAAGAGGATTGTCAGCATGTCTCACCGGCTGGCGCCTGAAGGGCGGCGCGATGCACCGCCCCCGGCGTTCACATCACTTGGCGAAAGGATCCTTGATCTTTTCGTATGTGGCAAATTCGACGTTGTACATCTCGCCGTCAACCTCCTTGACCTCGCGGATATAGATGTCCTGGATCGGGTCGCGGGTTGCGGGGTCGATCGACATCGGTCCGCGGGGGCTGATCCAGGACGCGCCCTTCATCGCCTCGATCAGCTTGGTTCCGTCGGTATCGCCTCCGGTCTTCTCGAGCGCGAGATAGGCGAGTTGCATGGCGTCATAGCCGCCGACGCTCATGAAGTTCGGCCGCATGTTGTCATTGGCCTTGCGCACTTCGGCGACGAATGCCTTGTTTTCCGGGCTGTCGTGGTTGGCCGAGTAGAAATGACCGGTGATGACACCGAGGGCCGCCGGACCCATGCCCTGCAGCAGGTCGTCATCTGTCACGTCACCGGTGGCGATCAGCTTGATGCCGGCGTCCTTCAGGCCACGGTCGGTGAACTGCTTCATGAAAAGGGCGCCAACACCCGAGGGTACGAAGACAAAGAGCGCGTCCGGCTTGGAATCAAGCACGCGCTGCAGGAAGGGCGCGAAGTCGGGGTTCTGCAGCGGCACACGGACGGATTCGACGATCTCGCCACCCTTTTCCTTGTAGGCGTCCACGAAGCCCTTCTCGATGTCGTGGCCCGGACCGTAGTCCGTCACCAGCGTGACGGTCCGCTTGATATTGTTCTCGACAGCCCAGGCGGCAACCGGCACCGCGGATTGCGGACCTGCCATGCTGGTGCGGGCATAATATTCGGACTTGGTGGTGATGATCGAGGTCGTTGCCGAGGTGATGATGGCCGGGACCTTGGCCTGGCCGAGCAGCGGGGCGACCGAGAGCGCCAGCGGCGTCAGGCCGAAGCCCATCAGGATGTTCGCCCCTTCGCCGGTGATCAGTTCCTGGGCGATGCGGCGGGTCTGGTCGGCTACGCCGCCGTCGTCGCGCAACACGACCTCGACGGTCTTGCCAGCGACGCTGTTGCCCTTGAGCGCCATGAAGGCATTTATGCCGGCCTGCACCTGGCGGCCGGTCGACGCAAAGGGACCTGTCATCGGCAAGATGAGGCCGACTTTGACGTTGTCCGCCGCGAAAGCCGGCGTCTTCGCGAGCGCTGCGGCCATCGTGCCGGCGACGAAAAGTCTTCTGGTAATCATTCGCGTTCCTCCCAAAGAACCTCGATCAGATCTGGTTGCGGGCACATCAGGGTCTGCGACTGCCGTCCCAGTTCTGCCAGCCGTCTCCTCGTCATCGCATGCAAAATTCCCGTTTCGCGCACGATACCAGACCGCAGTCTCCATGCCTACGATCAGTGGAAAGCCTAAGGCAAGGGTACCGCACCGACAATAATGTTCTTCGCACGGGTCATAAGGCGAAGTTACTGGTGCCCGATATGCCACGACCATGGTCCGGGCGGGCGGTTGAAGAAGATCGACTGATAACAGGGATGTACTGGTGCATGGCGGTTATTCTCATGGGGTGTTCGCATTGCATGCGCCTTCATGCCACGAG
This sequence comes from Rhizobium sp., assembly GCA_019739215.1. Taxonomy (GTDB): domain Bacteria; phylum Pseudomonadota; class Alphaproteobacteria; order Rhizobiales; family Rhizobiaceae; genus Rhizobium_E. The sequence goes on from JAHHDR010000036.1 coordinate 150,763, forward strand.
GCCCCAAGTGCCGCTTCGGTCAGTTTCTTGCTGCGCGAATTGCAATGCATTTGCCGAAAGGGTGGCCGTCATGCTCGACCTGTGACCTGCAGCCCGGTTTTGGGCAGGCGGGACCGGCAGCCTCAGAGGCCGCCTTCCTTGACCGATTCCATCGCGACTGCAGTCGATGTGCTCGCAACATGCGGCAGGCTTGAAATCTTTTCGCCGAGCACCTGGCGGTAGCGCCGGATGTCGCTCGTCCGCACCTTGAGCAGGTAATCGATGCGCCCGGCAATCATATGGCATTCCTCGACTTCCGGGATCTTGCGAACGGCAGCATTGAACTCGCAAAGGGCGGTTTCGCGGGTGTCGGAGAGCTTGACCTCGGCGAAGGCGATATGGTCGCGTCCGAGCTTGCGGTGATTGATGCGCGCGTGAAAGCCCTCGATATAGCCCTCATCGATGAGCCTTCGGAGCCGGACCTGGCAGGGTGTCTTGGAGAGGCCGATCAGGGAAGACAGATCGGTGATGCTCATTCTGCCGTCCCTGGACAGGGCATTGAGTATCCGCAAATCGAAGAGGTCCAATTCACCTTGTTCTGAGCTCATGGTAGGAAAATTCACTTGTAATCGGATCGATTTCAGTTCGCTTCTATCGCATCTTCGAGAAATATGGACAGAAAAGTTTTTGGTCTGGTGATATCGTTTCTTCAATTCTGAATATTGGTTCGTCCATCCTGTCAGGGGCGCGGGGAGAAGGCAGATCTGCTATTCTCATGCCACCCCGGCTGGCGGGTTCGCGAGCCGGCACAGTGGAGAGAGTGTCGATGAACATCCAGCCCGTCGATCGTAACCAGGACCTGTTTGCAAATTTCGCGCCGCCGATCCGCGCGCAGTCGCCCTTACGGCAGGCGATCACCTCGGCCTATCGCCGCGACGAGGCGGACTGCATGCTGCCGCTGATCGATGCCGCGACGCAGTCGCCGCGGATCAAGGAAGCCGCGGCGCGCACCGCCCGCAAGTTGATCGCGGCACTCCGCGCCAAGCACAAGGGCTCCGGTGTCGAGGGCCTCGTGCACGAATATTCGCTCTCCAGCCAGGAGGGTGTGGCGCTGATGTGCCTGGCCGAGGCGCTGCTGCGAATCCCGGATGACGACACCCGCGACGCGCTGATCCGCGACAAGATTTCGGAAGGCGACTGGCGGTCACATCTCGGCGGGTCGAAATCCCTGTTCGTCAATGCCGCCACCTGGGGCCTCGTGGTGACAGGCAAGCTGACGTCCACTGTCAACGACCGCAGCCTGTCCGCAGCACTCACCCGCCTGATCGCTCGTGCCGGTGAGCCGGTGATCCGGCGCGGCGTCGACATGGCGATGCGGATGATGGGCGAGCAGTTCGTCACCGGCGAGACGATCGAAGAAGCGCTGAAGCGCTCCCGCGCCCTTGAAGCCAAAGGTTTTCGCTATTCCTACGACATGCTGGGCGAGGCGGCCACGACTGGCGCCGATGCAGAGCGCTACTATCGGGACTATGAGAACGCGATCCATGCCATCGGCAAGGCATCGGCTAGACGCGGTATCTATGAAGGCCCCGGTATCTCGATCAAGCTCTCGGCGCTGCATCCGCGCTATTCACGAGCGCAGGCGGCCCGCGTCATGGGCGAACTTGTGCCGAAGGTGAAGGCGCTCGCCGCCATCGCCAAGAGCTATGACATCGGCCTCAATATCGACGCCGAGGAAGCCGACCGCCTCGAACTCTCGCTCGACATTCTCGAGGAACTCTGCCTCGATCGCGATCTCGCGGGCTGGAACGGCATGGGTTTCGTGGTGCAGGCCTATGGCAAACGCTGCCCCTTTGTGGTCGACTTCATCATCGATCTCGCGCGGCGCGCCAACCGCCGCATCATGGTCCGGCTCGTCAAGGGCGCCTATTGGGATGCCGAGATCAAGCGGGCACAGATGGAGGGCCTCGAAAGCTTCCCGGTCTTCACCCGCAAGATCCATACCGACATCTCATACATCGCCTGCGCGAAGAAGCTGCTGGCGGCGACCGACTATGTCTTCCCGCAATTCGCGACCCACAATGCGCAGTCGCTGGCGGCGATCTACCACCTTGCCGGAGGTGATTTCCAGGTCGGCAAGTACGAGTTCCAGTGCCTGCACGGCATGGGCGAGCCGCTCTATGACGAGGTCGTCGGCAAGGACAACCTCGACCGTCCCTGCCGCATCTATGCACCTGTCGGCACGCATGAGACGCTGCTGGCCTACCTTGTCCGGCGGCTCTTGGAAAACGGCGCCAACTCCTCCTTCGTCAACCGGATCGCCGATCCCAACGTCTCGATCGAGGAGTTGGTGACCGATCCGGTCGATGTCGCCTGCGCCCTGCCGGTGCCAGGTGCCGGCCATGACAAGATCGCGCTGCCATCGGACATTTTCGGCGCCCGCAGGAACTCGCAGGGGCTCGATCTCTCCAACGAGGCCGGGCTGGCGCGCCTTGGCGACGCCCTCAGGGCATCGACGGACATAAGTTGGGAAGCCCGGCCATTGCTGGCCGAAGCGGGAATGCCCGGCGAGGCGCAGCCGGTGCGCAATCCCGGCGACCGGCGCGATGTCGTCGGCATGGTCGAAGAAGCCTCGGGAGAAGCCCCAAGAAGGGCGGTGGCGCTCGCGGCAAGCCATGCCGGCGAATGGGCGGCGGTTTCACCCGCCGACCGGGCTGCCTGCCTGGAGCGCGCCGCCGATGCGATGGAGGGCCGGATCGAGACGCTGCTCGGCCTCATCATGCGCGAGGCCGGCAAGTCGGCGCCGAATGCCATTGCCGAGGTGCGCGAGGCGGTCGACTTCCTGCGCTACTATGCCGACCAGGCGAAGAAGACCTTGGGGCCTGCTCACAAGCCGCTCGGGCCGGTGGTCTGCATCAGCCCATGGAATTTTCCGCTGGCGATCTTCACGGGCCAGGTGGCGGCGGCGCTGGTGGCCGGAAACCCGGTTCTGGCCAAGCCCGCCGAGGAGACGCCGCTGATCGCGGCCGAGGCCGTTCGCATCCTGCATGATGCCGGCGTCCCGCGCTCCTCGCTGCAGTTCGTGCCCGGCGCCGGCGCGGTCGGGGCCGCCCTTGTCGGCGCGCCGGAGACAGCGGGCGTGATGTTCACCGGTTCGACCGAGGTGGCACGCCTGATCCAGGCGCAACTGGCCGAGAGGCTCTCACCGTCGGGCAAGCCGATCCCGTTGATCGCCGAGACCGGCGGGCAGAATGCGATGATCGTCGATTCCTCGGCGCTGGCCGAACAGGTGGTTGCCGACGTGATCGCCTCGGCTTTCGACAGCGCGGGGCAGCGTTGCTCGGCACTCAGGGTGCTGTGCCTGCAGGAGGATGTCGCCGAGCGGACGATGGCCATGCTCAAGGGTGCGCTTCGGGAGCTTTCGATCGGTCGTACCGACAGTCTCGCGATCGATGTCGGTCCCGTCATATCGGACGAAGCCAAGGGGATCATCGACAAGCATATCGAGGCGATGCGCGGGCTGGGCCGGCCGGTCGAGCAGGTTACGCTCCGCGGCGAGACGTCGGAGGGCACCTTCGTGCCGCCGACGATCATCGAACTCGACGCGCTGTCCGACCTCAAGCGCGAGGTCTTCGGGCCGGTGCTGCATGTCATCACCTATAAGCGCGAAGAGATCGACCGGCTGATCGACGACATCAACGCCACCGGCTACGGCCTGACCTTCGGGCTGCATACGCGGCTCGACGAGACGATCGCCCATGTCACCAGCCGCATCAAGGTCGGCAATATCTATGTGAACCGCAATGTCATCGGCGCGGTGGTGGGGCGTGCAGCCTTTCGGCGGACGCGGCCTGTCGGGCACCGGTCCCAAGGCGGGCGGGCCGCTCTATCTCGGCCGGCTGGTGCAGACGCCGCCGGTGCCGCCGCATCACAGCTCGGTCCATCTCGATCCGGCGCTGCTCGATTTCGCGCTCTGGCTCGACGGAAAGGGCGAGAAGGATGCGGCGGAAGCGGCGCGCGACCTCGGCAGTTCCTCGGCGCTGGGCCTCGTATCGGAGCTTCCGGGTCCGGTCGGCGAGCGCAACCTCTATGCGCTCCATGCCCGCGGCCATGTGCTGCTCGTGCCGCAGACCAAGGCGGGGCTCTACCGCCAGTTGGCGATCGCGCTTGCGACGGGCAACCGCGTCTCGATCGACACCGGCAGCGGGTTGCAGGATGCACTTTCGGGCATGCCGGCCTCGGTTGGCGCCCGTGCGGCATGGGTCGAGGACTGGGCGATGGCGAGCCCCTTCGCCGGTGCTCTGGTCGAGGGCGATGCCGAGCGGGTGCGGACGGTCAACCGTAAGATCGCCCGCCTGCCCGGACCGCTGCTGCTCGTCCAGTCTGCCACGACGGAAGAGATCGCCAAGGGCAATGGCTATGCGCTGAACTGGCTGCTCGAGGAAGTCTCGACCTCGATCAACACGGCGGCGGCCGGAGGCAATGCGAGCCTGATGAGCATCGGCTGATTGGTCGGGCCCCTGGAAGCCCACTGCCGGGAACTGTCAGCATCATCGCGCAATTTCGGGTGGCGGAGTGGCTCGGTTCTCCGCTACTTCTTCGAGTCCCGTCAGGGACTTGGCGTGATGAATGGAGACGGAAGGTGAGACAGGTGCATGTGGTGCCCGCGGCGCAGGCGCGGGCGATCTGGATGCGGGCGCAGCGGCTCGACGGAGCCGAGCCGTTCGGCAGCGGGCCGGCGGCGACCAAAGCTGCGGTCGAGCATCTCGGCTATGTGCAGATCGACACGATCAACGTCATCGAGCGCAGCCATCACCACATTCTTTTCTCGCGCATTCCGTCCTATCGGCGCGAGGATCTCGCCACCGCCCAGGCTAAGGACAAGTCCGTCTTCGAATACTGGACGCATGCACTCTCCTATGTGCCGGTGCGCGACTACCGCTTCTTCATCCCGGCGATGAAGCTGCACAAGACCAAGCCGGACAGCTGGTATGCGTCGGTGGCCCCGAAGGACTATCGGGCGCTGCTGCGCCGCATCCGCGATGAAGGCGCGCTTTCGATCCGCGATATCGACGACGACGTGCTGGTCGAGAAGGACCATCCCTGGGCCAGCAAGAAGCCGTCGAAACGGGCGATGCAACTGGGCTTCTATATGGGCGATCTCGTCGTCAGCCGCCGGGACGGGATGTTGAAGAGCTACGACCTTGCCGAGCGCCATTTCGGCTGGCAGCGGCCGAGGCCGGCCTCCGACACGCACTATGCGCAATATCTGCTCGACCGCGCGCTCACGGCACAGGGCATCGTGAGCCTTGATTCGATCTGCTATGGCGGGCTGAAATGGAAGGCCAGGGTGCAGGCGCTGATCAATGGCGCCGTCCGGCGAAAGGAACTTCTTCCGGTTGAGATCGAGGGCGGCGAAGGTGTGAAGCACTGGGTTGCGCCTGAGGTGCTGGAGACTGCGCCGGTCGGCGCGGCGGAAGGGCGGGTGCATATCCTGTCGCCTTTCGATCCGCTGGTGATCCAGCGGACGCGCTTCAAGATGCTGTTTGGTCACGACCATCGCTTCGAGGCCTATGTGCCGGCGCCCAAACGCGTGCTCGGCTATTTCGCCCTGCCGGTGACGGTCGGCGACAGGGTGGTCGCGGCGCTCGATCTCAAGACGGACCGCAAGGCAGGCAAATTGCTGATCCAGAAATGGACCTGGCTCAATGGCGGCGAGCAGGCCGGCGACAAGGCCCTGATCGAGGCGGAACTGGCGCGCTTCGAGCGGTTCCAGCTCGCCCCCACGACCTCCCTGGAGTGATGCCGTCAGCTCGCCTTCCTGAGATCGACATAGGCACGCCAGCCGCCGAGATGGGTGATCTCCTCCGCGCCCTCGACCGCATGTGCCTCACAGAGGAAGCCCGAGGACCTTGGTGCCATCCTCCAGCGTCAGCTTGCCGATGCCGAGCGGGGCCGGAATCTTCGCAACGAAGCGGCCGAAGCCGTCGGCCGGCAGCGACCAGACTTCTATGGCGATGCCTCCTCCGGACAGGCCAGGCTCGTGGATCAGGCCGGGCTTGGGTGGCACCGTGTCGGGAAGCACGAAGAGGCGGTAGCCCGGTGCGGTAAGGCAGGTCCTGACCAGCCGACCGCCGGCTTCAGTCAGCTCGCGGTTGAGCGGCATGCCGGTGAGATGCGCCCCAACCACGGCAATTTCGATCGCGCCATCAGTCTGTGGCGCGATGCGGCTGGTCTCGGGCAGGGCGGTCTGGCGATCCCGGCCCATGCCCGATACGGCGGCACGATGGAGCGCATCCGCGAGCGGTGCGAGTGCGTCGTCCGTGAATGCCGGCGCAATCAGTGTCACGCCGCCGGGCAGGCCGGAGGGCCTGAAACCGACAGGGATGGCAATGGCGGCGCAATCGAGCAGGTTGACGAAATTTGTGTAGCGGCCGAGGCGGGAGTTGAGCGTGATCGGATCGGCCAGCATCTCGGCCACGGTGTAGGTTGTGGGCGTCGTCGGAAGCAGCAGCACGTCGGCCCTCGACCATTCGGCATCGGTGGCGTGGCGCAGTTCCTCGAGCCGATAGCGGCCGCGGAACGCCTCGACGGCCGTCCGGCCCTTAGCGCCCTCGATGATCGTGCGGACAGCCGGGTCGAAATCGCTGGCGTTGGTGGCGAGGAAATCCTCGACCGCTGCGAGCCGCTCGGCCACCCAGGGGCCGTCATAGAGCAGGGCGGCCGCCTCTCGGAAGGGTGCATAGTCGAAGGGCACGATGACTGCGCCGAGTGCGCGGGCATGTTCGATCGTCTGGTCGTAGAGCGCTTCCATTCCGGCATCGCCGAAGAACTCGCGCTCGGCGCCGTCGAGCACGCCTATCCTGAGGCCGGCCGCCGGCAGCTTGGCGGGCCTTGCTTGTCGTGAAAAGGGGTCGCCGGCGTCAAATCCCTCCGCGACCTGTCGCACGGCCACGCCATCGGCCACGGTCGCCGCGAAAACCGTGATGCAGTCGATCGAGCGGCAGGCCGGCACCGCGCCGGTGTTGGGCAGCAGGCCGGGCGTCGGCTTGATTCCGACGAGATTGTTGAAGGCTGCCGGTACGCGGCCGGACCCTGCCGTGTCGGTGCCGAGTGCGAAGGCCGCCATGCCGGATGCGACGGTGACACTCGAGCCGGAGCTCGATCCGCCTGAGATGTAGTCTGCATCGAAGACCGAGCGCGGGGCGCCATAGGGCGAGCGCGTGCCGTTGAGGCCGGTGGCAAACTGGTCGAGATTGGCCTTGCCGATGACGATGGCGCCGGCGGCACGAAGGCGTGCCACGACGGTGGCGTCCTGCTCCGGCTGGTAGGCATAGGCAGGGCAGGCGGCCGTGGTCGGCAGGCCCGCCACGTCGATATTGTCCTTAACGGCAAAGGGCATGCCCCAGAGCGGCAGGCTGTTGGGCGCGGATGACCGTGCCATCAAGTCGCGTGCCGCATCGCGCAGGGCCTTGTCCGGAACCATGGTGATGAAAAACCGCGGGGATCGTTCCACGCCGCCCGCCGCGCAATGACCTCCTCGATTACCTCCAGCGGCGACAAGCCATCGGCATAGGCGGCCCGGAGGCTGGCGAGGTCGAGGATGGTAGGCAGCATCAGAATCTCCGGAACATTCGGCATCGGCAGGAATTGTATGCAATTCTGCAACCATCATGCCAAGCGGCAAAATCCTGAAATCACTCGCTGTTCTCGATCCTGTTTTTCAAAGCCCTGCTTCCGATCGCATTGAATGCCTAAAATATAGGCTATCGCTACCCTGGCGTAAAAAGCAGTTTCACATAACTCCTGTAAAGTCGAACCTGCCGGGGCAGGCTCGCACGATCATGCAGCGTCTTGGACATGATGATGCCTCCATCGACCACACAGGACAGCATGGCCGCGACATCGTCGAGTTCGACGCGATCACGCGGCGGGTAAGCGACGGCGATATCTTCGACGTAGGAACGGAACCGATCGTTCCAACCGCGAACCGAGTGAGCAGTCAGTTCCACCACTTCACGGTCGAACAGACGCTCCTGGTAGCAGATGCTGGCGACCAGGCAGCCGGGATGGCCGCCCGGGAGGTCTTCCATGAGTTCGGCCAGCATGTTGAGACCTATCAGGAAGAACTGCAGCGGATCGTCGGAAAGCTGGCGCGCGCGCTCGAAGATGCTGTCGAACAGCGCGTCATTGTGCGCGATGTAGCGCTTGAGCATGGCGCGGGCGAGCATGTTCTTGTCGGCGAAATGGTAATAAAAACCGCTCTTGGTGATCTCGGCTTCAGCGATGATCTCGTCGATCGACGTCGCCTCGAAGCCCTTTGACAGCACCGCTGCCTCGGCAATAGCGAGGATGCGCTGTCTGGTCTGTTCGCCCTTGCTCATGGTGACGGTCATGTTCATTTCGGGCCTCCAATCCTGTCGTGGAACCATGTCCCCTGTCCGCCGCGTGAATAGCAGCGACGACTTACGCGAGCAGGTTCAGCTATGGCGCCAGCGGCCCCGCAGTTTACGACACGCGAAGGCGACCGGCGAGGCTGGCTTATAAACATGACAATGTTTCAGTAAAAAGTCACGAACGCCGCCTGTTTTGCGGGCGGCGTGGTCGCAGGCACGATTCCTGCCGGGACAATTCCCGCCGTCAGGCCTTGTCGATCGTGTCGATGAACGACTTGAGCTGATCGGGCGCCATCCGCACGATGTGTCTCTCCTCCGGGTAGGCGCCGCTCTCGACATCGGCGACATATTCCTTGAAGGCGGCGATCCGCTCGTTCTGAAGCCGGTCATATTCGGCGGCGAAGTTGCGGTAGACCTTGGAGTGGCGCGGCATGTGACCCCGGTTCGTTCCCAGGATGTCTTCCGCGAAGAGGTATTGCGCGTCGCAACCGGTGCCTGCGCCCATCGAGAGCATGACGAGGCTTGTTCGCTTCGAGATGGCTTCGGCGACCTCGACAGGCGCGACCTCGATTTCCGCGCCAAAGGCGCCGGCCTTTTCCAGTTCCTTGACGGCCTCCCAGATCTGGAGCGCCGAGTCCGCTGTCTTGCCGACGGCCTTCCAGCCGCCCGTCCAGGTCCTGCGGGAGGGTATCAGTCCCACATGGCCAATCACGGGAATGGCTTCGTCGGCCATGCGCTTGATCGTGCCATAGCTCGCCGAGCAATAGACGGCGTCGGCGCCGCCCTTGACCATTTTGAAAGCCCAGCGGACGAAGTCGTCCCCGGTGCCGATCTCGAAGAAATTCTCGCCCGGCATGGTGAATAGGGTGGGGGCGACCTCGCGGTAGCGCGGATCGAGGCAGAGTTCCGGCGGCACCGAGACGATGTCGATCTCAGCCTTCTCGGCGGCTTCCGCCTCTTCCAGCGTCATGACGCGCAGCATGGTAAGCTGGCGCTTGCCCTTCGTGGCGCGGAGATCGGCGACTGTCGGCCGGTTCTTCTTCATCGATGTTCCTCCCGGAAGTGTCTAGTTGTTCAGGCGAGAAGTGCCTTCAGTTTCGTGTCTGGTGATGCGAGCTGGTGCGGATCCGGAATGCGCGCGTTTGGCGATCAGCATTTCGGCGAGGCGGATGTCTCGGGCCACCGCATTGCCGGGGCCGATGCCGCTTGCAGCGACGAGGCGGCCATCGGCGGCGACGCTGAAGAGGATAAAGGCGTCGTCGCCGAGATCGCGGCGGACCAGCGTCACGCCCTCGTCGGCAAGTCCGGCGACCTGGAGTCCAAGCCCGTATTGATCCGACCAGAACCACGGCACGGCGTCGATGACAGCCTCTCCGCCCGCGAGATTTGTTGCCGCGACGCGGGCGTGATCATGGGTGCTGCGCCAGGATTCGAGGCGGATGCGCCGATTGTCGAAGAGGGCCGCCGGGAAGGAGGCGCAGTCGCCGACGGCGACGATGGAAGGGTCGGAGGTTCGCAGGTGCTGGTCCACCGAAATGCCGTTGTCGATAGCAAGGCCCGCGGCCTCGGCCAAGGCCGTGTTTGGCGTCGCGCCGATGCCGATCACCACGAGGTCGGCCAACAGCGTGCTGCCGTCTGCGAGTGTGATCAGGGCTTGTTCGCCGGTGTCGGAGATCGATGCCAGGCCGGTGCCCAGCAACACGCGGGCGCCATGAGATTCGTGTTCGCGCTGGATGACGTCTGCGATCCCGGCGGGGACGCCGCGCATCAGCAGGCGCGGCTGTGCCTCGATAATAGTGACATCGCATCCGCGCCTGCGCGCCGAAGCGGCGATCTCGAGGCCGATGAAGCCGCCGCCGATAATGGCGACATGGCCGCCGCGCGCAAGGCCCGCGCGGATACGGAGGGCGTCGTCGTGGGTGCGGAGGTAGACGCAATGCCTGATATCGCCCGCCATCGGCAGGCGGCGCGGGCTGGCACCGGTTGCGAGCACCAGACTATCGTAGGCTAGCTCGACGCCATCGGCCAGCAGCACAGTCTTCGTTTCGCGATCGATCGATGTGGCCGTGGCCGATGGCAAGAAGGTTATGTTGGCGGCACTGACGGCCTCGGGCGAGGTGATGGCACGCGGCGCTGTGTCGTCGGCATCCGTGAGCGCGTCCTTGGAAAGGGGCGGGCGCTCATAGGGCAGGTGTATCTCGTCACCGACAAGGGTGACCGGTCCATCGAAGCCGGCCTCGCGAAGCTGGAGGGCCGTGCGCCCGCCGGCCTCGCCCGCGCCGATGATGACGATTCCTCCCGACGCGCTCATGCTTCACTCCCAGAATGCATTCAGCCGAGGCTGATGAAGACGTCGCCGTCCTCGACCTTGACCGGATAGGTGGCGAGATTGATGCAGACCGGTGCCCCCTTGGCCTCGCCGGTCCTGTAGTTGAAGCGGCCATTGTGCTTGGGACATTCGATGATGTCGTCCATCACAAGGCCATCGGCGAGGTGGATCTTCTCATGCGTGCACAGGCCGTCGGTGGCGAAATACTCGTCGTCCGGCGAGCGGTAGATCGCAAATGTCCGGCCGGCGTGGTCGAAGCGGATCACATCCTCCTCGTCGACGTCATCCGCCGCGCAGGCGCGTACCCATTCTGTCATGTCATTCTCCGGGTAAGGGGCGGCGGACCGTCCGGTCCGCCGAAAGCTTCGGTCTATTCCGCCGCCGCGGCGCCAACAGGCATGTCGTGGAATTCCATCCGGTAGGGACGGGCGGTCGGCGGCAGTTCGCGCTTGAGGTAGAAATCCTCGTAGCGAAGCTGTTTGAGCAGGACTGGCCAGACTTCGCGATAGGCGTGCCACATCGAGGGGTTCGGTACGGGCAGATCGTGCTTGATCAGTTCATGCAGCCGCGGCAGCGCATGGTAGGGGACCATCGGGAACATATGATGCTCCACATGATAGTTCATGTTCCAATAGATCCAGCGGCTGATCGGGTTCATGTAGACCGTGCGGGTGTTGAGCCGGTGGTCGACAACGTTGTCGGCGAGGCCGATATGCTGCAGCAGGCCCGTCATCACCATGTGCCAGCTGCCGTAGAGGCGTGGCAGGCCGATCAGCATCAGCGGCAGGAACGACCATGTGTAGATGGCAAGCGCCACGGTGGCGACGTAGATGGCGACGTGCCAGCGCGCGGCGGTGATCGCCTTGGCGCGCTCCATCTCAGGAATGTAGTCCTTCTCGTCATCCGAGAGGATGCCGGCAGCGTTCTTGAACAGTCCCGGCAGCGAATAGCGGAAGTCGAGAATGCCGGTAAAGGCGAGCGCCGCGCGCATCAGGTCCGGCGGACGCATGACCGCGATCTCGGCATCGCGGCCAACGATGATCGTGTCGGTGTGGTGGCGGGCATGGCTCCAGCGCCAGCTGACCGGATTGCGCATCAGCATGAAGCTGGCGATCTGGTAGATGACGTCGTTCATCCAGCGGGTCTTGAAGGCGGTGCCGTGGCCGCATTCGTGCCAGCGGCTGTCACTCGACGAGCCGTAGAGAACGCCATAGACAACGAAAAAGGGCACGCACCACCAGCTGCCCCAGAAATAGATGGCGCCGGCGGCCGAACCAAGGATGAGGGCAATCCAGAGGATCGAATCGCGGATGGCCGGACCATCGCTGCGCTGCATCAGCTCCTTCATCACCTTGCGGGGAATTTCGGTGTGATACCATTCCGCCGAGGCGAGGCCGGTTTCCACCGCGCGGCGCGCACTTTCGCCAACGAGACTGTAGTCCCGCTTCGGCCTGGTCGCGCCTGCCGTATCCGTCACTGCCATCGAGACCTCCCTGTCGTCTTCACGCCAACCGGCCGGGGGCAACGGTCGGGCGCAGGCATCCTCCGGCCCGCTATGTTAGCAATCCTAAACTTTGATGGATAATGAAGCCTCAAAATGACGAAGTCAACATCATTCGCCATCAGATGGCGCGTCGGGCTCGCTTTTTCGGCAGGAAAATTTGCAAAACGGTCCGCGATGCAAGCGAAAACGTGCGTGAATGCCATAGTCCGACCTCGGATCGACGTCAATTCACATCATATCGCATCATCGAGGCCTCAATTCTCTGGAATATTCTCCCGGAAGATGACCTGAAGGCGTGGTGGATGGTACTCGAACGCCTTGCCGCGAATGGAACTTGCAAGCAGGCTGATCGCCTCACGGGCCTCGACGCGCGGATTCTGGTCGATCACGGCGTCCATCGTGCCCGACAGCAGCAGCGGTTTCGAGTTTTTCCGTCAGTTCGTGGCCGATGAAGACAATGGACTTGCCGCGCCCTCGATCCTCCAGCGCACTGCCGATGCCGGAACTGCCGCCGCCGATATTGTAGATGCCGGCGAGATCGGGATGGCGATCGAGCAGGGCGAGCGTTTCCTCGTAGGCGCGCTGCCGGTCGTCGCGGATCTCGCGCATCTGCACGACCTCGAGGTGGCGGAATTCCTCCGAGACGATGTGGCGGAAGCCCATTTCCCGCTCTTCGTGGCCGCGATAAGAAAGCGAGCCCGCGAACAGCGCAATCTTGCCCTGCGTCGGCGGCAGCAGCCTGCCCAGAAGGTAGCCACCGAGGCGGCCGGCGGCGCGATTGTCGATACCGACATAGCCGGTGCGCGCGACATGGAGAATGTCGGAGGCGAGGGTCACCACCTTTATCCCGGCTTCCGCCAGCGCCCGCATCTCCTCTCGCACGGCCGGATGGTCGAGTGCGATCAGGCCCACGCCCTGGGTGACGGGGCGGAGTGCGGCCAGCTTCTGAGCCAGCGACAAAGGGTTGAACCCCTCGACGGAATGCAGCTGGTATTCGATGCCGTCCTGCGCCGCGCATTGCCGCTCAAGTTGTGCCTTCAGGTTTGCAATGAAGGTGTTGGTGCCCTCCGGCAGCACGAAGTCGAGCCTGATCCGTTCCATCGTCGGCTCGGCCTGGCCGAAATAGCCGAGCCGGGTCGCGGTCTCCATGACGATGGTGCGCGTGCGGCCGCTGACGCCGGGGCGGTTGTTCAGCACGCGGTCGACGGTCGCGGTCGAAACGCCCGAGTCCCTCGCGATATCGGTCAAGGTTGAGCGCACGGCGATTCCCTCGTCAGTGTCTGATTGAAACTGATGTATTCCAAGGGCCGGCACATGCAATCCCAAAAACGCATGCAATGCAACATGACGTAGCAATCCTCCCGCGCCGCATCAAAATCAATCACCGCTGCATCTATTCTCGACATTGATTCGCTTGAATATTTTCGGTTTGAGCCAAGGCGATGCCAATTTTGATGTACGTTGATCATTTATGATGTTGACAGTAATCAATCAACAAATCAATATACATCAAGCGACGGGTTGGAGCACGGGTCGCAAGGGAGGATATTCATGGCTACCAATTTAACGATTTCTCGGCGCAGCTTTCTGGCTGCGTCCACGCGGGTCGCGGGCCTGACGGCGGCGGTCGGCATTGCGCCGCAATTCATTCGCCCGGGCCGGGCCTTCGCCGCCGACAAGCTTGCCGATGGCATGATCGGCGGTCCCACGGGTTTTGATGGCGCCGAGCGCTACCAGTATGGCGGCGAGACGCCGGAAGGCCGCGCTGTAGAAGCCGCCAAGGCGATCAAGGCCGCGGGCAAGGGCGATAAGATCGTCCTCGGTCTGTCGGACGGCTCGATCGGCCAGTTGACGCAACCTTTCCCCAAGGGTGCGCCGTCGATCAAGGAACTCTGGGAAAAGGAAACCGGGATCACGCTCGAGATCGTCGGCGTGCCGAACGGCCAGGAATTCACCAAGACGATGCAGGACATCTCCACCAAGGCAGGTGCGTTCGACATCTATGCCGTGGAATGGAACCGCCTGGGCGACCTCGCCGAGACCGGCGGCATCGTCAATCTCGACGACTATGTCGCGACCCACAAGCCGGAATGGGATGCGCCCGAGACCGGCTATGTGAACGGCGCGCAGGGTGTTTCGCTGCTTAACCAGTATTCCGGCTCGACCTACGGCGTCTCACTCGACGGCGACTTCCAGATCTGGAACTATCGCACGGACCTGTTCAATGACGAGACCGAGAAGAAGGCCTTCGCCGACAAGCATGGCTATGAGCTTGCCGCGCCGAGGACCTGGAAGGAACATGGCGACATTGCCGCCTTCTTCCACCGTCCCGATAAGGGCCTGTTCGGCTCGACGGATCTGCGCAATCAGGGCTGGGGCTATACAAACTGGTACCAGCGCTATGTCTCGATGGGCAATCCGAACCAGTTCCTGTTCGACGACACAGGCAAGGCGCTGATCAACTCCGAAGCCGGCTGGACCGCGACCAAGGAATATGTCGACTCGCTGTCGCATCATTCGCCGGACGCGATCTCCTGGGGCTGGCCGGAGCAGTATGGCAACTTCGCCGGTGGTGGCGCGGCCATGACCTGTGCCTTCTCGAACCTGCCGAAGTTCCTCGACAACGCCGCCAATACCGGCTCCAAGGTCACGGGCAAGGTCGGTTCGATGCTGCCGCCGGGCCACGAGGTCGATGGCAAGCTGATCCGCCGGACGGTGCTCTGGCTCAACCTTTCGGCGTCGGTCTCGACCCAGAGCAAGAATCCGGAACTGGCCTATCTGCTGCTGCAGTGGCTCGGTTCGGCCCGTATCTACTCCTGGATGACGGCGAACCCGGGCGGCTATTTCGATCCGTTCCGCCTATCGGACTTCTCCGATCCACTGGTTCGCGAAACCTATCACGCCTATCACATGGACGTGGTGCGCGACAGCGTCGCCCGGGCCGTGCCGACCATCAACTATCCGGGTGCGACGGCCTTCCACAATGCGCTCGACGAAAACCTCGTCGCGGCACTGACCAAGTCCAAGACGCCGGAAGAGGCGATGGCGGACACCGAAAAGCAGTGGCAGCGCATCGCCCGCCGTACGGGCGAGGAAAAGCTGGTCGCGGCCATCAAGGCCAACAAGGCGGCCTGGCCCGTCATCACCGACTAAGCCTCCCAATGGCTGATGGACGCGGAAGGCGGGCTGCCGCCTTCCGCTTGTGTTATCGACAATTGCAGACGAGACGATGAACCGGTCACCCCTCTTTGAAACTTTCCGTTACCTGGCGGTGATCCTCGCCGTCGCGGTGACGCTTGTGCCGATCCTCTGGATGGCCTCCATGGCGTTCAAGCCGATCTCGGAATGGACTGCCGTCGGCGCCGACCTGACATGGTGGCCGCAAAATCCGACCCTCGACAATTTCCGGTTCATTTTCGGCGAATCCAGTTCCGAACTGATCGTCGCGCTCGACAAGACTGCGACCAAGCCGATCCTGTCCTCGCTGTTGTCAGCCGTCTTCGGCACCCTGATCGCGATGAGCGCCGGCACGGCTGCCGCATACGGGCTGTCGCGCTTCGGCTCGGGGCAGAACCTGCCGCTAGCGTTGATCCAGCTTCGACTTTTCCCGCCGATGGCAGTGATGATCCCCGTCATGATCATGTGGTCGTTCCTCGGCATGATCGACACCTGGTACGGTCTCGCGTTGATCTACGGCATCGTGACCCTGCCGTTCGCCTTCTGGCTGATGAAGACCTTCTTCGACGACATGCCGCGCGAGATCGAGGATGCGGCGCGGGTCGAGGGCTGTTCGCGCTACCGCGTGTTCACGCAGATCACGCTGCCGATGATGCGGGCACCACTCGCCAGTTCCGCGCTGTTCGTCTTCATCCTCAACTGGTCGGATTACCTGATCGGCCTGCTGCTGACCACGCGTGACTGGGTGACGATCCCGGTCTACATGGCCTCGCTGTCGTCCTCCATGACGGGCCAGCTCTATGGCGCG
Source organism: Rhizobium sp. (assembly GCA_019739215.1). Lineage (GTDB taxonomy): Bacteria > Pseudomonadota > Alphaproteobacteria > Rhizobiales > Rhizobiaceae > Rhizobium_E. The sequence goes on from JAHHDR010000036.1 coordinate 166,956, forward strand.
AAGGCCGCGCTCGGCCTGATCGCCGCCATCCCGCCCGTGATCATGGGCATCGCCATCCAGAAACATCTGGTGCGTGGCCTGACCTTCGGAGCGCTGAAGCAATGAGCGCCGTGGCCGTCAACCCTGTCGCCTCCGCCGCGACCACACCGACTGCCGACCAGGAGAGCCGCAAGCTCGGGTTTCGACTGACGCTGCCGGCGCAGATCCTGGTTCTGTTCATCGCGGTCTTTCCGCTGCTGATGCAACTCTACATCTCCGTGACCGACTGGTCGCCGCTCGACGGCATTCCCTGGTGGAGCGCCTGGCAGCTTTGGAACAATTTCGCCAACTACACCGACCTTGCCGTCGACGACCGCTTCTGGTCGGCACTGGGACGGACCGCGCTGATCATGCTGATCTGCGTGCCGGCGGAGTTTCTTCTCGGTTTCGCGCTGGCGCTGCTGTTCATGGACGACTTCCGGGGAAAACGCTTCTTCTATTCGATCCTGCTGATGCCGATGATGGTGGTGCCCGCGGTCGCCGGCTACATGTTCTTCATGCTGTTCCAGTCGGGCGGCCCGGTCAACGACATCATCTCGACGCTCACGGGCACGACCTTCTCGCTGGCCTGGCTATCGAGCCCGACCTGGGCGCTGGTCGCGGTCATGATCTCCGACATATGGCAGTGGACGCCGCTGATGTTCCTGATCCTGCTGGCGGGCCTCGCCGGCGTGCCGGAAGACCAGCTCCGTGCCGCGACCCTGCTCGGCGCCTCCTGGCCGCAGCGGTTCCGCACCATCATCCTGCCGAAGATGAAGACCATCATCATCATCGCGCTGGCGATCCGGGTGATCGAGAATTTCAAGATCTTCGACACGCTGTTCATCATGACCGGCGGCGGCCCCGGCGTGGCGACCGAGACGATCTCCGTCTATATCTACAAGGTCACGCAGAACGACCTGATCTGGGGCTATGTCGCGGCCATCGCGCTCGCCATCCTCATTTTCCTGTCAATCTTCGCCAATTTCGCAATTGCGCGCATGAACAAGGCACGCGCAGCATGACCGCGATCCATCTCGAAAACCTTACCAAGAGTTTTGGCGCCTTCCAGGCTCTCAAGACCATGGATCTCCGGATCGAGGACGGCGAGTTCGTGGCGCTGCTCGGGCCGTCGGGCTGCGGCAAGTCGACGACGATGAACATGATCGCCGGCATGGAAGAGCCGACTTCGGGCCGCATCCGGTTCGACGATCGTGACATGTCCGGGGTCTCTATGGGCAAGCGCGGCGTCGGCTTCGTCTTCCAGAACTACGCGATCTTCACGCATATGTCGGTCTATGAGAACCTGGCCTATGGCCTGCGGGTCCGCAAGTTGCCCGAGTCCGAGATCGACCGCCGCGTGAAGGCGATCGCCGAGTTCCTGCAACTGACGCCGCTGCTCAAGCAGCCGTCGGCCAAGCTGTCGGTCAACATCCTGCAACGCCTGGCGATCGGCCGATCGGCGATCGTCGAGCCCGCCATCTTCCTGCTCGACGAGCCGCTGTCGAATGTCGATGCCGCCTTCCGCGCGGTGATGCGGACCGAACTCAAGCATCTGCAGCGGCAGTTCAAGCAGACGATGGTCTATGTCACGCACGACCAGCTCGAGGCCATGACCATGGCCGACCGCATCGCCGTCATGGATCATGGCGTGCTGCAGCAGACCGGCTCGCCTGTGGAGGTCTACAACCATCCGTCGAACACCTTTGTGGCGGGTTTTCTCGGGTCCCCCGGCATGAACCTGGTCAAGGGCACGCTGGTCGAGGTCGGGGGCGCGCTTGTCGTCGACCTCGGTGAGTTTGGCCGATCCGCACCGCTGAGCGACGGCCTCGCCCGTGTCGCGAGGGCGCGCAAGGCCAGCGACGTCTTCTACGGCTTCCGTCCGGAGCAGGCGTCGATGGTGGCGGCCGCCGATGGACTGCCGGTGTTCTTCGTCGAGCGCATCGGCGCGCGGACCATCGTCCATGCCGGCCGCGCCAAGTCGTCGGTGAAAATCGTGCTCGACAACGACAATGGCTTGGAAGCCGGTATGACGGCGCGACTCGATGTCAACAAGGATGCGGTGCGGCTCTTCGATGCCGACACCGGCCAGGCGATCAGGGAGGCTTGATCGATGGCATCGATTACATTCCGCAATGTCACCAAACGTTTCGGCCATACCGTTGCTGTCGACAACGTTTCCTTCGACGTCGCGGACAACGAGTTCTTCTGTCTGTTCGGGCCGCCGCTTTCGGGGAAGTCGACGATCCTCAAGCTGATCCTGGGCCTTGAGGCGCCCGATTCCGGCGAGATCCTGATCGAGGGCAAGCCGGTCAACGCGCTGTCGCCGGCCGAGCGCAATGTGGCGATGGTGTTCCAGAATCTCGCGCTCTTCCCGCATATGACGGCCTTGCAGAATGTCCGCTTCCCGCTGGTCGAGCGCAAGATCGCCGAGGACAAGATCAAGGCGCGCGTCGCCTCTGTGTCGGAAAAGCTGCATATCGGTCATCTCCTGCACAAGCTGCCGGCGCATCTCTCGGGTGGAGAGCGCCAGCGCGTGGCCATCGCCCGGGCGCTGGTCCGCGACCCTGCTGCCTATCTGATGGACGACCCGATCTCGGCGCTCGACGCGCGGCTCCGCGAAGAGACCCGCGTCGAGCTCAAGCGTATCCAGCGCGAACTCGGCCATACGCTGATCTATGTCACGCATGACCAGGAGGAGGCGATGTCGATCGCCGACCGCATGGCGATCTTCGAACATGGCGCCATACGCCAGATCGGCAAGCCGTCCGAGATCTACGATCGTCCGGCCAGCCAGTATGTCGCGCGCCTGCTCGGCGCACCTGCTATCAACCTGCTCGGCATCGAGCGCGGCGATGGCGTCTCCGCTGGATCCGGCACGATCCAGTTGGCCGGGCTGCCGGTCCCCGATGGTGCCGCCGGTATTGGTATCCGGCCGGAGGACCTCAAGGCCGAGCCGTGGACCGCGGGCCGGGCCGGCGTTCCGGCACGGGTCTACGAAGTCGAGCCGCTCGGCGGCTACACCGTCGTGACGCTTTCGGCCGGGTCGGAGAAACTGCGCGTGCTGATGCGCGGCCAGCCGAAGGTTGCTGTCGACACGGATGTAGCCGTCAGCTGCGATCCGCGAAAGATCCATTATTTCACATCCGACGGACTGGCCTTCTCGCCAGCCGGCACGGGCGCATAGGGAGAAAGAAGATGGCGGATTCCAAAGGCTTCAAGCCGGATGTTGATGTCAGAGTCAAGGACTACAGGATCGGCGCGATCGGCGCCGGCATGATCATGGCCGAGTGCCATCTTGCCGCCTACAAGGAGGCCGGCTTCAATGTCGTGGCGATCGCGTCGCGCACCAAGGCCAATGCCGCCAAGGTCGCCGAGCGCTGGGGCATCCCGACCGTGCATGAGACACCGGAAGCGCTGATCAAGGACACAAACGTCGACATCGTCGATCTCGCCTATCCGCCGGACCAGCAGCCGGCCTTGATCCGCGCTGCACTGAAGGAGCCGCATATCAAGGCGATCCTGGCCCAGAAGCCTTTGGCGCTGTCGCTCGACGAGGCCCGCAAGTTGCGCGACGAGGCCAAGGCCGCCGGCAAGATTCTGTCGGTCAACCAGAACATGCGTTACGACCAATCGATGCAGGTGCTCAAGCAGATCCTCGACAAGGGCGAGCTTGGCGATGTCGTCATGGCGACGATCGACATGCGCGCCATCCCGCACTGGCAGACCTTCCTTGAGGATTTCGACCGGCTGACGTTGTCCAACATGAGCGTGCATCACCTCGACGTGTTGCGCTTCCTCTTCGGCGACCCGGAAGAAATCTACACCGCGACGCGTTCCGACCCGCGCACCAAGTTCAAGCACAAGGACGGCATCACCGTCTCGACCATCAAGTTCCCCGGCAATGTGCTGGCTGTGTCGATGGAAGACGTCTGGGCCGGCCCGCGCGAGGAAGGCTTCGACAGCGAATTCTACATCAAGTGGCGCGTCGAAGGCACCGATGGGGTGGCGCATGGCACGATCGGTTGGCCGAATGGCGCGGCCTCGACGCTGACCTATGCCTCGAAAAAGACCACCGGCGGCAAGTGGGTGACGCCGACCTGGGACACGATGTGGTTCCCGCATGCCTTCATCGGCGTGATGGAGCAGCTGCAATATGCCGTCAGCAGCGGCACGGAGCCCAGGCTCAACGTCGCCGACAACGTCAAGACCATGGCGCTGGTCGAGGCAGGCTACAAGTCGATGGACGAAGGCCGGGCCGTCAAGCTCAGCGAAATCGCAATCTAGAACCGAAAACATCCCAAGGGAGGACGACCACCATGATGCAGACCGGTATTTTCACCGCCTATTTCCCCTATACGCTCGAAGAGACGGCCAAGAAGATCCGCTCGTTGGACTTCAACACCGTCCAGCTCGACATGCACTTCAAGGACATCGATCTCAGCGCCGGCCAGATCACCAAGGACAAGTGCACCACGATCCGCAACACGTTCCGTGACCACAACCTGCCGATCTGCTGCATCTCGGGCTATACGAACATCATTCATCCGGACAAGGAAGAGCGCGCCCGCCGCGTCGGCTACCTCAAGGAAATCATCAAGCATGCCCAGTATCTCGGCACGCCCTACGTGATCTCCGAGACCGGTACCTACAACACCGAGTCTGACTGGGTGCATCACGAAAAGAACAAGACCGAAGAGGGTTTTGAGGAATGCCGCAAGGTCGTCGCCGAACTCGCGCAATTCGCCTATGACCATGGCGCGATGTTCCTGCTCGAAACCTATGTCAACAACGTCGTCGGCTCCGTCGAGGAAACCGTCAAGATGTTCGCCCAGGTCGATCACCCCGGTCTCGGCCTGCTGATGGACCCGACCAACTACTTCGAGTCCCACAATATCGACGACATGGACAAGATCCTCAACCAGGTCTTCGACACGCTGCAGGACAAGATCAAGATCGGCCATGCCAAGGACGTCAAGCGTTCGGGCGGCGACAAGACCGAGAAGCATGCCGATATCGGTGACGACGACGCGCTGGAAAGCCACACCTTCCGCGGCGTCGGCGAGATCGAACTGCCGGCTCCCGGCCTCGGTTCGCTGAACTATGATCTCTATCTCAAGCTGCTGTCGCGCAAGCACCCGAACATTCCCATGATCATCGAGCATCTGGAAGAGGCCGACGTTCCGCGCGCCAAGAAGTTCCTCGACGGCAAGCTTCGCGCGCAGGGGCTCTGAGAATAGACAAGGGAGGGCGGTCGCTATCAGGCCGCCCTTTTCAATCCTGCAGGAATACCAACATGGTCGAACTTTACGGAAGCCAGAGGTCGCGCGCCGATCTCTCTGCGCACACGGGCTCACTTGCGCAATTTGCCGGCGTACGGCTGGTGACGCTGGCCGATGGCGTCGAGCGCGGTGTGCGGATGCTGGAATTCCGTAGCGGCACGGGCTTGCGCTTCACCGTGATGGTCGACCGCTGCCTCGACATCGGCGAATGCGACTACAAGGGCATGGCGATCGGCTGGCATTCGCCTGCCGGGTTCAAGCATCCGGGTCTGCATGACGCGGAGGGCGAGGGTGGGCTCGGCTGGCTCCGCAGCGCGTCCGGCCTGCTCGTCACCTGCGGGCTCGACCAGATGCTGTTCATGAACGAGGAGCCGGGCGATCATTACGTCTATAGTCCGCGCAAGACGGTGAGCCATCCGCTGCATGGCCGGATCGGCATGACACCGGCGCGGCTGACCGGATATGGCGAGAGTTGGTCCGGTGACGAGATGACCCTCTGGTGCGAGGGCGTGGTGACGCAAGGCGCGGTGTTCGGCGAACATTTGGAACTGACCCGCCGTATCGAGATCAAGGCAGGCACCAACGACATTCGCATCGCCGACACGGTCGTCAATCGCGGCTTCTACCGCACGCCGCATATGTATCTGTACCACGTCAATGTCGGGCACCCGGTGCTATCAGAGGGCTCGCGTTACGTCGCGCCGATATCGGACGTGGTCTGGGCCGGCCATGCCGGCGACAATTACCGCAAGCAGGGCGTGGGCTACCGCACGATGCCGGCGCCACAGATGGGTTTCCACGAGCAGGTCTGGCAGCACGAGATGACAGCGGATGCCGACGGCAACGTGTCGGTCATGCTGGTCAACGATGCGCTTGAGATCGCCTTCGAGGTGGTCAGCCGCAAGGACCAGTTCCCCTGCAATTACCAATGGCAGAATTTCCATTCAGGCCAGTATGCCATCGGAATGGAGCCTTCGACCAACCATGTACAGGGCAGGGCGTTCGCCAGGGAGCGCGATGAACTGATCTGGCTGGAGCATGGCGATTTCAGGCGGTACGACGTGACGTTCAGGGTGCATTCCGGCAGCGATGCGATCGCGCGGGAAGTGTCGCGGATCGAGACGATCGCGAAGCAGCCGGCGGCGGAATACCCGGAGGTTTCCGGGAAACATGTGCCGATTGCGGGAAGATAGGAAAGCCAGAGTTCTCCTCCCCAAACATCGGCCCGGGAAGCGAGCCATTTTCGAGGAAGACGTCTAATCTCCCAGCGCCGCCGCCATCAGTTCCCGTGTGTAATCCTCCCGCGGATGGTCGAAGATTGCTGCGGTGTCGCCCTCCTCCACAACGCGCCCGCTCTTCATCACCATCACATAGTCCGCCAGCGCCCGGACCACCGCAAGATCGTGGCTGATGAAGAGATAGCTGAGGCCGTGCCGGGCCTGCAGGTCGCGCAGCAGTTCGACGATCTGCTTCTGCACCGAGCGGTCGAGGGCCGATGTCGGCTCGTCGAGAACGATCAGCCGTGGCTTGAGGATGATGGCGCGGGCAATGGCCAGGCGCTGGCGCTGGCCGCCGGAGAATTCGTGGGGATAGCGATTGCGGCTGGCGGGATCGAGGCCGACTTCGCGGAGTGCCTCGATGGCGCGTCCATCGCGGTCCCTCGCGGTCAGTTGCGGCTCATGGACCAACAGTCCCTCCGTGACGATCTGCCCGGCGGTCATGCGCGGCGACAGTGAGCCGTAGGGATCCTGGAAGACGAGCTGCAATTCCCGGCGCAGCGGCCGCATCTGCCGCCGGTCGGCGTGCGAGATGTCCTTGCCCTGGAAGAAGATGCGGCCGTCGCCGTGGATCAGCCGCAGGATCGAGCGGCCGAGCGTCGATTTCCCCGAGCCGGATTCGCCGACAATGCCGATGGTCTGGCCTTCGCGCAGCGTCAGCGAGACCCGATCGACCGCCTTCAGTTCGACCGGTGGTCCGGCGAGGAAACCGCCGCCGAGCTCGAAAGTCACCGACATGTCCTGCGCCTCGATGAGGCGGCGGGCGTCAGGCCCGACAGGTTGCTTCGTGCCGGTCGGGTCGGCGGCGAGCAGCATCCTGGTATAATCGTGCCTGGGCGAATCGAAGATCTCCGTCACCGTGCCCTGCTCGACCAGTTCTCCGCGTCGCATCACAGCGACCCGATCGGCAAAGCGGCGGACGATGCCGAGATCGTGGCTGATGAAGACGATGGAGAGGCCGATGCGGCTCTTGAGTTCGCGCAGCAGGTTGAGAATCTGCGCCTGGATGGTGACGTCGAGCGCGGTCGTCGGTTCGTCGGCGATCAGCAGTTCGGCCGGTTCAGGCGAGCGCCATGGCGATCATCACGCGCTGGCGCTGCCCGCCCGACATTTCGATGCGGATAGATGTCATCCGCCGCTCGGGTTCGGGAATCTGCACCAGCCTGAGCAGGTCCAGCACCCGCTGCTTCGCGTCGGCTTTCGAGACCTTGCGGTGAAAGCGGATCGGCTCGGCGATCTGGTCGCCGATCGTGTAGAGCGGATCGAGCGAGGTCATCGGCTCCTGGAAGATCATGGTGATCTTGCCGCCCCGGATGTCGTTGAGCTTCTTCACCGGCAGGCCGACGAGTTCCTGGCCGCGATAGTGGGCTGAACCGGTGACACGGCCATTGACCGCGAGCAGGCCCATGATCGCCATCATCGTCTGGCTCTTGCCGGAGCCGGATTCGCCGACGATGGCGAGGGTCTCGCCCTTCGCGACCTTCAGGCTAACCTGTCTGACGGCGTGGACCTCGCCGTCATCGGCCGCGAAGCGGACGTCGAGATTGCTGATTTCGAGGATCGTTTCAGCCATGTCAGCGGTCCTTGGGGTCAAAGGCGTCGCGCAATCCGTCGCCGAAGAAGTTGAGTGCCGACAGCGTGACGACGAAGAACAGCGCGGGATAAAGCAGCAGCCAAAGGCTGGCCTCGATGGCACCGGCGCCCTCGGCGATCAGCAGGCCCCAACTGGTCAAAGGCTCCTGAACACCCAGGCCGAGGAAGGACAGGAAGCTTTCGAGCAGGATGACCTGCGGAACCAGCAGCGTGACGAAGACCACGACAGGGCCGATCGTATTGGGGATGATGTGACGGCGTATGATCTGGCCGTTGGTCAGCCCCATCGCCACGGCGGCGCCGACGAATTCGCGGCGTTTGATCGCCAGCGTCTGGCCACGCACGATGCGGGCCATGTCGAGCCAGTTGATCGCGCCGATGGCGACGAAAATCAGCACGAAGTGGCGGCCGAAGAACACGACCAGCATGATGACGAAGAAGATGAAGGGCAGTGAGTAGAGAATTTCCACCAGCCGCATCATGACATTGTCGACCCTTCCGCCGAGATAGCCGGACACCGCGCCATAGGCCACGCCGATGACGAGCGAGACGATGGTCGCGAGGATCCCGACCATCAGCGAAACCTGCCCGCCCACCATGATGCGGGCCAGCATGTCGCGTCCGTTGCGGTCTGTCCCCAAGAGGAAATACTGGCCGTTGACCTGGCCGGTGACGATGGCGGTCCTGCCTTCGTTGCTGGTTGAGGCGATGGCAGCGCCTTCGAACTCGTCGGGCCGGTCGAAATAGCGCACGATGCGCGGATCGATTGCCTTGTCGGCGCTGATCGTCGCCGTGTAGGTCGTGCCGTCGACGTCGAAGGCGTCGAGCCTGGCGCGGCCGCGCTCGACGGCATTCTTCATCACCGGCTCCAGCGTCTCCTCATGCGGATAGGGCGAGAGCGAGGGGCCGACGGCGACATAGCTCGAGTAGACCGCTTCATGGCTGTGCGGGTTGACGGAAGGGCCGAGAAAGCAGAAGGCGGTAATCAGGACCAGCACGAACGCGCTGACCATGGCGGCCCTGTTTCGCTTCAGGCGCCTGAAGGCGATGGCGCCGGGGCTGCGGCCTTCCACCGAGCCCGGCGCCGAGGTATCGGGCGTTGCGTCAGTCATGGCGCACTCTCGGATCGATGAAGGCATAGATGACGTCGACCAGCAGATTGAGAACGACGATGAAGACCGAGATCAGCACAACGGTGCCCATGACAAGCGTGTAGTCGCGGTTGAGCGCACCGAGCACGAAATAGCGGCCGACGCCGGGGAGCGAGAAGATCGTCTCGACGATGATCGACCCTGTCAGCACCGAGGCAGCGGTCGGGCCGAGGTAGGAGATGACCGGCATCAGCGCGCCGCGCAAGGCGTGGGTGCCTACGACGCTGCGGAAAGGCAGGCCATAGGCGCGGGCGGTGCGGACATGGTCGGCGCGCAGTGCCTCTATCATCGAACCGCGGGTGAGGCGGGCAAAGACCGCGAGCTGAGGAAGCGCGAGAACGATGACCGGCAGTGCGAGGTTGCGGATGCCGCCATCGCCCCAGCTTCCCGTCGGGACCCATCGCAAGCCGAGGGCGAAGATCAGAGATAGAATCGGGCCGACGACGAAGTTCGGCACCGTGTTGCCGATCGCCGCCACGCCCATCAGGAGATAGTCGGCCCAGCTGTTCTGCCTGAGCGCCGCGTAGACGCCCATGGCGATGCCGCCGAACACGGCGATGACGAGCGCCCAGAGGCCGAGCACGATCGAGTAGGGCAGGGCCTGCAGGATCAGTTCGGCGACCGTGTAGTCCTTGTAGATGTAGCTCGGGCCGAAGTCGCCGCGCAGGACATTGCCGATATAGTAGAGATATTGCAGGTAGACCGGCTGGTCGAGATTGTAGACCGCCTTCATGTTGGCCAGCACCGCCGGATCTAGTGGTCGCTCGAGGTTGAACGGGCCACCCGGCGCGATGCGGATCATGAAGAAGGACAGCGTGAGCACGATGAAGATCGTCGGCAGCGAAGATAGCAGCCGGACGAAGATGAAACGCAGCATGTGGCGCCTCCTCTCTCGAATGCGTAATCCGATGGTTCCCGTTCCGGTTCCGGAACGGGAAAATGACCGCGCGCCCGGTCAGGCGGCGGGCGCGCCTTTCGGGATCACTCTTCGATCGAGAGGTACCTGGTCAGGTGCTCGTTGACGAGGTTCTGGTTGAAGCCCTTGACCTTCTTGTTGATCAGCCAGAGGCTGGCATAGTTCATCATCGGGGCGATCGGGTGTTCGGCGAGCATGAGGGCCTCGGCCTCGTTGAGGACCTGCATGCGCTTGACCGGGTCGGTCTCGTCATAGGACGCCTTCAGCAGCTCGTCATATTTGGCATTGGTCCACTTGCCGTAGTTGAAGGCGGTATTGGACGAGATCATCAGGTTGAGGAAGTTTTCCGGATCTGCATAGTCGGCCGACCAGCCGGCGCGGGCGACGTCGAAGCTGCCGCCTTCCTGGAGGAAGGCATAATGCGCCTTAACATCGAGATTCTGCGTCGTCACCGTGATGTTGGTACCGAGCGCCTTCCACATGTCGGCCACGGCAATGGCGACCTTCTTGTGGTTTTCGTTGGTGTTGTAGCGGATGTCGATGGTCAGCGGCTTGCCGCCGTCGCCATAGCCGGCTTCCTTGAGCAGCGCCTTGGCCGCATCCTCGCGGTCGAGTTGGTCCATGTCCGCGATGTCGATCTTGGGCAGCGTGTAGCCTTCCATGCCTGATGGTACGAGCGTGAAGGACGGCAACTGTGCGCCGCCGAAGATCTTGCCGGCGAGGAATTCGCGATCGAGTGCCATCGACAGCGCCTTGCGGACGCGGACGTCGTTAAACGGCTCCTTGCGGTTGTCGAAGACGTAATAATAGGTCGAGCTTGCCGGTGCGGCGAAGACCTGGTCGGCGCCGTATTTCGTGGTCAGGTGCTCGCGCTGGTCGGCCTGGTAATTGTAGACGACGTCAAGTTCGCCGGCTTCGAACATGCGCTCCGTCGCAGCCTGGTCCTCGGACGGATTGTAGATGACCTTGTCGATCTTGACGTTGGCGACATCCCAGTAATTGGGGTTCTTGACCGCGGTGATGTGGTCATTCGCAACATAGTCGGTCAACATATAGGCGCCGTTGGAGACGAAATTGCCGGGCTTGGTGAAGTCCTTGCCGTGTTTCTCAATGCTGGCCTTGTTGACCGGGATTGCCGTGTAATGGGCAAGCAACTGCAGGAAATAGGGTGTCGGGCGTTCGAGCGTGATCTCCAGCGTCCTGTCGTCGACGGCCTTGAGGCCGAGGTCTTCGGCCTTGCCGGTCTTCTTGTTGAAGCCTTCCGCACCCTTGATGGGGTAGAGGATATTGGCATAGCCGGCCGCGGTCGCCGGATCGAGCACGCGGCTCATGGAATAGACGAAGTCGCCGGCAACCACCGGGCTGCCGTCTGACCATTTGGCGCCGTCGCGAATCCGGAACGTATAGACCTTGCCGTCATCGGACAGCGTGTGGCTTTCGGCCGTGCCGTGGACGACCTTGCCGTCGCGGTCGTAGACCATCAGGCCCTCGGAGAGGTCGCGCTGGATGAAGCCTTCGATGTCGATGGAGATTTGCGCCTGGTCGAGGGTCTGTGGCTCGCCGCCATTGCCGCGCCGGATCACGGTTTCCGCCAGGACCGGGAAGGCGAGGGTGGCCAGAAGCGCGCCTGCGAAGGTCGTGCGTGCCACTGTCGTGAAGAAGGGTTTCATGTTCATAGGGTTTCTCCGTTCTTGCTTTTTGTTCCCCAGTTCCCCGCTGGTGCGCAGGCGAGACTATTTGGCGGCTTTGGAAATGCAACTCAAATTGTCCTCCCGCCCAAGGCGGTCATTGGCATGCAAATGTCGGATCGGGAGCATGACGTTTACGTTCACGTCGTTTGCAGCCTGTCGAATTCACGATCGTCAAGCTTCCGATTGACAGGGTCGGCGAAACGCGCATATTCTTTCGTACACAAATGAAAAAAGGAGCGGACAACCGCTCCGAGGGGAAGTGCCTAAGGTCGCCAGCCGCTTGTCCGGATCTCGATTCCGGGCGTTGCACTGGTCGGGTTTGCTTGCGTTCGGCATGGTGCCGGACTAGGTTTCAGACGGCAAAAACTGGGGAGCGCCACATGACGGATTCCATCTTTTCGGCAGGTTCTACGATCACGCGCCGCACTGTGCTGAGAGGCACCGCTGCCGCCGCAACGCTGCTGGCCACGCCCGCCGTGCTCCGCGCACAGGCCGGCGGCAAGATCAGGCTCGGCGCGCCGTTCCATCGCACCGGCATCGGCGCTTCCTACGGCCGCTGGTACGAGCGGACCGCCGTGGCGGCGCTCAAGCTGATCAACGAGGGCGGCGGCATCAACGGCATGGAAGTCGAGATGATCGTCGAGGACGACGGCACCGATCCCAAGCGCGGCACCGAAGTGATCGAGAAGTTCGCAACCGAGTACAAGGTCGATGCGATTTTCGGCCACCTCTTCAGCCATGTCGTTGCAGCGGCCGGTCCGCGCGCCGGCGAACTCAAGGTGCCCTACCTCGTCTGCTCGGAGGGCCATCAGCTGGCCGGCGGCGGCCTCAACCGCTATACGTTCCAGCCCGGCATCACCGACGTGAAGAGCCAGGTGGCCTCGATGGCGCCGTGGATCTCGCAAAATCTCGGCAAGAAGGTCGCGATGATCTTCCCGGACTACGCCTTCGGCCACAATCATCGTGACTACTTCTCCGAAGCGATCAAGGCGCAGGGCGGCGAAGTTTCGGCGCTGATCCCGATCCCGCCGACAGAGAGCTCCTTCACCCGCTATTTCCCGCAAATTCCGGCTGACACCGAAGTGCTCTACCATGTCATGGTCGGCCCGGCCGTGCTGACCTTCGTCAAGGAACTCGGCGATCATTTCGGCTCGACTCGGCCGCAGATCTTCGGCTTCATCGACTCGCTCGAGGCGGTCGATCTCGCGACGCCGCAGCTCGACTATCTCGACGGCACCTATTTCTGGGAAGCGGCACCGCGCTATGCCCAGGCGGACCAGACCGAATTCGACAAGTTCTTCCGCGATAAGGTCGGCGTCGATGCCAATGGCGCCAGCACCAGCGACCCCAAGGACATCTCGACCTATTCCCACATGTTCTCGGTCTGGGAGACGCTTTTCGTCATCAAGAAGGCGATGGAGACGGCCAACTACAAGGGGCCGGAGCAGAAGAACGACTTCATCACTGCCCTGGAGGCAATGGAGAAGTTCGACGCGAGCAACGAGCACCCGCAGGGCGACAAGACCTTCAACGGCAAGACCCACCAGGTGTTCGGCAAGCAGTTCATCTCCAAGGTCGAGGGCGCAAAGCTCAATGTCGTGCATGCGACCTCGATCGAGGACAGCATGTATCCCGACGAAGTCGATTACACGACGCAGGCGCTCTGACAGTCCGAATAGCTGAAACGGGAACTCGCCGGGCATCGACCGGCGGGGTCTCTTCTTTCGTCCCGAGATCGAAGGTTTCGCCCGATGGCTTTCGGCCCCTATCTCTTCCTCGCCATCCTCGAAGGCCTGGTGCAGGCCTCGGTCCTGACGATCACGGCGGTGGGTCTGTCGCTGGTCTTCGGCATCATGCGCGTGGTCAATGTCGCCCATGGCGAGTTCTTCATGCTCGGGGCCGTCTTTGCATGGTTCACGACAAGTCTGATCACGGGACATCCGGCGCTCGGCTTTCTCGCGGCGCTCATCATCAGCCCGCTGATCGTCGGCGCGATCGCCTTCGTGTCGGAACGGCTGGTGCTGAAGCGGCTGGACTACGATCCCGAGGCGACCATCGTCGCGACGATCGGGCTGCTCTACATTTTTCAGCAGTCGGCGCTGATCTTCTTCGGGCCGAATGCGCAGGCGGTCGAGCCGCCCTTCTACTGGCGCATCCGCTTTCCCTGGTTCGGCTATGACGGCTACAAGCTCTTCATCATTGCCGCCGCGATCGTGCTGATGGTCGGCGTTTGGTTCGTGATGAAGAAGACCCGCATCGGCATCGTCATGCGCGCCACGCAGCTCGATCGCGAGACGGCCCGGGCCTTCGGCATCAATGTCGACCGGGTTTCGGCCATGGTCTTCGGGCTGGGCGGCATGCTGGCCGCGATGGCCGCTGTGCTGGTCGTTCCGATCCAGCAGGCGCATTACCTGATGGGGCACGATCCGTTGCTGCTGTCCTTCATCGTCGTGATCATCGGCGGGCTCGGCAGCGTGCAGGGCACGGTCATCGCGGCTGTCATCATCGGTCTGTCCGATGGCATCCTGTCGGTGTTCTTCTCGCCGACGCTCGCCAAGATGGTCTCGACCATGCTCGTCGCCATGGTGCTGATCGTGCGGCCCAACGGCCTGTTCGGGAAGGCCGAGCGATGACATCAAGCGATATTCGCCGCAACCTGATCCTGCTCGTGCTCGTCATGGCGGCGCTTTTCCTGCTACAGTTCGTCCTGCCGCAATATTACGTACTGACGATCACCCGGATGATGGTGCTGGCCGTCTTTGCCGTGGGCTACAACATGCTGCTCGGCTATGTTGGTCTGCTCAGCCTCGGCCATGCGATCTTCTTCGCAGCCGGGCTCTATGGCGCCGGGCTCGCGACCTACCATCTCGGGATATCCGTGCCGGTCGCCTTCCTGATCGGCATTGCCGCCGCGCTTGTGCTGGCCTTCGCGATCGGTTGGGTGGCGCTGCCGACGATGCGCATCTCCTTCATGATCGTGACGCTGATGTTCTCGCAGGTCGGCTTCCTCGCCACGCTCTACTTCGCGGCCTATACCGGCGGCCAGGACGGGCTTTCGCTGCCGCAGGCGGCGCGGCAATTCAGTTTCTTCGGCGTTGATCTCAGCCTGGCCAATGACGCCGTGCGCTTCAACATCGCCTATCTGCTGCTGCTCGCGGCGCTGGCTATTTCCTTCGCCGTGCTGGTGAGCCGGCGCGGGCGCATCTTCACGGCGATCCGCGAGAACGAAGGGCGGACCGAAATGCTCGGCTTCAACACATTCGCCGCCAAACTCGAGGCTTTCCTCTATTCCGGCGGCATCGCGGGTGCGGCCGGTGCCGCCTACGGGCTGCTGTTCGGCTACATGGGGTCCACCTTCGCCTCGATCCAGTATTCGATCGAGGTGCTGCTGTTCACGCTGCTCGGCGGCGCGGGCACTTTGCTCGGCCCGCTCATCGGCGTGGCGCTGATGATGGCGCTGATCGACCAGCTGAGCGAACTCACCAGCGCCTACCTGCTTGTCATCGGCGTGGTGCTGATCGCGCTGGTTCTGTGGTTCCCCAAGGGCATCCTCGGCTCGATCCGGGAAAGGTGGGTCAAATGGCTGATGTGACACCCATCCTTTACACGTCAGGCCTCAAGCGTCATTTCGGGGGCTTGCGTGCGGTCGACGGCATCGATTTCACTCTCAATGCTGGCGAGATCCGGGCGATCATCGGCCCGAACGGCGCGGGCAAGACGACATTCGTGAGCCTGCTGTCCGGCCGGACTTCGGTTACAGAAGGCCGCATCATGTTCAGGGGGCGGGACACCACCGCGGTGCCGGCGTTCCAGCGCGTGCGGCTCGGAATTGCCTATACGTTCCAGATCACCAACATCTATTCCAAGCTGTCCGTCGCCGAAAATGTTCGCATCGCAGCGCTCGGGCGCGCGCAGCGTGGCGAGGCAGTGGATGTGGAGGCGGAAGCCATGGCCGCGCTTGCGGCCGTCGGCCTGTCCGATCGAGGGTCGCACCGCGCCGGCGAGATGGCGTATGGCCACCAGCGCCTCGTGGAAGTGGCCATGGGGCTCGCCCTCAAACCGTCGGTGCTCATTCTCGATGAGCCGACCCAGGGCCTGTCCGACACCGAGATCGACAGTTTCTGCGCGCTCGTCAAGGAGATCGCCCGCACGGCGACCGTCCTGCTCATCGAACACAACATGGATGTCGTCATGCGGCTTGCCGATCGCATCACCGTGCTCAATCGTGGGCTCAAGCTCGCCGAGGGCACGCCGGCGGAGATCCGCGAGAACGCCGAGGTTCAGGCAGCCTATCTCGGGACGGGTACGTGATGCTGCAGATCGCGAACCTCAACAGTTTCTATGGCAACGTACAGGTCCTGCGCGACTTCTCGGTCTCGGTTGCGGCGGGCGAAATCCTCTGCCTGCTCGGCCGCAACGGCGCGGGCAAAACCACGGCGCTCAAGTCGATCCTCGGCCTGCTGCCACCCAGAAGCGGCCGTCGCGTGCTGGATGGCCGGGACATCAGCGATCTACCTGCCGAGGATATCCCGCGACAGGGAATCGGCTATGTGCCGCAGGGTCGCCGGCTCTTCACCGAACTGACGGTGAGGGAGAACTTGGAGGTCGGACTGATGACGCGCGGTTCCGGAAAGGCCGCGCTCGAGCGCGCGGTTTCGTATTTTCCCAAGCTCACGGAGCGCTTCGGCCAGCAGGCCGGCACGCTGTCGGGCGGAGAGCAGAGCATGGTGGCGATCGCCCGTGCTCTTTGCGTCGAGCCGCGCCTGATCATGCTGGACGAGCCGACTGAGGGCCTGATGCCGTCGATGATCCAGGCGATCCGCGATGTCGTGAGCAAGCTCCGCTCCGACGGGGTCGCCGTACTTCTCGTCGAACAGCGGATCGACGCCGTGCTGCCGGTCGCCGACCGCATCGCCTTCATGGACCAGGGCCGGGTCCAGGCCGAAGCCACGGTCGCCGAGGTCAAGGCCAACCCGGCGCTGGTGCAGAAGTATCTCGGCGTCGGGCATGGTTGAGATCAGAGCGCGGGCTCAGATGCGCGGCGTGGCCAGGAGCCAAAGGCCGAAGCCGGTGTAGAAAACCATCAGTACGGCGAGCGGGATCTGGCTGATCACGGCCTTGCGCGCACTCGCGAATAGACGCAGCGCCATCAGGTGAGCCATAATGATGCCGATAACGTGACCGAGCGCGATCACCGTCGTCTGGGTGTTGAAGATCAGCGTCACGCCGTCCAGTGTATTGAGAAACGATGTCGTTGTGTGGGCGTCCGCGGTGCCCAACAGGTTCCAGTCGAGATCGAAGGGATCGCTCATCGCGATGGCGGCATTCTGGCCATCGACCAGCACGCTGGTCAGGTAGTGCGCGGCCTGGAAGGCGAGGGCGATCGGGGTGATCGAATGCACCAGCCGGCCCGAGACCTCCCGCCAGCGACCTGCCTCGCCCGCCATTGCGGCCCCGGCGACGACCGAGAGGATGAAGGCGGCCGATAGTGCCGCGAAAGTGCCGATCAGGCCGATCGTGCCCGACCAGACGACCGCGCTGCGCCCCGGGAATTCAAGGGGATTGATTCCGATGGCGCCGAGCCACAGGAATGTGCGGGACAGGCCGTCGAAGGTGACGGTGGAGAGCGTCAGCAGCAGGAACAGGACCGCAGAGAGGGGGAGCGGTGGTAGCTCGGTCAATGTCCGGCCGGGCCAGACGAGACTAAGCCGGGTGCGGTCCGATGCTGCCGGTTCCCGCGCGATCGGTGACAGCCGCCCGATCAGGCCGAAGAAAATCGAGAACGGTTCGGCGCGTGCCATCCAGTCCTTTTCGCCAAACACAAGCGCACCGATCAGATTGAAAACGACATAGATGGCGACGGCGGCCGCCAGCCGATCCGGGTCGGCCGGTGCGAGGTCGATGAGCTCGAACCAGGCGAAAGCCGCGAACTGCAGGATGGCGATGAGGTAGCCGATGCCGGTCGGCAGGGTTGCGAGAGGGTCGCGCCCGCGGCGGCCGAGCAGCGCTAGAAGCCCGGTCCAGGGATTGAGATGCGGCCAGAGCGGGCCGGTCACCGCCTGGATGACGGTGAAGCAGACCCACCACATGGTCCAGATCATCGCCGGCAGCGGATTGGCGACGGGATCGCGACTGCCGAAAAAGCCCGCGAGCACCAGCACGCTCAGGAAGAGCAGGGCGACGACAGACGTCGCCGCATGTGGAATGTCACGGACGGCAAACAGCGGCAGCCGCATGTCGGCCACGCGGTCGACGAGGCGTGGCGGGAGGATCGCGAGAAGCACGAAGGACGCCGCGACGGCCAGGGCGGCACCCGCGAGATAATAGCCGGTTGGAAGCAGAAGGATAATACCGCCTTCCGCGCCATGCGCCAAGGCTGAGGACGGCAGGAGGATGATCGCCAGCCTGCCAGCGACACGCTGGACCATCCGGCGCTGGATGCCGCGCTCCCTCCCGCCGGACATTGCCTGCTCGGGGGGGGCCGCCGTTATCGGTGCGCACATTGTCACGCCCGGCGCTTTCAATGGCCCAGATCCCGTATCCGGGCTGCCTCGTTGCGCAATCCGCTCCATGCCGCCTTGTCCGGTGCAAAGCGTGCCCTCAGATAGGCGGCCAGGTTCTCGAGCTGCCGGTCTGAGAGGCTTTCACGGAAGGCCGGCCATCGACATGACCTCCAACTGCTCGGCGGTTGCATGGCGACTGAGCGCTGCGGGCGCTTCGGCGCCATTCAGGATGGTCTGCAGCAGATTGTCGGGCCGGTCGCTGTGGAGATTGCTGTTGAGCGCGAGGCTTGCGAGCGGCGTGCCGTCGGCGTGGCAGGCGGTACAGGCCCCTTCGAAGATGCGCGCGCCGGCAGGTTCGGCCAGGGCGGCGGCGGTCTCGGCGGCCCGCGTGGCGTCGAGGGCCGCGATCCTGTCGGTGGTGGCGTCGGGCTTGCTGCCATCAGACAGGTAGATTGCCATCGCTCTGATGTCCGCGTCGGGCAGGGGGTGCAGCGACTTCACCACATCCGCCCATCGGTCCGTTGGCGGCGCCGTGGTCGCGCGAATAGCCCTGCCGGAGATAATCGTAGAGCGCGTCTTCGGTCCAGCCGACCGGGGACATGCCCGGCCCCCGGATCGCCGGCGCTTCCCAGCCATCGGCAAAGCCGCCGGCGAGATGGGCCGTGCCGTCCAGCTCGGCGCCCACCGCGTTGCGCTCCGTGTGGCAGGCGGAACAGTGGCCGAGGCTCTCGACGAGATAGGCGCCACGGTTCCAGGCGCTGCTTTTCGTGGTGTCGGTTACGCTGGTCGGCTTGAGGTAGAGCGCATTCCAGCCTGCCATCAGCCCGCGGATGTTGAAGGGGAATTTGAGCTTGCTCTCCGCCACTGTGTTTGGCGCGGCCGGCTCCGCCATTCAGATAGGCGTAGAGCGCCTGGATATCCGCCTCGTCGGCCTTGGCGAAGGATGTGTAGGGGTGGACCGGATAGAGGTGGCTGCCGTCCCTCCGCACGCCCTGGCGCATCGCGCGTTCGAAAGCCGGGTACGACCAGGCGCCGATGCCGGTGGCGACATCGGCGGAAATATTTGCTGCATGGACGGTCCCGAATGGCGTTTCGAAGGCCCGGCCGCCGGCAAAGGCCACGCCGCCGACGTCCTTGCCCGTGCCGACATGGCAGATATTGCAGGCGCCCGCCGCCGCCGCCAGCCGGCCGCGCTCGATCGTGGCCTGGCTGAATGTGGCCGGATCTGGTCGGGCTATCTGCGGAATGGCCGGCTTGATCGGGGCGAGGAGGGCCAGACCGCCGGCTGCAAGTCCGGCAACACCGGCAAGACCGAATCCGAGGCCGAGGAGCGGTCGCCGCGGGGTTCGTGCCACGGGCGGCGACAGCCGCTTCTCCTGCGTCTGGCCCATCGCGGCCAGTATCTTGTCCGGTGTCAGCGGCAATTCGCGGAAGCGGATGCCCGTCGCGTCATAGACGGCGTTGACGATCGCCGCCGCACTCGGCACCGAAGCGCTTTCGCCGGCGCCGCGCGGCTCTTCATTCTGGCGCGGCAGCATCAGCACGTCGATGTCAGGCAGTTCGGGGAAGGTCAGGATCGGATAGCCGCCCCACTCGACGCTCTCGACTTCGGTCGCGGAGAAATCGACCTTTTCCTTCAGCACCCGGCTGATCGACTGGATGACGTTGCCGTGGATCTGGTGGCGCACGCCTTCGGGGTTAACCATCATGCCGGTGTCCTGGCCGACGGTGATGCGGGTGACGGCAACGACGCCGGTTCGCCTGTTCACGGCGACGTCCGCGACCCAGGCCGACCAGGCGGCCGGGACGCCCGGAAACTTGCCATGCACGTAGAGGGCATAGGCAAAGCCGCGGCCATAGAGCAGATCGCCTTCGCCGCCCTCGGTGCCCCAGCGGGTGCGCGGCGTCCACTTCGCCTTCTCCGCCACCGCACGGACGAGATCGATGGCGCGCGGGTCGGTCAGGTAGCGCAGCTTGTATTCGATCGGGTCGACCTTTGCGGCCGCCGCCAGTTCGTCGACGAAGCTTTCATGCGCGAAGGAATTCGGCATGGCGGAGACGCCGCGGAACCACGAGGCCCGCGCGATCGGCGGCATGTCATGAACCTGGATGCGCATGTTGCCGATGGCATAGGGCGGGATCGCCGTGCGGTCGCCCATCTCCGTCGTTTCGTTGCCGCTGATCTTTCCCGTCAGCACCAGCGCCAGCGTCGGCGCGAGGTTGGACGGATAGCGCGTCTCGAAATCATAGGCCGCCGGCCCGCCCTCGAGATCGATGCCGCCCCTGACGTCGATGACCTGTCCCGCGCCCTTCGGCTCCCAGCCGTGTTCCTGTTCGCGCGTGAGCTGGACGCGGACAGGACGTCCGACAGCGCGGGAAAGCAGTGCCGCATCGGCGGTGACGTCGTCGGCGCAGTTGCGGCCATAGCAGCCGGCGGCCTCGAGGCGCTCGATGACGATCTGTTCCTCCGGCCGGTCGAGCAGCTGGGACAGGTCCCGCCGCATCCAGTGCGGGTTCTGCGTGCCCGACCAGACGACCAGCCGGTCGTCCTGCCAGTCGGCGACGGCGCAGGAAGGGCCGATCGAGCCGTGCATCTGATAGGGCCAGACATAGGTGCGCTGCATGACGATTTGGGCGCCGGCCATCGCCGTCTCGACGTCACCTGTCTCCTTGAGCAGTCGCGTCTTCTGTGCCGTGTTGCCGCGGAGGGCCTCCTCGACCCGGTTCAGGTCGGGACGGACCGGCTGGGTGCGCCAGGTCACCCTGAGCCGCCGCATCGCCTCGACCGCATGTTCCTCGCGGGTCGTGACAACGCCGACGAAATCCCCCACGACCACGACGGCGACGAGCCCTGAAATGTCGGCCACCGAACTCTCGTCGACCGATACAAGACTGCGTCCCACCAGTTCGCCATGGTCGAAGCCGGCATGCGGCGGCCGGATGACGCGGCCATGCAGCATGCCGGGCACGCGCACGTCATGGACATAGGTCCATTCACCCACAGCCTTCCGGGCAATGTCGTTGCGGGGTGGGGAATGACCGACGATACGATAGAGTTCTGGCGATTTCAGCGGAATGCCGGGATCGATCTCGATACGCTGATGCCGTCCGGCAATCAGTTCACCATAGGAGATGCTCCATTCGCCATTGCCGATCGTGCCGTTGCGCACCACGAGAGCGTCTTCGGACACGCCGTGGCGTTTCGCCGCCGTGGCGAGAAGGTGGCGGCGCGCGGTTGCCGCAGCCTGCCGCAGGGGAATAGCGGTGACCTGAATGGTTTCGCTGGCGATCGTCGGGCCCTGGTCGGGCGCGGCGGAGGTTGTGCCGAGCACCATCGTGACGCTGTCTACGGAGATGTCGAGTTCCTCCGCCACGATCTGCGCCAGCGCGATCCGGATGCCAGTGCCGAGATCGACATGGCCCGAAAAGGCTGCAACCGACCCGTCGGCGCCGAGCGCGAGGAACACTTCCGGCAGGTTGGAGGTCCCCTGCCGGATCAGCAGCAGCACATCGTCCGAATCTAGATAATGCTCGAGCGGGATCTCGTGAAGTCGGCTCATGCGCCCCGCCTCATGAGATCGGCGGCGCGGCGGACCGCGGCCAGGATTTCGACATGGGTGCCGCAGCGACAGAGATGGCGCGCCAGCGCATGGCGGATTGTCGCTTCATCCGGTTGGGGTGTGTTGCGCAGCAGCGCGGTCGTGGCGATGATCATGCCGTTGAGACAGTATCCACATTGTGCGGCCTGCATCTCGATGAAGGCACGCTGTACCGGATGCGGCTCGACTGAAGTTCCGAGCCCCTCGAGCGTGACGATCTCCCGCCCCTCGACGGTGGCGGCTTCGGTCGTGCAGGAGCGTATCGAGCGACCGTCAACCAGCACGGCACAGGCGCCGCATTCGCCCAGCCCGCAGCCGAATTTCGGTCCGTTGAGCTCGAAGTCATTGCGCAGGATGTAGATCAGGGGCGTCTCGGTGGCGGTCTCCACCATCCGGGACCGGCCATTCACGGTCAGTGTTATCGGCCGCACCGTCACCGGTGGCGCCCCGCTGCGGCTCCGCCGCGCGCTCGCGAAGCCTTCGCGTGCTCGAAAGACACTTGCATGTTCCCCAAGGGTTTCAGTTCTGATTACCCGATTGGTCCGCATCTTAGCCAACAATCATTGGCATGCAAACGATTATTGGGCTCCGCTGCGGAGGCTGTGGAGAATGTCGCAGACGGCTGGCGCCGTGCTCAGCAGATCTTGGTCAACAGCTCGATCAACATCATTCTCTCGCCCGAGGTGAGCGGCGAGAGCGTTTCTTCGGTCACGGCTCGCGCCAGGGCGAGATTGCGGGCAATCACGGCTTCGCCTTCGGCGGTCAGCGAAAGAACGAGCCGTCGGCCGTCGTTCAGGTCCGGCGCCGTCTGCACGAAGTCGCGCGCGACCAGTCGATCGACCACGCCCTTGATCGTCGCCACGTCCATGGCCGTTTCGCGGCCAAGCTGGTTCTGGGAGGTGGGCTGGATCTCCCTCAGCTTCGAGAGGGCCGCCCACTGCGTCGTCGTCAGCCGGTCGCCCATCCGGCCGGCGAAAATGGACACATGGCGCTGGTTGGCCTGGCGCAGGAAGAACCCGATCTGCTGGTCCACCCGGTAATCGGCTGCGCCCTCGACTATGGTTTCATCCGCATCCATCGCTGTCCGGTCCGTGTCGTTCACACAGGGGCATTGTATCGGCGCCCGGATTTGGTTTAACTGGTCAGACTCATTTGTCAACGAAACATCCCCTGCACCGCGTCTCGCTTGACAGACGCGAAAGGCGAGCGGATACTCATTCGTATACAAACGAAATAGGGCTGTCCCGGGCTGGGGAGTGCGCGTCATGGTCAAGCAAGCCGTAGAAGTGGCCGAGAACGGCAAGATCCGTTGCGATGCCTGTCCCGTGATGTGCTACATCGCGGAGGGACGTTCGGGCGCCTGCGACCGCTACGCCAACGAGGGCGGCGAACTGATCCGTGTCGATCCGCTGACCATCATCGAGGGCACTGTTTCCTCTGGCGGCAAGATCGTCCCCTTCATGCCCGACCATCCCGAAGACGAATGGAACGGCGACCTCGTCCAGGCGCGCAAGCCCTTCATCACCGCAGTCGGTGCCGGCACGACCTATCCGGATTACAAGCCGGCCCCTTTCATCGTTTCCCAGAAGCAGAACGGGGTCGATATGGTGACGGTCGTCACCGAGGGCATCTTCAGCTATTGCGGCGCCAAGGTGAAAATCGACACCGACCGCTATCTCGGACCTGAAGCGGCGCCGGTCCGCGTCGACGGCGAGCAGGTCGGCCATGTCATGACCGCCGAATATGGCTCGCAGATGCTGTCGCTCGGCGGTGTGCACCACCTGACAGGGGGTTCCAAAAAGGAAGGCAGGGTGACCTGCGACACGCTGCTGAAACTCTGTAATCGCGAAGCCGTCGAAATGACCATCGACGGCGGGGCGACCATGGTGGTGACAGCGGGCAAGGCGCCCGTGATCAACGGGGTCGAGGAGCACCGCATGCGTGTCGGATGCGGTTCGGCGACGATCGGCATGTTCGCAAAGCAGTGGAAGGAACTGGTCGAGGAAGTGGTGGTGGTCGACGATCACATCACGGGCGTGCTCTCCGAGCACCAGGCCGGCAAACTGCTGCACATCCCGCCCACCGGCATCAAGATCAAGGGGCGCCGCTCAACTCCGGGGCGCTATTTCCAGGTCGCGGAAACCGGGAACCGGCTGGGGCGGCACCAATATCGACGATCCGCTGACCATTCTGGGCGATTTCGATCCGAAGGTGGCCTATCCGGGCCTTCGCATGCTGATGGTCTCGACGACGGGCGAGCAGAGCGGCTATTACGTGCTGGACGAAAACCTGAGGCCGGTGCTTCAGACCGACGTGCCGGCCGCCATCAGGGATTCGGTCGAGATCATCGCCGAGAATTGTGAACCGGCCCTGGCCACGGTGATGTTCATGGGCGGTGCCGGCGGCAGCCTCAGGGCAGGGGTTACCACCAATCCGGTGCGTCTGACGCGGTCTGTCAAGGAGGCGCTCACCCATGTGTCCTGCGGCGGCGCACCGGCCTATGTCTGGCCCGGCGGTGGCATCACCGTGATGGCCGACGTGACGGACATGCCCTCGAACTCCTTCGGCTACGTGCCGACGCCGGCGCTGGTCGCCCCGATCGAGTTCACGATGCGGCTCTCGGATTACGAGGCGCTGGGCGGTCACATGGAGGCGATCATACCCATCGAGCAGGCGATCGAACTTGCCGAACGGAAGATCGCGCAGGTCGTGGACGGCGCATGGCCGACGGCAGAAAAGAATTTCAAGTGGGGCGCGTGAATTGAAGAGCGGACTGACATTGGCGGCAAGCGACATGCCTGACGGCGCTTTGAAGAGACATCGATGACCGGCCCGGTCGCGTCCTATCTCGATGGCGACGCCAGCGGCAGGCTGCATCTGCAGCACGGACCGATCGACCTGGTGATCGGGGTCGATGGCGCAATTTCGCTCGAGCACGAATCCTATTATCGCCATCATGCCTATGCGCTGGCGCACAGGCGCTTCAAGACAATCCTCGACGAACTTGTCTCGGAATTGCCTCTGCTCAGGAGCCCCGCCGGCCAAGGCTGTGAGGTGCCGGAGGGTGCTGCGGCGCGACGCATGATGGCAGCCGTCCTGCCCTATGCCGAGGACCAGTTCATCACGCCGATGGCGGCGGTTGCCGGCGCTGTGGCCGATGAGGTGCTGGCGGCCATGCTGGCCGGTTTCACACCCGACAACCGGCCGCGTCGCATCCATGTCAACAATGGCGGCGACATCGCCATTCATCTCGATGCGGGCGCCGATTACCGTATCGGCATCGCACGGGACGACGGCGCGGACCTCGGGGCGTTCTCGATCGCCGCAGACAGCCCCACGCGCGGCATAGCGACCAGTGGCCGCAGAGGGCGAAGCCTGTCCATGGGGATCGCCGATTCCGTGACGGTGCTTGCGCGCAGCGCTGCCGAAGCCGATGCAGCGGCCACGATCCTCGGAAACGCCGTTGATCTGCCCGGTCACCCGGCGGTGATGCGGGCGCCCGCCGATCAGGTCAAGGATGACAGCGACCTCGGATCTCACCTGGTGGTGACAGGCGTGGGTTCGCTCAGCGCGGCCGAGACGGCGACCGCGCTCGATGCCGGCGTGGCGATGGCCGAGCGGTTGATCGCGAGCGGGCTGATCAATCGCGCCGCGCTCTTCCTGCGCGATCGGGGTCGGGTCGTGACCGCAAACGAAGACATCATTCCCGACATGCTGGAGACGAGACATTATGCCTGAACCGAAAGTGCGCAAATTCGTCACCGTGGTCGAAGAGATCAGGCATGAAGGCGGGCCGGTGGCCGAGACGCCGCTGCTGCGCGGTGCCGTACTTGCCGTAATCGAAAACCCCTTTGCCGGCGCCTACTATGAGGATATTGCCGGTTTTATGAAGGATCTTGAGCCGCTCGGGCTGGAAATGGCCGACCGGCTGATCAGGTCTCTTGGTGGTCATAAGGCCTCTATCCAGGGCTATGGCAAGGGCGCGATCGTCGGGCAGGCTGGCGAACTCGAGCACGGGGCGCTCTGGCACGTGCCGGGCGGCTACGCCATGCGCGAGGCGCTCGGCGATGCCAAGGCCATCGTACCCTCGACCAAGAAGGTCGGCGGTCCCGGCGCGCGGCTCGACGTGCCGGTCACGCATATCAACGCGTCCTACGTCCGCAGCCATTTCGACGCCATGGAGGTCGGTGTGCCCGATGGGCCGCGGGCCAACGAGATCGTGCTGGCTTTGGTGATGACCTCGGGCGCCCGCATCCATGCCCGCGTCGGCGGCCTGAAGGCCGGGGATATCAAGGGCGAGGACGGCCTTCGTTGAGGGCCGAGATCCGCAAGATCGTGGTCTTCATCGAGGAAACCCGCAGCGAAATGGGGCAAGCGGTCTCGCCGCCAACCCGCAAGGCGGCGGCCGTCGCCGTCATCCGCAATCCTTTCGCGGGACGCTATGAGGCGGATCTCACCGATCTGATGGATATCGGGGCGGAACTGGGCGGACTGCTTGGCCGGCGATGCGTCGAAGCGCTCGAAATCCCGCCTTCCCAGGCCGAGAGCTACGGCAAGGCGGCGCTTGTCGGTGAGAATGGCGAGCTTGAGCATGCGGCCGCGATCCTTCACCCCTCGCTCGGCAAGCCGCTCCGCGAGGCCGTGGAGAAGGGCGCCGCCCTGGTGCCGTCTTCCAAGGCGATGGGTGCGCCGGGTGCCATGCTCGACATCCCGCTCGGCCACAAGGACGCAGCCTTTGTCCGCAGCCATTTCGACGGCATGCGGGTCATGCTCAACGATGCGCCGCGCGCCAATGAAATCAT
Organism: Rhizobium sp.; assembly: GCA_019739215.1. Classification (GTDB taxonomy): domain Bacteria; phylum Pseudomonadota; class Alphaproteobacteria; order Rhizobiales; family Rhizobiaceae; genus Rhizobium_E. The sequence continues at coordinate 193,788 of JAHHDR010000036.1, forward strand.
GGTCGCCGTGGCCGTGACGGACAGCGCTCGTCCACTGCCGCGCGTCGGCGGGCTCAAGGCCAGCGAGATCGAGGGCAAGGACGGACTGCGATAGGGCGCTTCCTTGCGTCGAGGGGATTGTGGACTATGTTCAAGGAGTGGAAGACGCGCTTTTGCCCGTCTTCCTTTTGCTACATAGTGATTTGGATCCGGACAATGAGCGACCAACTCGTCCGGGTCCTTTCACTTTAAGCGTGTTGCGTATGGGCCAATGCCGCATAGCACACCTCCTTTCTCGACAGCGAGGCTGACGCCACGGCCAGCAGAGCCCATTTCCGTGATCGCGCCGGTTGGCCACGGCGATACTGCTTCCGCTGTCTACACTGCCATTCATGCCCGAATTGTCTTGAAATGCAACCATGGGTTATTCCGAATGGTGCGCTTGACAGCACGCTGAAATCCCGCCAGTTTCATTCGTGTACAAATGAAAATTGGGGGTGGATGTGACCGAGACCATAGCCAGGCAAAGCACGGTGGCCGGTATCGATGTCGGTGGCACCTTCACCGACCTTGTCCTGTTCGACGCGACCTCCGGCACCGTCCGGCTTGCCAAGACCCCGACGACGCTGGACAATCAGGCGTTCGGGGTGCTGAACGCGCTCGACGCGGCGGAGGCAGACATCGCCGCGCTCGACCTCATCGTCCACGGTACGACGACGACCACGAACGCCCTGCTGGAGCGCAACCTCTGCCGCACGGGGCTCATCACCACGATGGGTTTCCGCGACGTGCTGGAGCTCGGCCGGCGCACGCGGCCGCAGCCCTATGGCATGAAGGGCGAATTCCGGCCGATCATTCCGCGCGATCTCCGGCTCGAAATTCCGGAGCGCATGGATGCGTCCGGCCGGGTGCTGAGCGCCCTGGACGAGGAAGCGCTGCGCGCGGCACTGAAGGATCTGATATCAAGGGACTGCGAGGCGCTGGTCATCCATTTCCTCCATGCCTATGCCAATCCGGCGCATGAACTGCGCGCGGCGGAAATCGCCCGCGAGGTCTGGCCGAACGGCAACATCACCATGGGTCATGCTTTGCTCTCCGAAAGCCGCGAATATGAGCGGGGCGTGACTGCCGCGGTCAACGCCTCGGTGCAGCCGCTGCTGCGGCGCTATGTCGAACGGCTTGCGGATACGCTGGCCGGACGCGGCTACAGACATGACGTGCTGGTCATGAACGGCAATGGCGGGATGGTCTCGGCACGCTTCGTCGCCAACGAGGCGGCGAAGACCGTGATGTCCGGCCCGGCCTCGGGCGTGATGGCGGCAGCCTATACCGGACGCCGCGCCGGGATTCCCGATCTCATCACCTACGACATGGGCGGCACCTCGACCGATGTGGCGCTGATCCGCAATGCCGAGCCGGCGGTGTCGAACGAGATCGAGATCGAATATGCGATGCCGATCCATGTGCCGATGGTCGATGTCCGGACGGTCGGCGCCGGCGGCGGTTCGATCGCGCGCGTCACCGCTGCGGGACTGCTGCAGGTGGGGCCGGAAAGCGCGGGCGCGTCTCCCGGTCCGATCTGTTACGGACGGGGCGGAGCCCGGCCGACCATTTCGGACGCCAACCTGCTGTTGGGCCGGCTCAATCCCGCACGGCTCAATTCAATTCCCGGCGGCATGTCGCTCGACGACATCGGTTCGATCTTCCGGCAGGAACTCGGCGACAGGCTGGGGCTCGATGCAACGGCGGCGGCCGATGCCGTGATCCGCATCGCCAATGCGCGGATGTCGGATGCGGTGCGCATGGTCTCGGTCAGCCTGGGCGAGGATCCGCGCGATTTCGCGCTGTTCGCCTTTGGTGGCGCCGGCCCGCTGCACGCGTCGGCCATCGCCCGCGAACTCGGAATTCCCAGGGTCCTGGTGCCGTCGCGGCCGGGTATCACCAATGCGCTCGGCTGCGTGGTGGCCGACCTCCGGCATGACTTCGTCAACACGGTCAATCGGCCACTGGCCTCGGTCGACATCGACGCCGTTCATGCGCTATTCGCCAAACAATCCGAGGAGGGCAGACGGCTGATCGGCAAGGAGGCGGTGGAGATCCGCGAAATCCGGGAGATCTGGTCGGTCGACATGCAGTTCATCGGCCAGACGCATCTGCTGCGCGTGCCGCTCGATGGCCCCGTTCCTGATATCGAGGAGCTCCAACGCCGGTTCGAGGAGGCCTATTTCAGCCGCTTCCATGTCGAGCTCAAGGAAATCCGCGCCAGTCTCGTCAATGTCAACACGTCGGTGATCGGCCGGCGCGCGGAGATCGATCTGTCGATGCTGATCGACCCCGCGGGCCGCAAAGCGACGCTCGCCGATGCGCAGAGCGGCAGCCGGTCGGTCTGGTTCGGCCGATGGATCGAGACGCCGGTCTACTGGCGCGACCATTTGCCGGCAGACGCGGCGATTGCCGGGCCGGCGATCATCGAGCAGATGGACACGACCATCATTATCGAACCCGGCGATCAAGCCACCCAGGATCATGACGGCAATATCATCATCGCGATCGGAGAGGCGGCATGAGCGCGGACGCTATCAAGGGCCTGGATCCCATCACGCTGTCGGTCATCCAGTCCGGCCTGCAGCAGGTCTGCGACGAGATGGACCTCAGTTTCTCCCGCGCCGCCTTCTCGCCTGTCATCGCCGAGGCCAATGACAGGTCTGACGGCATCTATTCCGCCGTCGATGGCGCGCTGATCGCACAAGGCGCGTCCGGCCTGCCTGTTTTTGTCGGCACGATGCAATATTCGACGCGGGTGCTGATCGAGATGATCCGCGACGGCAAGGCGGTCGCGCCGCAGCCGGGTGACATCTATATCGTCAACGATCCCTATCTGGGTGGCACCCACCTCATGGACGTGCGCTTCGCCATGCCGGTCTATCGCGACGGCGAGATCTTCTGCTGGCTCTCCAATACGGGCCACTGGCCGGACACGGGCGGCGCCGTGCCGGGCGGCTTTTCCGCCTCGGCGACGTCGGTCGAGCAGGAAGGCCTGCGGCTGCCGCCGGTGCGGCTGTTCAAGCAGGGCGTGCTCGATCCCGAGATCTACGCGATCATCTGCTCCAACATCCGCGTGGCCGACCAGCGCATCGGCGACGTCAAGGCACAGGCCGCGGCGCTGCTGGTCGGCGAGAAGCGGCTGGCCCGCATTCTCGACCGCTACGGCGATGATACGGTCAGAGCCGCCATTGCCGAACTCAGCAAGCGCGCCGCCGCGCAGATGCGTGCCAATTGCCGGCTGATTCCCGATGGCACCTACAGATCCTTGGCCTATGTCGACAGCGACGGCGTGGTCAACGAGCCGCTGGAGATCCGGCTGTCGATTACGGCGAAGGACGGCATTCTGGAATTCGATTTCGAGGGGTCGTCGAAGCCCTGCGCCGGGCCGATGAACTCGGTGCTGGCGACGACGCTGTCGGCCGTCTATCTCGGCATGCGTCACATCTTTCCCGATGTCCCGATGAGCGCCGGAGCGTTCGAGCCGCTTAGGGTCAAGCGACCCGAGGGGACATTCCTCGATGCGCAGTATCCGCGGCCGGTTTCGGGCTGCGCCGCAGAGGTCAGCCAGCGCATCGCAGAGGCCGTGTTCCTGGCGCTGGTCGAGGCGCTGCCGGATCGGGTGACGGCCGCGCCGGCCGGCAGTTCGGGCAATTTCGCGCTGGGCGGTCATGACCCAGAACGCAATCGCGGCTACGTCATGTACCAGATTTCGGGCGGCGGCTATGGCGGCTATGCTGATGGCGACGGCATCGCCAACGGCTGCTCGACCATCGGCATTTCCAAGGCGCCGCCGGTGGAGATCATGGAGCAGCAGTATCCGGTTCTCTATCACCGCTATGCGCTGCGCGAGGGCTCAGGCGGCGCCGGTCGCCAGCGCGGCGGCTTCGGGCTCGACTACGAGATCGAATTGCGGCGCGGCGAGGCAACCGCCAGTTTCGTCATGGATCATGGCCGCTTCGGTCCACCCGGCGTTCTGGGGGGCGGGGATGGCGCACCCAATACTGTCCGGATCTACCAGGGCGATCGGGAAATCGTTCCGGAACATCTCTCCAAGGCACAGGACATTCCACTCAAGCCCGGCGACCGGGTGCGTGTCGGAACGCCCGGCGGCGGCGGCTATGGCGATCCGCGCGCCCGGGATCCGCTTTCGGTGGCCGAGGATGTGCGGCTGGGGCGCTATACGCGCGAACAGGCAAGGGCGCTGTTCGGCGTGGTTCTGACCGACGCCTTCGCGCCGGACCTCACGGCGACCGCCGCCGCGCGTCAGTAGCCTGGCACGTAATAGGGATCGTCATAGGCGGGAGCCGCATAGGGATCATCGTCTAGGTAGCGGCGGCGGCTGCGGGGAGGCATGCGCGAGGCATCCGCCGACACATAGCTGTCGTCCGTCTCGATAGCCTCGTTCGGCCGGTAGGGCTCGTAGATTTCCTGGCCGCGCACGTCGTTGACGCTTTCGACACCCGGTCGGCTGAGGTCGGTGACCACGATCTGGGTTCCATCAGGCACGCGGTTGAAGAGATCGACGACATCCTGGTTGATCATGCGCACGCAGCCCGACGAAACCGACTTGCCGATGGTCCACCACTCCGGGGAGCCATGGATGCGATAGAGCGTGTCCTCCTTGCCCTGGAAAATATAGAGTGCACGGGCGCCGAGAGGATTGTCCAGGCTTGGCGGCATGCCGCCATTGTCGGCGCTGTATTTGGCGAGTTCCGGCTGGCGGGCGATCATTTCGTCCGGCGGCGTCCATTTCGGCCACTGGCGCTTGTACTGGATCTTGCCGCGGCCCGCCCAGGCAAAACCTGCGCGGCCGAGGCCGACGCCATAGCGCATCGCCTGTCCGTTCGGGTAGGTGAAGTAAAGATAGTGGTTGCCGGTATCGACCACCAGTGTTCCGGGCGCCTCGCCGGTCGGATCCGCGACCATCTGGCGGTAGAATTTCGGATCGATCTTCTGGTGGGGAATTGCCGGCAAAGGAAACTGCTCGTCTGGCTTGGCCGCGTAGAGCAATGCGCCCTCGGCGCGGCGCGCGGCAAGAACCTGTGTGGCCCGCGTGTCCACGGTTTCGCGCGTCGTCGACGAACAGCCGGCCAGGCCAGCCGCCACAACGCTACCCATGCCGACAAGAAAAGCCCGCCGATCAACCCCTGCCTTCAGCATTCGGTACTCCATTCGCCCAGAAATATCGAGGCGATCGCAACATGGACATTGTAATCGCCAGATTGGTTTTTTGTTCCATCACGTTAGCGGGATCGCCAGTGTATTGTCGTGCGGACCCGAAAAGGAGGACGTGGCAGCCTTTCCATCCTGTGCTTTCCGTGCAAGGTTCAAGTTCCGATTTACAGGCAAGTATTGTCCCAAATGCGTGATTTCCAGCTTCCCGGCCGCTCGCCGGTCCGTGCGACCGATGCCATGGTCGCCACATCCCATCCGCTCTCAACCCTTGCCGCAATCGAAATGCTGCGCTCCGGCGGCAATGCCATGGATGCGGCCGTTACGGCAGCGGCGTTGCAGGCGGTCGTCGAGCCGCAATCGACAGGCATCGGCGGCGATTGCTTCGTGCTCTATTCGCCGAAGGGGCAGGGTGCGCCGATCGCCTTCAACGGTTCGGGCCGATCGCCGGCGGCGGCAACACTCGACTGGTATCTGGACCATGGTTTCACGACCATTCCGGAGACGGGCCCGCATGCGGTGACGGTGCCGGGCGCTATCGACGCCTGGTGCCGTCTGCTTGACGACCACGGCAGCAAGGGTATCGATGCGGCGCTGGCGCCGGCCATCCATTATGCCGAGAACGGCTATGTCGTGCATGACCGGGTGGCCTGGGACTGGGACGAGATCGCGCCCGTGCTGGCAGCGGATCCACACAGCGCGCGGATGTTTCTCAAGGATGGCAAACCCCTGGCGGCCGGCGACGTCCATCGCCAGCCGGAACTCGCCGAAACCCTGAAGCGCATCGCAGCCCACGGGCGCGCGGGCTTTTATGAAGGACCGGTCGCAGACGATCTCGTCGGGCGCCTGCGCGCACTCGGCGGCCTGCATACGCCGGATGATTTCACCGCTGCAACGGGCGACTATGTCGATCCGGTCAGCGTCCGCTATCGTGGACATGAGCTCTTCCAGATGCCGCCGAACAATCAGGGCCTGACGGCTCTCCTCATGCTCAACATCCTCTCGGGCTTCGATCTGGCCGGGCTCGACTCCGATGGTGCCGAGCGGCTCCATCTCGAGATCGAGGCGGGTCGGCTCGCCTACCGCGACCGGGACCGATGGATCGCCGACCAGGACAAGGTCGATGTCCCGGTGAAGGCGCTGCTGTCGCAAGGCTATGCCGCCGACCTGCGGGCGGCGATCGATCCGGCGCGGGCGATGACGGGGCTTCCCGACGTCGCCTTCCCGAAGAGCGATACAGTCTATATCTCCGTCGTCGACAAGGACCGCAATGCCGTGTCCTTCATCAATTCGACCTACGATTCCTTCGGCAGCGGCCTGACCGGGCCGAAATCGGGTGTGGTGCTGCAGAGCCGTGGCCGCAGCTTCCGGCTGGAGCGCGATCATCCGAATGTCATCGCGCCCTCGAAACGGCCGATGCACACGATCATGCCCGGCATGGCGCTGAAGGACGGCAGGGTCGTCGCGCCCTATGGCGTGATGGGTGGTGCCTACCAGCCTTTCGGTCATGTGCATTTCGTCACCAACCTGATCGATTTCGGCATGGACCCGCAGCAGGCGCTCGATGCACCCCGCGTCTTCGCGCGCGACGGCATGGTCGAGGTCGAGCGGGGTGTGGCGCAGTCCGCCGTCGAGGCGCTCGGCGCCAAGGGCCACAGCGTCCGGCGCTCGGACGAGCCGTTCGGCGGTGGGCAGGCCGTACTCGTGGATTGGGATAAGGGCACGCTCACAGGGGCATCCGATCATCGCAAGGACGGCTGCGCGCTGGGCTACTGATCCTGGGCTACTGATCCTTCTTCGCATCCGGGTGGGCGTGGATCGGGTCTACCCAGTAGACTTCCTCCGGCTTCTCGACGGGGTCGACATCGGTGATGTTGACCACGACAGCGGTATCGTCCGAGCGGACCAGTACGCATTCGAGCGGATTGGCGGGATCGGCGTTGATCTCCTGGTGCGGCACGAAGGGCGGCACAAAGATGAAGTCGCCGGCCTCGGCTTCCGCGACATATTCCAGCCGCTCGCCCCAGCGCATGCGCGCCTTGCCCTTGACGACATAGATCACGCTTTCCAGTGCGCCATGGTGATGGACGCCGGTCTTGGCATCGGCCTGGATCTTCACTGTGCCGGCCCAGATCTTCTGCGCGCCGACACGTGCGGTGGTGATCGCGGCCTGGCGATGCATGCCCGGCGTCTGCGGCGTGTTGTCGTCGAGTTGGTTGCCCTTGATGACGCGGATGCCGTTGTGCTTCCAATGATCGGAGTCGTGATGGTGATTTTCGTCGGCATGGTCGTGGTGATGCTCGCCCATGGCTTCCTCCGCCTGTGATGCGCCGGATTATAGGCGCTGCGTGATGCATGTCACGCAAGGGATGACTCCGGGGCACGTGTCTCTCGCAAGGACAAGCATTTTGCCGGAGATGATTGTATGCAATAACCGTGTACGTGAGTAAAATATAGGCAAGATAACATGCCTGATCGAAAATTATGCCGAGGCCGTGGCAATTCCCTTCTTGCAAAACTGCGGTGGTGCGAGAAAAATCAGGGATAACAACAGCCTGAGAGGCAGGCCCGGTCTGGCATACAATTTGCGTTTCCCATGGCAGGGCGCATGACGCGCCGTTTCAAAGGGGAGCCTGCCATGTCATCATTCGATCTTTCGCGCCGTTCTCTGCTCAAGGCAGGGGCGGCCGGTCTCGCCGCCTCCGCATTGCCCTTTTCGATCGCACGCGCCCAGACTGCCGTAACGCTCGGCATCGTCTATGTTGGACCGAAGGACGACTTCGGCTGGAACCAGGCCCATGCCGTCGCCGCCGAGGCCCTAAAGCTGGTCGACGGCGTGACGGTGGTCGAGGAAGAGAACGTGCCCGAGACCGACGCGGTCGCCAAGTCGATGGAGTCCATGATCAATATCGATGGCGCGAACCTGATCCTCGCGACCTCCTTCGGCTACTACAAGCCCTTCGTGCTCGAGATGGCGGCCAAGTATCCGGATGTCGCCTTCCGCCATGCGGCGCCGCTGTGGAACAAGGATACGGACCCGAAGAATGCCGGCTCCTACTTCCCCTATCTCAACCAGGCGCATTACGTGAACGGTGTCGCCGCCGGCCTTTCGGCCCCGGGCGGCAAGATCGGCTTCGTCGCCGCCAAGCCGATCCCGTCGGTGCTGTCCAACATCAACTCGGTCCTGCTCGGCGCAAGGAGCGTCAACCCCGCGGCCACCGTCCGTGTGATCTTCACCGGCGAGTGGTCGATGCCGGTGCGCGAGGCGGAAGCAACCAACGCGCTGGTCGATGCCGGCTGCGAGGTCATCACCTGCCACGTCGACAGCCCCAAGGTGGTCATCGAGACCGCCGAAGGCCGTGGCGTCAAGACCTGCGGTCACAATGCCTCGCAGGCCTCGCTGGCGCCGAAGGGCTTCATCACCGGCGCCGAATACAAGTGGGAGACGATCTACAAGTCCTATGCCGCCGATATCGCCGGTAGCAAGGACCTGCCGAACTTCCTTGTTGGCGGCTACGACAAGGACATGCTGCAGTCGACCGCCTATGGCGCCGGCGCGACGGACGAGGCCAAGAAGGCCGCCGACGCGGCGATCGCTGCGCTGGTCAAGGGCGAACCGATCTACAAGGGCACGCTCAAGGACAATACCGGCAAGGTCGTCGTCGACAAGACCTACGACAATTACGACCCCTATCTCGACGGCATGGGCTTTCTGCTCGAGGGCGTACAGGGTTCGATCACCTGATCTTCTTTCTGAACTCGGGGCTTTGCCCCCAACCCTGACCCTCTCCCCGGCTGCGGGGTGAGGGGACGCCAGAGGCGCCAACCGGGCCACACGCCCCTTCATCCGTGACGACGGGGAGAAGGTAGCGGCAGCCGATTGATGCGCCGACATCTGCGGGCGCGGAAAAAGTCGCGCGATCAGGAGATTGAAATGACCATGAGCATGGACGCTTCCACAGCCAGTGCGATGCGACGAAGCCAGTCCGTAGCCGGCATGAAGTTCGCCGAGGCGATCGTCATCCCGGTGGCGGCGCTGATCATCTCGGCGCTGCTCTTCGCCATCTTCCTGCTCCTGTTGGGCAAAAATCCGCTGACCTTCTTCGGGCTGATCTGGACCGGCGGCTTCGGGTCGAGTTTTCTCGTTCCAGAATACGCTGCAGCGCGCAGCACCGCTTGTCCTGACCGGCCTCGCCTTCGCCATACCGGCGCGCATCGGCCTGACCATGATCGGCGGCGAGGGAGCGTTGGTTCTCGGCGGCTTCGCCTCCGCCGCGATCGCCATCCCGCTGGTGTCGAGCGGGCTCACGCCGTGGGTGACGCTGCCGATCATGGCGATGTCAGGCATGCTGGCCGGGAGTTTTCTGGCTCGGCCTGACAGGCTGGCTTCGACATTATCGCGGCGTCAACGAAACCATCGCCTCGCTGCTGCTGTCCTATATCGCGATCGCCATCATGAATTTCTTTGTCGAGGGCGCGCTGCGCGATCCGGCCTCGGCCAACAAGCCTTCGACCATGCCGATCGGAGACGCCTACCGCGTCGGTGCGATCCCGGGCACCGATGTTTCACTGGGGTCTCGCGGCCGGCATCATTCTCGCGATCGGCCTGCATCTGCTGATGACGCGAACGACCTTCGGCTTTGCTGCACGGATGACCGGCGGCAACCCGCGGGCCGCGCAGGCGCAGGGACTGCCCGTCGGCTTCCTGCTGGTCACCTGCTGTGCGATTGCCGGCGCCTGCGCGGGTCTGGCCGGCTTCTTCGAGGTCGCTGCGATCCATGGCCAGGCCAACGCCTCGCTGGTGGCGGGCTACGGTTTTCACCGGCATCCTCGTCGCCTTCCTCGCCCGGCAGGTGCCGCTGGCCGTCATACCGGTCGCGATCCTGTTCGGTGCGCTGGCGGCTGCCGGCGGCATCATCCAGCGCCGCATGGGTCTGCCTGACGCCACCGTGCTGGTGCTGCAGGGCCTGATCTTCGTGGTGCTGCTGACGTCGGACACGCTCTATGGCCGCATCCCATTCCTCCAGCCGAAAGCCGGGAGTGCCCGCTGATGGACGATTCCCTCCTTGTCACCGCATTGATCGCCATGCTCGGCGGCGCCATCCGGGTCTCGACGCCCTTCATGTTCGTGGCGCTCGGCGAATGCCTGACCGAGAAGTCCGGACGGATCAATCTCGGCCTCGAAGGCTCGCTGGTTCTCGGCGCCATGGTTGCCTATGCGGGATCGTACCAGACCGGAAATCCCTGGTTCGGTGTGTTCCTCGCCGGCCTCGCCGGCATGTTCCTCGGGCGCGATCCACGGCTATATCTGCAAGCTTGCCCCAAGGTCCAACGAACATGGCAGTCGGCATCGCCATCATGAGCTTCGGCACCGGCCTCGCCTTCTTCTTCGGCAAAGCCCTACATCCAGCCGGACGGCACCGCGCCTTGAAAGCGATCCCGCTCGGCGGCTGGACCGGCGATCCGCGGCTGGCACAGGCGCTTGAGGTCAACCCCCTGTTTCTTCGTTGGCATCGCGCTCGGCATCATCCTGTGGTGGGCGCTCAAGAACACCAAATGGGGCCTGATCGTGCGCATGACCGGCGACAGTGCCCCCTCCGCCCAAGGCCATGGGCGTCTCGGTCGATCTCGTCCGCTTCATTGCCACCTCGATCGGTGGCTTCATGGCCGGCATCGGCGGCGCCTTCCTGTCGCTCTACTATCCCGGTTCGTGGAACCAGGGCCTGTCCTCGGGCCAGGGCCTGATGGCGGTGGCGCTCGTCATCTTCGCACGCTGGGGGCCGTTGCGCTGCCTGCTCGCGGCTCTGCTCTTTGGCGCGGCCGGCGCGCTGGGGACCTGCGCTGCAGTCGATCGGCATTTCGCAGGGCTACTACTTCTTCAATGCCGCCGCCCTACATCCTGACGCTCTTCATCATGATCGCCTCGGCCCAGTCCGAAATCGGCTGCCCGCGAAGTGCCCGGCCGAACTCTCGATCAACAAGTGAGGTCCACGCTCATGGCAAGCATGGACGAACGTATCGAAGCGGGCACTGGTCAAGGGCGGCCTGACGCTCGCGGCCGATCCGTATCCCTGGCCGTTCGACGGCGACTGGGGGGCCGCACAAAACACGGCCACTTGTGGTCATCGACATGCAGGTCGATTTCTGCGCGCCGGGCGGCTATGTCGACTCGATTGGGCTACGATATCTCGCTGACCCGCGGGCCGATCGGGCCGATCCAGACCGTGGCTCGCAGCGATGCGCGGCCCAAGGCTATTTTCATCATCCACACCCGCGAGGGGCCACAAGCCCGACCTTTCCGACCTGCCCGCTAACAAGCGCTGGCGCTCGCAGCGCATCGGTGCCGGGATCGGCGGACCAGGGACCATGCGGCCGCATTCTCGTGCGTGGCGAGCCGGGCTGGGAGATCATTCCCGAACTCCAGCCGGAGCCGGGCGAGGCAATCATCGACAAGCCCGGCAAGGGGGACGTTTTCTTGCCACCGACTTCCAACTGGTCCTGTCGATGAAGAACATTCGCAACATCGTGTTTTACCGGCGTCACCACCGATGTCTGCGTCCCACACGACGATGCGCGACGCCAATGATCGCGGCTACGAATGCCTGCTGCTGGAGGATTGCTGCGCGGGCGACCAAGGTCGAGAACCATCCTCGCCGCCGTCGACATGATCAAGATGCAGGGCGGCGTGTTCGGGGGCCGTCTCCAATTCGGCTGATTTCAATCGCCGGCATTGCCGGAGGGCAGGGCATGACAGACACGGTCACTGGAAAAGATGAAAACGCGCGCCGTCGCTCGAAGCGATCGGTATGACAAAGACCTTCGGGCATTTCACCGCGCTGGCAGCGATGTGTCGATCCGGGTCGGTGCAGGCGAATTCCATGCACTGCTGGGGGAGAACGGGGCCGGCAAGTCCACGCTGGTCAAATGCATCATGGGCTTCTATTCCGCCGACCGGGGGCAGGTGATGCTCGACGGGCAGGAAAGTGGTTGTCCGCTCGCCGAAGGATGCGTTTGGCGAGCGGCATCGGCATGGTCTACCAGCATTTCACGCTGGTGCCCTGCCTGACCGCAGCCGAGAACCTGGTGATCTCGCGCGCCGACGTGCCCACGGTCATTCGACTGGGCGAAGGAGCGAAAGGCACTCGATACCTTCATGGAGGACGATGCCCTTCCGCGTGCCGATGGACACGCAGGTGTCTCAACTTTCGGCCGGTGAGAAGCAAAAGCTCGAAATCCTGAAGCTGCTCTATCTCGACCAGCGCTTCATGATCCTGGACGAGCCGACCTCCGTTCTCACCCCGGGCGAGGCCGACGAGATGCTCGGCCTCTTGCGCGGCATGACCGAGCGCGGCGAAAATCACCGTGCTAATGATCTCCCACAAGTTCCGCGAGGTGAAGACCTTCTGCGACCGCTTCACCGTGCTCAGGCGCGGGGCGGATGACCGGCGACGGCGATGCAAAGACCTCCACCGTCGAGGACATGAGCCGCATGATGATCGGCGACACCGAGGTGAAGGAACGCCGCCGTTCGCGTGGCCATGACGGCGAAGAAGGACGTGCTCGAATCTCGCCGGCCTGTTTCGCCGAGGACGAGATCGGGCTGCCGGCGATCCATGCCATCAACCTCAAGGTCAGGTCCGGCGAGATCGTCCGGCATCGCCGGGGTGTCGGGCAACGGCCAGTCGGCGCTGGTTCGAGGCGCTCTCGGGCCAGAGGCAGCTGTCGCAGGGGCAGATCTTCGTCCAACGGCCAGGATTTCACGCCGACGCGGGGCAATTTTCGCGCGCTTCAAGGTGTTCGGACTGCAGGAAGAGCCGCTGAAGAATGCCGCCGTGCCGCGGATGAGCCGTAGCCGAAAACATCGCGTTCCGCAACCTACGACAAGCCGCCGATCGCGAGCTTCGGCTGGTGGATGAAGCCCGGGCCACTGAGGAAGAAAGCCGAGGACCTGATCGCACGCTATAACGTCAAGACCACCTCGCCGGATTCGCCGATCGAGGCGCTGTCGGGCGGCAATGTCCAGCGTGCGATCCTCGCCCGGGAGCTTTTCGGGCGATGTCGACGTGCTTGATCGTGGGCCCAATCCGTGCTTCGGCCTGGATTTCGCCTCGGTCCGCCGGACATCCGCTCGCAGATCATGGAGGCCCGCAAACCGGGGCGCGGCGGTGCTGCTGGTGTCGGAGGATCTGGATGAGATCCTCGAACTTGCCGACCGCGTGGCGGTGATGTCCGGTGGGCACCATAAGCTACGTGGTCCCTCCGATCGAGGGACACCGATCGAAACACGATCGGCCCAGCATATGGCGGGGCATTGAG